>NZ_JCALCK010000001.1:0-1077279 GCF_059812285.1 Mycobacterium sp. NGS62 | reverse complement strand
CAAAAAAGGGCACCCCACAAAGGTGCCCTTTTTTATTTCCAAAAACGCTAGTCGAAAAGGGTCAGCGTCGCCGATTTGCGGCTTTTCTCTAATTCGAGCAGCGTTCGTTTACGCTGCAGTCCGCCGCCATAACCGGTGAGGCTGCCGCTTGCACCAATAACTCGGTGGCAGGGCACGATAATCGCGATCGGATTTCGTCCATTGGCCAGGCCGACCGCGCGAGCGGCTCCCGGCGCGCCAATCTGTTCGGCGATCTCTCCGTAGGACCGGGTTTCTCCATATGGAATCGTCATCAACGCCTGCCACACGCGCCGCTGAAACACGCTGCCCGCCATGCTCAACTCGATGTCGAAGTCGGTGCACTCACCGGCGAAATACGCGTTGAGTTGGTCGACGGCCGCTGGGAAGGCGGTGTCCTCGGGCACCCAGTCGGCGCGGCTCGGCTCGTAGGTCTGGTCCACCATGCGCAGGTTCGTCAGGACATGGTCATGGCCCGCCAAGGTCAGCAGGCCGATCGGGCTGTCGATGGTGCGGTAGTAGATCATGCGATCTCCTTTGATGGCCAATGGTTCACCGGGTGGTCCAGCGTCGTCCACAGATGCTGGGTGGCGTAGGAACGCCAGGGCCGCCAGGCCTGGCTGCGAGCGATGAGCGCACGCTGTCCGGCAGGCAACCCCAATTGTTCGGCGGCCAGCCGCAGCCCAAGGTCGCTGGCGGGAAAGGCATCTGGGTCTCCAAGTCCACGCATGGCGATCACTTCTGCGGTCCAGGGTCCCACTCCGGGCAGCGCGAGCAGCTGCCGCCGGGCACCCTGCCAGTCGCAGCCCGCATCCAGCGTCAGACTGCCGTCGGCCAGCCCGGTGACAAGCGCTGTCAGCGTTCGGCGACGGGCGGCCGGAACGGCCAGGTGGGTCGGGTCGATGTCGGCGAGCTCCTCGACCGACGGAAAGGTATGCGTCAGCGCTCCGCCGACGTCGTGCACCGGCTGCCCGTAGCCGGCGACCAAGCGGGCTGCATGGGTTCGGGCGGCCTTCGTCGAGACCTGCTGACCCAACACGGCGCGGATAGCCAGTTCGTTTTCGTCGACGGTGCGGGGGATCCGTTGTCCGGGCGCCTTGGCCACCACAGCAGCCAATTCGGGGTCCGACCCCAAGACGTCGATCACCGCTTCCGGATCGGCGTCCAGGTCCAACAAGCGTCGGCAACGGGCGATAGCGGTCGTCAGATCGCGAAAGTCGTCGAGTACGAGCTGACAGCGGACGTGGTCTGGCGCCGGCGTCAAACTGACGATGCCGTTGCCGGACGGAAGCCGAAGCGTGCGGCGATACCCGCCATCGCGTACTTCTTCGCATCCGGGTATGGCACCGGCGGCCAGATGACCGAAAACGCCGTCGTAAGCGAACGGTGTCCGTACCGGCAGACGTACCGATACCGCTCCCGGCGAGCCGGCGGCGCACCCGAACCGGGCTGCCGCGCGCTTGCGCAGCGACGTCGGCGTGCTGTCGCACACTGTGCGCAGCGTGTCATTGAACTGGCGAATGCTGGAAAACCCCGCGGCAAAAGCGACGTCGCTCAACGGCAGATCCGTCGTCTCGATCAGCACCCGGGCCGTTTGGGTCCGTTGGGCGCGGGCCAGGGCAAGTGGGCCGGCACCTACCTCGGCTTGCAGCAGGCGCTCGAGTTGGCGCGTGGTGTAGCCGAGGTGGCCGGCCAGGCCGCTGACCCCTTCGCGGTCCACGGTGCCGTCGGCGATAAGCCGCATCGCCCGCGCGACAATATCGCCGCGCACATTCCACTCGGGTGAGCCCGGCGATGCGTCCGGACGACACCGTTTGCACGCGCGGAACCCGGCCCGCTGCGCGGCCGCCGCGGTCGGATAGAACCGCACATTGCGGGCGAGCGGGGGGCGGGCCGGACAGCTGGGACGGCAATAGATTCCGGTGCTGAGCACCGCGGTGACAAACCAGCCGTCGAACCGGGCGTCCTTGGACTGCACGGCCCGGTAGCAGCGGTCGAAGTCTTCATGCACGATTGCCACAATTACACCTGACCACCGACATCACTGGCGGAAAAACGACATCGTGGTGGATTGACGGGCCGGATCCGGCTACCCGGGTGACGCGATCCTGGTCGGTTGGTCGTGGCCGCGCAGCGTCACAGTCTCGCCCAACGTCCAGTGGTCACGTTCGCTGTCGGTCGCGCCGTCCAGTACCTCCGAGGACGCCAGCAATCGGGTGGGATGCGATTTGGCCAGGTCGCACAGCCGGGCCGCCTCGTTGACCGGCTCACCGATCACCGTGTACTCGAACCGCTCCTTGGCGCCGACATTGCCGGCGACGACCTCTCCGGCCGCCACCCCGATGCCGGCCAAACATTCCTGCACTTCGCTGCCGAGCCGCCGTGCGATGGCTCGCGCGGCGGCCAGCGCCTCATCTTCGGGGTGTTCGAGGCGATTGGGGGCGCCGAAAACCGCCAGCGTCGCGTCGCCCTCGAATTTGTTGACCAGCCCGCGATGGCGGTCGACTTCGTCGACGATCACGGCAAAGAACCGGTTGAGCAGTTGGACGAGTTCGGCCGGTGGTCGGCTGGTCACCAGCTGTGTCGAGTCCTCGATATCGACGAAAACCACTGCGACATGGCGCTCTTCGCCGCCCAACTGCGGCCGCTCCCGTTCGGCGGCAGCGGCGACCTCACGCCCGACGTGCCGGCCGAACAGGTCGCGCACCCGCTCTCGGTCCCGCAATCCGGCGACCATCGCGTTGAATCCACTTTGCAACTCGCCCAGCTCGGTCCCGTCGAACACCACCAAGTCGCCTCGCAGGTCGCCCTGTTCGACGCGCTTGAGCGCCGCGCGCACCACCCGCACCGGTGTGGCGATCAGCCAGGAGAGCAGCCACATCAGCGTGAAACCGAAGATCAGTGTTGCCACCGACAGGATCAGTACCGCAACACCGAATTGCGTCTGGGTCAGATTCCGCAGCGTCAACGCAAAAAACGCGGTCAGTGCGATGCCGACGACGGGGACGCCCGAACCGAGCAGCCACACCACCATGGTTCGGCCCATGATGCCCGGCGCGAGCCGCCGCGGTGGTGGCCCGGCCTGTAGTGCCTGGGCGGCCACCGGACGCAAGGTGAATTCGGTGATCAGGTAGCAGCCGGTACCCACCAGCACGCCGCAGAAGCTGGTCGAGAACACGACCTGCGGGATGAACAGGCTGTTGTGCAGGCCATAGAGCGCCGTGAACAGCGCCGCACCGACCGCCCACAAACCGAAGGTGACGATGGCGACTCGTGCCGGGGCCTGAAATGTGTTGCTCTCGTCGGCCTGGGTCGGGCTGCGTTCCTCGATTGCCCATCGCAGTGCGGTGACGGTGCGCCGGGTGATCCAGTAAGTGCCCAGTATCAGAGCGACGACGATGTAGGCCGGTACCAGCGCGTATGTAAGCCATGCCGGTGCATCGCTGAAGACGCTGGGCACCGGAAAGGCGACCGTCAGCAACAGCGCGTCGACGCCCATTCCGATGAGATTTGTCCCCACAATGAACACGGTCAGGATGACCTGAATCCGCACCCGGCGACGGGCCTGGCTCTCCGAAACCCGTCCCAGCAGCCAGGAGCCGTATGCCGGGGTCTCGGACAGCCGACCGCTTTGCCGGGTCACGCGCTCCAGGACCCGCCCGAGACGCTGTGCCACCGTTTTCTTGGCCATCATGGTGGCGTCAGCCTAATTTGTCCGGCGGCCGGACCTTAAGGTGAGTCGGGTGCGTCTCGTGATCGCCCAGTGCACGGTCGACTACCTCGGTCGGCTCACCGCCCATCTACCCTCTGCGCGCCGGCTGCTGCTGTTCAAGGCCGACGGCTCGGTCAGTGTGCACGCCGACGACCGCGCCTACAAGCCGCTGAACTGGATGAGCCCGCCGTGTCGGCTCTCCGAGGACCTCGACGGTCCGCTGCCGGTATGGGTGGTGGAGAACAAGGCCGGCGAGCAGTTGCGCATCACCGTTGAGGGGATCGAGCACGACTCCAGCCACGAGCTCGGCGTCGATCCCGGATTGGTCAAGGACGGTGTCGAGGCGCACCTGCAGGCATTGCTCGCCGAGCATGTCGAACTGCTCGGCACCGGATACACGTTGGTGCGCCGCGAGTACATGACCGCGATAGGACCGGTCGACTTGCTGTGCCGCGACGAGCAAGGGCGCGCCGTGGCCGTCGAGATCAAGCGGCGCGGCGAGATCGACGGCGTCGAGCAACTCACCCGCTACCTCGAGTTACTGAACCGCGACAGCCTGCTGGCGCCGGTGAGCGGAGTATTCGCCGCCCAGCAAATCAAGCCGCAGGCGCGGACTTTGGCTGTTGATCGCGGAATTCGTTGCCTGACACTCGATTACGATCAAATGCGGGGTATGGTCAGCGACGAGTACCGACTGTTCTGAGTCGGCAAATAGACTGGGCCAATGGCCCGCCGCCGTACACCGCAACGCCGACAGCAGCCGCTACGGTCGCTGCCGGTGGCGCGGCGGATGGAAACCGGACCCGATGGCCGTCAGTACGAAGTTCGGCCGGTGGCCGCCGCCCGGGCTGTCAAGACGTATCGCTGTCCCGGCTGCGATCACGAAGTTCGTTCCGGCACAGCACATCTGGTGGTATGGCCGGCTGATTCAGGAGAGGCCGGGATGGAGGACCGCCGGCATTGGCACACGCCGTGCTGGGCCCACCGCGCAACCCGCGGGCCCACCCGAAAGTGGTCTTAGTGGGTCAGTGCGATCCGTCGGAATCGGCTGCCGGCTCGACCAACTCGATCAGGACACCGCCGGCGTCTTTGGGGTGGATGAAGTTGATCCGGGAATCCGCGGTGCCTCGCCGCGGTGCGTCGTAGAGCAACCGAATGCCTTGGTCGCGTAGCCGTGCAGTCAGCGTGTCCAGATCGCTGACCCGGTAGGCCAGCTGCTGGATGCCCGGGCCGCGTTTGTCGAGGAATTTCGCGATCGCCGACGACTCGTCGATGGGAGCCATCAACTGGACCTGCGCGCTGCCGACTGCGGCGCCGCGCACCGCCAGCATCGCCTCGCGGATGCCCTGGTCCTTGTTGATCTCCTCGTGCAGCACGATCATGCCGAGCGTGTCGTGGTACCAGGCAATCGCCGCATCCAGATCTGCCACCGCGATGCCGACGTGGTCGACCGCTGTCACCAACGCGCTGGCCAGGGTACGTCGGACGTCGACATGTTCGGTGGTCATAACGTCACGGTAACCTGGCGGGAAAGATTGCGCTTCCTCGGCCTGTTTTTCGGCCGCTTCTGCTCGCCCCGGAGGTATTCATGACGACGTCGGTGATAGTTGCTGGAGCCCGCACGCCCATCGGGAAGTTGATGGGCTCCCTGAAGGATTTCTCGGCCAGTGATCTGGGCGCCATCGCTATTGCGGGCGCGTTGGAAAAGGCCAACGTGCCGGCGTCGGCGGTCGAGTACGTGATCATGGGCCAGGTGCTGACCGCGGGAGCCGGTCAGATGCCTGCTCGCCAGGCCGCGGTAGCGGCCGGTATCGGCTGGGATGTGCCGTCGTTGACGATCAACAAGATGTGCCTGTCCGGTATCGACGCCATTGCTCTGGCTGACCAGCTCATCCGGGCCGGCGAGTTCGATGTGGTGGTGGCCGGCGGCCAGGAGTCCATGACCAAAGCCCCGCATCTATTGATGGACAGCCGGGCGGGCTACAAGTACGGCGATGTGACTGTGTTGGACCACATGGCCTACGACGGCCTGCACGACGTGTTCACCGATCAGCCGATGGGCGCGTTGACCGAGCAACGCAACGACGCGGACAAGTTCACCCGCCGCGAACAGGACGAATTCGCGGCAGGCTCGCATCAGAAGGCGGCGGCGGCTTGGAAGGACGGCGTTTTCGCCGACGAGGTGGTGCCGGTGAGCATCCCGCAGCGCAAGGGTGATCCATTGCAGTTCAACGAGGATGAGGGCATCCGCGCCAACACCACCGCCGATTCGCTGGCCGGTCTCAAGCCCGCGTTTCGTTCCGACGGCACGATCACCGCAGGCTCGTCGTCGCAGATCTCTGATGGCGCGGCCGCCGTCGTCGTGATGAACAAGGACAAAGCCACTGAGCTGGGGTTGTCGTGGCTGGTGGAGATCGGCGCGCACGGTGTGGTGGCCGGCCCGGATTCGACGCTGCAATCACAACCCGCGAACGCGATCCAAAAGGCACTCGGCCGGGAGGGTATTGCTGCCGACCGGCTCGACGTGATCGAGATCAACGAGGCGTTCGCAGCGGTAGCGCTGGCGTCGACCAGGGAACTTGGTGTCGACCCGGAGATCGTCAACGTCAACGGCGGTGCCATCGCCGTCGGGCACCCGATCGGCATGTCCGGTGCGCGCATCACGCTGCATGCGGCGCTGGAGTTGGCGCGCCGGGGCTCCGGGTATGGCGTCGCGGCGCTGTGCGGCGCGGGCGGTCAGGGCGACGCGCTGATCCTGCGGGCCGGTTAGCCAGGCCATTCGCCTGACCGGCGTGACAAAGATGGTTGCTGGCGTTGTGCGCGGCGACCGTCTCGCTCGGAATTGTGATCTTGGTCACCACGATGCTCCCGACCGGGTGACGGACACGCCTGGCGGCGTGCCAGACTTGTCGACGTGAGCCGTCCCCGCCCTCCGATTGGGCCTGCGCTGGCCGGAGCGGTCGATCTGTCCAGCCTCAAGCAGCGCCCCCAGCCGAACGCGGCCAGCGGCAACGATGCCGTCGGCGCGGGATCGGCTGAGCTTGCCGGTGTGCCGATCACCGAGGCCAACTTCGAAGACGAGGTGCTGATCCGGTCCAACCAGGTGCCGGTGGTCGTGCTGTTGTGGTCCCCGCGCAGTGATGTGTGCCTGCAGCTGGCCGACGTCCTTGCCGGCCTGGTGGCCGCCGACGACGGCAAATGGTCGCTGGCGACTGTCAACGTCGACACCGCGCCCCGGGTGGCGCAGATCTTCGGTATCGAAGTGGTCCCGACCGTGGTGGCGCTGGCCGCCGGGCAGCCGTTGTCCAGCTTTCAGGGAATGCAGCCGCCCGACCAGTTGCGGCGGTGGGTGGATTCGCTGTTGTCGGCGACGGCCGGCAAGCTCAGCGGTGCACCGGGCGCCGAAGAAGACGAGGAAGTCGACCCGGCGCTGGCCCAGGCGCGGCAACAGCTCTCCGACGGTGACTTCGCGGCGGCGCTCGACTCGTACCAGGCGATTCTCGACGCCAATCCCAACCACGCCGAAGCCAACGGGGCGATCCGCCAGATCACCTTCTTGATGCGCGCGACCGAGCAGCGGCCCGACGCGGTGGCCGTCGCCGATGCGGCCCCCGACGACCTCGAGGCGGCGTTCGCCGCTGCCGACGTACAACTGCTCAACCAAGATGTGAGTGCCGCCTTCGACCGGCTGGTTGCCTTGGTGCGACGGACATCCGGGGACGAGCGCACTTCCGTGCGTACCCGGCTGATCGAGCTGTTCGAACTCTTCGACCCCGCCGATCCCGAGGTGATCACGGGTCGGCGCAACCTCGCCAACGCGCTCTACTAAGAGCGCTCCGCGCTGGTGGCGAGCGCTACTCGGGGGCCAGCCACAGTGCCGATGTCGGCGGCAACACCAACACCGCCGAAGCCGGCCGCCCGTGCCACGGCTCATCGGTGGCATCGACACCACCCATGTTGCCGACACCGGAGCCGTTGTAGGCGGTCGCGTCGGTGTTGAGCACCTCACGCCACCGGCCGGCGGTGGGCAGCCCGAGGCGGTAGTTACCGTGCTCGGCTCCGGCGAAATTGAACACGCACGCCATCACCGAGCCGTCGCTGCCGTACCGCAGGAAGCTCAACACGTTGTTGGCCGAGTCGTTGGCATCGATCCAGGAGTAGCCCTCCGGGTTGGAGTCCTGGCTCCACAACGCCGGGTGACTGCGATAAGTCGCGTTGATGTCGCGCACCAACGACAAAATGCCGGTGGAGAAGCCGTTCTCGTCGAGCTGATACCAGTCCAGCCCGCGTTCCTCGGACCATTCGGCGCGCTGTCCGAATTCCTGGCCCATGAACAGCAACTGCTTACCGGGGTGCGCCCATTGGTAGGCCAGCAGGCTGCGTAAGCCTGCGGCCTTCACATGGTCATTGCCGGGCATGCGCCCCCACAGCGTGCCTTTACCGTGCACCACCTCGTCGTGACTGAGCGGCAGCACGAAGTTCTCGCTGAAGGCGTAGAGCATCGAAAAGGTGATCTCGTGGTGGTGATAACTACGGTGCACCGGGTCATGGCTGATGTAGTCGAGCGTGTCGTGCATCCAGCCCATGTTCCACTTCATCGAAAAGCCAAGCCCACCGACGCTTGTCGGCCGCGAGACACCCGGCCACGACGTCGACTCCTCGGCGATGGTGACAATGCCGGGCGCCGCCTTGTGTGCGGTCGCGTTCATCTCTTGTAGGAACTGCACGGCCTCCAGGTTTTCCCGGCCGCCATAGATATTCGGCGTCCAACCGCCGACCGGACGCGAGTAGTCCAGATAGAGCATCGACGCGACGGCGTCCACGCGCAGGCCGTCGATGTGGAATTGCTCTAGCCAGTACAGCGCGTTGGCGACCAGGAAATTTCGGACTTCGGGCCGCCCGAAGTCGAACACGTAGGTGCCCCAGTCGAGTTGCTCACCGCGCTTGGGGTCGGAATGCTCGTAGAGCGCCGTGCCGTCGAAGCGGCCCAGGGCCCAGGCATCTTTCGGGAAGTGGGCCGGGACCCAGTCCACGATCACCCCGATGCCGGCCTGGTGCAACGTATCGACGAGGACCCGAAAATCGTCGGGGGTGCCGAAGCGTGACGTCGGCGCGTAGTAGGACGTGACTTGATATCCCCACGATCCTGCAAACGGGTGCTCGGCGACAGGCAGCATCTCGACGTGGGTAAAGCCGTGCTCGACAACGTAATCCGTCAACTCACGGGCCAGATCGCGGTAGCTGAGCCCCGGTCGCCACGAGCCCAGGTGCACTTCGTAGGTGCTCATCGGCTCGAAAACCGGGTTGCGCTGCGCGCGCTGCGTCATCCAGTCGGCGTCACGCCAGGTGTAATCACTCGATGTCACTCGTGACGCGGTGTGCGGCGGGACCTCGGTGGCGAAGGCGAACGGGTCGGCCCGGTCGGTGACGGCCCCGTCGGCGCCATGCACCCGAAACTTGTACAGGCCGTTGGGTGGGAACTCGGGCCAGAACAACTCCCACACTCCGGACGAGCCGAGCACGCGCAGCGGTGCGTCGTTGCCGTTCCAGCCGTTGAAGTCACCGATCAGGCTGACGCCCTTGGCATTAGGTGCCCAGACCGCAAACGACACACCCTCGACGACGCCGTCGGCCGTGGTGAACGAGCGCGGGTGAGCGCCCAGCACCTCCCACAACCGCTCGTGGCGGCCCTCCGCGAATAGGTGCAGGTCGACTTCGCCGAGCGTCGGCAGGAAACGATAGGCGTCGGCGACGGTGTGCGGATCGGAACCGTCGTAGCTCACCTCGAGGCGGTAGTCGATGAGATCGGCGAACGGCAACGCCACGGCGAACAGCCCGGAATCGATGTGCTGCAGTGGATACCGCTGTTTGCCGACGAGCGCGACGACTTCGGTGGCGTGTGGACGAAAGGCCCGGATGACAGTGTGATCACCGTACTCGTGCGCGCCCAGAATGCCGTGCGGGTTGTGGTGTACACCGGCCAGCAGTCGATCGAGGTCATTGGGCTCGGGCGTCAGATGGGTCCGGGCCAGTTGGTCGGTTGGTGTCATCGCGGCGTCACCTCCGGCGCAGCAGCGTGCTTCGGGATTCGAGTGGTATCTGCGGCATGTTGATGATGTGGGCGACCGCCCGGCCAGGGTCGATGCGCACGTAGTTGGCTGCTCCCCACTGGTATTCCTCTCCGGTTATCTCGTCGCGCACCCAGAACCGTTCGTAGCCCTCCATACCCAGCGCGGCCATGTCCAACCACACGGTGCCCTCTTCGGGCCCGAATGCATTCAGTGTCACCACTACCAGTACGCAGTCACCGGTAGTCGGGTCGAACTTGCTGTAGGCGAGCAGGGCATCGCTGTCCACGCTGTGGAATCGAATGGTCCGCAACTCCCGCAGCGCGGGATGCAGTCGACGAATGTTGTTGAGCCGGGCGACGAACGGCTCCAGCGATCGGCCCTCGGCCAGGGCAGTGGCGAAGTCCCGGGGCCGCAACTCGTATTTCTCCGAGTCCAGGTACTCCTCACTACCCTCGCGCACCGCGCGATGCTCGAAAAGCTCGTAGCCGGAGTACATTCCCCAGGCCGGACTCATCGTCGCGGCCAGCACCGCGCGGATCGCGAACATGCCCGGGCCGTTGTGCTGCAGGATGGCGTGCAGGATGTCGGGGGTGTTCACGAACAGGTTCGGGCGGCGGAAATCCGCGAATTCGGCGATCTCCTGGCCAAATTCGGTGAGTTCCCACTTGGCGGTGCGCCAGGTGAAATACGAGTAGGACTGGGTAAAGCCGAGCTTGGCCAGCCCGTACTGGCGCGCCGGCGGTGTGAAAGCCTCCGACAGAAACAGCACGTCGGGATCGATCGCTTTGACCTGGCCGATTAGCCATGCCCAGAAGTTGGGTGGCTTGGTATGCGGATTGTCGACCCGAAAGATCTTGACGCCGTGGTCCATCCAGTGCCGCACCACCCGCAGCACCTCGTCGTAGAGCCCGGCGGGATCGTTGTCGAAGTTTAGCGGGTAGATATCTTGATATTTCTTGGGCGGGTTCTCCGCATAGGCGATGGTCCCGTCGGGCAGTTCGGTGAACCATTGGCGGTGTTGTCGGGCCCAGGGATGGTCCGGTGCGCATTGCAGCGCAAGGTCCAGCGCCACTTCCATGTCCAGATCGCGCACTGCGGCCACGAAGTCGTCGAAGTCGTCGATCGTGCCGAGTTTGGGATGTACTGCATCGTGTCCGCCCTCGTCGCTGCCGATCGCCCACGGCGATCCCACGTCGCCCGGAATGGCGGTGGCGGTGTTGTTGCGGCCCTTGCGATGGATTTTGCCGATGGGATGAATCGGCGGCAGATACACGACGTCGAAGCCCATCTCCGCGATGCGGGGGAGCGCCGCGGTGGCGGTGGCAAAGGTGCCGTGCACCGGATTGCCGTCGGCGTCCCACCCGCCCGTCGAGCGTGGGAACATCTCGTACCACGCGCCGAAGCGGGCCTCGGGCCGGTCCACCCACACTCCGTACTGTTCGCCGCGGGTGACCAGCTCACGCAGCGGGTATTGCGCCAGCAGCTCCTCGACTGTGGGTGCGAGCGCAGCGGCCGCGCGTGTCACCGGATCGCCCGGGTTGCGCAAAGCGGCGGCGGCGGTCAGCAGAGGCTCGCGCCGGCTGCGGGGCACCCCGGTGGCGGCGCGTTCCAACAGCTGCGCCCCGACGAGCAGGTCATTGGACAACTCGGTCTCGCCCTGGCCGGCGTCCAACTTCGCGATGATGGAATGTCGCCAGCTGTGAATCGGGTCGCCCCAGCCGTCCACCCGGAAGGTCCACAACCCGACGCTGTCCGGGCTGAACTGCGCGTGGAAGACGTAGGGCTCTTCACCCATGGTCATCGGGACCAGCAGCGGCTTGACCCGCGGCGGTGCCTCGGCCCCGTTTTTCAGGTCTGCCTGCACGGCCTTGATCCGCCGCGCTTCGCTGGCCTGCGGGTAGCGCGGCCCCAAGTAGCGCACCACCAGGGTCGCCGCCACCGCCTCATGGCCTTCCCGCCACACCGACGCGCTGACTGGAACTACCTCACCGACCACGGCTTTAGCCGGATATGCGCCGCACGACACGACGGGCTGGACGTCATCGATCTCGACACGACCTGGCACCGCACTCCTTCGATCGCCCGGAAACTCTCTTTGCGCCCAATACCCACCGTAGTGTCGGGCCACACCCGGGGCGCGTGAAAGCGCTGGCTGTCATGACGTCACCCCGGGCCCGTCGTCAGTAAGGTATTGACGCGTGAAAGCCCTCCGCCGGTTTACCGTCCGTGCTCACCTTCCGGAACGCCTGGCGGCCTTGGAGCAGCTGTCGACAAACCTGCGGTGGTCGTGGGAGAAGCCCACGCAGGACCTCTTCGCAACGATCGACTCGGCGCTGTGGCGGCAATGCGGTCAAGATCCGGTGGCACTGCTGGGTGCAGTGACGCCGGCACGGCTCGATGAGTTGGCCGCCGACGTCGACTTTCTCCGGCGGCTCGACGAGTTGGCCGCGGACTTGGACGACTATCTGAGCCGCCCGCTGTGGTATCAGCAGCAACAACGCGACGGCGCTGCCATGCCGTCGGCGATCGCCTATTTCTCGATGGAGTTCGGGGTCGCCGACGTGCTGCCCAACTACTCGGGCGGTTTGGGAATTCTGGCGGGCGACCACCTGAAGTCGGCGTCAGACTTGGGGCTGCCGCTGATCGCGGTCGGCTTGTACTACCGATCCGGCTACTTTCGACAGTCGTTGACGGCTGACGGCTGGCAACAAGAAACGTATCCATCACTGGACCCGCAGGGGTTGCCGTTACGGCTGCTCACCGATGTCGGCGGAAATCCGGTGCTGGTCGAGTTGGCCTTACCCGATACCGACCGGCTGCGCGCCCGGGTCTGGGTGGCGCAGGTGGGGCGCGTCCCGTTGCTGTTGCTGGATTCCGATGTCCCCGAAAATGAGCATGATCTGCGCGGTGTCACCGACCGCCTCTACGGCGGTGACCAGAACCACCGCATCAGACAAGAGATTCTGGCCGGCGTAGGCGGGGTGCGGGCGATCCGGGCCTTCACCGAGATTGAAGGGCTGCCCGCTCCCGAGGTGTTCCACATGAACGAGGGCCATGCCGGATTCCTCGGTGTGGAACGCATCCGCGAACTGGTCGACGCGGGACTGGACTTCGACACCGCCCTGACCGTGGTGCGTTCCTCCACGGTGTTCACCACCCACACCCCGGTGCCCGCCGGTATCGACCGGTTCCCGCTGGAGCTGGTGCAACGCTATTTCGACGACGCAGAATCGGGCCTGCTGCGGGGTCTGCCCCGCGAGCGAGTCCTGGAGCTGGGCGCCGAAGAGGATCCCGACAAATTCAACATGGCTTACATGGGTCTGCGGCTGGCCCAACGGGCCAATGGCGTCTCGCTGCTGCATGGCCGGGTCAGCCGGGTCATGTTCAACGGGCTCTGGAGCGGATTCGACCCCGACGAGGTGCCAATCGGGTCGATCACCAACGGTGTGCACGCGCCGACCTGGGCCGCCCCGCAGTGGTTGCAGCTGGGCCGCGAACTGGCCGGGGCCGATTCGTTCAGCGAACCCGAAGTCTGGGAACGGCTCCAACAGGTCGACGCGAGGCACTTGTGGGGGATCCGTTCGCAGCTGCGGGCATTGCTGGTCGACGATGTCCGGGCGAGACTCCGGAAATCCTGCTTGGCGCGGGGAGCGTCTGATGCCGAACTAGGCTGGATCTCCACGGCTTTCGACCCCGACGTGCTCACCATCGGGTTCGCCCGCCGCGTCCCGACCTATAAGCGGTTGACGTTGATGTTGCGCGACCCGGATCGACTCGAGCAGCTGCTGCTCGACGACGACAAGCCGATCCAGTTGATCGTCGCGGGCAAGTCGCACCCGGCCGACGACGCGGGCAAAGCGCTGATTCAGCAGGTGGTGCGGTTCGCCGACCGCCCCGAGGTACGTCACCGCATCGCGTTTTTGCCCGACTACGACATGTCGATGGCGCGCCGGCTGTACTGGGGTTGCGACGTCTGGCTGAACAACCCGCTGCGCCCATTGGAGGCCTGCGGAACGTCAGGGATGAAAAGCGCGCTGAACGGCGGGTTGAACCTGTCGATCCGCGACGGCTGGTGGGACGAGTGGTACGACGGCGGAAACGGTTGGGAGATTCCCTCCGCCTCCCGGGCGGCCGATGAAGCCCGTCGGGACGACTTGGAGGCCGCCGCGCTCTACGACCTGCTCGACCACTCGGTGGCGCCGACGTTCTACGAACGAGACGAGCACGGGGTGCCGTCGCGGTGGATCGCGATGGTTCGGCACACCCTGCAGACACTGGGCCCGAAAGTCCTGGCGTCTCGGATGGTGCGGGAGTACGTCGAGAACTACTACACGCCGGCGGCGCAGTCGCTGCGCAACACGGTCGCGAGCGAGGGCCAAGTGACGTTCGAGGCGGCGCGCGAGTTGGCCGGCTACCGCAGACGCGCATTTGCGGCGTGGCCGAAGATACACATCACCGATGTGGACAGCACCGGTCTGCCGGACACGCCTGTGTTGGGGTCGAAGCTGACCCTGACGGCGACCGTGCAATTGGCCGGCCTGCGGCCAGACGAGGTTTCCGTTCAGGCGGTAGTCGGCCGAGTCGACGCCGGCGACGCACTGATCGACCCGGTCACGGTTGAGATGCCGTATACCGGAACGGCTTTGGGCGGCGACGCGGTCTTCGCGATGACGACGCCGCTACCCGTCGCCGGGGCGGTCGGTTACACGGTCCGGGTGCTGCCGAAGCACCCGATGCTGGCCGGCGATACCGAACTGGGTTTGGTCACGCTTGCGTAAGCCCGCGCTTGCGGGCGATCTAGCAGTTCTCAGATCACTAATTCGACGCACTTACCGGTGCTGTTCAGCGACAATTGCGACACCACCCGGGTGGGCAACCGCCGCACTGAATAGAGGTGCGTCATGGCGAACAGAACTGCTGCCCCGTCCGCGACTCGCGGAAGGCACACCGCCGAGCGCGCCAGACACAAAAACGCCCGGGCTGCCGCCGGTGTGGACCGGGCCACGAATTCGCCGACCAACCGCCGCTTCCGGGCAGGCCGGCGGCGCGCACCGCTCACTAGGCGCCGCCAGCCTGCGCCGACCGCGGTGTTGCTGGTGGCGGCGTTTGGCGCCTTTCTCGCGTTCCTCGACTCCACGATCGTCAACATCGCTTTCCCGGCCATCCAGCGGTACTTCCACAACAGTGATATCAGCAGCCTGTCGTGGGTGCTGAACGCCTACAACATCGCCTTCGCCGCGTTTCTGGTCGCGGGTGGCAGGCTTGCCGACCTGCTCGGGCGCAAGCGGATGTTCATCTACGGCGTGGTGTTGTTCACCGCAGCGTCCGGGCTGTGCGCGGTCGCCGGGACGGTCGGGCACCTGATTGCGTTCCGGGTGGTGCAGGGCATCGGCGCGGCGATCCTGGTGCCGGCATCACTGGCGCTTGTTGTCGAGAGTTTCGACGCCGCGCGCCGCGCTCACGGAGTGGGCCTGTGGGGCGCAGCGGCGGCCATCGCGTCGGGTCTGGGTCCGCCCATCGGCGGTGCCCTGGTGGACGCGTCGAGTTGGCGCTGGGTGTTTTTGGTCAATCTGCCGCTGGGCGTCGTGGCGGTGGTGGTCGCTCGCCGGGGGCTGGTCGAAAGCCGCGCCTCCGGACGGCGACGGATGCCCGATTTGCGCGGGGCGGCGCTACTGGCAGTTGCGCTTGGGTGCCTGACGCTTGGCCTGGTCAAGGGCCCAGACTGGGGCTGGACCGGTCCGGCGACCATCGGATCGTTTCTGGCCGCGGTGATCGCGATGCTCGGGTTTGTGCTCAGTTCGCAGAATCATCCGACGCCGCTGATCGAGCCCGCGTTTCTGCATGTCCGATCGTTCATGGCGGGCAACACGCTGACGCTGGTCGCCAGTGCCGGGTTCTACGCCTATCTGCTGACCCACGTGTTGTTCTTGAACTACGTCTGGGGTTACAACCTGTTGCGCGCGGGCCTCGCCGTCGCGCCCGCCGCATTCGTCGCGGCAGTTGTCGCAGCGGTACTTGGCCGCGTCGCCGACCGCCACGGTTACCGTCTCATCATCATTGTCGGCGCCCTGATTTGGGCCGGCAGCCTGCTGTGGTACATCGAACGTGTCGGATCCCAACCCGATTTCCTAGGGGAGTGGCTGCCCGGTCAAATACTGCAGGGCCTGGGGGTCGGCGCGACGTTGCCGATGCTCGGTAGCGCGGCGCTGGCCGGCTTGGCCGCAGGCGGCAGTTACGCCACTGCTTCGGCGGTGGTCAGCAGCACCCGCCAACTCGGCGCCGTGATCGGCATCGCGCTGCTGGTGATTGTGATCGGCACGCCGGCGCGCGGCGCCGCCGAAGAGGCGCTGCGGCGAGGTTGGGTGCTGGCCGCGGTGTGCTTTGCGCTGGTTGCAATCAGCGGGGTGTTGCTGGGCCGTACCCGCCATGTCGCCGCAGCAACAAATGAGGTCGAGCCGCCGCGGCAAATCGATCCGCGGGAATTGCGGTTGAGGCCTGGGCTGGTGTCGCTGCCCGCTGAGAGCTGCTCGGTCGCGGCCGGTGAGGTCGATCCGCTCGGCGCTTTGCCGCTTTTTGCCGGGCTGGACGCCATTACGCTGGCAGAGCTGCGTGACCACGCCGAGCAGATCGAGTTGGAGGCGGGGTCGTATCTCTTCCAAGCGGGCGACCCGTCCGACTCCCTCTATGTGGTGCGTAACGGCCGGCTTCAGGTGCTCCAAAACGAGGTAGTGTTAACGGAATTGGGCCGCGGCGAAGTCGTCGGCGAGCTCGGATTGCTGATCGACGCGCCCCGTTCGGCATCGGTGCGCGCCGTGCGTGACTCGACACTCATGCGACTCAGCAAGGCTCAATTCGACACGATCGCCCATTCGGGCGTCCTCGAGGCACTGATCCGGGTGCTTGCCACCCGGCTACATCAAGCTCCACCGCCCGCGGTCCCGCGCGCACCGACACCCGAAGTCGTTATCGCGATCGTCGGCGTCGACGCCCAGGCGCCAGTACCGACGGTGGCCACCGAATTGGTCACTGCGCTGTCGGGACGGCTCCAGGTGGCAGACCCGGGCCGGGTGGGCCGCGACGGGTTGGAGCGCGCCGAGCGGGTGGCAGACAAGGTGGTGCTGCACGCGGCGATCGGCGACGGCGACTGGCATGACTTCTGCTTGCGCTCGGCCGATCGTGTCGTGCTGGTTGCCGGTGACCCCGCACCGCCATCGGCGCCGATGCCTTCGAGAGCGGTGGGCGCTGACCTCGTGCTGGCGGGACCGCCCGCTGACCGCGAACATCGGCGGCAGTGGGAGGAATTGATCACGCCGCGGTCGGTGCACTCGGTCCGCCTCGCTCATGCGTCTATTGACTTGCGCCCGCTGGCCGCCCGCATCGCCGGCCGGTCGATAGGGCTGGTGCTCAGCGGTGGTGCCGCGCGGGCATTTGCGCATCTGGGTGTACTGGAGGAGCTGGAGGCCGCCGGGGTGGTGATCGACCGGTTCGCCGGCACCAGTATGGGAGCGATCATCGCGGGATTCGCCGCCACCGGTATGGACGCAGCTGCGGTAGACGCGAACATCTACGAGTACTTCATCCGCAGTAACCCGACTAGCGACTACACCCTGCCGAGCAAAGGACTTATCAGTGGACGTCGCACGTTGGGCGCTCTCAAAACGGCTCATGGCGGGCGCTTGGTAGAGGAGTTGCCGAAGGAATTCCGCTGTGTCAGCGTCGATCTGCTGGCCCGGCGGACCGTCGTGCACCGCCGCGGCCGGCTCGCCGACGTCATCGGCTGTTCCCTGCGGGTGCCGGGACTGTACGCGCCGATTGTCTACGACGGCTCACTGCACGTCGATGGCGGCGTGCTGGACAACCTGCCGGTCGCCGCGCTGGCGCGCGAGGAGGGGCCGTTGATCGCGGTGAGCATCGGCACCGGTAACCAGGCAAGTCCCGTCGAAGTGACGAAAATGCCGCGCTCCCCGCGGGTTCCGAGCATCGTCGACACTCTCATGCGCACGATGACGATTGGTAGCGCAATGGCGTCATCCGAAGTGCTGGCGCAGGCTGACCTTTCCATCCATCCCGATGTTGGCGGCGTCGGATTTTTGGAATGGCACCAGATCGACGCCGCTCGCGAAGCTGGCCGGATCGCGACTCGTAAGGCGCTGCCGCAGATCATGGAGGTGGTAGCGGGTGGCTGACGTCGCGGTGGTTACCGATAGCACTGCCTACCTGCCGGATGCGCTGGTGGACAGTCTCGGCATCACGGTGGTGTCGCTGTATTACAACGTCGGTGACGGCTGGCTGCGTGAGTCGGAGTTCGACGGCGATTTCGGACGGTTTTACGCGGCGCTGGACGAGTCGAAGAGCGTCGCGACAACGTCGGAGCCTGCCGTCGAGGATTTCGTCGCGGCCTTTGAGCGGCTGCTGCAGCAGTACAGCGCCGTCGTCGCCGTACTGATCTCCTCGGGCTTTTCCAAGACCTGCTCGAACGGTCGGCAGGCAGCCACGCAGCTGGAATCCGAGTGCCCCGGCGGCGAGCGGGTAGTGGTGATCGACTCAGCCGGTGCGGCTGGCTCCCTTGGTATTCAAGCGCTGGCAGCCGCGCGGGCGGCCGCTGCCGGGGAGGACGAGGCAGGGGTAGTCGCGGCAGTGCGTCGGGCGCGCCAAGGGGTCAGGCAGTGGTTCGTTGTCGACACGCTTGAGTATCTGCGGCGCGGCGGTCGGATCGGCACTGCAGCGGCGTGGCTTGGATCGGCGCTCGACCTCAAGCCGATCTTGGAGATCGAATCGGAATTCCGGGCCGTTGAACGCGTGCGCACGCGCAGGCGCGCTGTGGAGCGGTTGGTTGAGCTGATGCGCTTGCGCCGCGCGGTGGGCGCCGACCGGTGGTTCGTCAACCACTCATATGCGCACGCGGACGCAGAGATGCTCGTGGAGCGTCTAAGTGCGGTGTTCGATGCACCGCCCGAGTTCGTTTCGGAGCTCGGTCCAGTCCTTGCCACGCACGCGGGCCCCGGGACCCTTTCGGTCGGAGGTCTTCCAAGCGCGGCTTTGGGGGGTGCGCGTGGCTGACGTTGCGGTAGTTACCGACAGCACCGCCTACCTACCGAGCGCCCTCGTCGACAGTCTCGGTATCACGGTGGTGCCGCTGTATTACGACGTTGGTGGCGGCTGGCTGCCTGAGTCGGAGTTCGACGGTGATTTCGGAAGGTTCTATGCGGCATTGGACGCGTCGCAGAGTGTGGCGACGACGTCGGAGCCTAGCGTTGAGGACTTCGTCGTGGTCTTTGTAAGGCTGTTGCAGAAGTACAGCGCTGTTGTCGCGGTACTGATCTCCTCGGGTTTTTCCAAGACCTGCTCGAACGCTCGACAGGCAGCCGCGCAGCTGGAATCTGAGGGCCGCGGCGGCCAGCGGGTAGTGGTGATCGACTCAGCCGGCGCGGCGGGCCATATGGGTATTCAGGTGATGGCGGCAGCGCGGGCGGCCGCCGCGGGAGACGATCCCTCGGGGGTGATGGAGGCGACGCGCCGGGCGCGTCAGGAGGTCAGACAATGGCTGCTCGTCGACACGCTTGAGTATCTGCGGCGCGGTGGCCGGATCGGTGGCGCGGCAGCATGGCTCGGGTCGGCGCTCGACCTCAAGCCGATCTTGATGGTCGAATCAGAATTCCGACCGGTCGAACGGGTACGCACACGCAGACGTGCTGTCGAGCGGTTGGTCGAACTGATGCGCCAGCGCCGCGCGGTGGGCGCCGATCGATGGTTTATCAACCACACCTTTGCGGACGACGACGCACAACGGCTATCCGAGCGTCTCACTGAGCTGTTTGGTACCCCACCGGAGTTCGTCGCCGAGATGGGCCCGGTAGTTGCGACACACCTCGGTCCGCGGGCGTTGGCTGTGGGAGGTCTTCCAAGCGCGGCGCTGGGTTAGCCGACGGCAACTGTTACATGCAGGTTTCGTATTAGATCGAAGTCAGCGGATCTCTCTCGGCTGGGGGTCTGCGGCGGTACCGTTACACGGTTAGTGATTGTGGCTGGACAGGTGGTTCACGCCGAGCAGGATGACGGCCTGCGAGTGGCGATTCCACGGTGTCGGCGTCCGGTTGGAGTGCGCGCGTGTCTGACGTCGCAGTGGTTACCGACAGCACCAGTTATCTGCCGCGCGCGCTCATCGACGGCCTGGGCGTCACGGTGGTGTCGCTGTATTACGACACCGGTGGCGGCCCGCTGCGTGAGTCCGAGTTCGACGGCGAATTCGGACGGTTCTACGCGGCGCTGGACGCGGCGAAGAGCGTTGCGACGACATCGGAGCCTACGGTCGAGGACTTCGGCGTGGTCTTTGAGCGGCTGCTGCAGCAGCACAGCGCTGTCGTGGCCGTGCTGATCTCCTCGGGCGTTTCCGGGACTTGCTCGACGGCCCGACAGGCAGCCGAACGGCTGCAGGCTGGGGGCCGAGGCGGCGAGCGGGTGGTGGTGATCGACTCGGCCGGCTTCGGTGGCCACCTCGGGCTGCAGGCGCTGGCGGCGGCGCGTGCCGCGGCGGGGGGCGCCGATCTGGATGGAGTGGTCGAGCGGGTACGTCACGCCCGTCAGGAGGTCAAGGGCTGGGCTCTGGTGGATACGCTCGAGTACCTTCGGCGAAGCGACCGGGTGGGCACCGTCGCCGCCTGGATCGGATCGGCTCTCGACCTCAAGCCGATCTTGATGATCGAGCCCGAGCTCAAGGCCATCGAGCGGGTACGCACGCGTACACGCGGTATCGAGCGGTTGGTCGAGCTGATGCGCCAGCGCCATTCTCTCGGCGCCGACCGGTGGTTCGTCCAACACGCGAATGCGCACGAGGACGCGAAGCGAGTAGGGGAACGTATTGCCGAAATGTTCGGCACGGAGCCGGAATTCATCTCCGAAGTCGGACCCGTCGTCGCAACGCACGTCGGACCAGGGACGCTGTTGGTCGGCGGACTTCCCGGAGCGGCACTGAGGTAACCGGGCCATGAGTACGGCGGCGAGTGTCGAATGCAGCCAGTGCGGGACCGGGAACCGGCCCCAGGCCAGGTTCTGCGGCGGCTGCGGCGCCCCGATGGTGGTCGAGATTGCCTGTCCGAGGTGTGGTTCGCGCAACCCTGGCTCGCAGCGCTTCTGCGACGAGTGCGGTGCCTCGTTGGCCGTCCAGTCGGTGCCGGCGCAGCCGCCCGACACGCCGCCGCCTAAAACCCTTGCAGGCGGCCGGTATACGCTTGGCCGCCTGCTCGGTGAAGGTGCCGGCAAACGTGTATACCTGGCCACCGACACCCGCCTGCAGCGTGAGGTCGCCGCCGCTGTCTTCAAAGCCGCCGGGTCGGACGAAACCGCCATGCACCGGGCACGCCGAGAAGCCGAGGCGATGGCGAAGCTTGGCGAGCACGCCAACATCGTCAATGTCTACGACTTCGGCGAGGAATCGGGCCAGCTGTATCTGATCAGCCAGTACATGGCCGGCGGTGACCTCTATGACCTGCTCTCCGACGCAGCGGATCACCGGCTCGCCGTCGAGGAAGTGGTCCGGATCGGAATGGACATCGCCAGTGGGCTTGCGCACGCACACGCCCATGGCGTCGTGCATCGTGACGTCAAACCGCAGAATGTGTGGCTGACCCCGGACGGTGCCGCCAAGATTGGCGACTTCGGGCTTGCGGTCGCCGAAGGTGGCACGCGCGTAACAGCCGTGGGAACAATCATCGGCACGGTTGCCTACATGCCGCCTGAGCAAGGTCTCGGTCGCGGTTCTGACGCACGCTCGGACATCTACTCGCTCGGCGCCCTGCTTTACGAATTACTCTGCGGGATACCTCCGTTCGCTGGCGAGTCCGCGGCTGCGGTTGTCTCCCAGCATG
Organism: Mycobacterium sp. NGS62; assembly: GCF_059812285.1. Lineage (NCBI taxonomy): Bacteria > Bacillati > Actinomycetota > Actinomycetes > Mycobacteriales > Mycobacteriaceae > Mycobacterium > Mycobacterium sp. NGS62. The sequence goes on along the minus strand of NZ_JCALCK010000001.1, from coordinate 1,055,614 downwards.
TTTCGACGGCACCGGTCGCGCCGAGCGGACATCGCTCCGGTGTTGCCGCCGCGCTCGACCAGTTGCTGCTGAGAATGCTGGCCAAGGCGCCGGAAGCCCGCCCCCAGCAAGCAGCCGAGGTTCGCGACGCGCTTGGGGCGATCGCTGCCGTCGTGGCGCATGGCGACACCGCCACTCACGACATGGCCGCGCTCGACCGGATCACCGACAGCGGTTTCGTTGGGCGAGAGCGCGAGATGCAAGAACTGCGCGCAGCGATCGACGACACGGCCGGCCGCCGCGGGCGCACCGTGTTGATAAGCGGTGAGTCTGGGATCGGCAAGACACGGCTGGCGTCGGAGGCCGCGGCATACGCTGCGCTGCGCGGCGCGCAAGTTCTGTGGGGCCGCTGCTACGCGGGCGAAGGCGCGCCTGCCTACTGGCCGTGGATCCAGGTGATCCGCGACTATGCACGCGAACACGACGCCGAGACAGTCGCTTCCGACCTGGGCTCTGGCGCGTTTGAGATCGGACAAATCGTCTCCGAGGTGCGCGAGCGGATACCGGAGATCCCGGAGTCGCCGCCGCTCGACGCCGAGCAGGCACGATTCCGCTTGTTCGATTCGGTTTCGCGATTTCTGATCGGAGCTTCGGAGCGTCAGCCGCTCGCGATCTTCCTCGAAGACCTGCAGCAAGCCGACCGTCCCTCGCTGATGCTGCTGGCTTTCGTCGCGCGCGAGCTGTCCCGCTCGCGGGTATTGCTGCTGGGCACGTATCGCGACGACGAGGTTCCCGGGGAATATCTCAACGAAGCGCTGACCGCGCTCAGCAAGGAGCGGGGCTATAGCCGTATCAGGCTGCGAGGGCTATCCGATCAGCATGTCAAAGCCATGCTGGAAGCGGTGCTGCAACAACCACTGGAACAACGAGATGAGCTCACCCTCGCAGATGCCATTTGCCGTGAATCCGAAGGTAATCCGTACTTCACCGAGGAGATCATCCGCCATCTGATCGACTCTGAAGTGCTCGACTGGCGCGACGGGCGCTGGGTTACCAACCTCCGCGGAGACGACGAGCTTGGGATTCCCCGCGGCGTCCGTGAGGTCGTCGCCCATCGGTTGGAGAAGTTGCCGGTTGACACCCTCGAGCTGTTGTCGACGGCCGCCGTAATCGGGCGTGAGTTCGACCTCCAGATCCTGACGCGCGTCAGCGGGCTGGAGGCGGGCGTCGCCCTCGAACGGCTGCAGACCGCCCTGGACGGGGCGATAGTCACGCACGCCAGCGGCGAGCCCGGGCGGTACGTCTTCACCCACGGCGCCACCCGTGATGCCCTGTATGACGACCTGCCCGGGCTGCGCCGCTCTGCGCTGCACATCGCCGCCGGCGAGGCCATCGAGGAACTCTACGAAGACCGGATCGAATCCCACTTGTCGGCGATCGCCTACCACCTGGCGAAGGCGGCACCACAGGGCGACGTCGGCAAGGCAGCCGACTACGCCTGGTGGGCGGGCGAGCGGTCAGCGGCGACGTATGCCTACGAAGATGCCGTCGGGCTTTTCGAAACGGCGCTGCGATTGTTCGACATGCTCCCGGAGGTGCCGCAGCGTCGATGCGATCTGTTGCTGGCGCTCGGGGATGCCCGATGGGGCGCAGGCGAAGCCGACGGGGCCCGTGAGACGTTCGGCGAGGCAGCGTCGATGGCACGTGAACTCGCGCTCAACGACCACTACGCGCGCGCCGCGCTTGGCTACGGCGGTGGGCCGGGCGGCTTTTCGATCACCGATCGAGCCGACGAACAGTTGGTGGCGATGCTGGGCGAAGCGCTTGAGGTGTTGCCGGCGCGCGATAGCGCGCTACGAGTGACGGTGCTCGCCCGGCTGGCCCTCGAGCTTCGCTGCAAGGGCGCACTGGAAGAAGCCGATCGGGCAAGCGCAGAAGCCACCGAGATGGCCGAGCGCGTCGGCGACACCAAGATTTTGCTGCTGGCCATGCACAGCCGCCAGTGGTCGACATTGGGTCCCGACCGGCTCGACGAGGCGGTCAAGTCGGGTGAGGAGATGGCGCGACTGGCCCGGATCGTCGGTGATCGCGACATGGAATTCGAAGGTCACCATCTGCGGCTGATCGCGCTCGCACAGTTCGGCGACTTCCGGGCGGTCGACGAGGAGATCTTGGCGTGCGACCGACTGGCCGGTGAACTGCGTCAACCACGCTACTTGTGGCAGGCCGCGGTTTTCCGCGCGATGCGAGCGCTGATGCGGGGCCGCCATCAGGAGTCCGAGCGGTTGGCGCACACGGCGCTCTCGATCGGACAGCGCGCCGAACCGGAGGTAGCCGCAGTCGTGTTCGGGGCGCACTCCTTCCTGACCCGGTTGGCGGACGGCAGCCTGGACCAGCTGAGAGACGCGGGTCGTGAGGCCGCTGCACGCTACGGCCAGGCGTGGCCGTCGGCCTATGTGTGGCTGCTCACCGAAATCGGCGAACTCGACGAGGCCCGTGCCAGATTCGCCGACCTGGCGGGGGACGGCTTCGAGGCGCTCCGACGCAGCAGTGACTGGTTGACGTCGATTTGCGCACTCTCCATCGCCTCGGTCGCGATCGGGGACCGAAAAGCCGCAAGCACGCTCTACGAACTACTGGTGCCCTACGCGGAACGCTGCACACTGTTTTTGGCCGGCGCCGGCTGTCTGGGCTCCAACCAGGCGTTCCTGGGCGTCGCCGCCGCGGCCGCCGACCGCCAGCAGGAAGCTGCGCGCCACTTCGAACTCGCGCTCACGCGCAATGCGGAGATCGGCTGCGACTACGTGACCCCCCGGGTCTGCTACGAGTACGCCCGCACCTTGCTCAGCACACGGGAGCCGGCGGCTCGGGAGAAAGCGATGGGCTTAATCGACCGGGGAGTGGCGCTCGCTCGGCAGATCGGCATGCGTGCCGAAGCCGATCGGCTCACGCGATTGCGCCATGAGCACCAGGAGCAGAAGTCCACGCTGGGCTGGTCGGCCCTGGAGAGTGTTGCCCAATCTGTCGAGCTGACTCGGCCCGACCTTCGAGGGGTGGCCGCGCCCAACGGGACGGTCACGATCATGTTCTCGGACATTGAAGGCTCCACGGTGCTCACCGAGGAGTTGGGCGACGAGCGTTGGCTAAAGGTGCTGCACCGCCACAACGCACTTATCCGCGGCCATCTGGCCGCGCACCACGGCTTCGAGGTCAAATCGCAGGGCGACGGTTTCATGGTGGCATTCGCCAGCGCCGGCAACGCGATCCGCTGTGCAGTCGCGATCCAGCGCGACTTCGCGGCGCGTCGCGATCATTCTGGTAGCCAGGTGCTGCGCGTCCGGATCGGACTGCACACTGGAGAGGTGATCCGAGAACAGGATGACTTCTTTGGGCACACCGTGATCCTGGCGGCGCGGATCGGGGCGAAAGCCAACGGCGGCCAGATCCTCGTGTCAGAAGTACTGCGCGGGTTGGTCGCCGGCAGTCACGAGTTCCGATTCGGTGACTCCCGGGAGGAACAGCTCAAGGGGCTGCGAGATACCCAGCGGGTCTATGAGGTGTGCTGGCATTAGCGCATCAGGCGCTTGGATCGCCCCCATCCTTCAGGTTAGTGAGTGCCGGACTCGTTGAGTCGTCGTCGCTCTCGGGGTTGCGGGCGATAACCGGAAACACGGTCTCCATCCCGCTGCGACCTTTGATTTCAACGGATTCACCAGCGCCCCAAACGAACTGCTCCGCGACTGCGCCGTGTACTCCGCTGGTCACCATAACCGCCGCCCGTCCATGGCGGCCGGCGATCCCGGACAACCGGAATGCCACGTTGGTCGCATCACCGATCACGGCGTCGACCGATCTCGTCATCGCGGCCAAGGCGGCCATGCCCCGCACCACGCCCCAGCCCATGTGGATCGGCGCGCCGTCCGGCCCGCGCAGCGGCAGCTCGGGCGCGAGCTGCTCGACAAGCTGATTCGCGGCGAGAGCGAAATCGATCGCCAGCTCGATCGCATCCGGGAACCTGCTCATCTCCCAGATTGCGAACAGCGCATCCCCAGCGTAGTGATTCAGGGTGCCGTGATGGGCATGCAGGACACTGCCGAGCTGATTCCATAGCGTGTGCAAGCTTCGTGCCATGACTTGCTCGTCTGTTACCTGGGAGATCGTCGAGTAATTGACGATGTCACCGACCACCATCACCATGGCGGCCTGGCTAATCCGTGCCCGCGTGCGCTGCGCGACTTTTACGGGGACCGCGGTGAACCGCTGCGAGGAAAAGGTAAGTGCCACATCGCCGATCCGGATCTCGTCGCCGGGTCGGATCGGCAGCGGAACCGCCCGTTCAAGCCGCACACCGTTGAGCGACGTGCCATTGCTGCTGGTGTCGATCAGGAAAGCCTGATCGCTTGCCCCGTCCAGCCGGATCTCGAGGTGGGTGCGGGAGATCTCGGGGTCGTCGATGAGGAGCCTGCGCGATTCGCTGATTCCTGCGCATTCTCGACCAACAAACAACTGGTCGAAAATCGGCACGCTGCATTTCGAATCGCCGTCGCCGACGATGAGGTATCCCAGCGGCTCGCCGGGCTGTCCGCCCGGCACATTGACAAAGGCCGCCATCATCGCCTCGCCGCTAGCCGTGGCCGCGCCCATGCGGTCGGTCGCATGGATGCTGTCGCAGTTCGTTGGGTTTCGGACTGGACCGGGCTGATCATACCGAGTTGGGGGCGAAAAAGACGCCGGTTGCAGGCCTGGAGGCGTTCGAGAAGGGCAAACTCATAAGTCGTGCGGCGCCGCGATGAGTTTTGCCCTCCTGTGCAGTCTGATCTGCATGGGCAAACTCATCTATGGCTTCAACGTGTCGGTGGACGGGTACATCGCCGACAACCAGGGCAGCATCGACTGGACCGATCCGAGCGAAGAACTGCACCAGTATTGGAACGACTTCGAGCGGGAGACCGCTCTGGCGTTCTACGGACGGCGGCTCTACGAACTGATGTCCGCGTACTGGCCGACCGCCGACAAGACCCCGGACGCCACCCCTCTGATCGTTGACTTCGCCCGCATCTGGCGCAACATGTCCAAGGTCGTGTTCTCGCGCACCCTCAAGTCCGTCGACTGGAACTCCCGCCTGGAACGCGGCGACCCAGTCGAGGTGGTGACGAAGCTGAAAGCCGAAACCGACGGTGAGCTGGAGGTGGCCGGGGCGACGCTGGCCGCGCCGATCGTGCAGGCCGGGCTGGTGGACGAATACCGGATCGTGGTCGCGCCCACCGCCGTGGGCGGCGGCACCCCCTTCTTCCCAACCCTGCCGTCATGGATCTCGCTGCGACTGTTGGAGAACCGCACCTTCCCGGGTGGCACCGTCCTGCTGCGCTACGAGGCAAAACACGACTGACCGGACATACACAGCCATGGGGCTGCGGAGGCGTCACCGGGAGACTCACAGAACGACCGATCGATCCGCCAACCACCCTGGAGGCCGCCTGAAGCTCGCCCATCCACCAAACCCCGGCCAAAGTGCCTGCGGCGCAATGCAAAGCACCAAGCGAATGATAGCTCAGTGAGCGCGCGCGACAAGTTGAGTGTGCTGACAAATATCCTCAGGGCGGTCATGCCAAGGGGTTTCAACTGACGATGGGTCGCTGGATGGCCGGTCGACCACCGGGTTGGTGAATCGACGATAGCGGTGACGGCGGGTGGCTAGCATGTCCCACCAGGTGGGTGAGAAAGGCGCGATCGGTGGATGAGGTTGCGTTTGGGCGTTACCGGCTGATCGAACTGATCGGCGAGGGTGGCATGGGCAAGGTGTACAAGGCCCACGACACTGTGATGGGTCGCGATGTCGCGATCAAAGTGTTGCCGCCGGAGTTGGCTAGGGAACGTGGCTATGAGGAACGGTTCCGGCGTGAGGCTTACACCGCCGCCCGATTGATTGAGCCGCACATCATCCCGATTTTTGAGGCGGGGGAAATCGAGGGACGGCTGTATTTGGTGATGCCGGTCATCGAGGGCGTCGACGTGCACAGTCTGCTGCAGCGCGACGGGCCGATGAGTCCGCAGCGGGCTGTCCCAGTGATCGAACAGTTGGCCGCGGCGCTTACTGCTGCGCATCAGCATGGGCTGGTACACCGTGATATCAAGCCGTCCAACGCATTACTGACCGGTGACGACTTTGTGTATCTGATCGATTTCGGTATCGCTCACGACGCCGCAGCCGCCAGACTGACGAGCACCGGCATGATGGTGGGCACGCTGCACTATATGGCCCCGGAGCGCTTCACCACCGGCACCGCCGATGCCCGCTCGGATGTCTACTCCTTGGCCTGTGTGCTCTATGAGTGCCTCACCGGCGCCACGCCCTATCCCGGCGACAGCATGGAACAGCAGATCGCGGGACACCTGGCCCTCGACCCTCCCAAACCCAGCAGCGCCGACCTCGGCATCCCGCCGGGGTTCGACGAGGTCATCGCGATTGGCATGGCCAAAGCGCCCGACGAGCGCTATCAGAGCGCCCGCGATTTAGCGACGGCCGCCCGGCGGGCCCTCACCGTGGTACCCACGCCAGCCCGCGTTCCGCACTCCGCGCCGAGCCAGCTTGCCGACCCGACGCGGGCCGCGTCAAAGCCGTCCCAGCAATCTCGAAAGTCAGCGACCACACGACAAGTGATCCCGCGTGACAAACTGGGCGTGCTGAGCAAGATCGGCCAGGGCGGCCAGGGTGTCGTCTATGGCGCGCCCAATGTCAAGACCAAGTTCTCGGAATCGATGGTCTACAAGGAATACAAACCGCAGACCCTGGCCGACATCGACTTCACCGCATTGGCAGCCATGCCGGCCCTGGTCGAAGACTCGCTGTCCTACGCGCAGGCCGAGCGGCTGATCTCGTTTGCCGCCTGGCCCTGCGCGATCGTCGAAGACAGCGGCAGGCCAAGAGGATTCGTAATGCCGGCCATCCCACCCGAGTTCTTCATCGACCTGACCACTGTTAGGGGCGTGTCGAAGACCACCGCCGAATTCCAGCACCTGTTCAATCATGTCTCGGTGCTTTCCGCCCGCGGCATCAAACTCGATGACGTACAACGCTATTCGCTGCTGCGCGAGATCGCTTCCGCGCTGACGTTTCTTCACAAACACGGTGTGTGTGTTGGTGATATCTCACCGAAAAACCTGCTGTTCACGCTGACCCCGCATGAAGCGGTCTACTTCATCGATTGCGACGCGATGCGGATCAACGCCGTTTCGGCGCTGCCCCAAATGGAAACCCCGGGTTGGGGCAGTCCCTCGGGTGAGGAACTGGCCACCATCTACACCGATAGCTACAAACTGGGGCTGCTCGCGCTGCGGTTGCTCGCCGGTGACCACGACACCAAAAACCCCCACCACATCCCAGCCACAGCGACCGACCTGTTGCGTCAGATCGTCACCGACACATTGACCAACCAGCCACACCAACGCCCGCTACCCGAAGCCTGGACCTACGTACTCGGCCACGCCATCGAACACGCCCAACACCACAAGAAGACCGCAGCAGCGGCTGCAGCACCCGTGAGCCTCGCACCCGAACCGCCAGCCACCCCGGTCATGCACTCCAGACCGCCCGTATCTAGCCCACACTCCAGACCGCCAGCGCCCACCCCGCAATCCAGACCGTCAACCCCAGTTCCGCCACCGCCGGCATCGGCGCCAGCCGCCCCGTCGAGCCGCCAACGAGGCCGGCCGGGCCTCATCGGCGTGACCATCGCGTTTGTCGTGATCGTGACCGCCGCCGTCATCGTCTTTCTGCTGTCGCGACTGGACTCGTCGCCTTCCCAAACCCCAACGGCGCAGCCGACGCCCGCTTCAGGGCCGGCCGTCGGGTCCGCCCCGCCTTCATCGGAAGAAGCTCCGACGACCACCCCTTCCAGCACCGAAATATCCGGGTTGGCGCCGTTCGTCGGGATTTGGCAGGCCCATACGCAGAAGGTAGTGATCGACAGCGCCGGTACCGGTCATTTGAACTACCAGGGATGCACCGCGTGCGCGACACCTACCGAAAATACGGTGGATTTCACGTTGACGTCGGTATCGAACGGCATCGCCAACGGAAGCGTCACCACGACCACAGACGCGTATTACACCGGCAAACCGGTGGTTGCCATGGTCACCGCGGGCTCACCGGGCCAGCTCCTTCAGATAACCATCGGTGGCCTACAACAACTACCGCTCTGCAACGGCGTCGCTGAGGCGGCTGGCGAGTGTGGTGCCTGACCCAACTTGGGCGGTATGCACCAACCGCGCCAAGGATATTCCAAGCCGTTTGTCGGAGCCTTTTGTGGACGGGCACCAAGACTACGGGCTCGGTATCGATTGCGTGTGCCACGAAGGAAACGGGTATGACAAAGACCGCATGGGCAGGAAGCGCAGTCATGTGCGCGATGGCGCTTTTCGCGCCGCTGGCTGAAGCTGATCCCTCCCCAGGGCACTTTGTGAACGTGCGGACGCCGTCCCCGCCGATGCGTTGTGAGGTGGGCTCGGATGACGGCGACGGAGTGGGCCCTAATGTGGTCTGCCAGACGGCCGGCTTCCCGCAGGCTCCGATGGATCCCCCACCTTATCCAGGATGGCCGGGAGATCCCTCGGTGTTGCACCAGGATCAGGCCATCATTACCGCAGCGGGCCAATTCACGTGGCGGACCGCCAATCTGGGAATGGCTCCGCCTGGACAGCCCGACGTCGTCCTCACGGATGGTCAGACGTATCACTTTCAAGGCTGGGCGATAGTGGTGAGCAGCGACGGCACCACCTTCACCCACGATGCGACCGGCCACGGCATGGTCATCGACGGTGGCTACAACGTCAAGCCGTTCTGACTCAGAACTCGGGAAGCAGATGAGGTTTGCAAGGCTGGCTGAGTTGTCCGCTAGATAGTCAGTGAGGGGTTGTTTTCATGCAGTACGCCTAACACCCGCCCGATCGGGATGAATGAACTACTGCAGTCACCCGGCGTACCGGGCTCATTATGCGCGGCGTCGCTAGTGACCTCAATTCCTAGTGCTCCGTTGCTGTTATAGACCGCTCCGCCGCTATCACCCGGATGCGCACAGTACGAGGCGGTGGTGACATTTTCCAACCAGGAATAGCCGGTCACGGTCTGGCGAACGTTCGTAGCTGTCACCGCTCCACAGTTTGACGTGTCGTGCCGATCACCCACCAGACACGCCTCATCACCCACAGCACCCGCTATAGGGTTGTCCGGAATATGTTCCCAGCCAGTGCCATACAACTTCTGTCCTGGAAACATCTCGACCAACGACACGTCGTCATAGATTCCCCCGCTGGGGATCGTATAGGTGAGTTCAAAGCCCACGGCGGTGCTATGGTCCGAGGGACTGTAGATTTCGACCCCAGACCCGTCGGGCTGCTGGTAGTGGATGCCTGCCTCACTACGGAAACAATGCCCAGCGGAGATGAAATACCGATTGCCGGAGCTATCCCACGCCGGGAACCCTACGCTGCAGTTGTACCAAGAACCGTTCTTGTAGATGTCGTACCGCATTCCTGGCCACGCCCAATCGGCGCTGGTTGCGGCGTTCGCTTGCGGCCCCGCAATCACGGATGACGCAAAAGCGCAAGCAATGGCAACGCCGGCCACCGCTGCAATTCTTACGTTCCTCATCGTCGTGCTCCCAATCTCGTGGCCAGAGGCAGTCGGACGGTCAGGCGTCGAACTACCGTTGTGTGGGATTAGGGTGCGGCGGCCGCCTTGGAGGATTCTCAAGGGATTCTTGCCGAATTGATCCGGTGCCCGGTGTCGCCAGCAGTGCATAACACCGACAGCTCTGCTCGTTCGAGCGTCAGGCCTGTTTAGCTACGTACGTGTGACGACGCGCGGCCGAGTAACTGAGGAAGATCTAGTGATCACATTGCCCGGTAGGCAATTCCGCCATGTGGGAATTCAACCACTTGCTTACTTCAGTGAGTTCCTGTGTGCCGTCATCGAACGATCCCGATGCCGGCTCTGTCGCCACCGCTACGGCGGTCAGGCCGGTCGGCGTCTTCAGCACCCCCAGTTGTCGCACCAGATAATCACCGGTAGGTGAGGGACCCCACCCGCCTTTGAACCGGGTACCCGGAATGACCCCAAGCCCCCAACGCTGGCCGGCTTCCACCTCACCCATCAACGTGAAGATCGGTGCGCTCCCGCGGTCGCATGCCGCGGCGGCGGTGAACCGGGCCTGGTCGGTCAACGACCATTTGGTCTGGCCGAAGGCGGTGAATTGCGGGCGCAGCTTCCGCCATTCGACGGTCGTCGGATCGCCGAGTCTGCTCATGAAGGCTTCGACTTTGTGCGCCGCCGTGACCGGATCGCCCAGGTTGTCCCAAATCGACTCGGCGGCCGCGTTATCGGACTGAGTAATGGCAGCCCGCATCGCGTCGGTGACGGTCGGCGGGTCTTCTTCGCCCAAGGCGGTGATGGCCACCGGAACTTTCATCGTCGACCAGGCGGGTCCGCTTGTCCAGTCGCCGAATACGAGTTGCTTCGGGTCGGCACCGATGGCACTGATGACGAGACCCATCTTGGCTTCCAGCTTGTTCTGCAACGTGGCGAATTCTGCCGCCAGCGGTGTGGCTGCGCCGCTCGGAGCCGGTCCCGGTGCAGTCGTCGTCGCTTGCGGTGGTGCGGGGGCAGCGGTGTGGCGTACCGGCGGGTTGGGGGTCGGCAACGGGGACACAGGAGCTGCATGGTGCCCGATAAAAGCGCAACTTGTCAGAACCCCACACGCCGCCAGCATGAGGGTGATGCCAGAAGCGAGCCGTGTCCCGCCGCGGGCTCGGCTACCGCGCATCCCCGTCGATCCGTTTCGAAATCCGCGCCGCAGTGGTGGCCGCACTCATTTCAGGTACCCGCGCCCTTTCCGCTGAGGTAGGTGACTATTCCCTCAACGACTGCAGAGGCATATTTCGCTCGGCCATCAGCGCTCTGCATTTGTGCGGCATCGTCGCCGTTCTTCATGTTGCCGAGCTCGACCAGAACCGCCGGATACTGGGCCAGGTTCAGGCCCGCGAGATCGGCACGGCCATACAGGCCGTCAGAACCGATATAGGTGGACGGTTGAAGACCTGATGCGAGCAATGCATCGCGCATCGCGTGGGCGAGTTGTACCGCTGGCCCGGCCTGCGCTTCGTTGAGCGGGGGACTGGAGTAGTTCACGTGAAACCCCCGACCGGTCGGCGGTCCACCGTCGGCGTGAACGCTGACGATTGCGTCCGGATGCATCGCGTTAGCCAGCGCGGCGCGCTGATCGACGCAGGGGCCGACTGAATTGTCGCCTTCCCGGGACAGCTGGGTGCGTGCACCCATCTGGTCGAGTGCATCACGGATGCGCAATGTGACGTCCCAGTTAAGGGCATGCTCGGAATAGCCGTCGCTGGTCGCGGTGCCCGTCGTGTTGCACTGCTTCTCACCGCCCCGGCCATTCGGGACTTGCCGGGTTATCGAGGGGTCGGACACGCCATTGTGGCCGGGGTCAAGGAAGACCATCATGCCGGCGAGGCTGGCGGACAAAGCTTTCGGTGCGTTAACCATTGCCGCCGACGCGAGGTTCACTACTAGCACCGCGACACACACGTACCTCACGACGTTCCGTCGTGAAACTGATCGCAGTCCGCCGCACCCGCGCGGTGAGGGCGAATCGAGCACGCCAGGATCGTAGCAATCAACCATGGAAGCCGTCGATTCACCCGAATACGATTGCAATCCTTGGGGTTCCATTGCTCTAGTAGAGGTAGACCTTGGCGTCATTGCCTCCTGTGCACGTGATCCAGGGGTCGTCGCCATTGGCAACGCACGTCATCAGGAAGTCGTTGCCGGAGCATGGGATGGGTGTACTTGCCTTCGCACTCACATCACCGCACGGCACCGTGCCGCCAGCGACAACCTCACGCGAGTCGCGGCTCGGCGAGGGATAGGTGTTCCAATAGGACTGCAGAACATTGTTCGCAAATAGACAAGACGTTTCAGTGGTACCACGCCCTGAGTTCGTCGCCCACCCTGAACGGTCCGGGCGGTGATACCCGTCGGAACAGTTCACACCGTAAGAGTCCGGCGTCTGCACCAAATCAGGCGGAGGCACCGACGCAGTCGGTGTATTCGCGTAACTCGTCGTCGAGGTGGTTTCTGAATCGGACGGGTAAGTCGAAGCTTCGGTGGTGGTTGTCGGTGTGGCGGATGGGGTGGAGTTGTCTTTGGTGGCAAGTACGGCGATGACCACGATCAGCGCGGCGACGACGACGGTCGCCAGACCGAGTCCGACCCACACTGGCGTCCTCGATGGGCTGGCTGCCGGTGGCGCCCATGCCGGCGGTGGCGGCGGTGGCGCTGGCGGTCTGGACTGTGCAGTAGGCGTCGGTGGTCTGGACTGTGGGGTAGGTGTTGGCGGTCTGGAGTGGACGATGGGGATGGGCGGCGGATCGGGTGCGACGCTGACTGGTGCTGCCGCTGCTGCTTTGGCTTTTGTCCGGTGTTGGGCGTGTTCGATGGCGTGGCCCAGTACGTAGGTCCAGGCTTCGGGTAGTGGGCGTTGGTGTGGTTGGTTGGTCAGTGTGTCGGTGATGATCTGGCGCAGCAGTTCTGGTGTGGTGGGGGGTAGGTGGTGGGGGTTTTTGGTGTCGTGGTCGCCGGCGAGCAGGCGCAGGGCCAGCAGTCCGAGTTTGTAGGTGTCGGTGTAGATGGTGGCTAGTTCTTCACCGGGGGGTGCGTCCCAGCCCGGGGTTTCCATTTGGGGCAGCGCCGAGACGGTGTTGATGCGCATGGCGTCGCAGTCGATGAAGTAGGCCGCTTGGTGTGGGGTCAGGGCGAATAGCAGGTTTTTCGGTGAGATGTCACCGACGCAGACGCCGTGTTTGTGCATGAACGCCAACGTGGAGGCGACCTCGCGCAACAACGTATAGCGCTGGGCGTCAGTGATGTTGAGGCCGCGTGCGGCCAGCACTGAGGAGTGGTTGAGCAGGTGCTGAAATTCTGCGGTGGTCTTTGACACGCCTTTGACGGTGGTCAGGTCGATGAAGAATTCGTCGGGGATGGCCGGCATCACGAAGCCCGTTGGGGCGCCGTCGTCTTCGACGAGGGCGCAGGGCCAGGCCGCAGTTGAGATCAGCCGTTCAGCCTCGGAGTACGTCAGCGAGTCCTCCACCAGCGCGGGCATGGCGGCTAGCGCACTGAAATCAACTCCGGCGCGCATCGAGGCCTTGTATTCCTTGTAAACCATCGACGTCGCGAACTTGGTCTTGACGTTGGGCGCCCGATACACCACCCCCTGGCCGCCTTGACCGATCTTGGCCAACACACCCAACCTGTCACGCGCGATCACCGGCCGCGCCTTCGCCGGCTTTCTACGCTGCTGGGAAGGCGGGGCCGCGGCCAGGGTCGAGTCGGCGGGCTGTGGCTGGTCTGTGTCGGCTGCGGGTGCAGGTTGGGCCGCGGCTGCCAGCAAGGTGGGAGCGGAGCGCGGAGTGCCTGCTGTGGTGGTAGTGGTCAGGGCTTGCTGGGCGGCGGTGGCCAACTCCCGGGCGCTCTGATAGCGCTGATCGGGGTTTTTGGCCATGCCCGCTGCGATCACGTCGTCGAAGGCCGCTGGAACGGCGGGATTGACGCGGCTGGGTTTCGGCGGGTCCAGCGTCAGGTGTCCGCCGATTTGTTGTTCCATGCTGTCACCGGGGAAGGGTGGGGCACCGGTCAAACATTCGTAGAGCACACATGCCAGTGCGTAGACGTCGGCGCGGGCATCAGCAGTACCGGTGGTGAAGCGCTCCGGGGCCATGTAGGCCCACGTACCCACCATCATGCCGGTATTCGTTAGCTTGGTGGCCGCCGCGTCGTGAGCGATCCCGAAGTCGATCAGGTACACGAAGTCGTCGCCCGTCACCAGCGCATTCGACGGTTTGATGTCCCGGTGCACCAGCCCGACGGCATGCGCCGCGTTTAGCGCTGCAGCCAGTTGCGTGATCACCTGCACGCTCCGTTGCGGGTTCATCGGCCCGTCACGAGCCAGCAGACCGTGCAAGTCGATGCCGTCGATAACCGGCATCACCAGATACAGCTGGCCGTCGACTTCTCCGGTGTCGTAAATCGGGATGATGTGCGGCTCTGTCAGCCGGGCTGCGGTGTACGCCTCGCGGCGAAACCGTTCCCGATAACCGGGCTCAATGCTTAGTTCGGTGGGCAGCACTTTGATCGCCACATCGCGGCCGATCACGTCGTCATGGGCCTTGTACACCTTGCCCATGCCGCCCTCGCCGATCAACGCGATCAGCCGGTACCGCCCGAAACCCACCTCGTCCACTGCGGCCTCCATCACCGCATCCCCCGTTGGCTCATGCTAGCGAACCACCCCCGTGCTCACAGTCGATTCGACAACGAGCTCGGCCACATCCCGCGGTCCCCTTCGCATCTCGTCTTTCAGCCGCCGCACCACGAGGGATTGGAGCCGCAGAAGAGCCCCTCGTCCTTACCGCCGATGGTCCAGTGGATGGTGTCCAGCTCGCCCAGCCTGGCTGCCACTGGCTCACCTACCGAAAACTGTGGATCCGAGCTGGCGGTGACAATCCCACTGGCGGTGTCGCCTGAAACCGACATCAGCCTGAAATCCAGTGTGTTGTAAGGTATGTCAGCCATTGACGTACAGCTCGGGCAGTCCATCATGTAATGGAACTGCCCGGTGCCGGCAGTGTCGATGACGATACTTTCCCGCGCCCCGCGCCATTCCCGCACGAACGGCGCCAACCCCGGTATGCCGGCGCTGGTCGAAGGTGGCGCCTCCGATGATGGCGACCCGGGTTGCGCGATTGCCTCGGAATCGGACGGGTAGGCCGATGCCTCGCTGGTGGTTGCCGGTGTGGCCGATGGGGCGGAGTTGTCTTTGGTGGCAAGTACGGCGATGACCACGATCAGCGCGGCGACAACCACGGTCACCAGCCCGACCCCAACCCAGAGTGCCGCTTTGGATGAGCTGGCTGCCGGTGGCTCCCACGCCGGCGGTGGCGCCCATCCCGGCGGCGGTGGTGGCGGTGGCGCTGGCGGTCTGGAGTGTGGAGTGGGCGTTGAAGGTCTGGAGTGGACGATGGGGATGAGTGGCGGCTCCAGTGGGGTGCTGGGTAAAGCCGCTGCGGCTGCTCCCATCTTTGTTTGGTGTTGGGCGTGTTCGATGGCGTGGCCCAGTACGTAGGTCCAGGCTTCGGGTAGTGGGCGTTGGTGTGGTTGGTTGGTCAGTGTGTCGGTGATGATCTGGCGCAGTAGTTCTGGTGTGGTGGGGGGTAGGTGGTGGGGGTTTTTGGTGTCGTGGTCGCCGGCGAGCAGGCGCAGGGCCAGCAGTCCGAGTTTGTAGGTGTCGGTGTAGATGGTGGCTAGTTCTTCACCGGGGGGTGCGTCCCAGCCCGGGGTTTCCATTTGGGGCAGCGCCGAGACGGTGTTGATGCGCATGGCGTCGCAGTCGATGAAGTAGGCGGCTTCGTGTGGGGTCAGGGCGAATAGCAGGTTTTTCGGTGAGATGTCGCCGACGCAGACGCCGTGTTTGTGCATGAATGCCAGC
This sequence comes from Mycobacterium sp. NGS62, assembly GCF_059812285.1. Lineage (NCBI taxonomy): Bacteria > Bacillati > Actinomycetota > Actinomycetes > Mycobacteriales > Mycobacteriaceae > Mycobacterium > Mycobacterium sp. NGS62. The sequence continues at coordinate 1,040,075 of NZ_JCALCK010000001.1, read as the reverse complement.
GTGGAGGCGACTTCACGCAACAACGTATAGCGTTGGGCGTCAGTGATGTTGAGGCCGCGTGCGGCCAGCACTGAGGAGTGGTTGAGCAGGTGCTGAAATTCTGCGGTGGTCTTTGACACGCCTTTGACGGTGGTCAGGTCGATGAAGAATTCGTCGGGGATGGCCGGCATCACGAAGCCCGTTGGGGCGCCGTCGTCTTCGACGAGGGCGCAGGGCCAGGCCGCAGTTGAGATCAGCCGTTCAGCCTGGGCGTAAGTCAGTGAGTCCTCTACCAGCGCGGGCATGGCGGCTAGCGCGCTGAAATCAACTCCGGCGCGCATCGAGGCCTTGTATTCCTTGTAAACCATCGACGTCGCGAACTTGGTCTTGACGTTGGGCGCCCGATACACCACCCCTTGGCCGCCTTGACCGATCTTGGCCAACACACCCAACCTGTCACGCGCGATCACCGGCCGCGTCATCGCAAACCTCCCACGAGCGTTATCGACCCGGTCAGTACGAGTCAAAGTTCTGGGCTGCGACGGCCATTCCGTGGCCGGTCGCATCGTTGATGAAGCGCGACCAGCCGCCGCTGGCCACGATCGTCCAGCCGTTGGCGTGATAGGTCTGGCCATTCGAGAGCTGCTGCATCGCCGAAGACGAGCCGATATCTGCAGGATTTCGATCGACGATGCCCACGGTGTTGACTGCTACCTCGGGCGCGGGATCGGTACACGTATAGGCGTTGGTAATGACCTCTCCCGGGATACACGTCTGGCATGTGACCTGATCCGCGGTGACTAGACAGCCCGTCCCCGACAAGGTCTTGAAGTACGCCGACGTGGGGACCGCCCTTGGCGGGGGCGCCAGTGGCGGATTTTGCGCTGAAGTGGGTGGGGATTGCGCGGTTGGGACTAAAGACGCCGGCGCCGGTTGTGCGGTCGGGGTTTGCGACCGGTGGGACTGCTTCACGAGCACATAGCCGGCGACGGCGACCGTGCCGACCAAGGCCGCGATGGCCACCCAAAGCGCGGCGATCAGAGCTGCACCGCGCTGAGGCTGCGCAGTCGTTGGGATCGCCCGAGCACGGGGCTGGTCGGCCGGTGGCAGTGTCTCAGGGATGTCGTTGTGCCATTGTTGGCCATCCCAATACATCCGGCCCGGCTCGCCGCTGGGGTCCGGGTACCAGTCGGCGCCCCGTGGCTGAGTCATCAGCTTCTTCTCCTCGGGGAAGAGGTCCAGCGGCGCGACTGGCGTGATCGCGCGGGCTGGCCGCTGGTATCGATTAATGAAGTCACGGCAACACTGGCGGAATGGCCTTGGAGGATCCTTGGCGCGCCTTGGTCGAACATTGTCAGCACAGCCGACCCGTCATGTTCGATCACCCGCGGTGTCATTGCAGTCCTTCCACGGCACTGGGTTTCCGAGGCTGCACCGCGGTCTCGGGATCCACCGGTATTCGCGGCCAAACTGCAACCAAGGTCCGGTCGTCGTCGAAGGTTTCCCGGCTGAAGTCCACCGCGTGGGCGAACTCGATCAGCGAAGGCGCCGACGCTTTCGTCAAGACTTCGCGGAACAAATCGCCCACCCCGCCTTGTCCGGTTCCCAGCGGATCACCGATTCCGTCGGTGCCGATCAACAGCACATCGCCGTTGGCCACATCGACCACTTGGGGCGTGACTTCGGTTGGCACGCGAGGCAACCCAACAACCGCGGATGAGGCGATCCCCGACTCTGCGGGCACCTTGCCGGCGAGGATCTCGACGAACTGGCCGGCTGAGAGCAGCCATGCAGCCGAATCGCCGACACTCACCAGATGAGCGCGCAGGGCTCCTGGGCCGGTGGGTTCGACGATCGCACACACCAAAGTGGTTGCGAGTTCCTGCTCGGCGCGTACCGGATTGGGGGCGTCAAGTCCCAGAAGGTTTTGCGCTCGTTCGTTGAGCGCCCACGCGGTGCTTTTGAGCAGGGCCAACCAGTCGGTGCCGACGATGTCGTCGCTCAACTGAGAATGCAGCCATTCGGCGGCTTGCTTGATGGCGGTGCTCGCGCCGATATGCGACTGTAATGCGCCCGAAACACCGTCGGCCACAAGGACAACCACGCGTCCATCAGGGAGAAGATGCGCCGCGAAGTCATCTTGGCGTGGCGCCCCGTTATAGCGGTGCAGGTGTCCGCGCTGTGACACGCCCCGCACCGTCATGGCGTCGGTGGACCACCCATCGATCACCACATCGGGACGAAAAGGCAACGAGCAATATTCCGTAGCAATTGCTGATGGTTCCACCGCCGGCGAGGGTGACCCGACTGTGATTTGCGGGATGACGGTGGCCCCAACGACTTCGGCAACCCTTGGAATGTCAGACTCCGCTGCGCTCGGTGCTATCGGCTCGGCGGGGGAAGCTGTTGGCTGCACTGCCGGCGGTGGGAGCGGCGCAGCAGAGTCCTCGTCGCGCGGTCCCCCGTGCTTTCGGTTTCGCCACGCGATCATGAGCGTTCGCCTACACGACGTCGACGGCTAAGGTAAACCCTTCTGGTTTTTCGAATTGCAGTTCAGCCGAGCCGGTCGCGATGGCCTGCCCTGAGCTGATGACCGACTGCGTCAGCGAGGTGAGGAACTCGGAGATCGCCGCGCCCGCATCGACTCCGCGGGCGGCAACGAAGGCGAAGTGGGGCTTGGTCGCGACCTCACCTATGACGGCCGCGTCGGCATCCCCAATGCCAAAGGCAAGGATGTTGGGCGCCGCGGGTTGGGTTAGCAAGTTCGCTCGAACTGAGCGCCAATCCTCGTTTTCGTTCGGCAGCCCATCAGTCAAGAAAAACACCGCGGGCCGATGCACGGTGTACCCCTGAGCTTTCAAGCTGGGAACGTCGACGCTGATGCGGTAGGCGAGTTGGTCGAATGCCGCGGCATACGAGGTCAGGCTTTGCGCGGTCAGCACCGGCATCCCCTGGAGGACACGCAAGTCGGCGGGTTCAAGGTAGGTAAACGAAGTATCGGAAAAGCCGATCACCGATAACCGAACCTTGGCGGCGGCGAAGGACTCTCGTTGCAATGCGTCGTGCAACGAAGCTAGGCCATTGTTGAGTTCGTCGATATTGCGGCCCATCGAGCCGGACTCGTCGGCAACGAAGTAGACCAGAAGAATCGATCCTTTGGGCTCCACCACAGGACACCCCACTCTCTCCGAGTGGCTGGGCTGACCAGCACAACCGCCGTAACTCGGCGGTCAAAGTGTACTGCCGCACTCGCCCATGGGGACCGTTTCTTTGGCATTAGCCAAAACATGAAGCCGGCTGGCTACTAGGCGCGAAATGGCCGCAAGCGCTGGGGTGACACTCTTGGTAGGCCGCGACCCGTCCTTCGAGGCGCCGCACTACAAGAGGCAACGGCAACCTTCCTCCCATTTGTCACAGTCAGCGCCCGCTCGCGGGATCGGTCGAGGTTTCAGCCCGGGGCGACGCGCTGGGTCCAACCGCCGTGCGGCTCTGGATGGTCCGTCGATCACCGACGCAGAATCAGGGCTACTAAGGCTCGGAATCCCACGCGCCCAACTGGTTACGGACTGTGTCCCGGCGGGTCCATCTGGTTAGGCGATGCGACAGTGCCGGGGTATCCGCATTTGAGCGCGATCGTGGCTGGGTCGTGTTTGGCTTGGGCTTCGGCGTGGAGGCAGTCGTTGCACGCCGCGGTGACGCTGCCATCAGGGGTTGCGCAGGGCACGGCCTGGGCGGGCCGAGCTGGCGCGAATGCGGAGGCAATGACGGCTACTGAGAGCGCTGTCAGAGCGACTTTCATGGGAAACCTTTGCGCGATACGGGCTTGGAACTTCATGGTTTTACCTCCCTATCTGGGCAGCTATTGGCAGAACTGGCGTTCGGCGGCGAGCGGGTCGGCCGGGATCCGCAGGCTCGTGCGGGACAGCGAGCCGGTCAAGTTGTGCCAGAAGCGGGCCGGGCTCATTGGTTGATTCACCGAATCCATGAGTTCTTTGAGGCTGGTGCAGGACAGGGCATGCCGAGCCGCAAGCGCTTGCGCCTTCGTCACTTCTTTCGTGTCTTTCATGTTGTTGATCGCGGCGGGGTCGGCGTACTCGCCCAACACCCACGCAGGCGGCAGCCACTTCTCGTGACCCGGCCTACCGCGCTGTTGCAGCAGCAGATGGCCGGCCGCTGGGGAAGCCAGTCCGTTCGGGTCGATCACGGTGCCGTCTAGCGGCATCACCGCGGCCGCGACACCCATGTTGTGGTACACAAAGCCAATTCTGTCTGGCACCGACGGTGACATCGGGATGGTCCACGGTGCACTGTGTGGGCTCCCGATGCCCATCACTAGCGTGCGGTCACCGCGGTCGATCAGGCCGACGAGCATGGGCAACTCGTTGAAATTCCGGAAGCGCGAATCGGTTGTAGTGAGGTCCGGGCTACCGGCGTAGTGGACCGTCTCGTAAGCGCGCTCGTTCGCGATGTCGCCCGGGCCGTAGTGCTGCCCCTGGTATGGCGGGTGCAGGCCCAGCCCGGCGACCAAGGCCCACACCGTGACCAGCGGGGCGCCAACCAGATTGGCGCGTCCGGCCGGCAGCATCATCACCGGCAACAGCAGCGCGAACATGACCGGAATCCACATGCGCGCATGCATGTAATCGCCGCCGACCTTAACTACGTACAACCCCAGCAGTAGGCCAGTGAGCACGGGCGCGGCGAACAGGATGGTACGGCGCCGGTCGATTGCGGTCCGGTTGCGCAGCAATCCGACGCTGACAAACGCGATCAGCAGCAGCGGAATCCAAAGTCGGTAGGGGTCGAAGAAGTCGGTGAGGTATCCGATCCCGCGTCCCCACAGAGTGTCGCCGGCTTCTTTGGCCAGGGCCGGCATCGGAACCATGATGCCGTAATAACCCATGCGGAAGATCTGATACCCGGCCGGCAGCAGCGCGCCAATCCCGGCGTAGGCAAGTGCGCGTCGCCAGCCCGGCCGCACGATCAGCAGCAGCGTGATCCCGAATACGCCGGTGGCCAACGCGAAGTCCGGCCGGACGAGCGGACCGACGCCGACCACGATCGCAACCGTGGTAAGCCGTGCGCGGCTTGTCTTTTCGGTGACCGACACCAGCAGCCACCACACCAGGCCAAGCCAAAAGAGGGAAAGACCGGTTTCCAGTCCGGATGTGGCGAACTCCCAAAACGCAAGGATCCCAAGGGGTACCAGGGCGCCCACCGGTAGTAGCACGCCGGTCGCACCGCACTGCCGGTGCAAGGTAACACTGCCGCGTAACGCCAGCGCCATGCCGGCGACCGCGAGTACCAGGCCGAGCATGACCGCGTCGACCGCGATGTCACCGCGGGCGAGGAACGCGAGCGCGGCCAACAGCCATGTCCACAACGGGCTGGTGTCAACCTCGTCGCGCTCGAACGGGTTGAAGTTGGGGCCGGCGCCGGCCAGAATCTGCCGTACCTCGCGGACCACGATCATGCCATCGTCGCTAATCCAGCGGTGCTCGAAGGCGAGCACGCTGAAGAGCACGACGGCCAGGGCACCGACGGCCAGGGTGATAAACGATGTGGCACGGTCGGACATCCGGAACCGGCTGCCGGCATCCGGGTTGGGCGCACGGGAGGCGGCCGGGGGGGTTGCCTCAGGCGGCAGCAGGTCGCGCCGGGCCGGCGGCAGAGTTGTCGTCTGCGAGGCTTCGGCCGGCGGGCCGATGATTGTGCTCATGACCCGCGGATTTGAGGGCAGGACAGGTCGGAAGTGAGATTCCTACTGTCGTCACCCTCGTGCGTCCACTGCGCAGCGGTCAGCTTGGTCGTACCCGGACACAGTGCTGTGTCACCCCCTGCTAGAACGGCCATGGGTGAGACCTCCTTGGACACGGCGGACCCGCGCCGCAACCGGTAGCGCCAAATATCACATACTTCTGATCGTTGCAACTCGTTTGGGAAAAGAGTTAACAGTAATGTTTGTGGCTCTGGGTAACCCGGATTGATCAAGAGGGACACATTGCGGGGCTCCAGGTCCGGCAGCAGATCATGATTTCGCGGACCGTGCTTTGGTCCAGGGTGTTGTCATGGTCCTGGTCCTTCTCCGGACGAAATTCGGCTCAGAAACGGCATGCCGGCGATGTCGTAAAGTGCCGGTCGCGCAAAGACTGCCGCCGCCGCCTTGGAGGATTCTCAATGGATTGTTGGCGTGCCGGCTCCATGAGACGGTGACCCGACGATTCGGTGCAGTGCCTGCCCGCCTGATCATTGCGTCCCACCAGGTCGCTCCAGTCGCCTAAATCGGCGATCGTGGTCGCCGATTGGTCCGGCCGCGTCACAATAAGAGGCGACGCCGCCGACGACCGGGAGGGCTGGAAAGGCGATGGTCGAAACTCGTCTCGAGTTTGGTCTTCTCGGACCGTTGTCGATGACCGTGGCGGGTACGCCGGTGGCATTGGGCACGCCCAAGCAGCGGGCGGTGTTGGCCATGCTGCTGATCAACCGTAATCGTGCGGTCAGCACGGCATCGCTGATCAACGGCGCCTGGGATCAGTCGCCCGCACCGGCGGCACGCGCAAGCATCCACTCCTACGTCTCCAACCTGCGCGGGCTGCTGGGCGGCGCCGAGGTGGACCCCCATGCGGTATTGGCCAGCGCACCCCCTGGCTATCGACTGTATGTCGCTGACGGCGACTGCGATCTGGACCGATTCATCGCCGAGAAGACTGCGGGCATTCACGCTGCCGCAGCGGGACAATTCGAGCAAGCCAGTAGTCATATGGCGGCCGCGCTGGCCGAATGGCGCGGGCCGGTACTTGATGACTTACGCGACTTCACCTTTGTCGAGCCGTTCGCGACCGCGCTGATGGAAGACAATGTGTGGGTTCACATCGCCCGCGCTGAAGCCGAAATCGCCTGCGGCCGGGCCCATGCCGTTATCGGTGACCTCGAAGAACTCGCTGCCGAGCATCCCTACCGTGAACCGTTGTGGGCGCAGTTGATCACCGCGTACTACGTGGATGAACGCCAGTCCGACGCACTGGAGACCTATCGGCGGCTCAAAACGACGCTGGCTGAGGATCTGGGCATTGACCCGGGCCCGACCGTCGAGGTCCTGCACACGCGAATTCTGCGCCAAGAGCGTCTGGATACCAAGCATGCTGGCAAAACCACTGCGGCACGTGCCCTTGCCACCGCGCATCCCGCTCTTATTCGCCGGTCTGTTGTTGCCGGTTTGCGCGATGCATCCGGTCGGCGCTATCCGCTACAGGCGCCGGCGACACGGATAGGGCGCCTGGCAGAGAATGACATCGTTCTCGACGATGCCGAAGTTAGTCGACGTCATGCCGTAATCATCGATACCGGAAGCAGTTTCATGATCATTGATTTGAAATCGGCCAACGGCGTGTTGGTGCAGGACCGGCCCCTGGATCCCAATGCCACCCTCGCCGACGGAGACCACATCCGGATCTGCGGCCACGAGTTCACTTTTGAGCTCCAACCATAACCAAAGCGTCGCTTCGCCGATCCTGAGTCGTGCGCCTAAAATTGCGCAGTACTTCAGTTCACTCGGCCCTGCCGCCTAGGTGTTTGGTGAGGAACCGGTCGGCCCGATGATAGAAGTCGAGGCGGTTCTCGGGCTTAACCAATCCGTGCCCCTCGTTCTCGTACATCACGTACTCGTGATCAATCCCACGCTCTTTCATGGCCGCGACGATCTGTTCTGACTCCGCCCGTTTCACGCGTGGATCGTTCTCGCCCTGGGCGATGAGGATGGGTATTCGGATGTCGTCGACTTTCGACAGCGGCGAACGCGACCATAGAAAATCTCTGTCTTCGCCGACTCGCTTGTGCCACATCGCGATCATCGGCTTCCAGTACTCGGGAAACGACTCGATGAGTGTGTTCAGGTTGGATGGGCCGACCATAGATATCGCGCACTTGAAGACGTCGGGGGTGAATGTTGCACCGATCAGCGCAGCATACCCGCCGTAGGATCCGCCATAGATGGCGAGGCGCTCACGGTCGACAAGGCCCTGCGCTGCAAGGTGATTGATGGCGTCCAACAGATCGTCGTGCATTTTGGCGCCCCACTCGCGGTTACCCGCGTTCAGGAAGTTCTTGCCATAGCCGCTGGACCCGCGGTAATTCACGTGCACGCACAGGTAGCCGCGGTTCGCGAGCCACTGTGCCTCGGGGTCCAGTCCCCAACCGTCTCGAGCCCACGGGCCGCCGTGCACGACGAGGACAGCCGGCAGGTTGGTGCGCTCGACGCCGGACGGGAAGGAGAGGTAGCCGTGAATCGTCAGCCGGTCGCGCGCGGCGAAGGTGAAAGGCTCCATCGGCACCAGCGGGTAGTCGTTGAGTTGCGGGCGGTGGTCGAACAGGAACGTCGCGGTCTGGGTGGCGCGCTCCCAGGTATAGAACTTCACGGGTCCGGCGTCGTTGTCGAAGGCGACCAGCCACGTCGTGTCGTCATCGTTTCGCGCGCTGATCACCAAGTCGCCTGCGCTGAGCCGCTGCAGGGCTTCGATGTCAGCGCGGACCGCGTCGTCGAAGACCTTGTACTCCAGGCGATCGCCGTATACCGTCACCGCCTCGATCTCTCGCGTGTCGGGGTGCCGCATCACCCCTGCAATGTCGTAGGTGGGATCCTCAGCGATCACCTGGATGGCACCGGTCGCGATGTCCATCTTCACCAGTCGCCCAGTGTTCGAGTCGACGGATGTCTGGATATACATGCCCAGATGGTCCTTCGTGAAGCCAACGGGCCCTGTCGATTCCGCATCCTCGGGTGGTGCCTGCAGCAACGGCCGCCAGTCGGCGGCCTCGTCGTCGCGTACCGAAATGACCGCGCTGCCATCGGCCGTCATCGCCACCGCGCCACGGACCTTCAGGTCGTGGTTGATCACCCAGCCAAGAAAGCCCGGGTTCTCAACGATCTTCTCCAGCTGTCCGGTTGTCAGATCCAGGTGGTACACATCGTGCAGTTGCGGATTGTCCTTGTTCAAGCCGATGAGCACCTCGTTCGGAAAGTCCTTGCTGTGAGCGATGACTCGGCATTGCACACCGTCGAGCGGCGTGAGGTCGCGTTCGACACCGGTTTCCAAGTCGACGTCGTAGAGGCGGAAGTTCTCGCTTCCGTCGTTGTCGCGCACATACATGATGTGGCGGTTGTCGTGGGCCCAAAAGTAGCCCTGGATCCCGCGGGCGGTGTCGTGGGTCACCGGACGCTCGTCTCCCGTTCCGGCCTCGCCGACGAACACGTTGAGCACGCCGTCAAGTGGTGCAAGATAGGACAACCGCCTGCCGTCTGGCGAGATCTGTGCGGCCATCCGTTCTGGGTGGCCCAAAAGTACTTCGAGCGGGATGAGCTTCACATCGGCCATGCGCGGCCTTCCTGTCTGGAAGGAGAGTAAGCCTCCGCGTGTGGTAACGGTGCCCGATTTGTCGATGGGGATGGATCCGCCTGGCTACTGTTCGCCGAGCACGGGTCATCGCTGTTTGCTACATTCCCGTTCTGCGTTGGTATATAACCATCAGAACCAACACGATGCGGCCCGGAGAGGCTCGGTCGATGTGCGAAGTTGACACGCTCGCCCAGCCAGCTGATAGCCATGCTCACCCCGCACGTCGACGGCTCGACTTCCGGTGGTCGACACTGGTAATTCTTCTCGTCGCGGCGGCCGTTTCCGTGGTAGTGCTGACTACGCTCCCGACGCTGTGGTCGCCCCGCATCGGCCTGCTGGTAGGCGGTGCGGATTACTACGTTTACCGCGACGGCGGTGACCATCTTCTCAAAGACCTGCCGCTCTACGCCAAGCCCCTCGGCGGCGGTCTGCTCCTGTACATCTACCCGCCGTTCGCCGCGCTTATTTTTGTGCCGTTGGCTTGGTTGCCCGACCACGCTGGCGAATTCATCTGGTTGGCGACCAACCTCGTGATGCTGATTGCAATCGTGATGCTGTGTTTTCGGATACTTGGCTACCGAATTACGCCGTACCTCGCCGGCATCTGCGCACTGCTCGCGATTGCTTGCGCGTTTTTGGAACCGGTTCGCCACACGCTGTTCTTCGGGCAGATCAACCTGCTGCTGATGCTGCTGGTGCTCTGGGACGTCTCGTGTGGGGAGCGCAGCCGATTCAAAGGGATCGGCATCGGCCTCGCCGCGGGCATCAAGCTCACGCCCGCCTACTTCGTCTTGTACTACTTGCTCGTACGCCAATGGCGAGCCGCCACGGTCGCCGTCGTCACGCTCGCGGCGACAATTGGGCTGGGATGGCTGGCGCTTCCCGACGACTCCTGGCAGTACTGGAGCGGAAAATTCGTTGACCCCGGCAAAATCAGCAGGTCCCTCTTCCACCCCGACAACCAATCCGTGCGCGGAGCGATTGCCCGGCTCACCAGAGAGGTGCCGCCCCCCTGGTTGTGGCTGCTGGCCGATGGGTGCGTGGTGGCGATCAGCATGTGGATCGCCGTGCGTCTGTACCGCCGCGGAGAAGCATCGCTCGCGGTCACCGTGGCGGGATCAAGCGCTTGCGCGGTGTCGCCGTTTTCATGGAGCCATCACTGGGTGTGGTTCGTACCGATGGTCGTCTACTTCGCGCATCGGGCGCTGACCAACGCGTGGTGGTGGGTCGGGGTAGTGGCATCGTTCGCGGTAATGGGTTCATGGCCGTATACATGGCCCGGTGAACGCAGGGCGCATGTCAGTCTGTACCTGTTCTCGCCAACATGGGGTCGATGGCAGCCCCTGGTGAATCTGCACCTGATGGTCTATGCCGCCCTGCTGATCGTCGCGGGCCTCATCGCCAGCCGTCTAAAGCGCGCAGGTCGCCGCGGCCAGGCGCCGGGGGAAGCACCCCCGACGAGGCAGCCGGCACCGACGGCCGGGGCAGTTTGGTCATCGGACGCCGGGGCACCCGTGGCGACGGCGTCGCACCCGACGTCCGATCAAGGCGGGGCCTGATTGGCCAACTGAATATTGCCGCCGTCAGCCCGAGCTGAAGCGTTCGGGCTTAATTCGCCTTCAGAGGATTTCGTAGGTAGGCGGTCGCGATAACAATCGGTGACTTTTTCGCAGGCGAGCATCTGACGGGTGGTCGCCATTTGTCTACATTCCCGTTCTGCGTTGGTATATAACGATCTGACGTAGTCCGTTGTGGGCCAGAGAGGCTCGGTCGATGTGCGATGTTGCTGCGGTCGCCCAGTCACCGGATGGTCATGCTCAGCCCGCACGTCGACGGCTCGGTTTCCGGTGGTCGACAGTGGTGATCCTCCTCGTCGCGGCGATCGTTTCGGTGGCATTGCTGACCACGCTCGTGGCGTTGTGGGAGCCCGGCATCGGTCTGCTAGTGGGATGGGCGGATTACTACGTGTATCGCGACGGCGGTTACCACGTTCTCAAAGACCTGCCGCTCTACGAAACGCCCCTCGGTGGCGGCCTGCTCCTGTACATCTACCCGCCATTCTCCGCGCTTATTTTCGTGCCGTTGGTCTGGCTGCCGAGTGACGCGGGCAGGTACATCTGGTTTGCAACCAATGTTGTGCTGCTGATTGCGTGCGTGACGCTGTGTTTCCGGCTATTGGGCTACCGACTCACGCCCTACCTCGCCGGCATCTCAGCGCTGCTCGCGCTTGCGTGCGCGTTTTTGGAGCCGGTTCGCACCACGCTGTTCTACGGACAGATCAACCTGCTGCTAATGCTGCTGGTGCTGTGCGACGCCTCGCGCGGGGAACACAGCCGACTTAAAGGGATCGGCGTCGGCCTCGCGGCGGGCATCAAGCTCACGCCCGCCTACTTCATCTTGTATTACCTGCTCGTCCGCCAGTGGCGAGCCGCCGGGGTCGCCGCCGTCACGCTCGCCGCCACAATCGGGCTGGGGTGGCTGGTGCTTCCCAGCGACTCGTGGCAGTACTGGCGCGGAAGTTTCGTTGACCCCGGCCGAATCAGCAGGTCCCTCTTCCGTGTCGGTAACCAGTCTGTGCGCGGCGCGATTGCACACCTTTCGGGAGCGGTGCCGCCAACGTGGTTGTGGCTGCTGGCCGATGCCTGTGTGGTGGCGATCAGCATGTGGGTAGTCGTGCGCCTGTACCGCCGAGGCGAACCTCTGCTGGCGCTCACCGTTGCAGGGCTGAGCTCTACCGCGGTGTCGCCGTTTTCCTGGGGTCATCACTGGGTGTGGTTTGTACCGGTGATCGTCTACCTCGTACATCGGGCGCTGACCAACGCGTGGTGGTGGGCCGGAGTAGCCACAATGTGGGCGGTGATGGGTTCATGGGCATCTGCACGTCCCAATGGCCTTCCGCCATCGCGCATCGGTCTGTTGTTTGTGCCGACATCGGTGCAATGGCGGCCGCTCGTAGAGAATCTCTACCTGATCGTCTATGCCGTCCTGCTGATAGTCGCGGGCCTTATCGCGCGCCGTCTAAAGCCTGCCAGTCGCCGCGGCCTTCCGCCGGGGGAAGGACCCGCGACGAAGCCGCCGGCACCGACGGCCGTGGGAATTTCGTCATCAGACGGCGGCGTATCTACACCCGTGGCTACGGTGTCGCACCCGCAGTCCAAGCAAGGCAGGACATGATTCGCTAACTGACCATTGTCGCGATCTTCTCCAGCTGTCCAGTTGTCAGGTCCAGGTGGTACACGGCGTGCAGTTGCGGATTGTCCTTGTTCAAGCCGATGAGCACTTCGCTTCGGAAAGTCCTTACAGTGGGCGACAGTCGGACACCGTCGAGCGGTGTGAGGTCGCGTTCGGCACCCGCTTCCAAGTTGACGTCGTAGGTGCCCGCAGTTCTTCGCGATGCCAAAACTGTTGCAGAATATTGTTATTGATCCACGACGACGCGACCTCAATGGCCTTCGCGCTTATCACCTGTCGAAACTGAAGCACTGCAGCGCGTTTCAGAAGTCCGGTGCGGCAGCGAGGAGCCGCTCTGCGGCTTTGGTAGTCTCAAAGTCGCGCATGTCGCGGAAACTTTTGGCGGCCCGAAAGCATGGAAACCACTCGATCGCCAGACCCCTACAAGGTTTACTAAGACCGAAGCGCATCAGTGACCACATCCGGCCTCGACGTGCCGCATCAGATGCGACGCGCGTCGACTACTCGGTTTTGTGCATTCGGCGAATTTTCTGGGCGTACCGGTGCGATGATTACCGCCAAATCCGATCGCCGGCTACAGGTGAGGAGACAACGAGGGAAACGTGTCCGCGGATGACACCTGCTGGGGGTGTTCCATCGTCACAGCCGGGGGGGACATCGCATAACGGGGCGCGCCGCCGATGGGGGCGCACCGGTAACCCGAGCTTCGATCACCGTGCCCGCAGCGGGCCGAGTTACCCACAAGTCACCAAGAATTTTCCAAGTCGTCGGGTGAAACCTCAATGTGAACGGATGCAAGGAGCGGTTGCAGGACCAGTCCACGGCATCAGGGCACTAGGACCCGCACGTCGTACGGAGAAAGTCAAAGAACATGGCTACACAACCAACGCCCGCGGGCTGGTACCCCGACCCGACCGGCAATTCCAGTCAGATGTATTGGGATGGCAAGCAATGGCATCAAGGTCAGACACCGCCAACCGGCTCCGGGCTTACCCCGTTCTCCGGGGCGCAACCCGCGGTCGGGCACGCTCCTCAGCAGCCGGCGGGTAACGCGTACGGGTACAAGATGCCGATCCTCTACGCAATTGGGGGTCTGCTGTTGCCACCGCTCGTCTTGTTCCTCATGGGAGGAGATAGAAAGACGTGCCTCATCATGCTTTGTATGTGGCCAATCATTCTGCTCTTAATGTTCGCGTTCTTCCTCGGAGTGATTCCCTGGATCGGCCTCTACATCTGGTCCGCAGTCGCGTGCCACCAGGAGGCTGTGAAGCAGAACCAAGCGCATGGGTTTGCGTCTTAGGCGCAGGGTAGTCGCTCCGCTGTGAGCCGCCGGCAGCGCCTTGCGCTCCAAGAATTCGCCAAGACAACTACCGCACCCTTAGCAGGGGCGTATGACTCCGTCCTCCGGATACAGCTTTACGCTGCGGTTCCGGGTGTTTCGGGAAGTTGGGACGATATGGCAGCAACTGCCAAGGCTCGAGAAGCGCCTATTCGTCCGCATTGTTTTGGGTTGCCGGAGGGGCCCAACGGTTCGAATCGACGTGCTGAAGCAGCTATCTGGCATACCGAATATTCAGTGACCGATGATGTTGCGCGGCCACGCTTTTTGACTTCGGGTCGGCACGGGGACGCTGACAACAGCGGTTCGCGGGAGGTTCGTAATGGACGGAAATCAACGCCCTGAAAGCGCTGACGCAGCAGCGGGTAACGCGGTGCCCGGGAACCCACTCGGGTTGGGGTTGGTCCTCGTCGGCGCGGCTGCTACGGCGGTCTCCGTGTTTTTGCCGCTTGCCCAATCGGCCTATGGGCTACCAATAGTCGGGAACAACAGCCTTTTCCAGGTACTCGGCTGGCATGCGTTTTGGATCCCGTTCTTTCTTGCCCTCACTGGCTATCAGGCCAGCCAGGGCAAACGGGTTGGGCGCTGGTCACTCATCGGCGTGTGTGTTATCGCCGCGGTGGGCATCGTGCTGCTAGCCAATGACAGGGGCATGCGGACTCTTTACCCTGTTGGTTCCGGCGGGGTCCCCGATACCTCCCAGCCTGGGTTGGCAACCAGTTTCGCTATCGCGATCTATGTTGCGGGCGCGGGGGTCGTTGTCGCATTCCTAGGCGCACTGGCCTTTTTTCAGAGTGCACGCAAACAAGTAACGAACGTCGGACCCGCCCGCCAGGGTCGCAACGGGGTGCGTGAAACGCGCGTCTCCTCGGTGCCGGTCGGAGACTCAGAGCCGGAACACGGTGTGCTAGAAGCGGAGTCGTCAGCGGTAGAATTCGAGTCATCTGCTGGTGCGGCGCAGCCGAGCGCCATCCGATCTCGCTTGCAGTCGACGTGGCCGTTGATCGCGGCGATCGTGGTGATCGTGGCCACCGTCGCCAGCTACTTCGTTCTGGCCCGGCCAACCACCTCGCAGCCCGCCACTGCCTCGCAGACCCCTCCGAGCCTGACTCCCGCTCAGGCCGCGCTGGAAAAGCTGCTACTCAGCCCCGGCCAAATCAATGCCGCGATGGGCTTGACCGGATTGACGGTCGGGGGAACGGCTAACGCGATGCTCAACCTGGCTTCGAAGTTGTCGGACGAGGCTTGCCAACCCATAGCCAGCCCAGCGGAAGCCGAAGTCTATGAGGGCAGTGGGTGGAGCGCCGTGCTGGGCCAGGAGATCCGTGAGCCCGGCAGCTCGTTCAGGCATGGTGTCGACCAGTTTGTGGTGTCCTTTCCCTCCGCACAGGATGCGAGCGCGTTCTTCACCGCCTCCGCGCAACGCTGGCTGGCTTGTGCCAACCGGCAATACACAATTGCCATGATGGGCCAGGCCATGGTGCACACCGTGGGGCCGGTCTCCAACACCGACGGCACCCTGAGCGTCACCCACACCCAACCGCACGGCGATGCAATTTACACCTGCCAGCGGGCGCTGACCGTGGCTAAGAACATCGCCATCGACGTCGCGGCGTGCAGTCTCGACCAGTTCGACTCTCAGTCCGACGCCGCAGTCGACATCGCGCATCAGATCGCCGCCAAAGTACCTACCACATAGCGGCATTTGGCTGGCTGATAGCTGGCGCACGGCGTGCTATGCCATGCGCATCGACGAAACGCATAGGCCACGAGAGGATTTCGACGAGCGCCCGAGGACCCACCAGCACGACGGGTCCAGGGAATCCGGTCGTTGTCCAAGGCGCCCGGGTGGACGGTCGCGTTGTTCCACTGCGCACTGGTTAATTCCTCGGACGCGTCAGTCTGTAGGGCCACCCGACGTAGTCGGCGGCTTCTCCGGCACTTTTTTCCGGGGCGGGTTGTACCAGAGAATCAAAAACAACGCGAAAAAGGGGGCGAACCCGGGGCCGCCATAAATGAGGGCAATAAGGAACCCGCCGAGGAAGAACCCGGCCTCACCGCCTACGTATAGGGGCGCATGAAATGCGAACATGCTGACAATTCCGCCCACGATGGCAGCGACCGCGGTTAACCTCAAGGCCACCTGATACCCCAGCCCCGCCTCTTGCCGCCGTATCGCCATCGCTTCCTTGCGGCTCTGGGCTGGCATTTGTAAGCCCTTTCTCCCCACTGTGTTCCATCATGCTCCGAGGCCAGCCGTACTGGCAGGCAATACGTAAGGTACGACAGGATTCTTGACGGATTCTTGGCGAGTTCCTTGCGGCCCGCCCCGTGGGCGGAGGAGCGATCGGCTATCTGTATGGGCTCGACCACACCCTCGAACTGTCACCCCTCCGACCTAAAAACGAGTTCACTGATACGCAAAGCCAATGGATGCCAATGAGAAAGCGCAACCTGACGCTGGCGTGGGCCAGCCCACCAACCCAGCGACAACGGTCAAGTCAGCGTGTTCTCCTCCAGCGCGACGCGCAACCGGCCCAGCGCCTCGCGGACCTGCGCGCCGTCCGTCGTCGGCCAGAATGGCGGTAACGACGCGTGCAGGTAACCGCCGTAGCGGGCGGTGGCCATCCGGGAGTCGAGCACCGCGACCACGCCGCGATCATCCATACCCCGCAGCAGCCTCCCGGCGCCCTGCGCCAGCAACAACGCGGCATGGCTGGCGGCCACGGCCATAAAGCCGTTACCGCCGTGCGCGGCCACCGCGCGCTGGCGGGCCGAGAGCAGGGGGTCATCGGGCCGCGGGAACGGAATTCGGTCGATGATCACCAACGACAGCGACGGGCCGGGCACGTCGACACCTTGCCATAGCGACAGCGTGCCGAACAGCGACGTCTCGGGATCGTCGGCGAACTGCTCGACCAGTGCCGCGGTGCTGTCGTCGCCTTGACACAGCACTGGTGTCGAAAGTCGTTGGCCCATCGCCTCGGCGGCTGCCCGTGCCGCGCGCATCGAGGAGAACAATCCGAGCGTCCGCCCACCCGCGGCGGTGACGAGGTCGGCGATCTCGTTCAGCTGTTCAGCGGAACCGGTGCCGTCGCGGCCCGGCGGAGGCAATTGTGCGGCAACGTAAAGGATCCCGGCTTTGGCATGCTGAAATGGCGAACCGACATCCAGTCCGCGCCACGGAGGCTGGTCGTCGCCGCCGGTAAGCCCCCAGGCCGAGGCCATCGCGTCGAAGCTGCCGCCAATGGCCAGCGTTGCCGACGTGAGGACCGTGGTAGAGCGTTCAAATAACCGGCCGCGCAACAACTCTGCCACCGAAAGGGGCGCGACCCGCAAGATCGCCCGCACACTACCGCGGTTGTCTTCGTGGTCCAGCCACATCACGTCGGTGCGGTCAGGGATCGCCGGGATGAACGAGGCCAGCATGCGCGCCGCGGTGTCGCTGATATCGGTCAGTGCGGTTACGGCTTCCGCGCGCGCCGAGGCAGCCTTTGGGTCGCTCGGCGCCGTGTCGATGGCCGATCGGGCTCTGGCCGACGCATCCCGCAGCACTGTCAGATAGCTGGCCATCTCGTCGTCGAGGCGATCCATTCGCCCCGGTGATGCGTCGTGGATCGCCGCTGAAAGCGTGGCAGTCGCGGCCTCCAGGCGTTCGGAGAGTTCGGGATCGATCAGGCGGGCGGCGCGCCGATGGGCGGCGCCCAGCGCGGTCGCCGACAGTTCGGCCGTCGCGACTGAGGTCACCCGGTCGACAAGGTCGTGGGCTTCGTCGACAACGAGCAGGTCATGCTCGGGCAGCACCGCGGCTTCTGAGATGGCATCGATGGCCAGCAGTGCATGGTTGGTGACGACGATGTCGGCGGCGCCGGCGCGGCTTCTGGCCTTCTCCGAAAAGCAATCGGTACCGAACGGGCAGCGTGCGACGCCGATGCATTCTCGCGCCGAAACGCTGACCTGGCCCCAGGATCGGTCGGGCACGCCTGGCCGAAGCTCGTCGCGGTCGCCGGTTTCGGTATTCGATGACCACTCGACCAGACGCAGCACGTCGCGGCCCAGCGCGCTGGTAGCCATCGGCTCGAACAACTCTTCCTGCGGCCTGCCGTCGGGATCGCTGACCGAACCATTGTGAATCTTATTGAGGCACAGATAGTTTCCACGACCTTTGAGTAGCGCGAACTCGGGTCGTCGGGGCAGGGCTTCAATCAGTGAGTCGGCCAGCCGGGGCAGGTCGCGGTCCACGAGTTGGCGTTGCAGCGCAATCGTGGCGGTTGAGACCACGACTGTTCTGTCGTCGGTGATTGCGCGAAGGATCGCAGGCACCAGGTACGCCAACGACTTTCCGGTGCCGGTGCCGGCCTGCACGGCAAGATGCTCGCCGGTTTCGAAAGCATGCGCGACGGCGGCGGCCATCTGCACCTGGCCGTTGCGCTCACTGCCGCCCAGCGCCGCCACCGCGGTGGCCAGCAGGTCGGGCACGGACAGCTCGGTCGTGATTACTCCTGGTCGATTTGGTGCTGCGGGACTGGGATCTGGGTCGTAGGAATCGCGGGGTCGCCGTGCGACAACATCAGACCCTCCCACGGCAAGCTTCTCAAGCCGGCGGCCACCCGCGTGCGCGCCACGCCCAGGTTTACCTCGACCACCGACTCGCCGCCGCGGACCAGCGGAATCGTCAACGGGCGGCAGGTATCGGCGGTTTTGGGGGGACGACCCGCCGGATAGACGACCTCCTCGGTGATCGTCCCGCTCTGGCGGGACAGCCGCAGCGCCTCCTTGCGGCCGCCCACAGACTCTTTGCGGCTGCTGCGCTTCTGCACCGGGATCCCGTCGACTTCGACCAGTTTGTAGATCATGTTCGCCGTTGGGGCACCCGACCCGGTGACCAGCGAAGTGCCGACCCCGTAGCTGTCCACTGGCTCGGCGCGCAATGCGGCGATCGCGAACTCGTCGAGGTCACCGGACACCACGATGCGGGTTCGCGTCGCACCCAGCCGATCGAGCTGCTCGCGGACCTGGCGGGCCAGTACCCCCAGCTCACCGGAGTCGATGCGCACCGCACCGAGTTCGGTTCCGGCGGCGGTCACCGCGTTGGCCACCCCGGACGTGACGTCGTAGGTGTCGACTAGCAGCGTGGTATCGACGCCCAGCGCGTCGACCTGGGCGCGGAATGCGCCCGTCTCGTCGGGGCCGTCGCGACCGGTGTGCAGCAGGGTGAAGGCGTGCGCGGCCGTGCCCTCGGCGGGTACGCCGTATCGGTGCTGGGCTTGGAGGTTGGAGGATGCGGCAAAGCCGGCGAGGTAGGCGGCACGCGCTGCGGCGACGGCGGCCTGCTCATGGGTGCGCCGAGACCCCATCTCGATCAGCGGCCGGTCCTGCGCGGCGCTGACCATGCGTGCAGCGGCCGAAGCGATCGCGGTGTCGTGGTTGAAGATCGACAACGCCAGTGTTTCCAACACGATGCATTCGGCGAAACTGCCATGTATTGAAAGCACCGGCGACCCGGGGAAATACAGCTCGCCCTCGGCATACCCGTCGATGTCGCCGCGGAACTGATAGTCGCCGAGATAGCGCAAGGTCTCGGCGTCGAGGAACTCCGCCAGTGACGCGAGTGCGGCATCGTCGAACCTGAACCGCGGCAACGCTTCCAGGAACCGGCCGGTGCCGGCGACCACCCCATACCGCCGTCCTGCCGGCAGCCGTCGCGCGAACAGCTCGAAAGTAGTCCGGCGGCGAGCCGTCCCATCGCGCAATGCTGCCGCCAGCATCGTCAACTCGTATTTGTCGGTCAGCAGCCCAGCGCAGGCCGAGTCGTCCACACCGCAACGGTATCGGCTGACGTGGCCAGCGCAATTGCTCGGTATCCTGGAAGTCATGGTTGCGTCAGCGCCGGCCAAACCGGGAACCAGCGGGCAACGCCAGGCCGATGCGGTCGAGGTCACGGCCAGTCCATGGGTCACCATCGTGTGGGACGACCCGGTCAACTTGATGAACTACGTGACGTATGTCTTCCAGAAGTTATTCGGATACAGCGAGCCGCACGCCACGAAACTGATGCTGCAGGTGCACAACGAAGGCAAAGCCGTGGTGTCGTCGGGCAGCCGGGAGTCCATGGAGGTCGACGTGTCCAAGCTGCATGCCGCCGGACTGTGGGCCACCATGCAGCAGGACCGGTGAGATCGAGGCGTGCGCAAGTGGAAGCGGGTCGACACCGCCGATGGCCCTCGTTTTCGATCCGCTCTGGCGCTGCACGAGGCGACATTGCTCAAGAATCTGGTCAGCTCGATGATGGGGCTGCTCGAAGATCGGGAATCCTCTTCTCCGGCAGATGAACTCGAGCAGATTACCGGTATGCGAACTGGTAACGCCGAACCCCCGGACAATGCGACACTGCGCCGGCTGTTACCGGACTTCTCCAAGCCCGACGACGACGCGCCTGATTCCGCGGACAGTCTCAACGCCGCGCTACGCAGTTTGCACGAGCCGGAAATCATCGATGCCAAACGGGTTGCGGCACAAGAGCTATTGGATACGTTGCCCGAGGGTGGTGGCCGCCTCGAGCTGACCGAAGGCGCCGCCAATGCCTGGATCGCAGCTGTCAATGACCTTCGCCTCGCCTTGGGCACCATGCTCGACATCCGCCCCGACGGCCCGGATCGGCTGCCCGACGACCATCCGTTGGCTCCACACCTCGACGTCTATCAGTGGCTGACCGTCCTGCAGGAATACCTGGTGCTCGCGCTGATGGGGACTCGATGAACTCGATCACCGACGTCGCCGGCATCCGGGTGGGCCACTATCACTGGCTGGACCCCGATGCGACGCTCGGCACCGGTTGGGCCAGCGGCGTCACCGTGGTCGTCACCCCGCCCGGCACCGTCGGTGCCGTCGACGCCCGCGGCGGCGCTCCGGGCAGCCGCGAAACTGACCTGCTCGACCCGGCCAACAGCGTGCGCTACGTCGATGCGGTGCTGCTCGCCGGTGGCAGTGCCTACGGGCTGGCTGCCGCCGACGGTGTGATGCGCTGGCTGGAGGACCGCGGTCGCGGTGTGGCGATGGACGGCGGTGTGGTGCCCATCGTGCCGGGTGCGGTCATCTTCGATCTGGAGGTCGGCGGCTGGGGATGCCGGCCGACCGCGGAGTTCGGCTTCGCCGCCTGCGAAGCGGCCGACGCTGACGACGCTGCCGTAGCGGTCGGAACTGTGGGTGCCGGGGTAGGCGCCCGCGCCGGTGTGCTCAAAGGCGGTGTCGGGACGGCGTCGACGACCCTGGAAGGAGGGGTGACCGTCGGCGCGGTGGTCGCGGTGAATTCCGCCGGCGACGTCGTCGACAAGGCCACGGGGCTGCCGTGGATGGCGAGACTGACCGACGAGTTCGGGTTGACGGCGCCCCCGGCCGAGCAGATCGCTGCGTTGGCGCAACGGGAAAGCCCGTTGAGTCCGTTGAACACCACGATTGCGGTGGTCGCTACCGACGCCGCGCTGAGCTCGGCCGGCTGCCGGCGGGTGGCCACCTCCGCCCACGACGGCCTTGCTCACACCATCCGCCCTGCGCACACCCCACTGGACGGCGATATGGTGTTCGCGCTGGCTACTGGCGCCGTCGAGGTCGTCGCACCGGCCGACACGCCGGCCGCGTTCTCGCCCGAGACCGCGCTGGCGACCGCTGTCGGCGCGGCGGCGGCCGATTGCCTGGCTCGCGCAGTGCTGGTCGGCGTGCTGGCCGCCGAGTCAGTGGCCGGAATACCGGCCTACCGGGACCTGTTGCCCGGAGCATTCAAGTAAGGAAGAGGACGTGCTGGTAGTTCGTGCCGATCTGGTGGACGCGATGGTCGCCCACGCGCGCGCCGACCACCCCGACGAAGCCTGTGGTGTCCTGGCCGGCCCGGAGGGCTCCGATCGCCCGGAGCGCCACATCCCGATGGTCAACGCTGAACGCTCGCCGACGTTCTACCGGTTCGATTCAGCCGAGCAACTCAAAGTGTGGCGTGCGATGGATGCGGCGGACGAGGCGCCGGTGGTCATCTATCACTCGCACACCGCGACGGAGGCCTATCCCAGCCGCACCGACACAAACCTGGCCGCCGAGCCCGACGCCCATTACGTGTTGGTGTCCACCCGCGACCCCGACCAGCACGAGTTGCGTAGTTATCGCATCGTCGACGGCGTCGTCACCGAAGAGCCCGTCACCATCGTCGAGCATTACGAGGAGCACCAATGAGCGTCACCGTGTCCATTCCGACCATCCTGCGCCCCCACACTGGGGGGCAGAAGCGCGTCGAAGCCAGCGGCGAGACACTGCAGGCGGTGATCAGCGACCTGGAGGCCAACTATTCGGGCATCACCGAGCGGCTGGTCGATAACGGCAAACTGCATCGCTTCGTCAACATCTACGTCAACGACGAGGACGTGCGATTCTCCGGCGGGCTGGACACCACGATCGCTGACGGCGACTCGGTCACCATCCTGCCGGCCGTCGCCGGGGGCTAAATGGCGCGCTACGACTCCTTGGTGCAGGCCCTGGGCAACACGCCGCTGGTGGGCCTGCCGCGGCTGTCACCGCGTTGGGATGACGAGACGCATGTGCGGCTATGGGCCAAGCTCGAGGACCGCAACCCGACCGGGTCGATCAAGGACCGGCCGGCGCTGCGGATGATCGAGCAGGCCGAGGCCGACGGCCTGCTGGCGCCCGGCGCGACGATCCTGGAGCCCACGAGTGGCAACACCGGTATCTCGCTGGCGATGGCAGCCCGGCTGAAGGGCTACCAGCTCATCTGCGTGATGCCGGAGAACACCTCGATCGAGCGACGCCAGCTGCTCGAGCTCTACGGTGCGCAGATCATCTTCTCGCCCGCCGAGGGCGGTTCCAACACCGCCGTGGCCACCGCCAAGGAACTGGCCGCGGCCAACCCGTCGTGGGTGATGCTCTATCAGTACGGCAACCCGGCCAACACCGACTCGCACTACTACGGCACCGGCCCCGAACTGCTGGCCGATCTGCCGGAGATCACCCATTTCGTCGCCGGACTGGGCACCACCGGCACGTTGATGGGCACCGGCCGATTCCTGCGTGAGCAGGTGCCCGATGTGCGGATCGTGGCCGCCGAACCCCGCTACGGCGAAGGCGTGTACGCGCTGCGCAACATCGACGAGGGCTTCGTACCGGAACTGTATGACCCTGCGGTGCTGACCACCCGCTACTCGGTGGGCGCCGCCGACGCGGTCCGCAGAACCCGAGAGCTCATCGACGTCGAAGGCATCTTCGCCGGTATTTCCACCGGCGCGGTGCTGCACGCCGCGCTCGGTATCGCTGCCAAAGCGGTCAAATCGGGCGAGCGCGCCGACATTGCGTTGGTCGTCGCGGACGCCGGCTGGAAGTACCTCTCCACTGGGGCCTACGCCGGTAGCTTGGACGAAGCCGAGGACGCGTTGGAAGGGCAGCTATGGGCTTGACGGGACGACCGGGACAACCGGTTCCCGCGCCCTCCCAGCCAAGGAAACGTTCGACACTGTTGGTCGGCGGGGCCACGATCCTCAGCTTCGTGGCACTGCTCTACGTCGTCGAGCTCTTCGATCAGCTCGGCGGACATCAGCTGGACCGCAACGGGATTCGGCCGCTGGAGACCGACGGGCTGTGGGGCATCATCTTCGCTCCGCTGCTGCACGCCAATTGGGCGCATCTGATCGCCAACACCGGCCCGGCATTGGTACTCGGCTTTTTGGTGACGCTGGCCGGGCTGTCACGGTTCGTCTGGGCGACGGCGATCGTGTGGATCGTCGGCGGCTTCGGCACCTGGCTGATCGGCAACGTCGGCTCGCCGTGCGGCGAGACCGACCACATCGGCGCGTCGGGCCTCATCTTCGGTTGGCTCACTTTTTTGCTGGTGTTCGGCTTCTTCATCCGCTCGGGCTGGCAGATCGTCATCGGCATCGTGGTGCTCTTCACCTATGGCGGGGTGCTGTGGGGGGCCGTCCCGGTACTCAACGTCTGCGGGGGAGTGTCCTGGCAGGGGCATCTGTGTGGCGGGATCGCCGGAGTGCTGGCCGCCTATATGTTGTCCAGCCCGGAGCGCAAGGCCCGCGAGCGTCGCCGAGCGGTGCCGACGTGAGCCGCGCACTGGCACCCGTCGGCGTTTTCGATTCCGGGGTCGGGGGACTCACGGTGGCGCGAGCGATCATCGACCAGTTGCCCGACGAGGACATCGTCTACGTCGGCGACACCGGCAATGGACCGTATGGTCCGCTGACCATCTCCGAGATCCGCGCCCATGCCCTGGCCATCGGCGACAACCTGGTCGAGCGTGGGGTCAAGGCGCTGGTGATCGCCTGCAACTCCGCGTCCTCGGCGTGCCTGCGCGACGCCCGCGAACGCTACGACGTGCCGGTCGTCGAAGTGATCCTGCCTGCGGTGCGGCGCGCCGTCGCCGCGACCCGCAATGGCCGCATCGGCGTCATCGGCACGCAGGCCACCATCGCCTCGCACGCCTACCAGGATGCGTTTGCTGCCGCACGCGACACCGAAATCACTGCGGTGGCCTGTCCGCGGTTCGTCGACTTCGTCGAACGCGGCATCACCAGCGGTCGTCAAGTCCTTGGCTTGGCGGAGGGTTACCTGGAGCCCCTGCAGCGCGCCGACGTCGACACCCTGGTGCTGGGATGCACGCACTACCCGTTGCTGTCCGGGTTGATCCAGCTGGCGATGGGCGAGACCGTCACGCTGGTCTCCAGCGCCGAGGAGACCGCCAAGGAGTTGGTGCGGGTCCTCACGGAGCGGGATCTGCTGCGCCCGCATGATGCACCGCCAGCCACCCGAACGTTCGAAGCCACCGGCGACCCCGAGGCATTCACCCGCCTGGCGGCGCGGTTCCTGGGACCTGCCGTCACCGGTGTTCAGCCGGTCCACCGTCAGGTCGGTGTATCGAAATGATCGCGGTCTGCAGTAAAGCGGAGATGTCTTGGCCAACGAGGTGTCGGGCATGGCACAGTAGGGACCGTGCGAATGACCGTCCTCGGCTGCTCAGGCAGCGTGGTGGGTCCCGATTCGCCGGCATCGGGGTACCTGTTGCGGGCGCCGGACACTCCACCGCTGGTCATCGACTTCGGCGGGGGGGTATTGGGAGCGCTGCAGCATCAAACCGATCCCAGTGCGGTCCAAGTGCTGTTGTCGCATCTGCATGCCGACCACTGCCTGGACTTGCCTGGACTGTTCGTCTGGCGTCGCTACCACCCGACGCCGCCGACCGGTAAGGCGCTGATGTACGGCCCCAGCGACACCTGGTCGCGACTGGGGGCGGCGTCGTCACCGTACGGCGGAGAGATCGATGACTTCTCCGACATCTTCGATATTCATCACTGGGTCGACGGTGAGCCGGTGACGGTAGGAGCGTTGACGGTGCTGCCCCGACTGGTGGCCCACCCGACCGAGTCGTATGGCATGCGGTTCACCGACGCCGATGGGGTGTCGTTCGTCTACAGCGGCGACACCGGCTGCTGCGACGCGCTCGTTGAGTTGGCCCGCGACGCCGACGTCTTTCTCTGCGAGGCGTCCTGGACGCACTCGCCGCACCGGCCCGCAAATCTGCATCTGTCGGGCACCGAAGCGGGCCGGGTGGCCGCCGACGCGGGTGTACGGGAGTTGCTGCTCACCCACATTCCGCCGTGGACCTCGCGCGAGGACGTGATCAGGGAAGCCAAGGCCGAATTCGACGGCCCCGTGCACGCGGTGGTGTGCGGTGAGACGTTCGAAATCATGCACTCCCAAACCGACGTGAGCTGACCGCGGTTAGGGTTGGCGCCGTGTCCAAACGAGAAGACGGCCGTCTCGATGACGAACTGCGCCCGGTAACGATCACCCGTGGCTTCACGTCACATCCTGCGGGTTCGGTGCTCGTTGAATTCGGTCAGACCAGAGTCATGTGCACCGCATCCGTCACCGAGGGAGTACCGCGCTGGCGCAAGGGATCTGGGCTGGGCTGGCTCACCGCCGAGTACGCGATGTTGCCCTCGGCCACCCACACTCGCAGCGACCGCGAATCGGTGAAGGGCCGCCTGAGCGGTCGCACGCAGGAGATCAGCCGGCTGGTCGGCCGGTCGTTGCGGGCGGCGATCGACCTGGCGGCGTTGGGGGAGAACACCATCGCCCTCGACTGCGATGTGCTGCAGGCCGACGGCGGAACCCGCACCGCCGCGATCACCGGCGCCTACGTGGCGCTGGCCGACGCGGTGACTTACCTGTCGGCGGCGGGCAAGCTCTCCGATCCGCGGCCGCTGTCGTGTGCGATCGCCGCAGTCAGCGTCGGCGTGGTCGACGGCCGGATTCGGGTCGATCTGCCGTACGAGGAGGACGCGCGCGCTGAAGTCGACATGAACGTCGTCGCCACCGATACCGGAACGCTGGTGGAAATCCAGGGGACCGGTGAGGGTGCGACGTTCCCACGCTCAACGCTGGACAAGATGCTCGACGCTGCGCTTGGCGCCTGCGACAAGCTGTTCGCCGCACAACGTGAGGCGTTGGCGTTGCCGTATCCGGGCGTGCTGCCCGAGGGACCTCCTCCGCAGAAGGCGTTCGGAACCTGAGTCAGTTGTTGGTCGCCAGTCGCAACCGCAAGAAGCTGGCCGAACTGCGCCGAGTGCTGGACGCGGCCGAACTGTCGAGCGTGACGTTGGTGTCGCTCGACGATGTTGCGCCGTACGACGAAGCGCCAGAAACCGGTGCGACTTTCGAAGACAATGCGCTGGCCAAGGCGCGTGACGGGTTTGCGGCGACGGGATTACCTTGTGTTGCAGACGATTCCGGCCTTGAGGTGGCTGCACTGAACGGTATGCCCGGGGTGCTGTCGGCCCGGTGGTCAGGTGTGCACGGTGAGGACCACGCCAATACCGCGTTGCTGTTGGCGCAGTTGCGCGATGTGCCCGACGAGCGGCGGGGTGCGGCGTTTGTGTCGGCATGCGCATTGGTGTCCGGGTCCGACGAGGTCGTCGTGCGCGGCGAGTGGCCGGGCAGCATCGGCCGCGAGCCGCGCGGCGAGGGCGGCTTCGGTTACGACCCGGTGTTCGTTCCGTGCGGCTCTGATCGGTCAGCGGCCGAGCTCACGCCGGCGGAGAAGGATGCGGTGTCGCATCGGGGCCGGGCGCTGGCACTGCTGCTGCCTGCGCTGCGGGCCCTGGCGTAACAGCCGGGCTACAGGTTGAACTGTGCCTTGATGTTCTGGGTCTGGAAGTGCTCGACGATGATGCCCAGTAGCGGGATGGTGCCCGACAGCAGCACCCCGACCGTCTTGGCGATCGGCCAACGCACCTTGACTGCGAGGTTCGCGGTGAAGATCAGATACGTGAAGTACACCCAGCCGTGCACCACGCCGATCCAGGTCGGCGGATTGTCCACCTTGACGACGTAGCGCACCACGATCTCGTAACACAGCGCGATGAGCCAAATGCCGGTCGTCCACGCCATGATGCGATAGCCCAGCAGCGCGGTGCGGATCTTCGCTACCGGGAAAATCTGCTGCGCTTCGGGGGTTTCGGACGTGCTCATGCGGTGGTCCTTCGTTGTCTGTGCGTCTCGTTCTTCGCCAATCCGGCCAGGTAGGCGTTGTACTCCCGCAGCGCCGGGTCGTCGGGGGGGCGCGATTCGGGTTGGGGTCGCTCCGGCAACAGGCCGTCAGGTATCTCGGTCACGGCGTTGTCTTTCGACGGCTCCGGCGGGATCTCTTCGTAGCGGACGAACTTACGGTATGCGTAGACACAGAACCCGGCGAAGAGCGGCCATTGCAAGGCGTAGCCGAGGTTCTGGAAAGTGCCCGACGTCGATTGGAACCTGGTCCACTGCCACCAGCCCAGAGCCAGGCAACCGCAGGCAGCGACGATGACGAGCGCGACGAGCGCCCATCTCCGACGGCGTGTAGTGGACACCCCTTGACCGTACCGCTCACGCCTTGGGCCCGACGAACTCATCGAGGCGCGCTGTCGCCGATTTGCGGTAGATGGCGACCTGGTACTTGCCCGGCCGGGTCCACGGAATGTCGAGGTCGTCGAGCGCCGCGCAGAACAAGTTCCGAATATCGTCGGATCGGTTCGAGAAGTGGTAGCGGACGCTCTGGACGCCACGATCGTTGGCGACGACACGGCACCCGTCGCTATCGATCAGGCCTCGAATGAATTGCTCTGTGGCCTGCTTGACGAGCACTTCCTGCCATGGCTCCAGTCGAATCGGCCTCAAGTGCTTCCTGCCGGGGCCGTGCTGAGGAAACAGACACGGCCAGTGTTTCGAATACAGCGATACGACAACGCATCGCTTCGGGTGCTGCGGCTCGACCGATGCGTGCTGACCTGGAAACAGCGTGTCGATAGCCAGGCGGCAGCGGTCGATGATTCCTGGGTATTTGGCGTCGAGGGTGATCCTGAGACGCCATGCTCGGGGATGTCGGGAAATGCACCCGTCACCGAGGTAAAGACCGAGTAGATAGCTGTATGTATCCGCAGGTAGGCCGGAGTAGTCGTGGGTGCAGGGCGATCCGCGCCGAACCGCAGAGTTGCCCCGACCTCGGCGCCAATCCCGCACCGTGCATCGTGGAATTCTGGTCTTTCGCGCGATCGCGCAGTCATTGAGGCCAGCGGCGATTAGACGCTGCACTGCTGCGAACTCCTCCGCGGATCGCATTCTTCTGCCTCTTTCGCTGCCGTTCTGAACCCAAGTTAGGAGGGACCACCGACAGATTCGTCCGCAAGCTGAGCGGTACGATCGCTGGGCTTGCGGGCGTGGCGTAATTTGGCAGCCGCGCGGGCTTTAGGTGCCCGTGCTCGAAAGAGCGTGAGGGTTCGAGTCCCTCCGCCCGCACCGTTTCGATAACGGCATTTGTGCTGCTAGACAGTGGCGATGCGAGGTCGCAGGCTTCAACGACGCTCTGAGATCCCCAGTGGCTAGGTGCGCAACTGGTGGACGCTCTGCCACGGCAGCGAGTGTGCCTGCCAGACAGGTAGCGGCACTACCGGCGGAACAGCCGCAAGCGCCCGGTGTTCGTAGTCGGCGCGAGCGGCCAACGCTGCGCGGCGCCGATGTTCACGGTCCACGACGTACGCCACACCGGCCAGCGCGAGTAGCGGCACGAACAGCCACGGATAGGCGGCGATTGAACCGAGTCCAATGATGGTTACCGGCACCGCGAACGCGACAGCGGCGGCCGGGTGACGGTCGGGCCAACTGTCTTGTGAGCAACGGGTTTCAAGTCCGCACCGCAAACAACTGTGTCTAGTCATGGTTCCTCTCCTGATGCAGCAGATGTTACGAGCGGCCACCGACATGACGGGTTGACCTTTAGTAAGGAGACCCTTAGTTTGTGGGGGTAACTTACCGAGCTGAAGTGGTGTGCCAGGTGCGAACCGTTGCGTCCCGTGTTGGAGGGCGACCTCCGCTCATCGCGATCGATGACGTGGTGCGGGTGGGCCGTGAGCTGGGGATGCAACGGCTAAGCGTCAATGCGGTCGCGGCGCGCCTCGGGGTATCGGCAACAGCCCTGTATCGGCATGTCGACGGACGATGGGAGCTCGAGCGTCTGGTTGGTGAAAGCGTGCTCGCCGAACTCGAGCTGTACGACGATCTGAGCGCCGGCATCGAACAGCACCTGCTGTCCTTCGGGCTGCAACTGCTGGACTTCACCGCGGAACACCCAGGACTCGCGTCCTATCTACAGGTCCTGTTCCCACGCGGCGCCGCGGGTACGCGGTTGTTGGCCAACGAGATGGAGGCGCTGAGCCGACGAGGGTACGCCGCCGACGCGGCGATGGTGCTGAGCAGCGCCGTGGCCACGCTGGCGATCAGCCTTGCTGCTCGAGAAGAGAGCAACGCCAACGCAACCGCCGGGAACCAGGCTCGTGGATTCGAGTTGGAGCGCGACGCCGTTGCCGATCGGTTGGCCGGTGACGCGCAGCTTGGTCCGGCCCACGTCTCGTTGCCGGAGCTGTCGAGTACAGAGTTCGTGCGGCTGTTGCTGGCCGCTTCGATCCGGGGTCTGGTCGCGTCGATTCCGCCGGGGCGCCCGATCACCGAAGTCGTGGCGGAATCCGCCGCGGGAAAGGACCGCTGATGGCGCGCGGGTTCCAGCGTGTAATGTTGCGGAGCTTCGGCGCGCGCGATCACGTGGCGACGGTGCTCGAAACTGTCCGGATTGCCCCGCATTTCGTGCGGATACGCATGACGTCACCCACTTTGTTCGATGAGGTGATGGCTGAACCCGCAGCGTGGCTGCGGTTTTGGTTTCCCGACCCAGACGGGTCCAACACCGAGTTCCAACGCGCCTACACCATCTCCGAGGCTGACCCCGACGCCGGCCGTTTCGCGGTCGACGTCGTGCTGCACGACCCCGCCGGTCCGGCGTCGACATGGGCACGCACCGTCGAACCAGGCGCCACGATCGCGGTGATGTCGCTGATGGGCTCGTCGCGGTTCGACATACCCGGCGAGCAGCCGGCAGGCTATCTGTTGATCGGCGACGCTGCATCGATCCCCGGCATCAACGGAATCATCGGAACTGTCCCAGAGGATATTCCGATCGAACTGTACCTCGAGCAACACGACGACAACGACACGCTGATCCCGCTCGCGCAGCATCCTCGGCTGCGCGTGCACTGGGCCGCACGACGTGACGAGCAATCGCTGGCCGCGGTAGTCGAGAGCCGAGACTGGTCGAACTGGTATGCCTGGGCAACACCGGAGGCCACAACCCTCAAGCATGTCCGGAAGCGACTGCGTGACGAATTCGGTTTTCCCAAGTCAGAGATACATGCTCAGGCTTACTGGAGCGCGGGGCGCGAGATGGGCACCCGCCGTGGTGCTGAGCCGCCAGGGGCGGCGGAAAGCATTGCAGCACAGCAGGTGCAGGCGGAGCCGAAACCCGCCGCCGCCGCGCGAGCCCGCGGCAGCTGGCGCGCCCAGGCGGCCGGCCGGATGCTTGCGCCGTTGCGCCCTGCGCTGATTCTTTCCGGTGTGTTGCAGGCAGTGCTCACGCTGCTGCAGCTCGCGCCCTTCGTGCTGCTGGTGGAATTGGCACAGCTTTTGATGTCTCGCGCCGAGCCGTCCCGGTTGTGGGCACTCGGTATCGCGGCTGTCACGCTGCTCGGGGTGAGTACCGTTCTGGGCGCCGCACTGACGTTATGGCTGCACGTTGTCGACGCACGATTCGCCAGCGACTTGCGCTCGCGATTGCTGAGCAAGCTGTCGCGGCTGCCACTGGGCTGGTTCACGGCACGAGGATCGGGCTCGATCAAGCAATTGGTGCAGGACGACACCCTGTCGCTGCATTACCTGGTGACGCATGCCATTCCGGACGCGGTCGCCGCGGTCATCGCGCCGGTGGCCGTGCTGGTCTACCTATTCGTGGTTGACTGGCGAGTCGCGCTCGTCCTGTTTGCGCCCGTTCTAGTCTACCTGGTGCTGACCTCGGTGATCACGGTTCAGTCCGGTCCGCGCATCGTTCAATCCCAGCGATGGGCCGAGAAGATGAGCGGCGAAGCCGCTGCGTATCTCGAGGGTCAGCCGGTAATTCGGGTCTTCGGCGGTGCCGCCGCCTCGAGTTTCCGCGGCCGGTTGGAGGAGTACATCGAATTCCTGGTCACCTGGCAGCGTCCCCTCGTCGGCAAGAAAACTTTGATGGATCTGGCCACCCGCCCGTCGACATTTTTGTGGCTGATCGCGGTAGCCGGCACCCTGCTGGTCGTCGCGGGCAAGATGAATGCGGTAAACCTGTTGCCGTTCTTTTTGTTGGGAACCACATTCGGTGCGCGACTGCTCGGTATCGCATATGGCATCGGCGGCATCGGCGCCGGGTTCTCGGCCGCTCGTCGGCTTCAGATCGCCCTCGACGAGCCCGACCTCAGCGTGCTGGATCAAGCGCGCGACGCCTCGGACGGTGAGTCGGCCGGGACGGTGGTAATCGACCGTGTCAGCTTCGGCTACCGGCCCGGCGTTCCGGTGCTCAAGGACGTATCGCTGACGTTGCGACCGGGCACGGTTACCGCTCTTGTCGGCCCATCTGGGTCTGGAAAGTCGACGCTGGCAGCCCTGGTGGCCCGCTTCCACGATATCGATTGCGGCGCGATATACGTTGGCAGGCAGGATATTCGGGCGTTGAGCGCCGACGAGCTCTACAGACGGGTCGGGTTTGTCTTGCAGGAAACTCAACTCGTGCACGGCACCGTCGCCGAGAACATCGCGTTGGCCGTTCCCGACGCCACCGCCGCACAGGTGGAGGCCGCGGCTCGTGAGGCGCAAATTCACGAGCGGATCCTGCAATTGCCGAATGGCTACGACACCGTGCTGGGGGCGGGCTGCGAGCTGTCGGGCGGCGAACGGCAGCGGCTCGCGATTGCCCGCGCGATACTCGCGGATACTCCCATCCTGATCCTCGACGAGGCCACGGCATTCGCCGACCCAGAATCGGAATACCTTGTCCAGCAAGCGCTCAACCGGCTGACCCGGGAACGCACCGTTCTGGTGATCGCCCATCGACTACACACCGTCACCGCAGCCGACCAGATCGTCGTGCTCGACCAGGGCCGGGTCGCTGAACGCGGCACTCATGACGAGCTGCTCGCCGCGGACGGCCGCTATCGACGACTTTGGGATAGCGGTCGCCGCAATCCGATGGCCGACACGGCCGTTCAGGAGGTAGCGCGATGATCCCCACGTGGATACGCCTCGTTCCGGAAGATCGGCGTGCCAACGTGATCACCTACACGGTGCTGGCGGTGGTCTCTGTCGGGGTACGGGCAGCGGGAACGGTGTTGTTGGTCCCGCTGGTGGGCGCATTATTCAGCGACGCCCCGCACCGCGCGCTGGTGTGGCTGGGCTGGCTCAGCGCCGCGACGGTGGCCGGATGGTCGGTCGACACCGCGACCGCGCGGATCGGTTTCGATCTGGGTTTCGCGGTGCTCGACCACACCCAGCATGATGTGGCGCAGCGGCTTCCAGATGTCCGGCTGGATTGGTTCACTGCCGAGAACACCGCGACGGCACGCCAGGCGATCGCCGCAACCGGTCCGGAACTCGTCGGTCTGGTTGTCAATCTGCTGACGCCACTGGCCACCGCGATCCTGCTGCCGACCGCGATTGCTGTTGCCCTGCTGCCGATTTCGTGGCAGCTTGCGTTGGCCGCCCTGGGCGGCGTGCCGTTGTTGCTGGGCGCGTTGGGCGCCTCCGCACGCCTTGCCCGTCGCGCCGATACCGCCGCGGGCGAGGCCAACACCGCGCTGACCGAGCGGATTATCGAGTTCGCCCGAACCCAACAGGCACTGCGAGCCGCGCGGCGCGTCGAGCCGGCGCGAAGCCTGGTCGGCGACGCGCTGGCTGCCCAGCACGGAACGGCAATGCGGTTGCTGCTGATGCAGATTCCGGGTCAGCTGCTGTTCAGTCTGGCGAGCCAATTGTCACTGATCCTGCTGGCGGGCGCGACCACGGCGCTCACGGTGACCGGCACGCTGTCCGTGCCCGAATCTATCGCCCTGATCGTCGTGATCGTCCGCTACCTGGAGCCGTTCACCACCATCAGCGAGTTGGCGCCGGCCCTTGAGAGCACCCGCGCCACCCTCGACCGCATCCATGCCGTACTCACCGCACCGGTCATGGGTGCCGGAACCGAAACGCTGTCCGGCAATGCGGCGCCGCGCATCGAGTTCGACAACGTCACCTTCGGCTACGGCAGCGGGGGCGCGGAAGCGGTGCTCGAGGGGGTCAGCTTTGCACTCGAGCCGGGGACCACGACCGCGATTGTCGGGCCCTCCGGATCGGGCAAGAGCACGATCTTGGCGCTGATCGCCGGCTTGCACGAGCCGGTTCGAGGTCGGGTCCTCATCGACGGCGTCGACGCCGTGACGCTGGATGCCGAAGCGCGGCGCGCGACAACCAGTGTGGTGTTTCAACATCCGTATCTATTCCACGGCACGATCCGCGAAAACGTGCTTGCCGGAGACCCTGTTGCCCGCGACGAAGTGTATGCGCGGGCGGTAGAGCTGGCGCGCGTCGACGAGCTCAACGGCAGGCTGCCCGATGGCGCTGAAACGGTCGTGGGAGAGGCCGGTTCGGCGCTGTCCGGCGGCGAGCGCCAGCGGGTCAGCATCGCACGGGCGCTGCTGAAATCCGCCCCTGTCCTGCTGGTCGACGAGGCAACCAGCGCTCTGGACACCGAGAACGAGGCAGCGGTGGCCGACGCCCTCACCGTCGATCCGCTTGCGCGCACCGGCGTGATCGTGGCCCACCGGTTGGCGAGCATTCGTCATGCCGACCGAGTGCTGTTTCTGGAAAACGGTCGAGTGGTGGAGGACGGCGCCATCGACGAATTACTCTCCGCAGACGGACGTTTCGGCGAGTTTTGGCAACAGCAACACGAT
This sequence comes from Mycobacterium sp. NGS62, assembly GCF_059812285.1. Lineage (NCBI taxonomy): Bacteria > Bacillati > Actinomycetota > Actinomycetes > Mycobacteriales > Mycobacteriaceae > Mycobacterium > Mycobacterium sp. NGS62. The sequence continues at coordinate 1,005,795 of NZ_JCALCK010000001.1, read as the reverse complement.
GCTGCCGAGTGGCGGGTCACAGCCGGCTAGTCAACAGCTCACTTCGATTGTGAAGTCAGCGGTTGCCGGCGTATTGGGATTGTCGGGGTCGGTGCCTTGAGCGGTGCCGGTGATGGTGTACGTATCCCGGGAGAAAACGGCCTTCGCCTTGCCGATACCGGCGTCGGCGACCCCGGTAAAGCCCTCGAAGTTATCGATGTGGACGGACTCAGGCGTGGGATTTTTCTGACCCAAATCGATGACCGCCTGGACGCGGGCGGGCGCAGCGCCGATGTCAGCGGTCAACAACCATTGCACCTGGCTACATGAGACAGCATGCGAGGTACGGGTATGGCCGTTGATCGTCACCCGAGCGGTCTTCTGGTGCACCGATTCGGAATGGGGCGTGCATCCCGCGGCGCCCGCCGCCAGCACTGAAGCTGCCAGCACGGTGGCGACGAAACGGATTCTCACCGGCCCCCTGCCTTCCCCCATCCGCGACAAATCGCTGCGGTCGAAAAGTGAAGCTTACTGCGACGGGCTCCCCTCAACGCTCGAAACGAAGTCCCGCGTTCCAGCCGGGCACTTTCGATGAGAACAAACATTAGGTTATAGTCGGCGTGGTTTACGGGACCTGTGAGCCAAATCCAGAGGAGTGGATGCTTGACGCAGCATCGGTCCGAGAAGCGGTATTGATGTTCACCCTGAGATTCGATATGCGGGCACCGGATATCGGGGCATCGACGAGCGACCTCTACGCCGCGGCCATCGAGATGTGTTCGTGGGCGGAAACCCGTGGGGCGATCGTGGCAGTCCTGTCCGAGCATCATGGCGCCGACGACGGCCATCTGCCCGCTCCGTTGATACTCGCATCGGCGATTGCGGCTCGGACTACGCGGCTGGCCATAATGCTTGCGGCAGTGGTCATTCCATTCTGGGACCCGGTCCGTCTAGCCGAAGAAATGTGCGTGCTGGACATCATCAGCAACGGACGCGTCTCCTACGCCTTCGGTATCGGCCACCGTAGCGAGGAATACGAGCACTTCGGCGTCGACATGCGGGAGCGCGGGCGGCTGGCCGACGAGCGGCTCGCGTTGCTGCTGGACCTACTGCGCGGCAGGGCCGTCACCCGTGATGGACGGCGCATTCACGTCACGCCGCCGTGCGCGACAAGCGGCGGCCCGCTCATCATGCTCGCCGGTGGCAGCCAAGCCGCGGCCCAACGGGCGGCCAGGCATGGGTTGGGGTTTATTGCGCAGGCAAACCCGCCGGGCCTCAAGGACTTCTACGAGTCGACATGCCGCGCCCGTGGGAACGAACCGGGGTTGTCGCAGTTTCCGGACGGCAGCGCACCTACAACGGTGTTCGTCGCCGACGACCCCGAGCGGGCATGGAACGAGCTCGGACCCTATCTGCTACACGATGCGATGACCGCAGCCGCCTACCGGCACGGCGACGTAACGGTGGCCAGCATTTCGCGCGCGACAAACGTGGCTCAATTGCGCGAAGCACCGGGCCCGTATCGCGTTTTGACCTCGGACGAGGCGATCGACTACGTCCGCGGCGGTCGGAGTTTGCCGCTACTGCCGCTATGCGCCGGGCTGCCGCCAGACCTCGCTTGGCCCTACCTCGAGCGCGCCGTCGCAGCCGCCGCGGACGCGCACGCGAATACCGATCCTGACTGAGGAGAATCATGGCCGCGAAACCAATTCGGGTCGTCGTGTGGGCAACGGGCGGCGTCGGTTCGATCGCCATCGACGCCATTCTGCGACGCCCCGACCTCGAACTCGTTGGCGTCTGGGTACATTCGCCCGACAAGGACGGTCGCGATGCGAGCGAGCTTGCCGGTGGCGCCCCCATCGGCCTGGCGGCAACCAACGACGCGGATGCGCTTATCGCGCTGTGCCCGGACTGTGTTGTATACACCGCCAGCGGCCCACAGCGTGACGCCGGCGCGGTGCCCGACTATCTGAGGTTGCTCGAGGCCGGAATCAACGTGGTCTCCACGACGTCCACCAGCCTGGTCTACCCGCCTGCTTACTTTCAGGCTGAGTGGCGGGATCAGCTCGAATCGGCTGCCAAATCGGGAAGTGTGTCGTTCTACGCGTCGGGCATCTTTCCCGGGTTCGGTTCGGATCAACTCGCGCTGGTGCTCTCGACCCAGTCGAAAACGATTCGCCAAGTGAGGGTCACCGAGGTTGCGCTCAACGACCACTACCCGGTGGCGAGCGTCATGATGGACGGGATGGGATTCGGCCGTCCGCTCGACTTCGAGCCGATGCTGAGCACTCCGGGGTTCATCGAGATGGCTTGGAACGCACCGATTCACCTGATAGCAGAGGGCTTGGGGGTCGAAGTGCGAGAGATCCGTGGCACGCTCGACCGTCGGCTGACCGATCGCGACATCGAGGTCGCGTTCGGGACGATTGCAGCCGGAACTTGCGGCGCGGTGAGTACCCGTGCCGCTGGTGTCGTCGATGGCCGCGAGGCGATCGTGGTCGAGCACATCATCCGGATGGCCCGCGACGTGGCCCCGGACTGGCTGAACTCCGACTGCGACGCCACCTACCGCGTGGACATCGAGGGAGACCCTGACATCCACTGCTCGATGACGCTCGGCGAAGCTGAGGGCCCCGGCGCCGGCCGGGGCGCGATGGCGGCCACCGCAATGCGGGTCGTCAATGCCATTCCCTATGTCGTGGACGCGCCGGCAGGGCTGCTGAGTTCGCTTGATCTGCCGATCACCCTGCCGCGCCACACGCTCTAGGCGAGCGTCACCCGGCCCATGATCAAGTCCATGATGGGCTTGCCCGGCGGAAATGCCCCGGTCAGCGACGACATCACGTGTCCATTGTCGACGAGCAGAGTTATGCCGCTGATACCACAGGCTGCGTCGCTGTTCAGAAAAGCCATCGTGTTGGCCATCTGATCTGGCGTGTGGACCTGGCAACCGGTTTCGTCCCGGTAATCCTGGGCGAAGGTCAGCCACAGATCGGCGTTGGCACGAGCCAGCGGCGTATCTGTCGGGCCCGGACAGATGGCGTTGATGCGCACGCCCTTCTTCAACAGCGAGTAGGCCTGGGTTGCCACGTAGGCATTGATGGCCTTTTTGCTGAAGCCGTAGTGGATGATGCCGTCGGCCTCGTGCGCCGAGACCCAGGCATCGGCACTGTCGTAATCGGGAGTTGCCAAGAAGTCTTGAAGGAGGGGCAAGTCGTTCTCCCAGCCCATACCGGCTACCGAGGAGATGAAACAGATCGCCGAGCCGCGGCGTAACCGGTCACCGTCTAGCAGCCGCTGGATCAGATGGCGATGTCCAATAAAGTTGACCCGCATCAGCTTTGGTCCATCAGCAATACCGGCGGCTGAAAAGACGGCATCGACCGGTCCGCTCATCTCATCGAGTGCGCGGTCAATCGAGGTCTGGTCGGTCAGGTCGACCGTTATTGTTTGCGCCGCCTGGTAAGTCACCGGCACACAGTCCATGACTACTACTTCGGCGCCGAGCGCCGCCGCGGTCTTGGCTGCCGCAGCGCCCATGCCGGTGGCGCCGCCGACGACGAGTACTCGCTTGCCGTCGTACCGGAACTGCTCGATACCGGACATTGTTCTCCTTCCGGTGGAACTGCAACCTGCAAGCACTCTACGTAGAACATATATTTGGTTTCAATAGCTGAGTGCGCCTAGGGCGGCCGCCGCATACCGCTAGTTGCCGGCGTCGCGGTCGGCAACGCCGCGCACCACTGTGTCACGGGCGTTGATCAAGGCTGCGCCCGTCCCTTGAGCGCGCACGATATTTTCCGGCATCCACAGAACGTCCATCACACACCGCGCCAGCATCTCGATGGAGGGCGTGTCGATGCGGATGTCTCCTGACCGGATGCCCTCGGAAAGCAGTGATTTCAGTTGCCGCATCCGCATGGTGAACAACAACCCGGGATTGGGCGTATCAGGTGGTGACTGCCGCATCCATGCCAGCTGGATCTTCCACTCGTCAGGAAACTGGTCCAAGGCGTTGATGTTGATCCAGGTCAGGGCATCCAACTTCTCCGTGGGCGTGGCGTCCGACCGAAGAACGGCGGCAAAGCCGCCCCCGGCTTTCTTGCCAAACGACTCCATGATCGACCCGAGGAGTTCATCTTTTGAGCCGATCAGCCGATAGACCGTGCCGGTCCCCAGCCCTGCCGCCGAGGCGATATCCCGGATGGTGGTGACCTCATATCCCTTGCGGCCGAACTCGGCACGAGCTACCGCGCGGACATGCACTGCTTTGTCGTTGATCCCAGAATCCGGGTCGTCGGCCCACGTTTTGATGGCCGCCTCGGCAGCGACGAAGGCGCTGGAATGATCCAACTCCTCGTCGCTGTGCGGTCGACTGGCCAGTCCCTCCAACATGATCCGGCACAACAGTGCAGCGGCCTGATCGGCCGCGGCGGTATGCCGGATGACATCGAGGCCGACATGCATCATGGACTGACAGATCCGGTCCGCCAGCGTCGGTAGATCGATATCCGCCCGGATGTACCCGCTCCACCTGCCGGCACGCAGTGTTTGCAGCATCGCCTGTTGGACCGCGTCGGGCGGATGTTGGAGCAATTCGACCAGCTCCGTATTCGCGCTGGGCGCCTCGTAGAACGACATCTGCAGTGCTGCACGATGCGCCACGGCGCACCGTGCGATGGCCGATCCCAGATCGATGATCGCCGCGGCGGCCGGCCGTGAGCTCTCGTCCAGTTTTTCGTGGGCGATTTCGCCGATGCGCTCCAGATCGGCGTAATACCGCCGGACAAGCTCGACGAGAATCGCTTCCTTGGATTCGAAATGGTGGTACAAGCTACCCGGCAGAATGCCGGCAGCATCGGCAATCTCTTGCAGCGAGGTGCGCAGGCCGGAGGAGGCAATCAACGATTCCGCGGTCTGCAGGATCTCGGTGCGGCGCGTCCCGTCGTCGTAGGCGCCACCGGTGGATTCGCCGGAAGCTCCCGGCTGGGTTTGGCGCAGCTTCGGTGTCATGGGCGAACCCACCATGACACCTCCACGGGTCTCAGCTCCCATCCCGGGTCTTCCCGGCAGTCGTCGGTGGTCGCCCGGTGCAGACCGGACCAGGCCGGGTGACCGAATGTTTGGTAAAACGCTACCAGAAGGTAGCCCCGTCGCCGGACAGTGTGAAACGGCTGAACGCGGCGGTAGTCCGGCGGACGAAGACCCCCGCCCGGGTGGCGACGAGCGGCCTGATCGGACGCAGCCGCCACTAGCTCGTTGCAGCGCAACAAAACTAGGTGACTCCGCGCCTTGCCCGACACGACGATTGACGATGAGCAGAGGGCACGTTAGGGTCTGAACAAATTTTAGGTCGCACAGCAAGCGGGTGGTGAGGTGTGCCATCTCCGATCTCCTCGCCCGTTTCGGAGAGGAATAACCGATGACCGTAGAAAAAACGACGCCGACCACGGGAACGCCGCCCCCCGCACAGCGAAAAGGATCGCCGTGGATCTGGGCATGGGTAGCCGCCGCGGTCGGCGTGCTCGTCTTCTTCCTCGCCAATGCCCGTACCGGCCTGACGTCCGACCGGGTCCGCAACCCCGAGGTCACCGCGTCGCCGCCGCCGCGGCCGGTGCCGGTCTTGTTCGGGTTCGAGCATTGGCTCGGCGTCCTGGAAGCCTTCACGATCGTCGTGATGGTCCTCATCACGGTCACCTATGTGGTCATGTGGCGCCGGCACCCGTATCACCCGGTGCTGTTGATGGGAATCGTCACGACGTTGATCGTCTGGCAGGACCCGATCATGAACTGGGCGCCGTTCGCGGTCTACAACCCGGAGCTACATCACCTGCCCGAAGACTGGCCCCTGGTATCGCTCTCGCCAACCGTCGAGCCGTTCGTGGTCCTGGGCTACATCATGTTCTACCTGGCTCCCTATTTCCCGGGCATCTGGTTGCTGCGCCGGATCCAGGCGCGTCGGCCTGCCGACTCCTTCGTGTGGCGCCACCCGCTGATCAGCCTGTCGATCTGCATCCTCCCGTTCGGCATGCTCTTGGACGCGGCGCTGGAGATCACGCTGGTTCAAACCGGGATGTACATCTATTCCCAAGTCCCGTTCGGGTCGATCTTCGTCGGTCAGACGCACCAGTTCCCGTTCCTCTTCGAGATATTGGCGGTCAACTTCGTGATGGTGCCGGCCGGGGTGCTGCTGTACCGCGACGACACCGGCCGCACGGTGGCCGAGAAGTTGGCGCAGCGGGCGAAAATCTTCGCCAGCCGTCCTACCCTCGGCATGTTCGTGGTGATGCTGGTTCTGATCAACCTCGGCTACTTCTGCTACGGCGGCACGTTTGCCCTGGTCAAAATGACTCACCTGTCGCGAACGGTCGCCTGTGCGTGGCCGTACCCGGAAGCCAAAATCTATGATCCCCAAGGCTTTTACGAAAAGGAGGGCCAGCCTGGCCCGTATTCGGTGGGCATCTGGTCGACCTGGTTGAGCGGTCAGCCGAACGGGCGGCCGGAGGTCCAACCGCCGGCCGACGAGGGACGGTGCGGGCCGGGCAATGGGTGAGCCGCGCAGCGTCGTCATCACCGGTGCGTCACGCGGACTCGGGTTTGCCTCGGCGGTCCATCTCTATCGGCGGGGATGGCGCGTCGTGGCCGCAATGCGTTCGCCGGAGCCGGGGTTGTCGCGGCTGCGCGAAGCCACCGGTGCGCACGGCGACGACTCGCGGTTGATCGGGATCCCACTGGACCTGACCGACTCCGCATCGGTGGCCGCCGCCGCCAAGATGATCGAAGAAGTCGTCGGTGCGCCCTACGGGGTGGTGCACAATGCCGGGATCTCTGCCGCCGGGATGGCTGAGGAAACGCCGAGCGCCCTGTGGGAGCGGATGTTTCACACCACCATCTTTGGGCCGGTGGCTTTGACGAATGCGCTGCTTCCGGCAATGCGTGCCGCCGGCCGAGGGCGAATCGTCATGGTTTCCAGCCAGGGCGGGGTGCGCGGCATGCCGTCGACGGCCGCCTATTCCGCAGCCAAGGGGGCCTTGGAGCGGTGGGGCGAATCGCTGTCCGGTGAGATCGCGCCATTCGGCCTGGGTGTGACAATCCTGGTCACCGGGACCTACGACACTGAGATCATCACCGACGCAGGCACGACGGATTGCCGCGATCTCGAAGGGCCCTATGCGCGTCAACACGCCACCATCGACCGGCGGGGCCGACTGGCGATGAAGCTCGCCGCGCGGCCGCCGGAGCGCTTCGCGGCAGGCCTGGCCAAGGCTCTCGAAGCGCGCGCGCCGTTCGTCCGGCGCTCGGTGGGGCCCGATGCACGGATGCTGTTGCTCGCCAACCGGCTACTACCTGCCGCTGGACTTCATCACATGACTCGTTTGATGATGGGACAACCGCGGTTCGGCGCCCTCACAACCCAGGAGACGGAGAAAAATGGCTGACACCTCCACGATTCGTTTCGAATCGAAGATGATGATTGACGGCAAGCTGGTCGAGGGTAGCGCGGGCACGTTCGCCAATATCAACCCCGCGACCGAAGAGGTCATCGGCGAGGTTGCCGACGCGTCGAAAGAAGATATGCACCTGGCCATCGACGCCGCCCGGCGGGCGTTCGACGAAACCGATTGGTCCACCGACCACAAGTTGCGCCAGCGTTGCCTGTTGCAGCTGCACGACGCGATCGACGCCGAGCGGGAAGAGTTGCGCGAGGAGCTCATCCTCGAGGTCGGTTCGCCGCGGGCAATAACCTTCGGTCCGCAGCTGGACGCCCCGCTGGAAGACGGGCTGCGCTATCCCGCGAAGTTGATCGACGAATACCCATGGGAAACCGATCTCGGCGACAAGACGATCAGCCTCACCGGCACACTGACGTCGCGCAAAGTATGGCGGGAGCCAGTAGGTGTGGTCGGCGCAATTGTGCCGTGGAACTTCCCCTTTGAGGTCACGATCAACAAGCTCGGTCAGGCGCTGGCTACCGGCAACACCGTGGTGCTCAAGCCGGCGCCGAACACGCCGTTCAACGCGACCCGGTTGGGTCGGCTGATCGCCGAAAAGACCGATATCCCCGCCGGTGTAGTCAACGTCGTCACCGCGTCGGATCACTTTGTGGGCGAGGAGCTCACGCTGTCGCCCAAGGTCGACCTGATCTCATTCACGGGCTCGACGGTGGTCGGCAAGCGGATCATGGAGAAGGGTGCCGCCACGATGAAGCGGCTGTTCCTCGAGCTCGGCGGCAAGTCGGCCACCATCGTCTTGGAGGACGCCGACTTCGGAATGGCATGCGCGATCGGCATCGCGCCGTGTATGCACGCCGGGCAAGGCTGCGCCAACCCGACCCGGATGCTGCTGCCGCGCTCTCGCTACGACGAGGGGGTGGCGATCCTGAAGGGCATCTACGAGAACGTCACGTGCGGTGACCCGCAGGATCCCGGGACCCTGTGCGGTCCGGTGATCTCGGAGGTGCAGCGCGACCGCGTGATGGGCTACATCAAGAAGGGCGTCGAAGAGGGCGCCACCGCACTGGTCGGCGGACCAGATGCGCCCACCGGATTCGACAAAGGATTCTTCGTTCGGCCAACCCTTTTCACTGACGTGGACAACTCGATGACCATCGCGCAAGAGGAGATTTTCGGCCCGGTGCTGGCCGTCATCCCGTTCGACGACGAAGAGGACGCGATCCGCATCGCCAACGACAGTGCGTACGGACTTGCGGGCAATGTGATGTCGGGCTCGCTGGAGCATTCGCTGGCGGTGGCGCGGCGGATCCGGGCCGGCTTCATGGGCGTCAACGGTGGCGCGCCCTACGGGGCTGATACCCCGTTCGGGGGATACAAGTACAGCGGGGTGGGCCGCCAGAACGGGGTGGCCGGATTCGACCAGTACACCGAAGTCAAGTCGGTGGGGTATCCCGCGGGCTGAAGGAGGGCATCAGTGCAGCGGTTTGACGATCTCGATGACGTCGATGCCCTCGGCGATGTGCTGACGGAGTTGCGCTTTGACGACCGCGTGGTTGTCGTGACCGGAGCCGGCCGCGGGATAGGGCGAAGCCACGCGTTACTGCTGGCCGCGAAGGGCGCTCGTGTCGTGGTCGCCGATTACGGCGTCGGGATTGGCGGCGGCGGGGCGTCGCCGGCACCGGCTGAGGACGTCGTTGGCGAGATCAACGACCACGGTGGACGGGCGGTAGCATGCCATGCCTCGGTGGCCGAGGAGCGCGGCGCACAACGCATCGTCGATACCGCGATCGACGCATTTGGACGCCTCGATGCGGTCATCAACAATGCGGGCATCCACGACCCCGGCGCCTTCGACGCACTCTCCATCGAGCAACACCGCGCCATGCTCGACGCGCACTATTTCGGCACACTGTTCGTGAGCCGAGCCGCGTGGCCGCACTTCGTCCGCACTGGATACGGCCGCATCGTCAACACCGTCTCCGAGGCCATGCTGGGCGGTATTCCGGAGCTGACCAGTTATGGCGCGGCCAAGGGAGCGGTGTTCGGCCTCACCCGGAATCTGGCCACCGAGGGCCTCGCCCATGGAATCCGAGTCAATGCTGTTGCGCCGCGGGCCTATACCCGGATGTCGGCCTCACACTCCGAGCGGTTGTCGGCCGTTCTGGACATGCCGAAAGAGGTCATGGAAGAGATCAACGCCAGCATGCCTCCGGAAATGTGCGCCCCGGCGGCCGCCTTCTTGGCGCACGAATCGTGCCCCCTCAACGGCGAGATTCTGCAGGCGGGCATGGGCTCGGTCGCTCGCATCGCCATCGTCCACACGCAGGGGCTGACCAAATCGCCGCTGACGGCTGAGGATATCGCGCACAACCTGGACACCATCATGGATCTCACCGCCGCGCGGGCAGCTGAAACCACGACGGTGGTGCAGTAGCGAGCCGACAGACGCACTGCGAGCACGACTTGACCTAATATTTGTTCCAACATAGAGTCCGACTGTGGGGTCACCGCATGTGCGGTGTCATACGAGTTGGTAGGAGGCCACCGTGCGCGACTTCGAAACAGTCGATTACTTCTCCGACGCGTCGTTGATCCCGGACCCCTATCCATATTTCGACTTTCTTCGCGCGCAGTGCCCGGTGCGGCGGGATTCACAGCACGACGTGGTGGCCGTGACCGGACATGCCGATGCCCTCTCGGTGTACAGGGACCCGGCGTTCTCGGCGTGCGTGTCGGTCGCCGGGCCGTTTTCCGGCCTGCCCTTCGAGCCAGAGGGCGACGACATCAGTGCGCTCATCGAGCAACACCGTTCGCAGATCCCGATGAGCGAACACATCGTCACCCAAGACCCACCGCATCACACGCGGACCCGCGGACTGCTCAGCCGTCTGTTAACTCCTAAGCGGCTCAAGGAAAACGAAGACTTCATGTGGCGGCTCGCCGATCAGCAGCTCGACGAATTCGTGTTCCGCGGCAAATGCGAGTTCCTCGATGACTACGCCAGGCCGTTCTCGGGGCTGGTCATTGCCGATCTACTCGGCGTCCCGGCAGAAGACCACGAAGAATTCCGTGCCGTGTTTTCCGGCCAGTTTTCCGGCGGGATCGAGGACGATTCGGTGACACGTGCCCACAATCCGTTGGAGTGGCTCGACGACAAGTTCTCTGCCCACATCACCGAACGTCGGCGAGAGCCACGTGAGGACGTGTTGACGCAGCTGGCTCTGGCGAAATATCCGGACGGGTCAACTCCCGATATCATCGACGTGGTTCGGCTCGCCACGTTCCTGTTTGCGGCCGGACAGGAAACAACGACGAAATTGCTCAGCTTCGGGCTGAGGACGATCGCCGAACATCCTGACCTCCAAACGCAGCTGCGTGCCGAACGTGACCGCATTCCAGCCTTCATCGAGGAGACACTGCGAATGGAAAGTCCGGTCAAGTCCCACTTCCGCATGGCACGCACCTCGACGACGATCGGTGATGTTCCGATTCCGGCTGGCTGCACCGTGATGTTGCTGCCTGGGGCCAGTAACCGCGATGCGCGAAAGTTCGAGGAACCCGACCGTTTCCGCCTCGACCGCCCCAACGTGCGCGAGCACGTGGCCTTCGGGCGCGGCAACCACTCTTGTCCCGGCGCACCGCTGGCCCGCGCCGAGGGACAGATTTCGCTCAACCGCATCCTTGACCGAATGTCCGACATCACCATTTGCGAGGCGGTACACGGCCCGCCGGACGCTCGTCGCTACAGCTATGAGCCGACCTGGCAAATGCGGGGACTGACCGAACTGCACCTCGAATTCAATCCGACCCGGTAGAGGCGCGGCATCGTATGAGGACTTCACGTCCGCTCATGCCGTATGCCTTACAGTTGTCGTGTCAGTCGGGCGGGATCGTCCGAGCACTGGTGACACCCGGAGGCATATCTCGGCGATGGGTACTGAACACACAAACGGGCCGATGCCGCGATACCCGGCCGACGTCACCCGCGAATGGTTGTCGGAAGTGCTCAGCGATCGCGGCTCGGCAATCGCGGTGTCCACGGTCGACGTCACGGCGATCGGCACCGGGCAAACCGGGGCGACGTATCGGGTGACGGCCAGCTACACGGCCAATCCGGACGGTTTGCCGGCCACCTTTGTGATCAAACTGCCCGCGCAAGACGACACCGTGCGCGACCGGGTGACGATCGGTTACCGCAGCGAATGCGCGTTCTACGCCGGAGTGGCTGACCGGGTCGAGGTACCGGTACCGCAGTGCTTCTACTGCGCGATCACCGAGAACGCGATGGAGTACGCGCTGCTGCTCGCCGACCAGGCGCCAGCGGTACAGGGTGACCAAATCGCCGGATGCGGGGAGCAGGAAGCACGGCTCGCCGTCACAGCGTTGGCCGGCTTGCACGGACCCAGCTGGTGCGATCCGATCTGGCTGGATTTCCCCGGCATTGCCTTCGCCCGGCCCGATGAAGCGTTGGCCAACGGCCTGGGCGAGGTCGCGCAGATGAGCGCTGACATCACGCTGGACAAGCTCGGCGACCGGATGAGCATGGTCGACCGGGAAACCTTCATAACCACCATGGGTTTGGTGACGCCCTGGCTGCTCGCCGAACAAAACCGCTTCTCCCTGCTGCACGGCGACTACCGACTCGACAACATGCTGTTCAACTACGACACCAAAAACATCACGGTGGTCGACTGGCAGACGCTGGGCGTTGGCCTCCCTGCGCGCGATCTCGCCTACTTCACCGCCACCAGCCTCAAGCCCGAACTACGCTCTGCGATCGAAGCAGACCTTGTCGAGGAATATCATCGAAGGCTCATCGGCCACGGCGTCACCGGTTATGACCGTGAAACATGCTGGCGCGACTACCGACTCGGTATGCCGCAAGCCCTGCTGATCTCCGCGCTAGGCTTCGCGTTCGCCACGGCCACCGACCGCGGCGACGAGATGGTGCTGACCATGCTGAGCCGCGGCTGCCAGGCGATCCGCGATCTCGGCACGCTGGACCTGATCGGCGGCTGAATTCCTTCGGCGCGAGCGTGCGCAAACCCGGTAATTAGACCGGCGTGTCGGCCGGGGACACGCACGCTCGCGCGGATGAGCGTCGGCCCATCAGTACTGCGTAGAGCCTTGGTCGACCGCGATCTGGGCTGCCGTGACGTTGCGTGATTCATCGCTGGCCAGCCAGCACACCGCGTCGGCAATGTCTTCCGGCTCGGCCACCCAACTCGGCAGAAACGGGGTCAACATATTGGTCAGCTGTGGATTGGTTTCGGCGGTGCTGGTGATCGCGGCGACCATGTCGCCGCTGCCCATCGGGGTATTCACCGGTCCCGGATGTACGCTGTTGACCCGGATCGAATGCTTGCCCAGCTCGGCGGCGAACGCGCGGGCCATCCCGGTCACGGCGTGCTTGCTGGCCGTGTAGTGCACCATGAACGGCTGTATCTTCATCCCGGCCGCGGAGCTGATCAAGATGATCGACCCACCGCGGCCACCGTCAATAATCGATTGCGCGCCCGCCATCACGGTGTTCCAGGTGCCGGTGACGTTGACGTCCATGACATCCCGAAACGATTCGGGGGTGATGTCGTTCCAGGCCTGCGGTGCCGAGATACCGGCGTTGGCGACGATGATATCCAGTCGTCCCAACGTCGTCACGCCGTCGCGGACTGCCTCGCGCAGTCCGTCAAAGTCTCGAATGTCGATGCTGGAGGCAAAGATTCGACGGTCAATGGCTTCCACCAGGCGCACCGTTTCGGCGAGATCCTCCGGGGTGGCCGAATCGTAGGGCACACAGGACGGCAGCTTGCCCGCGACATCGACGGCGATGATGTCGGCGCCCTCGCGGGCCATCCGGACGGCGTGCGCGCGACCTTGGCCCCGCGCCGCTCCGGTAATGAAGGCCACCTTGCCCGTCAGCCGACCGCTCATGCACGCTGTCCTTTCGACGCCGCCCTGACCAGATTCGATCCGACGATCAGGCGTTGAATCTCGCTGGTCCCCTCATAGAGTCGCAGCAGCCGAACGTCGCGGTAGATCCGTTCCACCGGAACTTCGCGCATGTAGCCACTGCCGCCGTGAACTTGCACCGCTAAATCTGCGACCTTGCCGGCCATTTCGGTGCAGAACAGCTTTGCTGCCGACGGTGCGATCCGGCGGTCCTGGTCGGTGATCCACAGCCGGGCAGCCTCACGGACCATCGCGCGCCCGGCCATCACCCCGGTCTGCTGGTCGGCCAGCATGGCTTGCACCAGTTGAAAATTGCCGATCGGGGAGCCGCCCTGGGTGGCGGTGGCCGCATAGGTCACCGATTCATCCAGTGCCCGCTGCGCGGCTCCCACCGCCAGCGCGGCGATGTGGATCCGGCCGCGGGCCAAGGAGGTCATGGCCGCCCGATAGCCGACATCCTCACTACCGCCGACCAGCGCGTCGCCGGGTGCCCGGACGTCGGTGAAGCGGACGTCGGACGTCCACGCCCCTTCCTGGCCCATCTTCGCGTCCTTGGCGCCGACCTCGACGCCCGCGGCATCCGCGGGAACCAAGAACACTGCGATGCCCGGACCCGCGTCGTCCGCGGCCCGGGTGCGGGCGAACACCACGAACAGGTCGGCCGCTGGTGCATTGGTGATGAAGCGTTTCTCGCCGGAGATCACCCAATCATCGTCCTCGCGAACGGCTTTGGTGCGCAGTCCAGCCGGATTCGACCCGGCGCCGGCCTCGGTCAGCGCGAACGAGGCGACGACGTCGCCGGAGGCCATCGCCGCCAGCCAGCGCGACTTCTGCTCGTCGGTGCCAAAGCCGACCAAGACCTGGCCGGCGATGCCGTTGTTGGTGCCGAACATCGAGCGCAGCGCCAGCGAGGTATAGCCCAACTCCATCGCGAGTTCGACGTCTTGGGCGAGGTCCAAACCGAGTCCACCCCACTCCTGCGGGAGGGCATATCCGAACAGCCCCATCTTCTTGGCCTGCTCGCGAAGGTCGTCGGGCACCCGGTCGCTAGCCAGGATCTCCTGCTCGCGCGGGATGACGGCGGTGCGGACGAATTGGCGAGTCTGCGCAAGGATCTGCTGAAAATCGTCGTCGTCGACGGCGGCAGCGGCCATGAAAGTCCGCACTCCCTTCCGGACGGCGGCAGCCGCCCAAACCCAGGGCGATCATATATGAAATATGATGTGCGAAGATGTCGGGGGTCCGAGCACGAAGAGGATGGTGATCAGGTGTCATTGCTGACCGGTCAAACCGCAGTCGTTACCGGTGGAGCCCAGGGATTGGGATTCGCGATCGCCGAGCGGTTCGTCGCCGAGGGTGCGCGCATCGTGCTTGGCGATGTGAATCTCGAGGCAACGCAGGCCGCGGCCACGCAACTCGGCGGCGATGATGTCGCGCTCGCGGTGCGCTGCGATGTCACGCTCGCAGCCGACGTCGACGCGTTGGTCGCCGCCGCCGTCGACCGGTTCGGCAGCTTGGACATCATGGTCAACAACGCCGGGATCACCCGCGATGCGACGATGCGCAAGATGACCGAGGAACAGTTCGACCAAGTCATCGCGGTGCATTTGAAGGGAACCTGGAATGGCCTCCGGAAGGCCGCCGGGATCATGCGGGAGAACAAGCGCGGCGCGATCGTCAATATGTCGTCGCTGTCGGGCAAGGTCGGGATGGTCGGGCAGACCAACTACTCGGCGGCCAAGGCCGGAATCGTGGGGATGACCAAGGCCGCCGCCAAGGAGCTCGCCCACCTCGGTGTACGGGTAAACGCAATCGCGCCCGGCTTGATCCGCTCGGCGATGACCGAAGCGATGCCGCAACGTATTTGGGACGACAAGGTATCTGAAGTCCCGATGGGCCGCGCCGGTGAGCCGGCCGAAGTCGCCAACGTCGCGCTGTTCTTGGCTTCCGACCTGTCGTCGTACATGACCGGCACGGTCCTGGACGTCACCGGCGGACGGTTCATGTGACCGGGCCGAGAGAAGCCGTCGTCTGTGAACCCGTGCGCACACCGATCGGTCGCTACGGCGGAATGTTCAAGTCGCTGACCGCCGTCGACCTCGGTGTCGCCGCGCTGACCGGGCTGCTGAAGCGAACCGGTATCCCAGTGGAAGCCGTCAACGACGTCATCCTCGGCCACTGCTATCCCAGCAGCGAGGCACCGGCGATCGGACGGGTGGTAGCACTCGACGCGGGACTGCCGGTGACGGTGCCGGGCATGCAAGTCGACCGCCGCTGCGGCTCAGGGCTGCAAGCGGTCATCCAGGCGTGCCTGCAAGTCGCCAGCGGCGACAACGACCTCGTCGTCGCCGGTGGCGCGGAGAGCATGAGCAACGTGGCGTTCTACTCGACCGACATGCGTTGGGGCGGTGCCCGCGGCGGTGTGCGGGTGCACGACGGGCTCGCTCGCGGGCGGACGACCGCCGGCGGTCGCCACTACCCGGTGCCCGGCGGCATGTTGGAGACCGCCGAGAACTTGCGCCGGCAATACGAGATCTCGCGCCAGGAGCAGGACGAACTCGCGGTGACTTCACACCGGCGGGCGGTGGCCGCGCAGAAGGACGGCATCCTGGCCGAAGAGATCATCCCCGTCGCGGTGCGCACGCGCCAGGGTGAAGAACTGACCGATACCGACGAACATCCGCGTGCCGACACGTCGGTCGAGTCGCTGAGCAAGCTCAAACCGGTTCTGCTGGCTGATGACCCGGAGGCGACGGTGACGGCCGGGAACTCCAGCGGACAAAATGATGCAGCGTCGATGTGCGTGGTGACCACGCCACAGAAGGCCGACGAACTGGGCCTCACGCCGCTGGTCCGGCTGGTGTCGTGGGGGGCTGCGGCAGTGGCGCCCAACGTCATGGGTATCGGTCCGGTGCCCGCCACCGAGGTCGCACTGGCCAAAGCAGGGCTGCAATTGAGCGACATTGAGCTCATCGAGCTCAACGAGGCGTTCGCGGCCCAAGCGCTCGCGGTGATGCGGGAGTGGGGGTTCACCGCATCGGATCGGGAGCGCACCAACGTGCACGGATCCGGAATCTCGCTGGGCCATCCGGTCGGCGCGACCGGCGGTAGGATGCTGGCCACGCTGGCGCGCGAACTGCAACGACGCCAAGCCCGCTACGGCCTGGAAACCATGTGCATCGGTGGCGGCCAGGGACTGGCCGCGGTGTTTGAACGGGTTGCGTCGTGAATATGCCATTAGACGATGTCATAGTCGTCGAGGTGTCGAGCTTCGTCGCCGCACCGTTGTGCGGTATGACGCTGAATCAATTGGGCGCGCAAGTGATTCGAGTCGACCCGATTGGCGGCGCATCCGACGTCAACCGCTGGCCGTTGGCAGCCAGTGGCACCTCGATCTACTGGACCGGACTGAACAGAGGCAAGCGGTCGGTCACTATCGATTTACGCTCACCCGACGGCCAGGAGTTGGTCCAGCGGCTAATCGTCGAAGGGGACGGCGTCGTGGTGACCAACGCCGCGGGGCTGTCGTGGCTGTCCTACGAGCGGTTAGTCGCGCTGCGCTCCGACATCATCCACGTCCAGTTACTCGGCCGTGGCGACGGTTCCACTGCCGTGGATTACACGGTCAACGCGGCGACCGGCTACCCGCTTGTCACCGGCCCGGCTGAGCACGGCGGTCCGATCAACCATGTGCTGCCGGCCTGGGATGTGTGCTGCGGGTTGTACGCCGCACTGGCGGTGACCGCCGCGCTGCGCCGTCGCGACCATTCCGGTGAGGGCGCCAAAGTCACTCTCGCACTGGAAGATGTCGCACTTGCCACCGCCGGCAACCTGGGCCTGTTGACCGAGCCGCAAGTCAACGGCACCCAACGCCCACGAGTGGGCAATGCCATCTACGGTCAGTACGGTCAGGACTTCACCAGCCGCGACGGCGCCGCATTCATGGTTGTCACGTTGACCAAGCGGCACTTCCGCGACCTGGTCGAGGTCACGGGCACCGGCGCCGCGATGTCCGCGCTTGGCGAAGCCCTCGGTGCCGACTTCAGCACCGAAGGCGACCGCTACCGCTACCGAGACGTGCTGAGCGGCCTGTTCGCAACCTGGTTCAGCGAGCACTCCGCCGCCGAGATCACCGCAGCATTGTCGGCCACCACAGTCTTGTTCGAGCGCTACCGGAGCTTCGCACAGGTTGCCGAAGACCAACGGGTGACGGACAATCCGCTGTTTTCCCGGCTACACCAAGACGGACTGGGTGACTATCTCGCACCGGGCATGCCGATGGCCGTCGACGGCACCCACCCGGGGAGTGGGCCGGCCCCCGCACTCGGCATCGACACGGTCGACGTTCTCACCGGTCGATTGGGGTTGAGCACCGCTGATATCGAGCGGCTGGCCACCGCGAAAACCATTGCCTGCTAATCAGAGGAGAGTTGCATGACCAGACTTGCCCAGACGGTTGGCCTTACCGACTTTCAGACCGAGATCATCGCCACTGTCCGGCAGTTCGTCGAGAAGGAAGTCATTCCCAACGCACCCGAGCTCGAACGAACCGACACTTACCCGCAGGCCATCGTCGACCAGATGCGTGACATGGGCTTGTTCGGGATGATGATCCCCACCGAGTATGGCGGACTGGGGGAGTCACTGCTGACTTACGCGCTGTGCGTGGAGGAGTTGGCGCGCGGTTGGATGAGCATCTCCGGTGTGCTCAACACCCACTTCATCGTCGCCTACATGGTGCGCCAACACGGCACCGAAGCCCAGAAGCAACGACTGCTGCCGAGAATGTCAACGGGCGAAGTCCGTGGCGCGTTCTCAATGTCCGAGCCGGAGTTGGGCTCCGACGTCGCAGCGATCCGCACCCGCGCGGCACGCAATCCCGACGGCACCACCTACACCATCGACGGCCAGAAGATGTGGCTCACCAACGGCGGCAGCTCCACGTTGGTGGCGGCGTTGGTGCGCACCGATGAGGGAGCAGAGTCGCCGCACCGCAACCTGACGGCCTTCCTCATCGAGAAGCCGGTCGGGTTCGGCGAGGTCGCACCGGGGCTGGTGATCCCGGGCAAGATCGACAAGTTGGGCTATAAGGGCATTGATACCACCGAATTCATCTTCGACGGGTACGTGGCCAGCGCCGACGACGTGTTGGGCGGTGTACCGGGCCAGGGCTTCTACCAGATGATGGACGGTATCGAGGTCGGTCGTGTCAATGTCTCGGCGCGGGCCTGCGGGGTCGCTGTGCGGGCCTTCGAACTCGCAGTCCGATACGCCCAGCAGCGACACACATTCGGCAAGCCGATCGCCGAGCACCAGGCCATTGCATTCCAACTCGCCGAAATGGCAACCAAGGTCGAGGCCGCACATCTGATGATGGTCAACGCCGCGCGGCTCAAAGACTCCGGGGAACGTAACGATGTCGCCGCCGGCATGGCGAAATACCTTGCCAGCGAATACTGCTCGGAGGTCACCCAGCAAAGCTTCCGCATCCACGGTGGTTACGGCTACTCCAAAGAATACGAGATCGAGCGACTGATGCGCGACGCACCGTTCTTACTCATCGGCGAGGGAACCAGCGAGATTCAGAAGCAGATCATCAGCAGGCGGCTGCTGGCCGACTACCGGATTTGACTGTGAACGCCCCCGATTTCGCCGTACGGCCGCAACTATCGGAAGACGTTGCGCGCTACGTGCGTAGGCGAATCTTCGACGGCACCTACTCGGCGGGAGAGTACGTGCGGCTGGATCAGCTGGCCGCGGAATTGGGCATCAGCGTGACACCTGTGCGTGAGGCCTTGTTCGAGCTGCGCGCCGAAGGATTGTTGGCCCAGCAGCCGCGCCGCGGCTTCGTGGTCTTGCCGGTGACGGGACGAGATCTCGCTGACGTCGCCAATGTTCAGGCACACGTCGGCGGCGAGCTCGCGGCACGGGCCGCGCTCAACATCGACGACGACCAACTGCGCGAGCTCAAAGAAATCCAGGCCCGGCTGGAAGACGCCTATGCCGGTGCGGATGACGAGCTGACCGTGCGGCTCAACCACGACTTTCACCGGGCGATCAACGTTGCCGCCGACTCGCCAAAACTTGCTCAATTGATGTCGCAAATCACCCGCTACGCACCGGAATCGGTGTTCCCTGCCATCGCCGGCTGGCCCGATCAGTCGATCAAAGACCATCGCCGGGTGTTGGCCGCACTCGAAACACACGACGATGGCGCTGCCCGGAAAGCCATGTCGGAGCACCTGGCCGCCGGCGCGGCTCCGTTGATCGACCATCTCATCGAGCACGGTGTCGTCGAGGACGCGAGCGACGCGAACTCCGGTGCTCGCTGATCCGGTCGTCAGAGCATCAATGCCGCGGGTTACACTCCTCGTGATGCAATACCAAATCTTTGTGCCGCACACTCTTGCCTTAACCGGATCCATCTCGTAGGTTCGGTCATCATTCGAGCGTGGGACCGCCTACGCGCCGACGATCAGCGGAGGACGAATGCCCGGAAAGTTAGCAGGCAAGGTCGCTTTCATTACCGGCGCGGCGCGCGGTCAGGGACGTGCCCACGCCCTCGCCATGGCCAAAGAGGGCGCTGACATCATCGCCGTCGACATCTGTCGCCAGATCGAGTCGAACCCGTATCCGCTGGCGACGCCCGACGACCTCGCTGAAACGGAGCGGTCGGTCAAGGAACTCGGACGCCGGGTCATTGCAAGGATCGCGGACGTGCGGGAGCGCCATGAGTTGCGCGACGCGGTTGAGGCTGGGCTTGCCGACCTGGGCAGGATCGACATCGTCGTCGCCAACGCCGGCATTCTTCCGATGGCGATGGGCAAGCCCGATCCGATGCAGTTTGTCGACGCATCCGACGTCGACCTACTCGGCGTGATGAACACCGTCGCCGTCACTATTCCGCACCTGGCCGATGGCTCGTCGATCATCGTCACGGGTTCGACCGCAGGCATGATCCGCGGCACCACGGACAACCCGAACATGGGCCCCGGGGGTGCCGGATACGGGTGGAGTAAGCGCATCGTGATGGAATACGTCGAGGAGATGAGTCTGCATCTGGCCCCCCGGATGATCCGGGTTAATGCGATCCACCCGACTAACTGCAACACGCACCTATTGCAGAACGACGGCATGTACAGCATGTTCCGGCCCGACCTCACCGCCGAGGGCAAGCAGGCCACCCGTGAGGACGCCGAACCACTGTTCACTATCTTCCAGGCCATGCCCATTCCGTACGTCGAACCAGAGGACATGGCCAATCTGGGAGTCTTCCTCGCCAGCAACGAAAGTCGCTACATCACCGGGCAACAGATCCGCGTTGATGCCGGCTCGTTGCTGAAGTGGCCTAACGGACCTGGGGGATAAGTCCATCCCACCCATCGATGGCGACGACCTCGGCAAGTGGTCGCCTTGGAGCCGGCCTCACGTTGTGGCCTGTCCGCAGCCGAGCGACGGGTAGCAAGCATCCCTGCACGTAGGACTCGGGAACACCCAACAGGCCGCGTACCGCTTCCTTGCGGTGCAGATGCAACGTGGTGATGCAGGTGCCGTAGCCGTAAGTGTGCAATGCAAGCTGAAAGTTCCACACTGCCGGAAAGATGGATCCGTAAAGTGTTGCCTGGTAGAACGATTCATCGCCGGGGGCCCGCGGCATGGTGGGCTCGTAGCACGGAATGACCAACGCGGGAACGTTCGCCAGGTGTTCGACCAGCCACTCAGTGGAGGTCATCAGTCGGCCTTCCGGGCTGTCCTGCGGCATGAAGGCGGCGATGAGCTGCCCACCCACCTTGCTCAAATACGCCTCCCGATACAGGGCGGCAATCTTGTGCCGCAGCGCCGGCTCGGTGATGATCAGCCACCGCCACGACTGCTGGTTGGAGCCGTTGGGCGCCTGCAAGCCGATGCGCAGGCACTCGCGGATTTCGTCGATGTCGACGGTTGCGTCCAGATCGAGTGACCGACGGGCGGACCTGGTGCAGGTGAGCAGCTCGTTGATGTTCATGAGCGCCGCCCTGGTTCAGGAAAGGCGATGTCCGCGTTATCGGGCATGGCGCTGATGCCCCGTCTGTCGCACACGTCGAGCACCTCGTCGACGATCGAGGCGGGCACGATGAACGTCTCGGTCGACGACATCTGCTCGAGGTGCGCCTCGATATCCTCCGCAGTCGGTGCGCTCTCGGCGTCGGCCAACCACCCGTCGCTAAGCCCGACGAACACGCGCGCGTAGCGTCCGGCGCAGGCGGAGTAGTTGCGGTGGGTGAACGTGCAGGCCGTGCTGGCCAGGAAGGTTACCAGCGGCACCACGAGCTCGGGACGAATCGCGCGCATGAAGCCGGACTCGGTGAGGAACTTTTCGTCGCCGACTGTCTCGGTGACCATGCGCGAGAAACCGGTCGGCATAACGGAATTAGCAAGGACGCCATGGGCCTCGCCTTCGATCGCGATCACATTCGTCAAGCCGACCAGCCCGGCCTTGGCCGCGGCATAGTGGGCTTCCATGGGCTGGCCGAAGATGCCCGCCGATGAGGAGATGAACACGAATCTGCCGCCACCTTTGGCTTTCATCACGCGATAGGCGGGTTGCGAAAGGTAGAAGCCGCCATCGAGGTGCACGCGCCGCATTCGGTTCCAGTCGTCGAGTGAGAGATCTTCGAATGGCACGCTGCCGAAGATCCCTGCGTTGCTCACCACGGCGTCGAGTCTTCCGAACGTTTCGACGGCAGTATCGACGATCGCCTTAGCACCCTCGGCCGTATCGACCGAATCGTAGGAGGCAACCGCGTTTCCGCCGGCCCGCGTGATTTCGCGGACCACCGCATCGGCCACGCCGGCGTCGGCGCCGTCGCCGCGCATGCTTCCGCCGAGGTCGTTGACCACCACCGCCGCACCGCGACGCGCCAAATCGAGTGCGTACAACCGTCCGAGGCCACGGCCGGCGCCGGTGACCACCGCCACTTGCTCGGTGAAATCAATCATTGTGCGATTTCTTCTGTTTCGTTGGTTCGTCGGGCGCGTGCGTCCAGAAACGCGGTGATCGACTCGAGGTAGACATCGAGACGTCCAATTGACTCCAGTCCGGTGCGACTCTACGGTGGAACAGATATTTGGTCAACTCGACCGGAGAGTGGAGGCGGCTGCGTGGGCGACGACGCTGACAGCGACCGTCTGCAGGTACTGGGCATGCTGGGCTCGGCGCTTGCGGGCCGGCCCGTCGCGGTGGCGCCGCTCAATTCAGGTGAGCCCGCGTGGACCGACGGCCAAACCATTTTCATCGACCCCACGGCCACCGTCCGCACGAAGGTGGAGTCGGTGGCCGTACACGCATCATTGATCGCAGCCGGCAGTCTCGACCCCGAGATCGTGCGCGCACTGTCGCGGCCGCGCTTGGCGTTGCGCTACCTGGCCGTCGAGGGGCATCGCGCCCTGGCGGCCAACGCCGATCTGCTGCCGAGTCCGTTGACCGCGCTGGTCAACCCTGACCTCGCATGCCACAGTGATTCGGCAACGACGTCATTGGCCATTGCATCGGGGCGGACCGCACTCGATGAGTCGCCGGCAAGCTTCGGCGTCATCCGGCCCAAGAAGGTGTTGTCCGCGGTCAAACTGGCCGGCAAGCAGGTCGACCACGACAGCCCGGGACACGTACCTCGACGCGGCACCACCGCACAGGAACTCGAAGAGCTCGACGACGGCGAGGTAATGAACAGCGGCGAGCCTGAATTTTTCACCAGTCCCGTCGGCGGAGGCGGCTTCATCGGCAAGTGGTTGAAGAAGCTGCTGTCCTCGGCGCGTCGTTCTGGCGGCAGTGGTGGCGGGCCGCCCGGCGCCGATACCCCAACCCACCGCACCAACTCGGCCAACCGCGGCGCCTACGCCGTATCGTCAACCGCGTCCGCGCCTGCCGAGGACGTCGCCGATGTGGCGTCCGACGGCGTGAAATACCCGGAATGGGACGTCAATCGCAAGAGTTATCGACCCGACTGGTGCACGGTGCGCGAGATCCCGCCGCGCGTGAAGGCATCTGCTGCTGCGGCCGTCGAGGAGACGATCGCGCTGCGACGGCCCCTCGCGCGCCTGGGGATGGGCCTTCATCGCCGCCACCGTCAATCACAGGGCGACGACATCGACATCGACGCCGCCGTGGAGGCCCGGGTGGAGATCCTGGCCGGTTCGGTGGCCGATGAGGCGGTCTACCTGGATAGCCTGCGTCGACGGCGTGACCTGTCGGTCCTGCTCCTGCTCGACGTGTCGGGCTCGACAGCCGAACCCGGCACTATCGGCCGAACCGTGCATCAGCAGCAGCGCACCGCGGCTGCCAATCTCACTGTCGCACTGCATGATCTAGGCGACCGGGTGTCACTGTATGCGTACTATTCGCAGGGCCGTGGCGCTGTGCACATGGTTCCGTTGAAGCGATTCAACGATCATCTCGACACCCGGATTTTCCGGAGGTTGAACAGCCTGGAGCCTGGCGCCTACTCGCGCCTGGGCGCCGCGATCCGACACGGGTCGGCAGTGCTGGAGGCCCGCGGCGGAACCTCTCGACGGTTGTTGGTGGTGCTCTCCGACGGACTGGCCTACGACCACGGCTACGAGCGGGCCTACGGCGCCGCCGATGCCCGCCGCGCGTTGACAGAGGCCCGCCGCCGTGGGACCGGGTGTGTGTGCCTGACCGTCGGGGCAAGCACGGACGTGGCGTCGCTGCGCACCGTCTTCGGCAGCGCTGCCCACGCCAGCATCGGCCGGCCTGACCAGCTCACCGCCGTGATCGGGCCGCTGTTCCGCTCGGCGTTGCACTCCGCGGAGGTTCGTCGACGTGTGTCATGACTCGTCCCGACCGCGGCTTGAAACAAACATCTGTTCCAGGCTAGGCTTCCGATTGGGCGCAGCGGAGCGGGGGCGATGGAAGGGAAGCCATGAGTTGTCCACCGGCCAGACGAGGACCGTTGACGGCGAGGGGTTTTGACAATGGTTAACGAGCCCGGGCTCACGGCCTACAACGGCACGGTGGCGCAGGACGAAGCGCCGCGTCCGTACTACAAGCCGGTAGGCAACGAGGAAGCCGTCTTCAAGGCGGCGTATCGCCAAGGCCTGTCGATAGTTCTGAAAGGTCCAACCGGCTGCGGCAAGACCCGGTTCGTCGAGGCGATGGCCCACGACCTCGGCCGTCCGCTGATTACCGTCGCCTGCCACGACGACCTCACCACCGCGGACCTCGTCGGCAGATACCTATTGCGCGGTGACGAGACGGTGTGGGTTGACGGGCCACTGACCCGCGCTGTGCGCGAAGGCGCGATCTGCTACCTCGACGAGGTGGTGGAAGCGCGCCAGGACACGACCGTCGTACTACACCCGTTGGCCGATTACCGCCGCCAGCTACCCATCGAACGCCTGGGCGTAACGCTGGACGCCGCAGCGGGTTTCGGCCTGGTGGTGTCGTACAACCCCGGATACCAGAGTGTGCTGAAAGATCTCAAAGACTCCACCCGCCAACGCATGACCGCCATCGAGTTCGGCTTCCCCAGCCCTGAAGTCGAGGAGACGATCGTCGCCCATGAGGCCGGCGTGAACGGCGCCACAGCCGCCGAACTGGTTCGCCTGGGGCAGGCAATCCGGCGTCTGGAGACCGGCGGCCTGCGCGAGGTCGCGTCGACGCGGGTTCTCATAGCAGCGGGCCGGCTGGTCACCGAGGGCCTGAGCATGGTGGAGGCGGCTAACGCCGCGATCGCAGGTCCGCTGACCGATGAGGCATCGGTAAGTCGCGCGCTCAACGAAATGATCGAGCTGTATCTGGGTGCGTCGGCGTGAACAGGTGATTGACGGGTACACCCAGCCGTCGCTAGGGTCTGAACAAATATTAGGTCGTCAGAATAACTGCGTTCGATTCGTCCCGTGGAGGTCGCATGTCCTACGAAAGCAGTGCTGAGCCGATCAAGGTCGGATATTTGATGGACTTCACGCTCCCTCCCGGCTTCCCGGAGGAGCTGTTGGCCTCGTTCACACAGTGCTTCGACCTCGTCTTCGAGGAGGCGGTTGAACAGGGCCTGATGGACCGACCGGTGCAGATGATCTACCGCGAAGTGGAGGGTTTGCCCAAGGGATCGGTGAAGGCGGTGATCGACGCGTACGGGGACCTCGTAGACGAAGGCTGCCTGGTGGTGTTCGGTCCGAACATCACCGACAACTGTGTGCCCGTGCGCGAGGCCATCGAGGAACGGTTCAAGGTGCCGGCGATCAGCGTCACCGGAACCGACGACTGGCTCGGCGAGTGGACGTTCTCCTTCCCGCAGGGTTCGATGACCGACGAACCGATCTTCCTTGTTGATCTGGTCGCCAAGCGCGGGTTAACCGAGATTGGTGTGCTGGTCGAGCAGAACCTGATCGGCGAGTCATATTTGAAAAATCTGCGAAGTGCGTGTGCCCGCAAAGGTATTCGTATCGTGGCGGAGGCGGCCATTGCGCAGACGGCGCAGGATATCAACGATGCCGTGCTGAGCCTGCACGAGGCCAAATCGCAGGCGATTGTGCACCTCGGGTTCGGTTTCGGGATTGTCTTCATCAATCCCGCGCTCGAGGCGGTCAGCTGGGACCCGCCGCGTTTCACCACCACGGCGTTCCAAAACGCCTGGGTCAACCCGATCATGTGGAATGCGTTCATGGGCTGGATCGGAGTCGACCAGTATGACGAGAACAACTCAATCGGGCAGGCCTGGCTGGACCGGTACGCCAAGAAGTACAACGGCAGCCGCCCCGAATACTGCGTATCGGTAGTCAACCACGACGTGGCGGCAACCTTGGTCCGGGCGTTCACAGACGCGCACCCGCTGAGTCCGCGCGGAGTCAAGGAGGCGCTGGAACGAGTGAAGATGATGCCCGCGGCCTCAGGCGCGCCGGGTACGCGAGTTTCCTTCGGCAAGTGGACCCGTCGAGCCTGGATGGGCGCCGGCTACTTGGTGGCTCGCACCCTCGATGCCGACGGCGTCAACTCCCACCTGGTCGATCGCTTCGGCGCGGAAGATTGATGCGATGACCACAGAAGAGTCCACTCCTTCAGTCGCAGAAGAGAAACCGCCCACCCCGCACGGCAGCGACAGACCCAACTGGGGCCGCTGGCTTTCCGGCTTCGCGCTGGCGGCGTTCGTGTTGTTCTTCGTCGCCGTCTGCCGCACCAGCCTCGATCCGCGCGTCGCCAACCCGAACGTGCAAGGTCGGCCACGTCCGGTCGAGTTCTTTTTAGGGTGGAATTACTGGATCGGGTTTTTGCAGATCTCCACGATCGTAATGCTGGTCGTGTTGGTCGTCGTCTTCATCGTCGGCTGGCGACGCAATCCCGGCAGCCCGGCCATGCTGATGTTCCTGTGCACCACGTTGATCGTGTGGCAGGACCCGATCATGAACTGGGCGCCGTTCGCGGTTTACAACCCCGAACTCATCCACTGGCCGGAATCGTGGCCGCTGGTCTCGCTGTCGCCGACCGTCGAGCCATTCCTCGTGTTCGGTTACGTGACCTTTTATTTCGGGCCCTATTTCCCGGGGATCTGGATTCTGCGCAAACTGCAGGCAAAGTACGGGCCTGCAGCTTTCGTGTCACGACACCCGCTGATCAGCCTTGGGCTGTTGGTTTTGGTGATCGGCTTCATCTTCGACGCGTGGCTGGAGATACAGCTCGTTCACACCGGCATGTACATCTACTCGCAGGTGATTCCGTGGGGGTCGGTGTTCACCGGCACGACCTTCCAGTTCCCGCTGATCTGGGAGTCGTTCGCGGTCACTTTCGTGATGGTGCCGGCGGCGATCCTGTGTTATCGCGACGACACCGGAAAGTCGGTGGCCGAGAAGCTCGCCGCGAAAACAAAAGCTCTGCCCGCTCGGCCGGTGCTCGGCACATTCCTGGTGATGCTCGCCATCATCAACGTGGCCTACTTCGCCTACGGCGCATGGTTCGGCGCCATCAAGGCCACTGGAGCAGCGACCTCCGTTGCCTGCCCATGGCCCTATCCAGAAGCCAAAGTCTATGACCCGCAAGGTTATTACGAGAAAGAGGGCGCACCGGGGCCATACTCGGTCGGCATCTGGTCGACATGGATGAGCGGGCAACCGAAGGGCAGGCCAGAAGTCCAGCCACCACCGCCCGGCGAAGGAGCCTGCGCGACGCCAGAAGCGTAGGCCGAGCATCTCTTAGGAGAACGTATGGAACAGCTTTTCGACGACCTCGACGACTTCGGCGCCTTCGATGCCGCCGTCTCCGGTGACGTGCGCGATCCCTATACGGAGCTTGCGCGGCTTCGCCGCGAGGAGCCGGTTCAGCGCCTGGACACCTCCGGGATGCCGCATGAGGACTCCAAGCCAGTCTTCATCGTGTACCGGTATGAGGAAGCCCAACAGCTGCTGCGCGACAACGAGACGTTCTCGTCGTCAGGCGTCATCGCGGCTTTCGGGCCGGTCCTCGGCGAACGGGTGATGCTGGGCATGGACGAGCCCGTGCACGGCCGGCTGCGCTCATTGGTGTCGAAGGCGTTCTCTCAAAAAGCAATGGCCCGTTGGGAAGATGAGCTGGTCGGACGCGTCGCCAATAGTCTCATCGACAAGTTCGCGGCCAACGGCAAGGCCGATCTGGTCAAGGAATTCACCTTTGACTATCCGAGTCAGATTATTGCGGGCCTGTTGGGCCTACCAGAAGAGGATTACCCGCAGTTCCAGCGATGGTCGATTTCGCTGCTGAGTTGGATTCTTAATCCAGAACGAGGACTTGCCGCGTCGGCGGCGCTGTGTGACTACTTCGCTCCCATCCTCGCTGCGCGCCGCGCCGAGCCGACGGACGATCTGATCAGCGGCCTCGCCCAGGCCGAAATCGACGGGCAGAAGCTCGAAGACGAGGAGATTTATTCGTTCTGTCGTCTGTTGTTGCCTGCCGGCGTCGAGACGACATACCGGGCCCTGGGAAACCTGCTACTTGCGTTGCTGTCCGATCCTGCGCAGCTGGACGCGATCCGCGCCGATCGGTCCTTGCTGCCGCAGGCGATCGAAGAGGGCGTGCGGTGGGAGCCCCCATTGTTGACGATCACGCGGGTCGCGACACGCGACACCGAACTTGGCGGAGTGCCCATCCCGGCCGGCTCGTCGGTCATGCCGATGCTGGGGTCGGCCAACCGTCAGGAGGACCGCTATCCCGAGCCCGATCAATTCGACATCTCGCGACAGGCAAAAAGCCATCTGGGCTGGGGTCACGGTGTACACGTCTGCCTTGGCATGCATTTGGCCCGCATGGAGATGCGGACGGCGATCAATCTGCTGCTTGACCGGCTGCCCAACCTGCGTTTAGACCCCGACGGCGACGATCCGCATATCCGCGGTCAGGTGTTCCGCTCACCGACATCGCTGCCGGTTCTCTTCGACGTTGGGTAGGACCTCGATCTGGGCTGCCAGCATCTCCCGCAGCCGACCGACATCGGCCTTGCCAGTAGGCCCGCGGGGTATGTCGTCGTCGGAGCCGACCAGCAACCACACTGCCGGTACTTTGAATGAGCTGAGCAGGCTGCGCGCGGAGCCCCGTAATTGTTCGGCAGTCATCGGCGAGTCGCACACTACTGCGGCGCCCACCAGATCGTCGGCAACGCCAACCACGTTGGTGACAAAGGCATTAACGACACCGTCGATGGTCCGCAGCGCCGCCTCCACCTCGCTGGGGTAAACGGTGGCGCCGCTGACCTTGAACATGTCGTCGAATCTGCCGTGATAAAACAGGAAACCGTCTTCGTCGAGGCGCCCGAGGTCGCCGGTGCGGTAGAAGCCGTCGACAGCGAACACCTCCTCTCGGCTGTGCCGGCAGATGCCCCGCAGCGTGTGGGGCCCCCGGATCTCAATCATGCCGACGGTTCCCGCCGCGACAGGTTCACCGGTATCCGGATCGGTGATCCGTACCTCCACACCGGGGAATGGCCTACCGCAGCTGCCCCAGGCGGATTCAGGCATATCGGTGTCGGCGGGATAGCCGCAATACGGGCCGAAAGCCTCGGTCATGCCGAACAGGTTGGCGCGCGCCCCGGGCTCGCTGCGCTGCTCGGGCGGGAGTAGTGCTTCCAGGCTGCCCGGGCGCAGAGCTGACAGGTCGGCGGTGCCGGCGTGGCGCGCCAGCGCTTCGGCTTGATCAGGCCAGCCGCGAAACAACGTGACTTGCTCACGCTCCAACAGACGCAGCGTGGTCTCGGGGTGGGGGATTTCTTCGGTCACCAACGTCGCACCAGCCAGTAACACCGACAGCACACCGCTGCCGAATCCACCAACCCAGAAGAACGGCATTGGCAGATATAACCGGGTGTTCGAGTTGATGCAGCGACTGGCGAGGCCGGCCTGCACAGCGCCCAGCGCACTGCCGTGCGAGTGCACCACCCCTTTCGGCGGCCCGCTGCTGCCGGAGGTGAACATGATGACCATCGGGTCGCTGGGTGTGACTGTCTCGGCCAATGCGTCGACGATGTGCGCGGCAGACCCGACGGCGTAAGGCAGTAGGTCGGTGCGCCAAACCTGACGCAGTGCAGGAAGTTTGGCGTCTGACAAGCCATCAAGGTAGCGATGCCCGCGAAATTCCTCCACACTAATCAGGAACTGCACCGACGCGACCCGGAGTTGGGCTATCAGTTCCGGCGGCTTCAACAGCGTGCTCAGCGGAACCAGCACGACACCGATCCGCGTCAGTGCCATAGCGATCCGCACCCAACCGACACTGTTGGGCATGATCAACCCGACGCGGCTCGCTTTCCCGACACCTGCTTCGATGAACGCCGCCGCCAAATCGCGTGTGGTGGTGTCGAGTTCGTGGTAGCTGAGCCGGGAGTTGGAGTCGATCACCATCGGCTTGGCGCCGTGTTGTGCGGCGCGTATACGCACCACTTGGTCGATCGTGGCGTCAGACATCGAACATCGTCTTCAGTTGCTGCATGTCGACCTTGCCGCTGGACAGCAGCGGGACGTCGGAGCGCTGGAGGACGGCAAACCTCGTCGGAATCTTGTACGCTGAGAGCTCAGTCTTGAGTCGCTGGCGGACCGCGGCTTCGTCGAACTGCGTGCCGGTCTCCAAAGTGACCACCGCTGCCACCGCCTGCCCGCGCTCGGGATCAGGGATGCCGAAAACATGGGCCACCGCGCCCCCGGTGACTTTGGTGATGGCCTTCTCCACCTCCGTGGGTGAGACGTTGGCGCCGGCGGTCTTGATCATCGAATCGCGGCGCCGTACGAAGTACAAGAACCCGTCACGGTCGGCGGCAACCAGATCACCGGTGCGAAACCAGCCATCGACGTCGAAGGAATCTTCGCGGCTGCGTTTGTAGTACCGCTGCATCAGATAGCCGCCGCGGATACACAGTTCACCGAGTTCGCCGTCTTCGACTGGGGCGCCGCTGTCAGGATCGACGATCTTGATCTCGAAGCCGGGAGCCGGTTTGCCGAACGAACCACGACGATGTTCGGGCTGGTCGGTTTCGTCGTTGCTGATCAATACGACGCTGCCGGCTTCGGTCAGGCCGAGCATGTTGTGGCGCAATTCTGGATCGGTCGGCTGCACATCCGCCGCCATGATCGGATACAAATTACCGCGCCGTATCGATGTCAGATTCCGGCGACCGAAGCTCGGGTGCTGCGCCAGGTCGGAGACAGCTGCGGCGAAACCGTTGGTGACTGTCGGTCGTTGGGTCTCCAGCAAATCCAGCGTCGCGGCGGGCTCGGAAGCATTGGAGCACAGCAGCGTCGATCCAGCGACCAGGGTGGCAAGCAACGCGAATGCGAATCCGCCGATCCAGAAGAACGGGGAATTGCAGAACAGTGTGTCGCTGGTCGTCAGGCCCCGGATGGCGTTGAGGTTGCGCTGATGGTGCAATAGTGCGGCCTGGGTGTGCAGCACGCCCTTCGGTGTGCTTGTCGTGCCCGATGTGTAGATGATGGCCAGCGGGTCCGACCCGTCGACGTCGTCTTCGAGCGCGCTCAACAGCGGCTCATCAACAGTCTTGGCGAGCCGGTGGACGCCGTCGAGGTCGATGATCACATGACGCAAGGCTGGGGCGTGAATGTTGAATAGGCGTTCGCCGGAATCGATATCGGCGTCGGGTACCACGTCGGCAAGGCGCTGCGTGTAGTCGTGGGAACGGTAGGCCGCGGCGGCGAGCAGGATTTCGACGTCGCTGTCGACCAGTTGGTGGCGCAGCTCGCCGGCGGTGGCGAAGGTGGAAAACGGGACGACCACAGCGCCGATCCGCGCTGCGGCCAGCATCCCGACGACGAATGCCGGACCATTGGGATAGAGCAGGCCGACATGGGTGCCCTTGCCGGCGCCGAGCGCGACCAGTCCGCGGGCCAACCGTGCCGAACACCGCTCGGCTTCGTCGTAGCTGATCCGCTCGTCGTCGCAAATCAGCAATGGGTGGTCTGTTCTGGAAGCTGCCTGCCGACGCAGGACTGTCGCGACCGTAGCCGAGTCACCCGCCATGGTCGCCCTGCGTAGCAGGCACTGCCTCGCCGAAGAAGCGATGGATCGCGCCAAGGTCCGGCTTACCCGACGGGGTCCTCGGGATTTCATCGACAATGGCGATCTCGGCGGGAACCTCGTAGCGCGCCAGCCGGTTTCGGAGATACTCCACGAGCGCATCGGTATCGGCGGTACCCGCCTCCCGCAGTTCGACCATCGCGACGGGTGTTTCGCCGAGGCGCTCGTCGCGCCGCCCGACCACCGCAGCTCCCGCAACGCAGGGGTGGCTCTCCAAAGCGATGCGGATGTCGTCCGGCATGACCTTGAAGCCGCCGCGGATGATGGCCTGGTCGGCGCGGCCGACGATCCACAAAAACCCGTCGGCATCGATGCGGGCCAGATCCGTGGTGCGCATCCACTCGGCGGATGGCCCACGCTGTCCCGGTTTGACCTCGAGCAGCCCAACCTGGTTTGGCCCGAGCGGTGCGCCGTCGCTGTCGACCACCCGCAATTGCGCACCGAGACTGGCGCGTCCTACGCTGCCGCGTTTGTCAACCCAGTACTTCTGGTGGTCGGCCAATGTCCAGCTCGCGACGCCGCCACCGAATTCGGTTGCCGCATAAGATGTCAGTACGGGAATCCCGTACTTGGCGGTGAACGCCTCGGCGTCCTCGGCAGACAGCGGCGCAGTGCCGGACGTGACGGCGCGGATACTGTGCAGGTCCTCACGCGTCAGCTCGGAATGCAGCACCATCCGTAACGCGGCGGGCACCAGCGACACCGCCCGCGGCTTGTGCCTGCGGACCGCATCGGCCCAGCGGTCGAGCTCGAATCGCTCCAACAGCACGAAAGGCCGTGCCTCGGCGACACACTGCAGTATGCGGAACACGCCGCCGATGTGGACCAGCGGCGAGTTGACGATCGCGACGCCGTGCCGCAAGCCCGTCGGCGAGGGGGACCGGTCGAACTCC
This sequence comes from Mycobacterium sp. NGS62, assembly GCF_059812285.1. NCBI lineage: Bacteria > Bacillati > Actinomycetota > Actinomycetes > Mycobacteriales > Mycobacteriaceae > Mycobacterium > Mycobacterium sp. NGS62. Next base: position 972,982 of record NZ_JCALCK010000001.1, on the reverse strand, counting down.
GGGCCCATCACGCTGTGCGCCAGCATGTCGTAGGTCAGATCAACTCGCTTGGGCGGCCCGGTTGTTCCGCTGGTCAACATGCGCACCGCAACGCCGGGCCGTAGATCAGCGTCGTCACCACGGTCAGTTAGCGGCCGTCCGCTTACGAGATCGAAAAGCGAGACTATCGATGTGCCGGGTGCCGAAACAGGCAAGTCGTCGGATTCGCCGACAAGCAGTGGAAGTCGCAGCTGGTCGATGTCGGCGAGCGTGCGCTCATCGCCGCGGGAGGGGTTGATGACGACGACGGTACCGCCGCCCAGCAGGACGCCCAACAGCGCGGCGACGTGGGGGGGCTTGTTGCGCAGCAGGATTCCGACCTGTCGACTACCGGCGAGGGAACGGACCTTGCCGGTGATGTCAGCGAGCTGGCCCCACGACATCCAGCGGCCCTCATGCTCCAGCGCCGGTGCGTCGGGCTGCAGAGCCAGGACGTCGGCAATGCGCTGACTGAGCGGGTGGGGCGTCACCGAATTCTCGGCTCCACAGGTGGACGCTCTTCCTGCGCCCCCAGCTGTGCTGTCCCGATCGGGTTGCCCAGCCGGGTGTAGATGAGATTTTGTTCCATGGCCGCGCGGTATGGCTTGTCCAGCGATTCCCAGATCGCTTTGACCGTGCCCTGAGTGGCCGACGGCGGTTTGGCCGCGATTGTCGCGGCAATCTCGTGTGCCCGTCCCCACAGCCGGTCGCGCGACACCACCTCCGACACCAGGCCGATCCGCAGCGCGGTGTCGGCACTGACGCGTTCGTCGTTGCCGAGCAGCGCTATTCGCAGTGCCTCACCAAGGCCGATGCGGCGCATCAACCCGATGGGCTCGAGTGCGCAGACCAAGCCAGCAGACACGTGGGAATCGAAAAACGTCGCATCGTCCGAGCAGATAAGCACGTCGGATTCGTTGATGAAATAGAATGCACCGGCGGTGCACATCCCCTGCACGGCGCACACCACGGGTTTCCACATCTTCTGCCACTTCGGGCTGAGTGCTTCACCGGGATCCTCGTGATTCCAGACATTCTCGGGCTGCCCGTACGGCGTCGTGATGTCCAGCCCGACTCCGAACGCACGGTCACCGGCTGCGCGCAGCACCACCGCGTTGACCGAGTCGTCCGCTTTCACGGTCCGCCAGGCCTGGGCCATCTCTTCACACATGGTGCGGTTGAACGCGTTGAGTTGGCCGGGGCGGTTCAACGTGATGGTCGCAACGCGGTCGAGGGCATCCACCTCGAGCAGGATGGTGTCAAAGCTCATCGGCACTGCCACTCCGGGGACCGCTTTTCGACGAACGCCTTGGGACCTTCCAGGGAGTCCTCGGTGTGCAGGTTGCGCTCCCGGAACGACTCGGCCAGCATCTCGGCTTCGTGCAGCGGCAGATCCAGACCCTTGAGGATCGCCAGTCGGGTACCCCGGACGGCCAACGGCGCGTTGGAGTTCACGATGTCGGCAATCGCGTGGGCGCGCTCCAACAGGCGGTCGTGCTCGACGACCTCGCTGATCATTCCGAGGTCGTAGGCGCGTTGCGCGCTCATCCGTTCGTGCTTGCCCATCAACGCCATCCGCAGCGCGATCGAGCGCGGCAGTACCCGGGCCACCCGCACCACCTCGCGGCCGGCCACCAACCCGATGCTGACGTGCGGATCGAAGAACGTCGCTTTGTCCGATGCGATGACGATGTCACCGGTGGTGACCCAATCGAGTCCGGCCCCGCAGCACAGACCGTTGATAGCGGCGAGCACTGGTTTGGCCATCGAGCGAAACGGTGGCGTGCCCTCCTGCGGCGCTTCCCACTGGTCGTAGGTGGACAGGTACGGCCGTTCGTTGATCACCTTGCCGTCACCGGGGATTGCCTTGACGTCGGCGCCGGTGCAGAACGCCCGGCCGCTGCCGGTCACGATGAGAAGCCAGATGTTGTCGTCGTTTTCGGCTTCCTGGTATGCGGCTCTCAGCTCGGTGATCATGTGCGGACTCAGCGCATTCAGCGCGTCCGGGCGGTTCAAGGTGATCGTGGCCTTGTGCCCGTCGACCTCATATTTGATGGTGTCGTACGGCATGCTGTTCCCTTCGAGTAGGCGCGCCGTCACCGGCCGTGGAATTCCGGCGGGCGACGTTCCCGAAACGCCGCCAAGCCTTCTTTGAAATCTGCTGTCCGGCAAGCCAGTTCGAGGCCATGGAGTTCCTGTGTCATACCCTGGCTCAACGTCGCGTGCTGGCCATAGTGAATGGCCTGTTTGGCCAGCCCGATCGCCACGGTGGGGCCGGCGGCCAGCCGGCTGAGCAGTTCGCCGGCGGCGTCATCGAGGTCCGGCGCGCTGACGGCACGATGGATCAAGCCCCAATCCGCCGCGTCGGTCCCGCTGATCTTTTCGCCCAGCAGCAGCATGTGTTTGGCCCGCGCCAACCCAACCAGCCTGGGCAGCAACCACGTGGAACCCGAGTCCGGACTGAAGCCCCGCGTCACAAACGGCTCCCAGAACACGGCGTCGGAGGCGGCCACGGTGAAGTCGGAGGCCAGCGCCAGATTGCACCCGAGGCCGACTGCCCAGCCGCGGACAGCGCAGACCACCGGCAGCTGGACGGTGTGGATCAGCTCGATCACGCGGTGAGCGGCGTGGGGGATACGGCGGACGAGGTGTCCGGCACGCGGACGAGGTTGACCGGCGTCGTTGGTGGCGACCCAGTCTGCGCCGGCGCAGAAGTCGTCGCCGGCGCCGCGAATGTAGATGGCGCGCAGCGAGTCGTCGGTGGCGGCCTCGGTCAACGCGGCGACGAACGCCTCAATCATGGACTGGCTCAACGAGTTGCGTCGGGACGGCCGGTCGAGGGTCAGTCGCAGGACACCGCCTTCGCGGCCTACGGTAAGCGAGCCCTCGCCGGGCTCGGGGTCGAGCTGTTGACTCACCGTTGAATCCGCCCTTCCCCGCCGCTACGGTTACCCATACAGTAGGCGATACGATTGCTACTCTGTATAACTTAGCAAGGAAAGCCTGTCGGCGGAACAGCCGCTTCACCGGAAGAGGACGCGATGGCGCAGGGCAGCGGCCCCGAAGGTGCCCGGTTTGGCGAACAGCCGCTGGCCCAGACTGTCGCCGCTGCGGGCGTTATCCGGCGGCTCGGCTCGCTGCTGCTGTCGTTGGAGAACTCCCACCCGACGGTCGACGCCATGATTGCACAATGCGCCGAATGGGAACGTGAGCTCTCGGCAGTCGCTTCGCCGGATAGCGCGCCGCGGATCGGGGACGACGACGGCACCCGCCGGGTGTATCTCGATCACGCCACCGACATCGGCGCGTTCAACCCGTGCTTCCCCGAATACTGCTTCGATCGGCTCGAGACCGACACAGCGTCGGGGCGAGTCACCTTTCCACTGGTGTACGAGGGCCCACCTGGGTTGGTGCATGGCGGTTTTCTCGGCGTCTTCTTCGACTGTGTCACCCAGCACCAGAACTGCGTTAGCGGCCTGTCGGGCAAGACGCGATCACTCAGCGTGACGTTTCGCCGGCCGACACCGATCCTCACCGAACTGCGCTTCGATATCACCAGGTCCCAGATTGATCGGGGCATCACGTCGACGGCCCGGCTGCTGCTGGACGACGAGGTGCTGTGCATCGGCGAAGCGAGCACACTGGCAATGCCCCCGGACAAGTTGACCGGGCACCGATTCGGCAAGCGGCGAGCTGAGCAGGCCTGACGTGGTGGTGCAGCGGATTCGCCAACCACGCGTCGCCGAAATCGTGGCATCACGGCTGCGCGAGGACATCCTGTCCGGGCGGTTGAAGGAAGGCGACGTCTTGCCGTCGCAGGAGAGTCTGTTCGGTGAGTTCGGCGTGAGCCCACCGGCGTTACGGGAGGCGATCCACCTTCTCGAGACCGACGGCCTGATCTCTGTGCGTCGCGGCAATGTCGGCGGAGCAGTCGTTCATGCGCCGACGGCCGAACGGACCGCGCACATGATCAGCATGGTTCTGCAGGCGCGGGCCGCCACACCGTCCGACGTCAGCGAAGCGCTGCTGCATCTCGAGCCGATCTGCGCCGGGATGTGCGCCGCCCGCGAAGATCGAATGACGGAAGTAGTGCCTTACCTGCAAGCCGAAGTCGACAGCCAGACAACGCGGTTCGATGACGCGAGCCAGTACGTGCCGAATGCCCGGCGCTTCCACGAAACGTTGGTCTCTCGATGCGGCAACCAATCGATGATCCTGCTGATCGGCTCGCTGGAGCTGGTCTGGTCTGCGCACGAGTCATCGGTATGGAGCGACGACGGCGACCCCGCGCCGATGGCGGGCAAGACCCGGCGCGCCGCACTGCGCGACCATCAGCGCCTGCTCGACGCCATCCGCGACGGCAATGTCGCACGTGCGGTCCGGCTCGCACAAGATCACCTGGCGGCAGCGCGGCGCAACACGCTTGCCTTCGGCACCGACAAAACCATTGAGGCGAAGAGAATGTCGAGGTCCGGCAACAACGGGTGGCCATCACGCAGGAAGGAGTCCGACAGATGACAGACTCGGACGATCGGGTCCTTTTCGACGTCGATCCGGAAAAGCGAATCGCGACCATCACGTTGAACAACCCCGCGCAACGCAATTCCTACGACGCCGCCATGCGTGCAGCCGTGGCCCGATTTCTGGACCGGGTCGCCGACAACGACGATCTCACTGTGGTGCTGCTGCGCGGCGCAGACGGAGTCTTCAGCACCGGCGCGGATATGAACAATGCCTACGGCTGGTACGGCGAGCAAGGATCCAAGGCTCGACCCAGTCAGCGTCGTCGACTCACGGTGGACCGCAGGTCATTCGGCTTCTACCACAACCTGATGGGCTTTCCGAAGGTTACGGTCGGGGAGATCAGCGGGTACGCGCTCGGCGGCGGGTTCGAGATGGCTCTGATGACCGACATTTCGGTAATCGCGCGCAACACTAAGATCGGCATGCCGGCCACCCGCTTTTTAGGTCCGGCGCTGGGCAGCCTGCACATGTTCTTTCATCGGCTGGGCCCGGTGCTGGCCCGGCGGCTGTTGCTGACCGGCGACATCATCGAGGCCGGGGCCGTTGAGCACCTCGGAATCTTCACCGACACTTGCGATCCCGGCATGGTCACCGCCCGGGCCCGGTACTGGGCGGAGAAGGCGGCGAAAATGCCGGCCGACGGTGTTGTCATCGCCAAGGAAGCGTTCCGGCTCGTCGAACAGAGCCAGGCCTACCAAGGTGAGGAAGTCGCGAGCTACCTATTCCACGCATTCGGGACGAACCTCCAGTTCGCGCCGGGCGAATTCAACTTCGTCAAAACCCGCGCCCAGCACGGGACGAAGGAGGCTTTCCGGCTCCGCGACGAACATTTCGACGTACCGGAACCCGAAGCGCCGTAAGGCGTTCCGCGCGCTAGCGAGCGGCCTTCGCCCGTCCTCGGGGTTTTGCCGACTTGGTTGCCTTCTGCTGGCGAGGCGTCGACTTGGCGCCCTGCTCCATCAACCGGCTGGCATGATCCAGGATGCAGTCCAGGCCGTACTCGAAATTGCTGTCGTCGGGTGTCCCGATGTGGTGGCCCCTGGCCGTCATTTGGGCAAGCAACGGCGTCGTTTCGGCATCGATGATCATCGAGTCCTCGATCGTGCGCGCTCCGTTCTCGGTCGCCGCGTTTTTCTCGTGCAGCCGATGCAGCACCACCGATCCCCGGACATGAACCGACACCGCCGAGTACGTGTCGAAGGCATCCTCCGGCGACAAGCCGGCCTCCACCAGACCCGCGATTGCCTTCTCGATCTGCTGAACACCCATTCGCGCCGCTTTGGGACTGAGCGCCGATCTGATCAGGATCAAGTCGCACAGTATCGGGTTGCCCATGAACGCTTCCCGCATCGAAAGCGCGTGATTACGCAACGACTCGCGCCAATCGCTGGCTTCGACGTACGGCGTGGCGAACACGTACTTGCGCAAGGCGCGGTCGGTCATCGCGTTGAGCAGATCGTCTTTCTTACGGAAGTACCAGTAGATGCTGGTGACCCCCACGCCGAGATGCTTGCCGAGCAACGGCATGCTCAGGTTGTCGATCGACACCTCCTCGGCGAGCTCGAACGCGCCGCTGATGATGTCATCGGGATTGATGGACCCGCGTTCACGTCGCTGACGCTTCACCGCGGCCGCTTGCTTTGCCACTACGGGCACCTCCATCAAGTTCGCTGCTGCGCATGCTGTCCCGGCCTGCGCGGCCGTCAGGCTCGAATTTACCGGCAGTTTGCTCACCGAACCGCATCGTTGTAGCCGCGCCGCCGTTACGATCTACTACTGTAATGCCTATCGTAGGGGTTTTGATACGCGATGGATCTGGGGCTGCGCAAGGAGTAAATCGTGGCAACGGCTGGCGAGGCACGCGTATGGGCGCGCGGTGCATTGCGCGGAATCGGCGACTCGCTCTACACACCGTTTTGCGGCACCGACGGCGACGATATCGACTGGGCTGCGTATCGGACACTGGTCCGCTATTGCGTGGACGATCTCGGGCATCCGCTGTTGTGGTGCACCAGCGGTATCGCCGAGTTCTGGTCGCTGACGGTCGACGAGCGTAAGCGGTTGCTGGAGGCGGCGATCGAAGAAGCCAGGGCCGTCAACCCGGACGTCGTCGTACAGGCCTGCACCGCAGCCATGTCGGCCAAGGACTGTCTGGACCTGACGCTGCACGCGCAGCTCGCCGGCGCCGACATCGCCTACATCCAGACCCCGATGATGGAGGCGCACGGCGGCGAGGGAGTGCTGCGGTTCTTCAGATACATCGGTGAGCGCACCGACATCGCGCTGGGTATGTTCAATTCGCCGTCCTCGGGCTATGTGTTGAGCCCGGCCGAGAGCGCGCGCATTTACCACGAAGTCCCCGCGGTATGCGCGACGAAGGAAGGCGCCTTCCGGCCCGCCGCGAGTCGACTGCTGCACGAGCTGGCGCCTGGTCTGGTGCTGTGGGAATGCGACAAAACGGTCTACCGGGCCGGCTGGCTGCGCGACGGGATCGTGTGCCCGGCGCAATTGGGCACTGCCGGCTACCTGTTCGAGACGCCGCAGCGGCGGTTGCTGTCGGAGTATTGGGAGCTGATCGTCAACGACAAGCTCATGGAGGCGATGGACTACGGGCGTGATTCGGGTCTGGACGAGTTCGACATCGACCTGGGTTCCTGGTTCACCTGCTATCCGGGCCGATCCGATTACTTCACCCATTGGGGCGGCGCATTCAAGTACGCCGCGTCGTTGCTCGGGCTTCCGGTGGGCAGCTACCCGCATTCGCGTCCGCCGCAAGCCCAGTTGCCGCCCGAGGGCAAGGACCAGATCGAAAACGCCTATCGCCGACTCGGATTCATTCAGATATAGGCCTACTCAGCCCTGGTCGGCGATGAGCCTTTCGAGAAGTTCGACGATGTGTTGCTGGCCGGCGGCCGCCGCGTCAAGCCTGCCGCGAATCCCGATGAATCCGTTGTCGACTTGGTTGAATCGCTGGTCGACTTGGTTGAAGCGCTCATCGACTTGGTTGAAGCGCTCATCGACTTGGTTGAATCGCTCGTCGACTTGGTTGAATCGCTGCTCGACTTGGCCGAACCGGGTGTCGACTTGGTTGAAGCGCTGGTCGATTTGGCCGAATCGCTCGTCGACTTGGTCGAACCGCGTGTCGACATACTCCCGCAGGTCGGTGAGGTCTTCCCGTACAGCGTTGAAGCTGGTAGTGGTGGCTCGCCGGAAGTCGCGCAGTTCGTCGCGGAACTCTGTGACATCGCGGTCGGCTGCGCCTGCGAGGACTCGTGCAGCGGCAGCATCTTGTTCGCTTGCCCCTACCCGCGCGGCGAGATGGTGTACCTGAGACTCCAACTTGGTCACACGGGCTTCCAGATTGTCGGGCGACATGTTGGTGAGCTTACCGAGTTTGACCAGCGCTGCTAGTCACTCGGATGCCGGTTCACGTGGCGCTTTCCGGTGCTGATCCAAACCTGACCTCTGACCAGCAACGGTCGGTTCATCGGGGTCTGCCGCAACTTGCGAGATCGCGATATCGAAAGGTATACAGTATGAGTAATAGCTTTGTCAGACGGCCGCGAGTGGCCACCTAGCACACGCCGTCGGTACTTTCGCGTGTCATAACTGGCCACTGGGCGACAGGAGCGTCATGTGAGTACGGCCGACGATGTGGCCACCGCCGACGCGGTGCTGTACGAGGCGACCCCGAGTGGTCTCGCGGTCGTGACGCTGAATCGCCCGAAACGGCTCAACGCCTGGGGGCCTGACATCTCGTCGCGCTTCTACGCATGCATGGACCGCGCCGACGCCGATCCCGCGGTGCGGGTGATCGTGCTGACCGGCAACGGCAAGGGATTTTGTGCCGGCGCGGATCTGGGCGGCGCCGGATCCATCGACGAAAAGCTGGGCGAGCGCGACGTCGACGTCACTGCGTTGGTCGGCGAACGCTACCCGCACTTCCTCACCGCGCTGCGCAAGCCCGTCATCGCTGCGGTCAACGGCGCGTGCGTTGGAATCGGCCTGACCCATGCCCTGATGTGCGACATCCGGTTCGCGGCTGCCGGCGCCAAGTTCGCTACGGCGTTCACGCGCCGCGGACTGATCGGCGAATACGGCATCACCTGGATCCTGCCGCGGCTCGCGGGCTGGGGCGTGACCATGGATCTGCTGCTGAGCGGACGGACGTTTTACGCTGAAGAGGCCCACGAACTCGGATTGGTCAAGGAAGTGGTCGCACCCGAACAGTTGATGGCACGCGTCATGGAGTACGCCGAAGACATCGCGCGCAACTGTTCACCGGCGTCGCTGGCGGTGATCAAGCAGCAGGCCTACGGAGACGCACTGCGCGACGTGGCCGACGTCAGTGCGCGTGCGGAAACGCTGATGCACGAGTCACTGTTACGGCCCGACGTCATCGAAGGCATCACCAGTTTTCTGGAGAAGCGGCCGCCGAAGTTCCCGCCGCTGGCGACCTGAGCCGAGAGGATCATCATGACCACGTTGGGCTACCAAGCCATTGACGTCGACAACCACTACTACGAGCCGCTCGACTCGTTCACCCGGCACTTGGACAAGGAGTTCAGGCGCCGGGGTGTGCAAATGGTCAGCGACGGTAAGCGCACCTGGGCGTTGATGGGTGAGCGCATCAACCACTTCATTCCCAACGTCACGTTCGACCCGATCATCGTGCCCGGCTGCCTGGATCTGTTGTTCCGCGGGGAGATTCCGGAAGGTGTAGATCCGGCGTCGCTGATGAAAGTCGAGCGGCTCGCCGAGCACCCGGAGTACCAGAACCGCAGTGCGCGTATCGCGGTGATGGACACCCAGGGCATCGAAACGGTCTTCATGCTGCCCACTTTCGCGTGCGGTGTCGAAGAAGCGCTCAAACACGACATCGAAGCGACGATGGCCTCGGTCCACGCGTTCAACCTGTGGCTCGACGAGGACTGGGGGTTCGACCGGCCCGATCACCGCATCGTCGCGGCTCCGATCATCTCGCTGGCCGATCCAGACAAGGCCGTCGAGGAAGTCGAGTTCGTGCTGGCGCGCGGCGCCAAGATGGTGCTTGTGCGGCCGGCGCCGGTACCCGGGGTGGTGAAGCCGCGCTCGCTGGGTGATCGCAGCCACGACCCGGTGTGGGCCCGGTTGGCGGAGGCCGGTGTGCCGGTGGGCTTTCACCTGAGCGACAGCGGCTATCTGGCGATCGCCGCGCTGTGGGGCGGCAAGGCGACCTTCGAGGGGTTCGGCGCCAAAGATCCGCTGGATACGGTGCTGCTCGACGACCGCGCAATCCACGACACCATGGCCTCGATGATCGTGCACGGGGTATTCACCCGGCACCCGAAGCTGAAGGCGGTCAGCATCGAGAACGGCTCGTACTTCGTGTACCGGCTGATCAAGCGGCTCAAGAAGGCCGCCAATAACCAACCGCGTTATTTCCCGGAGGACCCGGTGGAGCAGTTGCGCAACAACGTCTGGATTGCTCCGTACTACGAGGATGATGTGCCGCTGTTGGCCGACACCATCGGGGTGGACAAGATTCTGTTCGGCAGTGACTGGCCGCACGGGGAAGGCCTGGAATCGCCGCTATCGTTCACCGAAGAACTGGCCGGCTTCAGCGACGGTGATATCCGAAAGATCATGCGGGACAACGCCTTGGATTTGCTCGGAATAACGGTTGGGTCGGCAGCGTAGCCGATCACGCGCATGAGCGAATGGACCATAGGCGCGGTTCTGGACGCGATCGCCGACGTCATTGGCGACCGGACGATGACGGTCTGTGGGGGCCGCCGCAGCACCTTCGCCGAGTCCGCGGATCGCACCCGTCGGCTCGCGAACTTCCTTGCCGGTCGAGGTCTTGGCGCCCACCGGGAACGGGACAGCCTGCGCAATTGGGAATGCGGGCAAGACCGTGTTGCGCTGGTCATGCACAACGACCTCTACACCGACATGGTGATCGGGTGCCTCAAGGCCCGCACCGTTCCGGTCAACGTCAACTACAACTACACGCCGCGCGAGGTCCACGAGCTGCTGGAATACCTGCGGCCCAGTGCGGTCATCTACCACCGCGCACTCGGCGCCAAGTTCGCCGGAGTGCTGCCACCGGACGGTGCAGAGGTGCTGGTGTCGGTCGACGACGGCAGCGCGGCGCCACAACTGCCCGGTGCGGTCCCGCTGGATGATGCACTGGCACAAGGCGACACTGATCAGAATGTGACGGTGTCGCCGGATGATCTGCTGATGATCTGCACCGGCGGCACCACCGGTCGCCCCAAGGGGGTGCTCTGGCGACAGTCCGACATCTACGTGTCGTCGATGGTGGGCGCCGATCACGACTCCGTCCACGAGATCCACGACAAAGTGCGTGGTCCGGCCGGGGCGCCGTGGTTTGCCGTCTCACCGTTGATGCACGCGGCCGGGATGTGGACGGCCTTCTCGGCGATCATGGCCGGCACCACTGTGGTGCTCTACGACACCGGAAAGAAACTCGACCCGCGTTCGGTCTGGCAGACCGCCGAACGCGAGAAGGTCGGTCTGATGACCATGGTCGGCGACGCCTATGCCGCGCCGCTGGTCGACGAGCTACGGCAGGGCTGCTACGACTTGTCGTCGCTGTATGCGATCGGAACCGGCGGCGCGGCAACCAATCCGCAATACCAACGGGCGCTGCTGGAATTGCTGCCCCAGATCACGCTCATCAACGGATACGGCTCGTCGGAAACCGGGAACATGGGGTTCGGGCACAGCAGGCGCGACACTCGAACCGACACCTTCATACTGCGCGAGGGTGGGCTGGTGCTGTCCGAGGACTACAGCCACTTCGTTGCGGCCGGTGAGCCCGGGGTGGGATGGGTCGCCCGGGAAGGGCGAATTCCGTTGGGCTACTTCGACGATCCCGGCGCTACCCGGAAGACCTTTCCCGAGGTCGGCGGTAAGCGGGTGGTGATATCGGGTGATCGTGCTGCTTTGGAGGAGGACGGCACGTTGCGGTTATTCGGCCGCGACTCGTTGGTGGTCAACACTGGTGGTGAAAAGGTTTTCGTCGAGGAGGTCGAAGAAGTGCTGCGCGCGCACCCAGCGATCGCCGACGCGTTGGTGGTGGGTCGTCCCAGCAACCGCTGGGGCGAGGAACTCGTCGCCCTGGTGCAACTGCGGGCCAGAGCTGAGGCGGCCCATGAGACGCTGCACAGCCATTGCACGTCGCAGCTGGCGCGGTTCAAAGCGCCCAAGGAGTTCATCTTCGTCGAGTGCGTCCAGCGGTTGGGCAACGGAAAGGCCGATTACCGTTGGGCGAAAGGTCGGGCGACCGAGCCGGATGTAGAAAGGGCTGGGCTGCCGACATGAAAGCGATCGATTGCCTCGTCAATGTTCACTTCGGGGAGACCGAGAAGCAGCCGACGTGGATGCTCAAGGTCCGCGACGACTACTTCAAAGGCCCGGAGTCGATGTTCGCGCCGGTCGAGTTGTCGGAGTTGCTCGACGAAATGGACGAGCAGGGTGTCGCCAAAGCCATCCTGATGGACAACTTGGCCAAGCCGTCGACCACCGCGCGCAAGTTCGCCGAAGACAAGCCGGATCGGTTCGCGCTGGCGATCGGCGGCGTCAACCTGCTGCGGCCGATTCCGTCGCTGCGCGAACTGGGTGCCGTCGTTGCCGACCTACCGGTCGCGTATACCGCTGTTGGACCCAGCTTCTGGGGCGATGGGCAGTATCCGCCGAGTGATGCCGTCTACTACCCGCTGTACACGAAGTGCGCTGAGCTGGAGCTTCCGCTGTGCATCAACACCGGTATCCCCGGGCCGCCGATCCCCGGAGAGGTGCAGAACCCGATGCATCTCGACCGGGTGTGCGTACGTTTCCCCGAACTCAAGCTGTGCATGATTCACGGCGCTGACCCGTGGTGGGACATCGCGATCCGGCTGCTGATCAAATACGCCAATCTGCGGCTGATGACGTCGGCGTGGTCGCCGAAGCGGCTGCCCGAGAGCCTGTTGCACTACATGCGGACTCGCGGAGCCGGCAAGGTGATCTTCGGCTCGGACTGGCCGGTGCTCAAGATGCGCCGCGTCGTCCCCGAGGCTCTCGCGTTAGATCTGCCGGGCGAGGTGCTCGAGAACTACCTCTACAACAATGCACACGAGTTCTTCTTCGGTGGCCAGGAGGAGCGCTGACCATGGACCGCTACGAACTGCGCAGGTTCGACTACAGCCTGACCGAGGATCATCAGGCCTTGCAGACCGCGTACAAGGACTTCTTCAAAGCCCACTGCTCGATCGAAGCGGTGCGCGCCGCCGAGGAAACCGGATTCGACAAGAGCCTGTGGGAGCGGTTGTGCGCCATGGGTGCAACGACCATGGCGCTGCCGGAAGCCGTCGGCGGCGACGGAGCGACACTGGTCGATCTGACGTTGGTGGCCGAGGAGATCGGCCGCTCGCTGGCGCCGGTGCCGTGGATCGATCAAGTCTGCGCGGCCCGGCTGCTGGCCCGATTGGATGCAGCCGAACCCGATGTCGTCACCGGTCGGCAACTCGCGGCGTTGGACCCACAGCACGACAGCCGCTCCGGAGCGCGGCTCATCCCGACGGGGTCGATCGCCGACCAGATCATCATGCGGGAGGGTAGGGGAGATGGGGCCGTCGTGCTCCTCTCGTTTGCCACTCGCCCGCCAAAGGTGGACAACATCGGGCAGCTGCCGATGGCGTGGGTCGACCCGGCCGCCGCGGATAGCCGCACCGTCCTTGCCAGCGGGCCGCGCGCGTTGGCCGAATACCAGCGGGCCCTTGATGAGTGGCGGCTTTTGATGGCTGCGGCTCTGGTCGGTCTGGTCGAGGAGACGATGAACATCGCAGCAGAATTCGCCAAGTCCCGCTATACGCTCGGTGTCCCGATCTCGACCCTGCAGGGCATCTCACATCCGCTGGCGAACATCGCGATCACCGTGCAGGCGGGCCGCAATCTGGCACGGCGCGCGGCCTGGTTCTTGGACAACGAGCCCGACGAGCGCCCGGAGTTAGCGCCGTCGGCGTTTGTGTTCATGGCCGAGGAGGCGGCCAAAGCCGCGACGATGGCGGTGCACATCCAAGGCGGCCTCGGGGTTTCTGCGGAGGCGGCGGCGACCGCCTATCTGGTGCGTGCCCGCGGGTGGGCACTGGCGGGCGGGGACCCCGGCGCCAGCGCCACCTACATCGGTGAGCTGGTTGCCGCACGTGAAAGCCGTTCCGGGAAGGAGGCATAAATGGATTTCTCTCGAGTCACGTTGACCGACAACGACCAGGCCTTCCTCGACGAAGCCCGCGATTTCCTGCGTACACATGTGACTGAAGACGTCAAACGCCGCGACCGAGAAACCGGTGACAACTTCGACGGAGGCGTGCACCTGGCTCTCGGTGCCGCCGGCTACCTCGAACGCGAATGGAAGCCGCATACCGAGGGCGGTTTCAGCAGGGTGCAACGCCGGATCTGGGAGCTGGAGAAGCGACGTGCCCACGTGCCGTGGGTAACCTGGGGCACCACGTCCATGGTGGCTCGGTCGGTGGCGACGTACGGCTCTGCGGAACTGCGCGATGAGGTACTGCCCGGGGTGTTCAGCGGGCATGTCCGGCTATGCCTGGGCTACACCGAACCCGAGGGTGGTTCCGACGTGGCCACCTGCAAGACCCGCGCGGTGCGGGAGGCAGATGGGTCGAGCTGGGTCATTAACGGCTCCAAGATGTTCACCACCGGTGCACACAACTGCCAGTACGTCTTCCTCATCACCAACACCGATCCGGAAGCGCCGAAACACAAAAGCCTGACGATGTTTCTGGTTCCGCTCAATACGCCGGGTATCGAAATCCAGGGCATCCGAACCGTCGACGGGGACCGCACCAACATCGTCTACTACAGCGATGTGCGCGTCGACGACAAGTACCGGCTCGGCGATGTCAATGGCGGGTGGACGGTGCTGCGGGAACCGCTGAACGTCGAGCACGGCGCGGTGGCGGCGGCGCCCGATGGATTGCAGGACGTGTCGATCATGATGCACCAGGCCGGTTTCATGGCCGACGCCCTCGACAAAGCCGCCGGCAAGACCGCCGAGCAGGATCCCAACGGGCGCAGTCTGATCGACGATCGCTCGGTGGCATACCGGCTGGGCCGTAGCGCCGCACGCATGGAGGCGGCGCTGAGCGCACCGAGCATCTTCGGACGCGTGGCACTCGCCCAGACCATGCGCGACATCTCGCCAGACCTGATGGACATCCTGGGTACCGCAGCGTCACTGCCGATCGGTACGGACCGGGCCGCCGACGACGGCGCCGCCGAATACGTGTACCGGTTCGCACCGCTGGTCGGTATCTACGGCGGCACGCTGGAGGTGTTCCGCAACATGATCGCCCAGCACGTCCTCGGCCTGGGCCGGCCAAGCTACGGAGCGTCGTAACCCCGTCTGGCGCGAGCGTGCGTGTCCCCGGCCGACACGCCGAGCTAATCCCCGGGTTTACGCACGGTCGCCGCGAAAGGCGGTCACGCGATCGCGCCTGACTCCTTGAGTTCGGCGATGCGCTCCCAATCCATCCCGACCTCCATCAGCACGATCTCGGTGTGCTCCGACGCCTGCGGGGCCCGCGTCGTCACCAGCGGCTCATGGTTGAACTGCACCGGCCCGCGAACGACTTTGAACGGCTTTCCACCGCTGGCCAATTCGACGTCGGCCACCATGTCGTTGGCGATCGCCTGCTCATCGGCGGCAAGATCAATGAGGCTTTGGAATGGCGCCCACTGGCCTTTCATCGTTTTCAGGTGCTGTCGCCAGTAGTCAAAAGTCTTCCCGGCGAAGGCCTTCGTTATGAGTTGGGTGGCCGCATCGGCGTTTTGTATCAGTGGAAGCACATCCGCGAAGCGGGGATCATCAGCCGCCTCCGGGAGGCCAAGGTGCTCAAAAGTGTCGCGGATCAAACCGGTCGGACTGATGATGCACAGGTTGATCGTGCCGCCGTCAGAAGTCAGGTAGTTGCCCATGAAGGGATTCACCGACGGCGCGGCAGATCCCGGCATGGGGCTACGCATCACCTCTCCGGTTTCCATACCTTGTGTCACACTCGCGCCCGCGGCCCACCAGGCCGTGCTCAGCAACGACACGTCCAACTCCAAAGCTTCGCCGGTCCGCTCACGATGCAGCAACGCGGCCGAGATACCGCCGGCAATGAACATGCCGCCGATGGAATCGCCAAAGGCCGGAATACCCTGTCCCAGAGCGCCACCCAGTTCCTCTGGCGTCAGTGCGTATCCAACCCCGCTACGTGTCCAGAATGCCGTCCCGTCATAGCCGCCGACGTCACGCTCGGTCCCCTTGTCGCCGTATGCCGAACCGCGGGCATACACAATGTTGGGGTTCGCCGCGCGAATGTGCGCCACATCGAACTTGTTCTTCTCCCGCTGCGCGGGCATGTAGTTAGTCAGGAAAACGTCGGAAATCTTTGCCAGTTCATAGAGCACTTCCTGGCCGCCCGGCGTGGAGACGTCAATTCCGACGCTGCGCTTGCCCCGATTGGGATGTTCCATCAATGGATGCCGGTCCGGGTCGATTTGGATACCACCCATATTCAGGAAGCCGCGCTGGGTGTCACCGCGCACCGGGTGCTCGACCTTGATGACGTCGGCGCCCCAGTCGGCGAGGATGGCGCCGGCCGCCGGCACGAACGTGAACTGCGCAACTTCCAGGACCCGGAAGCCCTCCATGACCTTGACCATTTTCGGCACGTTACTTGGCATCGAAGGTCACCGGAAGAGCGGTGGGCGAACGGAACGGCTGGCCGTGGATGTGTGGATCGTCGTCGACGACGAGCGTGATGTCGGTCGCCCGGTTCAGCAGGCATTCCAATGCAACTCGCGTTTCCATCCGTGCCAGATGCAGACCCAGGCAGGTATGTTCACCTGCGGCGAAAGAGATGTGCGGCATGTGTGGGCGAAAAATGTCGAACTTTTCGGGGCGCTCCCAGCGGTGTTCGTCCCGGTTTGCCGAACCGATGCACACGTCGACGACCGATCGCGCGGGTATTTTGACCCCGTCCAGTTCAGTGTCTTCGCTGGTGAACCGCTGCACGGTGGTCAGCGGTGTTTCGAAGCGAAGACCCTCCTCGATCGCCTTCGGGATCAACTCGCGGTCCGCCTGCACCGCGGCGAACTGCTCTGGGTGGGTGAGCAACAGGAACAGCAGGTTTCCCGAGGAGCGATAGGTGGTTTCCAGCCCAGCGGGCAGCAGCAACCTCAGAAACGAGTAGATGGCTTCGTCACTGAGCTTTTCGCCGTCGATCTCTGCGGTGACCAGGTCGCCGATGATGTCGTCGGTCGGCTTGGCTTTGCGTTGTTCGATCTGCTCGATGAAGTAATCCTTCAACGCCGTCGACGCCTCGAAGGCGCGTTCGTAGTTGACGGTGTAGCTGATCAGTTCGACCGCGCGTCGGTGAAACATCGGCAGGTCTGCCTCCGGCAAGCCCAAAAGCTTAGCGATGACCCGGGTGGGAAATTCGAACGTGAACTGCCCGACGAGGTCGGCTTCGCCGGCGTCGATGAATTCTTCGATGAGCGCATTGCAGATCGGCCGCACGATCGTGGGCTCCCAGCGTGCGAGGTTCTTGGACTTGAATGCCGCTGAAACCAGATTCCGGTGGTCGCGGTGCTTCTTGCCCCCCATTGCCAGGATGGTCGGACCCATGAATAAACCAATGGTCGTGTCGTACATTGCCGAACTGAACACTTGCCCGTTGCGGAATGCCTTGTTCACCGCGTCGAAGGACATCGCGGCGAAGGACCGCTTTGGCCGTAGCGAATCGGGAGTCTTGGAGTAATCCATCACCGTTCCGGCGAAAACCCCGGCCTCTTGACGCTGCCGGAGAAAGTACGGGTATGGGTCACGGAGGTAGCCGGCAGGCTTGTCGACGGCGACCGCCTCGTGAAGTTGACTTTCCACAGCTGCTCTCCGCCTCGGCCAAACGCTCGTACTGTAAATATTACAGTAGACTACGTCAGAGCGGGCGACTGTCGTAAGCTCTGAAGCCATGAGCTCAGTCGACGAACGGATCGGCAACTCCGCAGCGCAGCATCAGGCCGGGCTACCGGCGATCCTGGAAAGCCAGCGGCGAGCATTCCTGGCCGAAGGGCCGCCCAGCGTCGCTGTGCGGCGTAACCGGATCGATCGGCTGATGGCGTTGCTGCTGGACAACAGCGACGCGTTCATCGACGCCATGGCCGCCGATTACGGCACCCGGTCCAAGGCGGCATCGTTGTTCACCGAAATCGTCGGCATCATCTCGGTTGTCGAGCACACCAGAAGCCATGTGGCGCAATGGATGTGCCCAGCCAAACTGATGCGGGCCGCACGGATATCCGGGTTGCGAGCGGAGGTGCAGCCCACCCCACTGGGTGTCGTCGGCATCATCGGACCATGGAACTTCCCGGTCAACCTGGTGGTGCTGCCGGCATCAGCGGCGTTCGCGGCCGGTAATCGGGTGATGATCAAGATGTCGGAGATCACCGCACACACCGCGGAATTGATGAAGGCCACCGCACCGAGATACCTCGACCCGGCCGAACTCGACGTTGTGACCGGCGGTCCAGAAGTTGCGGCCGCCTTCTCCGCATTGCCGTTCGATCATCTGTTCTTCACCGGTTCGCCGTCCGTGGGCGCGCTGGTGCAGCAAGCGGCCGCACGAAATCTGGTGCCGGTGACCCTGGAGCTCGGGGGCAAGAACCCGGTGGTCGTCGCACCGGGCGCCGATGTCCGGCGCTCGGCGGCCCGCATCGCGCAGGGCCGGATGGTCAACGGCGGCCAGGTGTGCGTCTGCCCCGATTACGTGTTGGTGCCCGACGACCGGATCGCGGCATTCGTCGATACCGCGCGCGAGACGCTGCGCGGCATGTTCCCGAGCATCGTCACCAACGACGACTATTGCTCGAGCGTCAACCAAGCCAATTTCGACAGGGTCGTAGGGCTCATCGAGGATGCACGAAACCGCGGGGCGCATGTGGAAACGATTGCCCCCGAGGATGAGTCATTACCCGACCGGGCGACTCGCAAGATCGGGCCCACCATCGTGCGCGGCATCGACGACCGCATGAAGATTGCGCACGAGGAAATTTTCGGCCCGGTGCTTGCCGTCAAGGGTTATTCCGAGCTGGGTGAGGCCATTGACTACATCAACCAACGGCCGGCGCCGCTGGTGGCCTACTGGTACGGTCCCGACGACGACGATTTCCGAACCTTCCTCCGCAACACTCGCAGCGGCGGCGTTGCGCGTAACGACTTTGCCGCGCAAATGATTCCGTCAGCGGCGCCATTCGGGGGAGTGGGCCGCAGCGGGATGGGTGCTTACCACGGCAAGGCTGGCTTCGACACGTTCAGTCACTACCGCACCGTGGTCGGCAACGATCTGCCGTTCAGCATCACCGGAACTGCGGCCCCGCCGTTCGGCATGCCGTTGCGGCTCGGCGCCAATGCGGCGATGCGGTTCGCCCGGATGCGCACCCGTCGGCGGCTCAAGCGCCGCGGTGGTCCCTCGGCCTGACCAGTCGTGCACCGAGCTCGTCCGGGGGTACGTGATGCTCTTCGGTGCAGCGGATTTCGACTGCGGCCTCGGCGCCGCAGCCCAGATGGGTGAGGCGGAGCCGGGCGCGGTTTGGCAGGTGGCGTTGCCCCCACTGGAACATCGCCCAGACCACCGGCATGAAATCCCTGCCGGCTTCAGTGAGGACGTACTCGTCGCGACTGCGCTGACCGGGCTCGCGGTAGGGCTGCCGGGCCAGCAACCCAAGGTCGACCAGTTCCGCCAAGCGAGCTGAGGTCGCAGCCTTGGTGATGCCCACCCGGCGGGCGAAGTCGTCAAAGCGAGTAGTGCCGTAGTAGGCCTCGCGCATGATCAGCATCGCCGATTTGGTTCCAACGGCGCCCATGGTCTTTTCAATCGGGCACTCGCCGACCGCGGACCAAGCCTCGCGGTCGACGAGCGACCCTTGCAGGAATGTCATCTAACTCACCTCCAACCTGGGTTGCCTCTACTGTACCTAGGAGTGTATACCTGAGTATAGCGTAGGATACTCAGGACGTTAAACGCGAGGAGAAGTGATGACCGCTTATCAGGGCCGCGACGCGGTAATCGTCGGCGCGGTACGCACCCCGATCGGCAAAGGCAAGCCCGGTGGGGCTCTGCACGGTGTCCTGCCCGCCGACCTGCTGGCGCACAGTCTGCGTGAGCTGGTGGAGCGCACCGGCATCGACCCGGCGCAGATCGACGACGTCATCGCCGGTGCCGTCACCCAGGTGGGCGACCAGGCTGTCAACATTGCCCGGAATGCCCTGCTGGGCGCCGGCTTTCCTGATTCGGTTCCCGGTACCACCGTCGACCGGCAATGCGGCAGCAGCCAGCAGGCGATCAGCTTTGCGGCCCAGGGCGTGGTTGCCGGCGCGTACGACATCGTCGTCGCGGCAGGCGTGGAATCGATGAGCCGCGTTCCCATGGGCAGCTCGGTGCTGCCGGGCAGTAATCCCTTCGGCGAAGCGATGACCCAGCGCTATGCCGAGGGGCTGGTGCCGCAGGGGATCAGCGCCGAACTGATCGCCGCCCGGTGGGGTTTCTCACGCAGTGAGCTCGATGAATTCTCCGCGGCCAGCCATGAGAAGGCCGCCCGCGCCACCAAGGACGGCCTCTTCGACGACGAGCTTGCCCCGATCGCCGGGCTGACCACCGACGAGATTATTCGTCCCGGCACCAGTGTTACGACGTTGGCCGCGCTCAAGCCGTCGTTCTACGACCCCGCCATCGAAGCCCGTTTCCCGCAGATCAATTGGGAGATCACGGCCGGCAACTCGTCACCGCTTTCCGACGGCAGCGTCGCGGTGCTGATCACCAGCGGCGAGGCCGCTGCCAAACTGGGCCTGCGGCCCCTGGCCCGGATCCACAGCACGACAGTGGTCGGTTCGGATCCGCTTTACATGCTCACCGGCGTCATCCCAGCCACTGAAAAGGTGTTGCGACGCGCCGGGCTGACCCTGCCCGATATCGACCTGTTCGAGGTCAACGAGGCATTCGCGCCCGTCGTGCTCGCCTGGGCGAAGGACACTGGAGCCGATCTCGCCAAGACGAACGTCAACGGCGGTGCGATCGCACTCGGCCACCCGCTAGGCGCCAGCGGTGCCCGCATCATGACGACACTGGTCAACGCGCTGCAACAGCACGGCAAACGCTATGGGTTGCAGACGATGTGCGAGGGCGGCGGCATGGCCAACGCCACCATCATTGAGCGGCTCGAAACGTGACGGCCATGAATACGATCCGAGCCGCAGCGGTGCAAATCAGCCCGGTGCTCTACAGCCGCGACGGGACCGTCGAACGCGTCGTCGCCAAGATCGAACAGCTGGCGCGCGACGACGTCCAGTTCGCCACGTTCCCGGAGGCAGTGATCCCGTACTATCCGTACTTCTCGTTCGTACAACGTCCGTTCGAGATGCGGCCCGAACACCTCACATTGATGGAGCAAGCCGTCACGATCTCGTCGCCGGTAACCGATGCGATCAGTGCCGCGGCCCGACAGGCCGAAATGGTGGTGTCGATCGGTGTCACCGAACGCGACGGCGGGTCGCTGTACAACACCCAGCTGTTGTTCGATGCCGACGGCGCCTTGGTCCAGCGCCGTCGCAAGATCATGCCGACCTACCACGAACGGATGATCTGGGGTCAGGGCGACGGCACCGGACTGCGGGCCGTCGACAGCGCGGTCGGGCGGATCGGACAGCTGGCCTGCTGGGAGCACTACATCCCGCTGGCCCGTTATGCCATGATCGCCGACGGCGAGCAGATCCACTCGGGCATGTGGCCGGGGTCGTTCGCCGGCGACCTGTTCGCGCAACAGGTCGAGATCAGCGTGCGTAATCACGCGCTCGAGTCGGCTGCTTTCGTCGTGAACGCTACCGCCTGGCTGGACGCCGACCAGCAGGCGCAGATCATGGCCGACACCGGATGCCCGATCGGTCCTATTTCCAGCGGGTGTTTCACCGCGATCATTACCCCGCAGGGCGAACTATTGGGTGAACCGGTACGCACGGGTGAGGGCGACGTGATCGCCGATCTCGACTTCGGGTTGATCGATGCCCGCAAGTCACAGATGGATGCTAGTGGCCACTACAGCCGGCCCGAATTACTCAGCCTGGTGGTGGACCACACCCCGAGAGCACACCTGTATGAGCGGTTCGAGGAACCCACCCTCGCCGAGGTCGAGGAGGCGGACTATGTCGCACTCTAATCCGCGCGAGACCCGCTTTGACGGCGTTCGGTTGCGCTACGAGACTGCGAAGAGCTACGACGAGCTGGTTGCCGCGTTGCTTGCCGACGTCGGCAGCGACCCTGTCCCGATCGACGACCTTGCCAAGGTGCTTGACAGCTGGGACTCGTATGCGAAAGAGGTCGAATCCCACGCAGGTCCAAGCGGATTCATGTTGTTCGGTCTTCTCGACCACGGCGGCTGGATCAAGAAAGCCGGCATCGACCGGAAAGCGTTGCGCGTCATTATCGGCAACCCGCTGATCGCACTCACGATGTTGCGCCACGACGTAACTGCGGGTCTCTTCGCCCCGGTCGAGTTGCTTGTCGCCGAGGAGGACAACGGCCACAGCAGCTTGATCTACGTCAAGCCGTCATCGCTGATGGTTTATCAGCACAATCCGGATCTCGAGGCGGCCGCGCAGGAACTCGACGCCAAGTTGGCCGCGTTGGCCGCCAAGGTAGCGGCATAACCGTCAGTCGCCGGCCGCCTGCTCGCGCGCCCACCGGTAGTCGGCCTTGCCCGACGGGCTGCGCTCGATCACCCTCCGGAAGACGATCGCTTTGGGAAGCTTGTAGCGGGCCAACGAGTTTGCGGCATGAGCGATCAACTCCTCGGCGTCGGCATCGGCACCCTCGGTGAGCGAAACCACCGCGACGACTTCCTGGCCCCACCGCTCGCTCGGCCGTCCGGCGACCACGACATCGGCCACTGCGGGGTGTGACGCGACGGCCGTCTCGACCTCCTCGACGAAGATCTTCTCGCCGCCCGAGTTGATGCACACCGAGTCGCGGCCCAGTAGCTCGACGATGCCGTCGGCGCGGTGGCGTGCGCGGTCGCCGGGCACCGCATAGCGGACGCCGTCGATGACCGGGAACGTCTTGGCGGTCTTAGCGGCGTCGCCCTTATAGCCGAGCGGGACATAACCACGCTGCGCGAGCCAGCCCATGTTGTCGTGACCCGGCTGCAGGAGCGCGCCGAAATCTTCGGCGACCACGTAGGTATCCGGGCCGGGGTTGAATGTGCCCGTCGACACTGCCCCGGTCATCGACAGGTGGCTCATCTGTGCACCGGTCTCCGAGGATCCGACGCCGTCGATGATCATGGCGTTGGGCAGGGCTTCGATCAAGCGTTGCTTGACGTGCGGGGTCAGCAGTGCACCGCCATTGGCCACCACCGCCAACGACGACACGTCGGCGATCCCCTTTTCGATTGCGGCCAGCAGCGGCCGCGCCATCGCGTCCCCGACCACCGTTACCACCGAGACCTCTTCCCGCTCGATGGTTCGGACGACATCGTCGGCGTCCAAATGGTCGACCACAGAAGGGAAGACCAACGTCTGCCCGGTCGTGATTGCCGTCATCACGCTCCACTGTGCGGCGCCGTGAATCAGCGGCGGCAAGATCAGCAGTTTGGTGCCTGGGCCCTCGGCGAGTCGTCCGACGATCTCGTCGATAGAACCGACGGTCTCGCCGGTCACCAGATTTCGACCGCCGAAGGATGTCATGAAGATGTCATGCTGGCGCCACAAAACGCCTTTGGGCATCCCGGTGGTGCCGCCGGTGTAGAGCACATACAAATCGTCGGGCGAAGGCTGCACCGGCGACGACGTCAATGAACCGGATCCGACGATGGTCTCGTAATCGACTGCGCCGTAGACCAGGTCATTGCCTGACTCGTCGGCGATCTGGATGAGCACACGCAGCTGAGGAAGATCCGGCAGCACCTCGGCGACTCGGGGCGCGAATGCAGCATGGTAAATCAGGGCGGTCGCGCCGGAGTCCGCGAGCAGGTATTGCAGTTCGCTCTTGACGTAGCGGAAGTTGACGTTGAACGGGGCGACCCGCGCCTGGAACGCGCCCAGCAACCCTTCGACGAATTCGTTTCCGTTGTAGGCATACAGCCCGACCAGGTCCTGTCCCACCTCGTGGCCGGCGAGTGCGGATCGCTCGGTGTGGCATCCCAGTCCGCGGGAGTGCATGAACGACGCCAGTCGGTGGGATCGCTCGAGAATTTGCGCGTACGTGAAACGACGATCGCCCTGGATGACCAGTTCGCGGTCGCCGATCGCCGCCGCGACGGCGGCTGCGACCGCCGGCACCGTGAACTGCGCTGCAGTGTCGGACATCGTGCCTCTTACGGTTGGTGTAGAAGTAGGCGGACCATCAGGTCGCTGGCTTCGGTGAGCAGGGTGCCATCGGCGCTTGTCATCGTAGCGGTTCGGGGAATCTGCCGCGGGTTTCGTCGACGGTGTCAGTCATCGGCTGTTCCATACGCTGAGCAGGTCGTCGGTCATGGTGATCGTCGCCAGCAATGAGAGCGTGTTGTCGATGACTGCGTCGCCGTACTCGGCGGGTACGCCCGCGACGGCATCGCGCGGCACAACAACGCGGTAGGCGGCGTTGACCGCGTCCATCACGATGTTGGGAATGGCGATGTTGAGCGAGACGCCCACCACGACGATGGTGGACACACCGAGGTTGCGCAGGATCGCATCGAGGTCGGTGCCGCCCATCGGCCCGACACCGTGCCAGCGGCTGAGCACCAAATCGGTTGGTTCGGGGCCTAACTCGGGCAGCAGGGCTGCCCCGGGCGTGCCCGGAGCGATTTCCACACCGCCACGGCCGATAGCGAAGATCTTGGCGTTGTGGTTGGCGCCGAGCCCATCGGGTCGGCGCTGCACCAGACAGTGCACCACGCGCACGCCCGCGGCCCGTGCCGCCGGCAGCAGCCGCACGATGTTGGGCAAGGCAACGCGGCGGGCTTCGTTGGCAAGTGCGGCCAGTCCGGCGTCGGGTCCGATGACTGCACCCTGGCACTCCTGAGTGACGATCGCGGTGTGCGCGGGGGGCGCAAGGTCGGCGAGGGCTGTCATGCCGGCACTTCGTAGAACTGCGTCGCCCACTTCCGCAGCGCCATATATCCTTTCGCGTCGGCCTTGGACAGCGGCGGATGTTCCACGTACTTCTGGTAGCGCCAGATTTGCAGATCGTCGAAGACGGTGGACAGGAACTGCTTTTCGATGACGTCGCGCAGCTTGCCGGACGGTACGTCGGCGGTGTCACCGGGGGTGCGCGGCCACCAGATGGAGTAGAACAGGTCGGAGCATTCATCGTCGACCGGCGTGCAGGTGAAGATCAGCCGATGGTTCTGCGCACCCTCGAAGACGCTGATCGCCCCGCCAAGACCGAACAAGTGACTGTGAAACCGCAACGCCAAGTCGTCGGCGTTGTCGCTACTGGCATCCGGCCAGCCCGCGATGAATTGCCATTCGTGGTCGACGATTTTCCAGTCCAGCACCCTGGGCGTCACCGTGGCATGGTGCACGTACTCGAAATGCGCGCTGTCGGGGGCGTTCTCCGCCACGATCTGCGGATGCACCGGTTCGTATTCGGCACGTCGGGAGAACTCGGGATACGCCCGGTAGTAGGCCGCCGGATCGATCTCGAATTGCGGGAATTTGCGGAAGATATCCGGCATCTCCCACTGCGGCTCCTTGCCCTCCGGCTGGTGCCACATGAACACACAGTCGTACTGTTCCATGACCGGATAGACCCGCAGCCGTAGTGCCCGGTTCGGCCGGTCGGGCTGATAGGGGATGTATTTGTTACAGCCGTCAGGTCCCCAGCGCCACCCGTGGAAGGGACACTCCACACAATCGCCGACTACCTTGCCGCCATGCCCGATGTGGGCGCCGAGGTGCTTGCAGTGCGCTTCAAGTACGTGCAGTTCCCCGGACTCATCCCGGTAGGCGACCAGATCCTCACCGAAGTAGCGCAGCGGTCGGGCTTCGCCGACCGGGAACTCCGGCGACCAGCCGATCATGAACCAGCCGGTGACTTTCCAGGTGAACGGGACTTTCACGCCGGGCGCCTTCCTGCCTTCGTCCGCTGATACTAAAGACGTTACAGTATAGCTTTCAGGCAAGGAGGTGGTTCCTGGTGGCGGACGAACTCGAGGCGATCCGGCAGTTGAAAGCACGCTATTGCCGATTCCTCGACACCAAGGACCTCGACTCGTGGCGCAGTGTGTTCACCACCGATGTGGTGGTTACGTTGGACATGGCGGTGTCCACCGGCGGTGCCGATCCGATGACGGCGCCGCCGATCGAGGGCGTCGACAACTTTGCTCCCACGGTGATGGGCGGCCTCGAGGGCGTGGCGACCATGCATCACTGCCACACCCCGGAAATCACGCTCACCTCGGCCACCACGGCCACCGGCATCTGGGCGATGGAAGACCTTCTCGTCTTCGGTGACGGCCGCGAATTGCACGGCGCCGGTCACTACCACGAGACGTACGAGAAAGCGGACGGCGCGTGGCGAATCAAGAGCCTGCACCTAACTCGAACGATTCTCCGCGTGGCGCCCGACCCGCGAGCGTGAAACTGCTGCGAAATTCTGGCCGGTTTCTCGCAATAGTTTCACGCTCGGCGCGGACATGTTCAGCCCGCGGGGTGCGGGCAGACCACCTGAACGTCGACCGACAGCGGATCACGGCCGGCGTCGGCGAGCCGGGTTCGCAGCGCGTCCAGCACTGCACCGAACCGGGCGGCGTCCTCGATGGCCGCGGTGCGGATCATCGACGCCATCGCGGCCGGGGGGATGAGAGGCGTCCAACCGCTGCCGTACTGGACGACGCGCCGCAATGCCGCCGTGCCGTTGCCGCCGATCCAGATCGGCGGGTGCGGCTGCTGCGGCCGGAGCCTGTACCCAGACCGGACCGACCGCATCGAAATCTTCTCCGCTGACCGGTGTTTCAGGGTCGGTCCAGATGGACCGCAAGGCCCGCAGTGCCTCGTCGAGCAGACCGGCGCGACGATCGAAGGCCACCCCGAGCGCGGAGAACTCGGAACGTAGGTAGCCGGCGATCAGCCGTCCTCCGGAGAAAGGTCCAGGCTGCCCAGCGCCTTTGATGCGGCTGGTCACTGCCGCCATGAAACTCAGCGCGGCGATCGGGTCAAGTGTGTTGTGCCCGCCGTTGCGTCGCCACTTGACTGACGGCGCTGGGTGCTCGCTCAAGGCCACCGCCGAAAAGCCGGCAGCCTCCGCCTGAACCGCGACGTTGCGAATCACCTCTGGCTGCAGAAAATCGTCGGGTCCGGTGGGCAGCTCGCTGGGGTACTCGAGCGGGTACCTCATCGCGCGGCTCCTACTGGTGGATTTCGGGGAGTTGGCACACAATTCGGACCAGATACTGTAATTGTTACAGTAACAGGCCGGAGATGTGTTCAGTCATGGGTGTGGGAGCAACGATGGAAAGCCATACCGAAATCAGGCGGCGTGCACTGGTCATGGGCGCGAGCGGCTTTGTGGGTTCGCATGTCACCCGCCAACTCGTCGAGCGGGGCGATGAGGTGCGGGTGCTGCTCCGGAAGACTAGCTCGACGCGAGGTATCGACGACCTCGATGTCGAATTGCACTACGGCGACCTCGTCGACGAGCAGGCCGTGCGCCGGGCGATGGCCGACCGCGACGTTGTCTACTACTGCGTCGTGGATGCCCGGGCATGGTTGCATGATCCCGCTCCGCTGTTCGCGACCAATGTCGAGGGTCTGCGTCACGTGCTCGACGTCGCGGCCGAGGCCAATCTGCACCGCTTCGTGTTCCTGAGCACGATCGGGACTGTTGCGGTTGGCTCCGGCGACAGCCCGGCCAGCGAGGAGACACCGTTCAATTGGCACGGCCAGGGCGGTCCGTATATCGAATCTCGGCTACAGGCCGAGCAGCTGGTCATGCGATACGCCGAAGAACGCGGACTCCCGGCTGTGGCGATGTGCGTCTCCAATACGTATGGCCCCCGTGATTGGCAGCCGACCCCGCATGGCTCGCTGGTCGCGGCGGCCGCGCTGGGAAAGATGCCGGTCTACGTGAAGGATGTGGCAGCGGAAGTGGTCGGCATCGAAGATGCCGCTGCGGCAATGCTGTTGGCGGGAGAGCACGGCCGCATCGGCGAACGGTACATCATCTCCGAAAGCTTCATGACCACACGCGGAGTCTTGGAAACCGCCGCCCATGCCGTCGGGGTCAGGCCGCCGCGCTTCGGCGTTCCGCTGCAACTGGTGACGATGTTCGGACATGCGGTCAGCCTGCTGCGTCTTGGCTTCCCGGTGAACGCCACCACCGTGCGACTGATGCGGCTGACGTCGCCGCTTGATCACAACAAGGCCATCCGGGAGTTGGGCTGGAATCCCAATCCGACATCGGACTCGATACGACGTGCGGCGCATTTCTATGTCGAACGGGCACAGCGCAGGCCGGAGGCGGTCAAGCCGTGACGGCTACGGGCTCCTTTGACGCGCTCGTCATCGGCGCCGGTTTTTCCGGCTTGTATGCACTGCATAGGCTCCGCGAACTCGGAATCCGGACCCGGGTCCTCGAAGCTGCTGAAAATGTCGGTGGCACCTGGCTTTTCAACCGATATCCGGGTGCGCGTTGCGACATCGAAAGCATTGAATACTCCTACAGCTTCTCCGATGAGATCCAGCAGGAATGGACCTGGACCGAGACGATGCCGGCCCAGCCCGAGGTAGAGGCCTACCTGAACTTCGTCGCCGACCGGCTCGACCTTCGCAGTGATATCCAGTTCGGCACGAAGGTCGTCGCGATGGCGTTCGACGAGGATGCTGCTGAATGGGTCGTGCGGACAGAGGCCGGCCAGACCTTCACCGCGCCATTCGCGGTCGCGGCTACCGGCATCCTGTCGATACCGCTCGAACCTGACATTGCCGGGATGGACAGTTTCACGGGCGCGTCGCTGTTCACCAGCCGCTGGCCCCGCGACGGGTGCGATCTCACCGGCAAACGGGTCGGCGTCATTGGCACCGGTTCGACCGGTGTGCAGCTCATCCCGGTGGTGGCCCGGGAAGCCGCGCAACTGTGTGTTTTCCAGCGTTCTCCGGCCTACACCCTGCCCTGGCAGGTACGACGCTTCGAATCCGGCGAGCTCGACGAATTGAAGGCCCGTTACAGCGAAATCCGTGCCGCGCAACGCGAACACCCGGTCGGCGCGGCCCGACTCAGCGCGTTCTCGGTGCTACTCGACATGCTCAGCAGTCCAGCGTTGAAGACCGCCTCGCGCGACGAGCAACTACGCGCCATCGACGAACATGGTGTGATGGGCGCGCTGAACTGGGGCGACGTTTTCTTCGACATCGAAGCCAACCGGATGGCTGCCCGGCTGTACGGAGAAGCGGTGGCCCGGATCGTCAAGGACCCGCGGACCGCCGCCGCGTTGGTGCCCAGTCACCCCTTTGCGTGTAAGCGCCCGATCATCGACCAGGGCTACTACGCGACGTTCAACCGGGACAACGTCACCCTCGTCGACCTGCGCGCAAACCCGATCCGTGAGGTGACACCCACCGGTATCCGCACCGATGACGGTTTGTATGAACTCGACGTGATCATCTACGCCACCGGATTCGACGCGATGACCGGCGCGCTCAGCCACATCGACGTTCGTGGTCGCGACGGGTCGTCGCTGCGCGACTTCTGGGCCGGCCAGGGGCCGCTGTCGTATCTGGGGTTGGCCGTCGCCGGCTTTCCCAACCTGTTCACGGTCCAGGGCCCCGGCAGTCCGAGCGCCGCAACCAACTTCGTCGCCGCCCTCGAACAGCACGTAGAGTGGATCGGCGACTGCATTGCCTATCTGCGCGCCAACGGGATCCGCACGATCGAAGCGCTTGCCGCCGCGCAACAGGAGTGGGTCGAACACGCCACCGCGCTCGTCGCGCCGACGGTACTTGTCCACCCCAGCTGCAACTCCTGGTACAACGGCGGCAATGTCCCCGGAAAGAAACGGATGTATATGGGCTACACCGGCGGAATCCCCGAATATCGGCGTCGCTGCGACGAGATCGCTGCCGGCGGATACACCGGATTCAAGCTGGCGTAGATGGCGAACCGCGCACTGGATGCTGGCCGAGAACTCGCCATGGTGCTGCCTCGGACGGTGTCCGGGCTCACCGAGTCGACCGGCTGGACTGCATCGCCGCGCGGTGTGCGCCAGTTCGGCGAGGTCATGATGGACGAGCTGGTTCTCACTGGCTTCTCGCTGTTCAGCGGAGACCTCACCGGGGGAGTTCGGCCATTGGACGAGTGCACCGCCGCGGCCCAGGAGCTGTCCACCCTGGGCGTCGACAGCGCGCACGCCGATCCGCAACCGTTGCACGTCAAGGCGATCCGTCGACATCGCCTTGGCATGCTCGCCTACGAGCGAGTGACCTTCGAGCACGACCCGTTGCTGCCGACCTCGCTGGCGGCCGCGGGGCTGGGTGGGCCCGCGACCGCGGTGGTGCACGTGTGCCGGTACCGCGACAAGCCCCGGCCGTGGCTGGTGTGGGTTCACGGCGCCGGTCAGGGCCGCCCGGAGGATCTGTTGGTATCGCGGGCCAGACGATTGCAACACGCGCTGGGCTTCAACGTTGCGATGCCGGTGCAGCCGGGACACGGCAGCCGCCGCCGCCAGTGGCCGCCGTATCCGAACATGGATCCGCTGACCAATGTCGCGGGCATGATGCGCGCCGTATCGGAGGTTCGCGCGGTCGTGCAATGGGTCCAGCCGAAGTCGACTGCCGTTGTGGTGTCCGGAATTTCGATGGGCAGCGCGGTGGCGGCGTTGGTGTCGCACTTCGAGAAGCAGGTCGACGCCGTCGCTTTGTACACACCGATCCTCGGACTCAACGCGATGATCGCCCGGCACCTGGCGCGCTGGGGTGCCTCGCGGGGCACGGTTCGAGAGTTGCTGGGGTCACCGGTAGTGACGGCGTTGACCTCGGTGATCGATCCGCTGTCGGTCGAGCCCGCGCCGCCGCCGCATCGCCGGCTGATCGTGGGCGCGTGGCATGACCGAATGGCGATGCGCGAGCCCGCCGTGGCACTGCAGGAAAGGTGGGGCGGCCAGTTCTACTGGTACGACGGCAGCCACGTCGGCCACATCTTTTCCCGGCGCGTGCAGGCGGTCTCGGAGCGCTTTCTGCGGGAGGTGGTTGGGTGAGCCGTACTGCCCGTGAGGTGGTGGAGTTGTACAACCTGGCGTTGTGGAACGAGCGCAACGTCGAGTTGGCCGACGAACTGATTGCCGAGACCATGGTTCGCCATGAGGTCGGGGAGGCGCGCACGCTGACCCGAGCAGAGGCGCGCAAACGGGTCGAGGACATCTGGGACATGTTCGACTCGCTGCGTTTCGATCTGAATGTCGTGGTCGCCGGCGACGACGGCGAGCACGTCGCAATCGTGTACGACTCGGCAATGGCCAATTCTGATGGCGCCGAAGTCAATATCGCCAGCATCGAGGTTTTCCGCGTCGTGGACGGCAAGATCACCGAGGTATGGAACTGCGGCTATAAGCAAGGGGTGTGGAATTGAGCGGTCGAGTGCTCGACGAACTTGGCTACTATCTGCTGGCCGGAGCCGGCGGTGAGGGGCCGGCCACCCTGATGGACGAAGCTCGCCGTGGTGAAGAGTTGGGCTTCGGGACTGCTTTCATCTCCGAACGGTGGAACGTCAAAGAGGCGTCGTCGCTCGTCGGCGCCGCCTGCGCCGTCACGGCACGTATGCAGATCGCCACCGCCGCAACCAATCACAACACCCGGCATCCGTTGATCACCGCGTCGTGGGCCACCACCATGCACCGGCTTTCCGGCGGGCGGTTCACCTTGGGGATCGGCCGCGGGGTGGCCGCGATGTACGCGGCTTTCGGCATACCGGCGGTAACCACAGCTGCGATGGAGGACTGGGCCCAGGTCATGCGCCGGCTGTGGCGTGGTGAAGTGATCTTCAACCACGACGGCCCGATGGGCAAGTACCAGGTGTTGTTCCTCGATCCCGATTTCAACGAGGACATCCGGCTGGCGTTGGTGGCTTTCGGGCCGCAGTCCCTCGCCCTGGGCGGTCGTGTCTTCGACGACGTCATCCTGCACACCTATTTCACGCCGGAGACTGTGCAGCGCTGCGTCAAAACCGTCAAAGACGCGGCGGAGAAAGCCGGCCGCGACCCCGACAGTGTGCGGGTGTGGTCGTGCTTCGCCACCGTCGGCGATCACCTTCCCGAACAGCTGCGCCTGAAGAAGACCGTCGCACGGCTGGCCACGTATCTTCAAGGCTACGGGGATCTACTGGTGCAGACTAATAACTGGGATCCCGCGGTGCTGCAGCACTTTCGGGAGGACCCGGTGGTGACGTCGATCGCCGGTGGCATCGACCACAAGGCCACCCCCGAGCAGATCGAGCACATCGCGGGCTTGATCCCCGACGAATGGCTGGAGCCGTCGGCGACCGGATCGGCCGGCCAATGCGTGAAGCGCATCCGCAAGGAGTTCGACTACGGCGCCGACGCGGTGATCATGCACGGCGCCACGCCGGACGAGTTAGAGCCGATCGTCGCCGATTATCGCGGCGTGCAACCATGAGCGGTATGTCGAAGTACCTGACGGACAAGGTCATTATCGTCACCGGCGCTGCGAGCGGCTTCGGCAGGCTGATCTCGGAGAAATGTGCTGCCGGCGGCGCAAAGGTCGTCGGCGTGGATGTCAACGCCGAGAGCCTGAACGAGGTATTCGACGGAATCCGGGCCGATGGCTTCGACGGCAGCGCGCATGTCGCCGATGTCACCGACATGGGCCAGGTCAAAGCGGCGGCCCAACACGCCGTCGACACCTACGGTGCCATCGACGTCATCGTGAACAACGCAGGCGTGATGCCGTTGGCATTCTTTGCCGATCACGAACGCGCGTGGGAGAAATGGCACAAAGCGATCGACATCAACATCAAGGGCGTCGTGAACGGGATCGCGGCTGTCTACGACACGATGATCCAACAGGGCCGTGGACAGGTCGTCAACATCTCGTCCATCTACGGCAACGCCGGGACTGAGGGCTCCGGCGTCTACAGCGCGACCAAGGCTGCGGTCGATGCGCTGTCGGAGTCGTTACGCGTTGAGGCGCAAGGCAAGATCAAGGTGACCACGGTCAAGCCGACCGGCGTGCTGGGAACCAATCTCGCCAGCTGGGTCGTCAACGAAGCGGCCGTCGTGGGGATCGTCGGACACAAAGCCGCCCAATTCTTGGAGAATGTCGACGATCTGGCGAAGGGGTCCCTTCGACCCGAGCAGACGAATGTTGAGTCGATGCAGTACTGGCTGATCACGCCCGACGATTTGGCGAACGCGGTCGTGCACGTTATCGATCAGCCCTGGGGGATCAATCTCAGCGACGTCACGGTGCGGGCGAGTGGCGAGAATTACGTCTACTGACCCCGCCCCAGGTAGCCGCGAGCGTGCGCAAACCCGGAAATTAGCTCGGCGTGTCGACCGGGGACACGCACGCTCGCGCGAGAACGCGAGAAGGGTTACGGCAGTATCGCTGTCCGCGTCACTGGTTCCGGGGCGGCTTGGCGGCTGTGCAGACCGCGTCGCAGCGTGGCCAACAGTGCGTCGCGGGTTTCGCGGGGATCGATGAGCTCGTCGAAGCCCATGTGCTCAGCCGACCGATACGACGCCTGCAGCTCGGCGTTGCGTAGCTTGACCGAAAGATCTTCTTCGGCATGCGATGCGCGGCTCAGCGCCGCTGCGCTCATCGCGCCCATCGTCGCGCCCGGATAGGCGAACGTGGCGGCCTGGGAATCAAAGCCGAGCAGCGACATCACCATTGACCCGAACCCATAGGCTTTGCGCAACGTGACATGCAGCTTGATCGTCGTGGCCGCGGTCTGCGCGGCGAACATCCGCCCGCCGGCGCGCAGCACGCCCTGACGCTCCGACCGGCTGCCCGGCAGCATCCCCGGGTTGTCGGCCAGAAATACGATCGGCAGGTGAAATGAGTCGGCCACCATGATGAAATGCGCTGCCTTGTCCGCGGCATCGGCGTCGATCGAGCCGGCCAGCACCTGCGGCTGGTTGGCCACCACCGCCACCGGGTGACCGCCCAGATGTGCAAGCGCACAGATGATCGCCCGCCCGAACTGCGGCTGCACCTCGAACCAGTCGGGGCGGTCGCAGATGACGTCGAGCACCGCGCGCATGTCGTAGACCCGCCGGTTGTCGCGCGAGACGATCTCGAGTAGCTCCGGCGTCGGGCGTGGCTCGGCGGTTTCGTCGGCCGACAGCGATGGGGGATACGACCAGGCGCTCGACGGGAAGTAGGACAGGTAACGCCGGACGTCAGCGAGTGTGGCCTCGTCGTCCTCGGCGACGTTGTGAATCACCCCGCTGGGCAACGCGACATCCGGGCCGCCCAGGTCCTCCTTGGAAATGTCTTCGCCCGTCGACTCTTTGACAACGGGCGGTCCGGCGGTGAAGATCGCGCCCTGCCGGCTCATGATCCGAAAATCGCACACTGGTGCCACCAGGGCGCCGTGCCCGGCCGACGGGCCGAGCACCGCGGCGACGGTAGGCACCCGCCCCGAGCACTGCGCCTGGGCAAGCAGGTCGGTCGGCGTGCGGCCGTAATGCCCTCCGGTGGGCCGGAAGCCGGCACCCTCCAGCAGCATCACCAACGGAACCTTGTCGCGCAGAGCCAATTCGGCGATCCGGTACCGCTTGGAGTTGCCGCCGGGCCCGATACTGCCCGCCAATGTGGTGAAGTCCTCGGCGCCGACCATCACCGGCGAGCCGTTGACCAATCCGGAACCCACCACGATCGCGTCGGCGGCCGCGTCGCCGCCGACAAGCGTGCCCAGTTCGCGAAACGTGCCCGGGTCCAGCAGTCGCTCCACCCGGGCGCGCGCGTCGAGCTTGCCCTTGCCGCGATGCTTGGCGAGCCGCTCCGGCCCACCCATGCCCCACGCATGCTCACGGCGGCGACTGAGATCGTCGAGCGTCTCCTCCCAATCCGGGGGCTTGGTCATCCGCATGTCCTCACTCGTCGACGGGTCGCTTAGAGCCTAACCTCCGTTGACCATACTGAAGCGCTTACTGTAGCGTCGGCGACATGGGTGTCGGGCTGGCGCCGCGATGAAGGTTGACGGCGGCCTTTTCAGCGACCTCGCCCGAGTGCCGGAGTTGGCGGGCACACTGGAAAAACGGGGCTACGACGGCTGCTGGACCGGTGAGATCAACCATGATCCTTTTCTTCCGCTGCTGCTGGCAGCCGAACACACCTCGCACCTGGAGCTGGGTACCAGTATTGCGGTGGCGTTCGCCCGCAACCCGATGATCGTCGCCAACCTCGGCTGGGATTTGCAGACCTACTCGCAGGGCCGGTTCATCCTCGGACTGGGCACACAGATCAAGCCGCACATCGAAAAGCGTTTCAGCATGCCGTGGAGTCATCCGGTGCGCCGGATGCGCGAATTCGTGCTGGCGCTGCACGCGATCTGGTCGGCATGGAAGGACGGCACCAGGCTGGGGTTCGAGGGTGAGTTCTATACGCACAAGCTGATGACGCCGATGTTCACCCCCGAGCCGCAGCCGTATCCGGCGCCGAAAGTCTTCATCGCCGCGGTGGGCGAAGCAATGACCGAAATGTCCGGCGAAGTCGCCGACGGATTACTGGTTCACGCGTTCACCACCAGGCGATACTTGCACGAGGTGACGATCCCGGCGCTGGAGCGCGGCATGCGACGTGCCGGCCGCGAACGCAGCGAGTTTCAGGTGGCATGCCCGGTATTCACGGTGACCGGCAACGACGATGCCGAATTGGTGGACGCCGCGGCCCGAGTCCGCAAACAGATTGCCTTCTATGGATCGACGCCGGCTTATCGCAAGGTGCTCGAGCTGCACGGGTGGGGTGAGGTGGCAACGGAGCTGCATCGCCTTTCGCTGCAAGGCCAATGGGATGCGATGAGCGCGCTGATCGACGACGAAATACTCGAGGCGTTCGCGGTCGTCGCGCCGGTCGAAAAGCTGGCCGCCGCGCTTGCAGGCCGCTGCGACGGCGTGATCGAGCGGGTGATGCCGTCGCTTCGCCCCAGCCTTTCGGAGGCCACTGTCACCGCTGTACTGCAAGAGTTGCGTCAGTAAGGAGCCGTCATGACCACACCGACGATGGACGATGCCGCCAAGCTGCTGGCCGATCCGTTGGCCTATACCGACGAGCCGAAATTGCATGCGGCGCTGGCCCATCTTCGGGCCAACGCTCCGGTGTCGCGGGTCGACGTGCCGAACTATCGCCCGTTCTGGGCAATCACCAAGCACGTCGACATCATGGATATCGAGCGGGAAAACGAGGTGTTCACCAACTGGCCGCGTCCGGTCCTGACTACCGCCGAAGGCGACGACCTGGCGGCGGCCACCGGGGTACGCACGCTGATCCACATGGACGATCCGCAACACCGGGAGGTACGGGCGATCGGCGCGGATTGGTTCCGCCCCAAGGCGATGCGCGCCTTGAAGGTCCGCGTCGACGAATTGGCCAAGATTTACGTGGACAAGATGGCGGCCGCGGGGCCCGAGTGCGACGTCGTCCAAGAGGTCGCGGTCAACTTCCCGCTCTATGTCATCATGTCGTTGCTGGGCATTCCCGAAGCGGACTTTCCGCGGATGCTCAAACTGACTCAGGAGTTGTTCGGCAGTGACGACGCCGAATTCAAGCGCGGCACCAGTACCGAAGACCAAACCGCGGTCCTGCTCGACATGTTCCAATACTTCAGTGCGGTGACCGCGGCACGGCGAGAACACCCGACCGAGGACCTGGCGTCCGCAATCGCCAACGCAACCATCAACGGCGAACCGCTATCGGACATCGACACCATGTCGTACTACGTCATCGTCGCCGCGGCCGGCCACGACACCACCAGCGCAACGATTTCCGGTGGCCTGCACGCTCTGATCGAAAATCCCGATCAGTCACAACGCCTGCGCGATGATCCCGGATTGATGCCGCTGGCCGTCGAGGAGATGATCCGCTGGGTCACCCCCGTCAAGGCATTCATGCGCACCGCCGCCGAAGACACCACGGTGCACGGAGTGCCGATCGCCGAGGGGGAGTCGGTGCTGCTGTCGTATGTGTCGGCCAACCGCGACGAGGATGTCTTCGACGCCCCGTTTCGCTTCGACGTCAGCCGGGATCCCAACAAACACTTGTCCTTCGGGTACGGTGTGCACTTCTGTTTAGGCGCGGCCTTGGCCCGCATGGAAGTCAACAGCTTCTTCACCGAACTGTTGCCGCGCCTGAAAACTATTGAGCTGGCCGGTGAACCGCAGTTCGTCGCCACCACGTTCGTCGGTGGCCTCAAGCACTTGCCGGTGCGCTACTCCTTTCGGTAGCGCGGCTCAGCCGTTCGCGAAATCAATGACACCCCGGATAATTTCACCGTTGAGCAGGTCCGTGTACGCATCGTTGATGTCGTCGAGCCGGTAGCGCCTGGTGATCATCTCGTCAAGCTGGAGCTGCCCGGTCTGATAGAGCCGGGCCAGCCGGAAAACATCGGCCTTTGGGTTGCACGACCCGAAAACCGTGCCTGCCAACGTTTTGTTCATCAGGATGAAGTCCTGCAGGTCGAATTTGACGGAGCGGGTCAGTTGCGAGGTCATGCCGGTAAGCACGCAGGTGCCGCCCTTGCGCGTGAGTTGTAGTGCATCGCGAACATCGTCGGGTGTGATCAGCGACGGCGAAACCACCACCGCGTCGGCCATCACTCCATAGGTCAGCGCCCGCACCAGATCCAGTGCCTCGGTGGCGGAAGCCGCGCTGTGGGTGGCGCCGAACTGCAGCGCCGATTTTTGTTTGAAATCCACCGGGTCGACGGCGATGATGTGCGCGGCGCCGTTGATACGGGCACCCTGGACCGCGCCGGTGCCGATGCCCCCGACACCGATGACGACGACGGTATCGCCGCCTCGGATCCCGCCGCGGTTGGCGACCGATCCGTATCCGGTCGGGATAGCGCAGGCCAACAGCGCAGCAGGAGCCAGTGCTATCTGCGGCTCGATCTTGACCAGCGAATTAGCCGCCACCACGGTGTGTTCGGCAAAAGCGCCGATCTTGGAAATGTGGCCCAATGGCTTACCGTCGAGTGTGTGGTGACGAAACGTTCCGTCGGTGGGCATACCGGGAGTCAACGTTCCGATCCCGGTGTCGCAGAGGTACTCCATCCCCGTTGCACACCAACGGCATTGACCGCAAACCGCGACAAACGAGGTCACCACATGATCACCCGGTTCCAATTCGGTGACGCCTGCACCGACTTCGACCACTCTGCCGGACCCTTCGTGGCCGCCGATGGTGGGGAACATCGTCGGCAGGCCTAATGACCGAAGCACCTCGTTGGGTGCGGACATGTCGCCTTTGAGGATGTGGTCGTCGGAATGGCACAGCCCGGCGGCGGCCATCTCGACGAGGACTTCGCCGGCGCGAGGCGCGTCGAGTTCGAATTCCTCGACGGACCACGGCCCGCCGACGTCATGCAGGATCGCCGCCCGGCTCTTCATGACGTCGCGGTGAACGTGACCGGAAGCTTGTTGGGGGAGCGGAAGGTGAGCCCCACAATCCTGGCCTCGTCGTCGGATTCCAGCGTCAGGTTTCCCGCCCGGTCGAAGAGACTGTTGAGCATGACCCGGGTCTCCAGCCGGGCCAAATGCATTCCCAGGCACATGTGAATGCCACCGGCGAAGGACAGGTTCGCTTGCCGCGGTCGGTGGATGTCGAACGTGTTGGGATCGTTCCAGCGGCTTTGGTCGCGGTTGGCCGAACCCATGCACAGGTCAACCTGCGCGCCCGAAGGGATTGTCCGCCCGCCCATTTCGACGGCTTGAGTGGTAGTCCGGGGAACCGTGGTCAGCGGTGTCTCATGCCGCAGGCCTTCTTCGAACGCGGCTGGGATCAGCGACCGGTCCTGGTAGACCATCGCCAATTGATCGGGATGGGTCAGCAGCAGGTAGAGCAGGTTGCCCGAGGAGCGGTAGGTGGTTTCCAATCCGGCCGGCAGCAGCAGCCGCAAAAACGAGATGATCGCCTCGTCGGTCAGCTTCTCTCCGTCGATCTCGGCGGCAACGAGGTCGCCGATGATGTCGTCGGTGATCTTGCGGCGCCGCTGCTCGACCTGCGCGAGGAAGTAGTCGTGCAATTCGATCGATGCATTCAGTCCCGCCTCGATGTCGACTGGAATCGAGATGAGGTCGAAAGACAATCGCCGGAACAAGTTAAGGTCGTCGCGCGGCAGCCCAAGCAGCGTGGCGGCGACCCGGGTGGGGAACTCGAATGTCAGGGCTTTGACCAGATCGGCTGTGCCGTCGTTCTTGATCTCGTCGACCAACTGATCACAGACCGGTCCGATGACCGACGGTTCCCAGCGCTCCAGCGCCGTGGCGCGAAAAGCCTTGGCTACCAGGTTGCGATGGTCGTGATGTTCTTTGCCGCCCATCGCCAAAATGGTGTGTCCGATCACCAGGCCGATGGTCTGGTCGTAGGCGTGCGAGCTGAAAACCTGGTCGTCACGGAAAGCCCGGAATACGTCGTCGTAACCGAACAGCACCCACTCATCGTCGGGTACCAACTCTGGCGGCAATTGTGACTGGTCGGTGAGCGTGCCGTGCCAGACGGGCTCGGTGCGCCGCATGTGTTCGAAAAACGGATATGGGCTGGTTTCCCCAGTGAAATCAAGGGAGACGGATTGGCCGTGCGGGTCGGTGCTGATCGACATCAGCATCCCTCCTGGCAACCGGTAGGGCCTGCCCCGGACCAGGCGTCCCGGGCGAACCTCGCTATCATAATATAAATAGCAAGGAAGCCCAACGGTGATGCCTCGCCCACCCGAGAGCAGACTAGTCAGCCGGCTATACCGGCTCGAATTTCGTGATCAGCCACTTGCCGTCGGCTTTGGTCAACGACACCAGCACGCTGCTGGCCCACATCGCCGGATCGGGCCGGTCTTTGCTCACGGTGGTCAGGTCGATGAAGACCAGCACGACCGCCGAGTCCGGGTGCAGTTCGGACACCGCGGCGCCCATGACCTGAGCGGTGGTCGTCACGTCCTTTCCCTTGACCGCCGGCACGACGACTTCGCGGACCCGCGCCTCGTAGTCGTTCAGGAAATCCCCGGTGAGGTGAGATTTGGCCGCCGTGAGGTCTTGGTCGAGGGTTTTGGACTTGTAGGACAGTAACGCAACCATGCCTTCCCCCGCGGCGGTGGCCGCCGCTGTGGCGGAAGCATCGCCGGTCTGCCTATCGGGCCGGTACTGGCTGAAATACAACCAAGCCGCCAGCCCGGTCGAAACCAACAAGAGCAGCACGAGGACGGCCGGAGTGAGTGTGATGTGCACCGCCGCATTTCGCCGGGCGGCCGGTATGCGTTGCGGTGACGCGACGGATTCGTTGACCGCCTTGTCGATCTCAACGTCGACGCGCTCGGTCGTGTCATCCGCGTTCACAGCACGAACTCAACTTTCGATAGCTTGATCTGATCGTCGTCCCGTGCGACCGACACCCGCAACCGGAAGGTGCGCGGCTCTTCTTTGGCGCCAGCGGAATTGGTGACCCGTTCAGTGGCCAGCATCAGCACTACGGCGGAATCCTTATCCGTCGACTCGACCGCCGTGGCCACCACCGCTCCCTCGGTAACGACCTTCGACTTCTCAACCACCGACGTGAAATCGGCGGCCCGCTTCTGAAAATCGTCCAAGAACTCGCCGGTGGAACTATCGATCACTCGCTGCACGTCGTCCTTGGCTTTTTTGTAGTCCAGCGACAGCATGTTGACGATGCCTTGCTTGGCCCCGGCGACGAACGCTGCCGATCGCTGTTGTTGCGCGACGACGCCGTGGTGGTGCCAGATCAGGTACCCGCTGGCGCCAAGCAGAGCGCAGATGGCGACGATCGCCGCAGCGGTGAATGCCGTACCTATGCCCGGTATCCGCCGGCGCCGCAGGACCGGGTCGCTTGATGCGGGCGGCTCGGTCGACTCGGCGGGTGCGGCGGTGGTGGTCGTTATCTCAGTAGCGGTGCTCACCGCGTCATCGCCGCGTTCGGCCGCTTCCGCTGCCTCGCGGCGTAATCGGATCGCGCGCGCACGCGCCCGTGCTGCCGCGGCCAGCGCTTCGGCTTCAGCAGCTTCGGCTTCGGCTTGCTCGGCCAGCGCAAGGACGTCGGCGTCCGCCTTGGCAGCTTCCGGGCGCTCGTCAGCCATGGCGGCCCCAGCGTGTCAAGATCATTATCGACTGAACTCCGGTATCTCTTACTGTATTGGTCATTGCTACCATCGGAGGACCAGCGAACCCCGACTGGGACCGATCGTACGGATGATCAGGACGCGCCGACCTTCATCCGCAGCGTTCGTAGAAAAGCCCAGGAGGCTTGGCCAACATCATGACTGCCGTCGACTCTCCCGAAAAGATACTCTTTGCCTCCACCACCCAAGCATTTCTGCAAAAAGAGGTTCCGCTCAGCCGGGTGCGGGAGCTACATGCGGCGGGCATCTCCTTCGATCGGGCGTGGTGGCGGCGCGCGGCCGAACTAGGTTGGACGGGCCTGCTGGTTCCCGAGGAGTTCGGCGGAGGAACCGTTTCCGGCAACGGTGTTGCGGACCTGGCCATGGTCGCCGAGCAACTCGGAAAGACCGTGGCGCCCGGGCCGTTGTATCCGGTCAGCACCGTGCTCGCCGGACTGGCGGGCTGCGGCGCGCCCGAAACCCATGCCGACACGATCGAATCGCTGATTTCCGGAGAGACGGTGGCATCCTGGGCCGTCTGCGAACCCGGTCAGGGCTGGACGCCGCACCAACCGTCAGTCACCGCCACGTCGACCGATGCCGGCTTCCGCATTGACGGTGTCAAAGACCGCGTCGAGGCGGGGGCCCAGAGTGACCTGCTGTTGGTGGTGGCGCGTTGCGACGATGGCGTGCGCCAGTTCCTGGTGCCCGCGAATGCGGCGGGCGTGCGGATCGAACCGCAACAGTCGATCGATCTGGTCAAGCAGTACGCCCGTGTGCATTTCGACGGTGTGAACATTCAACACAACGCAGCTGTCAGCAGCGCCGCCGAGACCGCCGCGTTGATCGACCGGCAGAGTCAGATTGCCCAAGTGCTGCAGTGCGCCGAAGTGGTCGGCATCTTGCAAACGGTGTTCGACTTCACCGTGCAATGGGCGTTGGACCGCCACACATTTGGGCGACCGCTGGCGTCCTATCAAGCGCTCAAACACCGCTTCGCCGATATGAAAATGTGGTTGGAGGCGTGCCGGGCGACGACGGGTGCAGCGGTCACCGCCATCGGCGCCTGCTCGCCGGAGGCCGGGTTGTCGGCCAGCATCGCCAAGTCCTATGTCGGGGAGATGGCCAGCGAGATCGTGCAAGGCTGCGTCCAGATGCACGGCGGCATCGGCGTCACCTGGGAACACGACCTGCATCTGTATCTGCGGCGAGTTGCGTTGTACCGGTCGATGTTCGGGACTCCGGAGGAACACAACCTGCGGGTGTATGCATGGCAGGAAGCCGGAAAACAAGCACCCCGGTCGGCTTGATGGCGCAGGCCGGGGCGACAGCTGCCGTCGAGTCGGTCGAGCAGTTCCGCGCCCGGGCCCGGGCCTGGCTGGCCGACAGCATGCCGCGCATTG
The DNA here is from genome assembly GCF_059812285.1 of Mycobacterium sp. NGS62. Classification (NCBI taxonomy): domain Bacteria; kingdom Bacillati; phylum Actinomycetota; class Actinomycetes; order Mycobacteriales; family Mycobacteriaceae; genus Mycobacterium; species Mycobacterium sp. NGS62. The sequence goes on along the minus strand of NZ_JCALCK010000001.1, from coordinate 930,681 downwards.
ATCCGGCGGCGCCGCCGGCCGCCCACCGTGATGACGAACGCTGCTGGCAACGGGCCCGTGAACTGCAAAAGTTGTTGTACGAGGGCGGATTCGCCGGCATCTGCTTTCCGCCGGAGTACGGCGGGTTGGGATTGGATTACGAGTACCAGAAGGCGTTCGACGAGGAGAGCCTCGCCTACGAGATGCCGTTGATCCTCAACACACCCACGTTCACGATCTGCTGTGCGACGCTGCTCGACACCGGTAGTGCGGAGCAGAAAAGACAGCACATCGCTGCGGCTTTGCGCGGCGACGAAGTGCTGGTGCAGTTGCTGTCCGAGCCCAGCGGCGGATCGGATCTGGCCGGTGTGCTCACCCGGGCCGACCGAGACGGCGACCGATGGGTGATCAACGGTGCAAAGACATGGAGCACCAGTGCGTTTGCCGCCGACTACGGGCTGTGCCTGGCTCGCACCAACTGGGCGGTCCCCAAGCACGATGGATTGACCATGTTCTTGGTGCCGATCGCCCATCCTGGAATCACGTTGCGGCGCATCACCCAACTCAACGGCTCGACAGAATTCTGCGAAGAGTTCCTCGACAGCGTCGACGTCGGTCCCGACGCCGTCGTCGGCGAGGTGGACAACGGCTGGGCGGTCGCGTCGCGTCAGCTCTACCATGAGCGCCGCGCGGTGGGCCAGAGCTCCGAATTCGCCAGCGGCACAGGCAGTGAAGGGGGCCGTTCGACGCCGGTGGACTACGTGGCGCTGGTCGACAACACGGGCCAGACCGACAACGAACGGGTGCGCGAGATGGCCGGACGCGTGCTGGTGCACCGCGCGGTCAGTGACCAGCTATCCGGCCACGTGTACCGCAGCGTGCGGGACGGCACCCTGCCACCGGCCGGCGGCACCCTCATCCGGCTCTTCCACGCCGAGACCGTGACGTTGGACATGGATACCGCGTTGGCAATTGCGGCCTCGGCCGGGGTGGTGGGGGAACAGGGCGAAGGACTGGAAACCGGGTTGCGGTATTTGGCCCGCCAGACGGTGTGCATGGGCGGTGGAACCACTGAGATGGCCCGCAACGTCATCGGCGAGCGGGTGCTGGACTTTCCCCGCGAGTACGCTGCCGACCGCGGCGTGCCGTTCAACCAAGTGCGGCACGGCAAGTCTCAGTAGCGCGGGCTTAGGCGCTGACTGGTTTAGCGACCTTCATCAGCTTCATCAGGTTGCCGCCCATGATCTTTGCGACGTCCTCTTCATCGAAGTCGGTGAGCTCATCGACGAAGGAGATGGGATCCTTCAGGCCCTCGGGATGCGGCCAGTCAGATCCGAACAGCACCCGGTCGGTACCCACCATGTTGACGATCTCGGTGAACCGGTCTTCCCAGAACGGAGTGATGTAGACGCAGCGCTTGAACGCCTCGATGGGGTCCTCGCTGAACGAATTCGGCATCTTCTTGTAGACGCCCTTGAGTCCCTTGAACAGGTCTGGTACCCAGTCGGCACCGTTTTCGATCGACAGGATCCGCAGTTCCGGGTTGCGCGACAATGCGCCGTGGCACACCAGCGCACCCATGGCGTCCAGGATCGGTCGATGGCCCATCGCGAAGCTGCGGAAGGCGGTCGGCTTGAACGGCAGAAACTCGTCGCCGGGCTCCCACACGTTGGCGAATTCGGAGTACCCACTGTCCGAAGCGTGCATGGAGACGGGCAACTCGGCTTTGATGCAGGCCTGCCAGAACGGGTCGAACTCCTCGAGGCCGAACGACCGGCTGCCTTTGTAGCCGGGCACCGGTGCCGGGCGGACCAGCACGGTGCGGGCGCCCCGCTCCAGACACCATTCGAGTTCTTCGAGCGCGCGCTCGACGATCGGCAGGGTGATCACCGGAGTGGCGAAGATGCGGTCCTTGTAGTTGAACGACCACTGCTCGTACATCCACTCGTTGAGCGCGTGGATGACGTCGTGGGTCATCTCGGGGTCGTCCTTCATGCGCTCCTCGACCAGGCTGGCCAGAGTCGGGAACATCAAGGCGTAGTCGATGCCGAGCTCGTCCATGACCTCCAGCCGCGCGCCCGGTTCACGAAACGCGGGGATGGCCTTCATCGGCTCGCCCAGAATCTCGCGGTAGCTCTTGCCTTGGGCGCCGTGACGGAAGTAGTCCTCTTGGGCGCCCGGCCGGGCCACCACCTCGAAGGTCGGGTTGGGAATGTACTCGCTGATGTGGCCGCGGACCACGATTTTGGTGCGACCGCGAACCTGTACGTAGTCGATGACGCGCTTGCGGTTCTCCGGCAGGAACTTGGTCAGCGCCTCCTGCGGCTCGTACATGTGGTTGTCGGCGTCGAATACCGGGAAGGACAGTTCGCGGGACGGCATGGCGACTCCTGATCGTGGTGGTTCCGGAGCAAGCGGTAATGACGTTACCACCCCGATGGGCGGATGCGGAATAGTCGTACGGCGGTCAGTGCCGGCCGGTTCAGTGTCGTTCCGGGGCGTTGACGATGGCGAAATTCACCGTCGCGGTCGCGGCGAGTTCGTCGTCGTCGCTGCGGTATACGTCCACCTGGGTGACGACGGCGCGTCGGCCGGCCCGCAGGACCCGGGCGACCGCCCGCGCGGAACCGGCGGTGATCGGGCGCAAATACCGGATGAACAGATCAGCGGTGGTCAAGCCGGCGCCTGTCGGCAGGTAATGCAGGCCAAGTTGTCCGCCGGCCACGTCGGCCAGCGTGGCGAGCAGTCCGCCTTGAACCGCGCCGGAAGTGTTGACCACTTGAGGGCTGACCGGCAACTCCATCGTGTACTCGTCGTCGTGGTCGGTTTCGCGGAGACCGATTTGCGCGAACAATTCGCCCAGCGTCGGGGCGGTCACCTCGCGCTCGTCGTCGACGCCGAGCGCATGGATGCAGAAGTCGTACAACTGCGCCGAGTCGATCGGCGCGCCGGTCAATTCGGCGCCCAGCCAATGCAATCGCTGCGCACCCAATACGGTCTGCATGATGATCGCCGCCGCGGATCCGACGTCGAGCCTGGGACCGAACACGCCTTCGGTGACGCCGCGCTGCACGATGTCGCGAATCAGTTGATGCAAAGGCGAGAGCACCCGGGCGTAGTCACGCGGCCGGGTTTCGGCCAAGTGCTGGTTGTAGAGGCTCAACGCCCGGTTGAGGCTGTCCTGGGTGCTGGATTCGGGTTGTGCGCTGATTCGGTCGATCACCAACTTCATCGCCGCGCTGCTGTCGAGTCCGGTGGTCTCCGCGCGCCAGGCCCGTGCCGTCTGCGCCATGGTCTTGTCGAACAGGGCGAGCAGCAACTCGTCCTTGCTGGAAAAGTGCTGATAGAAAGCCCGTAGCGACGTCTTGGAACGGGCCACCACTTCTTGCACCGTGAAATCGGTGCGGCCGGTCTCGCCGAGGATTTCCACCGCAGTCTTGATGAAGCGTTCACCGCGCGTGACGTCGGCTTCGCCGTCCAGGATGGGCATGGGCGCATCTCCTCTTCCGCCGCGCCTGATCGCACTTCGAGAATGAGGTTACCGCAGGTAGTGGCTCGACCGCCGCATAGCTGCCGGGGTTTGTGTATCGGAGCCGGCTTACGAGGGCTCTAGCAACAAGAGTTAGCCGCGGTGGCGGCCCTTGGTGAGCTGGTCAGCGGATATGACCAGTTCCTCGGGCATCCGTCTGTTGCCGAGAAAGGCTGTGCGACAGTGAAAGTCGTTGGCCTCACCGGAAATCGGCAAGTACGGTCTGCCGCAAAGTGGCGGCGATCCGATTGGATTTCGCACGCGGTACGAGGAGGTTCCAGTACGGTGGCCAGCTATGGGGGCTCGTGATGATGCGCAACAGGCGCTATCTCCGTCGATGACGGAATCCGCTGAACAAGCGACGCCAACGACTGTCGAATCCACCACGGCGCCCCGTACGAGTGACGATGCGCCTGCTTGGCGGCCGTCTCGCTGGTTCCTCGCCGCGATTGTCGCGATCGGCGGCATGCAGCTGATGGTGGGCATGGATAACACCATCGCGGTGATCGCGCTTCCTAAGATCCAGGCCGAGCTGGGGCTCTCCGACGCCGGGCGGAGTTGGGTGATCACCGCCGCCTTGCTGACCTATGGCGGCCTGATGCTGCTGGGCGGCCGCCTGGGCGACACCATCGGGCGCAAACGCGCCTTCGTCATCGGGGTGGTGGTGTTCACCACAGCCCTGGGCCTGTGCGGTATTGCGTGGAACGAGGGCGTTCTCGTCCTGGGTCGGCTGCTGCAGGGGGTGGGAGGCGCGATCGTCGGGCCGACCAGCTTGGCGCTGGTGGCGACCACGTTCCCGAAAGGGCCCGCACGCAACACCGCGGTAGCGGTGCTAGGTGCAATGGCCGGCATCGGCTCAGTGTTCGGCCTGGTTGTGGGCGGAATGCTCACCGAGGTGTCGTGGCGGCTCGTGTTTTTGGTAAACGTGCCGATCGGGGTCCTGGTGCTCTGGCTGGCCCAGACCGCGCTGCGGGAAACCCAGAAGGAACGGATGAAGCTCGACGCCGCCGGGGCCGTGCTGGCCACCTTGATCGGCACTGCGGCGGTTTTCGGCTTCTCGATCGGGCCGGAGAAGGGCTGGCTTTCGGCGCCGACCATCGGTTTGGCAGCGGTAGCTTTGGCTGCTTCAGTGGCGTTCGTCCTGGTGGAGCGTAGGGCCGAGAATCCCATCGTGCCGTTCGATTTGTTCTTCGACCGCAACCGGCTGGCCACGTTGGTGGCCATGTTTCTTGCTGGCGGGTTGATGTTCACCTTGGTCCTACTGGTCGCCGTGTACGTGCAGGACATCATGGGCTACAGCCCGCTGCGGGCGGGCATCAGCTTCATCCCGTTCACCATCGCGATGGCCGTCGGGGTGGGGGCGTCGTCACGCCTGGTGATGTGGTTCTCGCCGCGGGTGGTGGTGCTCGCCGGCAGCGTCCTGGTGCTGGTTGCGATGCTGTACGGCTCGACGTTCAATCACGGCATGCCGTACTTCCCGAACCTGGTTGTCCCAATCGTCGTCGGCGGTCTCGGTATCGGCGCGATGGGCCTCCCGCTGACATTGTCGTTGATCGCCAGCGTCGGCTCAGACCGTATCGGGCCCGCGTCAGCGATCGCAATGATCCTGCAGACCCTCGGCGGGCCGGTGGTGTTGGCCGTCGTCCAGGTTGCTGTCACATCGCGCACGCTGCAGCTGGGCGGCATCATCGGACCGGTGAAAGCCATGAACCCCGTGCAGTTGCATGCGCTGGACCGCGGCTACACGTACGGTCTGCTGTGGCTGGCCGGGTTGGTCATCCTGGTCGCCGGGGTGGCGTTGCTCATCGGCTACACCGCGCAGCAGGTGGCGCGCGCGCAGGAAGCCAAGAGGGCCGCCGACGCCGGGGAACTGTAAACAACCGCCAGTCCGCCGGGCGTCGGATCGCCATATCGCCGCGTGTACGGCGTAATCCAGCAATCGTCAGCAATTATCGCGCGCATCTGTTACCGGCCGTCCGACTTGTGATCGTCCGCTGTCCTGGATTTCGACCTTTACCACACGACGCCGCAGGTCGGCGGTGTCAGTTTCGCCGCCAAAGCTCGGCCATGCGTATCACGTCGTGGCGGGCGCGCTCGTTCTCCAGACCATCCGTCAGCTACTTCAGATGCCCACCGCTTTTGCGAGCCTCACTTTCTCGAAACCTCGGACGGCCGCTGTTGGACTCCCGTAAAGTCTGCGGCGGCATGTCAATTAGACGCCCTGGGGGAACTGGTGAGTATCAATCCGTTTGATGATGACAATGGCAACTTTTTCGTCTTGGTCAACGACGAGGAGCAACACAGCCTGTGGCCGACCTTCGCCGACGTTCCAGCTGGCTGGCAGGTAGTTTACGGCGAAGCGGACCGCGCGGCATGTTTGGAGTACATCGAACAGAACTGGGCCGATATACGACCGAAGAGTTTACGCGACAGGCTGGCATCGGGCTGACGGCCCTCAAGATTCAACCGTGGGTTGGGGAGCCTTTGGGGAAGATGAATGGAGCTTGATGTCCGGTCGCTTCTGCTGACGCGCGGAGAGACAATGGAGCGCGACGCAGGACTTCCGCTGACGCGCGGACAGTTGGACATTTGGCTTGCGCAGGAGACGGGCCAATCCGACACGGAGTGGCAGCTCGGCCTATTCGTAAAAATAGCGGGTTCGGTAGAACGCGATCCGCTCGAGTGGACGATCCGCCGAGTGATACAAGAGGCCGAACCAGTCAGGGCTGCTGTCGTTGAGGTCGATGGACAGGTATTTCAAAAAGCAGTTGATTATCCGGACGTCCAGCTGGAATTCTGCGATCTGACCGGTTCCCACCAGCCGGCGCAGGAAGCCCGGCAGCTAGCAGCATCGATACAACGCACGCCGATGCCGCTCAGCGGCCCGCTGTTCAAATTCGCGTTATTTCAGACGCGACTCGATGAATTCTATTTGTTCGGGTGCGGCCATCATATAGTCCTCGATGGCTCGGGCATCGCGCTGGTCGGTCATCGGATTGCGACTGTATATTCGGCAATTGTTTCCGGCTCGCCCATTCCCCCTGCGGTCTTCGGCTCATTGCAGGACCTAGTTGATTCTGAATTTGAATACGAAGCGTCAACTGATTACCTCGACGATCACGAGTATTGGGTAAGGAATTTGCCAGCCGAGCGTGGACCGCATTATCGGCCCCCGCAAGGCGAGAACGACGGTGATTCGTATTGGCCTTCCGCGCCGGTTCAATTGGACCCGGTGGTCCTTCGCCGAGTCGAAGACTTATCTCGGGCGTGGAATGTGCCTCGGTCATCGGTGATCACTGCGGCGTGCGCACTTTTGGTGCGTAGGTGGTGTGCTGAGGGTTTGGAGGTGGCGCTGGACTTTCCGGTCACCAGGCGAGTTCATCCGGAGTCAAAAACGCTTCCTGGGATGGTTGCCGGGGTCGTGCCGTTGGTATTGACGGTTTCACCCCAAACCACGGTGACTGAATTCTGTGCGCATGTTGACGCCCGAATACGAGAAGCGCTGCAACATCAGCGGTTCCCGGTGCAAGCCCTTGAGCGCAAGGCCCGCTCGCGCGGCGCAGCGCAGCCGCTCGATCGGGTGAGCGTCAATTTCCTGCCGGCCGCATTCACTCTCGATTTCGGTGGCGTCACGGCATCGGCATCGTTGACTAATGCCGGCCTCGTGGACGGCTTTGGGCTGATCTTCTCCGGTAGCGGTGACGACCTCTTTCTCAGCACGTTGGGCGCCGGGCATCCATTGTCGAATTTCGGTGTCGGCGATTTGGCGAAGCGGTTGGAGTCGGTATTGGCGACGATGACCGCCGATCCGGGACGCCAGTTGTCATCGCTGGATGTGTTGGATGCCAGTGAGCATGCCCGACTGGACGGCTGGGGCAACCGGGCGGTATTGACGGTGCCGGCACCTGCCTCGGCGTCGATTCCGACGTTATGGGCTGCGCAGGTGGCCCGTACCCCGGAAGCGCTGGCGCTGACCTTCGAAGGCCGCTCCATGACTTACCTCGAAGTCGAGGAAGCCGCGAATCGGCTGGCGCATCTGCTGACTGCGCACGGCGCGGGCCCCGGCGAGTGCGTGGCGTTGCTGTTTTCCCGGTCGGCTGAGGCGATCGTGGCGATTTTGGCGGTGCTCAAGACGGGGGCGGCGTATGTGCCGATGGACTCGGCGCTGCCGGCGGCCCGCATTGACTTCATGCTCGCCGATGCCGCACCGATCGCTGCGATCACCACCGCGGGCTTGGGGTCCCAGTTGGACGGGTGCGATCTGCTGCTCATCGATGTCAACGACTCCCGTATTGGCGCCCAGCCCAGCACGGCTCTTTCGGCACCGAGCCCTGATGACGTCGCCTACCTCATCTACACCTCGGGCACTACCGGTGTTCCCAAGGGGGTCGCCGTCACCCACCACAACGTGACCCAGCTGGTGGAGTCACTGCAGGCCGACCTGGAACCGGTCGGTCAGGTTTGGACGCAGTGGCATTCGTTGGCCTTTGACGTTTCGGTGTGGGAGATCTGGGGTGCCCTGCTGCACGGTGGGCGGCTGGTGGTGGTGCCCGAGTCGGCAGTCGGTGCGCCGGACGACTTCCACGCCTTACTGGTCGCTGAAAAAGTTAGCGTTTTGAGCCAAACCCCTTCTGCCGTAGGGATGTTGCCGCCGCATGGCTTGGATTCTATGGCGTTGGTGGTGGCTGGTGAGGATTGCCCGGGCGAGGTGGTCGACCGGTGGGCGCCTGGGCGGGTGATGATCAACGCCTATGGTCCGACCGAGGCCACGGTGTATGCGGCGATGACCGCGCCGTTGGCGGTCGGGTCGAGTGTGGTGCCGATCGGCTCGCCGGTGAGCGGGGCGGCGTTGTTTGTGCTGGACGCGTGGTTGCGCCCGGTGCCGGCCGGTGTGGTAGCCGAGTTGTATGTGGCCGGCGCAGGCGTGGGGTGCGGTTATTGGCGTCGCCCGGGTCTGACGGCGGCGCGATTTGTGGCCTGCCCGTTTGGGGTTCCGGGAGCGCGGATGTACCGCACCGGGGATCTGGTGTGTTGGGACACCGAGGGGCAACTGCAGTACCTCGGGCGCGCCGATGAGCAGGTCAAGATCCGGGGGTATCGCATCGAGCTTGGTGAGGTGCGCGCAGCGCTGGCCGAGTTGGACGGCGTAGAGCAGGCGGTGGTGATCGCCCGCGAGGACCGCCCCGGCGACAAGCGTCTGGTGGGCTATGTCATCGGCACAGCGGATGCCGCCGAGTCGCGGGTCGCGCTTGCCGAGCGGCTTCCGTCGTACATGGTGCCTTCGGCGGTAGTAGCGCTGGGGGCACTGCCGTTAACACCGAACGGCAAACTCGACAAGCGCGCTCTGCCCGCACCGGAGTACGGGGACGTTGATCATTACCGCCCTCCGGCCAACGCGGTTGAGGAGATTCTGGCCGGCATCTACGCCCGGGTGCTCGATGTGGAGCGCGTCGGTGTGGATGACTCGTTTTTCGACCTGGGCGGGGATTCGCTTCTAGCAATGCGGGTGGTCGCAGCGGTCAACACCGGCCTGAATGCCGCTCTCTCGGCGCGCGCCTTGTTTGAGGCCCCCACGGTTGCCCAGTTGGCGCCCCGCATCACTGAGGGGCCGGGCGGGTTGCCGCGGCTGACACCGGTTGAGCGGCCCGAAGTGGTTCCCTTGTCGTTTGCTCAGCAGCGGTTGTGGTTCCTCGACCGATTCGAGGGCGGGGCTGCGACCTACAACATGCCGGCCGCTTTTCGGATCAGCGGGCCGCTGGCCGTCGAGGCGCTGCGTGCGGCGCTGGCCGACGTGGTGGGCCGCCATGAGACCCTGCGCACCGTGTTCCCGGCGGTTGCCGGGACACCCCAACAAGTAGTGATCCCTGCCGAGCGGGCCGATTTCGGTTGGGACGTTGTCGATGCGACCGGGTGGTCGGCAAGCCGACTGGATGAGGCGGTTGGCACCGCGGTACGTTACAGCTTCGATTTGGCGGCCGAGATTCCCTTGCGCGCTTGGCTTTTCCGTGTCGGCGATGACGATCATGTGCTGGTGGCGGTGGTGCATCATATCGCCGGGGACGGTTGGTCGATTAGCCCTCTGGTGCGTGATCTGAGTACGGCCTATAGCAGCCGGTGTGCGGGGCAAGTCCCCGGTTGGGCGCCGTTACCGGTCCAGTACGCCGATTTCACGCTGTGGCAGCGCGCGCAGTTCGGTGATCTGGCCGATAGCGAGAGTCCGATTGCTGTGCAGCTGGCTTACTGGGAGCAGACCCTGGCCGGGCTGCCCGAGTACCTACGATTGCCCACCGACCGGCCCTACCCGCCGATTGCTGACTACCACGGCGCCAGCGTCATCGTGGACTGGCCCGTCGAGCTACAGCAGCGGATTGCAGCGGTGGCCCGCCAGCACAACACGACTGGCTTCATGGTGATACAGGCCGCGCTGGCGGCGCTGCTGGGCAAGCTCAGCGGAAGCCCTGATGTGACAGTCGGGTTCCCGGTTGCAGGGCGTCGTGACCCTGCGCTGGACGAGCTGGTGGGGTTCTTCGTCAATACGTTGGTCTTACGTGTCGATCTGGCTGGAGACCCCACCGTCGCGCAGCTGCTAGCCCAAGTGCGGGCGCGCAGTTTGGAGGCGTTCGAGCACCAGGATGTGCCGTTTGAGGTCCTGGTTGATCGACTCAACCCCACCCGGAGCCTGACTCATCACCCATTGGTTCAGGTGGTATTTGCTTGGCAGAACTTCCCTGGGCAAGACACCGACCCCTTGCGCCGGGTGAGTTTTGAGGATCTGCAGATCGCACCGATGGCGGTGGACACCCAGGCTGCCCGCACGGATTTGGTGCTGTTCCTCGGCGAACGTTGGGACGAAACCGGTGAACCTGCCGGCATTTACGGGGTGGTGGAATTTCGAACCGACGTTTTCGACGCGGGCAGAATCGAAGCACTGATTGAGCGGCTGCGCCGGGTGTTGGTGGGTATGACCGACGATCCCGGTCGACGACTCTCGTCGATCGATCTGCTCGATGCCGACGAGCGCGCCCAGTTGGATGAGTGGGGTAACCGCGCGGTGCTTACCCAGCGCGCTGTCCCACCGATGTCGATTCCGGCGTTGTTCGCCGCGCAGGCGGCACGCGTTCCGGAGGCAGTTGCGCTGGTTTTCGAGGGCCGCTCGATGACTTATCGCGGGTTGGATGAGGCCTCCAACCGGTTGGCGCACCTGTTGACGGGCCGCGGGGTGGGCCCGGGACATACTGTGGCGCTTCTATTTTCACGTTCCGCCGAGGCGATCGTGGCGATGTTGGCGGTTTTGAAGACCGGGGCGGCGTATGTGCCAATGGACCCGGCGCATCCCGAAGCCAGGATCACATTCATCATCGAGGACACGGCGGCGATGGCCGCGGTCACTACGACCGCACTGGCCGAGCGGCTGCAGGGGTATGACCTGACGGTCATCGACATTGATGACCCCGCGGTGAGCAATCAGCGCAGCAGTGGCTTGCCGCCACCGGCGCCCGATGACATCGCTTACCTGATCTACACCTCGGGTACTACCGGTCTGCCCAAGGGGGTGGCGGTCACTCACCACAACGCGACCCAACTGCTGGCGTCGCCGGATCTCGTCGTGCCCCAAGCGGGGGTGCGGCCACAGTGCCACACCTTGGCCTTTGACACCTCGGTGTGGGAGATCTTCGGTTCCCTGGTGCAGGGTGGACGACTGGTGGTGGTGCCCGAGTCGGTCGCGCGCTCGCCAGAAGACTTGCATGCGTTGCTGGTTAGCGAAGGCGTCAGCATGTTCGCCCAGACGCCGTCTGCGGTGGCGGCGTTGTCGCCAGAGGGGTTGGAGTCGGCGACGTTGTTCGTTGCCGGTGAGCCCTGCCCGGCCGAGGTGGTCAATCGGTGGGCGCCGGGCCGGGTGATGCGCAATGCCTACGGCCCGACCGAGACGACGATGGTGGTGGCGATCAGTGCGCCGTTGCGGCCGGGTCCAGGTGTCGTGCCGATCGGGTCGCCCATACCTGGGGCGGCGTTGTTTGTGCTCGATCAATGGTTGCGTCCGGTGCCCGCTGGTGTGGCGGGTGAATTGTATGTGGCCGGTGCCGGGGTGGCCTGTGGGTATGTGCGCCGCAGTGCGCTGACGGCGTCGCGGTTTGTGGCGTGCCCGTTCGGGGGCGCGGAGGCGCCCGGAAGACGTATGTATCGCACCGGGGATCTGGTGTGTTGGCGCCCCGACGGGCAGTTGGACTACTTCGGGCGTGCCGACGAACAGGTCAAGATCCGCGGCTACCGCATCGAACTCGGCGAGATCGAGGCCGCGTTGGCGGCGCATCCTCGCGTGGGGCAGGCGGTGGTCGTCGCTCACACGGACACGCGAACAGCGGGTGGCGGCGACGAGCCGACCAACAAACAGTTGGTCGGCTATGTGGTGCTGGATCAGGAGATGATCCTGGTCCGCGAGCCCGGGCGAGAAACGAAGCTCGTTGCGCAGTGGCAGGAACTTTATGGAGGCCTCTATTCGGGGTTGGCATCGACGACGGACGCCCCGGTTACGTTGGGAGACGAGTTCGCAGGCTGGGACAGCAGTTATACCGGCAGCCCGATTCCGCTTGAGGAGATGCGGGAATGGCGCGCTGCTGCAGTGGATCGAATCCGTGGGTTGCGCGGGGCGCGGGTGCTGGAGATCGGCGTCGGTTCCGGGCTGTTGCTTGCGCGGTTGGCACCCGAGTGCGTCGAGTATTGGGGCACGGACTTCGCCGCGCCGACAATCCAGACGTTGCAGGCGGCGCTGGCCGGGCAGTCGTGGGGTGATCGGGTGCGGTTGCGGGTGCAGCCAGCCGACGTGGCCGACGGTTTGCCGGAGGGGCATTTCGATGTCGTGGTCCTCAACTCGGTAGCCCAGTACTTCCCCAGCGCGGGGTATCTACTTGATGTGCTGGCAGTAGCGATGCGATTGCTGGCACCGGGCGGGGCGTTGTTCATCGGCGACGTGCGCAACCTGTCGTTGTTGGAAGCGTTCACCACCGGTGTGGTGTGCGCGAATTCGGTCGATGGCGAGGACAGCGCCGCCGTCGTGGCCGAGCGGGTGCGCCGGGAAATGCTTGCCGAGCAGGAACTGCTATTGGCGCCAGAATTTTTCGCGGCTTTGCCGCAGCGCCTTCCCGACATCGGCGCGGTGGACGTCCAACTCAAGCAGATGCGGGCGGTCAACGAACTCAGCGGTTACCGATACGACGTGGTGCTGCGCAAGGCGCCGGTACCGGTGCGTTCCCTTACAGACCTACCGTCGCAACCGTGGCAACAGTTCGGAAGCTTGGACCGGCTGACCAAACACCTGCAGTCACAGGGGCTGCCAGAATTACGCATAACCGGGGTGCCGCACAGCGGGATCTGGTCTGAGGTGGCCTTGGCGCGAGCGCTGCCTCAGTCCAGCGGCCGAGTGCCGATCAGCGAATTGCGCGCAGGCCTGTCCACACCCGATGGGGTATTGCCACACGAGTGTCATGGACTGGGCCAGGAACTGGGATATGCGACGGCGGTGACATGGTCGCCGACTGCTGGCCTGGTGGATCTGATCTTCACCCACCCCGCTGCACCAGCCAACGGCTCGGGGCCGACGGCACTGTCGGATCTGTACCTGCCGGCCACACCGGTCGGTTCACTGGCCGGGTACGTCAACGACCCGGCGGCGATCGAGCGAGCCACTGAGCTGCGTCGCTTTGTGGCCGAAAGGTTGCCGGAGTTCATGGTGCCAGCCGCGGTCATGGTGGTGGAGTCGCTGCCATTGACGGTCAACGGCAAACTTGATCGCCGAGCGTTGCCAGCCCCGGAGTTCGTCAGCGGGGTGGCCTATCGGGCGCCGCGTGATCAACGCGAGCAGACGTTAACCGCGCTGTTCGGCGAGGTTCTCGGGGTGACCCGGGTCGGCATCGATGAGTCGTTTTTCGACCTGGGTGGTCATTCATTGTCTGCGACATGGCTGCAAGCGCGGGTGCGGGCTGAACTGGGTGTGGAGGTCCCGGTCCGAGCGTTGTTCGACACGCCCACCGTGGCCGGGTTGACCGAATGGATGAGCGCGCATCACGGGGAATGGGCTGGGACAGCCTTGACAGCGCAGCATCGACCTGCGGCGGTTCCGTTGTCGTATGCGCAGCAGCGGTTGTGGTTTTTGGAGCAGTTGCAGGGGCCGTCATCGATTTACAACATGGCTACCGCATATCGAATCACCGGGGCGCTGGATGTCGCGGCTTTGGGTGCGGCGTTGGTTGATGTGGTGGGCCGTCATGAGAGTCTGCGCACGCTCTTTGCCGCAGTCGATGGGGTACCTCAACAGGTGGTGGTCCCGGTTGAGCGGGCCGAGGTCGGCTGGGACATCGTTGATGCCAGCGGTTGGTCGGGGGAGCGGCTGGGTGAGGCCATCGACGCGGCGGTGCGGTACTCGTTTGACCTGTCGGCCGAGATCCCGTTGCGGGCATGGCTTTTCCGGGTCGTCGACGATGAGCATGTGTTGGTGGCGGTGGCCCACCATATTGCTGCCGATGGGTGGTCGGTGAGCCCGCTGGTGCGGGATCTGGGCGTGGCTTACGGCAGCCGGTGCGTCGGGCAGGCTCCTGACTGGGTGCCGCTACCGGTGCAGTATGTCGATTACACGTTGTGGCAGCGTGATCAGCTGGGTGATCTGGCTGATAGTGAGAGCCGCATCGCCGCGCAGTTAACTTACTGGCAGCAGGCGTTGGCGGGGTTGCCCGAGCGGCTGCAGTTGCCCACCGATCGGCCTTATCCGCCGGTGGCGGATTACCGCGGTGCCAGTGTGGCCGTGGATTGGCCGGCACAGCTGCAGCAGCAGATTGCCCGGATCGGTGGCGAGCACCAGGCGACCAGTTTCATGGTGGTGCAGGCAGCGCTGGCGATCTTGTTGTCCAAGCTGAGTGCCAGTTGTGATGTGGCGGTAGGGTTTCCGATCGCCGGGCGGCGCGATCCGGCGCTGGACGAGTTAGTCGGGTTTTTCATCAATACCTTGGTGTTGCGGGTTGACCTAGCCGGTGATCCGACCGTCGCCGAGGTGCTGGCTCAGGTGCGAGCGCGCAGTCTGGCCGCCTACGAGCATCAAGACGTGCCGTTTGAGGTTTTGGTGGAGCGGCTCAACCCCAACCGAAGCCTGACCCATCATCCGTTGGTGCAGGTGTTGTTGGCCTGGCAGAACCTACCCGCGCAGAGCACCGATCCTGCCAGATTCGCCCTGGGTGACCTGGAGCTCACCCCGCTGTCAGCGGATACCCACACCGCCCGCGTGGACCTGACATTTTCGCTCACCGAAAACTGGGACGAGGCTGGCAGACCAACCGGCATTAGCGGGGCGGTGGAATTTCGTACCGACGTATTTGATGCCAAGAGCATCGAGGTGCTCGTCGGGCGACTGCAGCAGGTGCTGGCGGCGATCACTGCCGAGCCGACTCGGCGGCTGTCGTCGATCGGGCTGCTTGATGCGGTTGAGCAGGCCCGGCTTGATAGGTGGGGGAACCGGGCGGTGTTGACTGCACCGGCACCCGCCGGGGTGTCGATTCCGGAATTGTTCGCCATCCAAGTGGCGCGCGCCCCGGAGGCGGTGGCGCTGGTCTGCGGCGATTGCACCTGGACCTACCAGGAACTCGATGAGCTGTCTAACCGGCTGGGGCACTTGCTGCTTGCTCATGGCGTCGGTCCGGGACAGTGTGTGGCGCTGCTGTGTTCGCGTTCGGCTGAGGCGATCGCGGCGATCCTGGCGGTGCTCAAGACCGGGGCGGCGTATCTGCCGATCGATCCGATGGCGCCCACGGCGCGGATGCAGTTCATGGTCGCCGATGCCGCGCCGACCGTCGCGATCAGCACCGCCGGGCTGGCCGGCCGGCTGCACGGCTGCGAGTTGGCCGTCATAGATGTCGACGACCCTCGCATCGATGCTCAACCCAGCACGGCATTGCCGGCGCCGGACGCTGATGACATTGCCCACATCATCTACACCTCGGGCACGACGGGGATACCCAAGGGGGTGGCGGTCACCCACCACAACGTGACCCGGTTGTTCGATTCACTGGAAGCTGGCTTGGAGCTGGTGCCCGGGCAGGTGTGGACGCAGTGTCATTCGTTGGCTTTCGACTATTCGGTGTGGGAGATGTGGGGGGCGCTGCTGCACGGTGGGCGCCTGGTGGTGGTGCCCGACGAGGTGACGCGCTCCCCAGACGAGTTCCACGCCTTATTGGTTGCTGAAAAAGTCAGTGTGCTAAGCCAAACGCCCTCGGCGGTGGGTGTCCTTTCCCCGGAACGGCTGGAATCGGCGGCGTTGGTGGTGGCCGCTGAGCCCTGTCCGGTCGAGGTGGTGGAGCGGTGGGCGCCGGGGCGGGCGATGGTCAACGCCTATGGGCCGACGGAGACGACGGTGTATGCGGCGATCAGTGCGCCGCTGAAGCCAGGGTCGGGCGTGGTGCCGATCGGGTCGCCGGTGCCGGGGGCGGCGTTGTTTGTTCTCGATGCCTGGTTGCGTGCGGTGCCGGCGGGGGTGGCTGGCGAGCTGTATGTGGCCGGGTCCGGGGTGGGCTGCGGGTATGTGCGTCGGGCCGGGTTGACGGCGTCGCGGTTTGTCGCATGCCCACTCGGCGGGACCGGGACGCGGATGTATCGCACCGGGGATTTGGTGTGTTGGCGTGCTGATGGACAGCTGGAGTATTTGGGGCGCGCTGATGAGCAGGTCAAGATCCGCGGATATCGCATCGAATTGGGCGAAGTCCAAGCGGCGTTGAATGCGCTGGATGGAGTGGCGCAGGCGGCGGTAGTTGCCCGCGAGGACCGCCCCGGCGACAAACGCCTGGTGGGCTACATCACCGGCACCGCAGACCCGGTCGAGTCGCGCGCAGCATTGGCTGAGCGGCTGCCGGCCTACATGATCCCCGCAGCGGTGGTCGCACTTGACACCTGGCCGTTGACCCCCAACGGCAAACTGGACACCCGCGCACTGCCAGCGCCGGAATATCACGAGACCGGTTATCGCGTCCCGGCCACCGCTATTGAAGAGATTCTGGCTGGCATCTATGCGCGGGTGCTGGGGTTGGAGCGGGTTGGGCTCGACGACTCGTTCTTCGATTTGGGTGGGGACAGCATTTCGGCGATGCGGCTGGTCGCTGCGGCCAATACCGCTTTGGAGGCGGATCTTTCGGTGCGGGCGGTGTTTGAGGCGCCCACGGTTGCCCAGTTGGCGCCACATGTCGGTGGGGGTGAGAGTCGGCGTCAGCCATTGGTGGCCGTTGAGCGGCCGGCGAGGATCCCGTTGTCGCTTGCGCAGAACCGGTTGTGGTTCCTCGACCAGTTGCAGGGCCCCTCACCGGTCTACAACATGCCGGTCGCATTGCGGTTAAGCGGGGCGCTGGATATCGACGCGTTGGCTGCGGCGCTGGCCGATGTGGTGGGCCGGCACGAGAGTCTGCGCACACTGTTTCCGGTGGTCGACGGGACACCCCAGCAAGTGGTAACGGCGGCCGACGAGGCCGACTTTGGCTGGCAGGTCGTTGACGCTACTAGTTGGTCGGCAGAGCGGCTGGCTGAGGCGATCGGCGTAGCGGTGCGGTACTCGTTTGATCTGACTACTGAGATTCCTTTGCGAGCAACGCTTTTGCACCTCGGCGATGATGAGCATGTGTTGGTCGCGGTGGCCCACCATATCGCCGCTGATGGCTGGTCGATCACCCCGTTGGTGCGTGATCTGGGCGTGGCCTATGCCAGCCGGTGTGTGAAGCAGGCTCCGGGTTGGGCGCCGCTGGCGGTGCAGTATGTCGATTACACGTTGTGGCAGCGCGAACAGTTGGGGAATTTCGATGATCCCGGTAGTCCGATCGCCGCGCAGCTGGCCTACTGGCAGCAGGCATTGGCCGGGATGCCTGATCGCTTGGTGCTGCCGACCGATCGGCCCTACCCGCCGGTGGCTGATCAGCGCGGCGCCAGTGTGACGGTAGATTGGCCGGCGCAGCTGCAGCAGCGGATTGCCCGGGTGGCTGGTGAGCACCACGCGACCAGTTTCATGGTGGTGCAGGCCGCGCTGGCGGTGTTGTTGTCCAAGCTGAGCGCCAGTTCTGATGTGGCGGTGGGGATTGCGATCGCCGGACGTGGTGACCCGGCACTGGATGAGTTGGTCGGATTTTTTGTCAACACCTTGGTGTTGCGGGTTGATCTGTCCGGTGATCCCACCATCGCTGAGTTGCTGGCCCAGGTGCGCGCACGCAGCCTGGCCGCCTACGAGCATCAAGATGTGCCCTTTGAGGTTCTGGTGGAGCGGCTCAACCCCAGTAGGTCCCGGAAGCATCACCCGCTGATCCAGGTGATGTTGGGTTGGCAGAACCTTCCCGAGCAACGCGAACCTGCAGCCGGGCTGAGGCTGGGTGATGTCCAAGTCAGCCCCCTGACAGTGGACACCCAAACGGCGCGAATGGATTTGGTAATTTCGTTGGCCGAACGTTTCACCGAGGCCGGGGAGCCCGGCGGGATTGGAGGGGCGGTGGAATTTCGCACGGACATCTTCGATGCATCGAGAATTGAGGCGCTGATCGAGCGGTGGCGGCGGGTGCTGGTGGCGTTGACCGCCGATACGAAGCGGCGGTCATGACTGCCGACACGGGGCCGCGGCTGTCGTCGATCGATCTGCTCGATGAGGATGAGCAGGCCCAGTTGGATGAGTGGGGCAACCGGGCGGTGTTGGCTGCGCCGGCGTCCAGGCGGGTGTCGATTCCGGTGTTGTTCGCCGCGCAGGTGGAGCGCATACCCGAGGCGAGGGCGGTGGTCAGCGGTCAGAGTTCGTGGACGTATCGCGAACTTGATGTGGCTGCAAACCGGTTGGCGCACTTACTGGTTGCACATGGTGTGGGTGCGGGACAGTGTGTGGGGTTGTTGTTGCCGCGGTCGGCTGAGGCGATCGTGGCGATTTTGGCGGTTGTGAAGACTGGGGCGGCGTATCTGCCGATCGACCCGGCGGCACCGGCTGCACGGATGCGGTTCATGCTCGCCGACGCCGCGCCGGTGGCGGTGATCACCACCACCGCGCTGGTCGACCGGCTCGACGAGCATGACCTGCTGGTCATCGACGTGAACGATCCCGTTACGGCCACCCAACCCGGTACCGCATTGCCAGGGCCGACACCCGACGATATTGCCTACCTGATCTACACCTCGGGCACCACCGGGGTACCCAAGGGGGTGGGCATCACCCACTACAACGTGGTCCAGCTGATAGAGGCACTGGACGCGGAACTGTCGGGTCAAGTGTGGACGCAGTGTCATTCGTTGGCCTTCGACTTTTCGGTGTGGGAGATCTGGGGTGCGTTGCTGCGAGGTGGGCGGCTGGTGGTGGTGCCCGAAGCGGTGGCGGGCTCCCCGGACGATTTCCACGACCTGCTCGTCGCCGAAAAGGTCAGCGTGCTAACGCAAACCCCGTCTGCGGCTGGAATGCTCTCGTCCGACGGTTTGGGATCGGTGACATTGCTGGTCGGCGGCGAGGCATGTCCGGTGGCGGTGGTGGATCGGTGGGCGCCGGGGCGGGTGATGATCAACGCCTACGGCCCGACGGAGACCACCGTGTATGCGGCGATCAGTGCGCCGCTGGCGTCGGGGACCGGAGTGGTGCCGATCGGCGGGCCGGTGGCCGGGGCGGCGTTGTTCGTACTGGACGAATCGTTGCAGGCGGTGCCGGCCGGCGTTGTCGGCGAGTTGTATGTAGCGGGCACCGGTGTGGGGGTTGGGTATTGGCGCCGCGCGGGGCTGACGTCGTCGCGGTTTGTAGCGTGTCCCTTTGCAGGGTCAGGGGCGCCCGGAACACGCATGTATCGCACCGGCGATTTGGTCTGGTGGGGCGATGATGGGCAGCTGCGTTATGTGGGGCGCGCCGATGAGCAGGTGAAGATCCGCGGGTATCGCATTGAGCTCGGTGAAGTTCAGGCGGCGCTAAGCGCGCTTGATGGGGTGGAGCAGGCGGTGGTCGTTGACCGTGAAGACCGCCCTGGTGATAAACGTCTGGTGGGTTATGTCACCGGCGTAGCAGATCCCGCGCAGATCCGCGCCCGGCTGGCTGAGCGGTTACCGGCCTACATGATTCCGGCGGCCGTGGTGGCGCTCGACAGCCTGCCGTTGACGGTTAACGGCAAACTCGACAAGCGAGCTTTGCCGGTACCGCAGTACCAAGATGCCGATGCTTACCGTGCCCCGGCCACCCCGACCGAGGAGATTCTGGCCGGTATCTATGCCCGGGTGTTGGGGCTGGATCGGGTCGGGGTCGACGACTCGTTCTTCGACTTGGGTGGGGATTCACTGTCGGCGATGCGGGTGGTTGTTGCCGTCAATGCCGGTTTGGGTGCCAGCCTTGCGGTGCGCACGCTGTTTGAGGCGCCCACGGTTGCCCAGTTGGCGCCACGTATCGGCGAGGACGGCGACCGCCGTGCGCCGCTGATGGCCGGCCCGCGGCCGGCGAGCGTCCCGTTGTCGTTTGCTCAGAGCCGGCTGTGGTTTTTAGACCGGTTCGAGGGTGGGGCGGCGACCTACAACATGCCGACGGCGTTTCGGATCGACGGGCCGTTGGACGCCGAGGCGCTGGACGCGGCGCTCGATGATGTGATCGCTCGCCATGAAGCGCTGCGCACGGTATTTCCCGATGTTGATGGTGTGGCGATACAGCAGGTGTTGCCGGCTCAGCCGGGGATGTGGCGGCGCGGCGGTGCTGCCGTGGTGGCGGTGTCTGAGCACGATGTCGCCGGCGAGTTGGTGGGGTTGGCCGGGTATCGGTTTGATCTGTCGAGCGAGATTCCCATTCGTGCCCAGATCTATGCGGTGGGCCCCGATCAGTATGTGGTCGCGATTGTGGTGCACCACATCGCTTTTGACGGCTGGTCACTGGCTCCGATGGTCCGGGATGTGGGTCAGGCGTATGGGGCGCGGCGGCGCGGCCGGGCGCCGGGGTGGCCTGATTTGGCGGTGCAGTATGCCGATTACACACTGTGGCAACAGGATTGGCTGGGGGACGAGTCTGATCCCGGCAGCGTGATTGCTTCGCAGTTGGCCTATTGGCGCCAGGAGTTGGCTGATCTGCCCGAGGTGGTGTCGCTGCCGACCGATAGGGTCCGCCCGGCGGCGCCCAGTTATCGCGGTGATGTGGTGGAGGTGCGCATCGACCCGCAGTCGTGGGCGGGGGTCAAGGCGTTGGCGGCGGCGCATAACGCGACGGCGTCGATGGTGTTGCAGGCGGTGTTGGCGGTGGTATTGCACCGTGCCGGGGCCGGTGAGGACATTGCGTTGGGCACCCCGATCGCCGGGCGGGTCGATGAGGCGCTGGATGACCTGGTCGGCTTTTTCGTCAACACGTGGGTGCTGCGCGTCGGGCTGAATTCTGCGGACCGGTTTTCCGAGGTGCTGGAGCGGGTGCGCGAGAAGGCGCTGGATGCCTACAGCAATCAAGATGTGCCGTTCGAGCGGCTCGTTGAACAGCTCAATCCGGTGCGCTCCACCGCGCACCACCCGCTGTTTCAGGTGGGCATGGCCTTCCAGAACAATGCGCGCCCCGAAGTGGCACTCGGCGGAGTCGGCGTCGAGCCGCTGGCCGTTTTTACCCAAACGTCAAAGTTTGACCTAGATATCCAGCTGAGTGAGGTGCCCGGCGACGATGCGGGAGCGCCGATGGCTGCCGGGGTGGTGCTGTATGCCACGGATTTGTTTGACCGCTCCAGCATCGAGCGGTTGGTCGGCTGGTTTGGCCGGGTGATCGAGGCGGTGGTCGCTGATGCCTCGGTGGTAGTGGGTCAGGTGTCGTTGCTGGATCGCGATGAACGAGATCTGTTGGTATCGCGGTGGTCTGGGGTGGACGTGGCGGCGCCGGTGGGGGTGGCGCCGCAGATATTGGCGGCGGCGGTGGCCGCTGATCCGGGCGCGGTGGCCGTGGTTGACGGCGCGCGCAGCGTGTCGTATGGCGAGCTTGATGTGTGGTCGTCGCGGTTGGCGCGGGAGTTGATTGAAGTCGGGGTAGGTCCTGAGCACGCGGTGGGCGTGGCGATGGATCGGTGTGTGGAGTTGGTGGTGGCGTGGTGGGCCATCGTCAAGGCCGGCGGGATCTATGTGCCGGTGGATGCGGCTCATCCAGTGGAGCGCATCGCTGCGGTGTTGGATGCGGCGGGTGCAGTGTGTGTATTGGCCTGCACTGCGGACACGGTGGCCGGGGCCGGGCCGCGCCCGGTGCTGCGCATCGACGAGCTGGATGTCTCGGGGCACAGTGCTGATCCGATTACCGATGCGGATCGGTTGGCGCCGTTAGGGATTGATAACGGCGCGTATGTGATCTTCACGTCCGGATCGACGGGGGTGCCCAAAGGGGTGGCGGTCAGCCATGCCGGGCTGTTGGGGGTCGCTGCGGCGCAACGCGAGCTGCTCGGCCTGGGTGACGATGCCCGGGTGTTGATGGTGGCCGCGCCGACTTTTGATGCCTCGGTGTTCGAAATGTTGTGGGCGGCGGGGACAGGCGCGGCGGTGGTGGTGGCGCCGCCAGGGGTGTATGCCGGGCAGGCGCTGAGCGCGCTGTTGGAGGAGCAACACGTCGGTGCGGCGGTGGTGACGCCAACGGTGTTGGCGTCGCTGGATCGGCCCCGGCTCGACAACCTGGGCACGCTGCTGACGATGGGGGAGGCCTGCCCGGGTGAGTTGATGGCCGCTTGGGCGCCGGGCCGGGTGATGATCAATGCTTACGGGCCGACCGAGACCACGATCTGGGCGACCGGTAGCCCGCCGTTGGTGGCGGGGCAGCCGATCAGTATTGGTGGCCCGATCGCCGGGGCCTGCGCATGGGTGCTTGACGCCCAACTGACTCCGGCGCCGGTTGGGGTGGTCGGTGAGTTGTATGTGGGTGGGCCGGCGGTGGCGCGTGGCTATGTGGGCCGGGCGGGGTTGACCGCGGAACGGTTTGTAGCCAACCCCTTTGGCGGCGTCGGTGCGCGGATGTATCGCACCGGGGATCTGGTGCGCTGGCGCACTGAGGGGCAACTGGAGTATGTGGGCCGCGCTGATGCGCAGGTCAAGTTGCGTGGGCAGCGCATCGAGTTGGGCGAAATCGAAAATACGTTGTTGGCCTGCCCGCAAGTCGCTGGGGCTGCTGCCAGCGTGCACCACAGCGCTACCGGCGCCCAGTTGGTCGCCTACGTGACACTTGAGGACATCGTCAGCGCCGAGGAGGACGCCCAGACCGTTGAGGGGTGGCAGCACCTCTACGACGAGTTGTATGGCGCTGAGCTCGCAGCACCGGAATTCGGCATGGATTTTCGGGGATGGAACAGCAGCTACACCGAAAAGCCGATTCCACCGGCGGAGATGGCCGAGTGGCGCGCAGCCACGGTGGAACGGATCCGTGCGTTACATCCAGCACGGGTGCTGGAGATCGGGGTCGGTTCGGGGCTGGTGCTCTCGCAGATCGCCCCTCAGTGTGAGCACTATGTCGGCACCGACATGTCGGCGGCGGCGATCGCGAGCCTGCAGGCGGCGGTGGCGACCCAGCCCTGGGGTGAGCGTATCGAATTGCAATGCCAGGCCGCCGATGTCATCGAAGCGCTGCCCCACGGTTATTTCGACACGATCATCCTCAACTCGGTCATCCAATATTTTCCTAACGCCGCCTATCTGCGCGAAGTCATCAACAACGCCTTGCAGTTGTTGGCCCCGGGAGGCGCGCTGTTCATCGGTGATGTGCGCAACCACAGCCTGCAGAGCGCGTTGCAGACCGGGATCGCGCTGGCCCAGGACCCTGAGGCTGATGCCGACGAGATCCGCCAACGAGTCCAGCGCGCGATGCTCGCTGAGACCGAATTGCTGCTGTCCCCGGAATATTTCACCTCTTGGGCCGCCGAGAATTCGTCGGTGGCCGGGCTTGAGATGCAAGTCAAACGCGGGGTGGCTGACAACGAACTGACCCGGTACCGCTACGACGTCATCATCTACACCACCCCCACACCGGTGCGCTCACTGGCCGATGCACCGGTCTGGCCATGGACCGATGGCCCGAGCCTGGATGGGTTAGCGGAGCGGTTGCTGGCCCAACGTCCGGGAGTTGTTCGCGTGACCGGAATTCCGCGTGCCGGGCTGATCGGTGAGGTCTGCACCCACCATGCCCTCGAAGCCGGGCTGGCGCTAGACGACGCGCTCGCCGACGCTGCCGCCGCGACCGCCGGTTCTGTTGTGCCCGAAGAGTTGTATCGCATTGCGGACAGCACCGGGTATCGGGTCGCCGTGAGCTGGAGTGGCCAACCAGGCATGTTGGATGCGGTTTTCCTGGCCGCCAACAATTCGAACCGGCGCATCGCGCTGACTGACTCGTATTTGCCGGTGGTCGAGCACAGCGGCATTTACGCCAATGATCCGCAGACCAACTCCAAACTGAGTGCGGTGCGTCAGCGGTTGGGTGCGTGGTTGCCCGACTACATGGTGCCGGCTCAGATTGTGGTGCTCGAGGAGTTCCCGTTGACCTCCTCGGGCAAGATCGACCGAAAGGCGCTGCCGGCACCGGTATTTGCTGCCACAACGTTTCGGGCGCCGCAAACCCAGACCGAGAAGCTGGTGGCCGAGGTGTTCGCCGAGGTGTTGGGCGCGGCCCGGGTCGGTCTTGATGACGACTTCTTCGCCCTGGGCGGGGATTCGCTGATCGCTGCGCGTGTCAGCGGGCGGCTGCAATTGGCGTTGGGCCGGCAAGTGCCGGTGCGGTATCTGTTCGACGCTCCCACTGTTGGGGGTCTGGCCGAGTATCTGCATCGTCATCGTGGCGGGCCTGCCCGGCCGCCGCTACAGCCGATGGCCCGCCCACAACGAATCCCGTTGTCGTATGCCCAAAACCGATTGTGGTTTTTGGATCAGTTGCAGGGGCCGTCGCCGATCTACAACATGCCTGTGGCGTTGCGGATCCGCGGAGCGCTGGATGTTGAGGCGTTGGGTGCGGCGTTGGGCGATGTGGTGGCCCGCCACGAGAGTCTGCGCACCCGGTTTGCGACGGTCGAGGGGATCCCTGAGCAGGTGGTGGTCCCGGTTGAGCAGGCCGAGTTGGGTTGGCAGCTTGTTGATACCGCTGGTTGGTCGTCGGAGCGGCTGGGCGAGGCCATTGCCGCGGCGGTGCGGTATTCCTTTGATCTGTCGAGCGAGATTCCTTTGCAGGCCTGGCTTTTCCGCCTGTCCGACGATGAGCATGTGTTGGTGGCGGTGGCGCATCATATTGCCGCCGATGGCTGGTCGATCACCCCCTTGGTGCGTGATTTGGGCGTGGCTTATGGCAGTCGGTGCATCGGGCAGGCCCCCGGCTGGGCGCCGCTACCGGCGCAATATGTCGACTACACGCTGTGGCAGCGTGAACACCTCGGTGACCTAGCCGCTAGCGACAGCCCGATCGCCGCCCAGGTGGCCTACTGGCAGCAGGCGTTGGCCGGGTTGCCCGAGCGGCTGCAGCTGCCCACCGATCGGCCCTACCCGCCGGTGGCTGATTACCGCGGTGCCAGTGTGGCCGTGGATTGGCCGGCACAGCTGCAGCAGCAAGTAGGCCGAGTCGCCGGTGAGCACAACTCCACCAGCTTCATGGTGATCCAGGCCGCGCTAACTGTGCTGTTGTCCAAGCTCAGCGCCAGTTCTGATGTGGCAGTAGGCATTGCGATCGCCGGGCGCGGCGACCCCGCACTCGATGAACTTGTGGGCTTCTTCGTCAACACCCTGGTGCTGCGGGTTGATCTAGCCGGTGACCCCACCGTCGCTGAGCTGCTGGCCCAAATACGATCGCGCAGCCTGACCGCCTACGAACACCAAGACGTGCCCTTTGAAGTACTCGTCGAGCGCCTGAACCCCACCCGAAGCCTGAGCCACCATCCGCTGATCCAAGTCCTGCTCGCCTGGCAGAACGCCGACTGGCAGGACAGTAATGCCGCCGGGGTGGCCCTGGGTGGTCTCCAGGTGACCCCGCTGGGGGCTGATACCTCCACGGCCCGTACAGATTTGACGTTTTCGTTGGGTGAACGCTTTACCGGCGCGGGTGAGCCTGCCGGGATCGGTGGGGCGGTGGAGTTTCGTACCGACGTATTTGATGCAGACACCATCCAAACACTGATCGGACGGCTGCAGCGGGTGTTGGTGGCGATCACTGCCGAGCCGACTCGGCGGCTGTCGTCGATCGGGCTGCTTGATGCGGTTGAGCAGGCCCGGCTTGATAGGTGGGGGAACCGGGCGGTGTTGACTGCACCGGCACCCGCCGGGGTGTCGATTCCGGAGTTGTTCGCCATCCAGGTGGCGCGTAGACCCAGCGCGGTTGCACTGGTCTTTCAAGACCTTTCGGTGACGTACCGCCAGCTCGATGAGGCTTCTAACCGGTTGGCGCACTTGCTGCTTGCTCATGGCGTCGGTCCGGGACAGTGTGTGGCGCTGCTGTTGTCGCGTTCGGCTGAGGCGATCGCGGCGATCCTGGCGGTGCTCAAGACTGGGGCGGCGTATCTGCCGATCGATCCGGTGGTGCCCGCGGCGCGGATGCAGTTCATCCTTGATGATGCCGCGCCGATTGCGGTGATCACCACCGCCGATCTGAGGTCGCGGCTCGACGGGTGCGAGTTGGACGTCATTGATGTCGACGATCCTCGCATCGATGCTCAACCCAGCACGGCATTGCCGGCGCCGGACGCTGATGACATTGCCCACATCATCTACACCTCGGGCACGACGGGCACTCCTAAGGGGGTGGCGGTCACCCACCACAACGTGACCCGGTTATTTGACTCACTGGATGTGGGTTGGGAGCTGGCGCCCGGGCAGGTGTGGACGCAGTGTCATTCGTTGGCTTTCGACTATTCGGTGTGGGAGATGTGGGGGGCGCTGCTGCACGGTGGGCGCCTGGTGGTGGTGCCCGACCAGGTAACGCGCTCCCCGAAGGACTTTCACGACCTGTTGGCTGCTCAAGAAGTCAGTGTGTTGAGCCAGACCCCCTCGGCAGTTGGTGCGCTTTCCCCGGAACGGCTGGAATCGGCGGCGTTGGTGGTGGCCGCTGAGCCCTGTCCGGTCGAGGTGGTGGAGCGGTGGGCGCCGGGGCGGGCGATGGTCAACGCCTATGGGCCGACGGAGACGACGGTGTATGCGGCGATCAGTGCGCCGCTGAAGCCAGGGTCGGGCGTGGTGCCGATCGGGTCGCCGGTGCCGGGGGCGGCGTTGTTTGTTCTCGATGCCTGGTTGCGTCCGGTGCCGGCGGGGGTGGCCGGTGAGTTGTATGTGGCCGGGTCCGGGGTCGGTGTTGGGTATGTGCGCCGGGCCGGGTTGACGGCGTCGCGGTTTGTCGCCTGCCCCCTCGGCGGAACCGGGACGCGGATGTATCGCACCGGGGATTTGGTGTGTTGGCGTGCTGATGGACAGCTGGAGTATTTGGGGCGCGCTGATGAGCAGGTCAAGATCCGCGGCTATCGCATCGAACTCGGCGAGATCCAAACAGCCTTAGCGGGTTTGGCGGGCGTCGAGCAGGCCGTGGTGGTTGCCCGCGAGGACCGCCCCGGCGACAAACGCCTGGTGGGCTACATCACCGGCACCGCAGACCCGGTCGAGTCGCGCGCAGCATTGGCTGAGCGGCTGCCGGCCTACATGATCCCCGCAGCGGTGGTGGCCCTGGACGCCGTGCCGTTGACGGTCAATGGCAAGGTCGATACCCGTGCGCTGCCGGCACCGGAATACAGCGCGACGCAGTATCGGGCTCCGGCCAGTCCCACCGAAGAAACCCTGGCCGACATCTACGCCCAAATCCTGGGACTGGAGCGGGTCGGGGTCGACGACTCCTTCTTCGATCTCGGTGGGGACAGCATTTCAGCGATGCGGCTAATCGCCGCGGCCAATACCGCTCTGGACGCGGACCTTTCGGTACGGGTGGTGTTTGAGGCGCCCACGATTGCCCAGTTGGCCCCACGGGTGGGCGGGGACGGGGTTCGGCGTAAGCCGTTGGTGGCCGTTGAGCGGCCGGCAACGGTTCCGCTGTCGTTTGCGCAGAACCGGTTGTGGTTCCTCGACCAGTTGCACGGGCCGTCGCCGGTTTACAACCTGGCGGTGGCGTTGCGGTTGAGTGGCGCGTTGGATGTCGAGGCGTTGGGCGCGGCGCTGGTCGATGTGGTGGGCCGCCAGGAGAGCCTGCGCACTCTGTTCGTCGCGGTCGATGGGGTACCTCAACAGGTGGTGCTTCCGGTTGAGCGGGTCGACTTTGGTTGGCAGGTTATTGATACCAGCGGCTGGTCGGCAGAGTCGCTGGGGGAGGCCGTCGAGGCGACGGTGCGTTATACGTTTGACCTGTCGGCCGAGATCCCGTTGCGGGCAACGCTTTACCGCCTCGGCGATGATGAGCATGTGTTGGTGGCGGTGGCCCACCATATTGCCGCTGATGGCTGGTCGATCACCCCGTTGGTGCGGGATCTGGGTGTGGCCTATGCCAACCGGTGTGTCGGGCAGGCGCCGGGCTGGGCGCCGTTACCGGTGCAGTATGTCGATTACACGTTGTGGCAGCGCGAACAGCTGGGCGATCTTGATGATCCCGACAGCCGCATCGCTGCGCAGCTGGCCTACTGGCAGCAGGCGTTGGCAGGGTTGCCCGAGCGGCTGCAGTTGCCCACCGATCGGCCTTATCCGCCGGTGGCTGATTACCGGGGTGCCAGTGTGGCCGTGGATTGGCCCGCGCAGCTGCAGCAGCAGATCGCCCGGATCGCTGGCGAGCACCAGGCGACCAGCTTCATGGTGGTGCAGGCCGCGTTGGCGGTGTTGTTGTCCAAGCTGAGCGCCAGTTGCGATGTGGCGGTGGGATTCCCGATCGCCGGGCGCGGCGACTCGGCGCTGGATGGGTTGGTGGGGTATTTCGTCAATACCTTGGTGTTGCGGGTTGACCTGGCCGGTGATCCCACCGCCGCTGAGCTGCTGGCCCAGGTGCGCGCGCGCAGCCTGGCCGCTTACGAGCATCAAGACGTGCCCTTCGAGGTGCTGGTGGAGCGGCTCAACCCCACCCGAAGCCTGACCCATCATCCGCTGATCCAGGTGTTGTTGGCCTGGCAGAACTTCGCCGGACAAGACACCGACCCCGCCGCCAACGCAAGCCTGGGCGATGTCCACGTCAGTCCCCTGACGGTGGACACCCAAACGGCGCGCATGGATCTGACATTTTCGCTGGCCGAACATTTCACCGCCGCCGGTGAGCCCGCCGGGATTCGGGGAGCAGTGGAGTTCCGTACCGACGTCTTCGATGCGACGAGCATCGAGGCGCTCATCGAACGGCTGCTGCGGGTGCTGGTCGCGATCACCGCCGCGCCCACCCGGCCCCTGTCGTCGATCGATCTGCTCGATGAGGGCGAACACGCCCGGCTAGACGAATGGGGCAACCGGGCGGTATTGACCCAGCCGACCGCCGCGATGTCAGTGCCGATGTTGTTCTCTGCGCAGGTCGCGCGTGTCCCAGAGGCGACAGCGCTGACTTTTGACGGCCGCTCCATCAGTTACCGGGAGCTGGACGAGGCCGCTAACCGGTTGGCGCACTTGCTGGTTGATTATGGTGTGGGCCCCGGCGAGTATGTCGCACTGCTGTTTTCACGGTCGGTCGAGGCGATCACCGCAATACTGGCCGTCCTCAAAACAGGAGCGGCCTACTTGCCGATCGACCCGGTGGTACCGGCAGCGCGAATGGAGTTCATGCTCGCAGATTCTGCGCCGATCGCGGCGATCACCACCGCCGGTCTGCGGTCGCGGCTCGACGGGTGCGATCTGCCGATCATCGATGTCGACGACACCCACATTGACAACCAACCCAGCACAGCACTACCTGCGCCACGCCCCGACGATGTCGCCTACATCATCTACACCTCAGGCACTACCGGTGTCCCCAAAGGGGTGGCCGTCACCCACCGCAACGTGACTCAGCTGCTGGAGTCAGTGAACGCCGACTTGCCACCGGAACAGGTGTGGACGCAATGGCATTCGTTGGCTTTCGACGTTTCGGTCTGGGAAATGTGGGGTGCGTTGCTGCGCGGCGGGCGGCTAGTGATTGTGCCCGAGTCGGTGGCCCGTTCTCCGGAAGAGTTTTATGCCTTGCTGGCTGCCGAACAAGTCAGCGTCTTAAGCCAGACCCCCTCGGCGTTTTATGCGCTGCAAACCGCCGACGGGCTGGCGCCCGAGCTGAGAGAACAACTCAAGCTTCAAACCGTGGTCTTCGCCGGCGAAGCGCTGGAGCCACAGCGCCTCGGGATGTGGGTGCACCACCACCGGAAATCTCCCCGCCTCATCAACATGTACGGCACCACCGAGACGACGGTGCATGCGTCGTTCCGGGAGATCGTCGAGTCGGATATCGACAGCCATGCAAGTCCCATCGGAGTGCCGTTGGCGCATCTTGCTTTTTTTGTGCTGGATGGCTGGCTGCGCCCAACTCCGGTTGGGGTGGTCGGTGAGTTGTATGTGGCCGGTTCTGGGGTGGGGTATGGATATGTGCACCGGGGTCCGCTGACGTCGTCGCGCTTTGTGGCCTGCCCCTTCGGCGGGCCGGGTGCGCAGATGTATCGCACCGGAGACCTGGTGTGGTGGGGCGCTGATGGCCAGCTTCGGTATGTCGGGCGTGCTGACCAGCAGGTGAAGATCCGCGGGTATCGCATCGAACTCGGTGAGGTTCAGGCAGCGCTGGCCGGCGTGGCCGGCGTGGAGCACGCGGTAGTGATCGCCCGCGAGGACCGCCACGGTGACAAGCGCCTGGTGGGCTATGTCACCGGGACAGCCGATCCCGCCGGCTTGCGCAGCAGGCTGGCCGAGCGGCTACCAGCCTATATGGTGCCGGCTGCGGTAGTGCCGTTGGAAGCGCTGCCGCTGACCCCCAACGGCAAGCTCGACAAGCGAGCCTTGCCGGCACCGGACTACCAGGATGGCGATCGCTATCGAGCTCCGGCCAACGCCATCGAGGAGATTCTGGCCGGCATCTATGCCCAGGTCCTCGGGCTCGATCGGGTGGGGGTTGACGACTCATTCTTCGAACTGGGCGGGGATTCGCTGTCTGCCATGCGCCTGATCGCGGCGATCAATGCCGGCATGGATGCCGACCTTGTCGTGCGGACCGTGTTCGAGGCGCCCACGGTTGCCCAGTTGGCGCTCCGCGTTGGCGGTGGTACGGGTCGACGTGAGCCGTTGGTCGCTGGCCCGCGGCCCGCGGTGGTCCCATTGTCGTTCGCCCAAAACCGGTTGTGGTTCTTGGAGCAGTTGCAGGGGCCGTCACCGATTTACAACATGCCCGTCGCGTTGCGGATCAGCGGGGCGCTGGATGTCGAGGCCTTGGCTGCGGCGCTGGGTGATGTGGTGGGCCGCCATGAGAGTCTGCGGACACTGTTCGCCGCGGCTGAGGGCCTCCCACAGCAGATGGTGGTCCCGGTTGAGCGGGCCGAGGTGGGTTGGGACGTCGTTGATGCCAGCGGTTGGTCGGCGGGGCGGCTGGCTGAGGCCGTCGACGCCGCGGTCCGTTATACCTTCGACCTGGCCACCGAGATCCCTTTGCGCGCATGGCTTTTCCGGGTTGCTGATGATGAGTGCGTGTTGGTGGCGGTGGCCCATCACATCGCCGCCGACGGCTGGTCGACCACCCCGTTGGTGCGTGACCTGGGCGTGGCGTACGCCAGCCGATCTGTCGGGCAGGCCCCGGGCTGGGCGCCGCTACCGGTTCAGTATGCCGACTACACGCTGTGGCAGCGCGAACAGCTGGGAGACTTCAACGATCCCGGCAGCCGCGTCGCTGCGCAGTTGGCCTACTGGCAAGAGACCTTGGCGGGGCTCCCCGAGCGGCTGCAGTTGCCCACCGATCGGCCCTACCCGCCGGTCGCAGATCAGCGGGGCGCCAAGGTGGCCGTGGATTGGCCGGCGCAGCTGCAGCAGCAGATCGCCCGGGTGGCCGGCGAGCACAACGCGACCAGCTTCATGGTGATCCAGGCGGGCTTAGCGGTGCTGCTGTCCAAGTTGAGCGCCAGTTCTGATGTGGCGGTTGGCTTCCCGATCGCCGGGCGGGGCGACCCCGCACTCGATGACCTGGTGGGATTTTTCGTCAATACTTTGGTGTTGCGGGTTGATCTATCCGGTGATCCCACCGTCAATGAGCTACTTGCTCAAATACGATCGCGCAGCCTGGCCGCCTACGAACACCAAGACGTGCCCTTCGAGGTGCTCGTCGAGCGGCTCAACCCCGTCCGAAGCCTGACCCATCACCCGTTGGTGCAGGTGTTGTTGGCCTGGCAGAACCTTCCTGCGCAGACCGCCGAGCCCGCCGCCAAGTCGAGTTTTGGGGACCTGCAGGTCGCGCCGCTGTCGGCTGATACCCACACTGCGCGAATGGATCTGGCGATTTCTCTGGCCGAGCGGTGGGGTGAGACCGGTGCGCCCGCCGGGATCCGGGGGGCCGTGGAGTTTCGCACCGACGTGTTCGATGCCGCCAGCATCGAGGCGCTGATCGAGCGGCTAGCGCGGGTATTGGTGGCCATCACCGCCGACCCGGCACGCGCACTTTCGTCGGTGGAGCTGCTTGATGACGGCGAGCGTGCCCACCTGGATCGGTGGGGCAACCGGGCGGTGTTGAGCCAGCCGGCGACGCCGGTGTCGATACCGGAATTGTTCGCTGAGCAGGTAGCGCGCGCTGCCGATGCGGTGGCGATCAGCTGCGGTGAGGTGTCGTGGACCTATCGCAAGCTTGACGAGACCTCAAACCAGTTGGCGCACTTGCTGTCTGGCCAAGGTGTCGGGCCGGGGGAGTGCGTCGCGCTGCTATTACCGCGGTCGGCCGAGGCCATCGTGGCGATTCTGGCGGTGCTGAAAACCGGGGCAGCCTATTTGCCGATCGACCCGACGGTGCCGACAGCCAGGATTGGGTTCGTGCTCGACGATGCCGCGCCGATCGCCGCGATCAGCACGGCGGCGCTGCGGTTGCTGCTGGACGGGCACAACATGCTGGTCATCGACGTCGATGACCTCGCCGTTGAGGGCCAACCGAGCACGGCACTGCCGACACCGAAACCTGATGACATCGCCCACATCATCTACACCTCGGGGACCACTGGGGTGCCGAAGGGGGTGGGAATCACCCATCACAACGTGACCCAGTTGTCGGATTCGCTCAATGCCGGCCTGCCCCCCGGACAGGTATGGACGCAGTGTCACTCATTCGCCTTTGACTTTTCGGTGTGGGAGATCTGGGGTGCGCTGCTGCACGGTGGGCGGCTGGTGGTGGTCCCTGAGTCGGTGGCCGGCTCACCAGATGACTTCCAGGACCTATTGATCGGTCAAGGCGTCAGCGTGTTGACCCAAACCCCGTCGGCGGTGGGGATGCTCTCGCCGGAGAGGTTGGAGTCAGTGGCCTTGCTGGTGGGCGGTGAGGCTTGCCCGACTGAGGTGGTGGACCGGTGGGCGCCGGGCCGCGTGATGATCAACGCCTACGGTCCGACCGAGATCACGGTGTACGCGGCGATGAGTGCGCCATTGAGGCCGGGGTCGGATGTGGTGCCGATCGGCGCGCCGGCGGCGGGGGCGGCGCTGTTCGTGCTCGACGGCTGGTTGCATCCGGTACCTGCCGGTGTGGTCGGCGAGTTGTATGTGGCGGGCTCCGGAGTGGGCTGCGGATATATGGGTCGGTCAGGGTTGACTGCCTCGCGGTTCGTGGCCTGCTCGTTCGCGGGCTTCGGGACGCGGATGTATCGCACCGGGGACCTGGCGCGGTGGGGTGCCGACGGGCAGCTGCAATATTTCGGGCGCGCTGACGAACAGGTCAAGATCCGCGGGTATCGCATCGAACTCGGTGAGATCGAGGAGGTGCTGGCGACCCAACCCGGAGTGGAGCAGGCGGTGGTGGTTGCTCGCGAGGACCGCCCCGGTGATAAGCGTCTGGTGGGTTATGTCACCGGCAATGCCGACCCGGCCGAGGTGCGTACCGCGCTGGCCGAGCGGCTGCCGGCCTACATGATCCCCGCGGCGACGGTGGCACTGGACGCCCTGCCGTTGACTCCCAACGGCAAATTGGACATCCGGGCGCTGCCGGTACCGGAATACA
This sequence comes from Mycobacterium sp. NGS62, assembly GCF_059812285.1. Taxonomy (NCBI): domain Bacteria; kingdom Bacillati; phylum Actinomycetota; class Actinomycetes; order Mycobacteriales; family Mycobacteriaceae; genus Mycobacterium; species Mycobacterium sp. NGS62. Next base: position 897,112 of record NZ_JCALCK010000001.1, on the reverse strand, counting down.
CCGCGACGCAGTATCGCGCTCCGGAGACCCCCACGGAAGAAGTCTTGGCCGACATCTACGCCGAGGTACTCGGACTCGAACGAGTCGGGATTGATGACTCATTCTTCGACCTGGGTGGGAACTCGCTGTCGGCAATGCGCCTGGTGGCGGCGGTTAATACTGCTCTGGAAGCTGGACTTTCGGTGCGGGCGGTGTTTGAGGCGCCCGCGATTGCCCAGTTGGCCCCACGGGTGGTCGGAGACGGGGTTCGGCGTAAGCCGTTGGTGGCCGTTGAGCGGCCGGCAAGGGTTCCGTTGTCGTTTGCGCAGAACCGGTTGTGGTTCCTCGACCAGTTGGAGGGGCCCTCACCGGTCTACAACATGCCGGTGGCGTTGCGGTTGAGCGGGTCGCTGAACGTCGAGGCGTTGGCTGCGGCGCTAGCCGATGTGGTGGGCCGACACGAGAGCCTGCGCACCTTGTATGGGGCGGTCGAGGGGATACCGCAGCAGATGGTGGTGCCGGCCGAGTTCGCCCACTTTGGTTGGGACGTCGTCGATGCCAGCGGTTGGTCGGCAGAGCGGCTGGGTGAGGTGGTCGCGGCAGCAGTACGATACACCTTCGACCTCGCCGCCGAGATCCCTTTGCGGGCAACGCTTTTTCGAATCAGCGATGAAGAGCATGTGTGGGTAGCGGTGGCCCACCATATCGCCGCCGATGGCTGGTCGGTGAGCCCGCTGGTGCGTGATCTGGGTGTGGCCTATGCCAGCCGGTGTGTCGGGCAGGCTCCCGGTTGGGCGCCGCTTCCGGTGCAGTATGTCGATTACACGTTGTGGCAGCGCGAGCAGTTGGGGGATCTTGATGATCCCAGCAGTCCGATCGCTGCGCAATTGGCCTACTGGCAGCAGGCGTTGGCGGGGTTGCCCGAGCGGCTGCAGTTGCCCACCGATCGGCCTTATCCGCCGGTGGCTGATTACCGGGGTGCCAGTGTGGCCGTGGATTGGCCCGCGCAGCTGCAGCAGCAGATCGCCCGGATCGCTGGCGAGCACCAGGCGACCAGTTTCATGGTGGTGCAGGCAGCGTTGGCGGTGTTGTTGTCCAAGCTGAGCGCCAGTTGCGATGTGGCGGTAGGGTTCCCGATCGCCGGGCGCAGTGACCCGGCACTAGACGAGTTGGTGGGTTTTTTCGTCAACACCTTGGTTTTGAGGGTTGACCTATCCGGTGATCCCACCGCCGCTGAGCTGCTGGCCCAGGTGCGCGCGCGCAGTCTGGCCGCTTACGAGCATCAAGACGTGCCCTTCGAGGTGCTGGTGGAGCGGCTCAACCCCATCCGAAGCCTGACTCATCACCCGCTGATCCAGGTGTTGTTGGCCTGGCAGAACCTTCCCGGGCGGGACAATAACGCCGCCGCCCAGCCGGGCTTGGGCGACGTCCAGGTTAGCCCCCTGGCAGCGGATACCCAGACCGCCCGCATGGACCTGACATTCTCGTTGGCCGAGCGATGGACCGAGGCCGGTGAACCCGCCGGGATTGGAGGTGTAGTCGAGTTCCGCACCGACGTGTTCGACACCGTCAGGATCGAGACGCTCATCCACCGACTGGAGCGGTTGTTGTCAGCGATCACGGTCGAGCCCACGCGGCGGCTGTCGTCGATCGATCTGCTCGATGAGGGTGAGCATGCCCGGCTCGATGAGTGGGGCAACCGGGCGGTCCTGACTGCACCGCCGGCCGCGGCAGTGTCGGTTCCGGTGTTGTTCGCCGCACAGGTGGCGCGCAGACCCAACGCGATGGCGGTGACATTCGAGGACCGGTCAATGACGTACCGGGAACTCGATGAGGCCGCAAACCGGTTGGCGCGCGTACTAATCGCTCACGGGCTGGGCGCAGGCGAGGTTGTGGCGCTGCTGGTTCCCCGGTCGGCTGACGCGATCGTCGCGATTTTGGCCGTGCTCAAGACGGGGGCGGCTTATCTGCCGATCGAGCCGACGCTGCCGACGGCGCGGATCGAGTTCATGCTCGCCGACGCCGCGCCTATCGCCGCGATCACCACCGTTGACTTGGCCGATCGACTGGACGGCCATGAGCTGTTGATCATCGATGTCGACGATTCCGCGGTCGAGGGTCAACCCGGCACCGCGGTGCCGGCGCCGGCCCCCGAGGACATCGCCTACCTCATCTACACCTCGGGAACGACGGGCGTCCCCAAAGGGGTGGCCGTCAGCCACCACAACGTCATCCAGTTGTTGGAGTCACTGGGTGCATATCTGCCGACGACGGGCGTGTGGACGCAGTGTCACACCTATGGGTTCGACTCGTCGGTCTGGGAGATCTGGAGCCCGCTATTGCACGGTGGGCGAGTGGTGGTGGTGTCCGACTCCGTGACACGCTCGCCGGAAGCCTTCCACGCCTTGCTCATCGCTGAACGTGTCAGCGTGCTTACCCAGACGCCCTCGGCGGTGGCAATGCTCGCGGCTGAGGGTTTGGATTCGTTGGCGTTGGTGGTGGCGGGTGAGAGCTGCCCGGCTGAAGTGGTGGATCGGTGGGCTCCCGAACGGGTGATGGTCAACGCCTATGGCCCGACCGAGACGACGATGGTTGTGATGCTGAGTGCGCCGTTGACGGCCGGGTCGGGGGCACCGCCGATCGGCTCGCCGGTGCCCGGCGCGGCGTTGTTTGTGCTGGATGGGTGGTTGCGTCCAGCGCCGGTTGGAGTGATCGGTGAGCTGTATGTGGCCGGTGCCGGGCTGACGTATGGGTATGTGGGCCGGGCGGGGTTGACGGCGTCGCGCTTTGTGGCGTGCCCGTTCGGGGGGTCTGGAACACGGATGTATCGCACCGGGGATTCGGTGTGGTGGGGTGCTGATGGGCAGCTGCGGTATCTGGGCCGCGCCGATGAGCAGGTAAAGATCCGCGGGTATCGCATCGAACTCGGTGAAATCCAGACGGTGTTGAGCGCGCTAGATGGGGTGGAGCAGGCGGTGGTGGTTGCCCGCGAGGACCGCCCCGGCGACAAACGCCTGGTTGGCTACATCACCGGCACCGCCGAGCCAGCCGAGGTACGCACCGCGCTGGCCGAGCGGCTTCCGGCGTACATGGTTCCGGCCGCGGTCGTGGCACTCGACACGTTGCCGTTGACTCCCAACGGCAAACTCGACAAGCGGGCTTTGCCGGCACCGGATTATCAGGACGTCGATGCCTACCGTGGCCCAACCAATCCCACCGAGGAGATTTTGGCCAGCATCTATGCCCGGGTGTTGGGGCTGGAGCGGGTCGGGGTCGACGACTCATTCTTCGACTTGGGCGGGGATTCCCTGTCCGCAATGCGCCTGATCGCGGCGATCAACACCGGCCTGGATGCCGGGCTTGCGGTGCGCAGCGTGTTCGAGGCACCCACGGTTGCCCAGTTGGCGCCGCGTATCGGTGTGGGCGGTAGCCGGCGCAAGCCGTTGGAGGCAGGCCCACGGCCGACGAGGGTGCCGTTGTCGTTCGCGCAGAGCCGGTTGTGGTTCCTCAACCGGTTCGAGGGCGGGGTGGCGACCTACAACATGCCGAGTGCTCTACGGATCAGTGGGCCGTTGGATGTGGAGGCGCTAGGGGCGGCGCTCGATGATGTGATCGCGCGCCACGAATCGCTGCGCACCGTATTTCCCGACGTTGACGGAGTGCCGTTCCAGCAGGTGTTACCGGCCCAGCCAGACATGTGGTGGCACGCCGACGCGGCGGTGGTGTCGGTGTCAGAGCAGGATGTGGTCGGCGAGTTGGTGGCGTTAACGGGGTATCGGTTCCATTTGTCGACGGAGATCCCGATTCGCGCGCAGATCTATTCGGTGGGCCCCGAACAGCATGTGGTGGGAATTGTGGTGCACCACATCGCTTTTGATGGGTGGTCGCTGGCGCCGATGTTCCGGGATGTGGCCGAGGCGTATCAGGCCCGCCGGCAGAGCCGGGCCCCGGGGTGGGCGCCGTTGCCGGTGCAGTATGTGGATTACACGCTGTGGCAACAAGAGTGGTTGGGGGCGGAGTCTGATCCAGACAGTGTGATTGCGGGGCAGTTGGCCTACTGGCGACAAGAGTTGGCGGATCTGCCGGAGGTGGTGTCGCTGCCAACGGATCGGGCCCGTCCGCCGGTGGCCAGTTACCGCGGTGATGAGGTGCCGCTGCGCATCGACCCGCCGGTGTGGGCGGGGGTCAAGGCGTTGGCGGCGGCGCATAACGCGACGGCGTCGATGGTGTTGCAGGCGGTGTTGGCGGTGGTATTGCACCGGGCCGGTGCCGGTGAAGACGTGGTGATGGGCACGCCGATCGCGGGGCGGTTGGATGCAGCGCTCGATGATCTGGTCGGGTTTTTCGTCAACACGTGGTTGTTGCGGGTGGGTGTCAATTCTGCGCAGCGGTTCAGCGATGTGCTGCAGCGGGTGCGCCAAAAGGCGCTGGATGCCTACTCCAATCAGGATGTGCCGTTCGAGCGGCTGGTCGAGCAGCTCAACCCGGTGCGCTCTGCGGCGCATCATCCGCTGTTTCAGGTGCTCATGGCCTTCCAGAACAATGTGCGCCCAGAAGCGGTGGCGCTCGACGGGGTCAGCGCCGAGGTGCTGGGGGCGGGGGCCACGACCCGCACCGCCAAGTTCGATCTGGATTTCGAGTTGGGCGAGGTGCCCAGCGAGGACCCGGCCGCGCCGATGGCCGCCGGGGTGGTGTCGTATGCCACGGATTTGTTTGACCGGTCCACCATCGAGCGGGTGGTCACCTGGTTTGGTCGGGTGGTCGAGGCGGTGGTGGCCGATGCCTCGGTGGTGGTGGGGGAGATCTCGCTGCTGGTTCACGGTGAGCGTGATCTGGTGCTCTCGGGGTGGTCTGGTGTTGGGGTGGCGGCGCCGGTGGGGGCGGCGGCGCAGTTGTTGGCGGCGCCGGTGGCCGCCGACCCGGATGCGGTGGCGGTGCTCGATGGTAGCCGCGCGGTGTCGTATGGCGAGCTTGATGCGTGGTCGACGCGGTTGGCGCGGGTGCTGATCGAGGCGGGGGTGGGTCCAGAGCGCGCGGTGGGCGTGGCGATGGATCGGTGTGTGGAGTTGGTGGCGGCCTGGTGGGCGGTGGTCAAGGCCGGCGGGGTTTATGTGCCACTGGATCGGGCCCATCCGGTCGAGCGGATCGCCACGGTGTTGGACGCGGTGGCGGCGGTGTGCGTGTTGAGCTGCGGTGCCGACACGGTGGCGGGGGCCGGGGCGCGCCCAGTGCTGCGCATCGACGGCCTGGATGTGTCGGGGCGCTGCGCGGATCCGATCACCGACGCTGATCGGCTGGCGCCGCTGCGGGCGGACAACACTGCCTATGTGGTCTTCACCTCGGGGTCTACCGGGGTGCCCAAAGGAGTGGCGGTCAGCCACGCCGGTCTGCTGGGGGTGGCCGCGCAACACGCGGCGTTCGGGTTGGGCGCCGGTGCACGCACGTTGATGGTGGCCGCGCCGACGTTTGATGTGTCGATCGGCGAAATGTTGTTGGCGGTTGGCTCGGGGGCGGCGTTGGTGGTGGTGCCCCCGCAGGCGTACGCCGGGGAGGCGTTGACCGCGTTACTGCAGAACCAGCAGGTCAGCGCGGCCGTATTGACCCCGACGGTGCTCGCGACGCTGGATCGGGCCCGGCTAGGCCGGATGGACACGCTGATCGTCACAGGGGAAGCCTGCGCCGGCGAGTTGGTGGCCGCCTGGGCGCCGGGTCGACGGATGTTCAACGGCTACGGCCCTTCCGAGACCACGATCTGGGTTACCTGTGCGTCGCTGGTGGCGGGGCAGCCGGTCACGATCGGTGCCCCGATCTCGGGGGTGTGCGCGCTGGTGCTCGACGCGCGGCTGCACCCGGCGCCGATCGGAGTGGTCGGCGAGCTGTATCTGGGTGGGCCGGCGCTGGCGCACGGCTATCTGGGCCGGCCGGAGTTGAGCGCGGAACGGTTCGTGGCCAACCCCACCGGGGGTGCTGGGGCGCGGATGTATCGCACCGGGGATCTGGTGCGCTGGCGTGCTGATGGGCAGTTGGAGTATTTGGGCCGCGCCGATGCGCAGGTCAAGCTGCGCGGGCAACGTATCGAGTTGGGTGAAATCGAGAACACCTTGCTGGCGTGCCCACAAGTCATCCAGGCCGCCGCCGCCATGCACCAGAGCGACACCGGCTCACATCTGGTTGCTTACATCACTCTGGCGCAGACCGCCACCGCTGACCATGACGCTGAGACGGTCGGACAGTGGCAACACCTCTATGACGAGTTGTACGGCGACGAGGTCGAGGCGCCGGAGTTCGGCATGGACTTTCGGGGCTGGAACAGCAGCTACACCGAAGAGCCGATTCCGCGCGACGAGATGGCCGAGTGGCGTGCGGCCACGGTGGATCGGATCCTGGCCCTGCGGCCGGCGCGAGTGCTGGAGATCGGGGTCGGCTCGGGGCTGGTGCTCTCGCAGGTCGCCCCGCACTGTGAGCACTACGTCGGCACCGATATGTCCGCGACGGCGATCGAGGGCCTGCAGGCAGCGGTGGCCGCGCAGTCGTGGGGTGAGCGGGTGGAATTGCTGTGCCATCCCGCGCACGTCGTCGACGCGCTGCCGCAGAGTTATTTCGACACCATCATTCTCAACTCGGTTATCCAGTACTTTCCCAACGCCGCATATCTGGCCGACGTCATTGATAACGCCATCGAGCTGTTGGCTCCGGGTGGGACATTGTTCCTCGGTGATGTGCGCAACCACGCCCTGCAGGGCGCGTTGCAGACCGGGGTCGCATTGGCACGCACCGAGAATGTCGATGCCGACGAGATTCGCCAACGCGCCCAGCGCGCTATGCTCGGCGAGACCGAATTGCTGCTAGCCCCGGAGTTTTTCATCACCTGGGCCGGCCAGCGTGCGTCGGTGGCCGGAGTCGACCTTGAAGTCAAACGCGGGGTGGCCAACAACGAGCTGACCTGGTATCGCTACGACGTCGTCATCCACACAACTCCCACGCCGGTGCATTCCCTGGCTGGCGCAGTTACCTGGGCATGGAATGGTTGCGTCGGGTTGGGCGGATTGCAGGACCGGTTGGCATCCCAACGGCCGGACGCGGTTCGCGTCGCCGATATTCCGCGCGCCGGGCTGATCGGCGAGGTCTGCATCGAAGCCGGTTTGGCCGCTGGGTTGTCGCTGGCCGATGCGCTCACCGAGGCCACCACGACCGCCGACGGCGTTGTGCCCGAAGCGTTGTACCGCCTCGGTGAGGCCACCGGGTACCGCGTGGCCGTCACTTGGGGCACCCGCCCGGGCATGCTGGATGCGGTTTTCCTCACGCGCACCGACCCTGCGCAGCACATCGCACTGACCGACCTCTACGTGCCGGTAGCCGAGGCCCAGCAGCGCGCCACCTACGCCAACGATCCGCAGACCAATACCAAGATCGGCGAGGTGCGTCAGCAATTGGGTGCGTGGTTGCCCGACTACATGGTGCCGTCGCAGATTGTGGTGCTCGACGAGTTCCCGTTGACCTCCTCAGGCAAGATCGACCGTAAAGCGCTGCGGGCGCCGGTGTTTGCAGCCGCCGCCTTTAGGGCGCCGCAGACCCAGACCGAAAGGATCATCGCCGAGGCCTTCGCTGAGGTGTTAGGCGCGGCCCGCGTCGGACTCGACGACGATTTCTTCGCCCTGGGTGGAGATTCGCTCAGGGCTACCCGAGTCAGCTCGCGGCTGCAACTAGCACTTGGCCGGGAAGTGCCGGTGCGGTATGTGTTCGACGCTTCAACCGTCGCCGATCTGGCCGACTACCTGCATCACCATCGCGGCGGCCCCGCCCGCCCGCCTCTGCAGACGGTGGAGCGCCCACCCCGGATCCCGTTGTCCTATGCGCAAACCCGGCTGTGGTTCCTCGACCAATTGCAGGGGCCCACACCGATCTACAACATGCCCGTAGCGTTACGGCTGCGTGGGCGGCTGGATGCCGAAGCGTTGGGTGCGGCGCTGGCCGATGTGCTTGTTCGACACGAGAGCCTGCGCACGCTATTTCCAGCGGTCGACGGTATACCTCAGCAGGTGGTGGTGCCCGCTGAGCAAGCCGACTTCGGGTGGGACATCGTCGATGCCACCGGTTGGCTGCCGGACCGGCTGGGCCAGACTATCGCCGCGGCCGTCGGTCACACCTTCGACCTGGCGAGCGAGATCCCATTGCGGGCAACCCTTTTCCGAGTCGGTGAGGGCGAGCATGTGCTGGTGGCGGTGGCGCACCACATCGCCGCCGACGGCTGGTCGGTCGCCCCGCTGGTACGTGATCTGGGCGTAGCCTACGCCAGCCGAAGTGCGGGGCAAGCCCCCGCATGGGCGCCGTTAACGGCGCAGTACGTCGACTACACACTGTGGCAACGTGATCACCTCGGTGAGCTCGACGATCCCGACAGCCCAATCGCCGCGCAGCTGGCCTACTGGCAGCAAGCGCTGGCCGGCGCGCCCGAGCGTCTGCAGTTGCCCACCGATCGGCCCTACCCACCGGTGGCGGATTATCGGGGCGCCAGTGTGGCGATCGATTGGCCGGCCGAGCTGCAGCAGCAGGTTGCCCGAGTGGCCGACCAGTACAACGCGTCCAGTTTTATGGTGATCCAGGCCGCCCTGACGGCGCTGCTGGCTAAGCTCTGCGCCAGCAGTGATGTGGTCGTCGGCATCGCAATCGCCGGACGTGCCGACCCCGCACTCGATGAACTCGTGGGTTTCTTCGTCAACACCTTGGTGCTAAGGGTCGATCTGGCCGGAGATCCCACCGCTGGCGAGCTGCTGGCCCAGGTGCGAGCCCGCAGTCTGGCCGCCTACGAGCACCAAGATGTGCCCTTCGAGGTGCTCGTCGAGCGGCTAAACCCCACCCGAAGCCTGACCCATCAGCCGCTGGTTCAGGTGATGATGGCCTGGCAGAACCTGCCCGGCCATGCCAACAACCTCGGCGCCGAGCAGACTTTGGGGGACCTGCAGGTCGCCCCGCTGTCGGCGGAAACCCACACCGCCCGCATGGATCTGACGTTTTCGTTGGGTGAGCGTTGGAACGAAGCTGGTGAGCCCGCCGGGATCGGCGGGATGGTCGAATTTCGCACCGACGTGTTCGACGCGGTCAGCATCCAAGCGCTCATCGAGCGCTGGCAGCGGATGCTGGTGGCCATCACCGCAGACCCGACCCGGCCGTTGTCATCGGTCGATCTGCTCGATGCTGGCGAGCATCTCCGCGTGGATGGGTGGGGTAATCGAGCGGCGTTGAGCGCGCCGGCGGTGTCCGGTGTGTCGATTCCGGTGTTGTTTGGTGCGCAGGTGGCTCGTGTGCCGGAGGCGGTAGCGCTCAGCTTTGCGGACCGTTCGATGACGTATCGGCAGCTCGATGAGGCGTCTAATCAGTTGGCGCATTTGTTGGCTGCCCACGGTGCGAGTCCGGGCCAGCATGTGGCGCTGCTGTTTTCGCGGTCGGCGGAGGCGATCGTGGCGGTTTTGGCGGTGCTCAAAACCGGGGCGGCATATCTGCCGATCGATCCGATGCATCCTGACGCGCGCATCGAGTTCTTGCTCAACGACGCTGCGCCGGTCGTGGCGCTCACCACTAGTGGGTTGGCCGAACGGCTCGAGGGCCGTGGGCTGCTGGTCATCGATATCAACGACGCGCGTATCGGCACCCAACCCAGTGAGGGCTTACCGGCGCCGGCGGCCGACGACATCGCCTACATCCTCTACACCTCGGGCACCACCGGTGCCCCCAAGGGAGTTGCTGTCGCCCACAGCAACGTCACCCAGCTGCTGGAGTCGCTGAACACCGATCTGGAGCTGTCGGGGCAGGTGTGGACGCAGAGTCATTCCTTGGCCTTCGACTACTCGGTGTGGGAGATCTGGGGTGCGCTGTTGCATGGTGGGCGGCTGGTAGTGGTGCCCGAGGAGGTGTCCCGCTCGCCAGAAGACTTGCATGCGTTGCTGATTCGTGAACAGGTCAGCGTGTTGAGCCAGACGCCATCTGCGTTTTATGCGTTGCAGATTGTCGATGCGCAATCGCCAGAGCTGGCAGATCAGCTCAAGCTTGAGACGGTGGTGTTTGGCGGCGAAGCGCTCGACCCGCAACGTCTTGGCATGTGGCTGGGCCAGCACCCGGGATCCCCGCGGCTGATCAACATGTATGGCATCACCGAGACGACGGTGCATGCCTCGTTTAGGCCGATCGTCGACGCCGATGTCGAGCGCAGTGTCAGTCCCATTGGGCGGCCGTTGGCCCATCTTGGCTTTTTCGTGCTGGACAGTTGGTTACAGCCGGTGCCGGTGGGGGTGGTTGGCGAATTGTATGTGGCCGGTGGCGGACTGGCGTGTGGGTATGTGGGCCGGGCGGGTTTGACATCGTCGCGGTTTGTGGCATCTCCGTTTGGGGGGCCCGGAACACGGATGTATCGCACCGGGGATTTGGTGCGTTGGGGCGCCGATGGGCAGCTGGACTATGTGGGGCGCGCTGACGAGCAGGTCAAGATCCGCGGGTATCGCATCGAGCTCGGTGAAGTCCAGGCGGCGCTGGCCGGGCTGGACGGGGTCGGTCAGGTGGCGGTGATCGCCCGCGAGGACCGTCCCGGTGATAAGCGGTTGGTGGGTTATGTCACCGGCACAGCTGATCCGGTCATGGTGCGCAGCGCGCTGGCCGAGCGGCTGCCGGCGTATATGGTCCCCGCCGCGGTGGTGGCCTTGGCGGAGCTGCCGCTGACCCCCAACGGCAAACTCGACGCTCGCGCGCTACCGGCACCGGAATACCAAGACCGCGGGCGTTATCGCGCCCCGGCCACGCTCACCGAGGAAATCTTGGCCGGCATCTACGCGGAGGTGCTCGGCCTCGAGCGCGTGGGCGTCGACGACTCATTCTTCGACTTGGGCGGGGATTCGCTTTCGGCGATGCGGGTGATCGCCGCTATCAAGACACGCCTCGACGCCCACGTTGCAGTGCGCACCTTGTTCCGCGCCCCGTCCGTGAAAAGTCTGAGCCAGCATTTGGCTAGCCACGCTGACGAGGCGGAGATAGCTCCTGTTGAGGTCCTCAAGGAGGGCACCGGTGTTCCGCTGTTCTGCATTCATCCCGGGGGCGGGGTGAGTTGGCCATATCAGACGCTGGGTAACTACGTGGACTGTTCCCTCATCGGAATTCAACGAATCCTGCAACCCGAAGAAGCTGAACCCCGCTCAATTCGCGATATGGCGAGAAGTTATGCCGACAGAATCCAGACGGCTTACCCCGACGGACCCTACAACGTTCTCGGCTGGTCTTTTGGAGGTGTCGTCGCCCACGAACTGGCAATCGAGCTTCAGCGACGCGGATGCGCAATCGGCCACGTTATTCTTCTCGACGCTCAGCCCTGTGTCGACATCAGCGACACCCAGAAAAGCCAGACCATCGACGAGGCGCAGATACTGGAAGAAGCATTGCGGTTCAACGGTATAGACATCCCAGAACAGGATGGTCCGCTTACTTACGAACGGATAGAAGAACTGCTTCACGAAGTGGGAGTCGTAGAATTCCCTCGCTACAAAAAGCTTCTGGATTTCCTTATTCAAAACATGAACAGTAGCATGGCGTTGCAACGAGCTCACGAGCCGGGCGTTTTCGACGGCGATATAACTATATTTTCTGCTCAGTCGGATGAGGGCGACCGCAGTCTGTCTCTGCTGCAAAGTTGGCGCCCTTACGTCACTGGCGACATCACAACGTATCCGGTCGCCTGTGCTCATGAAGTCATGTTGACTGCCGAATCGCTGAGCCTGTATGGCCAACAACTCAAATTTTCATTGGAAACGTGAGTGAAAGACTGGAATCGCGATGATATTTGTGCTGGCCTGCTATGGAACCCGTGGCGATGTCGAGCCCGGTGTCGCTGTTGGCCGTGAGCTGCTGCGCCGAGGGCACGAAGTACGCATGGCGGTCCCGCCCGACCTCGTTGGCTTCGCCGAAGCGGCGGGGCTTCCGGCGGTCGGCTATGCGCTGGACACGCAGACGTGGATGGACGTGCACCGCGACTTGTGGACGCGTCTCTTCCGCAGCTTCTGGAGGATCCAGGAGCTGAACAGATTGCGGCGCGAACTTTGGGAACTAGTTAGCCAGTGCTGGGGAGAGGCGAGCACGACACTGACGTCGCTGGCCGACGGTGCCGACTTACTAGTCACCGGCCAGAGTTTGGAGGAGCCCGCGGCGAACGTCGCGGAGTATCACGGGATTCCGTTAACGTCGCTGCATTACGCCCCGTCGAGGGCCCACGGGCAGCTCACTCCAATGCTGCCGTCATTGGGACGCTCGGTGATGGCTTTGAACCTGCGGCTGTTTTGGCGCATGACGAAGAAGGTCGAGGACGCCCAGCGCAATGAATTGGGCCTCCCGAAGACACGGAGATCCACATCGCGGCGGATCGCCGAGCGCGGGTCGCTGGAAATCCAAGCCTACGACGAGGTTTGCTTTCCCGGGTTGGCGGCCGAATGGGCGAAATGGAACGGGCAACGGCCGTTTGTTGGTGCATTGACAATGGAGTTGCCGACGGATGGCGATGACGAGGTCGCGTCGTGGATTGCCGCGGGAACGCCGCCGATTTATTTCGGGTTTGGCAGCGTACCGGTCGAATCTGCCGCAGACACGGTCGCCATGATCGGCGCGGCCTGTGCGCAACTAGGCGAGCGGGCCTTGGTTTGCGCTGGCGGGTCTGACGTTGGCGACATCCCCCATTTCGAACACGTCAAAATTGTGGGCGCGATGAACCATGCAGCCGCGTTCCCGGCATGCCGCGCGGTCGTGCACCACGGCGGCGCGGGCACCACGGCCGCGGGCCTGCGCGCTGGAGTCCCCACGTTGATCCTGTGGACGGCGGCCGATCAGCCGCAATGGGGAATGCAGGTCAAACGACTGAAGCTGGGCACCGCCCGGCGCTTTTCGAGCACTACCCCGCAAACGCTGGCCGAGGACCTGCGCACCATCCTTGCCTCGCAATACGCGGCCCGCGCCCGTGAGTTCGCCACCCGGATGACGAAGCCCGCCGAAAGCGTTGCAGCCGCCGCTGATCTTATGGAAAACGGCGCCCGCCTCAGGACCGTTGGCTGATGGGCGAAAGCAGGCCGTCGAGACGGCCACGCTCGGATTGGGAGCCTGCTCGGTGAACTCCGAAAGATACGGCGTCGATGAGAGTCTAAACTCATCGCCCACAGCAATGGCATACGGGATTGGGGACAGTCTTGACGGTGACCGATAGCGACGTGCGATCTCTGTACCTTGACTTGATTCGACGCAACCTCACCAGATACGGGATGCTCGAGCAAATGCCTGGGGGCTGGCCACTGTGGGGACGCTTCCTGTTCAAAACGGGCAACTTCATTCAACCCATGACCATGGGTATCAGCCCGTTCGGTCAGCGCAAGCGCGACTTGGGCCTAGACTGTCCGGCCGAAGCCGAGACGATGATTGGAATGCAGAGACTCACCAGCCTGCAGCACTGCGTTGAGACGGTACTGGCTGACGAGATACCGGGCGACCTGGTCGAATGTGGGGTATGGCGCGGCGGTGCCAGCATTTTGATGCGTGCGGTCCTGGCAGCCTATGGGGATAAGTCGCGATGCGTGTGGTTGGCCGATTCCTTCGAGGGCATGCCGTCCCCGAATCCCGCCAAGTACAAAGCAGATAAGCGGATGAAGTTCGACCGCATGAAGTTCGTACTGGCAGTGCCGGAAACGGAAGTGAGGGCGAATTTCGAGCGCTACAGGCTGTTAGATGACCAGGTCCGCTTTCTTCCTGGTTGGTTCAAAGACACGCTGCACGACGCTCCGATCGATCGCATCGCGGTATTGCGGCTTGATGGCGACCTCTACGAATCCACGATACAAGCGCTCGACGCGCTTTACCCGCGACTGTCGCCCGGTGGTTTCTGCATCATCGATGATTACGTGCTTAAACCGTGTCGCGAAGCTGTCACCGACTACCGCGCGAAGCATGGGGTATCCGCAGAGATCATTGACATAGACGGGTGTGGTGCGCTGTGGCGCAAGTAGTTAAGAGATTGAGAGGGCGTAGCGGACCGGCCTAGGATGTTGCCGAGTCTTGCGGTGGGCAGCGTCGTCACCGGAAGTCAGGAAGTTCTCGAGGAAGATCGCGATTCTCTGCCGTTGTCAAGGCTCGCTGCGATCTAATGGTGTGTGGCTGTCAAAACCTCGGAGACCCAACTCAGCTCGGACACGGCCCAGGGTCGGGTTGAGGACGGAAACGCTATGCCGTTGGGTCACCGGCGATCACCCGGTTTGTCACCGTACCCGGGTATTCGGACTGGGGACACCGAGATAGCCGTTTCGACAGTGTTCTTCTGCGCGCTTGGGACGGGCAATGTCGATCCGCCATCGGCGCGTACCGATTTCACGCGTATTGGTCTCTGGAGGGGTGGGCCGGGGAGATGTTCGAGGCGCTGATCCTGCCGCTGTGGCGGCGGTACATGCGATTTCTACAGACCGACAAGGAACACGTCGGCGTCGCCGAGCGTTGGGCGCGAGCGCTGTTGGTGATAGTGCCGTACCTCGCAGTGGCTGTGCCGCTGTGGATCCGGACCGCTTTCCGAGGACCGCTGACTGTCGACAGCACCAGCGAGGATGGCGTCCATTTTCGATGCCGGGTCCCAGATTTAATCCCGACGTATATCTACCTGTTCGGCACGTGGGAACCTGATCTCTCGGCGTTTCTGCGCCGCAGGCTGCATCCGGGTGACACGTTCGTTGACGTCGGCGCCAATATCGGGTGCATGACCGCACTGGCCGGCAAGATGGTCGGACCGCGCGGCACCGTGGTGGCGATCGAACCGCTACCCGCAGTGATCTCCGAACTGGAGGAGATCGTGGAGAGGAACGACCTCACGAATGTCCGCTTGGTCGCCGCCGCGGCGTCAGATCGCGATCACGAACTCCCGCTGTATGTGGGACCGAGCTACAACATCGGGCTGACCTCGACGGTGGCCCGCCGCGGTCTCCACGAGCAGGGCCGCGCCCGGGCGGCGCCGCTCGGCTCGCTCTTAACCAGCCAGGAGCTTGCGACCGCACGCGTGATCAAGATCGATGTGGAGGGCGCCGAGGACCGCGTGCTGGCCGGCATTTTGGCATCCGTCGATGCCCTCGCCGCCGATGTGGAATTGGTGGTTGAGCTGTCACCAACATGCTGGCGCGATCCGCAGCTGCGGCCGATTGACGTGCTGCGACCTTTCCTTGAGCGCGGCTTCCATGTCTATCTGCTGCCCAACGATTACACGCCATGGCGCTATCTGTGGCCTAGGGATGTCGGCGCTCCACAGCGGCTCCGCGACCTCACGATACTGGAGCGGCGCGTATCGCGGCTCGACATCGTGCTGTCACGCAGCGACGCCGATCCGCTGTGACGGTCGTCGATCGCCTAAGCCGACGCGTTAATGTCACACGGCGTCGGCGGGCGCCAGCTTTTCGCAAAGCAGTTCTGCTAAACCGCGAATCGTGCCGATGGTGGTGAGGTCCGTCGGATTGAGTCGTATTCCGGTCTCCGTCTCGATGCGGGTACGCAACTCGAGGGCGCTGAGCGAGTCAAGCCCGTACTCGGCGAGCGACCGGTCGGGATCGACGCTGCGACGCAGGATCAGGGCGATTTGATCGGAGATCAGACGCCGTAGCCGCGTTGGCCATTCATCCGCAGGCAGTTCGTTGAGTTCGGCACGCAGTTTGCTTGTGCCCGTGGAGCCTTGCCCCACTGAACGGAACGCTTCAGCGAATGGCGTGGATTGGGCGAAGGCGCTCAACCATGGGGCTCCCGTCAACGGCGTATAGCCGGTGTAGGCGCGGTCATGGCGCAGCAGCGCGTCCAATGCGTACGCGCCCTCGTCGGGAGCGATAGCAATGTCGGCTCCCGCCGCCAGGGCGGTGGCACGCCCGATCTGGGCCCAAGCGCCCCAAGCGATCGCGGTGGCAGGCAGGCCCTGAGCCCGCCGCCATCGGGTGAAGGCGTCCAACCAGCTGTTGGCCGCGGCGTACGCACCCTGACCGGGCGAGCCCACCAGCGCGGCCGCCGACGAGAACGAACAGAACCAGTCCAACGGTTGGTCGGCGGTAGCGGTGTGCAAGTTCCATGCACCGTAAACCTTTGGCGCCCAGTCACGTTCGATGATGCCATCAGTGATGTTGGGTAGTGTGGCGTCTTCGATCACGGCCGCCAGATGCAGCACGCCACGGACCGGAAGCCCGGTGGCCGTCGCGGTGGCGACCAATTGCTGCGCGGTACCGGGTTCGGCGATATCGGCGCATTCGACCACGACGTCTGCACCGATCGCGCGGATGCATTCGATGGTCTCCAGCACTTCCAGCGTCGGCTGCGAGCGAGCGCTCAACACGATACGTCCGCAGCCAGCTGCTGCCATCTTCTCGGCTAAGAACAATCCAAGTCCGCCCAGGCCGCCGGTGATGATGTAAGCGCTGTCGCGGCGGAAGACCTGGGCGTGTGACGGCGGCACCACCACCCGGCCAGACCCGCTGCGCGGAATGTCGAGCACCAGTTTGCCCGTGTGCTGCGCACCGCTCATCAGCCGAATGGCGGTGGCGGCGTCGGCCAGTGGGTAGTGCGTGCTCTCGGGCATCGGCAAGACACCGTCGGCAGTGAGCTGGTACACCTTTGTCAACAGCTCTCGCATCCGGTCTGGATGGCTATATGACAGCAGACCCAGGTCGAGACCGTAAAACGCGAGGTTGCGCCGGAAGGGGAAAAGTCCCAAACGGCTGTCGCCATAGATGTCTCGCTTGCCGATCTCGACGAATCGTCCACCCAGCGCCAGTATTTCGATGCCTGCGCGCTGTGCGGCGCCGATCGCCGAGTTCAGCACGATATCGACCCCGTACCCCTCGGTGTCGCGGCGGATTCCCTCGGCGAAGTCTAGGCTCCGGGAATCGTAGACATGCTCAATGCCCATGTCGCGCAGCAATTGCCGTCGCTGCTCGCTACCGGCGGTGGCGAAGATCTCGGCTCCCGCGGCACGGGCGATGGCGATGGCCGCCTGCCCCACACCCCCGGTTGCCGAATGGATCAAGACCTTGTCGCCGCTTCTGATGCGGGCCAGATCGTGTAGGCCGTACCAAGCGGTGGCGTGGGCGGTAGTCACTGCGGCCGCCTGCGCATCGGACAGGCCGGCCGGCAGGGTGACGGCCAGACGCGAATCACAAGTGAGGAAGGTTCCCCAGCAGCCGTTGGCGCTCAGGCCTCCGACGCGATCGCCCACCTTATGGTCCGTCACCTTGGGCCCGACCGCGGTCACCACGCCGGCGAAGTCAGTACCGAGTTGCGGTAGCCGCCCCTCGAAGGCGGGGTAGCGGCCGAACGCCACGAGTACATCGGCGAAGTTGATGCTCGAGGCGCTGATCGCGACTTCGATCTCTCCCGGTCCCGGCGGAACCCGTTCATCGGCAACGAGTTCCATCGACTCCAAGTCACCCGGTGTACGGATCTGTAGACGGACGGCGTCGCGCTCATGGTCGGCGACGATGGTTCGCCGCTCCTCGGGGAGCAGCGGGGTGGCAGACAACCGCGCGACGTACCATTGGCCGTTGCGCCAAGCGGTCTCGTCTTCTTCGGACCCGCTGAGCAGTTGCTGCGCCAGATCCTCGGCGCTGGTGTCGGTATCGACATCGATCTGAGTTGCGCGCAAGTGCGGGTGCTCGGAGCCCATTACCCGCATGAACCCCCGCAGCCCGGACTGCTCCAGATTGGGTACGTCACGGGCAACCACCGGCTGGGCGCTGTGTGTCACGACGTACAGGCGGGGCGGCTGGCCAGGGACTTCAGGCAATTCGCGGGTGATACGCGCTAGATGCTGCACATACTCGCGGCCCCGCAGCGGAGAGTCACTGTCATCGTCGCTGCTTGTCGGTCCGGTGAGGACCACGGCACCGCTGAATCCTCCGGTACGCAACTGGCTTCGCAGCTCATCGCGGTTCGAGGTGTGGTCGGCCTGTAACGGCCAGCACATGGTGGAGCACTGTGCGCCATGGCTTTTCATGACATCGCTCAAGGTGGCGGCTGCCACGTCCGCGGTGGAGCCGGTGCTGATCAGCAGCCAGGACGCGACATCGTCGTGCTCGGCCTCCGGGGATTCTCGTTGCTGCCATTCGATCGTCAGCAGTCGCTCGGCCAGCACACGCTCTTTGTAGGCGCTGTCCGAGACGCCCGTACCCAATTGCAGCCCATGTATGGCGAGCAACACGGCGCCGTGCTCGTCGAGCACGTCAATGTCGGCCTCGATGCCCGACGTGTCGGCTTTGGTCACCCGCGTGTAGCAGTAGCCCGCGTTGCGGGCAGCGCGGTAGGCACGTAGCCTCCGGACGCCCAACGGCAACGCCGACACGTCCCCGCCAATAGCCTGCACGTCCGGGTGAGCAGCCACGGACTGGAAGCAGGCATCCAGCAGCGCTGGATGCACGCCGTAAGCGTCTTGCTGCGAGCGGATTTGGCGGGGTAGCGCGACCTCGGCCACCACGGCGCCGCTTCCCGCCTCACCGGAGTGCACGGCAGTAAGGCCGGTGAAGGCCGGACCATACTGAAGACCACGCTCGTCGAGTCGCTTGCGCACCTCGGCGCCGTCTTGGCGATGCGGGAGGGCGGCCAGCAACGCGGATGGGTCATGCGCAGGTGACTGCTCATCTGTTGCGGTGTGGAGCACTGCGGCGGCATGGCGCGTTTGGTCACCACCCCGATTTGCTTCCACCGTGAAGTCGAGGGCGCCTGGGGACGACAACGACGCCGATGCACCGACCGTGGTCTGCTCATCCAGCATCAGCACGTGCTCGAAGCGGATATCACGAACCTCGGCCCGTTCGCCCAGCACAGCCTGGGCCGCTGCCAGCGCCATCTCGCAGTAAGCCGCCCCAGGGAGGACAGCGACATTGCGGATTTGGTGATCGCCCAGCCACGGTTGTGCGACAGTGCCGATTTCGGCCTGCCACACATGGCGTTCCGGTTCCTCCTGCAAACGCACATGCGGACCCAACAGCGGATGTACCGACACGGTACAGCCACCGTGTACTGGAGATTCTTGAGTCTCGCGGCTCAGCAGCAATTGACGGTGCGTCCATGTCGGCAGCGGCGCGTCGACGAGTCGCCCGCTCGGGTAGAGCATCGAGAAGTCGACCTCGGCGCCGGTACTGTGCAAATCTGCGAAGAAGTCGCACAGCCCGTTTGGCAGCGGTTGTTCACGGCGCATGCTGGCCAATGCGGCCAGTGGCACGTCGAGACCTCGAGCCGTCTGTTCGAGAGCGGTGGTGAGCAGTGGGTGTGGTGTCAGCTCTGCGAATACTCGGTAGCCGTCTTCGAGCGCGGCCCGCACCGCTGCGGAGAACCGCACCATCTTTCGCATATTGTCCGCCCAATAACCGGCGTTACACACCGGTCGCTCGCGCGGATCGTACAAAGTTGTCGAGTAGAAGGGAACTTCCGGCGTCATTGGGGTGAGTTCGGCGAGCACGTCGGTGAGCTCACCGATGATTGGGTCGACCTGGGGTGAATGAAAGGCGACGTCGGCGGGTATCTCGCGGGCCATCACGTCACGCTGTTCCCAGGCTGCCACCAGCTCGCGAACCGGTTGTGCTGCACCGGAAATCACCGTGGACTCCGGTGAAGCCACTACTGCCAGGACAACGTCGTTGATACCGCGGACGGTGAGTTCCGAAAGTACTTGCTGGGCAGGCAGTTGCACCGATGCCGTGGCACCGTTACCTGCGATGCGAGACATCAAGCGGGACCGGCGGCAGACCACGCGAAGCCCGTCTTCCAGCGAGAGCGCTCCCGCGACGACGGCCGCCGCCGCCTCGCCCAGGGAGTGCCCGATGATCGCGCCGGGGCGCGCCCCGTATGCCTTCATGGTGGCTGCGAGGGCGATCTGGATGGTGAACAGCGTTGGCTGGATCCGGTCTTGACCGGTGACGATCTGTGGCGCCGACATCGCGTCGGTCACCGAGAACCCGCACTCGTCGGCGATCAGCGGCTCGATTTGGGCGACAGTTGCGGCGAACACCGGTTCGGTCCCCAGCAGCTCAGCGCCCATCCGAGGCCATTGCGAACCCTGCCCGGAAAACACCCATACCGGGCCGCGGTCGTCCTGCCCGACCGCGGCCTGATAAGGAGTATCGCCGTCGGCGACTTCCCGCAAAACGTCGATGAGTTGCGGTCGACTGCTTGCGATGACGGCAGTACGCACCGGGCGGTGCGCGCGCCGACGCGCCAGGGTGTAGGCCAGGTCTGGTAACGCGACATCGTCACGTGCGTCTGCCCAGTCGGCCAACCGGCCGGCGGTCCGGCGCAGTTCGTCGGCCGACGTGGACGACAGCGGAAACAGTAGGGGCGCCGTCGTCGCCTCTGCTGCCTTCCCGTTGTGTTGCGCATCGGTGTCGGATGCTGCGGGAGCTTGCTCCAAGATGGCGTGAGCATTGGTTCCGGAGAACCCGTAGGCCGACACAGCCGCCCGCCGGGGCGTGTGACCGTTGGTGGGCCACGGTGTATTCTCCTGCGGGACAAAGAGACTGGTTTTGATCTCGGCGAGCTCATCGGGTAGCCGGGTGAAGTGCAGATTCTGTGGAATAACGCCATGCTGCAGTGCCAGCGCGGCCTTCATCAGGCCCAATGTCCCAGAGGTCGATTGGTTATGCCCGAAATTGGTCTTTGCGGCCGCCAGCCCGCAGGGCCTGTCGAGGCCGTAAACCTCGGCCAGGCCGGCATATTCAATCGGGTCCCCGGTCGGTGTTCCGGTCCCGTGTGTCTCCACCATGCCGACGGTGCTCGCGTCCACACCGGCTTCAGCCAGTGCGGCCCGGTAGGCGGCGACCTGTGCGGACCGCGATGGTGTGGTGATGGTGACGGTGCGGCCGTCGTTGTTCAGTGCCGTACCGCGCACCACCGCCAAGACTCGGTCACCATCGCGCAGCGCATCCGGTAATCGCTTGAACAGCATCACCACGCAACCCTCGCCAGGCACGAACCCGTCCGCGGCCACGTCGAAGGCATGACAGCGCCCGGTCGGAGACAGCATGCCTCCGGCCGAACCCGAGGCAAACTTCCGCGGGTCCAACGCCACGGCGACGCCGCCGGCCATCGCGAGGTCGCATTCACCTTCGCGCAGGCTGCGACATGCCATATGCACAGTGACCAGCCCGGACGAGCATGCGGCATCCACCGTTACCGCCGGGCCGCGCAAGTCCATCGCATAGGCGATCCGGCCAGACGCCATGCTGAAGTTGTTGCCGAGGAAGCCGTAGGGCCCCTCCAAGGAATGGGCGTCGGCCGCCAGGAGCTGGTAGTCGCCGTGCGTTAAGCCCATGTACACGCCGGTACGGGATCCGGCCAGGCTTGTCGGGCTGAGTCCAGCGTGCTCCGCTGCCTCCCAAGAGGTTTCGAGTAGCAATCGCTGCTGCGGATCGATCGCTATAGCCTCTGATTCATTGATGCCGAAGAACTCGGAGTCGAAGCCGGCAACATCATCGAGGAACGCGCCCCATCTGGACACCGATCGACCTGGCACCCCCGGTTCGGGGTCGTAGTACTCGTCGGCTTCCCAGCGGTCGGGGGGAATATCGGTGACCAGGTCATCGCCGCGCAGCAAAGCTTCCCATAACTGATCCGGCGATTCGATGCCGCCCGGAAGTCGACATGCCATACCGATGACGGCGACGGGAGTAGCAGGTGTGGTGCCCATTGCCGGCGGCTCATCGGACGACGACGAACGATGGCCACGATCATCGGTCGCGCCGAATGAAACCATTCCACCTCCCCAGCAAACGCGCGGTGCCCTAGGCCGCCGCTTGACTCACGGCGCGGAACCCCCTCAAATTACCAAGGAAAGCGCCTTCGTTTAGGACGAGATGCCGTGCCCATGTCAGGGCGTTCGTGCACGTCAGCGGCCTGGGCGACCGGTTAGAGGCTAGTGTGCGCCGGAAAAGCGCAGAGGCGCGTTAGCCGAAACCGTTACCGAAACGTGACCTCCGACGAGCTAACGCAATAACCCACGCGGACACGACCCGATACCGCGGTCCGGCAGGCGTTCCGACGGTGGGCCGGTATGCGGGCCGGACTTCGCTATTCCGGTCGCCCTGCCCGGAGCGCACGGTAACCTCTTGTGGGTGGTGGGGGCTTCTGTCTTGACTTTGCTCTGCGAGCGTGCCAGCTTGCAGCCCGATGACGCGGCGTTCACATTTGTTGATTACGAACAAGACTGGGCTGGGATTCCGCAGACGTTGACTTGGTCGCGGCTATATCGCAGGACGCAGAATGTCGCGGAAGCGCTTCGACGCTCTGGCTCGATAGGCGACCGCGCTGTGATTATGGCGCCGCAGGGTCTTGACTACATCGTTGCGTTTTTCGGTGCGCTACAGGCGGGACGGATCGCCGTTCCACTTTCGGTTCCATTAGGCGGCGTCAGCGACGAGCGCGTGAGCTCGGTGCTGCGTGACGCGTCGCCGTCAGTCGTTCTCACAACGTCTCCTGCCGCAGGCACGGTAGCCGAGCACATCAAGTCGCAGTCGGACGCATCCGCGCCCTCCGTCGTCGAGGTCGACTTGCTCGATCTTGATGCCGCGACCAGATCCAGTGGTAGCGGCGAGAATCATCCGGATACGGCCTATCTGCAGTACACGTCCGGGTCGACTCGCCAACCGGCCGGGGTCATGATGTCGCACGGAAATGTGATAGCCAATTTCGGGCAACTCATGTCCTGCTACTTTGCGGATTACGGAGGGCTGCCGCCAGCGGACGGCACTCTCGTGTCGTGGCTGCCCTTCTACCACGACATGGGTTTATTTATGGGAGTCTGCGCACCGATTCTGGCGGGGGTCCATGCTGTGCTCACCAGCCCGGTGGCGTTTCTGCAGCGGCCCGCTCGATGGATGCATTTGATGGCAAGCGATGGTCCCTCATTTTCAGCGGGACCGAACTTCGCATTCGAATTAGCGGTGCGAAAGACATCGGACGAAGACATGGCCGGGCATGACCTCGGTAACGTGCTGGGCATCCTCAACGGAGCCGAACGGGTGCACCCGGCCACGCTGCGGCGCTTTACCCAGCGGTTCGCCCGCTTCAATCTGAGCGAGGCGGCGATCCGACCGTCATATGGACTGGCGGAAGCAACGGTGTATGTGGCGACCCGCGCATGTGCTGAACCACCGGCCGTCGTGCGCTTCGAATCCGAGAAGCTGACCGCCGGCAAGGCGGAGCGCTGCGAAACTCGCGACGGCACAGCGCTGATCAGCTACGGGAGGCCGCAGTCTCCGGTGGTCCGCATCGTCGATCCCGAGACGTGTATCGAGTGCCCGGCTGGAACGGTCGGAGAGATCTGGGTACACGGTGACAACGTCGCGGCGGGCTATTGGCAGAAGCCACGCGAAACCGAAGCTACCTTCGCTGGACGGCTTGTCGCTCCTTCGGCCGGTACACCGGAAGGTCCTTGGCTGCGAACCGGAGACCTGGGTTTCTTCTCCGACGACGAGCTGTTCATCATCGGCCGCATCAAGGATCTGTTGATCATCTACGGGCGCAACCACGCCCCCGATGACATTGAAGCGACGGTCCAGGAGATCAGTGGGGGCCGGTGCGCCGCGATCGCCGTTCCGGACAAAGGCACGGAAATGCTTGTCGTGATCATCGAAGTCAAAAAGCGGGCCGGAACTGGCGAGGAAGCGCTGGACAAGATCGCCCACATCAAAAGTGAAGTCGCCTCGGCGATCTCGAACTCACACGGCATCAGCGTGGCGGATCTGGTTGTGGTGTCGCCCGGAGCGTTACCGATCACCACAAGCGGCAAGGTCAGGCGAGCGAGCTGCCTTGAGCAGTACCGGACCGGGCAGTTCACCCGCATCGACACGTAGCTTCACGATTACCCGCCGCGAGCTTCGATCATTGCCGACCGGTTGACCTTGGTTGCCGCGGTGCGGGGGATCTGGTCGACAAATTCGACCGTCTTGGGCACCTTGTAGGCCGCCAGCCGGCTCTTGGCGTAGGTGATCACTTGCTGCTCGGTTAGTGGCGCCCCCAGTTGCACCACGGCGTGCACCCGGCGGCCCCACTGCGGGTCAGCGAGCCCGATGACCACGACGTCGGTGATCGCGTCGTGTTCGGCCAGCGCGGATTCCACTTCTGCCGGAAAGACATTGGCGCCGCCGGTGATGATCATGTCGGCCCGGCGGTCGGCGACGTAGAGATAGCCGTCGGCGTCCAGGTGACCAATATCTCCGGCTGAACGGAACCCGTCCGGCGTCGACGGCAGCGCCGGCGCTCCGCCCAGGTAGCGATAGCCCGCGCTCATCGGCGCGCGCAAATAGATGTCGCCGCGTTCGCACGGCCCCAACGGAACGCCTTGGGGGTCCAGAATGCGAATCTCGGTGTCGCGGAAGCCACGACCGACGCTGCCGGGATGGGTCAGCCACTCGTCGCCGCGCAACGCGGTCAGCCCGAGATTTTCGGTCATCCCGTAGGCCATCACGACCTGTTCGGGGGACAGCAGCTCGAACCAGGTCTGCAGCAACGCGGGCGGCATGACCGCGGCACCCTGCAGGATCCACACCACACTGGACAAGTCGCGGCGGCGGATGTCCGGCAGCGCGGCGATGCGCGCCAGCATCGTCGGCGTGGCAGTGAAATTGCTGATCCGATAGTGTTCGATCGCGTCGACAACTGTTGACGCGTCGAACTTTTCGAGAATCACCAGTTGGTCTCCGCCCAACATGTTGTTTAGCGGGGCGAAGCCGTTGGTGTGATACATCGGCCCGGGGACCAGGATCGTTTGCGGCGTGTCCACCGACGTCCAGGCGGCCAGAAACGGGGTAGACAACAGCGGTGTCCACGTTGCCGGCGCCAGATTGAGGATCACCTTCGGCAGGCCGGTCGATCCGCTACTGCAGATCCCATTGACCGTTGGCGAGACCACGACCGGCAGCGGCGCGTCGGATTGACCTGCGGCCGACGAGGCCAGCTGTGCCCGGTTGTGCTCGTCGAGCAGAACGGCAGGCTTGATCACGTCGAGTACCCGGGACCGCTCCCAATCCGGCAGGTCCCATCGCATCGGAACCGGGACCACGCCGATTTTCCAGCATCCCAATGCCGCCAGAACCAGGTGCTCCGAATTGGGGATCCCCAGCGCGACAAGCGAACCGGCGTCGGCGCCAGATGCGGCGATTGCCCGCCCCCACTGATTGGCGCATGCGTCCAGTTCGGCGAAGCTCAGCGAGCGCGCAGCGCCGTCGGGTGCCAGCGTGATCACGGCCTGCTCCTCGCCGCGTTGGTCGGCGAGTTGCTGGAGCCGCAGCCCGAACGGGATACCGTCGTCGGCGGCGTTCATGCCGGCTGCACGACCGAGAACAGGGTCTCCAGATGACCGCTGCGCACATCCGCCGTCAACCGGAGCGCGAGCATCTCGCTGCTCAGCGGCAACCGAATCAGCGGTTGGGTGTGGCGATCGAGCACGCTGACGTCGGACTCGTCGCAGAACCCCAATGCGCCGAGCAGTTGGTGCGCGGTTCGGAACACCTGCCGGGCGGTGTCGGCGGCCTTGACCCGCAGAACCAGCGCATCGGCCGCACAGAATTGCGTCGCTGCCGAGTCAAGTCGCCAGATGGTGTACTTGGCGAGTTCGTCAAGCCCGCGCGCTGTGACCGACGCATCGGCGATCGTGAAGCGGACGGCCTGAAAGTCGGCCAGCGGCTTGCCGAATTGAGTCCGGGCGCGAACGTGTTCTGCGGCGATCGCCAGTACCTGTTGCACGGCGCCCAAGATTCGCCACGATCCCAGCACCAGATGCAGAATGACGTCGAGGGCGGGCAGGGTGCCGTCGGGCCCGGTTACGGTGGCCGGCACCAGAAACGGCCCGAGCTTGGCGTCGGTTCGCGATGACAGCTGCAGACGGTAGCGCCTGCCATCGAGGTCGGCGGCGATCCACTCGCCCGGCAGATCTCCGTGATCGACCCGCGGTGCGGCCGGATTGACCAAGGCCAGTCGCGCGCCGTCCACGGCCAACAGCTCCTCGGCGAGCGGGTAGGGTAGTGCTGCAGCGCCGGCGGCCCGGCAGAGCACCGCCGCCGCCAGCAGGTCATCCGGCTCCGAACGCACATCGAGGTCGAACGCGCCGACGTCGGTCAATGCGCGTCGGGCTTCCCCGCGGATAGTGTCGTCGGTTTCGGCGCGCAATGCCGCCTGCGGGCCGCCGAGTCGGGCAAAGCGTTTGGCCGCGACCGCGGCGAATTCTTGAATGTCTTCCGGCAGAGCGGTGTTCACCGGTGTTCTCCCAAGACCTCTCGTGCGACGAGCATGCGTTGTACCTCGATGGTTCCGGACGCCACGGTTGCGGCCTGAGCGTAGCGCCAATGGTCTTCGGCCGCCCCGTGCAACCGGGCCGCAGCACCGCTGTCCAGAGCTGACGGCCCTAAGACGTCGAACAGCAATTCGGCCACCTGCTGATCACACGTGGTGGTGGCGATGCGCGCGGCGCTGGCAGCGGCGCCCGCCGACGGATCGTCCTGCAGCGACACCGCCCGGTAGGCCAGCAGCCGGGCCACCCGCAAATCGATGAGCGCTCGCACCCAGCGGGCGCGGATGAATTCGGGCAATCGGTCCCAGTCGTCGCCGAGTTCGGCCTGCAGCCGGTCGAGTAACGATTCGCAGCGGGCATACCGGGCGATTCCGACCCGCTCGAAGGCCAGCGCCTCACGCATCACCCGCCAGCCGGCACCCACTTCGCCCAGAACCTCATTGGGAAACACCCGGACATCGTCGAGGAAAACCTCATTGAGGTGGTGCGGCCCGAGCATCGACCGGATCGGGCGCACCGTGATGCCCGGCCGGTCCATCGGCAGGAGGAACAGCGTCAGGCGTTGGGGTTTCGGGGCATCCGGGTCGGTGCAGGCCGCCAGTACGCACCACGACGCCATCTGCGCGTAGGACGTCCAGACCTTCTGGCCGGTGATGCGCCAGCCGTCGCCGTCGGGGACGGCGTGGGTGCGCAGCGAGGCAAGGTCCGTTCCGGCTTCCGGCTCGGAAAAGCCCTGGCACCAGATGACTTCCCCGGCAGCTATTGCGGCTAAATGACGGGCCTTCTGCTCGGGGGTCCCGTAACGCATCACTGCCGGGCCGACCCAGTTGATCCCCATGTACTGCGCACCGCGGGGTTCGTGGTGCGCCCACATCTCTTCGCGCAGCACGGTCTGCTGCCAGACCGAACCGCCGCCGCCACCATGTTCTTTCGGCCAGGCCAATGCCAGCAGCCCACTGGACGCCAGAAGTTTGCAGAACGACTCGGTAGTCGCCAGATCGCGGGGATCGTCGGTACAAGCTCCCAGGAAGCCGTCGGGGATGTGCGCGGAAATCAATTCCCGCAAGCGCTGTCTGAGGTCGTCGGCGCCGGCGCCAAGGTCGTAATCCATCCTCATCCCTTCGGCAGCCCGAGCAGCCGCTCGGCGATGATGTTGCGCTGGACCTCGGATGTCCCCCCATAAATGGTGGCGGCCAGGGCGTCTTGACGTTCGAACAGCAGGTCCGGATCGCCGATCGAATCCGGTCCGGCCGCCGCGGCGCTCAATTCCCAAACGCGTTGCAAAGTCACCGATCCGAGCAGTTTGAGGATGTCGGCTTCTGGAGAGGCCCGGTTAGCCAGTTCATTGTGTAGCGCCCGGTATCCAGTGGCGCGCAGCGCCTCGGCGTCGGCGAGTAATGAGCCGAGTTCGCTGAAGATGTCGTCGCCTTCGGCGCCCCGGACGGACGCCAGACCGCGGTGGATCTCGACCCAGTTCATGATCCAGATCATCTGTCGCTCGTGCTGCAGCGACGCCAATGCCACGTGCCAGCCGCCGTTGCACGGGCCCAACAGATCGGCCACCGGCACTTCGACGTCGTCGAGGAAGACCTCACAGAACGTCTCGTCGGAGATCGACGCCATGCGGATGGGCTCGATTCGTACGCCGGGCGAATGCAGATCCAGGACCAGGCAGGAGATCCCGCGGTGTTTGGGTGCTGTCGGATCGGTGCGCGCGTACAGCGTGCACCATCGCGACAGATGCGCCTGGGTGGTCCAGATCTTGTGACCGTTGACCCGAAACACATCGCCGACACGTTCGGCGCGGGTACGCAGGCCGGCGAAGTCAGATCCGGCCTCCGGCTCGGACATGCCCAGCGCCCACCACTCGTCACCGCGCAGCAGCGGTACCAGCAGCCGGTCGATCTGGTCGGGTGTGCCGAACTGGCGGATCGCCGGTGCCGCGACGTTGGGGCCGGCGATGTTGGGCAGCTTGGGTGCTGAGCGCATTGCTGCCTCGAGCCGGATTTCCATCGCATCGCGCAGCCCCAGCGAGCGTCCGCCGTGTTCGCGCGGCCAGGTCGGCTGCAGCCAGCCGGCCTCGAACGCGGCTCGCTGAAAGTCGCGGCGCAGCGCCAAGTCCCAGCGGTATTCGCGATAGCGCTCCGTGTAGTCAGCCGGCAGAAAATCGGTTAACCAGCAGGCAAATTCCGCGACGGCATCGCTCGGCGCGCTCATGCGGCGTCTCC
Organism: Mycobacterium sp. NGS62; assembly: GCF_059812285.1. Taxonomy (NCBI): domain Bacteria; kingdom Bacillati; phylum Actinomycetota; class Actinomycetes; order Mycobacteriales; family Mycobacteriaceae; genus Mycobacterium; species Mycobacterium sp. NGS62. The sequence continues at coordinate 868,603 of NZ_JCALCK010000001.1, read as the reverse complement.
GGCGAATTGGCGGCCGACGGCGTGGTAGAGCGCACGGGAGTCGCCCAGCGCGGCGGCGCCCTGCCATGCGTGCCGCAGATACAAATGGATGTCGTGCTCCCAGGTCTGCGCGATCGCGCCGTGCACCTGAACCGCAGTCCGCGAGCAACTGACGGCAGCGTCGCCGGCGGCCGCCTTGGCCAGCGCCGCGGCGGTCCAGCCGGCGGCCGGCGTGACGGCGGGATCGTCGAGGCGGGCGGCCGCGGCATAGGTGAGGCTGCGTGCGCGCTCCAGGCTGACGTAGTTGTCGGCCAGCGCATGCTTGATGCCCTGGAAGGCGCCGATCGGCTTGCCGAATTGCAACCGCGTCTTGGCATGCTCGACGGATCGGGCCAGCACGGCGCCGGCCACGCCAACCAGCTCGGCGGCGGCGGCCAGCAGCGGCAGCGCCAGCGCCGATTCGACGTCCACCGGTGCGACGGCCACCGGCGTCGTGTCGATCTCGACATCGGCGACCGGTTGGGCGGCGTTGATGCATTCAAGCGGTTCCACCGTGACGCCAGCGCCGGTGCGTGCGACCGCGGTGACAACTCCCTCTGCTGAGGTGGCCAACGTGACCACCAGTTCGGCGCGGGACAGGTCGGCGACGGCGACCGCCCGCCCCTGCAACCGGCCCTGCTGCAAGGTCATCGGCACACCAGGCAGCCGCGTCCCGGGCGGGTGCACGGCCAGCGCGGCGACGACGCCGCCGCTGATGTCACGCAGCACGTCGTCGACGGCCGAGCCGGCGGCACGCAACACCCCGGCGGCGAGACCGACGCTGGACAGCAACGGAATCGGCGCGATAGCGGCCCCGCACTCTTCCAACACCACCGCCAAGTCGAGACTGCCGTAGTCGCCCGCATCCGATGCAGCCAGCTCCGTCCAACCCAGGTCGACGACGGTTTTCCACAAAGTGCGCCAGCGTTCCGGGTCGGTCATTGCCTGGCGGGCGACGCCGGTGGGGCACTCGGTATGCAGGACGTCACGCACGGTGTCGCGCAGCGCTAGCTGCCCGGGATTCAGCCCGACGTCCATGATGCCTAACATAGCAAAGATAGCAAACTAGCTGAACACCGTTGCTCGTACGACGGTCAACGGAAGGCCGTATGGTGGTCAGCCATGGTCGAGTGGTTTTTGTTCCTGCCGCAACTGCGGTTGCCGATCGCCGACATTGTGGATCGCGCCCGCCACGCCGAGGCCAGCGGTTTCGACGGCATCGCATTCATCGACCACCTCGAGGCGCCGGGGCTGCCCGATGAAAGCATCTGGGAGGCAATGACTGTCGCAACGTGGGTAGCTGCCGCAACCGAGCGGTTGCGGATCGGTCATCTCGTGCTCTGTGACGCCTTCCGTCATCCGGCGGTACTGGCCAAACAAGCCGTCACGCTCTCGGCGGCCTCGAACGGGCGATTCGAGCTCGGCCTCGGCTCCGGCTCCTGGCCCGCTGAGTTCGCCAGGTTCGATGTCGGCCAGCAAGATCCGGTTGCCCGAGTCGAGCACCTGGGGCGCCACCTCGAGTTGATCATGCAGTACTGGGGGCGGGGCGAAGGCCCCGAGCGAAGCCAGCAGCCACGGCCTGAACATCCCATCCCGTTGATTCTCGGCGGCACGGGACGGCGGACGATGAAACTCGTTCGCCACTACGCGGATTGGTGGAACGTGCCCGCCAACCACATCGATCGGCTGTCGCAGCTGGCGCCCGACGCGTCACCGGCACGGGTATCGGCCCAGCAGATGGTGGGTTTCGTGTGCGACGGCGCCGACCCGGCCGCGGTGCGCGAGGTGAGCACTCGGCGGTTCGGCTACCTGGGCCCGGGCCTGGTCTGCGGTGACGCCGTGGAGCTGATCGGACATTTCGCCGGCCTGGCCGCCCTGGGCGTCGAGCGCTTCTACGTCTGGTTCGCCGACTTCGCCGCTCCCGAATCGCTGCACGAATTCGGCGAATCGGTGATCAACGCCTTTCCTGCGCGGCGCGGCGGCGAGCCTCGGTAGGCACCACCGGATCGCGGGCGAACGGACCTCGACGTACGGCGTTCAGCCGTATCTCCGGTAGATCCACTGACGGGTCCACGGTATCGAGCCAGGCGACAGTGTCGGCAACGTCGGCGACCTGGATGGCATACATCTCGAACGGAACATCCTGCAGCATCTCGGTTTCCACTGGCCCCGGCGTCACGAGATGAACACAGATGCCGTCCCGGTCGACTTCGAGTGCCAGCGCCCGGGCGAACGCGTTCATCCCGGCTTTGGATGCCGAGTAGGCGGTACGGGCCATCATCGGCTCGTGTGCGGCGGATGAGGAAATAAACACCAGCCGCGAACCGGCTCGCATCCGTGGCAGCACGGCGGCGGTCACCACGAAACAGGAGTCCAGGTTGGCCGACATGATCGCCCGCCACTGCTCGAATGTCTGCTTGCGCGCGTAGGTGCCACCGAGCGTTCCGGCCGCGTGCACGACCAGATCAATCCGCTCCAGCGGAGCTATCGCCTGCTCGAACCCAATCGGGTCGGCGGCGTCGGCAGTGATGTAGCGTGCTCCGATCTCGTCCGCTGCGGCCCGTAGCGGGGCGTCGCGGCGCGCAGTGAGCACCACGTCGTAGCCGTGCTCGGATAGCTTGCGAGCGCAGGCTTTGCCGATTCCGCCACTACCGCCGATGACCAGTGCGGTGCGCACGGGCGCCTCAGAGATGGCGACTCTCCCGCGGCCGGGACAGAGCCTGCGGCGACAACGCATAGATCCGGTGGTCGTCGCGACCGGTCAGCACATAGGTCTGCGTGTCGGCGACGTGCCGGGCGGCGATCCGACGGGCTCGGTCGACATCGCCCGCTTCGATCGAATCGGTCAATTTGACGTGCGTGTTGAGCACCGCGCGGCGTTTGGCCAGCGAGGGATATGTGCCCTTGGCAGTACTTTCCTCGGCCCACTGTTGTTCGTGGCTGGTCCACAACGTCTCCAGGCTGCCGACCACCGCGAGCATGGTGTGGTTTCCGCAACCGCGAACGAGAAGGTTGTGAAACTGGCGGCCGATTTCGGTGAATTGCCCACCGTCGTCGAGGTGAGCGGCCATCGCGTCGTTGACCTTCTTGAGCTCGGGCACCACGGTGTCGGCGCGGTCGGGCCGTTGGGCAGCCAGTGCCGCGCAGACCGGTTCGAGCTCACGCAGCGCCGCGCCCAGGTCGGCGAGACCGACGTTCTCGCTTTGCAACAAGAGCCCGAGCATGTAGGCGGCACTGGTTTTCGCCGGTGCATGCACGACGGCGCCGCCCCGATTGCCGCGGCGCACCGAAACCAACCCCTCAGTCTCCAGAATGCGCAGCGCCTCGCGCAGCGAGACCAAGCTGACGTTGAACTGCTCGACGAGCACCTCCTGGCGCGGTAGCAGGTCACCGTCGGCCAATTCACCGTCGATGATCTGGCGTCGCAACTCGTCGGCGACGATCTCGGCTATCCTCGGCGCCGACAACCGGCGTCGGGCCTCAGGGCCAATTCCAAGTGCTGTCATACGATTCCAGGAGCGAATGATCCGACGAAGCGCACGGCCGCCAACCCGCGAACTCCATTGGATGCAATCTTAGCAGTAATGGCACAATAGCCAGGTGGACGAGAGGCCGGACCGTCGTCCGACACCGTTGGCCGACCTGCGCGTCGTCGAAATCAGTGATCGGATTGCCGGCAGTTATTGCGGGAAGCTGTTGATCGACGCCGGCGCGGATGTCCGTAAAATCGAGGCGCCGCAGGGGGATCCGATCCGGCGGTTCAGTGCCAGCCGTTCGCCGGTTCCGGACGGGACCGACGCACCGCTGTTCGGCTACCTCAACGCAGGCAAGCGCAGTCTGATGCTGCCGCCCGGCGACAGCCGAATCCACGCTGAACTCGCCGGCGCCGACATTGTGGTGCTGGCCGCCAGCCGGTCGCAGGCGAACGAATTGGGCATCGACCCGCAACATTTGCTGGCCGAGTGTCCGCATGTCGTACTGGTCACCATCTCTGACTTCGGATGGAGCGGCCCGTACGCCGAGCGCGCCGCCAGCGAATTCACCCTGCAGGCGTGGGCCGGCTCGCCCGGGTTCCGCGGTGACCCGGCCGGGCCGCCGATCGCGATCGGCGGCGACGTGGGGGAGTACATGGGCGGGGTGTTCGCCGCGTTCGGCGCGCTGGCGCTGCGCCGCCGGGTCGAGCGCGGCGGAGCCGGTGAGCACCTTGACCTTTCGATGCTCGAAGCGATGACGCTGATGCAGAGCGGTGAATGGCTGCACTCGCAGTTGCTGCAGGTGCCACCGGTCACGCGTACCGTCGAGGTGCCGTCGATCGAGGCGGCCAAGGACGGCTACGTGGGCATCACCATGGTCACCGGCCAGCAGTGGCTCGATTTCGCTGCGATGGTGGACTGCCCGGAGCTGACCGAAATCCCGCAGCTGCGGTTCCAGATCGGCCGGTGGGAATACCGTGATCTGATTCGCGACCGGATCGGTCCGTGGTTTGCCGAGCGCAGCGTCGACGAGATCGTCGAACTCGGGCAGCTGTTCCGGTTGCCGATCGCCGCATTGGGCAACGGCTCGACCATCCGCGACCTGGACTACGTGACCCAGCGCGCAGCGTTCGTGCGCAACCCGGCCGGGTTTCATCAGCCGCGCCCGCCTTGGTTGATGTCGCGGTGCCAGCCGGCGCCGGTGCGCGGCACACCTGGCCTCGGCGAGGCGAACGGCGAATCACCCTGGCCCACGCGCGAACCCGGTACGCGGCAGGCGGATCACCGGTTGCCACTCGATGGTGTCCGGGTGGTTGACCTGACCGCGTTCTGGGCCGGGCCCGCCGCGACGCATCTGTTGGCCGCGTTCGGAGCCGACGTGGTCAAGGTGGAGTCGATCCAACGTCCGGACGGCATCCGGTACTCGGGCGGGATGCGCACCGACGTCGAGGACTGGTGGGAGTACGGCTGGGTGTTTCACGCGATGAACACCAACAAGCGCTCGGTGACCCTCGATCTCGAGTCGGACGAGGGCCGTCGCCAGTTCACGACGCTGGTGGCTGGTGCCGACGTCGTGATCGAGAACTTCTCGCCGCGGGTGATGGACCACTTCGGGCTTACCGCAGAGGTGCTGCTGGCCGTCAACCCGAAGCTGGTTGTTGCCCGGATGCCGGCGTTCGGACTTGACGGACCGTGGCGCGACCGGGTCGGTTTCGCGCCCACCATGGAGCAGATCGGCGGCTTGGCCTGGGTGACCGGACTGCCCGACGGCCCGCCGGTCCCGCCGCGCGGCGCCTGCGATCCGCTGGCCGGTATTCACGCCGCGTTCGCCGTGCTGGCGGCTCTGGGATTCGCGGAACGCACCGGGGCCGGCCAACTCGTCGAGCTGCCGATGGTTGAAACGGTGTTGAACGCCACCGCGATTCAGCCGATGGAAGCCGAGGTGTTCGGCGTGACGCTGAGCCGTCAGGGCAACCGCGGTCACAGCTGGGCGATCCAAAACCTTTACCGCTGCCTCGGGGACGATGCCTGGATTGCGGTCACCGTGAGCACTGATGGGCAGTGGCGGGCGCTGGTCGAGCTGATGGGTCGACCGGCCTGGTGCGACGACCCCGGCCTAGTCATGGTCGCCGACCGCCGGGAGCGGGGCGACGAGATCGATCGTCGGCTGGCCGACTGGTTCGCCGGCCAGGAGTTGCGCTCCGTGGTGGAGCAATTGGCGGGGGCGGGCCTTCCTGCCGCACCGGTCGTGTCGCCGTCGTTGGTGACCGAGAATCCGCAACTGATCGAGCGGGGATTCTTCGAGGCGTTAGATCACCCGCGCACCGGCACCGGCTGGTATCCACGTCCGCCGTTCGCCCCGCTTAGCGGGCAACGCCGCTGGCTGTTGAGCGCTCCGCCGACCCTCGGCGAGCACAACGAAGAAATATTGCGCGACCGGTGTGGACTCACCGACGCTGACCTCGCCCGTCTGAGGTCGGCCGGCGTGATCGGGACGAGGCCCAAGGGGCTATGACGCGGGCGAGTTGAACGTGGGTTTGGCGGTCAACATCACCGGGATGCGAAGCGTTTTGCCGCCGGCGACCGGGACCCGGATGCCGAAGTACACGACGTGCACGTCGAGGTTCAGTTCCAGCCGCATCTCCCGCAAGGGCTGGGTCTGAATTCCCAGGTTCATTTCCCGCAAGCGCGCCAGCCCGCGTCCGGTGGACTCGTCCGGCAGCCCCGGTTTTGGATTCGTCGGTTTGCCCTTCTTCGCGATCGGCGTTGTCATGCCGCAACTCTACTCTTTAGGAAAGCTACCGAACGATGCAAACCGCCTTGAGCAGCGGTTATGCACCTGCCCTGCCGCTCATTGTGGCTTCTGCCAATATCCTCGATGATGGTGAAGTGAGCGACGGACCCAGACTAGGAGCAACTCGATGCGAGTAACCGTCGACGAGTCGTTGTGTGAGGCCAACGGCTTCTGCGAGTCTTTAGCGCCTGACGTATTCGAGATCGGCGACGCGGAGGTCGTACAGATCGCCGAGGGCCCGGTGCCCGAGCACTTGGAGATCGACGTTCGTGCCGCAGTCGACCAGTGCCCGAAGGCGGCCTTGCGGATCGTCGACTAACGCGCTCTCAGCGAGATCGCCATCTCGTCGTAGATCGACATGTTGGTGGCCAGGCTGGGGTAGGCCACGGTGGCCGGCCCCAACTCGATGTTGTCGCAACGCAACAGCAGTTCGTCGAACACGGCGCGCAACTCGGCGCGCGCCAGCATCGCGCCCAGGCAGTGGTGCGGTCCGCCGCCGCCGAACGCCACGTGCGGGTTGGGCTGACGGCCGATGTCGAAGCGAAACGGCTCCTCGAAAATCTCTTCGTCGCGGTTGGCCGAGCGCAGCATCGACACGATGCGCTCGCCTGCGGGGATGTGCTGGCCGTCCATCTCGATGTGGACCTTGGTGGTCCGCGTCCAGTAGGCCACCGGTGTCGCCCAGCGCAGCACTTCCTCCACAGCGCTCGCCCGCACCGTCTCGTCGTCGCGGTAGCGCTCGATCTGCTCGGGGTTGGCGACGAATGCCTGCAGTCCGGCGGCCAACGCGTTCTTGGTGGTGTCGCTGCCGGCGAAGGCCAATACGAAAAAGAAGATCTCGAGTTCGTTGGGGGGCAACCGGAATTGCTCCCCATCCTCGCCGGTGATCACCGCTGAAGCCAGCGTGCTCCAGATGTCGTCGGCGGGATTGCGCCGCTTCTGGTCGGTGAGGTCGAGCGCATAGCCGAAGATGGTGGCGTAGAGGTCGAGCTCTTCTTGCTGCGACAGTCGGGTCTTCGGCGAGCGGGCGGTCAGAATGCGGTCGAAGGCGTCGAAGATGCGGGGCCGATCCTCGTCGGGCATGCCGATGATGTCGCCGATCACGGTCATCGGCAGAGCGTCGGCGACGTCGGCGATCCAATCACCGCCGCCGCGGCTCAGTAGGTTGTCGATCATCCGCGCGGCCCGGGCTCGGATGCCGTCCTCGAGTTGGGCGATCGCCCGTGGCGTGAACGCGCTCGAGATGAGCTTGCGGCGCTTGTTGAGTTCCGGCGGGTCCATGTTGATGATCGTCGGATACGACGAGAACGTGTCGAGCGGCTGGATCAGTGGGCCGTCCTTGGCCGTGAATGAGTCGGCGTCGCGATGGATGCGCACGGCATGGCGATGCTTGGTGGTCATCCAGAATTCGCGTTGAACACCCATCTTGGCGGCACCGGGCGTGAGGTCGTGCCGGAAAAGCGGGCGGTTGCCTCGTAGGTCAGTGAACAGCACGTCCGGAAAGCCGTTATGCCACAGAGCGAAATCTGACAGATCCAGCTCGGCTGTCGTCATGGTTCTGGGGTCACCCATCTAGTGCGTCGCGGCCACAGCCATGGCGAGCGCCAAGACCGCAATCTTTGCTATTTAAGCATAATAGGGCTCACCGGGCCGCCTGGCCAGCCCTCCGCACCAATTAGTGGGTTGATTTGCTCAACTTTACTGATGCGTCTCCTGCGCATCCCAGACACGCTGGAGCGCCCTTAGTTGTCTGTTTCCTCGGTTGTCGGTGCATGAGCAGATACATATGCAACGACACTACTTTCGCGCGCATTCCGTTCGGCCTACAGCGGTAGATCACGGAACCCATTGACAGTTGTGGGCTGTGAGTGTGATAGTTCACTGGTCTTAAGTGAAAACATCGTTTTCGTAGAAGGGCCCCACGATGTCCGAGGGTGGGCTGCGCGGATGACGGGCGGGCCGCAGAAGCTGTCGTGGTTGCCGTTTTCCATCGCTGAGGCGTCTTATGCAGCTGGCGGCGGCAACGACGACCTCGACGTGGCGCACGCCTGGGAGCATCTCCTCGACCGGTTGAAAGCAGCGTCACAACTTGTGAAGGGCAGTCCGTTCGCCCGGAACCAGCTCGATCTGGCGTCGGGAATGCGACACCTATTGGTCCTGCTGGCAATGGGGATCGACGAGGCGCTGCGATTCGATCCAGATCCGGTCCTTGGTGTTTCACGGACATCTACCGACGACGCTCTGACGTGGGGCATGGACTGCCCGGACGCGATCTACTCCCGCGCGATGCTGCGTGGCGGAGAGACGTATCGCTTATTCGGTAACCGCGGCACTGCCCGTTATGTCGGACTGCAGACCATGAACGGGATCGTCGCAACCACGAACGTCTTGGTCGATGAGCTCGAGGTAGGTGCAGACGGCGACTTCGACGTCATCATCTCAGCGGACGAGCACGACGGTAACTGGATGCAGATCGACGGTGACAGCCCCACTTTGGTTGTCCGCCACTTCTTCTACGACTGGAACACCGAGGTGCCGTCTTCGCTGCGGATCGAACGGGTCGGCGTAACCGCGCAGCGCAATGCTTCACCGATCAATCATGATGTGGTGGTCTCCCGGCAGTTGGTGGCACTGGGCGAGTTCGTGCATGACAACCTGAAGTTCTTCCATGACTGGGGTAGCACACCGACCGCCAACGGGTTTCTGGCACCCATGAACCTTTCCGCGGTCGGCGGGGCGGCGGAAAACCGGCCTGTCATCGGCCGCTGGGAGCTGGCGCCGGATGAAGCGCTGATTCTCGAGGTGGAACCGCCCACGGGCGTCTACTGGAGCTACTCGCTGGGCAATCCCTGGTGGGAGACAATCCATTACGGCCGGCACCAATCAAGCCTCAATGCTCACCAAGCAGTTATCGACTCGGACGGGCTTCTCCGGGTGGTCGTGTGTTCGCGCGACCCCGGGGTTGCGAATTGGCTCGATACCGCCGGTTACAGCAACGGCGCGATGATCCTGCGTTGCGTGCGCACCGACACAGCTCCGACGCCGGCCACCCGAGTGGTGAAGTTCGACGACCTCGAGTCGGCGCTTCCTGCAGACACCACAATGGTCACGGCCGAGGAGCGGGCGGCAATTGTCACAGCACGCCGCCGCGCCGTACACGACAGGTTCGCATGGTGAGCTTTTCGGTTGATGAACTCGAGGATGGCGCTCGCGCTGCAACGGGTCTGGACGACTTCGGTTCGCCCTACTACCGCGAAGGCTTGGAGCGCACTGTCGAGGCGTTGAACACCGAGGCCGGCCTCAACGAGCTCGGGCAGGTGATCCAGCACGCGACCATCAGCAATGCCCTCATACAGCGCCTGAAGATTGAAGACACCTACAAGCAGCATCCGGAGATCGACAACGAGGTCGTCGAAGGACCGGTCTTCATCATCGGTTTGCCGCGCACGGGGACAACGGCTTTGAGCCAGCTAGTAGGAGCCGATCCCCAGTTCCGTTCATTGCGGATGTGGGAGTCGCAGGCCCCCACACCGCCGCCTGAGGCGACCACCCAACATAGTGACGCCCGCATTGCAGCGGCCGAGGCCGGGCTCACCATGCTCTACGAGATGTTTCCGCTCATGGAAACTCTGTACAACTCGGAAGCGACCGCGGCGACCGAATGTCAGGACCTCATGGGAATGAGTTTTCGCACGGTACATTTCGACGGTGTTGTCCGGGTGCCGAGATACCTGGAGTGGGTTTTGACGTGCGACATGTGCGAGACCTACACCTATCACCGACGAGTCCTCAAACTCCTGCAATGGCACTGTCCACCCAGGCTGTGGCACCTCAAGACACCCGTACACATGTTCTCACTCGACGCGCTCGTCGCGGCATACCCGAATGCCAAATTCATGTGGAGTCATCGCGATCCGGCTAAAGTGCTGGCATCGGTGTGCAGTCTGATTCGGTATGTCCGCGGCTGGAGCAGTGACCGCGATGACGCTGAGGAACTCGGCGCCGAGCAACTCGAGTGCTGGGCAGAAGGGGTCCGGCGCGCGATGGATTTCCGCAGGCGGAACGATGACGACCGCTTTGCCGACGTGTCATTCGCCGAGCTGCAGACCGATCCGGTCAACACACTGAAGAACAGCTACCAGCGGCTCGGTCTGACCTTCACCGACGCCACCCGCCGAACAGTGCAGCAATGGGCTGCTGAACACACGCCGGGATCTCGCGGAGCACATGAATACCAGCTTTCTGATTATGGTCTCACGCCCGAGCGCGTTCGGGAACGCTTCACCGAGTACCTCGCGACCTACGATGCCACCGCCTGATTCGATAGCCTCCGGGGCGGTTGAAACTGGGGTCCCGAGACGAAAACGACGGGCGCCGAACGCGAGCCCGGGCGAACGGATCGCCCTGGTATCCGCCGCTTCGAAAATCATTCGGGAACAAGGAGCCCGCGAACTGACCGTCGCGGAGGTGCTGAGCCGTGCGAAGCTGGGAACCCGCGCGTTTTACCGGCACTTCGACTCGAAAGACCAATTGGTTCAAGTCATCTTCCTGGAGATGGCTCGCGTCGAAAGGCTCCGACTACGCCGCAAGATGGGATCGGCATCGAATCCGGTTGATGCGGTGGCAGCATGGATCGACGGGCGGCTCGATCTGGCTTTTGACGACGATGTCCGGTCCGACCTTCGCACCCTGTCTCTGGAGGCCCAAACGCAGATGTTTGCCGCGCCTGAGGCGGTGAGCCCGGCATACCGGGAGATGCTGGCGCCGCTCATCGAGCAGCTCGAGCTTGGCAAGCAGCAGGGGATCTTCACCGACATCGATCCGGTGACCGATGCGGAGTTGTTGCAGGGCGCCATCTGGGCCTGCCTCGAACGGCAATGGGCTACCGGAAATTGCCATCGCGGCAAAATCCGGAAAGTGGCCCAGCGCTTCTGCTTGAGCGGCCTGGGCGCCCCGCCTGCACTGATCGCGGCGGTTATCGGCCAGGACTGACTCAACCACGGCAAACATCGACTCGAGGAGACGTCATGGATCTGGGTTTGGCCGGCTCGAAAGCCGTTGTCACAGGCGGCAGTAAGGGAATGGGACTGGCCATTGCCGAGACGCTCGCCTCAGAAGGTGCGAGCGTAGCGGTCATGGCAAGAGGGAAAGCGGCGCTAGACGCCGCGGTGGAATCCCTGCAGCGGGCGGGAGCGCCCGACGCCGTCGGAATCAGTGTCGACATGTCCGATGCCGATTCGATCGCTGCCGCGTTCGGGGTCGTCGCCCAGCGTTGGGGCGAATTCAACAGTTTGGTCCACACGATCGGCCCGGCGGATGGGTACTTCGAGCAGATGGACGATTCAGATTGGGACGCGGCCTTCGCCCTCGGCACCATGTCGGGCGTGAGATCGATCCGCGCCGCACTGCCTATGCTGCGAGCCGCCGACTGGGCGCGCATCGTGACATTGTCCGCGCATTCGATCCAACGGCAAAACCCGCGCATCGTCGCCTATACCGCCTCGAAAGCGGCGTTGAGCAGCGTGACCAAGAATCTGTCGAAAAGCTTGGCCAAGGATGGCATCTTAGTGAACTGCGTGTGCCCGGGGACCATCGTGACCGCGAGCTTCACCGAGGTTCTCAAAGATGTCCTCGCGGCCGACGGGCTCGACGCCGCAAATCCAACCGACGTGATGAAGTGGATCGACGACAACTTCCATCAGCCATGTGACCTTGGCCGGGCCGGGCTACCCGAGGAAATCGCCTCCATCACCACCTATCTGGCTTCCCGACGCAACGGATACGTGACGGGCGCGACGGTCAATGTCGATGGCGGCTCAGACTTTGTCTGACGTGCGCTCTGGAGGTCGCCGAGGTGTTGACTTAGAATACCTAAAATAGCAAAAATAGGTCACTAGCAAGGCCCATGGATGTGGGCATTTGTCGTGCGTACGCTCGATGTGAAGCCGCCGGGCGGCCGCGGGGGTGGTCGAAGGGCCACCAAATTTATCGCCAGGTTGTGTGAGAGCGGAGAGGCAGTGACGCACACGGTTTCGGACGCAGACCCATCTGAACGCGAATTCGGGCCAACCGGTATTGCGCTGTCGAAGTACCGATTTCCGACCGGGTGGTTCATCGTCGGCTTCGCCTCCGACCTGGCCGCCGGAGACGTCAAGCGGGTGCACTACTTCGGCGAGGAGTTGGTGCTGTTTCGCACCGAATCCGGCGACGTGCATGTGCTGGACGCATACTGCCAGCACCTGGGCGCGAACATGGGCGTCGGCGGCACGGTGGAGGGCGAGAACATCGTCTGCCCCTGGCACGGTTGGCACTGGCGCGGCGACGGAACTAATGCGCTGATCCCGTACAGCAAGATCGGCTGCAAGCAAAACGTCCGCATTCGCACCTACCCGAGTGTCGAGTGGTACGGCTTCATCCTGGTCTGGCACGAGCGGCATGGCCGGTTGCCGTACTGGCAGCCGCCGGTGCTGGCCGAATTGGAGACCGACGAGTACTACCCTCTGCACCCGCATAGCCGGATGCTCAACCGGGTCAAGGTGCACGCACAGATGATCATCGAGAACGCTGCCGACCCCTACCACGTGCAGTACGTGCACAAGGCCGCCAACCCGGCCAACACTGCCTCGTTCGAGGTGTCCGGCTACCATCTGCACGCCACCGTCAACGCCCACTTCGGCGGCGGCCGTGCCCAGACCTGGCTGACCCCTAACGGCCCGGTCGACGCCAAAATCATCTACGACAACTACTCGCTGGGCCTGGGGGTCGTACGGTTTCCCAGCGAGCTGGTCGCCACCATCCAAGTCACCGGGCAGACACCGGTCGACGAGGACTACACCGACTACTTCTACACCCAGGCATCGGTGCGCGACCCCGGCGACACCGGTGATGCGCCCAGCGGGCGTGCCGCGAGATTCCTTGCGCTGCAACAAGAAGTCATCAAGCAGGACTTCTTCACCTGGGAGAACATGAAGTATCTGGAAAAGCCCAATCTCGCACCCGAAGAAGCGCATGACTATGCCGCGCTGCGTCGTTGGGCACACCGCTTCTATCCGGGCGAACACCGCGCGCCTGATGACTTCGGGTACACCTCCGACGGTCAGCCCGACCCGGCGGCCGCGGACGCCTGATGCCCGCCGGGCCCGCTGAGTTCGGTGTGGCGGAATTCAGCGTGCCAGCGGTGCTCGATCGTCGCGCCCAGCAGTACCCCGACCGGGTGATGATATCGATCGCCGGCAACCCGGTGACCTTCGAGCAGATGCGCCAGCGGTCCTGCGCGGCAGCGAACCTCCTGCACGACATGGGTATTGGCCGCGGGGATTGCGTCGCACTGTTCACCGCGACCTGCCCGGAATGGATCTACTTCTGGCTGGGCGCCGCACGGATCGGCGCGGTGACCGCCGCAGTGAACGCCGCCAACAAAGGCGAGTTCCTACTGCACGCACTTCGGTTGTCACAGGCGCAGGCGATCATCACCGATGCCGAAAGACGTGCGCGCGTCGATGAGGTCGCCGACCGGCTGCCGAAGCTGAAAGGAATTCTGGTCCGGGGCGAGACGCTTGATGCCGTGCTGAATCGGACCGGGCAACCGACCGGCCATCCGGGCGGAGCCCGACAGGTCGGGTCGCTGTTTTTCACCTCGGGCACCACTGGCCCATCGAAAGCCGTTGCCACCAGCTGGCACTACTTGTTCACCGCGGCGTCGACAGTTGCATCCGCGTGGAAGTTCCGTGCGGGCGAGGTGTTGTGGAGCGCCATGCCGCTGTTTCATCTCAGCGCGGCCCCGATGGTGCTGGCACCCATGCTGGTCGGCGGCACCACTGTGCTGGCGTCGGCTTTTCACCCGGCGACGGTATGGGACGAGGTCCGAGCATGCGGTGCCATCGGCTTCGCGGGTGCCGGAGCGATGGTGTCGATGCTGTGGAATCAACCGCCAGACCCGCGTGACGCGCAGTTACCGCTGCGGTTCATTTCCGCGGCGCCGATCGACGCCGCAATCTATCGCGACATCGAAACGCGCTACGGTTGCCGTGTTGTCACGATGTACGGCATGACCGAGGCCTTCCCGATCGCGGTCAAAGCTGTCGACGACGACGGGGTGCCCGGTACGTCGGGCCGGCCGAACCCGAGCTTCGACGTCGCGATCCTGAACGCGAACGGCGATCCGCTGCCGCCCGGCGAGGTGGGCGAAATCGCGTGCCGAGGCCGTTTTCCGTACGTGATGAGCGAGGGGTATATCGACTCCGACGGAACGGTCCAGTCGCACCCTGAGTGGTTTCGCACCGGAGACCTCGGCGTGCTCGATGAGAACCACAACCTGACTTACCTGGACCGGCTGAAGGATTCGCTGCGCCGGCGCGGCGAGAACATCTCGTCGGTCGAAATCGAAACCACGGTCATGGCCCACCCGGTAATCGCCGAGGCCGCCGCGGTCGGGGTGCCCAGCGAGCTGGGCGAGGACGACATCCTGCTGATCGTGAGACTGGAACCACAGTCGTCGTTGGATTACACCGAACTGCTGGACTTCTGCTCGGTGCGGATGCCGTACTTCTGCATACCGCGCTACGTCGAGGTCGTCGACGACATCCCCAAGACCATTATCGGGCGGGTACGCAAAGACGTACTGCGCGCCCGAGGTCTGCGGCCCGGGGTCTGGGACCGCGAAAGCCACGGATACATCGTCAGCCGATGACATTGGGAGAACCACGATGACTATGACCTATCAGCAACAGTATGTACTGGACGGTGTTGCGGGTCGCGCCGCGATATTGGATCTCACCGCACGCCACAACCGGTGTTATTCCGACGGCGACCGCCATGGCTGGATTGCGACGTTCCGCCATTCCGGGGCAAGTTTCACTCGCAGCGGTGAACAGTTCAACGATCTAGCCGCTGGTTTCGACGGTGGTGGCGGGCAGCGACTGGTCTGCGTAGACCACGAGATCAATGTCGATGGCGTCGAGGCAACCCAGCGCTGCGTCGCGCTGCTGTTCGCGGTGGGCGACGATGGTGTCAGCACGCTGCTGGCCACCGGCACCTATCGCGACCGACTGGTCTACGAGCGCGGTGGCTGGTACTTCGCTTCCCGTGAGCTGCAATGGGATTCGACGCCCGCCCACGTGTGATGATCCCCCAACTCGCCTTTGGCAGCTATGAGGACGCGCTGCGGATGGTGGGCACGTCAGCCGAGCCACGCACGGCAGAAGCCGTGATCAGTGCCGCGCGAATCCAGTTGTTCGCCTCGATGGTCCGTGACGGTAATCCGTCGTACTGGGACACCGACTTCGCCGGCGAGACCTGGGGAGGGCTGTTGGCTCCACCGGGGCTGCTGATGGGATGGTTGACCCCACCGCCATGGGAACCCACCGACGGACCGCGAGTGTCAGCGATTGCGCTACGGGTACCGCTGCCGGGCACCACGTTCATCAACGCCGCCAACGAAGGTGAGTTTTTGCTGCCGATCGTCGAGGGGGATCGATTGACCGTCGTCGAGCAGGTGGTATCGGTGTCGCCGGAAAAGCGGACCAGGCTCGGCGTCGGCCATTTCGTCGAGACGCTCGACACTTTCAGCCGGCAGGACGGTGCGGTGGTGGCCCGCAACCGAAACACATTGTTCCGCTTCACCCCTGAGCGGACGCCGTGAGTGTGCAATGGCAGCAACTCAGCGTCCCGCTCGAGCTGCCGGAGGTGGTCGACGAGATCGACTACCAGCGTGTGGTGATGAACTCCGGTGCGACCTGGGATTATTTCCCCGGCCACTTCGACCCTGGCTACGCCAAAAGCCACGGTCACCCAACAATTTTCGTCAACACCATGCACCTCGCCGGCTTCGCCGACCGGATGGCCACCGATTGGGCCGGCCCGCACAGCCGGGTGGTGCGCCGAAAGATGACGCTGACCGGTTCCATCTATGCGGGGGACAGCATGGTCGGGCGCGGTCGCGTCGTCGCCAAGCGCTGCGACACCACCGTAGACCCGCCCCGCTACCTGGTGGATCTACAGATCGACGTGATCAACCAGAACGGTGAGCTGTGCTGTCCGGTCGAACTCACGTTGCAGGTACCGGGATAACCGAGATGGTCCATGGCGGAGGAAACCTGCATTTAGCGGTGTGTCGTAGATTTGGCGAGGCGGTTCGCGCTGCGGACGGTAATTGGGATCGTCGCACCCCGTGTGATGCCTGGGATGCCAGACGAGTGCTCGAGCACGTCATCGGTTTTCACGACGCGCTACTGCTACGGCCACTGGGCCTGAAGCCGGAGCGGCCGCGGAACGACCCGCAGGTTCGGTGGGCGCTGACCTACGACCACCTGGAACAGGCGTTTGCTGCCGGGCTGTTCCAACGCGTCGTTGACGTACCCGCGGTGGGCAGCAATCCGGCGACGCGGTTGGACGCACGCGCGCTGGTGCCGAACCTGACCCGCGATGTCGTGGTGCACACCTGGGACCTCGCTCGCGCCGTAGGAGCCGATGACCGGCTCGACCTTCGCTGGTGCGAGCACTTCTACGCGGAACTGCCGGATGATCCCGAGGCTTTGACCGCATCAGGGATGTTCAATGCACCAGTTGATGTCAACGATCAGGCCGATGCGCAGTCGAGACTTCTTGCTCGGCTCGGCCGCGATCCCGCGTGGCAACCGATGGACTAAGACGCGGACAGCGGCGGCATCACCCCCTTGCTGACCACCGTCTGCAACTCGACGTATTCGGCCAGACCCTCCGGACCGAACTCACGTCCGATGCCGGATTGCTTGAAACCGCCGAACGGAGCGCCAATGTCGAGCGTGTACATGTTGATTCCGTAGGTGCCGGTGCGCACACCTGCGGCGATTTCCAAGCCGTGGGCGACATCGGCGGTCCACACCGATCCGGCCAGCCCGTAGTCGCTGTCGTTGGCGATACGCAGCGCGTCGTTCTCGTCGCGGTAGGTCAGCACCGTCAGCACCGGACCGAAGATCTCTTCACGCGCGATGCGCATGTCGTTGGTGGCGTCGGCGAACAGCGTTGGTTGCACATACCAGCCGCGATCGCTCGGGCTGTCCTTGCCGCCGAGCACCATGCGGGCGCCCTCTTCGATTCCCGAGCGGATGTAGTCCTGCACCCGATGTTGTTGGCGTTGAGCCACCAGCGGGCCGACATCGGTCGTCTGATCGGCCGGATCGCCGACCTGCAGACCCGACATCATTTCGGCCAACGCGTCGAGGACGTCGTCGCGGCGCCGCTCGCTCACCAGGATGCGGGTCTGCGCCACGCAAGCCTGTCCGTTGTTCATCAGGCCGGCGGTTTTGAGTCCGGCGACGGTTTTGCCGATGTCGGCGTCGTCGAGAATGATCGCCGCCGATTTGCCGCCCAACTCCAGGCTGACGCGTTTGAGTTGCTCGCCGCAGATCGCGGCAATGCGACGGCCGATGGCGCTCGACCCGGTGAACGCGATCTTGTCCACGCCGGGATGACGAACCAGCGCCTCGCCGACGTCGCGGCCGCCGGTGATCACCGACACCACACCCTCAGGCAGCTCCACCTGCTCGAGCATCTCAGCCAACCACAGTGCGTCCAAGGGCGTTTCCGGCGCCGGTTTGACGACGACGGTACAGCCCGCGATCAGGGCGGGAATCAGCTTGGGCATGATCAAGAACTGCGGCACATTCCAGGGCACGATCGCGCCCACCACCCCGACCGGCGCCCGGCGCAGATGTACTTCGCCGAGCACACCTTGGCGGCGCTCGGCCCACGGAAAGTCGCGCGCGGCCGCCAGCGCGAGGTGCATCATCGACGCCGCCCCGGCCGCCTGGCCCAACCGGCTGAAGCTGCGCGGCGAACCCATCTCGGCGGTGATCAGATCGGCCATCTCGTCGATGTGGCCGGCATAGATTGCGGCGAGTTGCTCGACTTTGGCCATCCGCTCACCCGGGTCGAGCCGCGGCCACGGCCCATGGTCGAAGGCCTGCCTGGCCGCGGTCACCGCCGCGCCGACATCCTCTGGGCCGGCGCACGGAGCCTGGCCGACCGGCTCTTCGGAATGCGGCGAGATGACCGTCAGCCGCTCTCCGGTCGCGGGTTTGCGCCAGCGCCCGCCGATGAAAAGCTCGTCATACGAACGGTGTTCCGTCATCGGGCACCACCTCGGGGAGGTCAAATCTGCTATTGCTGCTAACATAGCAAAAAAACAGACCAACAGGCGATCGTGCGTGCTGCGAAGCCGGGTGCAGCGGGGCGCCGCAAGAACCGAGTGAGGCTGCCGTGAAATCCGACTGGCGTGGCTACCCGTTCCAGTTGGTGCCCGACGACAGCATGCTGGAATTCCCCGCCGCCGAAGGGCAGCACACTGACCACGAGTCGGATACTTGGTTCATCGCCGGGGAACTGACCGCGGCAACTGGGCGATCATTTGCGTTTCTGACCATCTTCAACAAGAACCGTCCCGGTGGGACGGTGGTCGCCGACTTCTACACCATGGCGCTGTTCGACTGTGACGCAGGGACATACGGAACCTATACCGACTACGACATGCCGCCGGCCAACGTGAATACGGACGCGCCCCCCAAGTTGTCGGCCACCGCCGGGTATCTCGACGTTCAATACCGAAGCAGCGCCGGCGCCGCGGCGTGGACGAGTTGCCGCGGCGACGACGGTGAACTGTTGCCCTACACCTATCGACTGAATTTGGTCGGCACGGACCAGGCGGGTCAGACGATGGCGCTGGATTTGACCGTCACACCGACCCGAGCGCCGGTTCCGCTGGGCGCGTCAACATACAACGGGCGCATCGCCTGTTTCGGCCAGCACGACACGTATTCGTATTTCCAGACCCGGATGGCGATGACCGGAAGCCTGCGCTGGGGCGACGTTCGCGAACAGGTCACCGGCAGCGCCGGTCACGTCGATCGACAATGGTTTCCCCGCTACGCGGGCGGAGGGGGGACCGGCGGAGATCCACGCGCCCGCTCACACGAATGGCGCACGATCAACCTGGACAACGGTGTGGATTTGAGCATCTGGCGACAGTTCGACCGCATCAACAACAATGCCCTGCAACCGTTCTCGGGCGTGACGGCCAGCTATCCAGAAGATCAGCCGCAGTGCGCCGAGGATGTCGAGGTCGTCGTCGAGAGTTATGTGCGCTGGCCGGATTCAGTTCGCCCACTGGTCCCGCCGCTGGCCACCGACCGGTTCATGCCCGATCGCCACCGCCTCAGCTGCGCCACACTGCAACTGGATCTGGTGGGCGAGCCGCTGGTGGCCGCCCCGGCGCATGCCTTGCCGATCGAATACATGGAGGGGCCATACCGCTATCACGGCACCTTCCACGGAGAGCCGGTGAGCGGCTTCGGGTTCTACGAGCGCTCGCTGGCGCTCTACCGCGACTGGGAACTGACCGAGGTTCACGCCTAGAACGAGGCGAGCGCCTCCGCCCAGTTGAGGTGACGATGTTGCAGGCCGGGCTCGTTGCGGCCGAACAACACCTGATCGCGTACACCGGACTCGAGGTTGGCTTGCAAGCCTTCCACAAGTCGGTAGTCCTCGTCCCGCACCGTGGCGTGTGCGTAGTCGAAGACAGCTTGCGCGCCGGCGGCAACGGATTCGTCGGCGAGGTCCAGCGGTGTCGAGTTCTGGTGAACGGTAATCGATCTGCCCGGTTTGTCACCTGGGTAGATGCGAAACAGCTCGCCATTGGCGATGGTCACCGACAACACGATGTTGGGAAACAGCGCATAGATCACCACCATGTTCTGGAACGGGTCCCACTGGTCTTCGGGAACGTTCTCCAGATCGAGGATTGAGTTGAGCGGAAAAATCAACCGGTGGTGCGGGCCGAACGCATCGAACACCGTGCAGTTGCTGCGTGCGATGGTGGCGAACGTCTGGCGGTGCACGGTGGCGAAATGGTAATTCTCCGAAAAGGTGTCGACAGCCAGCTTCCAGTTGATCGGCGAGTCGAGCACCTTTTCGCCCAACGGGGACCACCGTCCGATGCCCCACGAGTCGAGTTCCTCGGCCAGTGAACCCAGATGTCCGGCGACATCTAGCGTTGCGCCCGGCTCGAGTGATACCCAAAGGAATCCGGCAAACTCGGTGGCCGCCAACTCGGTGAGCCCGTCCGACTTCACATCCACAGTTGGAAAGCCTTCGCGACCGGGCACCGCTACCAGCCGCCCGGCGTTGTCATAGGTCCATGCATGGTAGGGACAGGTGAACCGTTTCGCGGTACCGCAGCCACTCGCCACCTGCGACTGCCGGTGTAAGCAAACGTTGTTGAACGCCTTGACCGTTCCATCAGAGATCCGCGTCAGCAAGATTGAGCGCCCCATCACGGTCTTGGTGCAGTACGAGCCCGGGGACGGCAACTCGGAGACATAACCGACCAGCTGCGGGCTGGCCAGCAGCATCGCAGTGTCGCGCTCGTGACGGTCGCTCGAGGTGTAATCGCGTGCCTCGACGGTATGTACGGCCGGCGCAAGGTCGGTGGTCTTGTCCCGGGCCAACTTCACCGCACGCCGGGTCAGGTCGATGAGCTGGTCACGGTCCATACCCTTAGTACACACCTTCCGATGGTCGTAGGGTCGGCGGACTGACCTACTTGAGCCGTAGGCCCGGCTCGTGTGATGGCAATGGGGTGGGCGTAGCGGTAGAAGCAGGGGAGGGTGTCACCGACGACGGGGGCTGTTGCTCACCTGGGAAGAGCCACGTCACGAAGATGAAGGTTGCGGCCACCGCCAGTGTCAAGACGACCAAGGTGAGGACGACTGCCCTCCGTATTGGGTGACGTCGACGCAGCTGCCGCCGCTGCCACGGGGCTGGCATCTCCTGCGTTGGGCGCCAAGAGTCAAGCCAGCCCGCATCGCGCGCACCCGATAGATGTCGGACCGGCCGCGTAGGGAGGGCCTCGGGGGGCTGTCGTGCAGTGACGGGGTTGGGCGCCGCGCGCGCCTGCCTGGTGGCCGCATCAGTGTGCGCTTTTGTGGGAGCAGATGAAGCGACATAGCAGGGATCGAGCGCGTTGGCGAAGTCCTGACAACGCGGGAATCTGTCGGCGGGGTTCTTGGCGAGGGCGCGGAAAAGGGCGGCGTCGAAACCGGCGAGCTCCGGCCTGATCTCACTCATCCGCGGCGGTGGCTCGTTGAGGTGCTTGCCGATCATTACGGCCGGGTTGCTGCTTTGGAACGGTGGCGACCCGGTCAACAGGTGAAACGCTGTCGCGGCCAATGCATATTGGTCGGCCCGCTCATCCATTGGATGGCCCATCAGCTGCTCGGGTGCGGCGTAGCTGACAGTGCCGACAGTGGTGTCCGTCTGCGTCAATCCGCTGATGTCGTCGAGGCGACGCGCGACACCGAAATCCGCCAGCAGTATTCGTCGTTTCCCACATTTGGGCCGGCTCAGAAGAATGTTGCCCGGTTTGACATCCCGGTGGCACAACCCGTGACTGTGGGCATAGTCGAGAGCCTCGCCGATCGCGCAAATGATCTCGACAACCTCGCTAGGCGGCATCCCGGTCGGATAGCTGTCGCGCAACAGTCGAGCGGTGTCGGCGCCGTCGACGTAGTCCATCGAAATCCACAGCCGACCGTCGGACTCGCCCCGGTCATGCAGGCCCACGATGTGTGGGTGCCACAGTGTCGCCGCCAAGTCGGATTCTCGGTTGAACCGCTCGCGGAACTCGGGGTCAGCCGATACGTCTGCCGCCAGAACCTTGAGTGCTTCCCGGCGCGGTAACCTCGGGTGCTCGGCCAGGTAGACCTCACCCATTCCGCCGGTGCCAATCAGCCGGATAATCCGGAATCCAGCAGCCGTTGCGCCATTCGTTAACGCCACGGGCAGATTTCCATCAGTTGGCGTGCTCTCCATCCGCTGTCTGCAGGTAGGGGACAGCACCATGCGCTGGTATCGGCCGTTGGTGCACGCCTCGTGACCTCGACCCCCAAGGAACAGTTCCGAAGCCGTCCAGAAAAGGTTCCTAAGCGGCGCGCCGCCCCCGCAACCGCTGTTGTATACCCGCCGCCGGCGGGTTAAACCCAGGCTGGCAGCGAATCCGACGGCCACACGCTCACCGACACCCAGATACAGCTGTGACCCGTGGCGTCAGTGTGGTTAATGATGCATTTGTCGTACTCTGTGACTCGTGTCAATATCTCGGCGCGACGTGCTCAAATACGCGGCCGCGACGCCGGCTCTGCTCGGTTTGGGCGCCGGCGGCTCCGCAGTGTGCGCCGCCGTCGCCTCGGCGAGCCCGCTGGGCATCCTGCTCGACTATGCGGCCGGGGTCATCCCGGCCAGCGACATCAAGGCCGCCGGTGCGGCCGGGGCCATCCGCTACGTCTCGGATCGCCGGCCCGGAGGCGCCTGGATGCTGGGCAAGCCGATTCAGCTGCCCGAGGCACGTGACCTCTACCAGGGCGGTCTGAAGATCGTGTCGTGCTACCAGTACGGCAAGCAGGACACCGCCGACTGGCTGGGCGGCCAAAACGCCGGCGTCACTCATGCCAAGCGTGGATGGCAGTTGCACACCGCCGCCGGGGGGCCGGTGGGCGCTCCGATCTACGCCTCAATCGACGACGACCCGTCCTATGAACAGTACAAACAGCAGGTCGCACCGTATCTGCGCGGCTGGGAATCCGTGCTCGGCCGCCAGCGCGTCGGCGTCTATGCCAACTCCAAAACGATCGACTGGGCCCTGCAGGACGGCCTGGGCTCGTATTTCTGGCAGCACAATTGGGGCTCGCCGAAAGGCTTCACCCATCCGGCCGCCAACCTCCATCAGGTCGAGATCGACAAGCGCAGCGTCGGCGGCGTCGGGGTGGACATCAACAACATCGTCAAGCCGCAATTCGGGCAGTGGAACTGAGCCTGGTCACTGGCGCCGCAACACTGTGGGCAAAGCTGACTCGCGGGTAAGTTCCAGCAAACTTCCGCCGCGCTCTCGGGTTCCGCTGATCGCCAGACGACCAGACAACCGGCGCAGTCACAAGCCGACGCCGCAGCTCAGATTTTGCGCATAACGATTTAATAACAATACTGCCGTGATCTGCACTGTTGTGCCTACTCGACCGTAACCACCTGCATGCAGCAGGTTTGGTCCGGACGCTTCCGGGCGCGGTTCGACGGCGTGTTACCCACGTAACCATTACCCGCGCGTAGAACTCGCTAGTAACCGATCGGCACAGGAAAACGCACCGGTTCTTATGACACTCTTATTGCAGCCGACGCTCGATTTCGGCGCCCCGGTGATGGGCGAGTCAGTCGAGTAGGGCCGGGGATTCCGACGGGGACTCAACGACACCCAGGGCAGCGCCGCTCTGACACCGCAGCGATACGAGCATTACAGGGAGATTGGCAACGTGACGATCCACGAGCATGACCGGGTGTCCGCCGACCGCGACAAGATGACCGCGCAGGCCACGCAGGGCGCTCATGCTCTCGTCGATCGTCTGACCGCCGGCGAGCCCTTTGCCGTCGCGTTCGGCGGCCAGGGCAGCGCCTGGCTGGAGAGCCTGGAAGAGCTGGTGTCCTCGGCCGGTATCGAGTCGGAGTTGACGACGCTGGTCGGCGAGGCGCATCTGCTACTCGAACCGGTCGCCGATGAGCTGGTGGTGGTGCGTCCGATCGGCTTTGAACCGCTGCGTTGGGTCCGCGCGCTGGCCGCCGAAGATCCGATTCCTTCCGCCAAGCATCTGACCTCGGCGGCAGTCTCGCTGCCCGGCGTGCTGCTCAGCCAGATTGCCGCCGTGCGCACGCTGGCGCGCCAGGGCCTGGACCTGTCCGGCAATCCGCCAGTGGCGCTGGCCGGACACTCGCAAGGCGTGCTGGCGGTTGAGGCGCTGAAGACCGCGGGTGCACGTGATATCGAACTGCTGGCGCTGGCGCAGTTGATCGGTGCGGCCGGCACGTTGGTAGCTCGCCGGCGCGGCATCTCGGCGCTGGGGGACCGCTCGCCGATGGTGTCGGTGTCCAATGCTGATCCCGACCGCATCCAGCGGTTGCTCGAAGAGTTCACCCGAGACGTCCGGACCGTGCTGCCGCCGGTGCTGTCCATCCGCAACGGCCGGCGCGCCGTCGTCATCACCGGGACTCCCGAGCAGCTGTCACGGTTCGAGCTGTATTGCAAGCAGATCTCGGAGAAAGAGGAAGCCGACCGCAAGAACAAGATTCGCGGCGGCGACGTCTTCGCCCCCGTCTTCGAGCCGGTGCAGGTCGAGGTGGGTTTCCACACGCCGCGGCTGGCTGATGGCATCGACATTGTCGCCGACTGGGCCGAAAAAGTAGGCCTGAATGTCGACTTGGCCCGCGCCATGGCCGAGTCCGTGTTGGTGAAGCCCGTCGACTGGGTGGAGGAGGTCGCTTCGATCCACGACGCCGGGGCTCGCTGGATTCTCGACTTGGGGCCGGGCGACATCTTGACCCGCTTGACCGCCCCGGTCATCCGCGGCCTGGGCATCGGGATCGTGCCCGCGGCCACCCGCGGGGGTCAACGCAATCTGTTCACGGTCGGCGCCGTCCCCGAGGTGGCGAGGGCTTGGTCGAGCTACGCGCCTTCGGTGGTCAGCCTGCCCGACGGGCGAGTCAAGCTCTCAACGAAGTTCACCCGGCTGACCGGCCGCTCGCCGATCCTGCTGGCGGGTATGACACCGACCACCGTCGACGCCAAGATCGTCGCTGCTGCCGCCAACGCGGGGCACTGGGCCGAGCTGGCCGGCGGTGGCCAGGTCACCGAACCGATCTTCGACGACCGCATCGAGGAGCTCACCGGCCTCTTGGAGCCGGGCCGCACGTTCCAGTTCAACGCGCTGTTTCTCGACCCGTATCTGTGGAAGCTGCAGGTCGGCGGAAAGCGGTTGGTACAGAAGGCCCGTCAGTCCGGCGCACCGATCGACGGACTGGTCGTCAGTGCCGGCATTCCCGAACTGGAAGAAGCCGTCGAACTGATCGACGAGCTCAACGAAATCGGGATCACTCACGTGGTGTTCAAGCCGGGCACCGTCGAGCAGATCCGCTCCGTGATCCGCATCGCCACCGAGGTGTCGACCAAGCCGGTGATCATGCACATCGAGGGCGGCCGCGCGGGCGGTCACCACTCCTGGGAAGACCTCGACGACCTACTGTTGACCACCTACTCCGAGCTGCGGTCGCGGCCCAACATCACCGTCTGTGTGGGCGGCGGGATCGGCACCCCCGAGCGGGCAGCCGAATACCTGACCGGGCACTGGGCCGAGTCCTACGGCTTCCCGTTGATGCCGGTCGACGGCATCCTGGTCGGTACTGCTGCGATGGCGACCAAGGAGTCGACCACCTCGCCGTCGGTCAAGCGGATGCTGGTCGAGACGCAGGGCACCGACCAGTGGATCAGCGCCGGAAAAGCGCAGGGCGGCATGGCGTCCAGCCGTAGCCAGCTCGGCGCGGACATCCACGAGATCGACAACACCGCCTCGCGGTGCGGCCGACTGCTCGACGAGGTCGCCGGAGACGCCGAAGCGGTGGCCGCCCGCCGCGACGAGCTCATCGCCGCGATGGCCAACACCGCCAAGCCGTACTTCGGTGACGTCGCCGAGATGACGTATCTGCAGTGGCTGCAGCGTTACGTCGAATTGGCGATCGGCGACGGCGATTCGACCGCCGACACCGCGTCGCCGGGCAGTCCGTGGCTGGCCGACACTTGGCGTGACCGTTTCGCACAGATGCTGCAACGAGCCGAAGCCCGCCTCCACACGCAGGACTACGGCCCCATCGAGACTTCGTTCAACAACGATCGGCTCCTGGAAAACCCCAACGAGGCCATCGCCGTTCTTCTTTCGAGCTACCCCGACGCCGAGACCGTCCAACTGCACCCGGCCGACGTGTCGTTCTTCGTCACGTTGTGCAAGACGCTGGGCAAGCCGGTCAACTTCGTGCCGGTCATCGACAAGGACGTACGGCGTTGGTGGCGCAGCGATTCGCTGTGGCAGGCACACGATGCCCGCTACGACGCCGACCAGGTCTGCATCATCCCGGGCACCGCCGCGGTGGCCGGTATCACCCGGCTCGACGAGCCGGTCGGCGAATTGCTGGACCGCTTCGAGCAGGCCGCCATCGACGAGCTGGTCTCGGCTAACGGGCAACCGGAGTCGGTGACCGCGCGCCGCCAGGGCCGCGCCGATGTGAGTGGGCCGTTGGCTGTTGTGCTCGACGCCCCCGACGTGCTGTGGGCAGGCCGCGCTGCCACCAACCCGGTGCACCGTATCGCCGATCCGGGCGAATGGCAGGTGCACGAAAACCGCACTGCCACACATTCCTCCACCGGAGCGCGGCTGCACACCGACGGTGATCAGGTCGTGCTGAGCGTGCCGTTATCTGGCACTTGGATTGACATCCGGTTCACCTTGCCGGCCGCCACCGTCGACGGCGGCACCCCGGTGGTCGAGACCGACGATGCGGCGAGCGCGATGCGGTCGGTGCTGGCCATCGCCGCGGGGGTCGACGGGCCCGACGCGCTGCCGCCGGTGCAGGACAGGACGGCCACCGTCACCGTGGGCTGGGACCCCGAGCGAGTGGCCGACCACACCGGCGTCACCGCCACCTTCGGCGAGCCGCTGGCGCCCGGGTTGACCACCGTGCCCGACGCACTGGTCGGCAGTTGCTGGCCCGCGGTGTTTTCCACCATCGGCTCGGCCGTTACCGACACCGGGGTGCCGGTGGTGGAGGGTCTGCTGAGTCTGGTGCATTTGGATCATGCCGCGCATTTGGTCGGGCAGCTGCCCACCGTTCCGGCCGAATTAACCGTTACTGCAACGGCTTCAGCGGCCACCGACACCGAGGTCGGTCGGGTGGTTCCGGTCTCGGTGACTGTCGCGAGTTCAGACGGCACGGTGCTGGCGAAACTCGAGGAGCGGTTCGCGATCCGCGGCCGCACCGGAGCGGTCGAGCTGACCGACCCGCAGCGGGCCGGTGGCGCGGTCTCCGACAACGCCACCGACACCCCGCGGCGCCGTCGCCGCGACGTCGCGCTGAGTTCGCCGGTCGACATGCGGCCATTCGCGGTGGTCTCCGGTGACCACAACCCGATTCATACCGACCGGGCCGCCGCGTTGTTGGCGGGCCTGGAATCGCCGATCGTGCATGGCATGTGGCTCTCGGCCGCGGCGCAGCACGTGGTGACCGCTACCGACGGGCAGGCCCGGCCACCGGCCCGGCTGATCGGCTGGACCGCGCGTTTCCTGGGCATGGTGCGCCCGGGCGACGAGGTGGACTTCCGGGTCGACCGGGTCGGAATCGACCAGGGTGCAGAGGTTGTGGAGGTCAGTGCAAAGATTGGTCCGGATCTCGTCATGTCGGCGACGGCCCGGCTGGCCGCGCCCAAGACGGTCTATGCGTTCCCCGGCCAGGGTATTCAGCACAAGGGCATGGGCATGGACGTCCGGGCCCGATCCAAGGCCGCCCGCAAGGTGTGGGACGAGGCCGACAGGTTCACCCGTGACACGCTGGGCTTCTCGGTGCTGCACCTGGTCCGCGACAACCCGACCAGCATCATTGCCAACGCCGTGCACTACCAACATCCCGACGGCGTGCTGTTCCTGACGCAGTTCACTCAGGTGGCGATGGCGACGGTGGCAGCCGCCCAGGTTGCCGAGATGCGTGAGCAGGGCGCATTTGTCGAAGACGCCATCGCGTGCGGCCACTCGGTCGGGGAGTACACCGCGCTGGCCTGCGTCAGTGGCGTGTTTGAACTCGACGCGCTGCTGGAGGCCGTGTTCCACCGCGGCTCGAAGATGCACGACATCGTGCCGCGTGATGAGTTGGGCCGCTCCAACTACCGGCTGGCCGCCATCCGCCCGTCGCAGATCGATCTGCCCGACGCCGACGTGCCTGGGTTCGTCGCCGACATTGCGGCGAATACTGGTGAGTTTCTTGAGATCGTCAACTTCAACCTGCGCGGCTCGCAGTACGCGATCGCCGGCACGGTGCGTGGTCTCGAAGCGTTGGAAGCCGAAGTGGAGCGGCGCCGCGAGATCACCGGCGGCAAGCGCTCGTTCATTCTGGTGCCGGGCATCGACGTGCCGTTCCACTCGCGTGTGTTGCGAGTCGGTGTGGCCGAATTCCGCCGGTCGTTGGAGCGGCTGCTGCCGCGCGACAAGGATCCCGACCTGATCGTCGGGCGCTACATCCCCAACCTGGTGCCGCGGCCGTTCACCCTGGACCGCGACTTCATTCAGGAGATCCGGGATCTGGTGCCCGCCGAGCCGCTGGACGAGATCCTCGCCGACTACGACGTCTGGCGGTCCGAGCGGCCCAGCGAGATGATGCGCACGATCTTCATCGAGTTGCTGGCCTGGCAGTTCGCCAGCCCGGTGCGCTGGATCGAAACGCAGGACCTGCTGTTCACCGAAGAGGCGGCCGGCGGTCTGGGTGTAGAGCGGTTCGTCGAAATCGGGGTGAAATCTTCGCCGACCGTCGCCGGATTGGCCACCAACACCCTCAAGCTGCCCGAATTTGCCCACAGCACAGTGGAAGTGCTCAACGCCGAGCGCGACGCCCCGGTGCTGTTCGCCACCGACACCGACCCCGAGCCGGAAGAAGCGGACGAGGCGGTTGCGGATTCCGAGGTGGCCGCACCGGTGACCGCAGAGGCGACGCCCGTTCCCGCCGCCCCAGCGCCCGCGACCTCGAGTGGCCCGCGGCCCGACGACCTCTCGTTCGATGCCGCGGACGCCACACTGACGCTGATCGCGCTGTCAGCCAAGATGCGCATGGACCAGATCGAAGCGCTCGACTCCATCGAGTCGATCACCGACGGTGCGTCCTCACGACGTAACCAGCTGCTGGTCGACCTGGGCTCGGAGCTGAACCTGGGCGCCATCGACGGCGCCGCCGACGCCGACCTGGCCGGGCTGCGATCACAGGTCACGAAGCTGGCCCGCACCTACAAGCCTTACGGGCCAGTGCTTTCCGACGCGATCAACGACCAGCTACGCACGGCGTTCGGCCCGTCGGGCAAGCGGCCGGCCGCGATCGGCGAGCGGGTGAAAAAGACCTGGGAACTCGGCGACGGTTGGGTCAAGCACGTCACAGTGGAGGTCGCGCTGGGCACCCGCGAGGGAACCAGTGTCCGCGGCGGCGCGCTGGGCGACCTGCATGAGGGCGCGTTGGCTGACGCCGCGTCCGTCGACAAGGTCATCGACGCCGCGGTCGCCGCGGTGGCTGCGCGGCAAGGAGTTGCAGTGGCGCTGCCATCCTCCGGTGCCGGCGGTGGCGCGACAGTCGACGCGGCTGCGCTGAGCGAATTCACCGACCAGATCACCGGCCGCGACGGCGTGCTGGCGTCGGCGGCCCGTCTGGTGCTCGGTCAGTTGGGCCTCGACGACCCGGTCAGCGCGCCCGCGGCCGCTACCGACGCCGAACTCATCGATCTGGTCACCGCCGAACTGGGTTCCGACTGGCCGCGGTTGGTGGCGCCGGTATTCGACGCCAAGAAAGCCGTCGTCTTCGACGACCGCTGGGCCAGCGCACGTGAGGATTTGGTCAAGCTGTGGCTGGCCGATGAGGACGAAATCGATGCCGACTGGACCCGGCTGTCCGAAAGGTTCGAAGGCGCCGGGCATGTCGTGGCAACTCAGGCCACCTGGTGGCAGGGCAAGTCGCTGGCCGCCGGACGTCAGCTGCACGCCACGCTGTATGGGCGGATCGCCGGCGGCGCGGAGAATCCCGATAAGGGTCGCTACAGCAACGAGGTTGCCGTGGTCACTGGCGCCTCGAAGGGCTCGATCGCCGCATCGGTGGTTGGACGGTTGCTCGACGGCGGCGCTACCGTCATCGCGACCACATCGCGGCTGGACGACGAACGGCTGGCTTTCTACCGCCAGCTGTATCGCGACCACGCCCGCTACGGCGCTGCCCTGTGGGTGGTGGCCGCCAACATGGCCTCCTACTCGGACATCGACGCGCTGGTCGATTGGATTGGCACCGAGCAAACCGAAAGCCTTGGGCCGCAGTCGATTCACATCAAAGACGCACAAACCCCGACATTGCTGTTCCCGTTCGCGGCACCCCGCGTCGCCGGTGACCTGTCGGAGGCCGGGTCGCGCGCTGAGATGGAGATGAAGGTGCTGCTGTGGGCCGTGCAGCGGCTCATCGGTGGCCTGTCGAGCATCGGCGCCGACCGGGACATCGCGTCACGGCTGCACGTGGTGCTGCCCGGCTCACCGAACCGCGGCATGTTCGGTGGTGACGGCGCGTACGGCGAAGCGAAGTCCGCGCTGGACGCCGTCGTCACTCGTTGGCACGCCGAATCGTCGTGGGCGCAGCGAGTCAGCTTGGCGCATGCGCTGATCGGCTGGACCCGCGGCACCGGTTTGATGGGCCACAACGACGCCATCGTCAGCGCCGTCGAAGAGGCCGGCGTGACAACGTATTCCACCGACCAGATGGCCGGCATGCTGCTGGGGCTCTGCGACGTCGAGTCCAAGGCCGCTGCCGCCCAGTCGCCGATGAAGGTGGACCTGACCGGCGGTCTCGGGGACGTCGAACTGGACATGGCCGAACTGGCCGCCAAAGCTCGCGAAGAGACAGCCACCGACGCCACGGCCGACGACACCACGCCCGAGGGCACCATCGCCGCGCTGCCATCACCGCCGCGCGGCTACCGCCCGGCGCCGCCTCCGGAATGGCACGACCTCGACGTCGACCCGGCCGACCTGGTGGTGGTCGTCGGTGGCGCCGAGCTCGGCCCGTACGGTTCGTCGCGCACCCGGTTCGAGATGGAGGTCGAAAACGAACTGTCGGCGGCCGGAGTGCTGGAACTGGCCTGGACCACCGGACTGATCCGTTGGGAAGACGATCCGCAACCGGGTTGGTATGACACCGAATCCGGTGATCTCGTCGATGAAGCTGAACTCGTCGAGCGCTACCACGACACCGTGGTGGAACGGGTCGGGATCCGCGAGTTCGTTGACGACGGCGCGATCGACCCTGACCACGCCTCACCGCTGTTGGTGAGCGTGTTCTTGGATAAGGACTTCGCGTTCGTGGTGTCCAGCGAGGCCGACGCTCGCGCGTTCGTCCAGTTCGACCCAGACCACACCGTCATCCGGCCGGTGCCCGACTCCTCCGACTGGGAGGTGATCCGCAAGGCGGGCACCGAAATTCGGGTGCCACGCAAGACCAAGTTGTCCCGGACGGTTGGTGCGCAGATCCCGACCGGCTTCGACCCGACGGTGTGGGGCATCAGCCCCGACATGGCGACGTCGATCGACCGGGTGGCGTTGTGGAACATCGTGGCCACAGTCGACGCGTTTCTGTCTGCCGGGTTCACCCCGGCCGAGCTGATGCGTTACGTGCACCCGACACTGGTGGCCAGCACTCAGGGCACCGGGATGGGCGGCATGACGTCCATGCAGACGATGTACCACGGTAATCTGTTGGGCCGCAACAAGCCGAATGACATTCTGCAAGAGGTATTGCCGAATGTTGTTGCAGCCCATGTGATCCAGTCCTACGTCGGCAGCTACGGCTCGATGATCCACCCCGTCGGCGCGTGCGCGACCGCGGCGGTGTCGGTCGAGGAGGGTGTCGACAAGATCCGGCTGGGCAAAGCCGAATTGGTCGTCGCCGGCGGGTTCGACGATCTGACGCTGGAAGCAATCATGGGGTTCGGCGACATGGCGGCCACCGCCGACACCGGCATGATGCGCGGCCGGGGCATCAGCGACGCGAAGTTCTCCCGGCCGAACGATCGGCGCCGGCTGGGCTTCGTGGAAGCCCAGGGCGGCGGCACGATCCTGCTGTCCCGTGGCGATCTCGCGGTCAAGATGGGGCTGCCTGTGCTGGCCGTGGTCGGTTACGCGCAGTCGTTCGGGGACGGGGTGCACACCTCGATTCCGGCACCAGGGCTCGGCGCGCTGGGCGCCGGGCGTGGCGGCAAGGATTCGCTGCTGGCCCGTTCGTTGGCCAAACTGGGCGTCGGCGCCGATGACATCGCGGTGATCTCCAAGCACGACACCTCGACACTGGCCAACGACCCCAACGAAACGGAACTGCATGAGCGGCTTGCTGATTCGCTCGGACGGTCCGACGGGGCACCGCTGTTCATCGTGTCGCAGAAGAGCCTGACCGGACACGCCAAGGGTGGCGCGGCGGTCTTCCAGATGATGGGGTTGTGCCAGATCCTGCGTGACGGGGTCATTCCGCCCAACCGCAGCCTGGATTGCGTCGACGACGAGTTGGCCGGCGCCGCGCACTTCGTGTGGGTGCGAGACACCTTGCGGCTCGGCGAAAAGTTCCCGCTCAAGGCTGGCCTGGTGACCAGCCTCGGATTCGGGCATGTGTCGGGTGTGATCGCGCTGGTGCACCCGCAGGCTTTCCTGGCGGCGTTGAGCCCCGAGCAGCGTGTGGAGTATCAGCAGCGCGCTGACGCTCGGGTATTGGCCGGCCAGCGCCGACTGGCGTCGGCGATCGCCGGTGGCCCGCCGATGTATGAGCGGCCCGCCGACCGTCGCTTCGACCACGCGGTGTCCGAGAAGCGGCAGGAGGCGGCGATGCTGCTCGACGCGGCGGCCCGCCTGGGCGATGACGACATCTACATCCGATAGCCTCGGCGCCTATGAGCATCGTCGGAGTGGGGATCGACGTGGTGTCCATTCCGGAGTTCGCCGACCAGGTCGACCAGCCCGGCACGGTGTTCGCCGAGACGTTCACACCGGGTGAGCGGCGCGACGCCTCCGACAAGAGCTCCTCGGCGGCGCGGCACTTAGCCGCACGCTGGGCCGCCAAGGAGGCGGTGATCAAGGCGTGGTCGGGCTCGCGGTTCTCCCAGCGGCCGGTGCTGCCGGAAGGTATCCACCGCGACATCGAGGTGGTCACCGACATGTGGGGGCGACCCCGAGTGCGGCTGACCGGGGCCATCGCCAAACACTTGGCCGAGGTGACGATCCACGTGTCGCTGACCCACGAAGGCGACACCGCCGCCGCGGTAGCGATCCTGGAGGCTTAGTAGTCCTGGGCGCGAGCGTGCGTGTTTGTACACGACACGCCGAAGAAGCGCGTACAACTGCGCACGCTCGCGACTCGCTGGCCGCGCACTAGCCTCGAGGCTATGAGCGAACTGGTCGAACAGGTCCGCGCCGTCCTGCCGTCGGTGCGCCGTGACCTGGAGAACCTGATGCGCATCGAGTCGGTGTGGGCCGACCCGGCGCGGCGCAGCGAGGTCCACCGCAGCGCGCAAGCTGTCGCGGACTTGCTGTCGCAGGCCAGTTTTGGCGATGTGCAGATCGTCAGCGCCGACGGTGCACCTGCCGTCATCGCCCGGCACCCGCCGCCGCCGGGAGCACCCACCGTGCTGCTGTACGCCCACCACGACGTCCAGCCCGAGGGTGATCCCGCCCAGTGGGTATCGCCGCCGTTCGAGCCGACCGAACGCGATGGCCGACTCTACGGACGCGGCAGCGCCGACGACAAAGCAGGCATCGCAACACATTTGGCGGCATTTCGGGCGCACGACGGCAACCCGCCAGTTGGAGTGACGGTGTTCGTCGAAGGCGAAGAAGAGTCGGGTTCGCCGTCGCTGGGGCGGCTGCTGGCCGACCACCGCGACGTATTGGCCGCTGACGTGATCGTGATCGCCGACTCGGACAACTGGAGCACTGACGTCCCGTCGTTGACGGTGTCGCTGCGCGGGCTCGCCGACTGCGTGGTCGAAGTCGCCACCCTCGACCACGGGCTGCACTCTGGGCTGTGGGGCGGTGTGGTTCCCGACGCGCTAAGCGTGCTGGTGCGCCTGTTGGCCAGTCTGCATGACGACGACGGAAATGTCGCCGTGTCCGGACTGCACGAAAGTACTGCGGCCGCAGTCGATTATCCCACCGAGCGAGTACGCGCCGAAACCGGCTTGCTGGATGGTGTGACCGAAATCGGATCCGGTTCGGTGCCACACCGGCTGTGGGCCAAACCGGCGATCACGGTAATCGGCATCGACACCACAACCGTTGCGGCGTCGTCGAATACCCTGATCCCGCGCGCTCGGGCCAAAGTCAGCATGCGGGTCGCCCCCGGCGGTGACGCCGCCGCGCACCTCGACGCGCTAAGCACGCACCTGGAACAGCATGCGCCGTGGGGCGCTCAGGTGACCGTCACCCCCGGCGATGTCGGCCAGCCTTATGTCGTCGATGCGGACGGGCCGGTCTATGACGTCGCACGCGCGGCATTCCGCCAGGCATGGGGCGCCGAACCGGTCGAGATGGGAATGGGCGGCTCGATTCCGTTCATCGCCGAGTTCGCCGCCGCCTTCCCGAAGGCGACGATCCTGGTCACCGGCGTCGAAGACCCGGCCACACAGGCGCACAGCGTCAACGAGAGCCTGCACCTCGGGGTGCTGGAGCGGGCCGCGACCAGCGAAGCGCTGCTACTGGCCGCACTGGGCGATCTACACCGATAGGTCGCGGCGCAGCTTGGCTACGTGGCCGGTGGCCTTCACGTTGTACTGCGCGACGGCGATCTTGCCCTTCTCGTCGACGACGAACGTCGAGCGGATGACACCTTGGACGGTCTTGCCGTACATCTTCTTCTCGCCGTAGGCGCCCCAGGCGCTCAAGACCTCGCGGTCGGGATCGGACAACAACGGAAACGTCAACCCCTCGGCGTCGCGGAACTTGGCCAGCTTGGCCGGCTTGTCGGGGGAGATGCCGACGACGTCGAGTCCCGCGCTGTTGAGCTCCCGCAGATTGTCGCGGAAGTCGCAGGCCTGTTTGGTGCAGCCGGGGGTCGACGCCGCCGGATAGAAGTAGACGACGACGCGACGGCCCTTGTAGTCGGCCAGCGACACCGTATTGCCGTCGGCGTCGGGCAGGCTGAAGGCGGGCGCTTGGTCGCCGGGCTGCAGGCGTGCGGTGTCGGTCAACGCGATCCCTTTCTTTTCACCAGCGCATCGACGTCGGCGCCGGCTGCTCGGGTCACCGCGTGGCGACCCGCTGCGCCCGGCTTCGCCGCGCTTGCGATCGCCACTAGGGTAGTTCGGTAGCACCCGGGCCAGGCCGGTGGTGCGGGAGGACAGGGAGGACAGCGTGGCGGACCGGGATCCCGACACCATCAAGCAGGAGATCGACCAGGCCCGCGACCAACTGGCGTCGACCGTCGATTCATTGGCTGAGCGGGCCAATCCCCGCCGCATCGCCGACGACGTCAAAGCCGGAGTGGTCGCCTTCGTCAAGAAACCCGCGGTCGCGGTTTCGCTGGCCGGGATTGGGGCGCTCGCCGTCGTGCTGGTGGTCCGCAAAATCCGCGATCGCTGACCGGAGCAGAAGCCGCAGCGCTACAGGGCCGTTCGCAATAGCCCGTAGTGGTTAAGCCGACCGCCTCGGCGGAAATTCAGCACGCTTGTGGACGGCATCGAGATAGGCATGCGCCCGTCCTGGGATCGTTGCCAGCACTGCGATGGTGCGACCGCCTCGCCCGTATGCCGCGACGAATTCCCATGCATCGGGATCGCCTTCAACAATCTCGAATGCATCGTAATCGGTTGTTACACCCAGCATCTGAAGCTTGACGTCATACTGATCGGACCAGAAATAGGGCACCTCATCGTAGGTCTCGGCGCCTTCGGGGCCTGCCAACAGCGTGCGAGCGGCCGCTGCGCCCTGACGTCGCGCGTCGTCCCAGTGTTCCGTACGCAGGTAGCGGTCATATAGCGGATGCCACCATCGCGCTACGTCACCCGCAGCGACGACGTCTTTGGCGTCTTCGGCGGCGCCTGTGGCATCGCAGACCACCCCGTCGTCCACACGCAATCCCGAGCCGCTGAGCCAGTCGGTGGCGGGAGTCACGCCCAGGCCGATGATGACCAGATCGGCCGGGACCTGCGACCCATCAGTGAGCCGAACCGCCTCCACTCTGCCGTTACCGACGATTTCGTCGACACCGACGCCGACCCGCAAGTCCACGCCATGTCCGCGGTGCAGTTGGGCCCAGCGAGCTGCCATCTCGTTGCCCAGCGCGGCCAGCAACGGGCCGGCGGCTTTTTCGACGAGCACCACGTCCAGCCCTAGCGATCGGCAACTCGCGGCGACCTCGGCACCGATAAATCCGCCGCCGACCACGACTAACCGGGGACGTGAATCCAAGCGTTCCCGAATCGCCAGGCAGTCGTCGACCGTGCGCAGCATCAACACCCCATCGGGAACCGGACCGCCCGGCCATTGGCGCGGGAGCGCGCCGCTGGCGATCACCAGTCCGTCGAATTCCAACGACAAGTCTTGGTTCTCGTCGCGCAGATGGACGGTGCGGGCCGACATGTCCAACTTGATCGCCGACGCGCCTCTCAGCACGCGCGCTTCCAGTTCGAATTGAGGTGCAAGGTCGACGCCCGCCCTATGCACCTTTCCGGTGAGCAGCTTCTTCGAGAGCGGCGGCCGATGGTAGGGAGCGTGCCGCTCGGCACCCACGATTGTCAGGGCGCCGTCGTAACCGTCCTGTCGGAGGGTCTCCGCCGCTCGTGTCCCCGCCACGCCGGAGCCGACAACAACAACCTGCCTCAGCTGGCGACCGGGCATCGGGTCAGTCCTTCACTGTGATCGCCTGGGTGGGGCAAGACACCTCGGCACCTATCAACTGTTGGCGCAGCTCCGCGCGCGGTTCCTCCTGGAGGAGGTGCAGTCCGTCTTCTTGTACGTCGAACACTTCGTGGCAGATGCTCATGCACACGCCGTTGCCGTCGCAGGTGTCGAGATCCACCGAAACCTTCATCGAACCGTGGTCCTTTCCGGCGACTCTTCGGAACCGGTGATGCCCCGGGGGCTGTCGGGTCCCTCTAACTTTCCTTGCGAGCGCGCTCGCTCGCGCGCGGCTTTCGCCGCCGGCGAGTAGTTCAGGTAGTCGACCGCCATCTGGGTGGACGCCTCGTCGTTTGGATGATGACTGGGCCGCATATACCGGCCGGGCGTCGTTACGAGAAGCTTCCATGGCCCCGGCAACCGGTATTCGCGGGCAGCCCAGAGCCAGTCCCGCCAACGCCACTTGCGATCGATGGTCGGGTCCTGGGCCATCAGGTAACGAGCTCCCGCAATCCACCAGCCTATGAACAGCGGCGCGGTGAACAACATCGAGAACGCCCTGATCCAATAGTTCCCGCAGACGTGCTGGTAGACATCGAATACCAGCGAGCGATGCTCCACCTCTTCAGCGCCATGCCAGCGCAGCAAGTCGAGCATCATGGGGTCGGTACGCGCATAGTCCAGACCCCGGTTCGTCAGCACCCACTGGCCCAGCATCGCCGTGAAATGTTCCAGCGCCGCCACATCGGCCAGGCGCCGGTACAGCCACCATCGCTTCAACGCCGGCGGGAAGAACTTGGGCGGATCACCTAACATCACCGACAACGTCTTGCCCAGCCGATCGGTATACGGCTTGGTCTCGATGCCTTGTTCGGCTAAATGGTCCAGCACTACTTGGTGCGCCCAGGCATGCCAGGACTCCTGCTGGATGAACGGTTTGATGGCCGCTTCCAACTCCGGATCGTCCACTAGCGACGATGCCTCCAAGACCGCCTTGATGAAGTGCCGCTCGCCCTCGGGGAGCAACAAATGCAAGACGTTCATCATGTGCGTCGAGAACGGGTCATCGGGCACCCAATGCAGCGGCGTCTCCGACCAGTCGAAACGCACCATCCGGCGATACTTCGGGTGTCCCTCGTGGTGGAGTTCGACCTCCGGCATCAGAAGCTCCTCCCGCCGGTCGATGGCAACCTCGGTCCCTTCGTTCTCTGAAGGCACGGTCGAGCTGAGGGAAATGCGCCGGGGCGGATCTCCGAATTGCACCGTCCGCATTGGGCACGGCGCTGCTTGGACCGTTCCACCCGCCGTCTACCCGCCCGGGCGGGCGGTTATGCGTACCGGTTGATGCCGGATTCCTGGGAGCTCTCTATTGAGACGGATGACTGCGAGCGATAGCTGTTGATATCGCGATCGACACGGGAGTAAGTGCGCCTGTTCAGAGTCGGTTGATCCTTGACGTTTCTATGTCGGTTGATCCTTGACACTCGTGTTGTGGTTTAGGTCCTGGTGCTTGTGCGCAGGGCCCGTTTGTTTCGTACCTCTCCGCGGCTGGTGCGGGCGGCGGTTTTGACTAGTTCGTCGCCGATCCAAAACCTCAACAGTTCGCCGTCAACATGAACGTCGCAGGCCTTCCCGGCGTGGTGTCGACCCACGCAGACCTGTTGCCAGGACACGCAGACGATCCCGTTGGAGCCCACCCGGCGACTGACCCAATCCCCGCCGGTGTGATCGCGGCCAGCCGGTGGAATCTTCGTCGACGCTAGTTGTGCCCCGGGCGCAGGGCTGAACCGTTGCGCCGGAGTGGCCATATCCAGCGACTGATGCGGGCGGTCGTTGTTGTAGTAATCGACCCACTCGTCAACAGCCTGCTGAGCGGTCTTGAGATTGGTGAAAGGCTTTTGGTCGCTGAGGAATTCAGCCCGCAAACTGCGATGGAACCGCTCGATCTTGCCGGTAGTGGTCGGGCTGCGTGGCTGGGTCAACAGATGCTCGATGCCATGCTCGCGGCAGATCGCATCAAAGAGCACTTCCACCGGCGGATGGTTGTACCGCCCGGTGAATACTTTGCCGTTATCCGTCAGTGCTTGATCGGGCGCCCCGTAGGTGGCCAGCGCCAGACGGAACCCATCACACACCGCCCGGGTGCGCTCGCGGGCCATCAACCGCGCCGACACACACATCCGGGAATGGTCATCAAGGCCGGTCAATGCCTTCGCCGATGTTCCATCGGCGATCGGGAATCCGCCCACCACGTCGAGCTGCCACAGCTCCATCGGCGCGCCGCGCTCCCAGCGTTTCCACTTCCGTGAGCGCCGGTCGCGGTCGGCTGGATCGATCATGCCCGCTCGCACCAAGGCCCGATAAGCCCCGGATTCCGAGGGCACCGGCGCCACCCCACGCTTGGCCAACTCATGGACTAGCCGGCGCGGACCCCAATACGGGCGCGACCGGCGCAACTCCAACAGCGCCGCCTCCACCTCGGCGGGCATTTGATGCGGACAATGCGCGGGCCGATGCGAGCGATCGTTGAGCCCTTCCAGGCCCTCGCTCTCATAGCGCCCCAACCAGGTGTGCAGCGTTTGCCGCGACACACCCACCTTGTCAGCGACCAGCGACACCTCCAACCCGTCGCTGATCACCGCCAACACAGCCTGATACCTCTGCTCAGCCACGCTCAACTCCCTCATTCAGGGAGTGTCAAGGATCAACCGAAGTACCTGTCAACAATCAGCCGAAACACTGTCAGGCATCAGCCGAAGACGAAACGTCAAGCATCAGCCGAGGTAATACACGCTTTGAAGTGCGCCGTCAGGGTTTCGAACCCCGGACCCGCTGATTAAGAGTCAGCTGCTCTACCAACTGAGCTAACGGCGCTTGGATCGTTCTAGACACGCCACAATAACAACTTGCCGCCGTCGGGTGAAATCGCCGACAGTAGGCACTGCGGTCGCGCGTGCAGCACCTAGACTACTGGGCAGTAGTACTGGGTCGGTGGGCCACAAGGGGACAAAGCCAGATGTCAGGTGATTCGATGACGCGCGCGCGTCGCCGTCGGCGCTGGGCGGCAGCGCTGATGGTGCCGCTGGCGGTATTCGGCGTCGCTGCCTGCAGCAGCGGCGGCAACACACCGCCGGCGAACATCATCTTCGACAAGGGCACACCTTTTGGTGACTTGCTGGTTCCCAAGCTGACCGCCTCGGTGACCGACGGCGCCGTCGGGGTGGCGGTGGATAACCCGGTGACGGTGAGCGCTGACGACGGCGTGCTGGCTTCGGTGACCATGGCCAACGAGAACGGCAGGTCGATCGGCGGTCAACTGAGCCCGGACGGCGTGCACTGGAAAACCACCGAGCCGCTCGGCTACAACCGGCGCTACACGATCACCGCCAAAGCGCGCGGTCTGGGCGGTGTGACGACTCGACAGCTGAGTTTCCAGACCCATTCACCGAAGAACTTGACGATGCCCTACGCCGTTCCGCGTGACGGTGAGGTGGTCGGCGTCGGCCAAACGGTGCACATCCGATTCGACGAGAACATCGCCAACCGGGCCGCCGCCGAGAAAGCCATCGCCGTGACGACCGACCCGCCCGTGGAGGGTGCGTTCTACTGGCTGAACAACCGCGAAGTGCGTTGGCGGCCAAAGGAATACTGGAAATCCGGCACCGCAGTCGACGTGGCGGTCAACACCTACGGCGTCGACTTGGGCGACGGCGTGTTCGGCGAGGACAGCATGAGCACGCACTTCACCATCGGCGACGAGGTCATCGTGACCGCCGACGACACCACCAAGATGCTGACCGTGCGGGTCAACGGTGATGTCGTCAAAACGATGCCGATCTCGATGGGCAAGGACAGCACACCAACGGCCAACGGCGTCTACATCATCGGCGAGCGGTTCGCGCACATGATCATGGACTCATCGACTTACGGCGTTCCAGTCAACTCGCCCAACGGCTATCGCACCGAGGTGGACTTCGCCACCCAGATGTCCTACAGCGGCGTCTACGTCCATTCCGCGCCATGGTCGGTGGGCGCGCAGGGCCACAGCAACACCAGCCACGGCTGCCTCAACGTCAGTCCCAGCAACGCCCGCTGGTTCTACGACCACACCAAGCGCGGCGACATCGTCGAAGTCCTGCACACCGTCGGCCCGACGCTTCCGGGCACCGAAGGACTGGGCGACTGGAACATTCCCTGGGATCAGTGGCACGCCGGCAACGCCAAGACCTGACGGCCGCTTGCCCAGTCAGTTACGGTACGGCGCTATCGGGCTCGCCCGTCTCGGTCTGCATGCCGAGGTAGGCGGACAACTCCTCGCGCAACTCGGACGTGATGATGCCGAGCTGCCGCCGTGACGCGCCGGCCCCGGCACGCGCATCGCGCTCGGCAGTCAGCGACTGACCCCACAGAGTCGCGCACGCGGTGATCATCGAGTCACGATCCAGCCCAAGTGCGGCGGCCGTCTGTCCGTCGGCGCGGGCATAGCCGGCAGCCGTGACGACTTCCGCGTCGCTGCGTCCAGCGAGAGCGAAGCGCGGGGGAGTGACCGGGGCGTCGGCGAACAGGCCGGCCGGTGGCACCCCGGCCAAGGCCTGCCGCACGCCATCGCCGTCGATCATCACGCCCTCGGCCAGCGATATCGGAGTCTCGGAAACGACCAGATCAGCCAGTGTGACGCGGCAGTCGGGCTGTGCGAGTCGGTCGAGTGCTGCGCAAATAATGAGGTAGAGCGCCAAAGACCCGGTTACCTCGCCTCGCTCAAAAGCCGCGACGCGCAGGTAACTCCAGGGAAAGCCCAGCGCCGTGACTTCCCTGGCCAGCTGGTCATGCGTCGCGCCCAGGACCTCGGAGCGGATGCGACGCACGTTTGCGCCGACGACGGCCACCAGCGGCCGGGCGGCGTCTGCGGGATCGGTTACGGCGATGGTCACGTCTCGAAACGTATCCAATCTGCGAGTCGTTCTAGACAGCCTGCGTGATTTCAGCTACCTTAGTACTGGATACGAAGACGTATCGGAATTCAGAGACATCCTGATTGTTTTCATGGGGTGCCTCAGCGCCAATGTTCGACGGACTTTTCGCCGGGCAGGGGGATTGGACGACAACACAAGCAGCATCGAACGGAAGGCGAATGGATGATGATTCCGACCAAGCAACCGCACACAACCCCACTCGGTCTGAACGTGATGGCCCTATTGCTCGTGTTGGCGGCCCTGGTGGTGGCATTCGGTTGCTGGTTCGACGACGAAATCCATCGTCATACCGAACGCAACGGCGCGGCGTACCACGGCCTGTCCGGCGTTGCCAATACCGGGCACGCGTTGGGAACGGTCGTCGCCCTCCCGTAGGTGAAGACGACCCAACGCGACAGTTTCGGGGTGGCTGACGGGACTCGAACCCGCGACACCCAGGATCACAACCTGGTGCTCTACCAGCTGAACTACAGCCACCATCGCCGCCAGCCCAGCTGGCAGCGACGTCGATACTAGCGGCTCGGGTGCTCGACGGCCGAATCGATTTCCTCTGGCGCGTCCGTCGCGGGCCCCAACGCGGCGGCCACCGCGGCGATGTCGCTGGTAGCGGGGCCCGGCGGCGCGACGAATGCGGTACGCCGGTAGAACTGCAGTTCGCGGATGGATTCATGGATGTCGGCCAGCGCGCGGTGTGCCAGCCCCTTGGCGGGCTGGCCGAAGTAGATGCGGGGATACCAGCGTCGGCACAGCTCTTTGATCGAGCTGACGTCGATCATCCGGTAGTGCAGAAACGAGTCCAGGGCGGGCATGTCGCGCGCGATGAACCCGCGGTCGGTGGCGATCGAGTTTCCCGCCAACGGCGCCGTCTTGGCTTGTTTGACGTGCTGGCGGATGTAGTCGAGCACCATCGTCTCGGCTGTGGCCAGGTCAACCGCGGAGGCGCGCACCTCGTCGATCAGGCCCGAGCGGGCATGCATGTCGGCGACGACGTCGATCATCGACGACAACGCCGCGTCGTCGGTGTGGATCACCACGTCGACGCCCTCGCCGAGAATATTGAGGTCAGCATCGGTCACGAGCACCGCGATCTCGATCAACTTGTCCGACGCCAGGTTCAGCCCGGTCATCTCGCAGTCGATCCACACCAGTTGGTCCCGCGCCGCATTCACCACGCACACGTTAGCCGTCGCCGCTGCCCGGCACCGTCAGGTGCCACTAATGTCATGGTTTGCCCGCATTACTGGGGACAACTGAGGAGGCATGCTGCACCATGGGCTCTCAAACAACCCCCGCACAGCAGATCGCGGCCGGTTATACCGTCGAGGGCCAGGCTCTGGAGTTGGGCACGGTCGTGGTCGACGGCACCGCCGACCCGACCGCGCAGATCCGTATCCCGCTGGCCACCATCAACCGCCATGGGCTGGTGGCCGGTGCCACCGGAACCGGGAAGACGAAGACGCTGCAGCTGATCGCCGAGCAGCTCTCGGCGGCCGGCGTCCCCGTACTGATGGCCGACGTCAAAGGCGACCTGTCCGGTCTGGCGCGCGCCGGCGAGGGCAACGACAAGACGGCCGCGCGCGCTAAGGACACCGGCGACGACTGGGCGGCAACCGGCTTCCCGGTGGAGTTCCTGTCGCTGGGCACCAACGGCATCGGCGTGCCGGTACGGGCCACCATCTCCAGCTTCGGTCCGATCCTGCTCTCGAAAGTGTTGGGGCTCAACGCGACTCAGGAGTCAACCCTCGGCCTGATTTTCCATTGGGCGGACCAGCGCGGTCTTCAGCTGCTGGACCTGAAGGATCTGCGCTCGGTTATCACCCACCTGACTAGTGATGAAGGCAAAAGCGAGCTGAAAGCCCTCGGCGGTGTGTCCTCGACGACGGCCGGTGTCATCCTGCGGGCCCTGGTCAACCTGGAAGCCGAAGGCGCCGACACCTTCTTCGGCGAGCCCGAGCTCAAGCCCGATGACCTGGTGCGCCTCGACGGCCAGGGTCGCGGCGTCATCTCGCTGCTCGAACTCGGCGACCAGGCGGCACGCCCGGTGATGTTCTCCACCTTCCTGATGTGGGTGCTGGCCGACCTGTTCACCTTCCTGCCCGAGGTCGGCGACGCCGACAAACCCAGGCTGGTCTTCTTCTTCGACGAGGCCCACCTGCTGTTCACCGATGCCTCCAAGGCGTTCCTCGAGCAGGTCGAGCAGACCGTCAAACTGATCCGCTCCAAGGGCGTGGGGGTGTTCTTCTGCACCCAGTTGCCGACCGACATCCCCAACGACGTGCTCTCCCAGTTGGGTGCCCGCGTCCAGCATGCCCTGC
Source organism: Mycobacterium sp. NGS62 (assembly GCF_059812285.1). Lineage (NCBI taxonomy): Bacteria > Bacillati > Actinomycetota > Actinomycetes > Mycobacteriales > Mycobacteriaceae > Mycobacterium > Mycobacterium sp. NGS62. Next base: position 824,530 of record NZ_JCALCK010000001.1, on the reverse strand, counting down.
GGGCGTTCACCCCCGATGACCAGAAAGCGCTCACCAAGACCGTCAAGACCTACCCGAAAACCGATGTCTACGACCTGGAGTCGGCACTGACGTCGCTGGGAATCGGCGAGGCCATCGTCACCGTGCTCTCCGAGCGCGGCGCGCCCACCCCGGTGTCGTGGACCCGGATGCGGGTGCCGCGTTCGCTGATGGCCGCGATCGGCACCGACGGCATCAAGCAGGCGGCTAAGTCCAGCCCGCTGCAGGCCGAATACGGCGAGACCATTGACCGGGAGTCGGCATACGAAAAGCTGACCGCGGAAAAGGCAGCGCCGCAGGATGATTCGCCACCGGCCAAGGCCAAGGGCAAGCGCACGCCGGCACCCGAACCGCAGCCCGAGCGGCTCGGCTGGTGGAAGCGCTTCACCCGCTGGGTGAAAAACATCTTCGCCAGTCCGGCCGCCAAGAGCTTCGCGCGTTCAGCCGGCACCGCCATGGGCCGCGAAATCACCCGCGGCATGATGGGCACCGGCAAGCGGCGACGCTAGTGGCCGCGAAACAGCACCCAGGGCTGTGATCGTCGCCGGCAGCGCGACCCTGGCTTCTGTCTCGCGGCGCCGGTGCTCACTCGCCCAGCTTCTTGTAGAAGCTGCCGACGATCGGCGAGACGATTGCCCGCGGAGCATATTGGCTGGCCACCGACATGGCCTTCGACGTCACACCGGGGACAATGCGCATCTTGTTGCGCGCCAAAGCATCCAGCGAGACCCGCGCAGTATGCTCGGTGGAAATCCACAAGAAGTCCGGCACCAGCTTTTCGACGAGTGACTGCTCGGCTGGATCCGGAAGATCGGTGCGCACCGGCCCTGGCGCCAGCACCGTGACGTGTACACCGGAGCGGCGCAGCTCACCGCGCAATGACTCGCTGAACGTGTTCACGAACGCCTTGCTGGCTGCATAGGTGGCGTTGTAGGGAATCGGCGAGTTGCCCGCTGCCGAACCGGAAATCAGGATGCCGCCGGCGCGCCGTTCGACCATCCCCGGCAGCACCGCCAACGCAAGATCATGCACCCCAAGCACATTGAGCTGCACCTGCGCCTTCTCAGCGGCCGGATCGAGACCCGAAACCGCTCCGAAGGTGGCGGTGCCCGCGTTGGCACACAGGATCGAGATATTCCGAGTGGCCAGTTCGTCGCAGAGCTTGGCCCGGTCGGCGGGGTCGGCCAGATCGGCGGCACGCACCTCGACGGCAACCCCGTACTGGTCGGCCAAGCGCGCGGCAAGTCCGGCGAGCACATCCTCACGTCGCGCGGTGACGATCAAACTGTGGCCGCGCGCGGCCAGTTCGGTGGCCAACGCTTCGCCGATATTCTGCGAAGCCCCGGTGACAACGACACGAGCATCGGAGCTGGGAGCGGGTACGGGCATGCGGCCGACCGTAATTAAAGTGCGTTGCATGAGCAACCCGGTTGCGGGTTCGCGCCCCGCCGGGCGATCCACAGTGTTCGCGTGGGCGTTGTGGGACTGCGGTACCACCGGTCTGAGCGCGATCGTGGTGACGTTCGTGTTTTCCGTCTATCTGACCGGTACTGTCGGCGTCGGCATCGGCGGTGCTACCACGCCGGCGAGTTGGCTGGGCCGTTCACTGGCGCTTGCCGGGCTGACCATCGCGCTGCTGGCACCGGTCGTCGGCGTCTGGGTGGAAGCCCCGCGCCGCCGGCGCATTGCGCTGACCGCCCTGACCGGTCTTGCGGTGGTGCTCACCGCCGCGATGAGCCTGATCCGCGACCAACCCGGTTACCTGTTTGCCGGATTAGCCCTGTTGGCAGCCACCGCGGCCTGCGGCGATCTCGCCAGCGTGCCCTACAACGCCATGCTGCGGCAGCTTTCCACCCCGCGGACATTCGGGCGGATCTCGGGATTGGGCTGGGCTTCCGGGTACGCCGGCAGCGTGGTGTTGTTGCTGGTGGTCTACCTGGCGTTCATCTCCGGTACCGGCGAGACCCGCGGATTGTTGCACCTGCCCACCGCCGGCGGCATGAATGTTCGCGCCGCGATGCTGCTGGCCGCCGCCTGGCTGGCGATCCTGGCCCTGCCGTTGCTGTTCACCGCGCACCGGTTGCCGGCGACCAACGCTGCCGACACGGCGGCGCCGGGCGGTTACCGCAAGCTGTGGGCGGACCTGAGGGCCGAGTGGCGCCGCGACCACAACCTGGTGTATTTCCTGGTGGCCAGCGCGATCTTCCGGGACGGGCTGGCCGGGGTCTTCACGTTCGGTGCGGTGCTGGGCGTCAACGCCTACGGAATCTCGGCGGCCGATGTGCTGATCTTCGGGGTGGCCGCCAGCGTGGTGGCTGCGCTGGGTGCGGTGGCCGGCGGGCTGGTCGACGATCGGATCGGATCCAAGCCGGTGATCGTGGGCTCACTGGCGGCGATCATCGCGACGGGACTCACCTTGCTGACGTTGTCGGGCCCTCGGGCGTTCTGGATCTGCGGATTGCTGCTGTGCGTGTTCATCGGGCCGGCTCAGTCGTCGGCGCGCACCCTGCTGCTGAGGATGTCGACACACGGCAAGGAAGGCGTGGCCTTCGGCCTGTACACGATGACCGGGCGGGCGGTGTCGTTTTTGGCGCCGTGGCTGTTCTCCGTCTTCGTCGACGTGTTCGGCGCCGTCCGTGCCGGCATGGGCGGATTGTGTCTGGTGCTGGGTACCGGACTAGTGGCCATGCTGGTGGTGCGCGCTCCGCGCCGTGATGCCGCCGCGAATCTGCCGCGAACCACCTAATCCGGTGCGTCGCAGACGGTCACGCCCATACCGGTCTTCTCGCGTACCTGAACACCAGCCACCGTCAGAGTGCAGGTGACGTCGTGGCCGATATTGACGATCGTGACGCTGGCTTTCTGGTTGCCGGACTTCGACAGGCTGACTTCCTTGCTCCACGGCAGTGGCACGTTGAACTCGGTCTGGTGCATGCCGCCGTTGTCCACATAACTGATGCTGATCGCCCGGCCGTCGCCGTTGACGTTGTAGACGACGGAGTCGGTACCGGCCGCGCCGGTCGTCTCACTTGGTTCGGCAGACTGGCTGGGCGCGGCGGCGCTGCTGCTCGGCGATCTCGACGTGGCCGAGGACGGCGCCTTCGAGCCGGACATGGTGGGCAGCGGTGCGACGGTGGTCTGGTTCTTGGCCGAGCCGTTGGCGATCACCAACGCGATCACCATAGCGATGACCAGCAACACCGCTGCGGCGGCGGCAATCCATAACCAGCGCGGCGCTTTCGGACGCTGCGGCGGCTGGTCCTGCGGCGGCTGACCCTGTGACCACTGGTCTTGCATCCAGTACTGCGGCAGCTTCTCGGTGGGATTGGTTTCGGTCGGTCCCGGGCGATGCGAAGGCCCGTAGGACGATTGACCGCCGTAACCGGGATCGCTGTACGGCGGATAAGGCTGACGCAGCCGTTCGGTCGGTTCGGCCTCCTGGCGTGACCCGCGGAAGTGCCCGGGTCGACGTGGATCGTTCATGCCCACCTCATGGTGGCAGGGTACCTGCAGAACGATGCAGGCTATCGACGCACCTGAGCGTCCCGCGTCACTGGCTCTCACCACCGGCAGACAGCGCGGCGACCGTCATCGACCGCATCACCGCGCGGGAGCGCGCGGCCCGGGTGTCGCGTTTCATGCTGTGCGGAGTCGAGTTCAACAGGCCGAACACCGCGTGAGCCATCAGCCGTGCGTCGGCTTCGGGCAGGCCGGGCGCCAGCTCGCGCAGCACGCCCACCCAGACCTCGACATACTGCCGCTGCGCGCTGCGCACTTGCCGCTCGGCGCTGGCCGGTAGGTGCGCCAGGTCGCGGTCCTGGATACGGATCAGATCTTGCTCGCCCAGCGCAAAGTCGAGGTGAAAATCGATGAGGCCGTCCAGCGCCTCGGCGGTGTCGCCGCTCGCGGACCGCACTGCCCGCGCCCCGGCGAGCAACCGGGTACTAATCCCCACCAACAGTTCGACCAGCAGCGACTCCTTGTTGGGGAAGTGCCGGTAGATGGCCGGACCGCTGACACCGGCCGCCGCGCCGATGTCCTCCAGCCGCACCGCCAGAAACCCGCGTTCGGCAAACAGCCGCTCGGCCGCCGACAACAGTTGCGCGCGCCGGTCGGACTTCAACTGGCTGCGACGATTCGGGACCTCGGGGTCGGCCGGGGCAGACGCTGCCATAACGGCCTCCTGGACAGTTCGGTTAATCGCCACTAACATAACACGAGTTAGTCGTCATTAACCGAAATCGGCGGAAGATACATGACCTCTGCGGCGGCCAATCGCGAGGCGCACCGTGCGCTGGTGGCGCAGTTGCACGACAAGCTGGCCGCCGCGGCCCTGGGTGGTTCGCAGCGCGCTCGGGCTCGTCACGTCGACCGGGGCAAACTGCTGCCGCGCGATCGCGTCGACGGCCTGCTCGACCCCGGCAGCCCATTGCTGGAACTAGCGCCGCTGGCCGCCGATGGCATGTACGACGACGAGTGCCCCGGCGCGGGCATCATCACCGGCATCGGTCGAATCTCCGGCCGCGAGTGCATGATCGTGGCCAACGACGCCACCGTCAAAGGCGGCACGTACTACCCGATCACCGTCAAAAAGCATCTGCGGGCGCAAGAAATCGCCGGGCAGAATCACTTGCCCTGTATCTATCTCGTCGACTCCGGCGGCGCGTTCCTGCCGCGTCAGGACGAGGTGTTTCCCGACCGGGAGCATTTCGGCCGGATTTTCTACAACCAGGCCAAACTCAGTGCCGAGGGCATCCCGCAGATCGCCGCGGTGCTCGGATCCTGTACGGCCGGTGGCGCTTACGTGCCGGCGATGAGCGACGAGGCCGTCATCGTGCGCAACCAGGGCACCATCTTCCTGGGCGGGCCGCCGCTGGTGAAGGCCGCCACCGGCGAGGTGGTCACCGCAGAAGAGCTCGGGGGTGGTGATTTGCACTCCAAAACCTCCGGTGTCACCGATCATCTCGCGCACGACGACCGCGATGCGTTGCGCATCGTCCGGCGCATCGTCTCCACGCTGGGCCCGCGGCAACCGCGAGCCTGGGACGTCATGCCAACTGCGGAACCGGTCGCCGATCAGTCCGAGCTCTACGACGTGGTGCCCGTCGATCCGCGGATTCCGTACGACGTGCACGACGTCATCACCCGCGTCGTCGACGGCGGCGAATTCAGCGAGTTCAAGGCGGAGTACGGCAACACGTTGGTCACCGGATTCGCCCGCATCCACGGCCATCCCGTCGGCATCATCGCCAACAACGGCGTGCTGTTTTCCGAATCCGCGTTGAAGGGTGCACATTTCATCGAGTTGTGCGACAAGCGGATGGTGCCGCTGCTGTTCATGCAGAACATCTCCGGGTTCATGGTGGGCCGTGACTACGAGGCGGGCGGTATCGCCAAAAACGGCGCGAAGATGGTGACCGCGGTGGCATGCGCTCGGGTGCCCAAGCTGACCGTGGTGATCGGCGGTTCCTACGGTGCGGGCAACTATTCGATGTGCGGTCGCGCGTATTCACCGCGCTTCCTGTGGATGTGGCCGAACGCCCGGATCTCGGTGATGGGCGGCGAGCAGGCCGCCTCGGTGCTGGCGACAGTGCGTGGCGAGATGACGGCCGAAGAGGAGGACACCTTCAAGGCCCCCATCCGCGCGCAGTACGAACACCAGGGCAACCCGTACTATTCGACGGCTCGACTCTGGGACGACGGGGTGATCGATCCAGCCGATACCAGAACCGTTGTGGGCTTGGCTCTTTCGGTGGTGGCGAACGCGCCCGTGGAGCCGGTTTCCTACGGCGTATTCCGGATGTGAGGGTGATGAGCTTCGATACTGTTTTGGTCGCCAACCGCGGTGAAATCGCCGTCCGGGTGATTCGTACGTTGAAGGCCATGGGCATCCGCGCGGTGGCCGTGTACAGCGAGGTCGACGCCGCCGCCCGCCACGTCGCCGAAGCGGACCTGGCCGTGGCGATCGGACCGGCACCCGCCCGGGACAGCTACCTCAACATCGCCGCCGTCGTCGACGCAGCACAGCGCACCGGGGCACAAGCGGTGCATCCCGGGTATGGGTTCCTCTCCGAGAACGCCGATTTCGCAGCCGCACTGACCGCGGCAGGAGTGACCTTCATCGGCCCGCCGGTGGCGGCCATCCAGACGATGGGCGACAAGATCGCCGCCAAGGCCACCGTGGCGGCGTTCGGCGTCCCGGTGGTCCCCGGTATCGCCCGGCCGGGCCTGACCGACGCCGAGCTGATCGCCGCCGCCGACGACATCGGCTACCCCGTGCTGGTCAAGCCGTCGGCCGGCGGGGGAGGCAAAGGCATGCGGCTGGTCGAGCGGCCCGCCGACCTGCCCGCCGCATTGGCGAGCGCGCGCCGCGAGTCGGCCGCCGCGTTCGGCGACGACACCCTCTTTCTGGAGCGATTCGTGTTGCGGCCCCGGCATATCGAAGTCCAGGTCATGGCTGATGGCTACGGCAACGTGGTGCACCTGGGCGAGCGGGAGTGCAGCCTGCAGCGACGGCATCAGAAAGTCATCGAGGAAGCACCGTCGCCGCTGCTGGACGCCGAGACCCGGGCCCGCATCGGCGCAGCGGCCTGCGACACCGCGCGCAGCGTGGACTACACCGGCGCCGGCACAGTGGAGTTCATCGTCTCGGCTGACCGGCCCGACGAGTTCTTCTTCATGGAGATGAACACCCGGCTGCAGGTCGAGCATCCGGTCACCGAGATGGTGACCGGCTGGGACCTGGTCGAGTGGCAGGTCCGCATCGCCGCCGGGGAAAAGCTGACCGCAGGACAACCGGATATCGCCATGCACGGGCACGCCATCGAAGCCCGGGTTTACGCCGAGGATCCCGCCCACGGCTTTTTGCCCACCGGCGGCGAAGTGCTGGAGCTGGTCAAACCCAACGGTTCTGGCGTGCGGGTGGACTCGGGCTTGCGCACCGGAATGGTCGTCGGCAGCGACTACGACCCGATGCTGGCCAAAGTCATCGCCCATGGCACAGACCGGCCGGCCGCGCTGCGCACACTCGACCGGGCGCTATCGGAGACCGCGGTGCTCGGTGTGGTCACCAATGTCGAGTTCGCCCGGTTTTTGCTGGCCGACCCCGACGTCGCAGCGGGTCGACTCGACACCGGGCTGCTGGACCGGCGGGCCGGCGATTTCGCCGCGGCGCCGCCCACCGACGACCAGTTCATCGCCGCGGCGGCCTGCCGGTGGTTGCGGCTCTGGCCGGCGCCGGTCGCCGATCTGTGGGAGGTGCCGTCCGGCTGGCGCGTCGGGGCGGCCGCGCCGGTGAGCATTCGGCTACGCGCCGGTGACCGCACCGACCACGTCCACCTCACCGGAAGTCCCGCCGGCGCCACGGCGCGCATCGAAGACGGCGAAAACCGTTCGCTGCGGGCAGAATTCAGCGGAAGCCGGCTGGCGATCACCCTGGATGGGATGCGGACCGAGTACACCGTCGCCGAAGCAGACCACCACATTTGGTTGGCCGGCAGCGGCGCTACCGTGGTGCTCGAGGAGGTGCGCGAAGCACCCGTACGCCCTGACGACGCGCACAGCGGTGACGCCGAATTGACCAGCCCGATGCCTGGGTCCGTCGTCGCGGTGGGCGTCGAGGACGGCGCCGAAGTCACGGCGGGGACCGTCGTCGTCACCGTCGAGGCGATGAAGATGGAGCATGCGCTGTCGGCCCCCGTCGACGGCGTCGTGCAGCTTCTGGTCGGGGTCGGCGACCAGGTGAAGGTGGGCCAGCCGTTGGCCCGAATCACGGTGGATACCACAGCAATAACAAAGGATGACCAATGACTGATTTTCTGGCGACCGGGATGCTTCCCGACGAGTATCAACAGCTGGCCAAAACCGTGCGCGATTTCGCGCAGAGCGTCGTCGCGCCGGTCGCGGCCCACCACGACGCCGAGCATTCATTTCCCTATGAGGTCGTCTCCGGGATGGCCGACATGGGTCTGTTCGGCCTGCCGTTTCCCGAGGAGTGGGGCGGCATGGGCGGCGACTACTTCGCGCTGTGCCTGGCCCTGGAGGAACTGGGCAAGGTCGACCAGAGCGTGGCGATCACCCTCGAGGCCGGTGTGTCATTGGGCGCCATGCCGATCTACCGGTTCGGCAGCGATGAGCAGAAGCGGGAATGGTTGCCGCAGTTGGCCAGTGGGCGTGCACTGGGCGCGTTCGGCCTGACCGAACCCGGTGGCGGCACCGATGCCGGCGCCACCAAGACCACCGCGCGCCTCGACAACGGCGACTGGGTGATCAACGGGTCCAAACAATTCATCACCAACTCTGGCACCGACATCACCAAACTGGTCACGGTCACCGCGGTCACCGGTGAACGGGATGGGCGAAAAGAGATATCGTCGATCCTGGTGCCGCGGCCCACCAAGGGGTTCACCGTCGAACCGGCCTACGACAAGGTCGGTTGGAAGGCTTCCGACACCCACCCGCTGACCTTCGAGGACGTGCGGGTGCCCGAGGAAAACCTGCTTGGCGAACGCGGCCGCGGGTATGCGAACTTCCTGCGCATTCTCGACGAGGGCCGGATTGCGATCGCCGCGCTGTCCACCGGCGCGGCCCAGGGCTGTGTGGACGAGAGCGTCAAATACGCGCGGGAGCGTGAGGCGTTCGGCCAGCCGATCAGCCGCTATCAGGCCATCGAGTTCACCATCGCGCGGATGGAGGCGCGCGCCCACACCGCCCGCACCGCCTACTACGACGCCGCCGCGCTAATGCTGGCCGGCAAACCGTTCAAGAAGCAAGCCGCGATCGCCAAGTTGGTGGCCAGCGAGGCGGCGATGGACAACGCCCGCGACGCCACCCAGATCCACGGCGGCTACGGATTCATCAACGAGTTCCCGGTGGCCCGTCACTACCGGGACAGCAAGATCCTGGAAATCGGCGAGGGCACCAGCGAAGTGCAGTTGATGCTGATCGCCCGAGAGGTGGGCCTGTGAGTTCGCATGAGCGCGAAGTGATCCAGCGCGGATTGTGGTTCGAGGAGTTCGAGACCGGCGTGCGCTATCTGCACCGCCCCGGCCGGACGATTACCGAAGCCGACAATGTGTTGTTCACGACGTTGACGATGAACACCCAGGCGCTGCACCTGGACGCCGCGTTCTCCGACGCGCTGCCGCCGTTCAATCAGCGGCTGGTCAACTCGATGTTCACGCTGTCGACGCTGGTCGGATTATCGGTCGCACAGCTGACCCAGGGCACGATCGTCGGCAACCTGGGATTCTCCGAAATCGCGTTCCCCAAACCGCTGTTCCACGGTGACACGTTGTATGCCGAAACCGTGATCACCGAGAAACGGGAATCCAAGAGTCGGCCAGGGGAGGGCATCGTGACGTTCGCGCACACCGGGCGCAACCAGCACGGTGATGTCGTGGCCACCGCGTCCCGCAAGACTATGGTGCGGATGCGCCCGGCCGAGGCCGCCGGCTGATGGGCCTGCAGAATCCCGGACCGGCGTGGCTGTTTTGTCCGGCCGATCGCCCGGAGCGGTTCGAAAAAGCCGCGGCGGCAGCCGATGTCGTGATCCTCGATCTCGAGGACGGGGTCGCTGCGGCGGACAGGCCGACCGCGCGCCAAGCGCTCGTCGACGTCCCGCTCGACCCCGCGCGCACCGTGGTGCGGGTCAACCCATTCGGCACCGCCGACCAGCAGCCCGACCTGGAAGCATTGGCACGTACCCGCTACGACACCGTGATGTTGCCCAAATGCGAAGCGCCCGAACAGGTCGCTGCGCTGGCGCCGCGCGATGTCATCGTGCTGGTCGAGTCACCACTGGGCGCGCTCAGGGTCACCGAGAACGTCCGCGCCGGCAATGCTGTCGCGGTGATGTGGGGTGCCGAAGACCTGTTCGCCGTGCTCGGCGGCACCAATAACCGCTACCCGGACGGTAGCTACCGCGAAGTGGCGCGTCACGTCCGTTCGCAGTCGCTGCTGGCGGCCAAGGCCTACGGCCGCCTCGCGCTCGACTCGGTCTATCTCGACATCAAAGACCTTGACGGGCTGCGCGGCGAGGTCGACGACGCCGTCGCGGTCGGCTTCGACGCTAAGGTTGCTATCCATCCCAGCCAGGTCCCGGTGATCCGCGCCGGCTACGCGCCCTCGGCCGACCAGGTGCAGTGGGCGCGTCGCGTGCTGGCCGCCGCCGCCGATAACCGCGGCGTCTTTGCATTCGACGGCGTCATGGTGGACGCACCGGTGTTGCGGCGAGCGCAGCGGATCGTGAAGCTGGCGGCCGACTCTGGCGCGTAGCAGTCCCAGTCAGTCAGCGTCGGCTTGCAGCACCACCATCGCCCGTGCCTCCACGCGAACGGTGCCGCCAGCGGTGATGGGTTCTTGCTCTTCGCCATTCGCGGCCAACTCGGCAGTGTCGACGACCGGCATCCAGGCCTGGCCGAATTCCGCTGGCGGCAGCGTGAACTCGATCGGCTCGTGGTGCGCGTTGAAGCACAGGAAAAATGAGTCATCGGTCACCCGCTGCCCACGGCTGTCAAGGTCGGGCAGACCCAAGCCGTTCAGGTAGACGGCGATCGACTTACCGAATCCGGACTCCCAGTCCTCGTCGCTCATTTCCGACCCGTCGGGCTGCAGCCAGGAGATGTCGGGCAGCCCTTCGGCGCCGCGGCGCCGTACCGGCAACCCGTTGAAGAAGCGGCGGCGGCGAAACACCGGGTGAGCGGTGCGCAGCGCGGAAACCTGACGCGTGAAGTCGACCAGCTCGGTGTCCGCCTTATCCCAATGAACCCAGGTGAGCTCATTGTCCTGGCAGAATCCGTTGTTGTTGCCGTCCTGAGTACGGCCCAGCTCGTCACCGTGGGAAATCATCGGAACACCTTGCGACAACAGCGTTGTCGCCAGAAAGTTGCGCTGCTGACGAGCACGTAGCACGTTGACGTCGGGATCGTCGGTCGCGCCTTCGACACCACAGTTCCAGGACTTGTTGTTGCTCTCGCCGTCGTTGTTGTCTTCTTTGTTGGCTTCGTTGTGTTTCTCGTTGTAGGAGACCAGGTCCCGAAGCGTGAACCCGTCGTGTGCGGTGACGAAATTGATCGAGGCCACCGGGCGCCGGGCAGTGTGTTCGTAGAGATCCGCCGAGCCGGTCAGCCGGGAAGCGAACTCGTCGAGCGTCGCCGGCTCGCCGCGCCAGTAATCGCGAACCGTGTCGCGGAATTTGCCGTTCCACTCGGTCCATTGCGGCGGGAAATTACCCACCTGGTAGCCGCCCGGTCCGACGTCCCACGGCTCGGCGATCAGCTTGACCTGACTGACCGTCGGATCCTGTTGGACGAGTTCGAAAAACGCCGACAGCCGGTCGACGTCGTAGAATTCGCGGGCCAGCGTCGAGGCCAGGTCGAATCGGAAACCGTCGACGTGCATCTCAATGACCCAGTAGCGCAACGAGTCCATTATCAGTTGCAGCGTGTGCGGATGTCCCACGTTGAGGCTGTTACCGGTTCCGGTGTAGTCCATGTAATACTGCCGGTCGTCGTCGACCAACTGGTAGTAACCGGCGTTGTCGATTCCGCGCATCGACAGCGTCGGACCCAGATGGTTGCCTTCGGCGGTGTGGTTGTAGACGACGTCGAGTATCACCTCGATACCGGCTTCATGCAGGGTGCGCACCATGGCTTTGAACTCCTGCACCTGACCGCCGGGGGTGGTGCTGGAGGTGTACTTGAAATCAGGTGCGAAAAACCCGATCGTGTTGTAGCCCCAGTAGTTTGACAGTCCCTTGTCGACCAGCGTCGAGTCGTTCGCGAAGTGGTGTACCGGCATCAGCTCGATAGCGGTAATCCCCAGACTCTGCAGGTGCTCGATGATCGCCGGGTGCGCGATGCCGGCGTAGGTGCCGCGCATCCGCTCCGGGATATCGGGATGCAGTTGGGTCAGGCCCTTGACGTGGGTCTCGTAGATGACTGTGTCGGCGTACTCGTGGCCCGGCGGCCGATCGGCGCCCCAGTCGAAGAACGGGTTGATCACCACCGCCTTCGGCATGTGCGGCGCGGAGTCGTCGTCATTGCGGCTGTCGGGATCGCCGAAGTTGTAACTGAACAGCGACTGGTCCCACTCGAAGTTGCCGTCGATCGCCTTGGCGTACGGATCGATCAGCAGCTTGTTCGGATTGCACCGGTGCCCGGCGGGCGGGTCATACGGCCCGTGCACCCGATAGCCGTAGTGCTGACCCGGCTCGACTTCGGGCAGGAAGCCGTGCCAGACGAATCCGTCCACTTCGAGCAACGCCACTCTGGACTCAACGCCGTCGGTGTCAAACAGGCACAGCTCCACCTTCTCGGCGACCTCGCTGAACACCGCGAAATTGGTACCCGACCCGTCGTACGTTGCGCCCAGTGGATACGCCTTGCCGGGCCACTGTTCCCATGCGTTGGCCGCCGCCTGCTGGCCGACTGAGTCGACAGTTTCGGTCATGACGCCCCTCCCGGTTGTTCCGAAAGCGGTTACCCGCGCCGCGCCGCGGCCAACCTTGCGGCGAATTCCGGCGACCGAATGGATTTGGCCTGCGGGCCGAGCTCGGTGCGCTTGGCCGACTCGTGCTGCTCGTCGTCGACTGAACCTGGGTTGGCGGTGGCGCGCATCGTGGCCTTGGTCTCCAGCACGACCTCGCGCGGGGCAGACGCAGGTCCGGCGGCCAACTCCAGCGCGGCGGCCACCGGATCATCGGCAATGCTGAGCGCCAACCCGTGGCGCACAGACGATTCCGCGTCAAACCGCATACCGAAGAGCAAGGCAGCGCGGGCGACCTGCGGACCGACCGCCCGTTGCAGCATCCAGGTGGCACCGCCGCCGGGGTGCAGTCCCAGCTTCTGGAACCGGGCGTCGAACACCGCGGCGGGCCCCGCGATGCGCACGTCGGCGGCCAGCGCCAGGTTCAGCCCGGCGCCGACAGCCGCGCCGTTGACCGCCGCGATCGTGGGCAACGTGCACTTGCCGACGGCCATGAAGCCGTCGTAGATCTGCAACAGTCCTTCCTCGGCCGCCTCACCCAGGGCGGTCAGATCAGCTCCGGCGCAAAACGCCTTGCCGGCGCCGGTGACAACGACGGCGTGCACGTCCGGATCGGCCTCGGCCCGCTCGACGGCGGTCCGCAGCTGCGCGGACATCGCGGCGGAGACGGCGTTGCGCCGGTCAGGATCGTTGACGGTGATCAGCGCGACGCGATTGTCGACGGCGTAACGCACGAGATCGGGCACAGGGCACCTCCGTGGGTTGGATCTGGGCGCCTCAAATGCCCCAGCTGTCACATCAGTGTCAGGTCGGCGCCCCCGGCAGGACTCGAACCTGCGACCACAAGATTAGAAGTCATGCGCTCTGTCCAGCTGAGCTACGGGGGCCGGAAAAGTTTTATGCCCAGGTCAGTGTATCCAACGACGCGAAACGCTCAGCCCGGACACGCAACGCCGCGCGAAATCCCCTGGGCCGGAACGACGATTCGCTAGTGTGTGAGCCGCGACACACGTACGCTACCGAAGGCCGAAAGCAGCACGCGGCAGCGACGCGTGTGGCCAATTGCGAGGAGCGGCGGTGTTATGAGCATGGCCATGACGGTGACGACTCGGTGCTCGCGGGCGGGTGCCGAAGCGCTGCGACAGGGACGCGAGTTGGCGGCCGTCCCGATCGACGCCTATCGCACCGGAGCGCTGCTGTTGCGCGGGTCCCCATCGCTGTTGGGCTGGTTCGCGGGCTGGTTGTCGGCGGAATTTCCCCCACACGTAGTGACCGGGCACGCGCTGTCCGGGGTGACTCCCCTCTCGGTAGGCCGGGTCGCGACGACCTGGGCGGCCCAGCGGGCCGACCACATCCTGGGCGCGGCGCTCGAGGAGTCCTTCGGACCGAATTTCCGCGACCTGGTGGCCCACCCCGTCACCGACCGGCCCGAATGTGCCCGCCGTGGCGTGCTGCACGTCGCCGGGCATCGCCGCCGCTACGCGGCCAAGACGTCGAATATCGCCTACGGGCCGGGAGGCCGTCACAACCTGCTGGACATCTGGCGTCATCCCGACTTGGCGGAAGGATGTCAGGCCCCGGTCCTGATCCAAGTCCCAGGCGGCGGGTGGGCCATCAACGGCAAACGGGGCCAGGCCTATCCGCTGATGGGCCGGCTGGTCGAACTCGGCTGGATCTGCGTGTCGATCGATTACAGCAGGAGCCCGGGCAAGGCGTGGCCGGCCCACATCGTCGACGTCAAGCGGGCGATCGCGTGGGTCCGCGACAACATCGCCGACTACGGCGGTGACCCGAACTTCATCGCGGTCACCGGTGGCTCGGCAGGCGCCCACCTGGCTTCGTTGGCGGCGCTCACCGCTAACGACGGCCGGCTGCAGCCCGGATTCGAAGAGACCGACACCACCGTTCAGGCCGCCGCACCCTATTACGGCGTCTACGACTTCACCGACACCGCGAAAATGCACGAGCTGATGCTGCCGTTCCTGGAGCGCTTCGTGATGCAAAAGCGCTATGCCGACGACCCGGGACTGTTCGAATCGGCGTCGCCGATTTCACACGCGCACAATGGCGCTCCGCCGTTTTTCGTCTTGCACGGCGAGAACGATTCGTTGATTCCGCGGGCGCAGGCCCAGACTTTTGCGACCGCGCTACGCGACGCGGGCGCGCACACTGTGTGCCACGCCGAGCTGCCCAACGCTCACCACGCCTTCGACACGGTAGGAACCGTCCGGTCACAGCTGGTGGCCGATGCCGTCGCCGACTTTTTCGGTGTTGTATATGGGCGTTATCTCCGCTCCCGCAGACGTGTTTTGCGCAAACGGGTTACATCGGCGACCCCAATTGCCCGCCGCGCGACCGGCTGAATTACCAATTCCTCCGCCCGCCAGGCTATTTCGCTTGCAATTCCATCGGTGTTCATTCCAGTGAGCCGATCCGCACATTCGGCTACCGCCGCCGCGTCAACCAGACTAGCGTTGTGTGAGCGTGCGAAACGGAGGGCGGAGTGGCGAAGTCAGGGCTGACGCGTCGAGCTGGGGGTGGCCAGGATGGCTGAGTCCGTCGACGCGGCCGGATTGCCCATCGCGCTGGGAGCGGTCGATTATCTGCTGCACCGCGGAGAAGCCAACCCACGGACCCGCTCGGGGATCATGGCACTGGAAATTCTGGACACCACCCCGGACTGGGAGCGTTTTCGGACCCGATTCGACAATGCATCCCGGCGCGTGTTGCGGCTGCGGCAGAAAGTCGTCGTGCCGACGCTGCCGACGGCTGCACCGCGCTGGGTCGTCGATCCGGACTTCAACCTGGACTTCCATGTGCGACGGATGCGCGTCGCGGCGCCGGGCACCCTACGCGAAGTGGTCGACCTCGCCGAGGTGATGCTGCAGTCGCCGATGGACATCGCGCGCCCGCTGTGGACCGCCACCCTGATCGAGGGGCTCGCCGACGGACGGGCAGCCACCCTGCTGCACTTGTCGCATGCCGTCACCGACGGTGTCGGCAGCGTGGAGATGTTCGCGCACATCTACGACCTCGAGCGGGATCCACCGGCCGTGCCCGCGCCGCCGCAACCCATTCCGCAAGATCTGTCTGCCAACGATTTGATGCGCGAAGGCATCAACCAGCTGCCCGGAGCGGTGGTCGACGGCGTGCGGGGCGCGGTGTGGGGAGCGGCGTCGGCGGTCGGCCGGACGATGCTGCGCCCGGCATCGGCGCTGGCCGGAGCGCTGAGCTACGCCCGCTCGGGGGTCCGGGTGATGAGCCGGGCCGCCGAACCGTCGCCGCTGCTGCGCCGGCGTAGCCTGGCCACCCGCACCGAGGCGCTCGACATCCCGCTGTCGGATCTGCACCGAGCCGCCAAGAGCGGCGGCGGATCGATCAACGACGCCTATCTGGCCGGGCTGTGCGGGGCGCTGGGCCGCTACCACGATGCCCTCGGTGTGCCGATTGCCACGTTGCCGATGGCGGTACCGGTGAATTTGCGCGCCGAAGCCGATCCCGCCGGCGGCAACCGGTTCACCGGCGTCAACCTGGCCGCGCCGCTGGGAACGGCCGATCCGGTGGCTCGGATGCGCAAGATCCGCGCGCAGATGACGCAGCGCCGCGAAGAGCCGGCCATGGACATCATCGGGTCCATCGCACCGGTGCTCAGTGTGCTGCCCGCGCCATTGCTGGAGTCGATGACCGGCTCGGTGGTCAGCGCCGACGTGCAGGCCAGCAACGTGCCCGTCTATCCGGGTGACACCTACATCGCCGGCGCAAAAGTCCTGCGCCAGTACGGCATTGGCCCCTTGCCCGGCGTGGCGATAATGGTCGTGCTGATATCGCGGGGCGGGATGTGCACGATCACCGCGCGTTACGACCGGGCCGCCGTCCGGCATGAGGAATTGTTCGCCCGCTGTCTGTTGGAGGGTTTCGACGAGATCCTCGCGCTGGCCGGCGAGCCTGCGCCGCACGCGGTGCCCGCGTCCTTCGCCGCCGTGTCCGCTGAGTCGACCCGATCGGCATCGGGCTCATGACGGCCGCTGAGGAGCGCTCGCCGCGAAAGACGCCCCGTGATCTTCGGTTGCCCGGCTCGGTGGCCGAGATCATGGCCAGCCCGCCCGGCCCCAAGATCGGCGCGTTCTTCGACATGGACGGAACCCTGGTCGCGGGATTCACCGGGGTGATCTTGACCCAGGAGCGTTTCCGCCGTCGCGAGATGGGCGTAGGTGAACTGATCGGCATGATCCAGGCCGGCCTGAACCACCAGCTCGGCCGCATCGAGTTCGAGGAACTCATCCTCAAGGCCTCCTCGGCGCTGCGCGGACGCCCGATGAGCGATATGGAAGAAATCGGCGAGCGGTTGTTCGCCCAGAAAATCGAGAGCCGGATCTATCCGGAGATGCGGGAATTGGTGCGCGCGCATCAAGCTCGCGGTCACACCGTGGTGCTCAGTTCCTCGGCGCTGACCTTGCAGGTCGAGCCGGTGGCCCGGTTCCTCGGCATTCCCAACACGTTGACGAACAAGTTCGAGACCGACGAGAACGGGGTGCTCACCGGCGGCGTGGTGAAACCGATTCTGTGGGGACCGGGCAAAGCCACGGCCGTGCAGGGCTTTGCCGCCGAGCACGACATCGACTTGACGGACAGCTACTTCTACGCCGACGGCGACGAGGATGTCGCGTTGATGTATTTGGTCGGCAACCCGCGACCGACCAATCCGGAAGGCAAGATGGCCGCCGTCGCGCGTCGGCGCGGCTGGCCCATTCTGCGATTCACCAGCCGCGGCGGCGGCGGGATCACCGGGCCGCTGCGCGCGGCGGTCGGCATCGGCTCGATGGTTCCGGTCGCCGCCGGTGCGGTCGGGATCGGTCTGCTGACCCGCAGCCGGCGCCGCGGCGTGAACTTCTTCACCTCAACCTGGTCGCAGCTGTTGCTGGCCGCCAGCGGTGTACACCTCAAGGTCGTCGGCGGCGAGAACCTGACCGTGCAGCGGCCGGCGGTGTTCATCTTCAATCACCGCAACCAGGCCGACCCGGTGATCACCGCGGCGCTGGTGCGCGACAACTGGGTCGGCGTCGGCAAGAAGGAACTGGCCAGCGACCCGGTCATGGGCACGCTCGGCAAGCTGCTGGACACCGTCTTCATCGACCGCGACGATCCGAACGCTGCGGTGGAGATGCTGCACGAGGCCGAAGAGCGCGCCAAAAACGGGCTTTCGATCGTGATTGCGCCCGAGGGCACCCGGCTGGACACCACAACCGTCGGACCGTTCAAAAAAGGCGCCTTCCGCATGGCGATGGCAGTGGGGATTCCCATCGTCCCGATCGTGATCCGCAACGCCGAGGTCGTCGCCGCCCGGAACTCCAGCACGATGAACCCCGGCACCGTCGATGTCGCTGTCTTCCCGCCGATTTCGGTGAGCAACTGGACGCTGGACGCGCTGCCGGACCGGATCGCCGAAGTTCGCCAACTGTATCTGGACGCGCTAGCCGACTGGCCCGTCGACGAACTCCCCGAAGCCGCGTTATACAGCCGGGTCACCAAGTCCGCACCGCGCAAACGCGCGACAAAGTCCCGTAAAGCGCCTGCCAACAAGGCGGCGAAGGCCGAGCCTCAACGACGCGCACCACGGCCGAAAGGACGATCGTGACGTCGGTTGCCGCCGATCCCAGCGCATTCACCACGACCGACGACACCCTGGTGTTGGCGTCGGTGTCCTCACCGGTCGAAGCGGATCTGCTTGAGCGCTGGCTGGACGGACAGCGCACCCGCCACCCGGAGACCAAAATCGTGGTGTTGCGGCTACCGCCGCGCCACGCGCAGCCCGCCGACTTCGCGCAACTCGTCGAGCAGCTCGAGATCGACGAGGACCGGTCGATCGTGCCGGTGCGGGTATTCTGGATGCCGCGTGCCGACGCGTCGGCATTGAGTCGCGTGTCGGCGCTGCTGCCGGGACGGGACCCGTATCACCCCAGCGAGCGCCAGCAGCGGCAGATCGTGCGCTCCGAGCCTTCTCGGGCCCGAGTGGTGGCCGGCGAATCGGCGAAGGTCTCCGAGCTGCGTCAGCAGTGGCGGGACATCACGGTGGGCGAAAATCCACGGGATTTCGCGCACTTCGTCACCCGTCGCGCGCTGTTGGCGATGGAACGCGCCGAATACCGAATTCTGGGACCGCAATACAAATCGCCGCGACTGGTGCGGCCGGAGATATTGGCATCCGCGCGTTTTCGCGCCGGGCTGGAGAAGATCCCGGGGGCCACTGTCGAGAAAGCCGGCGAGATGCTGGATGAACTCGCCACTGGGTGGAGCCGGGTGTCCGTCGACATGGTGTCCGTCCTGGGCCGAATGCTCAGCCGAGGATTCGAGCCGGAAATCGACTACGACGAGTACCAGGTAGCGGCGATGCGCACCGCGCTGGAAACCCATCCGGCGGTGCTGCTGTTCTCGCACCGGTCCTACATCGACGGTGCGGTGATGCCGGTGGCGATGCAGGAAAACCGGCTTCCCCCAGTGCACGTCTTCGCCGGCATCAATCTGGCATTCGGTGTGATGGGCCCATTGCTGCGTCGCTCCGGCGTCATCTTCATCCGGCGCAACATCGGCAACGACCCGCTGTACAAATACGTGCTCAAAGAGTACGTCGGCTACGTCGTCGAGAAGCGATTCAACCTGAGCTGGTCAATCGAGGGCACCCGCTCGCGCACCGGCAAGATGCTGCCGCCCAAACTTGGACTGATGAGTTATGTGGCCGACGCGTATCTGGACGGTCGCAGCGACGACATTCTGCTGCAAGGGGTTTCGATCAGTTTCGACCAGTTGCATGAAACCGCCGAATATGCCGCCTATGCACGCGGCGGCGAAAAGCGGCCCGAGGGCTTCAGCTGGCTGTACAACTTCATCAAAGCGCAGGGCGAACGCAACTACGGCAAAATCTATGTCCGCTTTCCCGAGGCCGTCTCGATGCGCCAGCACCTTGGGCCGCCGGGCGGCTCGATAGCGCAAGACGAAGCCGCCAGACGCCTTGCCCTGCAGAAGATGTCGTTCGAGGTCGCGTGGCGGATCCTACGGGCAACCCCGGTGAACGCCACCGGGCTGGTGTCTGCGCTACTACTGACCACCCACGGCGTGGCGTTGACGCTTGGCCAGCTGCACCACACCCTGCAGGATTCGCTGGACTACCTCGAGCGCAAACAAACCCCGGTGTCTACCAGTGCGCTGCGGCTACGCACCCCGGAGGGTGTTCGCGCGGCGGTGGATGCGCTGTCCAATGGGCATCCGGTCACCCGCGTGGACGGTGGCCGAGAACCGGTGTGGCGCATCGCACCCGAAGACGAGCACGCCGCAGCGTTTTACCGAAACTCGGTGATCCACGCCTTTCTGGAGACCGCGATCGTCGAACTGGCGCTGGCCCATGCCGGGCACGCCGACGGCGATCGGGTGGAGGCGTTCTGGAAACAGGCGATGCGGCTGAGAGACCTGCTGAAATTCGACTTCTACTTCGCCGATTCAGCGGCGTTCCGGGACAACATCGCCGAAGAGATGGCGTGGCATCAGGATTGGGAAGCTCACGTCGCAGCGGGCGGCGACCGGATCGACGCGATGCTCTTCGAGAAGCGACCGTTGATGTCAGACGCCATGCTTCGGGTTTTTTTCGAGGCGTACGAGATTGTCTCCGACGTCCTGCGCGACGCCCCGGCCGATATCGGTGAGAAAGAATTGACGCAGCTGGCGCTCGGCGTCGGCCGCCAATACGTCGCGCAGGGCCGGGTCAGCAGCAGCGAACCGGTGTCGACGCTGTTGTTCGCCACCGCCCGCCAGGTGGTCGCCGACCAGCACCTGTTGGAGCCTGCCGCAGACCTGGCTGAGCGGCGCAACGCGTTCAGGCGCGAGCTGCGAGAGATTCTGCACGATTTCGACCACGTGGCGCAGATCGCGCGCCACCAGTTCGTCGCCCGTGAAGTCGAGGCCCGGCGGCGCGCGGCAAGCTAGCCACCCGCTTCTACCCTGTATCCATGACGGATGCGGCGATTGCCAGCCGGCGGCGCGCTGGGGTGTGGCCGCTGCTGGCCGGCGTCGCTGCACTGGCCGGTTGCACGGCCGCCGGTATTGCGGCGTTGTCGCTGGCCGATGCGCTGATCGCTACCGGACTGCCCAATCCGGGCCCGGGCACCACGCTGGGATTACCGTTCGTACGCGCCGCCGGCGAGATCGCCGCAGTGCTGGCGGTCGGGTCGTTTCTGTTCGCGGCATTTCTGGCGCCACCGCAAGACAACGGGGTGCTCGACGCGGACGGCTATCGCGCGTTGCGGCTGGGCACCATAGCGTCCGGCGGGTGGGCGGTGTGTGCGGCGCTGCTGGTCCCACTGACCATTTCCGACGTCTCCGGTCAGCCGCTGTCTGCCCACCTCAACCCGGTGACACTCTGGTCGCTGGCCGGCCTGATCAACACGGCGGACGCCTGGCGGTGGACCGCAGTGATCGCCGCCGCGGTGATGATTGCCAGTTTGACGGTGCTGCGCTGGTCGTGGACGCCGCTGCTGCTGGCCGGGTCCCTGGTGACGCTGGTGCCCCTCGGCCTGACCGGCCACTCCTCGGCGGGCGGGTCGCATGACCTGGCCACCAACAGCCTGCTCATCCACCTCGTCGCCGCCGGTCTGTGGGCCGGGGGCCTGCTGGTGCTGTTGGCCCATGCCACGCGCGGCGGGGGACACGCCGCGCTGGTGGCGCGGCGGTTCTCCGCCCTGGCCCTGTGGTGTTTCGCCGCGATAGCCCTCAGCGGCGTCGTCAACGCCCTGGTGCGGGTTGTTCCGTCGGATCTGATGACCACCGCCTACGGGCGGCTGGTGATCGCCAAATTCGTCGCCTTGTGCCTGCTCGGTGTCGTCGGCTACCGGCAGCGACGCACCGGAGTCACTGCGCTGCAAAAAGATCCGAGCGCGCGACGCGTTCTGATCCGGCTGGCGCTGATCGAGGCCGCAATATTCGGCGTGACCTTCGGGATCGCCGTCGGGCTGGGCCGCACACCGCCGCCACCGCCGCCGATCATCAGGCCGTCGATTCCCGAGGTGGCGATCGGATACGACTTCGCCGGACCGCCCACTGTCGTCCGGGTGTTGTTCGACTGGCGCTTCGACCTGATCTTCGGCACCGCGGCAATCGTGGCCGCGGCGCTGTATGTGGCCGGCGTGCGTCGACTGCGCCGCCGCGGCGACAGTTGGCCGCGCGGCCGGACGTTGACCTGGCTGCTGGGCTGCGGCGTGCTGCTGTTCGTGACGTCCTCGGGGGTGGGCCGCTATATGCCGGCCATGTTCAGCATGCACATGGCAGCCCACATGGTGCTGTCGATGCTGATTCCGATTCTGTTGGCGCTGGGCGCTCCGGTCAGTCTCGCCCTGCGGGCGCTGCCGGCTGCCGGGCGTGGCGAGCCACCCGGTATGCGGGAATGGCTGTTGGCCGCGCTGCACAGCCGCTTGTCGCGGTTCCTCACCAACCCGGTCGTCGCCACCGTGTTGTTCGTCGCCGGGTTCTACGGGCTGTACTTCGGCGGCATCTTCGACGCCGCAGCCGGCAGCCATGTCGGCCACGTCTTGATGAACGTGCACTTCCTGCTCACCGGCTACCTCTTCTACTGGGTGGTGATCGGCATCGACCCCACACCGCGGCCGATCCCGCCGCTGGCCAAAGTGGCGGTCGTGTTTGCGTCGTTGCCGCTGCACGCCTTCTTCGGGGTGGTCCTCATGGGCACCCGCGACATCCTCGGCGAAAGCTTCTACCGCTCGCTGCAGCTGAGTTGGCATACCGATCTGCTTGGCGACCAACGACTCGGTGGTGGAATCGCTTGGGCAGCAGGTGAAATGCCGCTGGTGATCGTGATGATCGCGTTGTTGGTGCAGTGGAGCCGCAGCGATCAGCGCACCGCCAAGCGGCTGGACCGCGCCGCCGAACGAGACGACGACGCCGACCTGGCCGCCTATAACGCGATGCTGGCCGAACTGGCCCGCCGCGACACGTCGGGCCAGCGCTAGCCGGCTACTCCCGCAGCCCTGCCTCGACGATGGCGTGCGCCTCCTGCTCAGTCTCGACCGACGGTCCGGAACCGGGTAGGCGCTTACCGGCCACCTCCGGGGTAAACCACACCGCGACCACGCCCACCACACCGGCGGCCATCAGGATGTAGGCCGGCACCATCACTCTGCCGGTGCCGGATACCAGGGCCTCGGCGATCAGCGGGGTGGTACCGCCGAACGCCGATACCGAGATGTTGAACCCGATGGCCACCGCGAAGTTACGCACATTGGTGGGAAAGAGCGCCGGCAGCGTCGACGGCGTGACGCTGCTGAAGCACAGCAGCATCATCCCGATGAGCATCACCCCGATAAGCCTTTCCGCGTAGCCCGTGCCATGGCGGATCAGCAGGAATGCCGGGATCGAGGCCACGATGAGCAGGCCACACCCGGTCCACAAGATCGGTTTGCGGCCGATGCGGTCGGATAGCTTCGCGACGGACACCACCGCCACCAGCATCATGACCAGCACCGCCACGATCATCAACAGTCCACTGCTGCCGCTGATGCGGCCCACTTGCTTGAAGTACGTAGGCAAATACCCAGTGAGCATGTAGTTGGTGACATTCTCCGCCAGCACCAACCCCATGACGATCAGCAGCGCCTTCCGATGCTGCACGACCGTCTGCTCGAATTGCTGCCAGCCGCCCTTGCCGGTTTCGCTCTCGCTCTCGCTCATCTGCTCGTAGGCCGGCGATTCCTCGATCCGCAACCGCATGAACAGCGCGACCAGGGCCAACGGGACGCCCAGCAGATATGGGACGCGCCAGCCCCAACTCGCCATCTCGGCGATGGGCAGCTGCGTCTGCAAGCCCGTCACCACTGCCGCTCCCACCACATACCCGCTCAGCGTGCCCAGCGGCAGAAACCCGGCCAGCGTGCCGCGGCTGCGGTCCGGGGCGTGTTCGCTGACGTAGGTCATCGCGCCGACATACTCGCCGCCGGTAGAGAAGCCCTGCAGGACTCGGGTGACGATGAGCAGGACCGGCGCCCAAATGCCGATGTTCTCGTAGCCGGGGAGCAAACCGGTCACCGTGGTGCCTACCGCCATCAGCGTGACCGTCATGACCAGAACCTTTTTGCGGCCAATCCGGTCACCGAGCGAACCGAAGACAACCCCGCCGAACGGCCGCACTGCGAACGCGGCGGCCAGGGTGCCGAAGGTGGCGATCAGACCAACGGCGCTGGAGCTGTCGGTGGGGTAGAACACCCGCGCGATCGTGGTGGCCAGGAAGCCGTAGATGCCGAAGTCGTACCACTCCATGAAGTTGCCGATCGCGGTGCCGGCAATCGATCGACGCATGGCTGCCGGATCAGAAACCCGGATCTCGTCGCGTGCCCACTTCCGGTGGTGAGTGTGTTCATCGCTGTCTCGTCGGCTTGTGGTAGCCACCGCAAGACGGTATATCACACGCCTGGCTCACCCAATTCCTCGACATTCCAGGTGAATACCGCACCGACCAACGCGGCCGGCGTGGCGGGAGCGGTGCCCCCTACGATGTCTGGCATGTCCAGGCTTCTAGCCGTACCGGCCGTTGCAAGCGTCCTTGTTGCCCTTGTCGCCGGCTGCGCTCCCGCGTCCCCGCCGCCGCCGTCGTCGTCAACGTCGTCGGCGCCGTTGTCGTCATCAGCGTCATCGTCGACTTCGCCGTCGAAGCAGGCCGACGAGCCGCTGCCGGACCCGGCGGCATTGCTCAAGGAGTCCAGCACGACGACCAAGGACCTCAAGAGCGTGCACGTGGTGCAATCTGTGGCCGGCAAAATTGCGGAAATGCCGGTCAAGAGGTTGGAGGGCGACCTGTCCAGGGAACCCGGTCCCGCGGCCAAGGGCACCGCCAAGATCATGATCATGGCCGCCGAAGTCGAGATCGCATTTGTCGAATTCGACGGCCGCCTGTATGTGGCGCTGCCCGGTGAGGGCTTCAAAGATTACGGGCCTACGTCCAACGTCTATGACGTTGCGGCGATGCTGAACCCGGACACTGGGCTGGCCAACATGATGTCGGACTTCATCGATCCCAAAGTCGAAGGCCGGGAAACCGTCGGCGGCCAGCAGACAATTCGGGTTTCCGGCAAGGTCACCGCGGACGCGGTGAACAAGATCGTGCCGCTGGACACCACCAAGCGGATGTCGACCACCGTCTGGATCCAGGAAAGCGGAGACCACCAACTCGTGCAGGCCATGTTCGGGCCGAGCAAGGACGACTACATCGAGATGTTTTTCTCGAACTGGAACGTACCGGTCATTGTCGACAGGCCTGCGCTGGCGTGATCGCCGACTAACGGTCGGCGCTTTCGCCGCTGCGCCGCTGCTAGCGGAGCCTTATCCCCAGACAGCAGTTTCTCCACCGCTGCCACCAATTGCGGAGTCTGAGCCGGCCGGAGTGTCGCGCCGCCGGTGCTCAATGTGAGCACACGGGCGGATCACACCGAAGCGACCGCCGCAGCCAGGAAGGGATGAGCAATGTTCGAAACGCCGCTGACCGTAGTCGGAAACATCGTCAATGACCTACAACGCCGCCAGGTCGGCGACCAAGAGGTGATCAAGTTCCGCGTCGCGAGCAACTCGCGCCGACGTGGCCCCGACGGCACCTGGGAGCCCGGCAATTCGCTATTCGTCACCGTCAACTGCTGGGGTCGGCTGGTCACCGGCGTGGGGGCGTCGCTACGCAAGGGCTCGGCAGTAATCGTGGCGGGCCACGTGCACACCAGCGAATACGAGGACAAAGACGGCATCCGACGGTCGTCGCTGGAGATGCGCGCCACCGCCGTCGGCCCCGATCTGTCACGCTGCATCGCGCGGGTGGAGAAGACGGTTGCCGCAGAAACCGACGCGTCATCGCAGCCTGAGGCCGCTGCGGAAGTCGAGACCGGGCTGCCGCTATCGGCCTAAACAGCCCCGCCGCAGCGTTGCCTAGGATGGGCCACGAGCACTTTCGGAAGACCAGAGAGGTAACACTGCTGCATGGCTGAGTTCATCTACACGATGAAAAAGGTCCGCAAGGCGCACGGCGACAAAGTCATCCTCGACGACGTCACACTGAGCTTTCTGCCCGGCGCCAAGATCGGTGTCGTGGGCCCCAACGGGGCCGGCAAGTCGAGCGTCTTGCGGATCATGGCCGGCCTGGACAAGCCCAACAACGGGGACGCTTTCCTGGCCACCGGCGCCACCGTCGGCATCCTGCAACAGGAGCCGCCGCTGAACGAGGAGAAAACCGTTCGCGGCAATGTCGAAGAAGGTCTCGGCGAACTGAAAGTCAAGCTCGACCGGTTCAACGAGGTCGCCGAGCTGATGGCCACCGACTACACCGACGAGCTGATGGAGGAGATGGGCCGGCTGCAAGAAGAGCTCGACCACGCCGGCGCCTGGGACATCGACTCCCAGCTCGAGCAGGCCATGGACGCACTGCGCTGCCCGCCGCCCGACGAGCCGGTCACCCACCTGTCCGGCGGCGAGCGGCGTCGGGTCGCGTTGTGCAAGCTGCTGCTGTCCAAACCCGACCTGCTGCTGCTCGACGAGCCGACTAACCACCTCGACGCGGAAAGCGTGCAATGGCTCGAGCAGCACCTGGCCAGCTACCCGGGGGCGATCCTGGCGGTCACCCACGACCGCTACTTCCTCGACAACGTCGCCGAATGGATCCTCGAACTCGACCGGGGCCGCGCGTACCCGTATGAGGGCAACTACTCCACCTATTTGGAGAAGAAGGCCGAGCGGCTGGCGGTGCAGGGCCGCAAGGACGCCAAGCTGCAAAAGCGCCTGCAAGACGAGCTGGCCTGGGTGCGTTCCGGCGCCAAGGCACGGCAAGCCAAGAGCAAGGCTCGATTGCAGCGCTATGAGGAGATGGCCGCCGAGGCGGAAAAGACCCGCAAGCTCGACTTCGAGGAGATCCAGATCCCGCCCGGCCCGCGGTTGGGAAACGTGGTGGTCGAGGTCGAACACCTGGACAAGGGCTTCGAAGGCCGCCCGCTGATCAAGGATCTGTCGTTCACGCTGCCCCGCAACGGCATCGTCGGCGTCATCGGACCCAACGGGGTCGGCAAGACCACGCTGTTCAAGACCATCGTCGGCCTCGAACCACCCGACAGCGGCACCGTCAAGGTCGGCGAAACCGTCAAGATCAGCTACGTCGATCAGACCCGCGCCGGGATCGACCCCAAAAAGACCGTGTGGGAGGTCGTCTCCGATGGCCTCGACCACATCCAGGTCGGGCAAAGCGAGATCCCGTCGCGCGCCTACGTCTCCGCCTTCGGTTTCAAGGGACCCGACCAGCAGAAGCCGGCCGGGGTGCTGTCCGGTGGCGAACGCAACCGACTCAACTTGGCGCTGACGCTCAAAGAAGGCGGCAACCTGATCCTGCTCGACGAGCCCACCAACGACCTCGACGTGGAGACGTTGAGCTCGTTGGAGAACGCGTTGGAGAAATTCCCCGGCTGCGCGGTGGTGATCTCACACGACCGCTGGTTTTTGGACCGCACCTGTACGCACATCCTGGCGTGGGAGGGCGACGCCGACAACGAGGCCAAGTGGTTCTGGTTCGAAGGCAACTTCGGTGCGTATGAAGAAAACAAGGTCGAACGACTCGGCGTCGAGGCCGCCCGTCCGCACAGAGTGACCCACCGCAGGCTCACTCGCGACTAGTGTCGGCGGCAGCAGCGCTGGTAGGCGTGCTGAGTCAGGAGCCGTCGGCATGACGATTGACCCAGGGGGAAGACCGGAACATCCGGGCCCCGGCAATCGGGGCTATCCCCACCCCGGGTCTCCGGCACGTCCTGCACCGTCGTCAAAGCACGACTTCCAGCTGCCGGCCGGCTGGATCGAATTCGCCGGGGCTGACGACATTCCGTACTGGATTCCGAAGGCTTACACCGCTACCTATCGCGGCCCGCACGGCGACGCGCCCGACACCGACCGGCAGTTCGCTGATACCGCTGTTATCAACCGCGCCGCTGCCGGGGCGGTGACACCGGCGATGCTGAGCGCCCATTTCCGCCTGGCGCAGCACCGCCGCCCCGGCGACACCCGGGTGGCGGTTTATCCGGCCGACGACAGTGCGGGCATCGGCCCCGCGATGCAAGTTGTCACCGAGTACGGCGCCATGCTGATGGACTCCGTCGCGGTCCTGCTGCACCGGCTGGGGGTGGCTTATGTCGGCATCATGAATCCGGTATTCGCGGTGCGCCGCAATCCCTCCGGTGATCTGGTGAGCGTCGGACCGAACAGCGCCGGTGCCGCGCCGGGCGATGGCCACCAGATCATTGAGATGTGGATCCACGTGCAGCTCTCACCGTCGGCACACCGCAAAGCGCTCGCCGAGGCCGAACGACTGCTGCCCAACGTGATGGCCGACGTCCGCCAGGTCGCAGCCGATTCCACCGCGATGACCGCGACCCTCAACGGACTGGCCGACAACGTCGAAAACGACCGGGACGGACGCTTTTCGGACCCGGACCGACGTGATGTCGCCGCCCTGTTGCGCTGGCTGGCTGACGGACACTTCATCCTGCTGGGCTACCAACGTGGCCCGGTGCTCGACGGGCAGGTGTCGGTCGACGAATCAGCGCGACTGGGCGTGCTGAGGCTGCGCAAGGCGTCGCGGCCCCGGCTGACCGAAGACAACAAGCTGCTGGTGCTCGCCCAGGCGACCGTTCCCAGTTATGTGCGTTTCGGCGCCTACCCCTACATCGTCGTCATCCGAGAAAACGGCGGCAACCGCGTCGTCGAGCATCGGTTCGTCGGACTCTTCACCGTCGCCGCCATGAATGCCAACGTCCTGGAGATTCCGTTGATCGCCGGGCAGGTGCAAGAGGCACTCGCGTTGTCCGAACGCGACCCCAGCCACCCGGGGCAGCTGCTGCTCGACATCATCCAGACGGTGCCGCGTTCAGAGTTGTTCGCGCTCAGCGCCCAACGGCTGCTGACGATGGCGAAGGCCGTCGTGGATCTCGGGTCGCGGCGACGAGCACTGCTGTTCCTGCGCGCCGATCGGCTCGGACAACTCGTGTCGTGTCTGGTTTATCTGCCGCGCGACCGCTACACCACTGCCGTCCGGCTGGAAATGCAGGACATCCTGGTCCGTGAATTCGGTGGCAGCAGCCTGGAATACACCGCCAGGGTCAGCGAGGCGCCTTGGGCGCTGGTGCATTTCGTCGTCCGGCTGCCGGAAGCATCTGCTTCGTCGGGTGTCGACACCTCCGAGGCCAACCGCGTACGCATCCAGGGCCTGCTGACTGAGGCCACCCGCACATGGGGCGACCGATTGCTCGGTGCTGTGCAAAGCGGCTCCATCGCGCAACGCGAGGCCGAACACTACGCGGCGGCTTTCCCGGAGGCATACAAACAGGCCGTCGCTCCCGCCGACGCCATCAAGGACATCGCGGTCATCGAATCGTTGAGCGACGATTCAGTCAAACTCGTGTTCTCCGATCATGACGACGGCGACGGGATCGCGCTGCTGACGTGGTATTTGGGCGGCAGGACAGCGTCTCTGAGCCGACTGCTGCCGATGCTGCAATCGATGGGCGTGGTGGTGCTCGAGGAGCGACCGTTCACCGTCGCCCGTTCCGACGGATTGAAGGTGTGGATCTATCAATTCAAGATCTCGCCGCATCCCACCATCTCTCTGGCGTCAGAAGGCCCTGAACGCGAAGCCGCCGCACAGCGATTCGCCGACGCGGTGACCGCGATCTGGCAGGGACGCGTCGAGATCGACCGATTCAACGAACTGGTGCTGCGCGCCGACCTCACCTGGCCGCAAGTCGTAGTGCTACGCAGCTACGCAAAGTATCTGCGGCAGGCGGGTTTCCCCTACAGCCAGCCACATATCGAATCGGTGCTCACCGAAAACCCGGACACCGCAGGGGCGCTGGTCGCACTATTTGAGGCGTTGTTCGATCCGGACCCGTCCAGTTCGCCGAAGAGCCGGGATGCCCAATCCGCGGCCGCGACCGTCGCCGCGAACATCGACGCGCTGCAGAGCCTCGACACCGACCGCGTTCTGCGAGCGTTCGCCTCGCTGATTCAGGCAACGTTACGGACCAACTATTTCGTGACACAGCAGGACTCGGCTCGAAGCCGAAACGTACTCGCGCTCAAGCTCGACGCCCAACTGATCGACGAGTTGCCGCTGCCTCGACCGAAGTTCGAGATTTTCGTCTACTCGCCGCGCGTCGAAGGCGTGCACCTTCGATTCGGTTACGTGGCACGCGGTGGGCTGCGCTGGTCGGACCGTCGAGACGACTTCCGAACCGAAATCCTGGGCCTGGTCAAGGCGCAGGCGGTGAAGAACGCCGTCATCGTCCCCGTCGGCGCCAAGGGTGGATTCGTCGTCAAGCGGCCGCCGCTGCCGACCGGTGACCCCACCGCACACCGCGACGCCAGCCGCGAGGAGGGCGTGGCCTGCTACAAACTATTCATCTCGGGCCTGCTCGAGATCACCGACAACGTCGACCACACCACCGGTGAGGTCAGCGCCCCACCCGAGGTGGTGCGTCGCGACGGCGACGACGCCTACCTGGTGGTGGCCGCCGACAAAGGCACC
This sequence comes from Mycobacterium sp. NGS62, assembly GCF_059812285.1. Classification (NCBI taxonomy): domain Bacteria; kingdom Bacillati; phylum Actinomycetota; class Actinomycetes; order Mycobacteriales; family Mycobacteriaceae; genus Mycobacterium; species Mycobacterium sp. NGS62. The sequence continues at coordinate 794,436 of NZ_JCALCK010000001.1, read as the reverse complement.
GCCGCGTTCTCCGACATCGCCAACGACCTCGCCAAGTCGTACGGGTTCTGGCTGGGCGACGCGTTCGCCTCCGGCGGTTCGGTGGGATACGACCACAAGGCCATGGGCATCACTGCCCGTGGCGCGTGGGAGGCTGTCAAGCGCCATTTCCGGGAGATGGGCGTCGACACTCAAAGCGAAGACTTCACGGTCGTGGGGATCGGCGATATGAGCGGCGACGTGTTCGGCAACGGCATGCTGCTGTCCAAACACATCCGGTTGGTCGCCGCCTTCGACCACCGGCACATCTTCCTCGACCCCGATCCGGACGCCGCAGCTTCCTGGGAGGAACGCCGGCGGCTGTTCGAGCAGCCTCGCTCCAGCTGGGACGACTACGACACGTCGCTGATCAGCGAAGGCGGCGGGGTCCACAGCCGCGAACACAAAACCATCCCGATCAGCGATCAGGTCCGCGCCGCGCTGGGAATCGAGGACGACGTCAGCGAGATGGCACCGCCCAATCTGGTGCGCGCGATCCTCAAAGCGCCGGTGGACCTGCTCTACAACGGCGGTATCGGCACCTACATCAAGGCCGAAACCGAATCCGACTCCGACGTCGGCGACCGGGCCAACGATTTGGTACGAGTCAACGCGAATCAGCTGCGCGCCAAGGTCGTTGCCGAGGGCGGAAACCTCGGCGTCACCTCCCTTGGCCGGGTCGAGTTCGACCTGTGCGGCGGCCGGATCAACACCGACGCGATGGACAACTCAGCCGGTGTGGACTGCTCCGACCACGAGGTCAACATCAAGATCCTGGTCGACGCCGCGGTCACCGCCGGCAAGGTCAAGCCCGAGGAACGTACCGAGCTACTGGAGTCGATGACCGACGAAGTCGCCGACTTGGTGCTCGCCGACAACATCGACCAGAACGACCTGATGGGCACCAGCCGAGCCAACGCCGCCAGCTTGCTGCCGGTCCATGCCGACCAGATCAAATACCTTGTGGCAGAACGCGGCCTGAACCGCGAGCTCGAAGCTCTGCCGACGGAGAAGGAGATCCAGCGGCGGGCCGAGGCCGGGCTAGGGCTCACCTCACCGGAACTGGCCACGCTGATGGCACACGTCAAGCTCGTGCTCAAAGACGAGTTGCTGGGCACCGACCTACCCGATCAGGAAGTGTTCGCTTCCCGGTTGCCGCAGTACTTTCCGGCGGTGCTGCGGGAGCGGTTGGGTGCCGAGATCCGCTCCCATCAGCTCCGCCGCGAGATCGTAACCACCATGCTGATCAACGATTTGATCGACACCAGCGGCATCACCTATGCCTACCGCATCACCGAAGACGTCGGCGTGAGTCCGGTCGACGCGGTCCGCACCTATGTGGCGACCGATGCGATTTTCGGGGTGGGGGAGTTGTGGCGCCAGATCCGCGCGGCCGGCTTGTCCGTCCCACTGTCGGACCGCATGACATTGGACACCCGCCGGCTGATCGACCGGTCCGGACGTTGGCTGCTCAACTACCGGCCACAGCCGCTGGCAGTCGGCGCCGAGATCAACCGGTTCGCCAAGACAGTACGGGCGTTGGCGCCACGGATCTCGGAGTGGGTGCGCGGTGACGACAAAGCCATCGTCGAGAAGGAAGCCGCCGAATTCATCTCCCAGGGCGTCCCGGACGAGTTGGCCTACAGCGTGGCCACAGGCTTGTACCGTTACAGCCTGCTCGACATCATCGACATCGCGGACATCGACGACCGGGATGCCGCGGAGGTCGCCGACACCTACTTCGCGCTGATGGACCGCCTCGGTACCGACGGGCTGCTGACCGCGGTCTCTGAGCTGCCCCGGATAGACCGCTGGCATTCGTTGGCGCGCTTGGCTATTCGCGATGACATCTACGCCTCTTTGCGCGCTTTGTGTTTCGACGTGCTGGCTGTCGGCGAGCCTGACGAGAGTGCCGAAGAGAAGATCGGCGAATGGGAACACACCAGCGCGTCGCGAGTCGAGCGGGCACGTCGCACGCTCACCGAGATCTATGAAAGCGGTGACAAGGACCTGGCTACGCTGTCGGTGGCAGCACGTCAGATTCGGCGCATGACGCGCACTAGCGGACGGGGATCATCGGGGTGACCAATGGCTTTGTCGCACCTGTGCCGGTGCGGTGGTCGGACATCGACATGTACCAGCACATCAACCACGCCACCATGGTCACCATTCTCGAAGAGGCCCGCGTGCCGTTTCTGCGGGAACCCTTCGGTGCCGATATCACCACCATTGGCCTGCTGATCGCCGACGTGCGGGTCACCTACAAAGATCAGCTCCGACTGGCGGATTCGCCGCTGCAGGTGACCATGTGGGTGAAGCGGCTGAGAGCGGTGGACTTCACGGTTGGCTATGAGGTGCGCTCGGTCAACGCCGATCCGGCCGCCAAACCCGCGGTGGTGGCCGAAACACAGCTCGCCGCAGTCCACATCGACGAGCAGCGGCTGGTGCGGCTCACGCCGCACCATCGGGAGTACCTGCAGCGGTGGCAGCGGTAGCTACACCAGCCAGGCTGCGGCGTTCGAGGGCAACTCACCGTCTGCGACGGGTGCGCTCGCGAACAGCATTTCACCCTCGGGCAGCCGTAGCGGCCGCTTTCCGGCGTTGAGCACGCATACCAAATCGCCGCGGGTGAACATCACGGCGCCGCGCGGCGCGGTCAGCCAGTCGATCCGGGTGCCTTTGAACTCTGCTCGGCGGCTGCGGAGTTCGAGCGCGCGCCGGAAGAATGTCAGCATCGAGCCGGTATCGGCACGTTGCTTCTCGGCGGTCAGTGCCGCCCAGTCCGGTGGGATCGGCAGCCACGTGTCGGCGGCGGTCGAGAACCCGAATGGCGGTGTGTCAGCCTCCCACGGCATCGGAACGCGGCACCCGTCGCGGCCACGCTCGGTGTGCCCCGAGCGTTCCCACGTCGGGTCCTGCAGCACGTCATCGGGCAACTCCACGTTCGGTAGTCCGAGCTCTTCCCCGTTGTAGATGAACACCGCACCGGGCAGCGCGAGCATGACCATCGCCATCGCGCGCGCCCGGGCCAGCCCGACCGCGCCGCCGCCGTAACGGGTGACTTCCCGTTCGACGTCGTGGTTCGACAGTGTCCAAGTCGGAGTGGCATTTTCGATCGCCGCCGCAGCCAGCGAATTCTCGATCGCGTCGCGGACATCGGTGGCGTCGAAATGCGCCTGCACCAACCTGAAATTGAAGCCCAGGTGCAATTCGTCGGGGCGCAAATACTCTGCCCACCGGGCGTTGTCGTGGACCCACACCTCCCCGATGGTCACCGCACCGGGATAGTCGTCGATGACGGTGCGGATGTCGCGATGAATCGCATGCACTCCCACGTGGTTGAACCGGGGGTCGTCATCCTTATTGCGCAACATCCGGCTGCGGTCGACGGCCGCCATGTCCGGCAGACCGGGCGGCTTGGCCATCCCGTGCGCGACGTCGATGCGGAAGCCGTCCACCCCGCGCTCCAACCAGAACCGCAGCGTCTTCTCGAAATCGTCGAAGATCTCCGGGTTGTCCCAATTCAAGTCCGGCTGCTCGGCATCGAACAGATGCAGATACCACTGGCCCGGATTGCCGTCGGGCTCGCTGACCCGCGTCCAGGCCGGACCGCCGAACACCGACTCCCAGTTGTTCGGCGGCTCCAGCCCGCCGGGGCCGCGGCCGTCGCGGAAGATGTAGCGTTCGCGCGCGTCGGTGCCCGGGCCGGCGGCCAGCGCGGCTTGGAACCACGGGTGCGCCGAGCTGGTGTGGTTGGGCACCAGATCCATCGTGATCTTGATGTTGCGGTCGTGCGCCGCCGCGATCAGCCGCTCGAGGGCGGCCAGACCGCCGAACAACGGGTCGACGTCACGCGGATCGGCGACGTCATAGCCGTGGTCGGCCATCGGCGACACGGTGACCGGATTGATCCAGATCGCGTCGATGCCCAGCTGGGCGAGGTAGTCGAGTCGGGTGGTCACCCCGTCGAGGTCGCCGACGCCGTCGCCGTCGCTGTCGGCGAACGAACGCGGATAGACCTGGTAAAACACGGCATCGCGCCACCACGGCGCACTATGACGACCCATCAGAACGCGGAGTTGACCAGTGAGTGCGCGGCCATCTGCAGGTAGTCCAGCAGCTCCTGGCGATGCTGGTCGTCCAAGGTCTGCGAGTCGATGGATGCGATCGCAGTGTGCATACACCGCAACCAGGCATCGCGTTCGATCGGCGTGATCCGGAACGGCACGTGGCGCATCCGCAGCCGCGGGTGGCCGCGCCGTTCGGAGTAGGTCCGGGGACCGCCCCAGTACTGCTCGAGGAACATCCGCAACCGCTCCTCGGCCCCGTCCAAGTCATCCTCGGGATAAAGCGGGCGCAGAATTTCGTCCTCGGCGACCAGCTCGTAGAAACGCGCGACGATGGCGTGGAAAGTCTCGGCGCCGCCGACGGCGTCATAGAACGACGGTTGTTGTAGCGGTTCCATCTCCTCCATTGTGGGGCATGACGCCGGTGGGCCACCGCCCGCGGTAGCCAGCGCACCGGTTGTTCACCGGATCGACCAGCGCAGACCCGCCAATTTGGCGTGCGGTCGATCGGGAATCATGGTGGACTGTTCGGCGGAGGACGTATGGCGCAGCATAAGAGACGCCGCGGCCACCGCAGTTCCGGTGTCGCGGCAGGGCTAACCGGCCCCGCAACCGGGTCATGCCTGCACAGCGTCGACAGTCCTCCGCCCACCGCGCGTGACGCTGGATCCATCTGGAATCGCCGGCGGGTGCTGCTGCTGAACTCCACCTACGAGCCGCTGACCGCACTGCCGATGCGACGGGCGATCATCATGCTGATCTGCGGCAAGGCCGACGTGGTGCACGACGATCCGGCCGGCCCGGTGATCCACTCGGCGACCCGGTCGATCGCGGTGCCGTCGGTGATCCGGCTGCGATCCTATGTGCGGGTGCCCTACCGGGCCCGGGTCCCGATGACCCGCGCGGCGCTGATGCACCGCGACCGCTTCTGCTGCGCCTACTGCGGGTCCAAGGCTGACACCGTCGACCACGTGGTGCCCCGCAGCCGCGGCGGAGACCATTCCTGGGAGAACTGCGTGGCGTGCTGCTCGACGTGCAACCACCGCAAGGGGGATCGGCTGCTGGCCGAGCTGGGCTGGTCGCTGCGGTTGGCGCCGGCATCGCCGAAGGGCCAGCACTGGCGGTTGCTGTCGACCGTCAAAGAACTCGACCCGGCCTGGGCGCGGTATCTGGGTGAGGGAGCCGCGTAGCAGTCAGGCGAAGCTCGCCTCACTTGGCTGCGACGTGACGCCGATACCAACGCCGCCCATGCCAGCGCTGGTAATGCCAGGTGGCAGCGGACAACCAGCCGCGTTGATGCAGCCAAAAGCCGGCCGGTGGTTCCAGGGTGGCGCTCTCGCGGCCGAGGGTGATTTCGCCGAGAACCACCCCTTCTCCTTCGTCGGCGCGACGTTCGGCGACGACGGCGCCGCTTGCTGTGGCGATCAGCGTTGAGCCTTCGAAATAACCGCGGTATTGCACCGGCAGCCACGGCATCGGACAGGTCAGCGAGCCGGCGTGGGCGGCATGGATGACCGGCGCGCCCACATACTGCGAAAACGACGCCGCCGCGCGACGGGCGGTGGCGGCGTTGTCCTTCTCGAGTCGGGCGAACATCGAGCGGGGTGTCCAGGGCGGAACCGACCACCACCCCGAGCCCGTCATCACCAGATCTACCCGGCCGCGTAGGCGTCGAACGGTTTGGGTGCGCATCAATTCCCAGCACACCGCCGCCCCAACGGCGTGCTCCCCGGTGTTCAGGACGCCGTCGTCGTCGCCGCCCACATAGAACGCGTTCTCCCACATGGTGGGCAGGTCTTTGTTGTGACGTCCAACGACGCCGCCGGCATCAGCAAGCAGGTAGGCGTTACGGACATGGCCGTCAGGGTCGCGGCACAAAAACGAGCCTCCGACTAACGCCCCATGGCGAGCGGCCAGCGTGGTCAATAGTTCGGTGGCCGCACCGTCTGGCGGCAGAGCGGCTGCGGCAAGCGACTTTTCGAACCCAATTCCGGTCGTGAAGAATTCCGGAAGCGCGATGACGGTGGCGCCTGCATGGCCCGCTTCGTCGGCAAGCCGTTCGCAGGCGGCCAGATTGGCCGAGATATCGCCGAGTACCGCCTCTAACTGCACGGCAGCTGCAAGGACCATGCACCAGACGCTAACACAGCGTCAACGATAAGACACAAGGTGTCCTATCGTTGAGCGTGTAAACTCCTCCTGTCGGAAGCCCGCTCGTGATGACGGAGGTGCGATGAGTGCTCTGCTGCGCTCAGTGCGTCTGCAGCGCGGGATGACGCTCGAGCAACTCGCCGAAGCGACCGGACTGACCAAGAGCTACCTCTCGAAGATCGAACGTCAGCGTTCGACCCCGTCGATCGCGGTGGCGTTAGAGGTGGCCCGCGCGCTTGAAGTCGATGTAGCGCAGCTGTTCTCCAAGAATTCAGCGGATACGACGCTGTCGATCGACCGCGCCGAGGGGCGCTCGGTTGACCGGTATCACGCGGTGGCGGTCGGCATGCTGGGAAAAGCCATGTCTCCCTTCATTGTTCATCCCACCCGTGAGTTCGGCGAGCATCCGCACCCCGTGCACGCTGGGCAAGAGTTGGTGTTCGTTCATTCCGGTACCGTCGAAATGCGCTGCGGAGATCAGACCGTCACCTTGGAAGCGGGCGACTGCGCATATTTCGACTCGTCACTTCCTCATCAGCTGCGCCGGATCGGACGCATCCGCAGCGAAGCCATCGTCGTCACATGCACCGACCACAGTCGCATTAGGTAACAACCGAGGCCCTTTCACTGCCAAGCAGCGGTGGGATACGGTTTGCGTCGTGAGCCTGATGGAGATCCACCTCTATTTCCTCGGAATCCCGTTGTTGCTGGTGATCGTGTTGGTGACGCTGATCTGGTCCCACAAGGGGGCCCACCCGGCGACCTACAAGTTATCCGAGCCATGGACCCACTCGCCGATCCTGTGGGCCGCCACCGACGAGGCTGTCGGTGATGGTCACCATGGTCACGGCTCCGAGTTGACCGTGGGAGGTGGCGCCAGTGGCAAGTGGTGAGATTGCGACCGTCGAACCCGCCGGGTTGCCCAGCGGCTCGGTGATCACCGTCAGTGGACGGATCTCCGGGGTCACCGAGCCCGGCGATGTGTCCGTGCACTACCCATTCCCGATCAAAGACCTCGCCACGCTCGACGACGCGCTGACCTACGGGTCGCGCGACTCCAATGCGCGGTTCGCGGTGTATATCGGCGACCTCGGCGACGACACCGCCGCTCGGGCCCGCGAAATCCTCGCCGATGTGCCGACACCCGACAATGCCGTGCTGGTGGCGGTCTCGCCTGACCAGCGTGCGATCGAGGTCGTTTACGGCTCGCAGCTGCGAGGCCGGGGAGCCGAATCGGCCGCGCCGCTGGGTGTTGCTGCGGCTGCGGCGGCGTTCAAGGACGGCGATCTGCTCGACGGGCTGATCAGTGCGGTCCGGGTGCTGAGTTCGGGTATCTCTTCGGCTTAGTTTTCCGTCGGTCGGACAGGTGCGAAATTACCGGTCTGACCCTCGTCTGCACGCCCTTAGACTTATGCGCAGCGTAGGTGGGTGCAATCGCTGAGACGAGGGACACGTGACCCAAGAGAATCTGTTCATGGAGACCGACGGGTTGCGGGGGTTTGCTCAGACCCATGCAGACGTCGTGTCGGGTTTGCTCGGTTCGACCGCCCAGGCGACCGGTGTTGAGTTGACGCATGGACCGATCGCCTCAGCGGTGCATGCAGCCTTGGGCGGTGCGCTCGGTGCGCGGCAGGGCTCGATTCAAGGGGCAGTCAACGTCGGGAGGCACCTTTCGGAGTCTCTGCAGGCCGCAGCGCACGCCTACGACCAAGCCGACCAGGGCTCGGCGACCCGGCTGGGGGCGGCCGGGGAAGCGACCGGCGGTCCGGGCGGGCCGGTACAGGGCGCACCTGGTGGAGGCAAGGGTTCTGGAGCCGGCGCCAGCCAAATGCTGGGGCAGCTAGGTCAGATGGGAGGCCAGCTGGCTCAGGCGTTGGCGGGCCTGTTCCAGGGTGGACCCCAGGCACTGGGGCAGCTGGCTCAACCGCTGCTGCAAGGGGTTCAGCAATCCGTTCAACAAGCCGGCCAAATGGCGCAGCAACACGGCGAGCACGCCGCAGGCGATGTCGAAATGGTGTCGGAGAACCGTGATGAAGCAGCGCCCGGCGAAAACACTCCGGCCGGTAGGGCGCCGACCGAACACGTGACGTTGGCGAGTGAGACCTCGCCGAAAACCGGTGCCACGCCGCTTTAACGGCGCATTGGCACTCGCCGCCTAACGGTTGGGGAGAGGACCCCATGGTCGTGGGCAAGGAGTCTTACCGGTTCCGATGGGTCAGCGAGAGCTTCAATCCGGATGCTACGGGCCATGTTCAGTGGGTCCAACAAAATGACGGAAAGTGGTATCGGGGTGAGTGGATTGACTACCAGTTTGAGCAGAACCACCTGTCGCTCATTGGCGATCCGGGTCGCACACCTCCGCCGATTGGCTTAAACGAATGGAAACCGGTGAGTATCCAGGACATCTATAACATCCACAATTCCAACCCCAAGATCACGATTCACATACCAGACCTTTGTGGTGAAGAGTTCACGATCCCGCCTCGGCCCTGAGGAAAATCGATGACATCGAGTTGGTTGCGGCGACGCTGGTTGTGGGTATTGACCGCCGCAATCCTGGTGGCCGGTGGCGGTGCGGCGACCGTTTGGATTACCTACGACGGCGCGACTCCGTTGGAAAAGGACTGTGCGGCTGTGGAAGACCTTGGCCGCCAGTCGAACGAGTTGACGACGTGGATGAACACCGGGCTCGACGACGGCACGTTAGCTGACCCAGGTGATCGTAGAGAGGGAATCGACGCTCAGTGACAAGCTGCGTGCCGCGGCGGGTTCAGTGAAGACACTGGAGATGAAGAAGCCGTTGACCACGTGGGCGGACGCCATGGGGCTCAACGCGCAACTGCAACGCGAGGCCAACAAGATGTCCGCAGAAGAGTATCCGCCCCGGGAGGATTGCCAACGTCCACAAATACAACACCATGACGGATAACGCGCTCGACGCGCTTAACCAGCAATGCCCGGGGCTAAAGCAGGTGGCGCGCGGCTCGTGATTGATATCAGCACCTGACCGCAAATTTCCGGCAAAGGCCTGGGGTGCGGGCTTTTAGACTTACGAGGGGGACTGGTCGCGGGACAAGGGAGATTGGGTGGGAGCGCTTGCCATCTTTATGTCGACCTGGTCTGACGCCCGCTCCACGTTAGGAAACGGTGCTCCACAAGAGGGCGCAGCATTCGACTGCGGCACTCAATTACGTTGGGCGCAAAGTGGTGTGGAGTCAGCGGCACCGGCGATGCGGTGGACTGGTACGGCGGCCGACGCGTACGCCGAAGCCAATAGCATGCAGGGGCGCGTGCTGGGCCAACTGGCCGTACTGGATCAGCGGCTTGGCGCCGAGGTCGATCGCTCGGCTGCCGTGGTGTCTGCCGGACGACAGATTCTGGATGGTGTCAAGCAGTGGGTGCTCGACGCGGCGGCATCGGTGCCGCGCGGCGCAGATCACGAGCAGGCGCTGATGCCAATCACCCGCAAGGGAATTCGCGACGTGGCCGAGGTGATCAGGCAAGTCGACAGCGACCTTAACCTGATTGGCGCACGTATTCGCACGATCGGTCGCGAGTACCAGGTGCTGGGTGTGAAGGACGGGACGGCGACGGTCGACGATTCGCTGTCCAGGCCGCTGCCGGAGGATCCAAAGCAGTTCCATGACTTTTGGGTGAAGCTGAGCCCCGAACAGCAAGACCGGCTTTACCGCCGAGATCACAGCATCGGCAACCATCCCGGAATGCCGTTCGTCGATAAAGACAGATACAACCGACAACACCTCGATGAGCTGACCAGGACCACACAAGCCGACGTCAAACGGATGCAACACCGTGTCGACGAAGTGGCGCGCCGAATGTACATGGGTGATCGCAGCGGCGCCGCTATCGGCGAATTCACTGCTCTGGCGCCCCAACTCCTGGCGGCACGCCATCGCCTTGAGGGGTACCACGCCGTGCAAAGCGCTTTGGGCAATGATGGGCCCAAACGCTATCTGGGACTAATCGATGATCAGGGCCACGCCGCTGTCTCGATCGGCGAACCCGACCACGCCAAACGCAACGCCACTTTCGTGCCCGGCACCGGCGAAGACCTGCCCCGGTTGCGATACAGCGACGAGAGGTCGCTTGCGATGTACGACGCCGCCTTGCACGCCGACCCCAGTTTGCAGCCCGGCGATGTGGCGGTCACGACATGGATGGGTTATGACCGGCCGATGGATGTGACGCACGCGGCGTCCGCACATTCCGCCCTTGCGGGTGCGGAAGCGTTGGATGCGTTTGAGAGTGGGATGCGGGCATCGCATGCCGGCCCGCCATCGATCGACACGGTGATCGGGCACAGCTATGGCTCGACTCTGGTGGGTGCGGCGGCCTCGGGCGGGCACCACCTCAACGCGGACAACGTGATTGCAGTGGGCAGCCCCGGTGTACTGGTCGACCGTGCCGCCGATTTCAACCTGGCTCCCGGCGCCCAGGTGTACGCCACCCGAGCAGTCAACGACATCATCGAACTGGGCCGCGCTGCCACCGAGTGGACGCTGGGGGCTGACCCGACAGCGCCGGAGTTCGGCGCCACCGTGCTGGACGCCGACCCCGGACCCGCCGGAGGCCGCGGGATTCCCGGCGTTGCCGCCCACAGCAGTTACTGGTCTTCTGGCAAGAAGGCGTTGGACAACTTCGGTGCCGTCATCGCCGGCGTCCCGCCGCCCCATCTGGTGCGGCAGTGACAGCGGTGTCCCGCCACACGTCAATTCACGCCAGCAGCGTCGAACGCGCGGGCCTTCAGCGCCCGCTTCACTCCGGCCTGCCCCTCCAACACCAGCCTTCGCAACGCCGGCGGCAGCTCCGGGTCGGCCAGAAACTCATCGGCGGCAGCGACGCCGCCCTCGCTGATGTCCCAGGACGGATACAGGCCCACCACAACGGTTTGCGCGACCTCGCTGGACCGGCGCTCCCAAACCCCGCGTATCGCAGCGAAATAGCGCGCCGTGAACGGCTGGAGCAACTCGGCCTGTCCGGGGGAGACGAGGCCGGCGATGATCGAACGCCCGGTGATGTTGGGCAGCGTGTCGTCCTCGGTAACTTCGGTCCACGCCTTTTGCTTGACCGGCAACTGCGGACGCGCCGCCGCCGCTTGCGCACCGTGCCGCTTGCCGGCGGCGGTGGGATCGCGCTGCACCTCGGCATCGATGACATCCGTATTGATGGCACCGGATCTGGCCAGGGCGGTGACCACTCGCCAGCGCAGATCGGTATCCACGGCCAGCCCCGCCAACCCCACCTCGGCGGGATCGCCGGCGAGCAGCGCCGACAGCACCTCGATATGACGCTCGGACAGCACTGATGAACACATCGCATTGACATACGCCAGTTGATGATCCGAGCCGGCTTCGGCACCGCGGCTCAACTCCAGTAGCCGATCGGCGAACGCCGGCCAGCCGTCTGCGCGCGCCCACTCTGGTTCGGCATACGACCCCAACGCGGCCTGCGCCTGCAGCAATAGCCGCTGTGCCACACCAACTTCGGTTTCGGCGACAACGCCACGGCAAACCAGGGCCACGAAGTCGCGGGCCCGCAGTTCGGCTTCGCGGGTCATCTCCCAGGCTGCCGACCACACCAAGGTACGCGGCAGGGGCTCGGCGATATCGGCGATTCGCTGCAATGCGGTGTCCAATGACGAAGGATCCAATCGCAGCGAGCAGTAGGTCAGGTCGTCGTCGTTGACCAGAATCAACTGCCCGCGTGATACACCGACCAACGCAGGGACGTCCGTACTCGGGCCGTCGACGTCCAGCTCTTCGCGATGCACCCGCACCAACCGGCCCGATCCGTCGTCGTCGTAAATACCGACTGCGAGGCGATGCACTCGCGTCTCACCGGCACCCGGCGCGGCACCGCTTTGGGTTACCGCGAACCGGGTGAACCGACCGTCGTCGACGTCGAAATCGGCGCGCAGCGTGTTGAGCCCAGTGGTCTTGAGCCACTGTCGGCCCCAGTCGGACAAGTCTCGTCCCGACGACTTCTCCAGCGCACCAAGTAGATCGGCAAACGTGGCATTGTCAAACGCGTGCTCGCGAAAGTAGTCCCGCAGACCGGCCAGGAAATGCTCCAGCCCGACGTAAGCCACGAGCTGTTTGAGCACAGACGCGCCCTTGGCGTACGTAATGCCATCGAAGTTGACCTCGACCGCGGCCAGGTCGGGAATGTCGGCGGCCACCGGGTGCGTCGAGGGCAGCTGATCTTGCCGATAGGCCCACGATTTCTCGGCATTGGCGAACGTGGTCCACGCCTCGCTGAATTCGGTTGCCTCGCTTTGACATAGCACCGAGGCGAAGGTGGCGAACGACTCGTTGAGCCACAGGTCGTCCCACCATCGCATGGTGACCAAGTCGCCGAACCACATGTGCGCCATCTCGTGCAGCACCGTTTCGGCGCGCCGCTCATAGGAGGCGCGGGTGACCTTGCTGCGGAAGACATAGTCCTCCAAGAAGGTCACGGCGCCCGCGTTCTCCATCGCGCCGGCGTTGAACTCCGGCACGAACAACTGGTCGTACTTGCCGAATGCATATGGGGTGCCGAAGTGCTTGTGGTAGAAACCGAATCCCTGCTTGGTCTGAGTGAAGAGCCGCTCGGCGTCCATGAACTCAGCCAGCGTCGCCCGACAGAAGATCCCCAATGGAATCTCGCCGTGCTCGTCGACGTAGGTGTCGTCCCACCGGGCGTACGGTCCGGCGATCAGAGCCACCAGGTAAGTACTCATCCGCGGCGTGGTGACAAACGTGTGCACACCGTTGTCGACGGCAACGGTGGCACCGTTGGACACCACTTGCCAATGGCTCGGTGCGGTGACCGTGATATCGAAGGCGGCTTTGAGGTCGGGCTGATCAAAGCAGGCGAACATCCGCTTGGCGTCCGCGGTTTCGAACTGCGAGTACAGGTACACCTGCTCGTCGACCGGGTCGACGAAGCGGTGCAGACCTTCACCGGTATTGGAATACCGGCACGAGGCGTCCACCACGACGACGTTGTGCTCGGCCAGCCCCTTCAGCGGGATGCCGGTCGATTCGTCATAACCGGACACGTCGAGGTCGCGGCCGTTGACGGTGGCGCTGTGAATCGTGTCGGCGGCGATGTCGATGACGGTGTCGGCGCCGGCGAGCGCCCCGAAGTCCACGGTTGTCGTCGATCGGAAGGTGTGTTCACCGGGCGCGCCGTTGCCATCGGTCAGGTCCAAGCTGATGCGGTACCGGTCGACGGTGATGAGCGCTGCACGTTCGACGGCTTGGTCGCGGGTGAGATTGGGAAGAACCACGTGTCCCAACTTAGCCGGGCGGCAGCAGTTGAAAACCGTCCAGCATGGTTGCCGCGTCGGTCACGCTGCATATCCTTGCTCGGAGCCGGTATCGGGGAACACGCGTCGCGCTGCCTCGGTTGTGCTGGGCGGCTACCGCATCATCAATGAGAGGACCTTCCATGCCCGAGAAGTCAGTTGCCGATTTCTGGTTCGACCCGCTATGCCCGTGGGCATGGATCACCTCGCGCTGGATCCTGGAAGTCGAGAAGGTCCGCGACATCGAGGTCAACTTTCATGTGATGAGCCTGGCCGTGCTCAACGAGAACCGCGAAGACCTGCCCGAGAACTACAAAGAGCGGATGGCAAAGGCGTTCGGCCCGGTCCGGGTGGCGATCGCCGCCGAGCAGGCCCACGGTGCCGACGTGCTCGGGCCGCTGTATACCGCGATGGGCACCCGCATTCACAACGAGGACAACAAAGAGCTCGACGACGTGATCAAGCAGTCACTGGCTGAGGTGGGGTTGCCGGCCGAGTTGTCCGACGCCGCCACCAGCGACGCCAACGATGAGGCGCTGCGCAAGAGCCACCACGCGGGCATGGACCCCGTCGGCGAGGACGTCGGAACCCCAACCATTCATGTCAACGGTGTGGCGTTCTTCGGTCCCGTGCTGTCGAAGATTCCGCGCGATGAGGAGGCCGGCAAGCTGTGGGACGCCTCGGTGACGTTCGCGTCCTACCCGCACTTCTGGGAGCTCAAGCGAACCCGCACCGAACGACCCGAATTCGACTGACACAATGACCGGCATGCGCGTCTACCTGGGTGCCGACCACGCCGGCTACGAACTCAAGCTGCAGATCACCGAGCATCTGAAGAAGTCCGGACACGAGCCGATCGACTGCGGCGCGTTCAGCTACGACGCCGAGGATGACTACCCGGCGTTTTGCATCGCCGCGGCCGTGGCCACGGTCGCCGACCCCGGCAGCCTGGGCATCGTGCTGGGCGGATCGGGCAACGGTGAGCAGATCGCGGCCAACAAGGTCCCCGGAGCGCGGTGCGCGCTGGCGTGGAGCGTCGAGACCGCGACGCTGGCCCGCGAACACAACAACGCACAGTTGATCGGTATCGGCGGCCGCATGCACACCGTTCCGGAGGCGCTGGCCATCGTCGACGCCTTCGTGAACACACCGTGGTCGGAAGCCGAACGCCACCAACGGCGTATCGACATCCTCGCCGAGTACGAACGCACCCGTCAGGCACCGCCGGTGCCCGGTGCCCCAACCGGGTAACCCTCCATGCCCGAGGGCCACACGCTGCACCGACTGGCGCGGCTGCACCAGCGCCGGTTTGCCGGCGGGCCGGTGGCCGTCTCCAGTCCGCAGGGCCGGTTCGCCGCGTCGGCCGCCGCGGTCGACGGCCGGGTGCTGCGCCGCACCAGTGTGTGGGGCAAGCATCTGTTTCACCATTACGCCCTAGGCCCCACGGTGCATGTGCACCTCGGTTTGTACGGCACGTTCACCGAATGGGAGCGCCCGCTCGATGAGGCGATGCCCGCGCCGGTCGGTCAGGTGCGGATGCGAATGGTTGGCGCTGACTACGGCACCGATTTGCGCGGCCCGACGGTGTGCGAACTGCTCGACGACGCACAGGTCGCCGAGGTGGTGGCGCGGCTCGGGCCCGACCCACTGCGCCGCGACGCCGACCCGGCCTGGCCATGGTCGCGGATCACCAAGTCGCGCAGGCCAATCGGCGCGCTGTTGATGGATCAGACAGTCATCGCCGGAGTCGGCAACGTCTATCGCAGTGAGTTGTTGTTCCGCCACGGTATCGACCCCTATCGGTCCGGGCAGAGGGTCAGCGAAACCGAATTCAGCACGGCATGGACGGATCTGGTGGCGCTGATGAAGGTAGGTCTGCGGCGCGGCAAGATCATCGTGGTGCGTCCCGAACACGACCACGGTGCGCCGTCATACGGTCCTGGAAAGCCCCGCACCTACGTCTACCGCCGCGCCGGCGACCCGTGCCGGGTATGTGCGACGACGGTCCGCACCGCCGAACTGGAGGGCCGCAACGTCTTCTGGTGCCCCCAGTGCCAGACGTGACCAACGTTGCGCGCAGGTGCAAGTAATTCGCATGCGGTGCCTAACCTTGTCGGTTGTGTTGTCTACCAACGGTTCTTAACGGATGATTTCGTTTCACGCACAGGCCGCCTGGGTACGGATCAAAGATGAAGAAATCTGTACGGGTCGCTGCAACGACAGCCATGCTTTCGGCAGGCCTTGGCCTGGTCGGACTGGGTGCGGCCAGTGATGCTCAATCCCAACCGACGCCCTCCTCGAACTACCCATGCAACCCGGGCGATACGTGGAATCCCGGAAACGGGCCGTATTGCGATGGCCCCGGACCCGGTCCGGGCATCGGTCCCGGCGGCGATTATGGTCCCGGCGGACCCGGGCCGGGAGGGCCAGGGCCCGGCGGTCCTGGCGGTGGCGGCCCCGGCGGTGGCGGGGGAGACGGTGGCGGCGGACACGGCGGCGGTGGCGGCGGTGGCGGCGGCCACTAGCCGCCGCGCGCGTCAGTTTTTGGTGATGCCCAGCGCCGCGTAGATCTCGTCGGACAGTGCGACGCTGCGGGGGTCGGCATTGGCTTTGGTGGCGTCGTACCGATTCATCACATAGCCGTAGCCGATGCGGTGCTCCAGGTCGACAAATCCGAACGAACCGCCCAGGCCGCCATGCCCGAAGATCCGCGGATTGGGTCCGTTGACGCAGCGTTGGTTGAGCATGTATCCCAAGCCCCAGCCATGGTCCGCGACGCGCGGTCCTAACACCAGATCGGTGTCGAAGCCGCCCTGCGAGGTCCGGACCGCCTCCATGTAGCCGCGACTGAGCAGTTTCTCCTGAGCCAACGCGTTGTAGAGGGTCGCCAGTCCCAGCGCCGACACGTGGCCTCCGATGTCGGGAAGGTCGAGTTGGCGCCACAGTGTGCGGTTGTTGGACCCGAGTTCGTCGCTGGGGATGAACCCCCACGACACCGCCAGCCCCGCCTTCGGGTGGTCATCCAGTGTGACCGGGCAGTCGGGAGCATTGGCCAGCAGCTCGTCGGGATGCGGTTTGCCGATCAGGTCTGCGCAGCGATCCAGGTCGGCCGACGACAAGCCGATGTGGACGTCGGCGTCCAGCGGCTCGGCGATCTCGCTGCGCAGGTACTGACCTAGCGTGTGGCCGGTCACCCGGCGGACTACCTCGCCGAGGATGAAGCCGAAAGTGGACAGGTGATAGCCCTGCGCGGTGCCCGGCTCCCACCAGGGCTCCGCGACGGCCAGTCGCTCGCAGACCAAATCCCAGTCGAGGACGTCCTCGCAGCGCAGTGGACGACGCGGCCCGATCACCCCGGATCGGTGACCCAACACCATGGCGACCGTGATGTCCTGTTTGCCGGCTTGCCCGAACTCGGGCCAGTAGCGGGCCACCGGCGCATGCAGGTCGAGCTCGCCGCGTTCGACGAGTTGGTGCACGCAGGTACTCGTCAGGCCCTTGGTAGCGGAGAGCACGGCTGCCAGCGTGTCCTGGCCCCATGGCCAGGAACCGGACTCGTCCGCCGAGCCGCCCCAGAGGTCGACGACAAGCTCGCCGTCCACGTAGATCGCGACCGCCGCGCCGACCTCGTTACGCAGCGCAAAGTTTTGCTCGAACGCGTCGCGGACTCGCTCGAACCGTGGCGTGCACGTGCCGTGGATGTCGATGTCGGCCATCGTCCTTAGGTGCTGGATTGTCGGTCTCCTCAGCCTCGCAGCGCTCGGCCTCGTCGGCCTTCCCTGTCCGGGAACTCCAGCTTGAGCGGGCGACGGGAATCGAACCCGCGTAGCTAGTTTGGAAGACTAGGGCTCTACCATTGAGCTACGCCCGCACGTATCAGTCGAGCGCGACTGTACGTCGCGGCAGACATCAATTCCAAATGATGCCGTCCCGTGTCCTGCTCGTGAGGTGGCTGCCGGGGATGGCTGGGTCGGGCCGTAAGATCGCGAGGTCAGCGCGGGGTGTAGCGCAGCTTGGTAGCGCATCCGCTTTGGGAGCGGAAGGCCGCAGGTTCAAATCCTGTCACCCCGACCAGCCGCCGAGACCCACCCAAGACCACCAGAACCGACACCGAGGAGTACCCCGTGAAGAGCACCGTCGAGCAGTTGAGCCCCACCCGGGTTCGCATCAATGTCGAGGTGCCGTTCACCGAGCTCGAGCCCGACTTCAATCGTGCCTACAAGGAGCTGGCCAAGCAGGTGCGGCTGCCGGGGTTCCGTCCCGGCAAGGCGCCGGCCAAGCTGCTCGAGGCGCGCATCGGGCGCGAGGCGATGCTCGACCAGGTAATCAGCGAGGCGCTACCCGGCCGCTACAGCCAAGCGGTCACGGAATCCGACGTGCGGCCGCTGGGCCAACCCGAGATCGACGTAACGCAGAAGGAGTACGGCCAGGAGCTGGTCTTCACCGCTGAAGTCGACGTTCGCCCCGAGATCACCCTGCCCGACCTGAGTGCGCTGAAAGTCAGCGTCGATCCGATTGAAGTCAGCGACGACGACGTCGACGCGGAGCTGCAGTCGCTGCGGGCCCGGTTCGGCACGCTGACCGGTGTTGACCGGCCAGCCGCCGAGGGAGATTTCGTGTCGATCGATCTGTCCGCCACCATCGACGGCGAAGATGTGCCCGAAGCGGCGACACAGGGGTTGTCCCACGAAGTCGGTTCCGGTCAGCTGGTCGACGGCCTCGACGAAGCGCTGGTGGGACTGTCCGCCGGTGAATCCAAGGTTTTCACCACCACCATGGCCGCCGGTCCACACGCCGGGAAACAGGCCGAAGTCACCGTCACCGTCGGGTCGGTCAAGGAACGCGAACTGCCCGAGCCCGATGACGAATTCGCGCAATTGGCAAGCGAATTCGACACCATCGAGGAGCTGCGTGCCAACCTGACCGATCAGGTCCGCCGAACCAAGCGCGTCCAACAAGCCGAAGCGATCCGCAACTCCACGCTGGACACCTTGCTCGAGCAGGTCGACATTCCACTGCCCGAAGCGGTGGTGCAGGCCCAGGTCGACGACACCCTGCACAACGCCATCCACGGGTTCGAGCACGACGAAGCCAAGTTCGCCGAGGCGCTGGCCGAGCAAGGGTCATCACGCGAAGAATTCGACGCCGACACCCGGTCGGCGGCCGAGAAGGCGATCAAGACCCAGCTGCTGATGGACACGCTGGCCGAGGATCTCGAGGTCCAGGTCAGCCAGGACGACCTCACCGAGCGGCTGGTGTTGACGTCGCAGCAATACGGCATCGAGCCGCAGCAGCTGTTGGCCTACATGCAACAGAACAACCAGCTGCCGGCCATGTTCGCCGACGTGCGCCGCGGACTGACCATTGCCGCGGTGGTTGAGGCGGCCACCGTCACCGACAGCGACGGCAATGTCATCGACACCAGCGAGTTCTTCGGCAGGCGTGCGGACGATGGGGACGTTGAGGAAGCCGAGGATGCGGTAGCCGCGTCGGAGGAGTCATCGGACGAGCCGAAGTGACGCTCTGAGCGAACGTCGGTACTTGAGGGAGTGCGCGACGACGCCGGTTGGTTAGTGTCGGTGCATATGAAACACGAGAAAGCAGGTACTGGACTGTGAGCGGTGACATGCGTTCGAACACGCAGGGTCTGAACCTCGTCGACTCCGTCTATGAGCGTTTGCTCTCCGAGCGCATCATCTTCCTGGGGTCAGAGGTCAACGACGACATTGCCAACCGGCTCTGCGCGCAGATTCTGCTGCTCGCCGCCGAGGACCCGACCAAAGACATTTCGCTCTACATCAATTCTCCGGGCGGCTCGATCAGCGCCGGCATGGCGATCTACGACACGATGGTGCTCGCGCCGTGCGACGTCGCCACCTACGCGATGGGCATGGCGGCCTCGATGGGCCAGTTCCTGCTGGCGGCCGGCACCAAGGGCAAGCGTTACTCCTTGCCGCATGCCCGCATCCTGATGCACCAGCCGCTAGGTGGTGTGACCGGTAGCGCCGCCGACATCGCGATCCAGGCCGAGCAGTTCGCGGTCATCAAGCAGGAAATGTTCCGGCTCAACGCCCAATTCACCGGCCAGCCGATCGAAAAGATCATCGCCGACTCCGACCGCGACCGCTGGTTCACCGCCCAAGAAGCCTTGGAGTACGGCTTCGTCGACCACATCATCACCAACGCCCCCGTCAACGGAGCCGCATCATGAACCCCGACATCCAGCCGCAGGCCCGTTACATCCTGCCGTCGTTCGTCGAGCACTCCAGCTGGGGTGTCAAAGAATCCAACCCGTACAACAAGCTGTTCGAGGAGCGCATCATCTTCCTCGGTGTCCAGGTCGACGACGCGTCGGCCAACGACATCATGGCGCAGCTGCTGGTACTGGAGTCGCTGGATCCCGACCGCGACATCACGATGTACATCAACTCCCCGGGCGGCGGGTTCACGTCGCTGATGGCGATCTACGACACCATGCAATACGTGCGCGCTGACATTCAGACCGTGTGCCTGGGCCAGGCGGCCTCCGCGGCGGCGGTGCTGCTGGCCGCCGGGACGCCCGGCAAGCGGATGGCGCTGCCCAACGCGCGAGTGCTGATTCATCAGCCGTCGCTGCAGGGCGTGATCCAGGGGCAGTTCTCCGACCTGGAGATCCAGGCCGCCGAGATCGAGCGGATGCGCACGCTGATGGAGACCACCTTGGCTCGCCACACCGGCAAGGACGCGGAGGTGATCCGCAAGGACACCGACCGCGACAAGATCCTGACCGCCGAAGATGCCAAGGACTACGGAATCATCGACACCGTGCTGGAGTACCGGAAACTCTCAGCCAATCCCGCGTAATCCCCTGCGCCGAACGTGAAGCCGTTGCGAATTTCCGCGCGATTTTTCGCAACTGCTTCACGTTCGACGTAGGACGGCGGCCAGTTGAGCGATGTCGGCGGGCCGGACGCGACAACAACCGCCGACCACCCGCGCGCCCGCCGCGACCCACTGCGCGGCCAGCTGCGGTGCGAAACGTCGCGGGCCTACCCAGGCGCGGCGCTCGTTGTCCCAACGTTCGCCGCTGTTCGGATACACGATTACCGGTTTGCCGGTGTCTCGGGCCAACGCGATCGCGGGCAGCACGTCCTGGGGTGCGCAGCAGTTGACGCCGACCGCGATGATCTCCGGAATTCCGGCCGCCGCCGCGAACGCGTCGGTCAACGGCTGCCCGGCGCGGGTGCGGGCGCCGTCGACGGTGTAGCTGAGCCAGGCCGGCACCCCCAGCTGTCGCACCACGTTGAGCAGGGCTTCGGCTTCGTCGACATCGGGGATGGTTTCCAGAGCGAGCACGTCGGCGCCGGCCTCAGCCAACGCCTCCAGCCGCGGCCGGTGCCAGGACTCCAACTGCGCCACGCTGAGCCCGTAGTCCCCGCGGTATTCCGACCCGTCGGCCAGCGCAGCGCCGTACGGGCCGACCGAGGCGGCCACCCAGCGTGCGGCATCGCCGACGCCGGCGTCATCGCGCGCCGACACCGCCAGCTCGACGCTGCGCCGCAACAGTCGCACCGCGTCATCTCGGCTGATGCCGCGGTCGGCGAAGCCCTGGAACGACGCCTGATAACTGGCGGTAGTCGCAATCATCGCCCCGGCACGGAAGAACGCGAGATGCGCGGCCCTGATCTGATCGGGGGCGTCTACCAGTAGCCTTGCCGACCACAACGGGCCGGACAGGTCATGGCCGCGCGCTTCCAACTCGGTGGCCAAGCCGCCATCGCCGATCAAGACGGTATCGTCGGGCACGGCGATTCCCACGGGCCCACAGTAGGACTGCGTCTCTCAGTCACGTAACGGCCGCGACACGCCAGAGACACGGCGGCGCGTTCCGGCGCGCGACAGGCGCCCGCACGGGATATGTTCAGGCGGACAAGCACGAATATCACTGACGCGATTCGGCCTTAACGGTCGCGTCGCGCCGGAACAAGCGGGTAGCGTCGAGAAATACACGCGGCAATACCCACGGATCGACGGTGAACAGGAAGTAGGTTCCCAGCACCATGGCGCGCATCGGAGACGGCGGTGACCTGCTGAAGTGCTCCTTCTGCGGGAAGAGTCAGAAGCAGGTCAAGAAGCTCATTGCCGGCCCCGGCGTCTACATCTGCGATGAGTGCATCGATCTGTGTAACGAGATCATCGAAGAGGAACTCGCCGACGCCGACGACGTCAAACTCGACGAGCTGCCCAAGCCGGTGGAGATCCGGGACTTCCTGGAGGGTTATGTCATCGGCCAGGACACCGCCAAGCGCACCCTGGCCGTTGCCGTCTACAACCACTACAAGCGCATCCAGGCCGGTGAGAAGGGCCGCGATTCCCGGGCCGGCGAACCGGTCGAATTGACCAAGTCCAACATCTTGATGCTGGGACCGACGGGCTGCGGCAAGACCTATCTGGCCCAGACGCTGGCCAAGATGCTCAACGTGCCGTTCGCCATCGCCGATGCCACCGCGCTGACCGAAGCCGGTTACGTCGGTGAGGATGTCGAGAACATTCTGCTCAAGCTGATTCAGGCCGCCGACTACGACGTCAAACGCGCCGAAACCGGCATCATCTACATCGACGAGGTCGACAAGATCGCGCGCAAGAGCGAGAACCCCTCGATCACTCGCGACGTCTCCGGTGAAGGTGTGCAGCAGGCGCTGCTGAAGATCCTGGAGGGCACCCAGGCCTCGGTGCCGCCGCAGGGCGGCCGCAAACATCCGCACCAGGAGTTCATCCAGATCGACACCACCAACGTGTTGTTCATCGTGGCCGGTGCGTTCGCCGGGTTGGAGAAGATCGTCTCCGACCGCGTCGGCAAACGCGGGCTGGGTTTCGGGGCGGAGGTCCGCTCCAAGGCCGAGATCGACACCACCGACCACTTCGCCGAAGTCATGCCCGAAGACCTGATCAAGTATGGGCTGATTCCCGAGTTCATCGGCCGGCTGCCGGTGGTGGCGTCGGTGACCAATCTCGACATGGACTCTCTGGTCAAGATCCTCTCCGAGCCCAAGAACGCCTTGGTCAAGCAGTACACCCGGCTGTTCGAAATGGACGGCGTGGAATTGGAATTCAGCCAGGATGCGCTGGAAGCCATCGCCGAGCAGGCGATTCACCGCGGCACCGGTGCCCGCGGGCTGCGCGCCATCATGGAGGAAGTCCTGCTGCCGGTGATGTACGACATCCCCAGCCGCGACGACGTCGCCAAGGTCGTGGTGACCAAGGAGACCGTGCAGGACAACGTGCTGCCGACCATCGTGCCGCGCAAGCCGTCGCGCACCGAACGTCGCGACAAGAGCGCCTAACGCAGTGCCCGCATGCGGGTGCTAGCTAACGTTACTCACGCGTAGATCGTGTTCTTAGACTTTGCGTGCCAGCAAAAGTGACGAACACCACAGTTGACCTGCGCGTGCGCCGTCCTCATACCTCTGACCTTGATATTCGCCCGACTTACGGTACTGCGGGTGCGCGCGTCGGCGTCGATCAAACCCTAAGAGCAGTGCAATAATCGGTACTAGCAGTGACATAAAAATGGCCGGGGGTCCGCTCCGGCGGCGCCCACCGGTAGCCGCGACGCAGAGTGCCCGTGCGGTAGACAGTGACGGAAGGCGGGGACGTGGGTCCGAACGAGGACGGAGCCAGGTCAGAATCTCATTCAGCAGGCACGGTGGCACCCGAGCGACAGAAGCTGGAGAAGGTCGTCATCCGTTTCGCCGGAGACTCCGGTGATGGCATGCAGCTCACCGGAGACCGGTTCACCTCTGAGGCGGCGCTTTTCGGTAATGACCTGGCGACTCAGCCCAACTACCCCGCTGAGATTCGTGCACCTCAGGGCACGTTGCCCGGGGTCTCTTCTTTCCAGATCCAGATCGCCGACTACGACATCCTCACCGCGGGTGACCGACCCGACGTGTTGGTCGCGATGAACCCGGCAGCGCTGAAGGCCAATATCGCAGAC
Organism: Mycobacterium sp. NGS62; assembly: GCF_059812285.1. Lineage (NCBI taxonomy): Bacteria > Bacillati > Actinomycetota > Actinomycetes > Mycobacteriales > Mycobacteriaceae > Mycobacterium > Mycobacterium sp. NGS62. The sequence goes on along the minus strand of NZ_JCALCK010000001.1, from coordinate 770,912 downwards.
CTGCCGCGCGGTGGCCTGGTGATTGCCAATTCCGACGAGTTCACCAAACGCAACCTGGCCAAAGTCGGCTACCAGGACAACCCGCTGGAAAACGGTGAGCTGTCCGACTACGTGGTGCAGCCGGTCGCCATGACCGCATTGACGCTGGGTGCGGTCGAGGCCATCGGGGCGTCCAAGAAAGACGGCCAGCGCGCCAAGAACATGTTCGCGCTGGGGCTGCTGTCGTGGATGTATGGGCGGCCGATCGAAACCAGCGAGCGATTCATCCGGGAGAAGTTCGCCCGCAAGCCCGACATCGCCGAGGCCAATGTGCTTGCGCTCAAAGCGGGCTGGAACTACGGGGAGACCACCGAGGCGTTCGGCACCACCTACGACGTCTCACCGGCCAAGCTGCCCGCAGGGGAGTACCGCCAGATCTCGGGCAACACGGCGCTGTCCTACGGCATCGTTGCGGCGGGGCAGCTCGCCGGCATCACGGTGGTCCTTGGCAGCTACCCGATCACCCCGGCGTCGGACATCCTGCACGAACTGTCCAAGCACAAGAACTTCAACGTCATCACCTTCCAGGCCGAAGACGAGATCGCCGGTATCGGCGCCGCATTGGGCGCCTCCTACGGCGGCGCGCTGGGGGTCACCAGCACCTCGGGCCCGGGGCTGTCCCTGAAATCCGAGGCGATCGGCCTCGGCGTGATGACCGAGTTGCCGCTGTTGATCATCGACGTGCAGCGCGGTGGCCCGTCGACGGGTCTGCCCACCAAGACCGAGCAGGCCGACCTGCTGCAGGCCCTCTACGGACGCAATGGCGAATCTCCGGTTGCCGTGCTGGCGCCGCGGTCACCCTCCGACTGCTTCGAGACGGCTGTTGAGGCGGTGCGTATCGCGCTGTCCTACCACACCCCGGTGATCCTGTTGTCCGACGGCGCGATCGCCAACGGCTCGGAGCCGTGGCGAATCCCCGACATCGATGCCATCGAGCCGATCGAGCACATTTTCGCCAAGGCCGATGAGCCGTTCCAGCCCTATGCCCGCGACCCGGAAACGCTGGCCCGCCAGTTCGCGATTCCCGGCACACCCGGCCTCGAGCACCGCATCGGCGGGCTGGAGGCGGCCAACGGATCAGGCAACATCTCCTACGAGCCGGCCAACCACGACCTGATGGTGCGGTTGCGCCGAGCCAAGATCGACGGGATCCGGGTTCCGGACTTGGAGGTCGACGATCCCACCGGTGAGGCCGAGCTGCTGTTGATCGGCTGGGGCAGTTCGTATGGCCCGATCGGTGAAGCGTGCCGGCGTGCGCGTCGCCAGGGCATCAAGGTTGCGCACGCCCATCTGCGCCACCTCAACCCGTTCCCGGCCAATCTGGGCGAGGTGCTGCGCCGCTACCCGAAAGTGGTGGCGCCGGAGATGAACCTGGGCCAGTTGGCGCTGCTGCTGCGCGGCAAGTATCTCGTCGACGTGCAGTCGGTGACCAAGGTTGCGGGCATGGCGTTTTTGGCCGACGAGGTCGAGGGGATCATCGATGCTGCCCTGGACGGCACCCTGGGCGAAAAAGAAAGTGACAAAGCCACATTCGCACGGTTGGCGGCGGCTACCGTGGGAAATGGCGTAGGAGCTGACGTATGACTGACCTGATCGGCAATTTGGCGGGCGCAGACCTCGGTGTGACGGAGGCGTTGTCCAAGACCAGCGGAGTGCCCACCACCGACCAGCCGCAGAAGGCCAAGGACTTCACCAGCGACCAGGAGGTCCGTTGGTGCCCGGGTTGCGGTGACTACGTCATCCTCAACACCATCCGCAACTTCCTGCCCGAGCTCGGGCTGCGACGGGAGAACATCGTCTTCGTCAGCGGTATCGGCTGCTCCAGCCGGTTCCCCTACTACCTGGAGACCTACGGCCTGCACTCCATCCACGGCCGCGCCCCGTCCATCGCGACCGGTCTGGCACTGGCCCGCGACGACCTGTCGGTGTGGGTGGTCACCGGTGACGGCGACGCGCTGTCGATCGGCGGCAACCACTTGATCCACGCGCTGCGCCGCAACGTCAACCTGACCATCCTGCTGTTCAACAACCGGATTTACGGTCTGACCAAGGGCCAGTATTCGCCGACCTCCGAGGAAGGCAAGGTCACCAAGTCCACGCCGATGGGCTCACTGGACCATCCGTTCAACCCGGTGTCGCTGGCGCTCGGCGCCGAGGCGAGTTTCGTGGGCCGCGCGCTGGACTCGGACCGCAAGGGGCTATCGGAGGTGTTGCGCGCCGCCGCGGCGCACCGTGGATCCGCGCTGGTCGAGATTTTGCAGGACTGCCCGATCTTCAACGACGGCTCATTTGACCTGCTGCGCAAAGAAGGCGCCGAGGAGCGGGTCATCAACGTCCGCCACGGCGAGCCGGTCGTCTTCGGCGCCAACGACGAATACTGCGTGGTGCGTTCGGGATTCGGTCTCGAAGTGGCGAAGACCGCCGATGTCAGTGTCAGCGAGATCGTCGTGCACGATGCACACGCGGCCGACTCCGCCTACGCCTTCGCGCTGTCGCGGCTGTCCGACCAAAACCTCGAGCACACGGTGATGGGCATCTTCCGCCAGGTCAACCGGCCGACCTACGACGACGCCGCCCGCGCGCAGCTGACGGCCGCTGCCGAAGCCAGGCCGGCGGACCGCGCCGCCCTGCAGTCGCTGTTGCGCGGCCGGGACACCTGGACCGTCGCCTGACGTGGCGGCCATTGCGGCCTCGCTGGCTGGGGTAGTGCTGGCGGGGGGAGCGTCCCGTCGAATGGGCCGCGACAAGGCCACGCTTCCGGTTCCGCAGGCTATCGCCGGCAGCCCAAACCCCACCACGATGGTCGAGCACGTGGTGGGCATCGTCAGCCAACGCTGCCAACCGGTTTTCGTCGTCGCAGCACCCGGACAACCGCTGCCGCAGCTATCCGCAGAGGTGGTGCGCGACGAGGTCCGTGGACTGGGTCCGCTGCTCGCGACCGGGCGGGGACTGCGCGCCGCTCGTGAAGCCGGCGCAAAACGCGCATTCGTGTGTGCCGTCGACATGCCGTTTCTGACTGTCGATCTGATCGACACCCTGGCCGGTGGCGCCGACGAGGTAGACGCCGAGGTGGTATTGCCCTGGGACGGTCGCGACCACTATCTGGCCGCCGTTTACCGCACCGACCTCGCCGAGCGGGTCGACGTGTTGGTGGCCGCCGGCGAGCGCCGGATGCGCGCATTGGTCGACGGCGCCGACACCCAGCGCATCGTGCTGCCGTCCTCGCGGTCGTTGACCAACGTCAACTCGGCGGACGATCTACGCACGCTGTCAGCCTCTGCGCCCTAGCGCACCCGTCCGGGCCAACGCCGCGACAAGCGAGGTCGCCGGGAATTGTCGATCGATAACGCGGTGAAATTTAATCCATTTCCGAGCGAACCATTGTGATAAGTGCCGGTGTCATAAAGACCATTAATTCGTCAATTTCCAGCCGAAGATGCAAATTTCTTTCCGCTATTCTTCGCGGACTCCAGCCATGAGCGCGCTTCGGCTCAGCCAGAAGCTGAACGCCATTGGGGCAGAACGGGTTTAGCTAGCAAGGTCGATTCTGCCCACGCTGCTTACGCGGCGATGCTACAAGTCAGGCAATGATTTTCCGTCGCTGCGATAGCCGCAGGGTTGCATAGCGGTCCACCCTGAGCTGCGGCAGGCGTGGTTTTCCACTGCATGATGCTGATTGTGAAAGTGTTGTCCTGGCAACGTGGTTGGCGGGTCATGGCGATGCCATGGGCTCGCTGCAGCGGTACAGACGCAGCATCGTGGCCCAGTCGATAATGCTGAAATACGCTGGCGTGCTTGCGTTTCAACGCAAAGCATGTGTAGGTATGCGATATTCGCGACCTGCGAAGCACGATCTCTGATCCATCACGAAATTTCGAAATCCGGTCTAGCGCCTGGGTAATCACTCCTGTAACACACCGTGGCGCGTTGGCTCTGCCGATCACGCGGTAGAGACTGGGTGAAAGACGTGGTGCAGTTCACAATATTGCCGTGATTTGGCTCACGATAGCGCAGTTATGGCCCGCTGCCGACGTATACGCAAAAGCCGCACGTGACCAGGGAAGACAATTATTTGAGCCGCTGTGATGTGGCCGTTATTGAACCGAGATAGCCGGCGTGTCGAAGATGACGAATTCAATCTCGTCTCGTACGGTCCGTGTCGGCCCTCAACACGGGCAACACAAAATCGAATCCACGGACCCGCGTGTGAGCGGGGCTGCGGACGGCACTGTCGCCCCGCAGCCACCGGGCCACTAGGCCCGCCGGGCAGATCGTGCCCCCGCTGTCGTGCCTGAACGAGACGGCACGTTTCGAAGCAGCAATCCCGCCTGTACAGGCATCCCAGTCCACATCTGTGGGCTTGCTTTGGCGCGCGCGCACCGCGAAAGGAACGATATTGAACTACGTCCGCAAGACGCTGACTCTGGCGGCGCTCACCGGAGTGCTTGCCACCGCGCCGATTGCCACCGCCTACGCGGATGACGTCGACCTCAACGCGCCGGTCGGCCCCGTGAACGTGGAGGACGTGGCGTTTGACGACGCGCCGGCCGCTCCGGCGCCGCCGGAAGACCTGCCGCCGGCGCCGGAAGACGTGCCGCCGGCGCCGGAGTTCATGCCGCCGGGCCCTTGGGCGCCGCCCGCTCCGGAGCCTGAGCCGGCTCCCGAGGAGGCTCCCGCCCCCGTGCAGGCCTACAGCGTGAACTGGGATGCGATCGCGGCGTGTGAGTCCGGTGGCAACTGGGCGATCAACACCGGAAACGGCTTTTCCGGCGGCCTGCAGTTCACCCCCAGCACCTGGCGGTCCAACGGCGGCTCGGGCTCCGCGCACACGGCGAGCCGTGACGAGCAGATCCGGGTGGCCGAGAACGTCCTGCATTCGCAGGGCATCGGTGCCTGGCCGGTCTGCGGCCGACGCGGCTGACCTGAAGCTCTAAAAGACGGTGCCGGGCCTGTGGGCCCGGCACCGTCGTCTATGCGGGTGCGGGCAGCACGAACGCCGACTGGGCTGCCACAGACGCCAGATGGCGAGTCAGCGCCGCCTCCGGGACCACTACTGTGGCCCGGCTGGCGGCCGCGCTGAGGAACGCCGGGCGCAGATTGACGACCTTGCCGATCAACGCCGACTCACGAACCAAAGACATGACCCGTCGCCGGCGGAAGTCCACGAACCGGGCAAACGCGGTCGGCAAGTCGGCGCCTCGAGCGACAAACGCAGCCAGGATCGCGGCATCTTCCAATCCTTGGCAGCCACCTTGGCCCAAGTGCGGCCGCATGGGATGGGCCGCATCGCCGACCAGCAGGATGGGCCCACGCGCCCAGCGCCGGGCAGGGCCGCGGTCGTAAAGGTCGTTGCGTAATACGTCGGCTGGTGGCGTGGCCGCCAGCATGCTTCCGACGGGATCGGGCCAGCCGGCGAACTTTGCTTGCAGGTAAGCCAGCTCTCCGCCGGACGCCCGTTGTCCCTCGGGCGCGCGTTCGGTGGCAAACCAATATGTTTGATCCGACCCCATCGGGACGTGGCCAGTTTCGATGCCGGGGCCGAGTGTCTCCCCGGCCAGCTCCGGATCCATGGCGTAGCTGGCGACTCCTCGCCATGCGGTGTAGCCGACATAACGGTGGCTCAGCGCGCCGTTGAGGTGGCGGGCTACCACTGAGTAGGTCCCGTCGGCGCCGATCACTGCGTCGGCAGCCCGGACCGTGCGGTCCGACAACTCGACCCGCACGCCGTCGGCGCCCGCAACGAGCCTGGTAGCGGCCAACCCGTATTCCACACTGCCCGGCGCCAGCGCGCCGGCAAGGATGTCGCGCAGCGCCGAACGGTGCACCACTACCAAGGGCTCACCAAGCGCCCGGACGATCCGTTCGGGGGTCGGGTGGCGCAGCCACGAGCCGTCGCGCCAGCGCATGGCACCCGCGGTGATCCGGCCGCCGGCCTCGCGGACGGCGTCGCCGAGGCCGATGCGGTCCAGCGCGGCCAGCGCGTTGGGCCAAATGCTGATTCCGGCCCCCGACGAGGTGTCGGTGCGCTCTTCGATCACGGTGACGGCGTGACCGCAGCGCTGCAGCGCCACCGCAGTTGCCAGTCCCGCGATGCCCGCGCCGACCACGACGATCTGCTGCGCCATGGGCCGAACCTAACCCGGCGACGATGTGGGCTGCGGAGTGGGCCGAGCAAGTGCCGGGGAGAGCAGTGAGCTGACCGAAATCCTCGGAGTAGCGTCGGCGCCGTGACGGGAACGCAGCGCGAATTCGACATTGTGGTGTACGGGGCGACCGGATTTGTGGGGAAGCTCACCGCTGAATACCTCGCCCGTGCCGGCGGCGACGCGCGTATCGCGCTGGCCGGCCGGTCTGCCGAAAAATTGGCCAGGGTGCGCGAAAGCCTGGGCGCCGCGGCGCAGTCCTGGCCGCTGGTGGAGGCCGACGCGTCGTCGCCGTCGACGCTGGATGCGATGGCCGCCCGCACACAAGTGGTGATCACCACGGTTGGCCCCTATACCCGCTACGGGCTGCCGCTGGTGGCCGCCTGCGCGGCGGCCGGCACCGACTACGCCGACCTGACCGGTGAGGCGATGTTCGTGCGGGACAGCATCGACCAATATCACAAGCAGGCCGCCGACACCGGTGCGCGCATCGTGCACGCATGCGGATTCGACTCCATCCCTTCAGATCTGACCGCCTTCGCGCTGTACCGCAAGGTCAGCGAGGACGGCACCGGCGAGTTGGGCGACACCAGCTTTGTACTGCGCCGCTTCGCCGGCGGGGTCTCCGGCGGCACCGCCGCGTCGATGCTGGAAGTGTTCGATACCTCCTCCAGCGACCCCGAGGCCCGGCGACAGCTCAACGACCCCTACACGTTGAGCACCGACCGTGCGGCCGAGCCGGAGTTGGGTCCCCAACCGGATCTGCGCTGGCGCCGCGGTCGTGACATCGCACCCGAACTGGCCGGAGTCTGGACCGCGGGCTTCGCGATGGCGCCGTACAACACCCGAATCGTGCGCCGCAGCAATGCGTTACTGGACTGGGCGTACGGCAGTAAGTTCCGCTACAGCGAAACAATGAGCATGGGTTCGTCGGTGGTGGCGCCGGCGGTCTCAGCGCTGTTCACCGGCGTCAGCATCGGGACGTTCGGGTTGGCCAGCCGTTACTTCCGGTTGTTGCCGCGCCGGCTGGCGCAGCGGCTGGTGCCGAAACCGGGCACCGGTCCCAGCGAGAAGGCTCGTGAGCGCGGCCACTACTGCGCCGAGACCTACACGACCACCACGACCGGCGCGCGATATCGGGCCACGATCGCCCAACAGGGCGATCCCGGATACAAGGCGACGTCGGTGCTGCTCGGCGAGTGCGGCCTGGCACTCGCATTGGACCGTGACAAGCTTTCCGATCTGCACGGCGTGCTCACGCCGGCGGCCGCAATGGGGGATGCCTTGCTGGCGCGGTTCCCGGCCGCAGGCGTGTCGCTGGACACCGTGCGGTTGGCCTGATCGGCCGATTAGTGTCAGCACGACTCACCAGATCCCAGCAACGTTAGGTGGACGGACACATGGCCGGCCTTGACGATCTTTTCGCCCAGATCCCCACCGGGGATATTGCCGCCCAACTCGACGTCGACGAGTCGGAAGTCACCAGCGCGGTTCACCTGCTGGTGCCGGTACTGGTCGGCGGATTGCACCAAAACGCTCAAGATCCCGACCACGCGTCCGCAATCGAGTCCGCGGCCAGCGATCACGCCGCCAGAGGACTGTTGGATACCGGGATCGGTGTCGACCAGGTGGACCAAGCCGATGGCCAGAAGGCGATCGCCAAAATCTTCGGCGGCAACGACCCGGACCGCGTGGCATCGGCGCTATCGGGCGCCGCCACCGGAGACAACGAGTTGTTCGGCAAGCTATTGCCGATTCTGGCGCCGATCGTGCTGGCCTACATCGGTAAACAAATGACCGGCGGCAAGACGGCGCCCGCGGGGCAGGAGGGCGCCGGCGGGGGTCTCAACGAGGTGCTGGGCAGCATCCTGAGCGGGATGTCGGGCAGCAACAAATCCCTGAGCAGCGTCTTGGGCAACGTTTTGGGCAGCAAAGCGGGCGAGATCCTCGGCGGACTGTTCGGCGGCAAGAAGTAACGCACCGCACAAGGGCGGCGGTCGGCGTGGGAGCGGCGCCTTCCTAGAATTGAGCGGTGACCGCCAGCCCTACACCCCCCGTCAACACCCGGGGCGAAGCCCTGCCCAAATCGTGGGAGCCGGGCGCGGTCGAGGACGCGATCTACCAGCGGTGGGTGGATGCCGGTTACTTCACCGCGGACGCGACCAGCGCCAAACCCGGTTATTCGATCGTGCTGCCGCCGCCCAACGTCACCGGCGAGCTGCACATGGGCCATGCGCTGGACCACACCCTGATGGATGTCCTGACCCGCCGCAAGCGGATGCAGGGCTATGAGGTGCTGTGGCTGCCGGGCATGGACCACGCCGGCATCGCCACCCAGATCGTGGTGGAAAAGCAGCTCGCCGTCGACGGCAAGACCAAAGAGGACTTCGGCCGCGAGCTGTTCGTCGACAAAGTGTGGGACTGGAAGCATGACTCCGGTGGCACGATCGGCGCCCAGATGCGCCGGCTCGGCGACGGCGTGGACTGGAGCCGCGACCGGTTCACCATGGACGACGGCCTGTCGCGGGCGGTGCGGACCATGTTCAAACGGCTCTACGACGCGGGGTTGATCTATCAGGCCGAGCGGCTGGTCAACTGGTCGCCGGAGTTGGAAACCGCGATCAGCGACCTCGAAGTCCGATACGACGACGTCGAAGGCGAACTGGTGTCGTTTCGCTACGGGGCGCTGGACGGGCCGCACATCGTGGTCGCCACCACCCGGTTGGAGACGATGTTGGGCGACACCGCCATCGCGGTGCATCCCGACGACGAGCGCTACCGGGACCTGGTTGGTGCCACGCTGCCGCACCCCTTCGTTGACCGGCAGCTCGTCGTCATCGCCGACAAGCACGTCGATCCCGAATTCGGCACCGGCGCAGTCAAAGTCACACCGGCTCACGACCCGAACGACTTCGAGATCGGTTTGCGGCACCAACTGCCGATGCTCACGATCATGGACAGCAAGGGCCGGATCGCGGACACTGGAACAGCATTCGACGGGATGGACCGGTTCGACGCTCGAGTTGCCGTGCGTGAGGCGCTGGCGGCGCAGGGCAGGATCGTGGCTGAGAAGCGCCCCTATCTGCACAGCGTCGGGCATTCCGAACGCACCGGCGAACCGATCGAACCCCGGCTGTCGCTGCAGTGGTGGGTCAGGGTGGAATCACTGGCCAAAGCAGCTGGCGACGCAGTGCGCAATGGCGACACCGTGATTCACCCGGCCAGCCTGGAGCCCCGCTGGTTCGGCTGGGTCGACGACATGCACGACTGGTGCATTTCGCGACAACTGTGGTGGGGCCATCGCATCCCGATTTGGCACGGACCCAACGGCGAGCAGGTGTGCGTCGGCCCCGACGAGGCGCCGCCCGAGGGCTGGCAGCAGGACCATGACGTCCTGGACACCTGGTTCTCCTCGGCGCTGTGGCCGTTTTCCACCATGGGCTGGCCCGACCACACGCCAGAGTTGGAAAAGTTCTACCCCACAAGCGTTTTGGTTACCGGATACGACATCCTGTTCTTCTGGGTGGCCCGGATGATGATGTTCGGCACCTTTGTCGGCGACGACGACGCCATCACCCTGCAGGGACGTCGCGGACCGCAGGTGCCGTTCACCGACGTGTATCTGCACGGCCTGATCCGCGACGAGTTCGGCCGCAAGATGAGCAAGTCGAAGGGCAACGGCATCGACCCGCTGGACTGGGTGGAGACGTTCGGCGCCGACGCGCTGCGGTTCACCCTGGCTCGCGGCGCCAGCCCCGGCGGGGATTTGTCCCTCGGCGAAGACCATGTGCGGGCGTCGCGCAATTTCGGCACCAAGCTGTTCAACGCCACCCGCTTTGCGCTGCTCAACGGCGCAGCGCTGGCTCCGCTGCCCGAGTCCGACAAGCTGACCGACGCCGATCGCTGGATTCTGGGCCGGCTGGAAGAGGTGCGCGCCGAAGTCGATTCTGCGTTCGACAGATACGAATTCAGCCGGGCCTGCGAGTCGCTGTACCACTTCACTTGGGACGAATTCTGCGACTGGTACGTCGAATTGGCCAAGACCCAGTTGTCCGCCGGGCTAGAGCACACCAACGCGGTGCTGGCCGTCGCGCTGGACACGCTGCTGCGACTGCTGCATCCGGTGATCCCGTTCATCACCGAGACGTTGTGGCAAGCGCTGACCGGTCGCGAGTCGCTGGTGATCGCCGACTGGCCGCAACCGTCCGGGATCACACTCGACCCGATTGCCGCGCAACGGATTACCGATATGCAGAGATTGGTGACCGAGGTCCGCCGGTTCCGCAGCGATCAAGGTCTGGCCGACCGGCAGAAGGTGCCCGCCCGATTGTCGGGCATCGGCGGTCTGGATGGTCAAGTGCCCGCAGTGACGTCGCTGGCGTGGTTGACCGAGCCCGGTACCGATTTCAGCCCGTCGGCCTCCGTCGAGGTTCGGCTCAGCAGCTCCACCGTGGTCGTCGAACTCGACACCTCGGGCACCATCGACGTCGAGGCCGAACGCCGCCGCCTGGAGAAGGACCTGGCCGCCGCTCACAAGGAGTTGGCCGGCACCAGCGCCAAGCTCGACAACGACGCCTTCCTGGCCAAGGCGCCCGCGGCCGTCGTCGACAAGATCCGCGACCGCCAGCGAGTGGCCCGCGAAGAAGTCGATCGGATTACCAGCCGCCTGGCCGCGATGTGAGCTCACCACCCACACCCGACGAGATCGCGTCGCTGCTGCAGGTCGAACATCTGCTCGACCAGCGCTGGCCGGAAACCAAAATCGAGCCCAGCCTGACGCGGATCAGCGCGCTGATGGACCTGCTCGGCTCGCCCCAACTCAGCTATCCATCGATCCATATCGCGGGCACCAACGGCAAGACCTCGGTGGCACGGATCGTCGATGCGCTGCTGACCGCGCTGCACCGGCGCACCGGCCGCACCACCAGCCCCCATCTGCAGTCGGCCATCGAGCGCATCGCCATCGACGGCACGCCGATCAGCCCGGCGCAGTATGTGGCGACTTACCGCGAAATCGAGCCGTTTGTGCAGATGATCGATCAGCAGTCGCAGTCCGCGGGTGGGCCGGCAATGAGCAAATTCGAAGTCGTCACCGCGATGGCCTTCGCTGCGTTCGCCGATGCGCCGATCGACGTGGGCGTCATCGAGGTGGGGCTGGGCGGCCGCTGGGACGCTACCAACGTGATCAACGCACCGGTGGCCGTCATCGCCCCGATCAGCATCGACCACGTCGAATACCTCGGGGCGGACATCGCCGGGATCGCCGGCGAGAAGGCAGGCATCATCACCAAAGCTGAAGGCGGCGCGCCGGACACCGTCGCGGTCATCGCCCGGCAGGTTCCCGAGGCCATGGAGGTGCTGTTGGCCCAAGCGGTGCGCGCCGATGCCGCGGTGGCCCGCGAGGACTCCGAATTCGCGGTGCTGAGCCGCCAGGTTGCCGTCGGCGGACAGCTGCTCGAGCTGCAGGGGCTGGGCGGGGTGTACTCCGACCTCCACCTGCCGCTGCACGGGGAGCACCAGGCCCACAACGCGGCGGTGGCGTTGGCCGCGGTCGAGGCGTTCTTCGGTGCGGGCAAGGACCGTCAGCTCGACGTCGACGCGGTGCGGGCCGGCTTCGCCGCCGTCACCAGCCCGGGCCGGTTGGAACGCATGCGCAGCGCGCCGACGGTGTTCATCGACGCCGCGCACAATCCCGCCGGGGCGGCCGCGCTGGCCCAAACTTTGGCCGACGAGTTCGACTTCCAGTTCCTGGTCGGGGTGGTCAGCGTGCTGGCCGACAAGGACGTCGACGGCATCTTGGCCGCGCTGGAGCCGGTCTTGCATCGAATCGTGGTGACGCACAACGGATCCCCGCGAGCGGTGGATGTCGAAACGCTGACGTTGGCCGCGCAGCAGCGCTTCGGCCCCGACCGCGTCGATGCTGCCGAGAACCTGTCCGACGCTATCGAGATCGCGACCGCACTGGTGGACGAGGCGGGCGCCGACACCGACGCGTTCTCCGGAACCGGGATCGTCGTCACCGGGTCGGTGGTCACTGCCGGCGCAGCCCGCACCTTGTTCGGTAAGGACCCCGCGTGAGCGCCCCCGACCCGTGGAAGAGCTTTCGCGGCGTGATGGCCGGCACCTTGATCCTGGAGGCGATCGTGGTGCTGCTGGCGCTGCCGGTCGTTGGTGCGGTCGGCGGCGGCCTCACCCCCGTCGCGTTGGGATATCTGATCGGGTTGGCGGTGCTCTTGGTCCTGTTGGCCGGGCTGCAGGGACGGTCGTGGGCCATCTGGGCCAACCTGGCCGTGCAACTGGTCCTCATCGCCGGCTTCCTGGTGTACCCCGGCGTTGGTTTCATCGGCCTGCTCTTCGCCGGTGTGTGGGCGCTGATCGCCTATTTCCGCGCCGAGGTCTTGCGGCGCCAGCAACGCGGCATGTTGCCCGGCCAGCAGCAACCCCCGGAGTGAACAGCCGGTACGCTTGTCCGCCGTGACCCGCGCCAGCGACGATGCAGTGCGCACCCATGACGAGGAGCGGCGCTTATGACTGAGCGGACTTTGCTGTTGATCAAGCCCGACGGCGTGCAGCGGCGCCTGGTGGGTGAGATCTTGGGCCGAATCGAGCGCAAAGGTTTGACGATCGCGGCACTGGAACTGCGCGACGTCGACGAGGGCCTGGCCCGCCATCACTATGCGGAGCACGAAGGCAAACCGTTTTTCGAGCCCCTGTTGGAATTCATCACGTCGGGCGGGGTCGTGGCGGCCATCGTGGAGGGACCGCGAGCCGTCGCGGCGGTGCGGCAACTCGCTGGGGCCACCGACCCGGTGGAGAAGGCCGCGCCCGGCACCATCCGGGGCGACTTCGGCCTGGAAACCCAGTTCAACCTGGTGCACGGCTCGGATTCGCCTGAGTCGGCCGAACGCGAGATCGCGCTCTGGTTCTCCGGGCGCTAGCCGGCCCGGCGCCGAGACTGCGTTGCTGGCGTCGAACCTGCGCTGAGAGCCTCGATCGCCGCGGATTTGCGCGCTGGGCGCAGGCCCGACGCGCTGGCCGCAGGCCCGGGCGCTAGCCGGCCCGGCGCCAAGTCGGCGCACTTGGTCCGCCTCGAGCCGACCGTATGGGATACTGGAAGACGGGTGAACGTCGCCGGACCGGCGTCCGAAGCCCGAATGAAGACTTAGACAAGCGCGACCACCGCGATTCGTGGTGCGGCGCCGAGTGTCCAGCCATCATTCAGACCGGCGCCGGGTGGGTTCCATACGAGCCGCTCGGGGCGAGACCATCACAAGCCCGGGAGAAGTGACCCGGGTACATAACGAAGCCCTCGCGTGGCCGCGTCTGCACGACGCGCCCGGGGGCTTGAGGAGATTACGTGATAGACGATGCCCCATCCTCAGACCTTCCAGAAGACGCGTCCCGGCACGAGGACTTACCCGACCGGCTGAGGGTCCATTCGCTGGCCCGGGCGCTGGGCACGACCAGCAGGCGGGTGCTCGACGCGCTCACCGAACTCGACGGGCGGATCCGCAGCGCGCATTCCAGCGTGGATCGCGTCGACGCGGTCCGGGTGCGCGACCTGCTGGCGGCTGCACCCCCGGTGGCGGCAGAGGCAACCAAGACCGCTGAGTCAGATGAACCCGAATCCCGGCTCATGCTCGAGACGACGGTTGAGCGTCCCGAATACATGCCGCTGTTCGTCGCGCCGCAGCCGATCGAGAAGGCCGCCAGCGACGACTCCGCTGACGAAGACGACGCCGACGACGACGACGAAGACAGCGACGACGAACAGACCGATCGGCCGGCCAACCGGCGCCGCCGCCGCGGCCGGCGCGGTCGTGGCCGCGGTCGCGGCGAGCAGGGCGGACCGGACAACCGCGGCCAGTCCGACGACGCCGATGCCGAACAGGATTCGGCCGCTGCCGACGGTGGCGAGTCGGACGACGCTGACGGTGGCGACGACGAGAACGGCTCGACGGACGCCGGCAGCCGACGCCGGCGGCGCCGACGTCGTCGCAAGGCCGGTTCCGGCGACGACGGCGACGACAACCCCTCGCCCGACGATCCGCCCAACACCGTGGTGCACGAACGCGCCCCACGCGCCGACAAGAACAGCGACGACAGCTCCGAGATCCAGGGCATCAACGGCTCGACGCGGCTGGAGGCCAAACGGCAGCGTCGCCGCGACGGTCGCGACGCCGGCCGCCGCCGGCCCCCGGTGCTCAGCGAGGCCGAGTTCCTGGCCCGCCGCGAGGCCGTCGAGCGGGTGATGGTGGTGCGCGACAAGGTCCGCACCGAACCGCCACACCCCGGCGCCCGCTACACCCAGATCGCCGTGCTCGAGGACGGCATCGTCGTCGAACACTTCGTCACCAGTGCGGCCTCGGCGTCGTTGGTGGGCAATATCTATCTGGGCATCGTGCAAAACGTGCTGCCGTCGATGGAGGCAGCGTTCGTCGACATCGGTCGCGGCCGCAACGGCGTGCTCTACGCCGGTGAGGTGAACTGGGAAGCCGCCGGCCTGGGCGGGGCCAACCGCAAAATCGAGCAGGCCCTCAAACCCGGTGACTACGTGGTGGTGCAGGTCAGCAAGGATCCGGTCGGGCACAAGGGGGCGCGGCTGACCACCCAGGTGTCGCTTCCGGGGCGTTACCTGGTGTACGTGCCGGGTGCATCGTCGACCGGGATCAGCCGCAAGCTGCCCGACACCGAACGCCAGCGGCTCAAGGAAATCCTGCGAGAGGTGGTGCCGCCCGACGCCGGCGTGATCATCCGCACCGCCTCCGAAGGCGTCAAGGAAGAAGACATCCGCGCGGACGTCAACCGGCTGCAGGAACGCTGGACGCAGATCGAAGCCACCGCCGCCGAGACCAAGGAGAAAGCCGCCGGCGCCGCGGTCGCGCTCTACGAAGAGCCCGACGTGCTGGTCAAGGTCATCCGCGACTTGTTCAACGAAGACTTCGCCGAACTGATCGTCTCCGGTGACGAAGCCTGGAAAACCATCAACGACTATGTGAACTCCGTTGCACCCGAACTAGTTTCGAAGGTGAACAAATATGAGAGCGCCGCCAGCCCGGATGGCGGGACCGGACCCGACGTGTTCGCCGTGCACCGCATCGACGAGCAACTGACCAAGGCGATGGACCGCAAGGTGTGGCTGCCCTCGGGCGGCACGCTGGTGATCGACCGCACCGAGGCCATGACCGTCGTCGACGTCAACACCGGCAAGTTCACCGGTTCGGGCGGCAACCTCGAGCAGACCGTCACCAAGAACAACCTGGAAGCCGCCGAGGAGATCGTCCGCCAGCTGCGGCTGCGCGATATCGGCGGGATTGTCGTCATCGACTTCATCGACATGGTGCTGGAGTCCAACCGAGACCTGGTGCTGCGCCGGCTGACCGAAGCGCTGGCCCGGGACCGCACCCGCCACCAGGTGTCCGAGGTGACGTCGCTGGGGCTGGTGCAGCTCACCCGCAAGCGGCTGGGCACCGGGCTGATCGAGGCGTTCTCGAGCACCTGCCCGCACTGCAATGGCCGCGGCATCACGCTGCACGCCGATCCCGTCGACTCCGGCTCGGGGACCGGTCGCAAATCCGAGGGCGGCCGACGCGGACGGCGCTCCAAGAAGAGCAAGGCCGAGGACACCGTGGTGGCCAAGGTGCCTGCCCACGCGCCCGGCGAGCATCCGATGTTCAAGGCGATGGCCGCGGCCAACGGTCGCCCCGACGAGGACGCCGACGACTCCGGCCTCACCGATGAGGCGGCCGGCGAAGGCCGAGAAGACGCCGATGAGCCCGTCGAAGAGCAGGTAGCCCGCGAGGTCGCGGAGGAAGATCTGGACGACGGCGACTTCGAGGACACCGACGAGGACACCGACGAAGACGACGACGATGATGACGAAGTCGAACTCGACGACGACGAAGATATCGAAGACGAGGACCTCGACGACGACGGCGACGAAGAGGATCTCGACGTCGACGAGGACCTCGATGACGACTCCGACCAGGACTCCACTGAACCGGATGCCTCCGGCACCACCGCGCCGGCTGCCAAGCGACCCCGCCGGCGGCGGGCGGCAGCACGACCGGCCGGCCCACCGGCCCACGAGTAGCGGCGATCGCCGCAGTTGAACCCGCCCGGTTTGACCCCTTAGTCGCTGGTCAAGTACCCTGGACCAGTTGTCGCCAGGCCTGGCAGGCCGGCGCTCTCCGACCACTGCGCATCTTTGGATAGCGCGCGCCTGAAGAAGAAGAGGTAGACGTAACGATGGCGACCTACGCAATCGTCAAGACCGGCGGTAAGCAGTACAAGGTCGCGGTCGGAGACGTCGTCAAGGTCGAGAAGCTCGACTCCGAGCCCGGCGCGAAGGTGTCGCTGCCGGTCGCACTGGTCGTCGACGGTGCCACGGTCACCACCGATGCCAGCGCTCTGGCCAAGGTCGCCGTGACCGGTGAGGTGCTCGAGCACACCAAGGGACCCAAGATCCGTATCCACAAGTTCAAGAACAAGACCGGCTACCACAAGCGTCAGGGTCACCGTCAGCAGCTGACGGTCCTGAAGGTCACCGGCATCAAGTAGGAGCGAACGACATGGCACACAAGAAGGGCGCTTCAAGCTCGCGCAACGGTCGCGATTCCGCCGCCCAGCGGCTTGGCGTCAAGCGGTTCGGTGGTCAGGTCGTCAAGGCCGGTGAGATCCTGGTTCGCCAGCGCGGTACGCATTTCCACCCGGGCGTCAACGTCGGCCGCGGCGGCGACGACACGCTGTTTGCCAAGGCGGCCGGTGCCGTCGAGTTCGGCGTCAAGCGCGGCCGCAAGATGGTCAACATCGTCCCGGAGGCCTAAAGCTTCGCGAGTGTGAAGCTGTTGCGAATTCTCGGCAGAATTTTCGCAACAGCTTCACAGTCGACGGGTGAGAGGATCCCCGATGGCTCGGTTTGTCGATCGCGTCGTCATCCACGTGCGGGCAGGCTCTGGCGGTAACGGCTGCGCCTCAGTACATCGCGAGAAATTCAAGCCGCTCGGCGGTCCAGACGGCGGCAACGGCGGCCGGGGCGGCAGCGTCGTGCTTGTTGTCGACCCGCAAGTGCACACCTTGCTGGACTTCCACTTCCGTCCGCATGTGGTTGCGCCGTCCGGCAAGCAAGGGATGGGGGGCCACCGTGACGGCGCAGCCGGCGCGGATCTGGAAGTCAAGGTTCCCGACGGCACCGTCGTGCTCGACGAGCGTGGCCGATTGCTGGCCGATTTGGTCGGCGCCGGCATCCGCTTTGAGGCCGCTGCCGGTGGACGCGGCGGGCTGGGCAATGCGGCGCTGGCGTCACGGGCACGCAAGGCGCCGGGGTTTGCGCTACTCGGTGAGAAGGGGCAGGTCCACGACCTCACGCTGGAGCTCAAGACCGTTGCCGACGTCGGCCTGATCGGGTTTCCGTCAGCCGGCAAATCGTCTCTGGTGTCGGCGATTTCGGCGGCCAAGCCCAAGATCGCCGACTACCCGTTCACCACCTTGGTGCCCAATCTCGGAGTGGTCTCGGCGGGGGAGCGCACCTTCACTGTCGCCGACGTACCCGGACTCATTCCGGGCGCGTCGCAGGGCCGCGGTTTGGGGCTGGATTTTCTGCGGCACATCGAGCGGTGCGCGGTGCTGGTACACGTCGTCGACTGCGCCACCGCCGAGCCGGGCCGCGACCCGGTCTCCGACATCGATGCGCTGGAGGCTGAGTTGGCTGCCTACCGGCCCACCCTGCAAGGCGATTCGACGCTCGGCGACCTCGCCGAGCGGCCACGGGCGGTGGTACTCAACAAGATCGACGTGCCGGAGGCCCGCGAACTGGCCGAGTTCGTCCACGATGACATCGCCGAGCGCGGTTGGCCCGTTTTTATCGTGTCGACTGTGGCCCGGGAAGGCTTGCAGCCGTTGATATTCGCACTAGCTGACCTGGTTGCGCAGTATCAGGCCGCGCAGCCGGTGTTGGCGCCGCGACGCCCGGTGATCCGCCCGATCCCGGTCGATGAGGCCGGCTTCACCGTGACGCCCGACGGCGAGGGCGGGTTTGTGGTGCGTGGCGCGCGGCCCGAACGCTGGATCACCCAGACCAACTTCGACAACGACGAGGCGGTCGGCTATCTGGGTGACCGGTTGGCGCGGCTGGGCGTAGAGGACGAGCTACTGCGATTGGGCGCGCAACCGGGTTGCGCAGTCACGATCGGCGAGATGACCTTCGACTGGGAGCCGCAGACCCCCGCCGGTGTGGATGTCGCGCTGTCCGGCCGCGGTACTGACGCACGCCTGGAAAGCACCGAGCGCGTCGGCGCCGCCGAACGCAAAGCGGCCCGCCGCCGACGTCGCGAGCACGACTCATGACCGCGCGCGAGGCCGTCCGCGGCGCGCGTCGCGTCGTCGTCAAAATCGGCACCACCGCATTGACCACCTCGGCAGGCGTGTTCGACGCCGGACGACTGGCCGGGCTCGCCGACGCCATCGAGGCGCGCATGAAAGCGGGCTCCGACGTGGTCATCGTCTCCTCCGGAGCTATTGCCGCAGGCATCGAGCCGCTTGGATTACACCGCCGGCCAACGGATTTAGCGACCAAGCAGGCAGCGGCCAGCGTGGGGCAGGTAGCGCTGGTGAACTCGTGGAGTGCGGCGTTCGCCCGCTACCAGCGCACCGTCGGGCAGGTCCTGCTGAGCGCGCACGACGTTTCGATGCGGGTGCAGCACAACAACGCGCAGCGCACGTTGGATCGGCTGCGGGCGCTGCACGCGGTGGCCATCGTCAACGAGAACGACACGGTGGCCACAAACGAGATCCGGTTCGGTGATAACGACCGGCTTTCGGCACTGGTGGCCCATCTGGTCGGCGCCGACGCGTTGGTGCTGCTCTCCGACATCGACGGGCTCTACGACTCCGATCCGCGGAAAGGCTCGGCGTCGTTCATCGCCGAAGTCCGCGGGCCCGCCGATCTCGATGGCGTGGTGGCCGGCCAGAGCAGCCATTTGGGCACCGGTGGGATGGCATCGAAGGTGTCCTCGGCGCTGCTGGCCGCCGATGCCGGGGTGCCGGTGCTGTTAGCTGCGGCCGCCGACGCCGCGACCGCGCTGGGAGACGCCTCGGTGGGCACCGTGTTCGCCGCGCGGCCGCAGCGGATGTCGGCGCGCCGGTTCTGGGTGCGCTACGCCGCCGACTCGGCCGGCTCGCTGACGCTGGACGAGGGCGCGGTGCGCGCGGTCATAGAACAGCGCCGCTCGCTGTTGCCCGCGGGTATCACCGCGCTGTCGGGCCGGTTTCACGGCGGCGACGTCATCGAACTGCGCGGCCCGGATTCGGCCACGGTGGCCCGCGGCGTCGTCGCCTACGACGCCGCGGAACTGACCACGATGATCGGCCGGTCAACCTCCGAGTTGCCCGCCGAATTGCGTCGGCCCGCCGTGCACGCCGACGATCTGGTCGCGGTGTAGCGCTACGGAATCGGCTCCAGATATAGTGCGCTCCAAACGATCTCGGTCAATGCGGTGGCCAACTCGGCATCGTGGTTGGACGGGGTGCCCGGAAGATTTTGCTGGCAGGTCCGCTCGACCATCCAGGTCAGCGCACTGGCTGTAGTGGCCGCGGGCAGCGCGGGGCGGATAGACCCGGCGGCCTGACCATCCTCGATGACCTGGGCCACTCGCGCCGAAATACCGGTCAGCTGATCGCGGTACGCGGCGTTCACCAACGGGTCGTAGGCCGCCATCTCGTTGAGCGCCACCAACAGTGGTTGATGACGGCGATAGCTGGCGATGATCGCCGTCATCGCGGCGCGGACGTCGCCGGGATCGTGTCGCCACGCCACGCTCCACCAGCGTTCGGCGGCTTCGGCGAGATCCCCGAACACCTGCCCCGCGAGCCGGCGCACGAGATCGCCCTTGTCCTCGAAGTAGATGTAGAAGCTGGCCCGCGAGATCCCGGCCTCGCCGGACAACCGGTCCACGGACAGTTCGGTGAAGCTGGCGCCGTCGTGCATCAGCCGCTCAGTGGCGTCCAGCAACCGGCGCTCAATGTGCTGGCGCCGTTCCTGCCGCTTGGCCTGCGGCTTACGGGTCACCGACGGCATGGGTCGAAGCTTAATCGACGTACCGACATCTTGACTAGACACTCTGTCTAAATTATGGTGCTGTGATCCGAGTCATAGCCCACGAAGGACCCACCATGACTGCGACATCAGCGACTATCCGCAGCTACGACCCGATCGACTTGTCCTCGCGGGCGTTTTGGACCACCACCGCCGCCGACCGCGAGCGCTCGTTCGCCGTGCTACGGGCCGAACGGCCGGTGAGCTGGCATCCACCGGTCGAAGACGCGATGCTCAACGACCCCGACGACCCCGGTTATTGGGCGATCACCCGGCACGCCGACATCGTCACGGTGAGCCGCACCAACGAGGTGTTCTTGTCCGGCAAGGGCGTGATGTTCGAGAACTTTCCCGAAGAGTTGCTCGAAAGCACGCAGTCCTTCCTGGCCATGGACCCGCCGCGGCACACCATGCTGCGCAAGCTGGCCAGTGCCGCGTTCACCCCTCGGCAGGTCAGGCGCATCGAGGATTCGATCAAAGCCGCCGCCAAGTCGGTCGTCGAGGAATTGCGGGCCGCCGGCAGTGGCGCCGACTTCGTCGAGCACTGCGCCAAGGAATTGCCGCTGCGCACGCTGTCGGACATGATGGGCATCCCGGATTCCGAGCGCGAGCAGGTCGCGCATCACGCCGATGCCCTGGTGTCGATCAACGATCCGGTTTATCTCGACGGCCGCAACCCGATGCAGGTCATGTTCGAAGGCGTGACGTATTTGCATCAAGTCGCCGGCAGGCTGGCCGCCGAGCGACGCGAACATCCCGGCGACGATCTGTTCAGCAGCCTGGTGAACGCCGAGGTCGACGGTGATCGGCTGACCGACGCCGACGTGGCCGCGTTCTTCGTGTTGCTCGCTGTGGCCGGTAACGACACCACCCGGCAGACCACCAGCCATGCGCTGAAGGCGCTCACCGACTTCCCGGAGCAACGGGCTTGGTTGCTGGAGGATTTCGACAACCGCATCGGCATGGCTGTCGAGGAGTTCATCCGTTACGCCACGCCGGTGATGACCTTTCGGCGCACGGCCGCAACCGATTACGAGTTGGGTGGCCAGACCATTCGGGCCGGCGAGAAGGTGGCGATGTTCTATGCCTCCGGTAACTGGGACGATACGGTGTTCGACCACCCCGAGCGCTTCGACTTGAGCCGAGACCCCAACCCGCACGTTGGTTTTGGCGGCGGCGGCCAACATTACTGCCTGGGCACCCATGTGGCCCGGGCGCAGCTGCGGGCCATCTTCGGTGAATTGCTCCGGCAGCTCCCGGATATCGCCGCCGGAACACCGGACTACCTGGCGGGCAACTTCATCCACGGCATCCGCCGCATGCCCTGCACGTTCTGATGCGTTAAAGCACAGCGCTCGGCATCAGCTCGGCGGCCAGCAGTGTCAACAACTCCGAGCAGCCGCCGTCGACTTTGACCGCGGCCAGATCGTCGCCTCGGGTGGCTCCGCGGTTGACGATGGCGACCGGGATGCCGCGCGCGGCGGCGTGCCGCACGAAGCGGTAGCCGGAGAAGACGGTCAGCGACGATCCGGCCACCAACAGCGCATCGGCGTCGTCGAGCAGTGAATAGGCTTGGGCAACACGGTCTTTCGGCACGTTCTCGCCGAAGTAGACGATGTCGGGCTTGAGCATGCCTCCGCAGCAACAATCGAGGTATCGAAAGGAATCGGTGTCGACGACGACGGCGTCCGCGTCGGGAGCCACCGCCAATCCACCGACGGACTCGGCCCGTTCGATGAAGCCCGGGTTGAGTGCCTCCAGCTTGTCGGCCAGCGCCGCCCGGCTCAGGCTTTGTCCGCAGCTCAGGCACACCACTTGGGCATAGCTGCCGTGCAGATTGATCACGACCGCGCTACCGGCCTTGGTGTGCAGCAAGTCGACATTTTGGGTGATCACTCCGGTTACCACGCCGGCCCGCTCCAGCGCGGCCAGCGCCCGATGCCCGGCGTTGGGCAGGGTGGTGTCCATGTGCCGCCAACCGATGTGGTTGCGGGCCCAATAGCGCTGCCGAAACTTCGGGTCGCCGACGAACTGGTGGATCGTCATCGGATTGCTGGGCGGGGAATCTGGCCCGCGGTAGTCGGGGATACCCGAATCGGTGGACAGCCCTGCGCCCGTCAACACCGCCACGCGGCGACCGGCCAGCGTCGCGACCAACTCCGGGGTTTCCACCCGTCCGACACTACGTCCGATCAGCCCAGGCAGTCCGCGGCCGAGGTCAACTCGGCATCCATATTCGATTCCATCATCTTCAGCGCCGCCGCACCCAACTCGGCGTCGATGTGCGCCACGGTGTCGGTGGGTATCACGACGGGGATGTGGCGCACGAACGCGTCCAGCGCGCTGTAGAGAATGCATTGCTCGGTGACCTGCCCGGTAAGGATCAACCTCTTGGTGCCCAGCCGGCTGAGCAGATACTCCAGCGGAGAGGCGTAGAAGACGCTGTGTCGGACTTTGGTCACCATCCGGCAGCCGGGTCGCGGAAGAATCGGTTCCACCAGATCCGGGCGCGCACCGTTGAGTGCCGAGTCGACGATGTCGGAGAATTCTGCGGTGAAATCACCGTAGTTGTCGTTGACATAGACTAGGTCGACGTCGTCGCGCTGGCGCACCCGCCGAATCAGGCCGGCCAGCGGCTCGATGATCTTTTCCACATTCGGGGTCAGCAGTTCGGCGTCGGGATGCTCGTAGCTGTTCAGCATGTCGACGACGAGCACGGCGGTGTCGCTCATGAGGTCTTGATACCCCATCGGGGACCGTTGACACCGGTCGGGTGAAGTGTCCTCAACCTTTTAGGATCAGCCAGATCGAAACTCGTGGCGGCCTTTGCCCAGGTTGCTCGCCGGCCGGCAACCTGCAATTCACCTGATCGACACGTACATCTACCACGCAGGTTGTTCACAGGCCACGGCCAGTCGAACCCCACACAGTTTGCTGGCGGCAAGCGTTTGTGCGCCGGCTTCGATGATTGCCGACCGTTGTCGGGTCTTAACGTCACGTATGGTCCGGTTGACTGGTGTTGTCGCGTGCTTGCCTCTCCGAACCGTGCGGTTGAGCGGATTGGTTGCCGCAGAACGAAACTCGACCGCCTTAGCTGGATGGAGCTTGGTAGCCGCGAAGCCTTGACGTCCGGAGGAATTCTCGCTCGCATCGCGAACGCGTGCTGCAGATCCGCGGCACTCGCAGAAATCTTTATGCCGAACTGTTTGCAACTTGGCGCCATTGGGCCTCACGACATAGCTGAGAAGGGGAATGCTGATGCTGGATTTCGGGGCGCTGCCTCCCGAGGTCAACTCGAGCAGGATGTACGCCGGTGCGGGTTCGGGCCCGATGATGGCCGCGGCGTCGGCGTGGGATGCCCTCGCCGTCCAGTTGGAATCGGTTTCGCGCGGCTACGAGGCGACGATCTCGGGACTGCTCGGCGACGGCTGGTCGGGAAGTGCATCGAATGCCATGGCCGCCGCGGCCGCGCCATACGTGGCCTGGATGACGACAGCCGGGGCGCAGGCCGAGGAGGCGGCCAGCCGGGCTCGGGCGGCGGCGGCCGCCTATGAGACCGCGTTCGCCGCAACTGTGCCGCCGGCGCTCGTCACCGCGAATCGCACGCAGTTGACGAACTTGGTCGCCACCAACATCTTCGGGCAAAACACCACCCAGATCGCGGCCACCGAGGGCGCCTACGCCGAGATGTGGGCGCAGGATGCCGCCGCGATGTACGGCTATGCCGCGTCCTCATCGACGGCGACGACGCTGACGCCGTTCAGCGAGCCGCCGCAGACCACGAACCTCGCAGGGCAATCACAGCAGTCCACTGCCGTGGCGCAGGCGATGGCCAACTCGACCGCCACCCGGTCTCAGGCCACGCTGTCGCAGCTCATGTCGGCGGTCCCACAACAGCTGCAAACCTTGGGAGCCGGGCCGTCGGCGTCAGCCGCCTCGCCGGTGCCATCGTCGATCCTGACGGCCTTCAGCAACTTCAACACCCTTACGGGGCCCATCAGTTTCGGCAATGCCGTCAGCCGCACGATTACGTCGGCGGGAAGCTTTGGAAGCGCGATCTTCCGGTCGAACCTCCAGGCGGCCGGCAGCCTGCCCGAGGCGCACACCAGCGCTGCGATGGTCGGGGCCAAGGCGTTGGTGCCCGAAGTCGTTCGCAGCCCGGTGCTCGCCAGTGTGGGCCGGGCCGCACCGATCGGCGGTTTGTCGGTCCCGCAGAGCTGGGCCTCGGCGACACCGGTGGCCAGCGCTGTCGAAGAGCCGCTATGGATGTCGGAAATGGATCTCGGAGCTGTCGCGCCGTTGGAGGAGACCGCGGCGACGGGCACGGCCGCCGGGGCTCCGGTTGCCGGCGTGGGCCCGATGGCGGGCATGTTGGCGCGTCACTCGGTCAGCAGCGTCTTGAAAGTCGCGCCGCGCCGCTTCAAGATGCCCCGTCCCACCTTCGGCGGATAGGCGGTGGACTTCGGAGCGCTGCCGCCCGAGGTCAACTCGGCCAGAATGTATGCCGGTCCCGGAGCGGGGCCGATGATGGCGAATGCGGCGGCCTGGGACGCACTGGCCGCGCAATTGGACTCCTATGCGGCCGGCTACTCCTCAGCGATCTCGGAGCTGACCGGCCAGAGTTGGTCGGGCGGCACGTCGGAGGCGATGGCCGGGGCGGCCGCACCCTATGTGGCGTGGCTGACGACGACGGCAGCGCAGGCCGAGCAGGCAGCCGGGCAGGCTCGCGCGGCGGCGGCCGCCTATGAAATCGCATTCGCCGCCACGGTTCCCCCGATGGTGGTCGCGGCGAACCGCACTCAGCTGGCGACGCTGGTCGCCACGAATTTCTTCGGGCAAAACACCCCGGCGATCGCGGCCACCGAGGCTGCCTACGCCGAAATGTGGGCGCAGGATGCCGCCGCCATGTACGGCTATGCCGCCGCCTCGTCGGCAGCGGCGATGCTGACCCCGTTCAGCCAGCCGCCGCAGACCACCAACCCCACCGGCCAATCCGCCCAGGCCGCCGCCGTCGCCAACGCCGTAGGCACCTCGTCCGCCGAACACGCTCAAACCGCCCTGCCGCAGTTGATGGCGGCAGTGCCCCCACAGCTGCAAACGCTGGCATCGGGCGGCTCCGGCACAACGTCGTCGTCCTCGCTCATCAGCGCCGTCGGCGCTGTCAATACGCTTCTCGGCCCCCTGAGCCTGGGGCAGACGACTGCCTATTCCGTGTTTCAGGCGGGAAATTTCGTCACCGGCGCTCAGTTGGCTGCCCTTCAGGCGGCCAAGTCCGCCGCCAGCGGGACCACCCACGCCGTGACGGCGGCGTCCACCGCACCGGCGACTGGAGCAGTCCGCGGTGAGGTGCTCGCCGGCATGAACACCGCCGACCGAGTGGGCAAATTGTCGGTTCCGCAGGGCTGGGCAACGGCAACTCCGGCGGCCGTCGCTGAGCCGCTGGGCGCGACGGGAACGGCCTTTCGGGCGCTGCCGGCGTGGGCGGCGAACCCGCCGTTGGGCACGCCGGGCGGGGCGCCGCCGCCGGGTGTTCTTGGGCCGATGGCCAACACCGCCGAGCGTCGCACCGGCAACGCCGTGTTCCGTATGAGAGACCGACGCTACAAAATTCCCCGCCCTGCCGTCGGCGGATAGCCCAAGGCCGGCATCTGCGCAACCTGTTGATGCAGTGCCGCGGACGGCCACAGGGCAATATGAAGACGATGGACTTCTACAACATTTACCGGCAGGGGTTCTTCCGCGTCGCCGCGTGCACCCATCACACGACGATCGCCGACCCGGCGGCCAACGCGGACTCGGTGCTGCGGATCGCCCGTGAGTGCCACGACGACGGTGTCGGGCTGGCCGTCTTCCCGGAGTTGACGCTGTCGGGCTACTCCATCGAGGACATCCTGCTCCAAGACGTCCTGCTGGATGCGGTCGAGAACGCCGTGCTCGACGTCGTGGTGGCCTCCTCCGACCTGTCGCCGGTCCTGGTCGTCGGGGCGCCGCTGCGCAACCGGCACCGGATCTACAACACGGCCGTCGTCATCCACCGCGGGATGGTGCTCGGGGTGGTGCCCAAGTCGTACCTGCCCACCTATCGGGAGTTCTACGAACAGCGGCAGATCGCACCCGGAGACGACGAGCGCGGTACTGTCTGGATCGGCGACATGCAGGCCCCGTTCGGCCCCGACTTGTTGTTCGCGGCATCTGATGTGCCCGACTTCGTGCTGCACGTCGAAATCTGTGAGGACATGTTCGTACCGGTTCCGCCGAGTGCCGAGGCTGCGCTGGCGGGCGCGACGGTGCTGGCCAACCTGTCCGGCAGCCCGATCACGATCGGTCGTGCCGAGGACCGCTGCCTGCTGGCCCGCTCGGCATCGTCGCGGTGTCTGGCCGCGTACGTGTATGCCGCTGCCGGAGAAGGAGAGTCGACCACCGACCTGGCGTGGGACGGCCAGACCATGATCTGGGAGAACGGGGTGCTGCTCGCGATGTCGGAGCGGTTCCCCAAAGGTGAACGCCGGTCGGTCGCCGACCTCGACATTGAACTGCTGCGCTCCGAACGGCTGCGGATGGGCACGTTTGACGATAACCGGCGCCACCATCGCGATACGGCCGAGTCGTTCCGGCGCATCGAGTTTCGGCTGGATCCGCCAGTTGGTGACCTCGGGCTGCAGCGTGCGGTCGAGCGCTTTCCGTTCGTGCCGTCCGATCCCAACCGGCTGGAGCAGGATTGCTATGAGGCCTACAACATCCAGGTCGCCGGGCTTGAGCAACGCCTGCGGGCACTGGACTATCCGAAGATCGTCATCGGCATCTCCGGCGGGCTGGACTCGACGCATGCGCTGATCGTCGCCGCACGAGCGATGGACCGGGAAAACCGGCCGCGCAGCGACATCCTGGCCTTCACGCTGCCCGGATTTGCCACCGGCGATCGCACCAAGGGCAACGCGATCAGGTTGTCGCGAGCCCTGGGCGTCACATTCGAAGAGATCGACATCAGCGACACCGCCCAACTCATGCTCACCAACATGGATCATCCATTCGCGCACGGGGAAAAGGTCTACGACGTCACGTTCGAGAACGTACAGGCCGGGCTGCGCACCGACTACTTGTTCCGGCTGGCCAATCAGCGCGGCGGCATCGTGCTGGGCACCGGTGACCTGTCGGAGCTGGCGCTGGGGTGGTCGACATATGGTGTCGGCGACCAGATGTCGCACTACAACGTCAACGGCGGTGTGCCGAAAACGCTGATCCAGCATCTGATTCGGTGGGTGATTTCGTCTGACCAGTTCGACGACGAGGTCTGCGAAACCCTGCAGTCGGTGCTCGACACCGAAATCACACCGGAGTTAGTGCCTTCCGGTGAGGACGAGGAAATTCAGAGTAGCGAAGCGAAGGTCGGACCGTATGCGTTGCAGGACTTTTCGCTGTTTCACATCCTTCGCTTCGGGTTCCGCCCATCGAAGATCGCCTTCCTTGCATCGCATGCCTGGAGCGATCCCGACTTGGGCAGCTGGCCGCCGGGTTTCCCGGAGAACAAGCGGCCCTCGTACTCACTGGGTGAGATCCGGCATTGGCTGCAGGTTTTCGTGCAACGGTTCTACTCGTTCAGCCAGTTCAAGCGCTCGGCTCTGCCTAACGGGCCCAAGGTTTCCCATGGCGGTTCGCTGTCACCGCGTGGGGACTGGCGAGCGCCGTCGGACATGTCCGCGCGGGCCTGGCTCGAGGAGATCGAGCGCGAGATACCGGAGGGCTAACTCATTTGCCGAGCGTCGAGTTGTCGGGCGATTCCCGCCGGTTCGCCGCAACAACTCGACGTTGGGCGCAATGGGCGTTACAGCCGGCCGTCGACCCGCAGGTCGGGGTGCACCCAGTTCGGTGACCGCCGCTCACGGAACGCCACAAAGCCCTCGACGGCCTCGGGCCCTTCGATGCTGGCCTCCATCCCGATCCGGTCGTAGAGCCCGAGGTAATTGTCCAGGCTGGCCTTGACGACCCGCCGCGCGGCGGGCGCCGTACGACACGCTTGACCGAGCACCTCGCGTGCGGCGTCCATCAACTCCCCGTGCGGCACCATCCGCGCGACCATGCCCCACTCGACGGCCTCTGCCGCGGACAGCGTCCGCCCGGTCAGCATCAGGTCGCGAGTACGGATGGGTCCGACGACGCGTGCCAGCATTTGGCTGTAATACGTGTCGGCGATGCCGCGGTAGAGCTCCGGGACCCGGAACGTCGCGCGGTCGCTGACCACCGCGACGTCGCTGCACATCGCGATCTGCAGCCCGCCGCCTTGGCACAGCCCGTTGACCGCCGACACCACCGGCTTGGCGGACTTGCGCAGCGTGTCGAACGGCGTGATATCCAGTGACAGCGCTGAGCCCCACTGCATCCAGTTGTCGTCGCCGCCACCGCCGAGATCACCGCCCGGTGCGAACACGTCGCCGGTGCCGGTGATCAGCAGGCCCGCCAGGTCGGCGTCGGCGTTGACATGGGTGATCGCATAACGGATGCCGAAGTACATTGCCGGCGTCATCGCGTTGCGCGCCTCGGGGCGGTCCAGCGTGACGACTCCGAACGGTCCCTCGCGGGTGAACTTCAGGAACTTCGTTCCCAACCAGTCACCCTCGGGTGGACGTGGTGGCGACATTTAATGCTCTCCTTTGGTTTTTGCGACGACGTCATCGATAGCTTCGCCGAGCGGTGCGCAGTCGCCGGCACCGGGTACCAGCGTCGCGAGCGCACCGGCCGCACACGCGCGCCGCAACGCGTAGTCACGCCCGGTGGACCACCCGGCGGCCAGTACACCGGCGAACACATCACCGGCTCCGGCGGTGTCGACGACCTCCACCGCAGGCGCCGGAACCGTGGTGTCGTCGCCGTCTCCGCGGTAACTGGCGCCGGAAGCGCCCCGGGTGACCACCCGATGCGTCACCGGCCACACCCACCGCTCGTCTTCGGACTCGTTGACGATCAACACGTCGGTGAGCCCGGCCAGCTCGCTCAGATCGGTGGCCGGCGGCGAGGCGTTGACCATGACGATCGCGCCTACCGCGTGTGCTTCGCGGGCGGCTGCGATAGCGGTGGCGATTGGAATCTCCAGCTGCACCAGCAACACGTCGCAGTCGGCGACGACAGCCCGGAACCCGTCGGGGTCCAGCGTCAGGCGCCCGTTGGCGCCTGGCGCGACCACGATCGCGTTCTCGCCGGCGCTGTCCACCATCACCACCGCGGATCCACTGGGACCGGCCACCGCGACTAGCCCGCCGGTGTCCACGTCGTTGTCGGCGAGATGCGCGCGCAACTGCGCGGCCGCCGCGTCGTCGCCCACCGCGCCGACGAACCGCACCCGAGCACCGGCACGTGCCGCTGCGACCGCCTGATTGGCGCCCTTGCCGCCGGGCGTCGACTGTGCTGAGGTGGCCAACACGGTTTCGCCCGGTCGCGGCAGCGAATCGACGTCGAACACGGTGTCCATATTCACGCTGCCGACCACGCATACTCGGGTTGTCATTCGGCCGACGTTATGGAGTCGCACGCGGATGCACAACGAGGCGCACGCCGTCGCGTTACTCTGCTGCGTGACCCGTCTTAGCTGCACGAGCGGAAGGAAGCCGATTGACATCGCGGCAGCCGGCAGAACCGGACGGGGAACATGCCCCGACCACGAAGAGTCGACGTCGCCCGCGGCTGCTGTCCCGGGTAAGCATCCAGTCCAAGCTGATGGTGATGCTTTTGGTATCGGGTATCGCATCGGTGGGAATCATCGCGATCATCGAATATGGAGCCGGCCGTAGCGCGTTACGCGAAGCGGCGTCGGACAGGTTGATCGAGTTGCGCGCGTCGCAGAAGCGGGCGATCGAGACGTTGTTCGCCGACCTGACGAACTCGTTGATCATCCACAGTCGCGACTTCACTGCGGTCGACGCGGTGCAGGCGTTTGCGGCGGGATTCGATCAGCTCGACAACGCGCCGATCAACCCCGCGCAGCAGCAGGCGCTCGCCACCTACTACAACAACGAACTCATCAAGCCGATCAAGCAGACGACCGGCGATGAACTCGATCTCGACGCGCTGTTGCCGAAGTCGAACGCGCAGAAGTATCTTCAGGCCCACTACACGGCCCCGTTCACGTCGAACGGTGACTCGAGGAAAGTCGACGACGCCGGCGACGGCAGCGCGTGGTCGGCCGCCAACGCCCGATTCAACGACTTTTTCCGGGAAATCGTCGCCCGCCTCGAATATCGGGATGCCCTGCTGCTGGATACCCGCGGCAATGTCGTCTACACCGTCAACAAAGGCCCCGACCTGGGTACCAACATCCTGGCCGGGCCCTACCGTGAATCCAACCTGCGTGATGCGTACAAAAAAGTGCTGGGCGCCAACGCTATTGACTTCGTCTGGATCACCGACTTCCAGCCGTATCAGCCGCAACGCGGCGCACCCACCGCGTGGCTGGTTTCACCGATCGGAACCGACGGCCGGGTGGACGGAGTGATGGCGCTGCCCCTACCGACCTCGAAGATCAACAAGATCATGACCGCCAACAAGCGTTGGGCCGCGGCCGGGGTGGGCAAGACCACCGAGACCTATCTGGCTGGCCCCGACAACTTGATGCGATCCGATTCGCGGCTTTTTTTGGAAGACCCAAAGCAATACGAACACGACGCGGTCGCCGGTGGCACCCCGCCTGACGTGGTGAACCAAGCGATCCGGTTAGGCGGCACCACCCTGGTGCAGCCGGTGCAGACCGCGGGCCTTCGTGAAGCTCAACGCGGGCAGACCGGCGTCATCGCCGGCACCGACTACCTTGGCAAGAAGGAATTGCAGGCCTACGCGCCGCTGAACGTGCCGGACTCAGACCTGCGCTGGTCGATCCTGGCCACCAGAGATAATTCCGAGGCATTCGCCAAGATCGAATCTTTCACTAAGACACTCGTGTTAGCCACCACCACAATCATTTTCGCGATCTGCGTGGCGGCGATCCTACTGGCCCAGATGTTCGTCAGGCCGATCCGTCGACTGGAGGCCGGCGCGCAACGGATCAGCGCAGGGGATTACAGCGGCGCGATCCCGATTACGTCTCGAGACGAAATCGGAGATTTGACGGCGGCTTTCAACGACATGAGCCGCAACCTGCAGACCAAGGAAGAGCTGCTCAACGAGCAACGCAAAGAGAATGACCGCCTATTGCGGTCGTTGATGCCGGAGCCGGTCGTGCAACGCTACCGCGAGGGCGAGCAGACCATCGCCGAAGAGCACTCCGATGTCAGCGTGATCTTCGCCGACATCATCGGACTCGATGACATGTCCAACCACCTGTCCGGCAGCGAGCTGGTGGGAGTTGTCGACGACCTGGTTCGGCAATTCGACTCGGCTGCGGAAACTCTTGGCGTCGAACGTATCCGCACCCTGCACAACGGGTATCTGGCCAGCTGCGGGGTGAACACCCCGCGACTGGACAACGTGAACCGGAGTGTCGACTTCGCCCTGGAAATGCAGCGCATCATTGATCGGTTCAACAGCCAAACCGGTAGCGAGCTGGCCCTTCGGGCCGGCATCAACACCGGCAAGGTGGTCAGCGGGCTGGTAGGCCGATCGACGGTCGTCTACGACATGTGGGGCGCGGCAGTGAACTTGGCCTACCAGATGCACAGCGGCTCACCGCAGCCCGGTATCTACGTCACGACGCATGTCCACGACGTGATGGCCGACGTGCACCACTTCACCCCGGCCGGCACCATCTCGGTCGGCGGATCCGAGCAACCCATCTGGCGACTGTCGGAGCGGCAGTGAGCGTCTTCGAGTTGCCGTGGTTCTACTGGGCGGTCGGCGTTGCGATCGGACTGCCGGTCGGGCTCATCGTGCTCACCGAATGGCATCACGTCCTCGTGCGCCGGCAAAGCTATCTCGCCAGGCCGGTCAACCTGCTGCGCAACTATCTGCTTCCGTTGGGCGCGCTGTTGGTGCTGCTGGTCGGGGCGGCGCAGGTGCCCGGGCAGTACACCTCGGTGCGCAGCCTCGCGACGGTATTCGGCTTCCTCGTGCTCGTGCTGCTGCTTTCTGGCCTGGACGCCACCGTGTTCCAGGCTGCGCCGCAGGGTTCGTGGCGAAAGCGGGTGCCGACCATCTTCCTCGACGTCGCCCGCCTGTTGCTGATCGGTGTGGGGCTGGCGCTGATCTCCTCCTATGTCTGGGGGGTGCGGATCGGCGGCCTGTTCACCGCGCTGGGGGTGACGTCGGTCGTCATCGGCCTGATGTTGCAGAACTCGGTGGGCCAGATCGTCTCCGGCTTGTTCATGTTGTTCGAGCAGCCGTTCCGGATCGGTGACTGGCTGGACACGCCGACCGCCCGGGGACGCATCGTCGAGGTGAACTGGCGAGCCGTCCACATCGAAACCGGCCGCGGCACGCAGATCATGCCCAACTCGGTGTTGGCCGGCACCTCGTTTACCAACCTGAGCCGGCCGCCCGGCGCACACACCCTGACCATCACGACCACGTTTTCGTCCACCGACCCGCCCGATCGGGTGTGCGCACTGTTATCCCGCACCGCAAGCGCGCTGCCGCAACTCAAGACCGACGCGGTGCCTGCCTCGGTGGCGCGCGGCGGCGGCGAATACGAAACGACGATCGGCCTCACCTCGCCCGCCGACGACGGCGCAGCGCAGGCCACCTTTCTCCGCTGGATCTGGTATGCCGCCCGTCGCGAGGGCTTACACCTCGACGATGCCGAGGACGACTTCTCCAGCACCGAACGCGTTGACAAGGCGCTGCGGTTGGTGGTGGCGCCGGCCCTGCGGTTGAGCGTTACCGACCAGCAGGCACTGGTGTCGCACGCCAAGATCGTCCGCTACGGCGCCGACGAGATCGTCGAGTATGCCGGCCAAGTCCCGGTCGGCATGACGTTCTTGGTCGCCGGCAGGCTCCGGATGACTGCGATGACCGATGACGGTTCAGTGCTTCCGGTCGGCACGCTGGACGAGGGATCTTTTCTGGGCTTGACCACGCTGACCCGTCAACCCAACCTTGCCGACGTGTACGCGCAGGGCGAGGTGACCGCGCTGGAGATCGGTCGAGAACACATCGAGGAGCTGGTCATGCGCAAACCGCTGCTGCTGCAGGACTTCGGCCGCATCATTGACGAGCGGCGCGGCAAGGTCCAGCAGCTGACTAGGTAGCCGTGTCGTCGCGCCGCCGAACGCCCGATACCCTGGGGGAATGAGTCTGCAAGCACCGTCGCGCGCTGACTTGCGTCAACAGGTGCACGACGCCGCGCGCCGCGCCCGGGTGGCGGCCCGCACCCTCGCCTCGTTGCCGACTGTCGTCAAAGACCACGCGCTGCTCGCCGCGGCCGATGCGATCGTGGCCCATGTCGACCAGGTGCTGGGGGCCAACGCCGATGACCTGAACGCCGCGCGTGCCGTCGGCACGCCGACGGCGATCCTCGATCGGCTGGCGCTGAACCCGCAGCGCATCGACGGAATCGCCGAGGGTTTGCGCCAGGTCGCCGGTCTGCCCGATCCGGTCGGCGAGGTGTTGCGCGGCTACACCCTGCCGAACGGGCTGATGCTGCGCCAGCAGCGGGTTCCGCTCGGCGTGGTCGGCATGGTCTATGAGGGTCGTCCTAACGTCACGGTCGACGCCTTCGGTTTGGCGCTCAAATCCGGCAACGCCGCACTGCTGCGCGGCAGCTCGTCGGCGGCGAACTCCAACCAGGCGCTGGTCTCGGTGTTACGGGCCGCCCTGGTTCACGAAGACCTGCCCGCCGATGCGGTCCAGCTGCTCGACAGTTCCGACCGCTCGACCGTCACCCACCTGATCCAGGCCCGCGGCCTGGTCGACGTGGTCATCCCGCGCGGCGGAGCGGGCTTGATCGACGCGGTGGTTCGTGACGCGCAAGTCCCCACCATCGAGACCGGCGTCGGCAACTGCCACGTCTATGTCGACGGCGGCGCTGACCTCGACGTCGCCGAGCAGGTGCTGCTGAACTCCAAGACGCGGCGGCCCAGCGTGTGCAACGCCGCCGAGACGCTGCTGGTCGACACCGCCATCGCCGGGCAGGCGCTGCCCCGGCTGGTCGGGGCGCTGCAAGACGCCGGGGTCACCGTGCACCTGGACGCCGACGAGGACGACTTGCGTCGCGAATACCTGGCCATGGACATCGCGGTGGCGGTGGTCGACGGGGTTGACGCCGCGATCGATCACATCAACGAATACGGCACCGGACATACCGAGGCGATCGTGACCACCAATATGGCTGCCGCCCAGCGCTTTACCGAAGGAATCGATGCGGCTGCGGTGATGGTGAACGCGTCGACGGCGTTCACCGACGGTGAGCAGTTCGGTTTCGGCGCCGAAATCGGTATCTCCACCCAGAAGCTGCACGCTCGTGGCCCGATGGGGCTGCCGGAGTTGACCTCGACCAAGTGGATCGTCTGGGGAGACGGCCACACCCGTGTTCCCTAGGAGAAACCCCAGTGACTGTTCCCGCGCGGCCCATCCCGCTGTTCGCCGATATCGATGATGTCGGCCGGCGGCTGGCCGAGACCGGCTATCTGCCCGACACTGCCACCGCGACGGCGGTCTTCCTGGCCGACCGACTCGGCAAACCGCTGCTGGTCGAAGGACCCGCCGGGGTGGGCAAAACCGAGCTGGCCCGCGCCGTCGCGCAGGCCACCGGGTCGGGGCTGGTGCGTTTGCAGTGCTACGAAGGGGTGGACGAGGCCCGCGCGCTCTACGAGTGGAACCACGCCAAGCAGATCCTGCGGATTCAGGCCGGCTCCGCTGATGGGGGGGCATGGGAGTCCACAAAATCCGACGTGTTCAGCGAGGAGTTTCTGCTGACCCGTCCGCTGCTGACCGCGATTCGGCGCACCGAGCCGACGGTGCTGCTGGTCGACGAAACCGACAAGGCCGACATCGAAATCGAGGGCCTGCTGCTGGAGGTGTTGAGCGACTTCGCGGTCACCGTCCCGGAGCTGGGGACAATCACCGCCGAGCGGGCGCCGTTCGTGGTGCTGACTTCCAACGCCACCAGGGAGCTGTCCGAGGCGCTCAAACGTCGGTGCCTGTTCCTGCACATCGATTTCCCGAGCCCGGAGTTGGAGCGGCGCATCCTGTTGTCCCGGGTTCCCGAATTGCCCGGGCACCTTGCCGACGAGTTGGTGCGGATCATCGGTGTGCTGCGCGGCATGCAGCTGAAAAAGCTGCCGTCGGTGGCCGAGACGATCGATTGGGGCCGCACGCTTTTGGCGTTGGGTCTGGACACCATCGACGACGCCACCATCGCAGCCACGCTGGGTGTCGTGCTCAAGCACCAGTCCGACCAGCACCGCGCGTCCGGCGAGTTGCGGCTCAACTGATGGCCCGCCGCGTTCGCCCCAGTCGGCCGCTGGCCCCGCACGGGCTGCCCGGCCATTTGGTGGAGTTCGTGGAAGCGCTTCGGGGGCAGGGTATTTCGGTCGGCCCGTCGGAGACGGTGGACGCCGGTCGGGTGATGACGGCGTTGGGTCTGGGCGACCGGGAGGTGTTACGCGAGGGAATCGCCTGTGCGGTGCTGCGCCGCCCCGACCATCGGGAAACGTACGACGCCATGTTCGATTTGTGGTGGCCGTCGGCGCTGGGCGCGCGGGCGGTGGTAGCCGAAGAGGCGTCTGACGACGAACATCCCGACATCCAACTGCTTGCCGAAGACGTCGAAGCGATGCGGCAGATGCTGCTGGATCTGCTGGCCGAGAACACCGATCTCGCCGACATGGACGAGCGACTGGTAGCGATGATCGCCCAAATCGTGGAAGCCTACGGCAAATACAGCTCCAGTCGCGGTCCGTCCTACTCGTCGTATCAGGCGCTCAAAGCGATGGCGCTGGATCAGTTGGAGGGCCGGCTGCTGGCCGGCCTGCTGGCGCCCTACGGCGACGAGCCCACCCCGTCCCAAGAGCAGATCGCCAAAGCGCTTGCCGCGCAGAAGATCACCCAATTGCGCAAGATGGTCGACGCGGAGACCAAGCGGCGGACCGCCGAGCAGCTGGGCCGCGATCATGTGCAGATGTACGGCATCCCGCAGCTGTCTGAGAACGTCGAGTTCCTACGCGCCTCGGGTGACCAGCTGCGTCAGATGCGCCGGGTGGTGGCACCGCTAGCCCGGACGCTGGCTACCCGGCTGGCGGCCCGTCGGCGTCGCGCCCGCGCCGGGTCGATCGACCTGCGCAAGACGCTGCGCAAGTCGATGTCGACCGGCGGCGTGCCGATCGACGTGGTGTTGCGTAAACCGCGGCCGGCCCGGCCCGAATTGGTGGTGCTCTGCGATGTCTCCGGCTCGGTCGCCGGGTTCAGCCACTTCACACTGTTGCTGGTAAATGCTCTGCGCCAACAGTTTTCCCGCGTCCGGGTTTTTGCTTTCATAGACACCACCGACGAGGTGACACACCTATTCGGTCCTGACGCCGATTTGGCGGTGGCCATTCAGCGGATCACCCGCGAGGCCGGTGTCTACACCCGCGACGGGCATTCGGATTACGGCAATGCGTTCGTGTCGTTCACCGAGCAGTTCCACAACGTGCTCTCGCCGCGCAGTTCGCTGCTGGTGCTCGGCGACGGCCGCACGAACTACCGCGACCCGGCCACCGACGTGCTGGCGCACATGGTGACCGCCAGCCGCCACGCGCACTGGCTCAACCCCGAGCCCAAGCATCTGTGGGGCAGCGGCGATTCGGCGGTGCCGCGTTACGAAGAGGTCATCACCATGCACGAATGCCGCTCGGCCAAACAGCTGGCCGCCGTGATCGACCAACTCCTGCCGGTGTAGCCAGTTCTGCCGCGAGCGTGCGTGTCCCCGGCCGACACACCGGGGTAAACGCCGTTTCTACGCACGCTCGCCCAATGGTCAGCTCCGCGCCTGCGAACGCGACGCTGTCCTATGGCAGATCCGCCACGGGGATGCCCGCACGACGGAGGGCGCCCTGCCGTGGCGATGGTTCTCGTCACCCGTTCGCGAGCGTGCGGAGAAACGGGTAGGCGAGCGGCGTGTCGGCCGGGAACACGCACGCTCGCGGGAGGGTGGGGCTCCAGTAAGCTGGCAAACCGTGCAAAAGCGCCGCCGCAGGCTGGGAGTCATGGGTGGGACATTCGATCCCATCCATAACGGCCACCTGGTCGCGGCCAGCGAAGTTGCCTACCTGTTCGATCTCGACGAAGTGGTGTTCGTGCCGACCGGCCAGCCCTGGCAGAAAAGTCGACAAGTGAGCGCCGGCGAAGACCGCTACCTGATGACAGTCATCGCCACCGCAGCCAATCCCCGCTTCTCGGTGAGCCGCGTCGACATCGACCGCGGCGGGCTGACCTATACCAAGGACACGTTGCGGGATCTGCGCACGCTCAATCCCGACTCCGACCTGTTTTTCATCACCGGGGCCGACGCGCTCGCGTCGATCCTGTCCTGGCAGGACTTGGAGGAACTGTTCGCGATAGCGCGGTTCGTCGGAGTCAGCCGGCCCGGTTACGAGCTGGCCCGCGAACATCTCACCGACGTCCTTGACGGGCTGCCGGACGACGCGCTGAGCCTGGTCGAAATCCCGGCACTGGCGATCTCGTCCACCGACTGCCGGCGGCGCGCGCAGGAGTCCCGGCCGCTGTGGTACCTGATGCCCGACGGCGTCGTGCAGTACATCTCCAAACGCGAGCTCTACCGCAAACCCCAGGACCAGTCATGACTGCCAGCCAAGAAGCCATCGACATGGCCACAGTGGCCGCCGGCGCGGCCGCCTCGAAGCTCGCCGACGACGTCGTCGTCATCGACGTGTCCGGCCAGCTGGTCATTACCGACTGCTTCGTGATCGCTTCGGCGTCCAACGAGCGACAGGTCAACGCCATCGTCGACGAGGTCGAGGAGAAGATGCGCCGCGCGGGCTACAAGCCGGCGCGCCGCGAAGGCACCCGCGAAGGCCGCTGGACGTTACTGGACTACATCGACATCGTCGTGCACATCCAGCACCAGGACGAGCGTGACTTCTACTCACTGGACCGCCTGTGGCGGGACTGCCCGGTGATCACCGTGGACCTGGAGAGCACGCCGTGAGCGTGCGCCGGCTGGTCATGCTGCGCCACGGGCAAACCGAGTTCAACGCCGACACCCGGATGCAGGGCCAGCTGGACACCGAACTGAGTGAACTCGGCCGTGCCCAGGCCCTCGCCGCGGCCGAGGCGTTGGGCAAACGCCAGCCGCTGCTGATCGTGTCGTCGGATCTGCGGCGCGCCTACGACACGGCGACGGCATTGGGGGAGCAGACTGGTCTGCCGCTGCGCGCCGACAATCGATTACGGGAAACCCATCTCGGCGACTGGCAGGGGATGACCCACGCCGAGATCGACGAGATCGCGCCAGGGGCCAGATTGGCGTGGCGCGAAGACGCCTCCTGGGCGCCGCACGGCGGGGAAAGCAGAGTCGACGTCGCCGCGCGCAGTATGCCGCTGGTGGCCGAATTGGTATCCGGTGAACCGGAATGGGGCGCCGACGAGCGTCCGGTGGTACTGGTCACCCACGGCGGTTTGATCGCCGCTCTGACGGCAGCATTGCTGGGGCTGCCGGTTGCCAACTGGCCGGCGTTGGGCGGAATGGGCAACGCCAGTTGGACGCAACTGTCCGGCCATTCGAGCGACGACGGCATCAGCTGGCGCCTTGATGTGTGGAACGCTTCGGCACAGGTCGCGGGCGATGTCCTCTGAGCCCGGTCCGGTATTGCTGATCTTCGCCGATTCGCTGGCCTATTACGGGCCGACCGGCGGTCTACCCGCCGACGACCCCCGCATTTGGCCCAATATCGTTGCGGCGCAACTTGGGTGGGACATCGAGCTGATCGGCCGCATCGGCTGGACCTGTCGAGACGTCTGGTGGGCGGCCACCCAGGACCCGCGGTCCTGGGCGGCGCTGCCCCGCGCAGGCGCAGTCGTCTTCGCCACCGGCGGGATGGATTCGTTGCCGTCGCCGCTGCCGACCGCGCTGCGCGAGCTTATCCGCTATGTACGCCCGCCGTGGCTGCGACGCTGGGTGCGCGACGGCTACGGCTGGCTGCAGCCGCGGCTATCCCCGATGTCACGGGCCGCGCTACCCCCGCGCCTCAGCGCCGAATACCTCGAACTGACCCGCAGCGCAATTGATTTCAATCGACCCGGTATTCCGATCGTAGCGTCGCTACCGTCGGTGCACATCGCCGAGACGTACGGCAAGGCACACCACGGCCGCACAGGTACCGCCACCGCAATCACCGAGTGGGCCCAGCAGCACCACATCCCGTTGGTCGACTTGAAAGCCGCCGTGGCCGAACACATCATGAGCGGCCGCGGCAACCCCGACGGCATCCACTGGAATTTCGAAGCTCACCAGGCGGTCGCCGAACTGATGCTCAAAGCGCTGGCCGAGGCCGGCATCTCAGGTGAGAAGCCGCGCAATCAGACCGAGAAACCGCGCTAAGTCCATGGCGGTCGTAGTGGTCACCGACTCGTCGGCGCGGCTTCCCGACGACGTCCGCCAAAAGTGGGCGATCCGCCAAGTGCCGCTGCACATTCTGGTCGACGATGCCGATTTGCGCGACGGCGTCGACGAGGTGCCCGACGACATTCACCGGCACGGCGGGGCAACCACTGCCGCAGCCACCCCCGCCGAATTGTCTGAGGCATACCAGCAGGCACTTGCCGACAGTGGTGGCGACGGCGTAGTGGCGGTACACCTTTCGGCGGCGCTGTCTGGAACCGTCGGGGCCGCCGAAGCCACCGCAGCCGGCCTCGGCGACGGTGTGCGGGTCGTCGATTCGAGGTCCACCGCGATGAACACCGGTTTCGTCGCATTGGCCGCGGCCCGAAGCGCCGCCGACGGCGCCGATTTGAACACCGTTGCGCGGGCCGCTGCTGCGGCGGTGCGCCGCAATCACGGATTCATCGTCGTGCACCGATTGGACAACCTGCGTCGCAGCGGACGTATCGGCGGCGCTGCCGCCTGGTTGGGCACCGCATTGTCCCTCAAGCCGCTGTTACGCATCGACGATGGCAAACTGGTTCTGGCGCAACGGGTTCGCACCGCCAGCAAGGCGGTGGCAACCATGATCGACCGCGTCTGCGCGGTAGTCGGGGAGCACTCCGCGGCCATCGCCGTGCACCATGTCGCCAATCCCGACGGTGCCGCCGAGGTGGCCGCGGCACTGGCCGAGCGGCTGCCGTCCTGTGAACCGGCGATGGTGACCGACCTGGGGCCGGTACTGGCGCTGCATGTCGGCGCCGGAGCACTTGCGGTGTGCGTGGAGGTAGCGGAGTAGCCCGCTTATCGCTGCGTGGGCACAGCCAACGGCGCGGTATCGTCGCTGAGCCGGTCCGGGGGAGGCCGCCGCCGCGCATTGTCGCCGCGGGGATGGACGATCTGCGGCCACCAGAACCAGCGTCCGAGCAGGACGGCGACCGACGGCATGAATAGCGCGCGCACCACCAGCGTGTCCATCAACAGGCCGAGGCAGACGGTGGAACCGAACTGGCCGAGCACCTGCAACTCGCTGCCGAGCATGGCCGCCATCGTGAATGCGAACACCAGGCCCGCGGCGGTCACCGTGCCGCCGCTGCCGCCCATCGCCCGGATATACCCGGTCTTGAGCCCGGCGTGGATCTCCTCTTTGAACCGGGAGACCAGCAGCAGGTTGTAGTCGGATCCGACGGCCAACAGGATGATGATGGACAGCACCATCACGATCCAGTGGATATGGATGCCGAAGAGGTCCTGCCAGATGAGCACGGACAGCCCAAAAGCCGCGGCGATCGAGCTTCCCGCGGTGCCTACGATCACCAGCGCCGCCACCAGGCTTCGAGTGATCAACAGCATGATCATGAAGATCAGCGTGAGCGCCGACACCACCGCGATCATCAGGTCGTATCTGGCGCCGTCGTGCATGTCCTTGAACGTCGCGGCGGTACCGCCGAGGTAGACCTTGGCATCCGACAGCGATGACTGCTTCAACGCTTCTTGCGCGGCAGTGCGTACCGGGGCAACCCGTTCGATTCCCTCCGGGCTCATCGGATCACCTTGGTGGGTGATGAAGAAGCGGGCGGATTTGCCGTCCGGCGACAGGAACTGCCTGAGCCCGACCTGGAAGTCCGGGTTGTCGAACGCTTCGGGAGGCAGGTAGAAGAGGTCGTCGTTGCGGGAGTCGTCGAAACTCTGTCCCATGACGATCCCGGTGTCGCTCAACGCCTCCAGCTGGTTGATCATCGCGGTGAAGGTGCTGTGCAGTGTCAGCGTCAGCGAGCGGGTGGTTTTCAGCGATTCGATCTGCGGCGGCAGCACCGTGAGCAACTCTTGCGTCACGGCATCGAGGTCGTCGAAGTCGTCGGCGAGCGTGTGGAACTTTTGATCGAGTTCGTCGATGCCGTCCAGCGAGTCCCATATTGACTTCAACGAGAAGCAGATGGGGATGTCGTAGCAGTGTTTCTCCCAGTAGAAGTAGCTGCGGATCGGCCGCCACATGTCCTCGAAATTCGCGAAGTTGTCCCGTAATTCATCGGTGATCTCGGTCAGTTCATGGGTGTCGATGTTCGTGCGGTGTGTCGCCGCGCTGAGCCGTGTCTGGATCTCCAATGTTTTCTGCAGATAGTCGATGGTGATTCCGAGTTGATCCGATATCTTCAGCACGTCGGCCAGGCGATCTTTGAGGTAGTCCATGTTCTGCATGAGGGTCTGGCCCTGCACGCTGTTCTGAAATGCGATGGAGCTGTGCTGAATCGGAATCCCCAACGGTCTGGTGATGTCTTGGATCATCGCGATGCCCACGGTGCGGATGACGTTTCGGGCTACCTTGTCCAACACCAGCATGTCGGCCGTATTGCGCATATCGTGGTCGGCCTCGACCATCAACATGTCGGGGTTCATCCGGGCCTGCGAGAAGTGCCGGTCCGCGGCCGCGTACCCGAGGTTGGCCGGGGCTGATGTCGGCAGATAGTGGCGGTCGTTGTAGCTCGTCGAGTATCCGGGCAAGGCGACCATGCCGATGAGCACGACCACGCCGCTTGCGGCCAAAACCGCGCCAGGCCAACGCACGACCGCGGTGCCGATCTTCCGCCACAGCTTGCTCTTGGCGGGCCGCTTGGATTCGAAAAGTCCGAACCGACTGCCGACGAAGACAACTGCCGGTCCCAGCGTCAGACCGGCCGCCACCACCACCAGCATTCCGATCGCCACTGGCGGCCCCATCGTCGAGAACCAGGGCAGCCGGGCCAGGCTGAGGCAGTACGTCGCTCCGGCGATGGTCAGACCCGACCCCAGCACAACCGGGGCCACCGAACGAAACGTCGTGTAGTAGGCGGTTTCTCGATCCTCGCCGGCCCGGTGCGCTTCTTGATAGCGGCCGATCAGGAATATTCCGTAGTCTGTTGCGGCCGCGATCGCCAGCATGGTGAGGATATTCGCGGCGAACGTGGTCAGCCCGAATGCGTTGGCGTTGCCCAGCACCGCGACTATTCCCCTGGCCGCGCTCAACGCGACAAAAGTCATGAACAGCTGGACCAGAGTGGTGACGAATGAGCGGTAGACCAGCAACAGCATGATCGCGATCGCGCCCAGGGTGAACAGCGTGATCTTTGCCAGGCTCTTGTTCCCGATGATGTGCATGTCGTCACTCAGCGCCGCCGGGCCGGTGACGTAGCCCTTCACTCCCGGCGGTGCGGGTGTTTTGTCCACCACCTCACGGACGGCGTTGACGGAGTCATTGGCCTCAGTGGTGCCCTGGTTGCCGGCGATGTTGATCATCACGTAGGCGCTCTTGGCGTCGGCGGACTGCACGCCCGCTGCCGTCAGGCGATCGCTCCAGAAGTCCTGGATGTGCTGGACATGCTCGGGGTCCTGCAACAGTTGGCGAATGATGTCTTCGTAGTAGCGGTGCGCGGCATCACCGAGCTTGTCCTGACCTTCCAGGACGACCATGATCGTGCTGTTGGAGTCGAATTCCTTGAAGTTGTGGCCCAGCCGCATCATCGAGACCATCGACGGCGCATCCATGGGCGCCATCGGCGCCGAGTGTTCCTCGCCCACCACTTCCAGTTGCGGGACCGCGACATTGACGATGACGGTCAGCGCCACCCAGCCCAGGATGATCGGCACCGCGAACAGGCGGATGAAGTGCGGGATGACCGGTCGACGGGGGCGCTTGTCAGTTGTCTGTGTCATGCGGACTTCACTAGGCAGAAGGTCTGGGCCTTGACACCGTGGACCGTTTTCTCCTCCCGGACCACACCGTCAACGGTGATCCGGCAGCCGATTCGATCGCCGTCGCCCTGCGCCACGATGTTGGCGCTGACCGAGGGCAATGTCGTGGTGACCGTGTACGACCACGGCACCGGCGCGCCGTTGATTTGGTGGGTGTTCGCCTCGGCGTCCCAGTAGTTGATGTTGGCGGTGGTCCCGGCGGGGCCGAAGACCTCGTACTTGACGTCCTTCGGATTGAACTGCACGATCTCGATCCCGGCGCCGGCGCCCGCGTTGAGGTCCTCGGAGCCGAAGATGCGGTGCAGTCGTAACACGATGAGTCCCGAGACGGTGAGTACGACCACGAGGACCAGGGGTATCCACGCGCGTTTGGCCATGTTGGCGATTGGAATCGCTCTCACCGAGTCTCCTCCCGCTCACCGATCAGCGACCGTCGGCTCTGACTTCCGATACCGCCGAACCTTCGCACGGCTAAGAATCGTAGAGGATACGGTACGGCAGCGTTCCGTCCCCCTCGCCGCTACACCGCGGCGCGGCCGGTGACCGGTGGCAGGTCGGCCAGCGTCACAATCCCCGGCTTGGCCGCCACTACAGCAGGGACGGCGTTGGTGACTGGCATCGCGGTGTAGATCATGCCCAGACCCATGAATCCCGGTTCTGTCCAATCCTTCGGCGGCAGACAGTGAATCACGGTGCGCATATTGGGCAGGCCGAAGACTTGAATGACATGCCCGTGCTCCAGTGGTTTCGGCGGCGTGACGTGGTTTCCCATGACCCAGTTGAATCCGACGCTGACGACGTTCTTGTTGCCGACCCAGCCGCGGTGATACCCATAGACGCTGCCGACCGTGCCGGCCGGAATCTTCATGAAGCCCAAATCGGTGTCTGCGGTGGCGGCGGTGAATTTGACGTCGAACGTCATCTTGTCCAGCGTCGCCCCGATCGCGTCGGCCATCATCGCGGCTGCTTCGGCGAACACTTCGCTTTCCCGGCGCACGCTTTCAGCCAGGCCCGGGGTCTCGGGA
Organism: Mycobacterium sp. NGS62; assembly: GCF_059812285.1. Classification (NCBI taxonomy): domain Bacteria; kingdom Bacillati; phylum Actinomycetota; class Actinomycetes; order Mycobacteriales; family Mycobacteriaceae; genus Mycobacterium; species Mycobacterium sp. NGS62. The sequence continues at coordinate 726,389 of NZ_JCALCK010000001.1, read as the reverse complement.
TCTTGGGAGAAGCCCATGGCGGTCTGGGTGCCCGCCGATTCGTAGGTCGAGCAGTCGACCGATTCGGTGATGCGGATCTCGTCGACGCGCTCGCAGGACGCGCTGAGCACCATGCCGACCATGTTCGTCATCCCCGGGTGTGCGCCGCTGCCGAAGATCGTCGACCCACCCCGCTCACAGGCGTCGACGATGCGTTGCCGGTCCTGCGGGGTTTGCTTGCCGCCGGTGATCCAGGCTGCGCTGGAGCAGACGTTTACTCCAGCCTCGAGCAGGCGCACCAGGTCGTCGATGTTGGGCCACAACGGGTTATAGCAACAAGCATCGGGTTTCAGCGCGAGTAGCGCGTCGACGTCATCGGTGGCCGTGATCCCGGTCGGTTGCGGCCAGCCGGACAGTTCGGCGGCGTCGACACCGATTTTGTCCGGCCCGTGCGCATATACGCCGACCAACTCCATGTCGGGTCGGCCGATGATGGCGTGCAGCGATCGTTGTCCGATGTTGCCGGTGGTCCACTGGATCACGCGCAGCGGGGCTGTCATCTGACTCCTCGGTGTTGGCAGATGCCAACGACGATATCGGGGTGCGATGCGCCGGGGTTTGTGGCACCGTCGAACTTCGTGAACGACGCCGCACCTCCCGGTCTGACCTTGCGCAGCGCCACCGATGACGACTGGCCCGCGATGGGGTTGTTGGCGGCCACTGGTTTCGGTGAATTCGGCGAGCCCGGCTCGTTGACCCTCTGGCGGACCTTGCTGGCGCGCGACGGCATTGTGCTGATCTGTGACGACGTGCTGGAGCAGGCCGTCGTCGGCATGTCGCTCTATCTCGACCTGCAGTTGACGGTGCCGGGCGGAGCGGTGCTTCCCACTGCCGGGGTCAGCCTGGTCGTGGTTGCACCCACACACCGCCGACGGGGGTTGTTGCGCGCGATGTACACCGAATTGCATCAGCGCATCGCCGATGCGGCGTATCCGATCGCGGCGCTGACGGCCAGCGAGGGCGGCATCTACGGGCGGTTCGGCTACGGTCCGGCGACGATCAAACACCAGCTCTCGGTCGACCGCAGCCGCGTCGGCTTCCACGCTGACGCCCCGGACCCGAGCGGAGTTCGGCTGGTCAGGCCTTCCGAGCATCGCGACGAGTTCGCCGCAATCTACGAGCGCTGGCGGCTACAGACTCCTGGCGGGCTGGCGCGCCCGCAACCACTCTGGGATGAGCTGCTGGCCGACCGGGAGGCCGCCCGCCGCGGCGGAACCCCGTGGTTCGGGCTGCTGCACCCCGACGGATATGCCCTGTACCGCGTACACGACGACAATCAGCGAGTGGCTCGGGTAGCCGAGCTGAGGGCCGCGACCAACGACGCACACGCCGCCTTGTGGCGGGCACTGCTCGGTCTGGACCTGATGAAGTCCGTCGCCACCGCCACCCATCCCGCCGACCCGCTGCCCTACCTGCTGATCGACACCCGGCTGGCCCGCACCACCGGGGGTCAGGACGACTTGTGGCTGCGGCTGATGGACATTCCGACCGCGCTGGAAGCCCGTAGTTACCAGGCCGACCTTTCTGCGGTGGTTGAGGTCACCGATGGATTCCGCTGCGACGGCGGACGATTCGCGTTGGACATCCGCGACGGCCGGGCGCGCTGTACGGCCAGTGACGCCCCGGCAGACATCGAGATGGACCTCGACGTGCTGGGCAGCCTATATCTGGGTGGGCATCGCGCGCCGGTGTTGGCGGCGGCCAACCGGCTGCGCGCTAAGGATTCCGAGCTGATCGGTCGTCTCGACGCGGCCTTTGTCAGCGATGTCCCCGCCGAGTTGGGCTTCGGCTTCTGAGCGGGGCGCCGCTGTCAGTCGGCGATGTTGAACGCGGCGACGACCTTGGTGGGGCGCACGCGCACCAGCAGTTCGCCGGGAACGGCGTTACGGCGGCCGAACTCGATCGCGCGGTGCGTGCCCATGTAGCGTCCGCCGATCCGGGTGGCGATGTCGAGTAGCTCCGCCGCATCTTCGGTGACGCTGGCAACCCCTTGCACCTGCACGAACGAATAGGGCGGATGCGGGTCGTCCACGCAGATCACGACACGTGAATCACGCTGCAGAGCACGACCTTTGGCAGTGTTGCGGCCGGTGTTGAACACCAGCTCGCCGTTGTCGACGATGAACCACACCGGGGCCACCAACGGCCGACCATCGGATGCCGCGAATCCCAGCATCCCGGTGCGGGTGCCTGCTGACAGGAATTCGGTGACCTCCGAGGAGAATTCGGTCATACCTACAGGGTGACGATGTCGTAGTCGCCGACGTGGTCGATGAGGACGTGCAACTGGTCCTGTGACGAACCCAGCGTGCGCTCGATCGCGGTGAGCCGGGCTGCATAGTGGCCGAGCGGATACTCGGCGGTCATGCCGATGCCGCCGTGCAACTGGATCGCTTCTTGGGCGATATGCCGTCCTGACCGACCGATCTGCAGTTTCGCCCGTGCCGCGATCAACGGGTCGAGTGTGCCGCCAGCGATCGACATCGCGGCATAGAAGTTCATGCTGCGGGCCAGCTCCATCGAGACGTACATGTCGGCGGCGCGCTGGGTCAGCGTCTGGAAAGTATTCAGGGTGACGCCGAATTGCTTGCGCGTCTTGAGGTAGTCGGTTGTCAGCCGAAGCGCTTCCTCCATGGCGCCGACCGCCTCGGCGCACAACGCCGATTGGATGCGGACAATCGCATTCTGGATGGCCGCCGATGCGTCGACCGCATCGCCGAGCGGCTCGCCGGCAGCCTGGTCCAGGTCGATCTGGGCACCGCGCGCACCGTCGAAAGTCTGGTACGGCCGTCGGGTGACGGCCCCGTTGCCGTCCAAATCGGAGACCAGGAACAAGCCGGTTCCGCCGTCCGGCAAGGCGGCGCTGACAATCAGGGTGTCGGCGCAGTCGCCGGCGAGCACCGGGTTCTTCTGCCCGCTCAGTAGCCATGAATCACCTTGTTGCACAGCGGTTGTCGCAATCCCGGTCCTGGGCTCGAGGTGAGCGAACGCCAGCAGCCTTTCACCGGACGCCACGTCGTCCAGCACCTGCTTTTGGGTATCGGTGCCCAGCTCGGCGATGATCGCGCCGGGTCCCAGCGCGGCGTGCACGACCGGTTCGGGAGCCAGCCGGCGCCCGATCTCGGTGAGTACCACCATGATCTCGATCTGGCCCGCCTCGGCTGGATCGAATCCCAAGCCGAGGATCCCGGTGTCGGCCAACTGGCTCCACACTTCGCGGCTCCAGCCCAAATCGGTGCCGACAACCTTCAGGCGGCTCTCCGGGTCGTAGGCTCGCGACAGCAGGTCGCGGGTGGTGTCGCGGAGCAGCGTCTGCTCGTCGCTTAGTTGAAAGTCCATGACAACCTCACAATCCCAGGATGGTGGACGCGATGATGGTGCGCTGCACCTCGTTGCTTCCGCCGTAGATCGACGTCTTGCGGTAGTTCAGGTAACGCGGTGCACTCCCTTGCGCCCACCCGGGTGAGGCGATGCCGTCGCCGGCATTGAACGGCAACGCATCCGGCCCGGCCACCTCCATCAGAAGTTCGGTCGCGGTCTGCTGTAACTGGCTGCCACACAGTTTCAGCACCGACGATGCCGGGTTGGGCTTACCGCCCGACGAGCCCGACGCCACCCGCATCTGGGTGAGCTCCAGTGTCAGCACCTCGTTTTCGGCTTCGGCGAGACGGGCCGCGAATAGCGGATCGTCGAGCAGGCCGGCCTCGGTAGCACGCTGCTTGACCTCCGCGAGGCGAACTTTGGTCCGGCCCACCTGCGCGATCCCGGTCCGCTCGTTGCCTAACAGAAACTTCGCGTAGGTCCAGCCCTGGTTCTCTTCTCCCACCAGCTGATCGGCGGGGACCCGGACGTCCTCGAAGAACACCTCGTTGACTTCGTGGCCGCCGTCGATCAGCTTGATCGGCCGCATCGTGATGCCCGGGGTGTCCAGGTCGATCAGCAGAAACGAAATCCCGGCCTGCTTTTTCGGTGCCTGCGGGTCGGTGCGTACCAGGCAGAAGATCCAGTCCGCGTACTGGCCCAGGGTGGTCCAGGTCTTTTGCCCATTGACGACATAGCTGTCACCGTCGCGCACCGCAGTGGTACGCAGCGACGCCAAGTCGGAGCCGGCTTCGGGCTCGGAAAAGCCTTGACACCACCAAATGTCCAGGGCCGCCGTCGGCGGCAGGAAGCGCTGCTTGGTCTCCTGGGAACCGAACTCGGCGATCACCGGCCCGACCATTTTGGCGTTGAAGTTCAGCGGCTCGGGTACCGAGGCCAGCTGCATCTCGTCAAGCCAGATCTGGTGTTGAGTCGGCGTCCAGTCCTTGCCGCCCCATTCCACGGGCCAGCTGGGCACTGCCAGACCGTGATCGTTGAGGATCTTGTGGCTGGTGGCGAGGTCATCGCGGCTGGGCGGTAATCCCAGGCGGCTCCGCTCCCGAATGTCCGCGGGGATCTGCGTGGTGTAGAAGGTGCGAAGCTCGTCGCGGAATGCGGCTTCGTCCGCTGTGAGCGCCAATTGCACGGGTGTCTCCATCTGTTGGGAACTCTGTTCAGCACGTTAGCCGGTGGCCTCCTGGCGCTCCGCTGCCCCCGGCGCCCGCCTGCCTCCGCCCCGCCCGGCCCTCAGAGTGACTCCGCGAGTGCCTGCAATGTTTGGGCCGACGTGTACCGCGGCGTCCAGCCGAGCTGGGTTTTGGCCTTGTCGGTGGCCATCACCACCGATGTGCGGGCGATGTGCAGCCATTCCGCGGCCGAGGGAACGAACGGCAGTCGGGCGATCACCGTCGACGCGGCCGTCGCCGCAGCGGCGGGCACCCGCACTGGTCGGCCGCCGAGCGCCGCGGCCAGCTCGGAGACCGACAGCACCCCGTCGCCGGCGATGTTGTAGGCGCCGGGCGGAGCCGAACTGGTGGCGGCCAGCACAATGGCGGTGGCGACGTCATCGTGGTGGACCAGCTGTAACGGATTGCCCGGGTCGGGAACCGGGGGTTTGAGCAGGGGCATCCGCCGGATCGCAGCGCCGGCATACGGAATGCGGTTCCACGGCATGGCGTCGACCAACGCGTGCGCCTGCGGGCCCGCGACGATGCAGGGCCGCAGAACGTAGACCTCCAGCGGTGTCCCCGCGGTGATCTCGTCGAGCGCGGCTTCGCAAGCCGCCTTCTGCTGGGAGTAATAGTGCTCGGGTGAGCCCCGCGCTGGTACGTCTTCGGTCAACGGGACGGGGTTCTCGCCGTGATAGCCGTAGGCGGCTACCGACGAGCTGTACACCAGACGGCGCGGCTTCTCGGCGGCGGCCCCGGCCGCGCAGGCATCGAAGACATTCCGGGTGCCTTCGAGGTTGACCCGTTCACTTTCCTGACGGGATCCCATGATGATGAACGCCAAGTGCACCACCACGTCAGCCTCGGCGACCAAGGCGTCCACCGCGTTGCGGTCCAGGATGTCGCCTTGCAGATAGATCGTCTTGGACCAACCCCGCGACGACGGCTCGAAGGGCCGGCGCGCCATGCCGATGATGCGGTCGACGGCCGGGTCGCGCTCCAGCGCCGTCACCGCCGAGGTGCCGATTTCGCCGGTAGGCCCGGTAACTGCGACAGTGAGTCCCACGTCAGCCTCGGTGGCGCCCAGATCGCTTGACGATCTCGAGGCCGATTCCACTCGACGCGCCAGTGACCAGAGCCAAACCCATAGTCGCCCGGCTACCCGCATGCTCGATCGCCAAACCTGCCGGCGACGGTTGTACACAGTTTCGGCTTACTCCACAGTGGGTCCTCGGCACCGCTGCGACGGCGCTGTGCCGACGGTCGGCGCACCTACCGTCGGCGCATGCGAACAGAATTGCCTGCCGAGCGGCTGCACCGGCGACTCGGCGCCCGGCCCGACACAAAGCCTGATGCGACCGACGACGGCGACGACGACCCGAATTCCTTGCTGCCGCGCTGGCTTCCGGACAGCACGGCACACAACGCCGGTTTGTTGGCCCGGATCCGCGCCGATCCCGGTCGTGCCGGCGCTATTGCGCTGGCGGTGATTGCCGCGATCGCGGTTCTGGTCACCGTGTTCACCCTGGTACGCGACCAGCCGGCGCCCGTGGTGTCGGCCAAGCTGCCACCGGTGGAGATGGTGTCGAGCCGCAGCCCGACCGCCACCGCACCGGCCGGGCCGGCCCAACCGGTGATCGTCAGCGTGGTCGGTCTGGTGCACACGCCCGGACTGGTCACATTGGCGCCCGGCGCACGGATCGCTGACGCGCTGAAGGCGGCGGGCGGCGCGATGGACGGCGCGGACACCATCGGGTTGAACATGGCCCGACAGGTCGGCGACGGCGAGCAGATTGTGGTCGGTATCGCCCCGCCCCGCGGCCAGCCGACCGCGTTGGGCAGCTCGGTCAATCCGGGTTCGGCGCCGGCAACGCCCGTCGCACCCGGGAAACCATCCGGGGCGGCATCGGCCAAGCCTGGTGAGGTTATCGATCTGAACACCGCGACGGTCCAGCAACTGGACACCCTGCCCGGCATCGGACCGGTTACTGCCGCCGCGATCGTGGCGTGGCGAGAGGCCAACGGCAAGTTCAGCAGCGTCGACCAGCTCGCCGAAGTCGACGGTATCGGGCCGGCGCGGCTGGACAAGTTGCGCGCGCTGGTCCGTGTCTAGCGCCCGTGCAGCATCCGTTGCTGGCCGATGCGCCGGCCGCGCGGCTCGACGTGCGGTTGGTGCCCGCCGCACTGGCCGGGTGGGTAGTCACCGCCGCCGGGATCGTCTGGCCGATCGGCAATGTCGTTGCCGCACTGTGCGTAGTCAGCGCTGCCTCGGGAGCACTGCTGGCGCGCAAGCCACACCTGCGGACCCTCGGCATCAGCCTGGCCGCGATCGGGGTCGTGGGCGCGGGATTCGGTTTCGCAATCGCATTACGCGCGGCGGCAGCCGCGCACCACCCGATTACTGCGGCGTTCGGGACGGCCGCGAAAGTGACGGTCATACCGAGCGAAAGCGCGGTGCCGCTGGGCCGCGGCCGGCTGATGTTCCGCGCGAAGCTGCAGCGCCTCGCGGGCGACGAGATATCCGGCCGGGTAGTCGTTTTCGCGCCGGCGCAGGCGTTTGGGGAGGTGATGGTGGGCCAGCCGGCGCAATTCCGGGCACGGATCACCCGTCCCGCCCGCCATGACCTGACGGTTGCGGTGCTCAACGCGATCGGCGAGCCGACTATGGGACGTGCCGGGCCGGTGTACCGGGCTGCGCATGGCGTGCGCGCTCAGTTTGCCGGCACAGCACGTCGAGTGTTGCCGACCGACCAGGCGGCGATGTTGCCCGCCCTGGTCCTCGGCGACACCTCGCAGGTCACCCCTGCGACGAGCCGAGAGTTCCGGGTGGCGGGGCTGACGCATCTCATGGCGGTATCCGGGGCGAATGTGACGATCGTGTGCGGCGCGGTGCTGTTTTCGGCACGGCTGATCGGGCCGCGATCTGCGGTGGCCCTCGCCGCTTGTGCGCTGGTGGTGTTCGTCGTCGTGGTGCAACCCACTGCCAGCGTGTTGCGCGCCGCCGTGATGGGCGCCATCGCGCTGGTGGGGGTGCTGTCGAGCCGGCGGCGCCAGGCGATTCCCGCACTGTCGGCCACCGTGCTGGTGTTGATGGTCGCCGCTCCTCAGTTGGCGGTCGACGTTGGTTTCGCGCTGTCGGTGCTAGCCACGGCGGCGCTGGTGGTCATTGCGCCGGTCTGGTCGCGGCGGCTGGTGTCGGCCGGCTGGCCTAAACCGTTGACGGACGCGATCTGTGTGGCGTGTGCGGCGCAGCTGGTGACGGCGCCACTGGTCGCCGGGATCTCCGGCCAGGTCAGCCTGGTGTCCGCGGCCGCCAATCTGGCGGTGGCGGCGCTGATCGCGCCGATCACCGTGATGGGTAGCGCTGCAGCCGCGCTGTGCCTGCTCTGGCCGGCCGGCGCACAACTGCTGATCCGGTTCACCGGTCCGGAGCTGTGGTGGGTGTTGCACATCGCGCACTGGGCGGCCGCGGTACCGGCCGCCAGCGTGCCGGTCCCGGCCGGGTTCCAAGGCGTCGTGCTCGTCAGCGCCCTCGCGGTGCTGACCGTGGTGCTGTGGCGCTGGCGATGGTTTCGGGTGGCGGCTGCGGTCGGCGCTGTGGGCCTAGTGGCCTGGTCGCTGTCGGGCTTGGCGCCGACGGGGTCGCTGTCGGTCGGGCGTGACACGATCGAGTGGTGAGCCAGGCGTTGCACCTCGTACTGGGTGACGAGGAATTACTGGTCGAGCGCGCCGTCGGCGAAGTGCTGCGTGCCGCGCGGCAGCGGGCCGGCACCGACGACGTGCCAGTGAGCCGGCTGCGGGCCGGCGAAGTCGACACTTACGAACTCGCCGAGCTGCTGAGCCCGTCGCTGTTCGCCGACGAGCGGGTCGTGGTCCTCGAAGCCGCCGGTGAGGCCGGTAAAGATGCCGCTGAATTGATTGCCGCCGCTGCCGGCGACGTCCCGTCCGGCACGGTGCTCGTCGTCGTGCACTCGGGTGGCGGGCGGGCGAAAGCGTTGGCCACTCAGTTGCAGTCGTTGGGCGCGCAGGTGCATCCGTGTGCGCGAATCACCAAAGCCGGCGAGCGTGCCGATTTCGTCCGCAACGAATTTCGCTCGCTGCGGGCCAAAGTCGACCAGGATACGGTCGCCGCGCTGCTCGACGCCGTGGGCTCTGATGTGCGTGAACTCGCCTCGGCCTGTTCACAATTGGTGGCCGATACCGGAGGTCGCGTCGACGCCGCCGCGGTGCGCCGCTATCACAGCGGCAAAGCCGAGGTGAAAGGTTTCGACATCGCCGACAAGGCGGTGATCGGCGACGTCGAAGGAGCCGTGGAGGCCCTGCGGTGGGCGATGATGCGCGGGGAGCCGCATGTGGTGCTGGCCGATGCGCTGGCCGAGGCCGTGCACAGCATCGGGCGGGTGGGCTCCCAGTCCGGTGATCCTTACCGGCTGGCGGGCGAGCTCGGGATGCCGCCCTGGCGAGTGCAGAAGGCGCAGAAACAGGCCCGGGGTTGGTCACGTGACATGGTGGCGACGGCGATGAGGCTGGTTGCCTCGCTGAACGCCGATGTCAAGGGGGCGGCCGCCGACGCAGATTACGCGCTGGAAGCCGCGGTGCGGACGGTTGCCGAATTAGCCGCCGGTGACGATGCGGGCCGGTCGGTCCGGAGTGGAGGTTCCGGCCGGTTACGAGGACAAGCCGGATAGTCGTGCAGCGCTAGCGCCCGGTGCGGTAGTTCAGAGCTTGTTGAAGGCGCGGGCCAGCGCCGACTTCTTGTTGGCGGCCTGGTTCTGGTGGATGACGCCCTTGCTGGCCGCCTTGTCCAGCTTGCGGTTGGTCGACACCAGCAGTTCGGCAGCCTTGTCCTTCTCGCCGGCCTCGGTGGCCTCGCGAAACGCGCGGACAGCCGTGCGAAGCGACGACTTCACCGATTTGTTGCGCAGCCGGCGGCGCTCATTGGTGCGGTTGCGCTTCTGCTGCGACTTGATGTTGGCCACGCGTTAGTTCCTTCGTCGATCTCGATGGGGGTTCAGGCTCCAGGTGCCGGGCAGCTGGGCAGCGAATGACCAGGTTATCAGCCGATGGGCCGCTCTCCCAAAGCCGAGCCCGGCACTGTGCGACCAACGCTACCGCCGCCAAGCGCCGGTCGACAGCTCGCCCACGTCGATCGCACCACTACCGCGGGCCAGGTCACCGACGCTGACCTGCTCAAACGCTGCCGCGCTCGGGTGCCGCGCCGGGTGAACCGCGCCGGCGCAGTCGCCCTTCAGCCACCCGGCCCGACGTCGACGCGGTGTAGGTCGTCGCCGAGCTCGATCCGCCCGTCGAACTCCGCGGCGGCCAGTGCCCGCCACTGGTCTTCCTGCCCCGGCCCGATGGCCGGCACATAGTGCGTCAGCACCAGGGTGGAGACCCCGGCGCGCTTGGCGGTGGCGGCGGCCTGCTCGACCGACGAGTGGTAGTCGCAGATGTCCTTGATCCGCTGCTGCGGCAACTGCATGATGAGATCTTCGCGAATCACGGTGTGCACTAAAGCGTTAGCACCAGAGCTCAGCTGGTCGACGCTTTCACAGGGCACCGTGTCCCCGGCCAGCACGACCGACGCACCGTCGGATTCGATCCGAAACCCGATAGTGGGCGCCACCGGCCGATGATCGGTGGGAGCCGCCCGGATCGTGACACCGTCGTGGGCCCACACCGAGCCTTCGGTGTGCTCGTGTACCTCGACCGGCGGCGGCGCGGTCAGATCGGCGTGGTGGGCGATCCGGTACCCGATGTCGTGGCCGAACGCTTTCAGGGTGGCCTCGACGACCTCTGCGGTGCCCGGCGGCCCGATGATCGGCAGCGGCGCTGGTTCGGAGCCGAAGGTGCTGACCCAGCGGGTGATCAGGACGTCGCCCAGATCGGCGATGTGGTCGCTGTGCAGGTGGGTGAGCAGTAACGCCGATAGCGCGTTGGCGCCCACCCCGACTGCCGCTGCCCGCTGCAGCACTCCGCGCCCGCAGTCTGTCAAAAACAGCTGTCCGCCGGCTCGCACCAGGGTGGCGGGCCCGGCTCGGTTGGGGTCGGGGATAGGACTTCCGGTACCAAGCAGCGTGATTTCGATCATGACGTCAGGTATGTCACACATTCCAAGCGTTCGCCCTCGTAATCGAGGATTAGCCTGTGCCGCTTGCGATTTCAGTTGTCATCGTGCGCTAGGCACATCACCTTGGATACCGGCCAAATTCCACGTACGCGGCGACGGCCAGCTCGCAGCACGCGATCGGCGTCGCTTCGCGGAGCGTGTTCGTGTCCGGTCGGCGGCGGCGATTTTCGCCGGTCGCTTTCGCACCGACGGAGATGTCCGTAGCCTGGTGTGAACCGGATCACAACGCGGGAGGCCTCGATGCGGATTGCAGATGTGTTGCGGAACAAAGGTGCGGCGGTGGTCACCGTCAACCCCGACGCGCCGGTGACCGAACTGCTTGCCGGGCTGGCCGGGCACAACATCGGCGCAATGGTGGTGGTAGGGCCAGACGGCGTCGCCGGCATCGTTTCCGAGCGCGACGTCGTACGTCAGCTGCACACCCACGGCGCTTCGATACTTTCTCGGCCGGTCTCGAAGATCATGACGGCCGTCGTCGCCACCTGCGGCAAGGCAGACACTGTTGACAGCATCAGCATGCTGATGACCGAAAACCGGGTGCGGCACGTGCCGGTACTGGACAACGGAGAGCTGATCGGCATCGTCAGTATCGGTGACGTCGTGAAGACCCGGATGGAAGAACTCGAGGCCGAGCAGGCCCAGCTGCAGTCCTACATCACCCAGGGCTGACCGGCTCGCGTCAGCTCCACGAATAGTCGGCCCGCAACCGGGCGGCCACCACATCGAAAGTGTCGCGCGCCAAAATGGCGCCCTCGCGACGGATTCCCTCCTCGGGTACGTCGAGCACCCGATCCAACCGGACCCAGCTCTCCCGTCCCTCGTCGTCCCAGCTCCCGCTGCCGATGCCGACCCAATCGGGATCAGCGGCGTGCCGATGCTGGCTGGACATCATCAGTCCGAGCAAGGTGCGACGGTCGCGGCCCACCACCAGCACCGGGCGGTCCTTGCCCCGGCTGGGGTCGTCCTCGTAGACCACCCAGGTCCACACGATTTCGCCGGGATCGGCCCGCCCGTCCAAATCGGGGGCATAGACCAGCTTGCGGGCCCGGTGCGCGGTCGGGACGCTGTTATTGGTCACCGGGCGGCCGATGGCGATCTCAGCTGGTGGCGATGACGTGCCGCCGGCGAAGACCTCCATGCCGATCCTGAGGCCTTGCTGAATGCCGCGCTGCATCGTCGGCGAACTCTGCAGCTGGCGGATGAACTTCGGTGCTTCGTTGAACACCAGGTTCTCCGCGAAGCGCTGCAACGTCTTCCACTGTGGCTTGCGTGGGGACGCCATGTTCGCAGCATAGGCGAGAGCGGCCCGAACCGACCGGCTCGTCGGAACCGTGGGCCTCCTGAGCAGGCCCACGTGGGTCTCCGCCACGGCCGCAGCATTCAGCGGGTTTGCTCGACGAAATTGTACGCGCGTCCAACAAATGGCCGCATCCTGCCTCCCCAGCCGGGGATGAGATCCTGCACGAGTTTTCTCACGAATCTTCGATATTCCTCTCAGCTGACTATTAGGCTCATGCACGGTTGGTAACCAAACCTTTGTGCACTGAGGGTTGGCCTTATCTGTTGAGGTGAGGCAGTGAAGTGGGTTGCTCGACCCCCGCGCAGGGGGCGTGGGAGGGAGGGGGTCGGGCAACGCATGTCCGGCGGTTTGCATCGCCCGTAACCCGCCGGACGGGGGTCTCCGGCCCCGGCCGCGTGCGCGCGACCGGGGCCGGAGTTATTTTCGCCTCGTCACGTCGGTGCGAGCGGCGCTCGGCGCGATTGTGTCTCGACCTGGTTGCCTCGATACCCTGGATGGACGCCCACGTATGAGTCCACCAGGAGATTCCCATCAGCAGTTTCGCCGACCAAACGTTCACCGCGCCGGCGCAGATTCGGAACTTCTGCATCATCGCCCATATCGACCACGGCAAATCCACGCTGGCCGACCGGATGTTGCAGCTCACCGGCGTCGTCGATGAACGGTCGATGCGCGCGCAATACCTGGACCGGATGGACATCGAGCGCGAGCGCGGAATCACCATCAAGGCGCAGAACGTGCGGCTGCCCTGGCGGGTCGGGGACACCGACCACGTCTTGCATCTGATCGACACCCCGGGTCACGTCGACTTCACCTACGAGGTGTCCCGGGCGCTGGCCGCCTGCGAGGGAGCAGTGTTGCTGGTCGACGCCGCCCAGGGCATCGAGGCGCAGACGCTGGCCAACTTGTATCTGGCGCTGGACCGCGACCTGGTGATCATTCCGGTGCTCAACAAGATCGACCTGCCCGCCGCTGACCCCGACCGCTACGCCGCCGAGATCGCCCACATCATCGGCTGCGAACCCGACGACGTGCTCCGCGTTTCCGGCAAGACCGGTGAGGGGGTGGCGCAGCTGCTCGACGCCGTCGTCAAGCAGGTCCCCCCGCCCACCGGTGATGCCGAAGCACCTACTCGGGCAATGATTTTCGATTCCATCTACGACATCTATCGCGGGGTGGTGACCTATGTGCGGGTGGTCGACGGCAAGATCACCCCGCGCGAGAAGATCGCGATGATGTCCACCGGCGCCACCCACGAACTGCTGGAAGTCGGCATCGTCTCACCCGAGCCGAAAGCCACCGCCGGCCTCGGCGTCGGGGAGGTCGGCTATCTGATCACCGGTGTCAAAGACGTGCGCCAATCTAAGGTCGGCGACACCGTGACGACCGCGCGCCACGGCGCCGCCGAGGCGCTGACCGGCTACCGCGAACCCAAGCCGATGGTGTACTCCGGCCTGTATCCCGTCGACGGCTCCGACTATCCAGTTCTGCGTGATGCGCTGGATCGATTGCAGCTCAACGACGCCGCGTTGACCTATGAACCGGAAACGTCGGTGGCGCTGGGTTTCGGGTTCCGGTGCGGGTTTTTGGGCCTGCTGCACATGGAGATCACCCGCGAGCGGCTGGAGCGTGAGTTCGACCTCGATTTGATCTCGACCTCACCCAACGTGGTCTACCAGGTGGTCGTGGAAGGCGGGGCCGACGAACGCATGGTGGTGACCAACCCGTCGGATTGGCCGTCGGGCAAGATCCGCACCGTCTACGAGCCTGTCGTCAAAACCACGATCATCGCGCCGAGCGAGTTCATCGGCACGATCATGGAACTGTGCCAGTCTCGCCGCGGCGAGCTCGGCGGCATGGACTATCTGTCACCAGAACGGGTGGAGCTGCGCTACACGATGCCGCTGGGTGAGATCATCTTCGACTTCTTCGACTCGTTGAAGTCGCGCACCCGCGGCTACGCCAGCCTCGATTACGAGGAAGCCGGCGAGCAGGAGGCCGACCTGGTCAAAGTCGACATCCTGTTGCAGGGTGAGGCCGTCGACGCGTTCAGCGCGATCGTGCACAAGGACGCCGCGGCTGCCTACGGCAACAAGATGACCACCAAGCTCAAGGAACTCATCCCACGTCAGCAGTTCGAGGTGCCGGTGCAGGCCGCAATCGGATCGAAAATCATTGCGCGGGAGAATATTCGCGCGATCCGCAAGGACGTGCTGTCGAAGTGCTACGGCGGTGATATCACGCGTAAGCGCAAACTGCTGGAAAAGCAGAAGGAAGGCAAGAAGCGGATGAAGACCATCGGCCGGGTCGACGTGCCGCAGGAGGCTTTCGTCGCGGCGCTGTCGGCAGACGCGGCGGGGGACAAGGCGAAGAAATAGCGGTTAACTGCTGCGCGAGCGTGCGTGTTCCCGGGTTCCACCCCGGCGTGTCGATCGGGGACACGCACGCTCGCACAACAACGCGGCCTACATCGGGGCGTTGGCGGGCTGGAATCCGCCGGTGGAGTCGGCTTCTTCCTCGGCGCGAATCACGTGCACCACGGCGTTGATCAACGCCAGGTGGGTGAACGCCTGCGGGAAGTTGCCCAGATGCCGGCCGGTGCGCGGCTCGATCTCCTCGGCGTAGAGGTGCAGCGGGCTGGCGTAGGACAGCAGCCGCTCGCACAGGTGCTTAGCGCGGCTGACCTCGCCGATCTCGACCAGCGCCGACACCAGCCAGAACGAGCAGATGGTGAACGTGCCTTCCTCGCCGGTCAGGCCGTCGTCGGTCTCCTCCACGCGGTAGCGCAACACCAGGCCTTGCTCGGTGAGGTTATCGGCGATGGCCAGCACGGTCGCGCGCACCCGCGGGTCATCAGGCGGCAGGAACCGGGTGAGCACCACCTGCAGCAGTGACGCGTCCAGCGCGTCGGTGTTGTAGTGCTGGGTGAACACGCCGCTGGGGTTCACCCCGTGTTCGAGGATGTCGGCCTTGATCTCCTCGGCAACGGCCCGCCACTGCTGGGCGTAGCTCTTCTCGCCCTGCCGCTCGGCCAGCTTGGCGCCGCGGTCCAGCGCCACCCAGCACATGACCTTTGACGAGGTGAAGTGCTGCGGTTCGCCACGGACCTCCCAGATGCCGCGGTCGGGCTCACGCCAGTGTCTCGAAGCTTCTTCGACTTGCTTTTTCAGCACCGGCCAGAGCGTCTCGGGGACCTGCTCACGGGATCGGGCGTGCAGGTAGAACGAGTCCAGGATGGCACCCCAGATGTCGTGCTGCGCTTGGTTGTAGGCGCCGTTGCCGATTCGGACTGGGCGCGCATGGTCGTAGCCGGACAGATGGTGCAACTCTTCTTCGACCAGGCTGCGTTCGCCGCCGACGCCGTACATCACTTGCAGCGGATGGCGTTCACCGTTGTTGGCGCCGGACACGTCGGCGATGAACGAGAAGAAGTCGTCGGCTTCGCGATCCAGACCCAAGGTGTAGAGGCCCCACAACGCGAAGGTGGAGTCGCGGATCCAGGCGTAGCGGTAGTCCCAGTTACGTTCGCCCTGAGGTGTTTCCGGCAGTGAGGTGGTGCTGGCAGCCAGTAGCGCGCCGGTAGGCGAATACGTCAAACCTTTCAGAGTCAGCGCGCTGCGCTGTAGGTAGGCCCGCCATGGGTGGTCCGGGAAGTTGCCGATGTTGATCCACTGTCGCCATGACTCGGTGGTCTGCCACATCTTGTCGGCAGCCTCTTTATAGCTTTGCGGCGCAGGATGTTTGGACCAACTCAACGCGACGAACACGTCGTCGCCCTCTTTCAACCGGGTGCGTGCTCGTGCCTCGCGGCCCTCCAGTCCGATCCGCAGGTTGGTGGTCAGGCGCAGCGTCGGATAGGCGTCGGGGTTGTGTTTGGCCCGAGCGATGGCTTCGCCGTAGGCATTGGCCGAGTATTCCCAGGTCGCCCCCACGCGGTGGTAGTCGAACGCCGGCTCGCAGCTCATCATCAACTCGACGGTGCCCGACACGCAGCGCACCGTGCGCAGCAGAATGTGCTCCGCGTCCCAGTCCATCGGGGTACGACGATGCGTGCGCGACCGCCGTTCGATGTCATGCCAGGGACCCATCACCAGCGCGTCGCGCACGATCAGCCAGCCGGTATGGGTCTGCCAGGTGGTCTCCATGATCAGGCTGCCGGGCAAGTAGCGCCGAGCCGACGGCACCGAGACCCCGTAGGGCCCCAACCGGAAGTGGCCGGCGCTTCGATCCAGGATCGCGCCGAACACGCTGGGTGAGTCCGGCCGCGGCACGCACAACCACTCGACCGAACCGGCCGGCGAGATCAGGCACGTCGTCTCGCAGTCGGACAGAAACGCGTAATCGGCGATCGGCGGGAACGGGTTCCGCAACGACCCGGTCGGCGTGAAGGGCACCGGGGACGTGACGGTGAACGGGGGGACCTCCTCGGAAGCTTCTTCGGTCGAATCGGCGTGCAAAACCATGCCGCCATCATCATCTGTGGACCTGTCCGGCGTCTACTCGGGGCTGCCCAGTGAGCCAATCAGGCCCGATCGCCAGCTGCCGGCCGAGCCGCTGATCCTGACACGTTGGATTCGTGGGAAGCGCGGCATAGGGTAAGCCCGGTGAACGGGTTCCTCAGCTGGTGGGACGGCGTCGAGTTGTGGTTGTCGGGACTCGGGTTCGTCCTGCAGACCGTCGTGGTGATGCCGGTTGTGCTGGTCGTGGCCTACCTCGCCGCGCTGGCGCTGGACACCATGCTGGGCGGGGGGATCGGCCTGATGCGCCGCGTCCGGCAGCCGTCGGATGGCCCGGTTCCTCCTCACGCCGTTCCACGGCGCGCATCGTCGCCGGGCGGCGACGAGGGGCCACGATGACCGGTATGCCCCGATCGCAGGTGACGTTGGTGTTGGTCCTGCTAATGGTGCTGGTCATCGTCATGTGGTGGCTGACGCACTGAGAGTTGCCGGCTAACCATGCCGGTGCAGCGGATTCTGTTAGGCTTCGCGGCATGCGCGCAGCGTCCGGCAACCGAGAGTGCTATGTCTTGGCACTCATTGCCGTGGGTGATTCCGCTGTGGCCGATGTGCACTGTCGTCGCTGAACCACTACGCGCGCGGTCTGGCGTCGGTGTCGGTGCAACTGACGAGTGCTGGTCACTGAACGACCCGAGGCCTTTCCGTCGCGGTGATTCGATTCCCGCAGCCCGAAAGGTCACCGATGCTTAACCACATCAGGGGATGGCGTGTCGTCGCCCTCGCGATGGCCGCGGCCGTCGCGACCGCCTGCCACGGTGGTCCTAGCGACGTGGTCGGCGGCAGCGGCCCGCGCAATGCGCGGGTCAGCATCACACTGGTTGCCTACTCTGCTCCAGAACCTGGCTGGAGCAAGGTGATTCCCGCGTTCAACGCCTCCGAGGACGGCAAGGGCGTTCAGGTGGTCAGCTCATATGGCGCCTCCGCGGATCAGTCACGCGGCGTCGTCGACGGCAAACCGGCCGATGTCGTGAATTTCTCGGTCGAACCCGACATCACCCGCCTGGTCAAGGCCGGCAAGGTTTCCAAAGACTGGGACAAGGACGCCACCAAGGGCATCCCGTTCGGCTCGGTGGTGACGCTGGTGGTACGCCAGGGCAATCCGAAAAACATCAAAGACTGGGATGACTTGGTGAAGCCGGGTGTAGAGGTCATCACCCCCAGTCCGCTCAGTTCGGGCTCGGCGAAATGGAATCTGCTGGCGCCGTACGCCGTCAAGAGTGGCGGAGGACGAAATCCCCAAGCCGGAGTGGATTTCGTCAACAAGCTGGTGGGCCAGCACGTCAAACTGCGCCCGGGATCCGGGCGCGAAGCCACCGATGTCTTCGTCCAGGGCAGCGGCGATGTGCTGATCAGCTATGAGAATGAGGCCATCGCCACCGAGCGGCAAGGCAAGCCGATCACCCACGTGAACCCGCCGCAGACCTTCAAGATCGACAACCCGCTTGCGGTCGTGACCACCACCGCGCATCTGGACACCGCGACCGCGTTCAAGAACTTTCAGTACACCGCACAAGCCCAGAAGTTATGGGCAGACGCGGGTTTCCGGCCGGTGGACCCGGCCGTCGCCGCCGATTTCCGTGACCAGTTCCCGATACCGACGAAGCTGTGGACGATCACTGACCTGGGCGGCTGGGACACTGTGGACCCGCAGTTGTTCGACAAGAATTCCGGCAGCATCACCCGGATCTACATGCGGGCCACCGGATGACGGCCACTATCGCACCGCACCTGACTCAGGCGCGCCGCGGCAACACCCCGCTGCGGGTCGGTGTGGCGACGGTGTGGTTGTCGGTGATCGTGTTGCTGCCATTGGCCGCGATCGCCTGGCAGGCAGTCGACGGCGGCTGGCGCGCGTTTTGGCTGGCGGTCACCTCGAACGCCGCGCTGGAGTCGTTTCGGGTCACGCTGACGATTTCGGCCGGGGTCACGGTGCTCAATCTGGTGTTCGGCCTGATGATCGCCTGGGTGCTGGTGCGCGACGATTTCCCCGGTAAGCGGCTCGTCGACACGATCATCGACCTGCCGTTCGCGTTGCCCACCATCGTTGCCAGCCTGGTGATGCTGGCCCTCTATGGGCCCAACAGCCCCGTCGGACTGCATCTGCAGCACACCGGGTGGGGTGTGGGGGTGGCGCTGGCGTTCGTCACGTTGCCGTTCGTGGTGCGCGCCGTCCAACCGGTGTTGCTCGAAATCGACCGCGAGGCCGAGGAGGCGGCCGCGTCGCTGGGCGCCAACAGCGCGACAATCTTCACCTCCGTGGTGCTGCCGTCGCTGACGCCGTCGTTGCTAACCGGTGCGGGCCTGGCGTTTTCGCGCGCCATCGGTGAGTTCGGCTCGGTGGTTTTGATCGGCGGTGCGGTGCCCGGGAAAACCGAAGTCTCCTCGCAGTGGATCCGCACCTTGATCGAGAACGACGACCGCACCGGCGCGGCCGCGATATCCATCGTGCTGTTGAGCATCTCATTCGTCGTGCTGTTCCTCTTGCGCACTGTCGGTTCATACGCCGCCAAACGTGAGGAGTTGTCGGCATGACGACCTCGCCGCGCGTTCGCTACCTCATCCGTTGCATCGCGCTGGGCTACGTCGCCGTGTTGCTGGTGGTTCCGGTTGCGGTGATTTTGTGGCGAACCTTTTCGCCCGGCGTCGGCCAGTTCTACGCCTATATCAGCACGCCCGCGGCGATCTCGGCACTGCAATTGTCGTTGCTGGTCGTGGCAATCGTGGTGCCGCTGAATGTCGTCTTCGGTATTCCGACAGCATTGATGTTGGCGCGCAACCGGTTTCGCGGAAAGGGTCTGCTGCAGGCCGTCATCGATCTGCCGTTTGCCGTCTCGCCTGTCATCGTGGGTGTGGCGCTGATCGTGTTGTGGGGGTCGGCCGGCGCGCTGGGCTTCGTCGAGAGAGATTTAGGGCTCAAGATCATCTTCGGTCTGCCCGGGATCGTGCTGGCGAGTGTCTTCGTCACGCTGCCATTCGTGGTCCGCGAAGTCGAACCGGTGTTGCACGAGTTGGGGACCGACCAGGAGGAGGCCGCCGCGACGTTGGGTTCGACCTGGTGGCAGACCTTTTGGCGGATCACGCTGCCATCGATCCGGTGGGGTCTCACCTACGGCATCGTGTTGACCATCGCCCGTACTCTCGGCGAATACGGCGCGGTGCTCATGGTGTCGTCGAACCTGCCGGGGAAATCGCAGACGTTGACGCTGTTGGTTTCCGACCGCTACAACCGGGGCGCTGAGTACGGTGCGTATGCCTTGTCGACATTGCTGATGGGGGTGTCCGTGGTGGTGCTGATCGTTCAGGTCTTGCTCGACATCCGACGACGTTCCGGCAAGGAGGCTCCATGACTGCCAACTCAGGGACAGACGCGATCATCGTGCGGGGCGCCAACAAACGTCACGGCGACTTCGTCGCACTCGACGACGTGGACTTCACGGTGCCCGCCGGTTCGCTGACGGCGCTGTTGGGCCCCAGCGGGTCGGGCAAGTCGTCGTTGTTGCGCGCTATTGCCGGACTCGACCGGCCAGACACCGGAACCGTGACGATCAACGGCCACGACGTGACCCGGGTGCCACCGCAGCGGCGGGGCATCGGATTTGTGTTCCAGCATTACGCCGCTTTCAAGCATTTGACCGTCCGCGACAACGTTGCATTCGGGCTGCGGATTCGCCGGCGGCCGAAGTCGGAGATCAAGAAAAAAGTCGACAATCTGCTCGAGGTGGTGGGGCTCAGCGGCTTTCAGAACCGCTACCCCAACCAGCTCTCCGGCGGTCAACGGCAGCGTATGGCGCTGGCCCGCGCGTTGGCGGTCGACCCGCACGTGCTGCTGCTCGACGAGCCGTTCGGTGCGCTGGACGCCAAGGTCCGCGAAGATCTGCGGGCCTGGCTGCGGCGGTTGCACGACGAGGTGCACGTCACCACGGTGCTGGTGACGCACGACCAGGCCGAGGCGCTCGACGTGGCCGATCGCATCGCAGTGCTCAACAAAGGTCGTATCGAGCAGGTCGGATCCCCGGCTGACGTGTACGACAGTCCTGCGAACGCCTTCGTGATGTCGTTTTTGGGCGCGGTGTCCTCGTTGAACGGCACGTTGGTGCGCCCGCACGACATCCGGGTCGGGCGCAATCCCGACATGAAGATCGCCGCCAGCGATGACGCCGCCAGATCCGCCGGCGTCATCCGCGCCACCATCGACCGCGTGGTGATGCTGGGCTTCGAGGTCCGGGTGGAGTTGACCAACGCCGCCACCGGCGGTCCGTTCACCGCGCAGATCACCCGCGGCGACGCCGAGGCGCTCGGCCTGAAAGAAGGCGACACCGTCTACGCGGCCGCCACCCGGGTGCCCGAACTCCCCTTGCCGCGAACGTGCGTGTCCCCGGTCGACACGCCGACCTAACTCCCGGGTCTGCGCACGCTCGCGCCAGAGATGGTCAGGCCGCCGCCTGCTCGGTCAGCGCCGCATCGAAGCGGTCCAGCACCGTCTGAGCCACCAGCGGATGCGCGCCCAGCGGGGCCGCCATGGCAATACCGCGATCGTGCGCAAAGTCAGCCACTCGATCGGTCAGCCGTCCCGGCGCCAGGAACCAGGGCGCGATCACCAGCCGCCGGGCGCCGGCGCCCCGCAACCGGGCTGCGGCCTCGGCCAGCGAGCCGGCCGCGGTCGCAAACGCCGTCGTCGCACCGGCCCAGCGGGTGCCGGCCGCCAGCCTGACGGCCACCGTCGCGGTGCGCGCGTTCGCCGCGGCATCGCTCGAGCCGATCGCCACCACCAGCACACCGAGATCGCGGTCGAGCCCGGAAACAGCCAGTTCGCGCAGTCTTTTGCGCAGTACGGCAATCAGCCGCTCGTCCTCGCCGAGCACCTCCGCCTGTCGCACTCCGCGGTGCCCGACGATCTGTCGAGGAATGTCGATGCGAGCGTGGTAGGCGTCGGCCAGCAAAAACGGTGTCACCACCGAACCGGGCGTGACCACGTCGGCCAGCATCGGCGAGTTCTGCTCGCAGAAGCCAACCCGCACATCCAGACCCGGGCGCAGGCGTCGTAGCTGACCGGCGACGGCCTGCGCATTGGCCGCCGACCGTGGATCCGCGCTGCCGTGCGCGGTAAGCACCAGCGGCGAGCGCAAACTCGGCGGAGCCGAGTGCAGTGGGTCGGCACCAAATGAACCCAGCGTCATGAGGCGTGCAACCCGCATTCGACCTTGCTTATCCCTTGCCAGCGTCCGCTGCGCGGGTCGGCGCCCTCAGCCGGTTTGGCCGTGCAGGGGGCGCAGCCGATCGACGGATAGCCTTCGTAGACAAGCGGATTGACCAGCACATCGTTTTCGGCGATGTAGTCGTCCATGTCCTGATCCGACCACGCCGCCAGCGGGTTGATCTTCACCAGCTTGAACGCTTCGTCGAAACTGATCAGCGGGGCGTTGGCCCGGGTGGGCGCCTCGACCCGGCGCAGCCCGGTGACCCAGGCGGAGTAGCCGCGCAGCGCTTTGGACAGCGGCTCCACTTTGCGCAGCCGGCAGCATTCGTTGGGCTCGCGGGCGAACAGGTCCTTACCCAACAGCGCGTCCTGCTCGGCCACCGTGTGCTCAGGCGTGACGTTGAGCACCCGAATGTCGTAGACCGCCTCGACCGCGTCACGGGTGCCGATGGTTTCGACGAAGTGATAGCCGGTGTCGAGGAACAGCACCGGAACGCCGGGCCGCACCTTGGCCGCCAGGTCCACCAGCACCGCGTCCTGCATGTTGGACGCCACGACGTAGTTACAGGTCGCTGCACCCCGCGGGCCGTTGACGCCGCCGAAGTTCTCGTCGGTCCAGCGCAGCAGGTCGGAGGCGTTGGCGCCGGCCAGTTCCGTCGCGCCGCGGGCGGCAAGGTCCCGAAGCTCCGCCTCCGTCGCACCGCTCATCGCAGATCCGCCTCGTCGGCGCGCGCCGCCCAGGTGGCGAACCGCTCGCCGTCGTCGCGTTGTTTGACGAAGTTGCGTACCACCCGGTCGATGTAATCGCTCAGCTCGCTGCTGGTGACTTTGTGCTGACGCAGCTTGCGGCCGAAACCGCTGTCCAGCCCGAGGCTGCCGCCGAGGTGGACTTGGAAGCCTTCGACCGAGCCGCCGTGGCCGTCGTCGACCATTTGGCCCTTGAACCCGATGTCCGCGACCTGGATGCGCGCACACGAGTTCGGGCAGCCGTTGATGTTGATCGTGATCGGCACATCGAGCCGGGCGTTGATGTCCTCCAACTGGCGCTCCAGCTCGGGCACCAAAACCTGCGAGCGACCACGGGTCTCGGCGAACGAGAGCTTGCAGAATTCGATCCCGCTGCACGCCATCAGGTTTCGCCGCCAGTGCGACGGCTGCGATTGGAGGCCCAATGCGTCCAGCCCGGCGACCATCTCGTCGAGCCGCTCGTCGGGCACGTCGAGGATGATCAGCTTCTGATAGGGCGTGAAGCGCGCCCGATCAGATCCGACGCGCTCCATCAGGTCGGCCACCGCGGTCAAGATGGTCCCGGAGACCCGTCCGGCGATCGGGGCCACTCCGACGGCGTTGCGGCCGTTCTTCGTTCGCTGTATGCCGACGTGGTCGATCGGGTGCTTGACCGGTTCGGGGGCCGGGCCGTCGATCAGCTTGCGGCCCAGGTATTCCTGTTCGAGAACCTCACGAAACTTTTCAACGCCCCAATCTTTGATGAGGAACTTCAGCCGGGCCTTGGAGCGCAGCCGCCGGTAGCCGTAATCGCGGAACACGCACGTGACGGCCTCCCACACGTCGGCCACCTCGTGCAGTGGCACCCAGACACCGACCCGCTTGGCCAGCATCGGGTTGGTGGACAATCCGCCGCCGACCCACAGATCCAGACCCGGACCGTGCTCGGGATGGTTGACGCCGATGAAGGAGATGTCGTTGATCTCATGCGCGACGTCCTGCAGGCCCGAGACCGCGGTCTTGTACTTGCGCGGCAGATTCGCGTACTCCGGCTTGCCGATGTAGCGCCGCACTATCTCGTCCAGAGCAGGGGAGGCGTCGAGCACCTCGTCGAGCGATTCCCCGGCCAGCGGCGAACCGAGCATGCCGCGCGGACAGTCACCGCATGCTTCGGTGGTCTGCAGGCCGACGGCGTCGAGTCGTCGCCAGATCTCGGGAACGTTCTCGATCTCGATCCAGTGGCATTGCAGGTTCTGCCGGTCGGAGATATCGGCGGTATCCCTGGCGAATTCAGTCGAAATCTGGCCCAGCGTGCGCATCGCGGCGGCCGACAGCGGCTTGCCGTCGCAGCGCACCCGCATCATGAAGTAGCTGGCCTCGAGCAGGTCGGCGTTCTCGTCGCCGGTCCAGGTGCCGTCGTAGCCCTGTTCGCGTTGGGTGTAGAGGCCCAGCCAACGGAATCGGCCACGCAGATCGGTCTTGTCGATGCTGTCGAAACCACGCTTGGCGTAGATGTTTTCGATACGGTCCCGCACGTTGAGGGGGGCGTCGTCGAGCTTGAGCTGCTCGTTGGGGTTGAGCGGTTCACGCTCGCCGAGCGCCCACTGGCCTTCGGTGCGACCTTTGGCGGGGCGGGGGGTCGTCATTCGGCGATCTCCTTCGCGGAGGGGCCGGCTGGGAACGCGCACATCACCGGTTGGCTGTCCGGCGGCGCAGATCCGCGGCCAGCTGCAAGGACAGGGTGGGCGGGTCTACGACATCAAGGCAGACAGCGACAGCTGCAGACACGCTTGAGATCGATATGCCGGCGCGCCACCAGGGCAATACGGAGCTGGCTGCGGTGGGCGGCGGTCACCCGGCCATTGTGCCATAGACCGCACAGGCCGTTCGAGCAGGTCGAAGTTTTGATCACGGTGAGCAAAACTAGGCGGCCAACCTTGGAACTCGCAGCACGAATTCCCCAACATCTCCTGGAAAAAGCCGTGTCGCTCGCCTGAACGGAAGTTTTCGCAGGTGAAAATATCTCCGAAATGACCCGCCGACGAACCCGGCGGACAACCCGTCATGGTCAGGTGACAGATGGAATCTTCAGGAGATCCGGCTTCGCAAGCCGGCGTTCGTGACGAAGGCCACAAGGCCGCGCCGACGTCGCCGCGCGCGTATAGCCGCTGGCTTGCTGTCGCAGCGCTGGTGGCCGTCCTGGCCGGAGCGGGCGGTTATGTGGGTTGGCTCCAATACGAGCGACATCAGACGGAGGTAGCCAGCCAGCAGGCAGTTGCTGCGGCGGTGAAATACGCCGTCGCGCTGACCAATTTCGACAGTCAGGCGATGGATCGCAACATCGCGACGCTACGTGATGGCGCAACCGGCGAGTTCAAGCAACGCTACGACAAATCGAACGGAACACTGCGCACGGTGTTGCTCGACCACCAGGCCGCAACGCAAGGTCGCGTCGTCGAATCGGTGGTCAAGTCGGCCAGCACCGACCAGGTCGAGGTTCTGCTGTTCGTTGAGCAACTGGTGACCAACACCGATGATCCTGACGGGGGGACCGACTTCAGCCTCGTCAACATGACCATGGACAAAGTCGACGGCCAGTGGTTGGCCAGCAAGGTGCAGTTGCGATGAAGCGTGGGTGCGGGTTGGCAGTCGTCGCGATCGTGGCGGCGTCGATTAATCCGATCAGCAGCATCGCGTCCGCCGACGCCGTCAACTGGGACGCGCTTGCGCAGTGTGAATCCGGCGGTAACTGGGCGGCCGATACCGGTAACGGTTTTTACGGCGGCCTGCAGATCAGCAAGGCGACCTGGGAGGACAACGGCGGCGTTGGTTCACCGCAATACGCCTCACGTGCCCAGCAGATCCAGGTGGGGCAGCGGATCATGGCGACCCAGGGGCCTAAAGCGTGGCCGTCATGCGCGTCTCCTGGTGGTGCTAGTAAGCCAGCGCCGGTGGGTTCGCTGAATCACTTGTTGACCTACATGTTCGACAAACTCAACGGGTAACAGCTCGACATCGTTTGCGCTCGGCTCGCCATGGGATAATGGGGTGTCGTGACGACATCTCTGCCCGACGTGCAGCTGACTCCTGGCGCACCGTTCGGCGTGTACGTTCACGTGCCGTTCTGCCTGACCCGCTGCGGGTACTGCGACTTCAACACCTACACCCCGGCCGAGTTGGGCGGGGTCAACCCCGACGCCTGGCTGCAGGTGCTGGCTTCGGAGCTCGATTTGGCAGCCGCCAAACTCGGCGCGCCATCGGCCGACACCGTGTTCGTCGGGGGCGGGACGCCGTCGCTGCTGGGCAGTGCGCGGCTGTGCGCAGTCCTCGACATGGTCCGCGAGCATTTCCCGCTGGCGCCGGATGCCGAGGTCACCACCGAAGCCAACCCGGAGTCGACGTCGCCGGAGCTGTTCGCGGCGCTGCGCGCAACCGGCTACACCCGGGTGTCGCTGGGCATGCAATCGGTGGCGCCGCGGGTGCTGGCCACTCTCGACCGGGTGCACTCCCCGGGGCGGGCGGCGGCCGCGGCCGGCGAGGCGTTGACCGCCGGTTTCGAGCACGTCAGCCTCGACCTGATCTATGGCACGCCCGGGGAATCCGACGACGACCTGCAACGCTCAGTCGATGCGGTGCTGCAGACCGGCGCCGACCACGTGTCGGCGTACGCGCTGACGGTCGAGGAGGGCACCGCATTGGCCCGCCGGGTGCGGAGTGGCGAGCTGGCCGCTCCCGACGACGATGTGCTGGCGCATCGCTACGAACTGGTGGATGCGACGCTGCGCGCCGCCGGCTTAGGCTGGTACGAGGTGTCCAACTGGAGCCGGCCCGGCGGGCAGTGCCGTCATAACCTCGGCTACTGGAACGGCGGCCAGTGGTGGGGCGCCGGGCCCGGAGCGCACAGCTTCGTCGGCGCAACGCGATGGTGGAATGTCAAACACCCCAACACCTATGCGCAGCGGCTCGCTGACGCGTCGCTGCCGGTGGCCGATTTCGAGGTACTGCCAGCCGACGCATTGCACACCGAGGACGTGATGCTGCGCATCCGGCTGCGGGAGGGCCTGCCACTCGACCTACTCGATGCCGCCGAGCGCGAACGTGTCACGATCGCCGTCGCCGACGGTTTGCTGGCCCGTGAGGGCGCCGACCGGGTGGTGCTCACAGATCGCGGCCGGCTCCTGGCCGACGGCGTGGTGCGCAACCTGCTGGGTTAGGCCGACACCCTCTTCATCCCGGCGCCCTTGACGCGGTGAGTCACCGATCCCCATGCCGAGGGCGAGAAATGGGTCGTGACTTCCTCGAAACCGTCAACCCGAGAAACAGTGAGAACGCCCGTGTCATGGTTGATCGATAGCTTGTCGCCGTCGTTGGCGTGGACTTCCTCACCGTCGAGAAGCCGGATTGTGAACACGGTGCTTGCCCCTCTCGAATCTGTTCGGTTGTTGTCGGCTGCGGATCTGGTCACCGGTCGGGCCGAAGTGATGCTACGAATGGCCCGCAGCGAGCCGCGATCCATTGCGGGACTACGGATTGAACGTTCTGGAAACGTTCGATGACCAGCCAAGCACGGGAACTGTCCGACGGCCCGAAGCGCGCAGCGCCCAAGGGCGTCGTCGGCGATCGATTCGTTGGTTCAGGCCGTGATCACAGCCGGTGCGGGGTAGTCGACGGCAATTAAAGTCAGGCCTACTTAAATGGCCGACCCCGCACTTTGGCGCGGAGCCTCCCCACGCGTTCTGAGGTTAGGCTAGTCTTACTACGTGACCGATGTCCAGACCAGCTCCGTAGGCGCCGAGTCAGTGTCATTTCGGTTACCCGCTGACATCGCCCCCGCCGACCTGGCAGCCGAGCTGGCTGCCGCGCTGCCCGAGTGCGACGGCGAGGAATATCTGCTCTACGAGCACGACGGCCAATGGGTGCTGGCCGCCGGGGTGCTGGCGATGGTCGAGCTGGACTGCAATGAGTTGCGCGTCACCCGGGACGGCGTCACACGACGGGAATCCTGGTCGGGGCGCCCGGGACCTGTCCTCGGCGAGGCGATTGACCGATTGTTGCTGGAAACCGACGAGCTGTTCGGGTGGGTCGCCTTCGAATTCGGTGCCTACCGTTTTGGGCTGCAGGACCGGCTGGCCCCGAATACGCCGTTGGCGCGGGTGTTTTGGCCGCGCACCCGAATCGTGATCACTGACGAGACGGTTCGGCTGGTCGACGCCGGGGCACGCCACCGCGATGCGGTCGACGGGTTGTTGCGTGATGGTTTGGATGCCACGCCGTCCGCGTCCGCTCTCGACGTGGCGACTGATAACACCGGCTACCGCGGTCGAGTGAGAGCGGCGATCGATGAAATCAACAGCGGCGGCTATCACAAAGTGATCCTGTCCCGCTGTGTCGACGTGCCGTTCCGGCTCGACTTCCCAGCGACGTATCGATTGGGCCGTCGGCACAACACACCAGCGCGGTCGTTCCTGTTGCAACTGGGCGGTTTTCGCGCGGTGGGTTACAGCCCCGAACTGGTCGCGGCGGTCCGCTGCGACGGGGCCGTGATCACCGAGCCGCTGGCCGGCACTCGGGCGTTGGGGCGGGGGGAGGCGCGGGATCGCCAAGCCCGTGATGACCTCGAATCGAACTCCAAAGAGATCGTCGAGCACGCCATGTCGGTCCGGAGCTCGCTGCTGGAGATCACCGAGGTCGCCGAAGCAGGCAGCGCCGTAGTCACCGATTTCATGACGGTGCGCGAGCGCGGCAGCGTGCAGCACCTGGGCTCGACGGTCAGCGGACGGCTGTGCACGTCGAAAAACCGGATGGACGCGCTGGAGACGTTGTTCCCCGCCGTCACCGCGTCCGGCATTCCCAAAGCGGCCAGTGTCGATGCCATCCTGCGCCTCGACGAAAGCCCGCGCACTCTGTATTCCGGTGCGGTGGTGAAGTTTTCCAGTGACGGTGGGTTGGACGCTGCGCTGACGTTGCGGGCCGTCTATGAACACGACGGACGAACGTGGCTGCGTGCCGGAGCCGGCGTCATCGGCGCATCGAACCCCGAGCGCGAATTCGAGGAGACCTGCGAGAAGCTGACGACGCTGGCGCCATATCTGGTCGCGAGGCCCTAACCCTTTTGCGCGAACCCTTTTGCGCGAACGTGCGTGTCCCCGGCCGACACGCCGTAGCAGCGCCCGTTTTTGCGCACGCTCGCGGAGATGGGGTCAGGCGTTCTCCATGTAGTCGGCAAGGATCTTGCTGACCAGTGATTCGATCGTCGATTCGATCGATGACGCCAGGGTGGCGGTGACCGAGGCGACGGCCTGGGTGCGGAACCGCACCAACATCGTGATGAGCTCGGCGATTTCGGTGTCGGCTGGCAGCGCCTCGCCTGGTTTGAGCCGGTGGGCGACGTGCTCGGCGCCGGCGCGTACCAGCATCTCGCTGATCTGGTCGATCAGCGGCACGATCTGCTCGTGCAGGTCAATCATTTTGGCCAAACTGACGCCGTAGCTGCGAATCTCGTTGAACGCGTCGATCAGCTTGGGCCGGGTGATCGTGGCCCGTGGGCCGTCGACGCGGATCACACCCAGGCCTACCAGCCGCTCGAAGGCGAGCGGGTCGTCGATGCGTCGACGCGCGTCGGCGAGCGGCATTGTCTCGGACTTTTCGGTGGTCCAGGTGCCAACGATCGCGGTCTCTAAGCCCAGCACGTCGCCGAGGTTCTTGCCTTCCTCCCACGCGCTGAGCATTTCCCGCACGTGCGCAATGTTGTAGCCGCGGTCGAGCATCGACGTGATCAACCGCAGCCGGGTCAGGTGGGTGTCGTTGAACAGCGCGATGCGCCCGACGCGCAACGGCGGCGGCAGCAGGCCGCGATCGCGGTAGACCCGAATATTGCGGGTGGTGGTGCCGGCCAGCCGCGCTAGGTCGTCGATGCGGTATTCCCCGGACACACTGTGGGGCTGACGTGCAGCCGCGTCGAATAGCTGTGCCACCGCAGTGTCGATGACCTCACGTGACTGACGCCGAACGCGTTGCGGTGCGCGTCGCAGGTTGGCCAGCACTCCGGCGATGGTGCCGGTCTCTGGTCGTACCGCTCGGTCGGGAGCCATCGGCGGATCAGGCCGCCTGGTAGTCGGCGAACCGGAAGTCACGCATCTGTCGAAGATACTGGGTGGCGAATCCGGGATACATCGACGCGTTGAACCCGTCTTTGGTCAGATACCAGCTGTTGCAACCCGACATCCAGGTCGTCTTGGTCAGGCGCTGCTGGATGCGTTCGTTGTAGCGGCGCTGCACGTCTGCGCGTACGTCGAGGTAACGCAAGTCGTTGTCGAGGATGGTGGTGATGGCGCGCACCGCGTAGTCCAGCTGGCCTTCGATATACACCAACAGCGAGTTATGGCCGGGCCCGGAGTTGGGTCCGGTCATGAAGAACAAGTTCGGATACCCGTGTGCGCTGGCGCTTTTGTAGGCCTGCGCGCCGTTGGCCCACTCTTGGGTCAGCGACCGGCCGCCCAGCCCGGTGACCGGGAACGGCGGGCCGGTCAGGTGCACGTCGTAGCCGGTGGCGAACACGATGCAGTCCAGATGATGTTCGATGCCGTCACTGGTGCGGATCCCCACAGGGCTCAGCGTCGCGATCGGCCAGTCGATGAGCTTGCAGTTATCGCGCTGCAGGGCGGGATAGTAGTCGCTGGAGACCAGCATGCGTTTGCAGCCCGGCGCAAAACTCGGCGTCAGCTGCCGGCGTAGCCACGGGTCTTTGACGGCCATCCGAAGGTGTGCGCGCCCCAGTTGCGCCACCAGTGAGGTCAGCGGCGTGTTCCACACCAGCGCAGTCGCGCTGGCCTCATGACCCCAGAACAGTGCTTGTCGAGCAAGCTCTTGGGCGGCAGGCACTTTCGCAAACATGGCCTGCAGCGCCGGTGGGGTGGCCACGTCCAGGCGGGGGAGTACCCAGCCTGGTGTGCGCTGGAATACCTTGACGAACTCGGCGTGCTTGACTAGTTCGGGAATGATTTGGATGGCGCTGGCCCCGGTGCCGACGACGGCGACGCGCTTGCCCGCGAAGTCGTAGTCCTGATCCCACCGGGCGCTGTGGATCTTGTGACCCTGATAGGAGTCGATGCCGCGGATGTCGGGAAAGCTCGAGTCCGGCAGCGGTCCCGACGCCAACACCACCGTGCGAGCGCGAAATCGCTTACCAGTTGCGGTGGTTGCGGTCCAGACCCCTGCGTCGTCGTCGAACGACAATCCGTTGACTTCGCTGCCGAATTCGATGCGGCGACGGATGTCGAACCGGGTGGCCATGTCCTCGATGTGGCGGCGGATCTCGTCGGCAGGAGAGTATGTGCGCGACCAGCTCGGGTTTTTGACGAACGAGAACGAGTACAGCAGCGACGGGATGTCGCAGCTGGCGCCCGGGTAGGTCGTGTCGCGCCAGGTTCCGCCCACCCGGTCGCTACGTTCCAGGATGACGAAATCGTCGACGCCGGCTTCGGCAAGCTTGATCGCGGCGCCCAGTCCGGTGAAGCCGGCGCCCACAATCAGCGCGGCGTGGGTGTGGTTGCGCACCATCGGTTAAGCCGCCGGCTCGTGGGTGACTTCTCTCACCCAGCTCGGTACCGACGGCAGCAGGGGCCGGGGATACCGGTCGGAAAGCCACACCATCGAGTTGGCCAGCAGGTGGTAGGGGTGGCGCGGATTCGTGACCACGCCGGCGTAGCGCCGCAGGAATCGATACGTTGGTACTCGCCCAGTGTGTGGACAGCGGTCGCCGAGCTCTTTGAATCGTTTGACGGCTTTATAAAGCCGCTCGGGCTCCATACCCATCGCGGTGATCTCGTTGCGGATTCTGTTGATCAGCGGCGCGCCCATGAGTGCGCCGATGATGAGGCCCGGAGTGGCATTGCGACCGACGAAGTCGATCAGCAACCGTCGGACCTTTGCGTGCCCTATCATGTCGAGAACTTCGAAATCGACGACTAGATGGCGTGATTCGTCATTGTTGATCTTCTCGAACACCTGGTGACAAACCGGGTCGTGCACCTCGTCGAGGAGGAACTTCAACAGGGCGCCGTCGAGGGCGACTTCGAGCATCGGGATGACGGTGCCGAGCAGGGACAGCGGCATGTCGTCGGCCCAGCGGTCCAGCCAGTCGATGGCCAGCCTGATGTTCACGTTCGGTTCGGGAACCTCATTGTCCTCGAGCATGCCCCAGCGCTTCATCAGTGCCAGTTCGGCGTTGGCGTGGCGTTGCTCTTCGGCGTGGAAGTAGCGGTAGATCTCGGCGATGGTGGGGTTGGGCGCTTTCTTGGCCAACGCGGCAAAGCCGCGGGCACCGATGTTTTCGATCCAGCACAGGTCGGCCATGAAGGCTTTCAGCTTGGGCCGGAACTCGTCGCTGATGGTATCGGCGCCGGGCGCGTCCCAGTCGATGTCGGCCAGTGCCCATTGCCGGTCCTTGATCTTGGCCAACATCATTTCCATGTCGATAGTCATCTGCGCCGCTCCTTTGCGATCTTCAGTGCAGCCCGCCCCGCGACACCAGCCCGACCGTTCGGGTGTAGGTCGCCGGGGCGAGACGTTTGACGTTCCAGCCGATCTTGGCGTCCAGCTGCGGCATGCAGTAGAGCTCGCCGCGATCGTGGGCATCCAGACAACTGCGTGCGACTTTGGTGGCCGAAAATCCGGTCCAACGCATCAGCTTGGCCGCCAGTTCGGTCGACTGGGCGCTGATGCGGCCGGACTCGACGATGTTGGTTTTGACGAAGGTGGGGCACAGCACTGTGACTTTGACGCCGGCGCCGGACAATTCGGCGGCCAGGGTCTCTGACAGCGAGAGGACGCCGGCCTTGCTCACGTTGTAGGCGGCCATGCCGGGGGCGGCGCCGAACGCTGCGGCCGAGGCAACGTTGATGATGCCCCGCGGCGTTTTCGACGGTGCCGCCGCCCGCAGGATCGGCGCGAACACGTGACAACCGTGAATGGGGCCCCACAGGTTGATGCCCAGGGTCCACTGCCAATCATCTAGGGAGACTTCGCCGATGGGTGCCCCGCCGGCGCCGACGCCGGCATTGTTGATCACCAGCGTGGGCGCGGCACCGAACCAGGACTCCGACTGCGCCGCGAGGTCGGCGACCTCGTCGATCTGAGAGACATCGCAGCGGATCGCGGTGGCATGACCGCCCGCCGCGGTGATCGCGTCCACCGTTTGGGCGGCGGCGGCTTCGTCGATGTCGCTGCACACCACCGCGCCGCCCCGACTGGCGAGTTCGACGGCGAAGGCCGCACCGATTCCACTGCCGGCGCCGGTGACCACCGCCGACGCGTTGCGGCTGGTCTTGGCGGCGCTGGACAATCCGGGCAGATGGGGAATGCCGATCACACCATTGAGTCAACAGCCAATGGTGACATTAGTCAATGGCAACGTCGCCGTAAGTTTGCTGCGCGCGTGTCGCCCGTTCGCCGCGAGCGTGCGTAGAAACGGGTTTCTAGTCGGCGTGTCGGCCGGGGACGCGCACGCTCGCGCGGATGGCGTTCTTGTCGATTTTGCCGATGGGCGTCACCGGCAGCGACGTCATCGCCACCAATGTGTCGAGCCGGGTATGGGTGGCCACCCCGCGTCCGTCGAGGTAGCGATTCAGCTCGGCCAGCGTCACCGGCTGATCGTCGAAAATCACCGCCGCGCAGATCTTTTCGCCGAGAAATTCATCGGGTAGCGGCACCGCGGCCGCCTCCCGGATCGCCGGATGGGTCAGCAGGTGCTCCTCCAAATCTGAAGCGGCGACGGTTTCGCCGGCGCGATGGATGACATCTTTGACCCGACCGGTCACCTCGAGATAGCCGTCGGCCGAGCGGCAAACCCGGTCGCCGGTGCGGAAAAACCCGTCGAGCGTGAACGACCGCTGGTTGACGGCGTCGGCGCGAAAGTAGCCGTTGAGCGTGTAGGGCCCGCGCACCAGCAGCTCACCCTCGGCGCCATCGGCGACATCGACACCCGCCTCATCGACCACCCGCACCTCGTCGGCATCGCACAGCGGCCGGCCCTGGGTGTGGTCCACCACCTCCACCGGATCGTCGAGGCGGGTGTAGTTGACCAACCCTTCGGCCATCCCGAACACCTGCTGCAGGCCGGGCGTCAAGGTGGCGCGGATCCGGCGGGCATCCTCGGCGGCGAGCTTGGATCCGCCGACCTGCAGCAGCCGCAACGAGTCCGGCGTGACCGGCTCCCAGTCGCAGGCTTGGGCCCACAGCGTGGCCAGCGCCGGTACCAGCGCGGTGACCGTGACGCCGTGGCGCGCGATGGTGGCGAAAGCCGCTTCCGGGCTGGGGTCGGCGGTGAACACGGTGGTGGCGCCGACGCTCATCGCGCCCAGCAGGCCGGGGCAGGCCAGCGGGAAGTTGTGCGCCGCCGGCAACGCGACCAGGTACACATCGTCACCGGTCAGCCGGCACAGCTGTGCGCTCGCCGTCGCGTTGTAGCGGTAGTCGTCGTGGGTGCGCGGAATCAGTTTGGGCAGTCCGGTGGTGCCCCCCGACGCCAGCAACAACGCCGGAAGGGTGGTATCGACGACCGCCGTCGGCAGCCTGTCCGAGGGTGCGTCGGCAAGCAACTCGGCAAACGAGCTGAAGGGCCCGGGGTCCCCGTCGACGACGACGTGACGCAGCGCTGGATGTGCGGCGACCAGTTGCTCGGCCAGTGGGCGGTAGTCGAAGCCATTCGCCGTCTCGGCGATGACCAAACCGACTGCCCCACTCACCTCGGCAAAGTGACTGAGCTCGGCCAAACGATGCCCGGGCAGGCACATCACCGGGATCGCCCCGGCGCGCAGCAGACCGAACAGCGCGATGGCGAACTGACCCGAGTTGGGCAAATCGAGCAGCACTCGGTCAGCCGGCGCGATGCCGCGCCGGGCAAACGCGGCGGCGGCGCGGTCGACGAGTTCGTCCAACTCGGCATAGGTATGGCTGCTGACCGCGTCGATGACGCCAACGCGGTGTGGCCATGCCGTCGCGGCCTGCCGCAGAATCGCATCGAGGCTGTGCCCGCTCCACAAGCCGGCGGCGCGATAACGGGCCGCCCGATCCGGCGGGAACGGAATGAATCCGTCCAACGCGGATTCGGGCGGGCCGGCAGAGGCGACCGGCACTCGGCAACTCCTTCGGGCAGGTGTGTGCTGGGCATCGAACATCGTGTAGCGTACCGAAAGTTAGGACAGCCTGGGCTAATCAATCGGAGGGTAGTCGTGGGTGATGCTCTCGGTCTCGGCACCACCGACCTCCGTACGGCCGGCCGAACATGAGTCAGACTCTTGCGATCGTGGGGGCCGGCGCCAAGGCGGTGGCGCTGGCGGCCAAGGCGGCGGTGCTGCGCCAGATGGGCGTCGACACGGTCGACATCATCGCTATCGAACGCTCCGGGGTGGCAGCCAACTGGCGGGCCGGGGGCGGCTGGACCGACGGCCGGCAGCGGCTGGGCACCAGCCCGGAGAAGGACGTCGGTTTCCCGTACCGCTCGGAACTGCTGCCCGGCCGCAACGCCGAACTCGATGAACGGCTGATGCGGTGGAGTTGGCACGCCTATCTGGTTGCGACCGACCAATTCGTCGGCTGGGTCGATCGGGGTCGGCCGGCGCCAACTCATGACACCTGGGCCCACTATCTGCGCTGGGTCGCCGACGTGGCGGGGCTGAACGTCGTTCGCGGCGAATTGGTCAAGATCTCGATCGACGGCCTGCAGTGGGCGCTCCACACCCGCGATTCTCGGTTGTCCGCTGACGCGCTGATGATCACCGGACCGGGTCAATCGGAACGCTCCATGCTCTCCGGTGATCCGCGGGTGTTGTCGATCGCGCAGTTCTGGCAGCGCGCCGCATCCCAGGATCGGATCGTCGCCCAGAACGTCGCAGTCATCGGCGGGGGAGAAACCGCTGCATCGATGCTCAACGAGCTTTTCCACCACCGGATTTCAGCGGTCACCGCGATCTCGCCGCAAGCGACGCTGTTCACCCGGGGCGAAGGCTATTTCGAGAACTCGCTGTTTTCCGATCCCACCAAATGGCGCAGCCTCACCCACGCCGAACGGCGCGACTGCATCGCCCGCACCGACCGCGGTGTTTTCTCTGCGCGGGTTCAGGAGTCGCTGCTTGCCGACGAACGGATCAGACATCTGCGCGGCCGAGTCGCCGACGTCGCCGACCGCGACGGCCGTATCTGGGTCACCATGTATACCGACGGTGGTGGTAATGAGCGGGTCGAGTCATTTCATGGCTTCGATTTGGTCATCGACGGATCCGGGGCGGATCCGTTGTGGTTCCTGTCGCTGCTGAGCCAGACTGCCCGCGACAGCCTGGAGCTATGGCTGGGCGGTCCGCTGACTAGCGAGCGACTGGAAGAATCCATCGGTCATGACCTCGCGGTTCAGGGAACGGCCCCTAAGCTGTTCCTGCCCAACCTGTCCGGGCTGAACGAGGGCCCGGGCTTTCCGAACTTGAGCTGCCTGGGGCTGCTGTCCGACCGGGTCCTTGGCGCGGACTTCGCCGTCACCGACCCGTCGATCAAGACAAGCGCCGCCTACCAATCCGTGTGAAGATGGCCTTCGCAGCTAGCGCCTCACGCCATTGAGTGTGAATCCATGGTGGGATTTTTGCGTTCAGCCCGCCCTAAGTACACACTCGAATACCTGTGGATCACCCGCCCAGTCGTACCAGGATGTCGGCGATGGACGCCCCGCCGAGCAGGTCCGCCACCTCTAGCTCGTGATTGAACTCGGTTTTGACGCGACGGTGAAACTCCAGCGCCTGCAATGAATCCAGGCCGATCGCGACCATAGGGGCCGTGGTGTCGATCGCATCGACAGCGTCGACACCGATGGCGCCGGCCAGCAGACTCATCAGCCGTTGCTCGAGATCCGTCTCCTCGCCGCGGGCCGGAGCCGCGGCCGCAGCGGGCGGACAAGTCAACTGGGACAACAACGGACCGTATCCGTAGGCCGTCAGCACCGGCCGTGCGCGATCCAGATCGAATGCCGCGACGACGGCGTTTCCGCCACGCCACGGCATTCCCACCGCCAGCGCATCCGCGGGACGCATCGGCACGACACCGGTCGCGGCCACCTTCGCCCACCCCGAGGGGTCGAGATCGACAACCGTCCACTGACCCCACTGCACCGAAACGCAATCCAGGCCCTCGGCCCGTAGCCGGTGCGCCATCGCGTCGAGCATCCGGTTGGCCGCCGCGTAGACGATCTGACCGCGACCGCCGATGGTCGCCGCCACCGAGGAACACAAGACGACGCGGCACCCATCGGTGCGTGGGAATGCATCCAGTATCCGCCAGACGCCGACGACCTTGGCGCGCAACGCATTGTCGACCTTCTCGGGGGTGATGTCGGTCAACTCGACATCCGAATACGCCATTGCGGCGTGAATGATCAGATCGGCAGGAGCGTCGCCGTACTCGTCGGCCAGCCGTGTGACGGCACCTGGGTCGCCCACGTCGCAGCTGGCGGCATCGATCCGCGTTGAGGTGGCCGACCGGATCTTCCGCAGTCGATCCGCCACCGCGGTGGTCTCACCCGATCTGCTCACCAGGGTGATGCGCTGCGCACCGCGGCGCGCGAAGTGTTCGCAGAACTCCAACCCGAGATTTCCGGTCCCACCGACGATCAGCACGTGCTCATACGCATTGGTGTCGGAGTCGGCGACGGAAGCCTCGACGATCCGTTTGGCGTACAGACCACTGGTGCGCAGCGCGAGCTCCGACTCTTCCTTGGTGTGCAGCGCCGACAAGATTGCGGACGCCGATTCCGACGACGTCGGTCCGGCCGGCAGATCGAGGTGCCGGAATCTGACCTTGGGATATTCGGTGCCGATGCTGCGGAATCCGGCGCTGGCCGCCGCGTGCACCAGATCCGGTGGCGCGTCGTCGTCGACGACTGCCTCGCCGCCCGTCGTCACCAGCCAGCAATCGGAGAGTGTGTCAGTTAGCCCCGGCCACCAGGTGCGGTGACCCAAGAATTCCGAAACCTCGGTTGCCGCCGCACCGTCATCCAGCTTCGGCGACGGCGGAACGAGGATGACGTACGTATCGAGACCCGCTGCGGGCCCATCGCTTTGGGTCGAGGTGTCGAGCACGTGTGCGGTAGCGCCGATGTCTGCGGCCGCAGCGCACAACGCGGCGGCGAGCTCGGAGCACGCTCCGGTCCGATCGACGATGCCGATTGCTCGTGGCGGCACCAGTGCGCGCTGCGACAATCGAATCCACTTCTCGACCAGAAGGCGTGGGGTCGCTCCTGCAGCCGGCGTTCGGCTGTCGGGTTTGGACTCGGCGCCGTCGTAGGGCAACCACAGCAGCTTCTCGTCCATGCGAGTGTTGGGGAAATCGGCTAGCGGCAGCGGGGCCGGACCGGCGGCCTCGGTGCGCAGGCGCTCCCACGGGTAGTGCAGGTCATGGACCGCCAACCGCGCAAGGTTGCGGGTGAAATCGCTGAGGTCGGTGGCCGCCCGGTTGGACGTGCCCACCACCAGGGTCTGGTCGTTCGTCGAGGCAGCGAGATTTTCTTCGATCGCCAACTGCAGCGTCGGATGTGCGGCCAGCTCGACAAAGGTGTCGACGCCCAGCGGTAGCGCAGCCGCGATGGCCTTGTCGAATCGAACGGTGTTGCGAAGATTCCAGAACCAGTACTGGTCGACGGGCAGGTCCCGGGTGATCGGACCGCCGAGCGTGGCACCAAGGCAAGTGATGTCCGTGTCGAGGAACGTCGGGTTCTGCAGTTGACGGCCCGCGGCCGCACGTACCTTGTCACCGAGCGCATTGATCGCGCTGGTGTGCGCTGGGTAGCGGACGCGAATGACGCGCGCGAATACGCCACGCTCGGTCAGCGTGTCCACGATGCGCTGCACCGTCTCGCGTTCACCCGAGATTCCGGTCATGCCGGGCGAATTGATCACCGCCAGCTCGGCCCACCCCGAGCAACGCGCGAGTTCGTCCTCGCAGGTGTCGCGGTCAGCGGCGACAACCGCCATCGCATAGTCGTCGGACATGAACTCGTCGGCGGCACGTGCGCGGATCCCGACGACGTGGACGGCATCTGCCAGGCTTATCGCGCCGGATACGTAGGCGGCGGCGATCTCGCCTTGGCTGTGTCCGATCGTGACCGCCGCTCCGACACCGACTGAGCGCCACGCCGCGGCCAGCCCGGCCATCTGGGCGAACAACGCGGGCTGGACGGTGCTCGCGGTGTCGTTGACCGAAAGATGTTCGTCGAGAAGGTAACTCAGCGGCGACTCGTCCAGAAGGGTGCCGAAAGCGTCGGCGCAGCGATCTACCTCGGCCCGATAGGCCGGAATCGACTCGTAGAAGACACGGCCCATTCCAGCTTGTTGCCCACCCTGGCCGGGGAAAACATAGGCGAGCCGGCGAACCGCCGCGGCCGCGTCGGTGCGCACCACTGCGGCATGTTCGCGGTCGTCGATGATCGCCTGCAGGCCGCCGAGCAACTGGTCGCGGTCGGTGACCATCGCCAGCGCGCGATGCGGGCGGGCAGCCCTTGTCCGGAAAAGCATTTCGCTGATCGCTTCCGGTGCCACGCCGGGGTGATCAGTGGCATAGGTAAGCAACGCGCGGGCCTCGTCGTGCACCAGGCTGCGACTTCCCGCCGATAGCAGAACGGGGACGGTGCCATCGGGAAGCCGGTAGCTAGGAATGGTCACTGGTCTCACCTACGGGCATAGCGATGATTGCGTGCGCATTGGCACCCCCGGCGCCGAATGATGATGCGACACCGTAGCGGACGCCATCTTTGGGCTCCCACGGATGTAGTTTGGTGGCCAGCTGCAGACCCACCAGATCCCAGTCCAGCTTCTTGGTCGGGTTGTCCGAGAACAGCGTGGGCGGGATGTGGCCGTGCTGTCCGGCGAGCAAGAGTTTGATCAGCCCCAGTATTCCCGACGCGGCTTGGGCGTGACCGGAATTCGATTTGATCGAGCCGAGCAGCGCCGTGCTTCCCGCGGCACCGTAGGTTTTGAACAGGGCCAGCAATTCCACCGGATCGCCGGCGACGGTCGCAGTGCCGTGACCCTCGATCATGCCCACGTCGGCGGCATCGATTCCCGCCGCGCCGAGCGTCTTTCGAATGAGCTGTTCTTGGGCCCGCACCCGGGGAACGAGGATCGGCTTGCCTTTGCCGTTGTGGTTGGTGCGGATGGCCAGAATTCGCCCGTAGACCGCATGGCCCAGTTGGCGTGCCCGCGACTCACGTTCAACGAGCACCATGCCCGCGCCTTCACCCCAGACAGTGCCGCTGGCGTCGTCGGAGTACGCGCGGCAATGACCATCCTCGGAAAGCGCATTGAGCCTGGCGAACTCGAAAAACGCGCCGGGAGAACCCATGACGCAAACCCCGCCGGCAAGTGCCCATTCGCACTCGTCGGTCGCCACCGCGTTGGCGGCCAGCTGCAACGCGGTCAACGACGATGCGCACGCCGAATCGACGCACATCGACGGCCCGGTCAGCCCAAGGCTGTGCGAGATCCGGCCCGCTGCCCCCAACTGTCCCAAGCTGGCGATTCGATGACCGCTATGCGCGTCGGCGACTGCCGCCCGCGGCCCGTACTCCATGGGCGACATTCCGATGAAACAGCCGCCCTCGTCGCCGGCGAGCGTTGCCGGGTTGATGCCGGAGTTCTCCAGCGCCTTCCAGGCCAGCCGTATCGCAACCCGTTGTTGGGGATGCATCACCAGGGCCTCTCGGTGGGTGATGCCGAAGAAGGGCGCGTCGAACATCGCGGCATCCTCCAGGAAGCCGCCCGCATCGCACACGCTTCCCCAACCGTCCAGCCGGGACACCGAGAGCAGGTCATCAATTGGCCAGCCGCGGTCCCGTGGGAATGGAGTGATCAACTCCCTGGATTCGGCCACAGCCGACCAGAGCGCGGCGGGGGTGTCGATTCCGCCGGGCGCCTCGACGGCCAGTCCGGAGATGACGATCGGGTCGCTGGTGTTCACGCGGTCTGCTCGCGTTGCCCGGGCGGGGCCAACAACTCCGCGACTGCGCCGAGGTGATCACCGAGATAGAAATGCCCGCCGTCGAACATCGTGACGTTGAGGCGCTCGGTGTGCTTACCCCAGCCGTAGAGATCGCCCAGCGTGACGAACGGATCCTGCTCGCCGCCCATTGCCTGGATCGGGGCGGCTACTTTCACGTCGTCGGCGCAGTTGTAGGCATCAAAGGCCTGGTAGTCGGCCTTGATGACCGGCAGAGCCAATCTCATGACCTCCCGGTTGGCGAACACACTGGTGTCGGTGCCCTCCAGCGTGGCCAGGTGGTTGAGGATGTCCTCGTCTTCCTTGGGATGGGACGGCTTGGCCGCGGCGTGACAGGGCGCAACCGCCGCGGAAACGTTGAGTTGGCCCACAGTGATTCCGGCGGCCTCGGCTAGCCGCACGAATTCGAACGCGACCAACGCTCCCATGCTGTGACCGAACGTGATGATCGGGCCGCCGCGGTGGTGCTCCAACCCGGAGAATTCGTCGAACGCACCCGCGGCGATCGCAGGCAGGGAGAGCAATGACGCCTCGCCTGCCCGGTCCTGGCGCCCCGGGTATTGAAAGACGATGACGGTGAACCTCGTGCTGAGGGCTTTCGAGAAGTCGCGGTAGGCCGACGCACCGGATCCCGCATGCGGAAACACCAGCAGCGGCGGGTTCTCGGCCGGATCCGCACGATGGAACTGCCTGATCCAGCCCAGGGTGCGTGGCATGGGCACAACCTCTCGCTCGCCTAGTTCCGCCTGGCCTGGAGCCATGCAACTTAGCGAAGGCTAACATAAGCTCCCGGGCCGGAACGGGGTCGTTGGCGGGGGCGCAAACGCACTTATTGCTGCTCGCGGTCGCGGATCATCAGGGCAGCCCGCTTGTCTGGCAGGTCGATGTCCGCGGCGCGGCGGAACCCGGCATGTTCGCATATCCGGATCACCCGCGGGTTGTTGACGTCCGGCTCGCCGACGACTCGCTCCGTGCGGGGATCCGCATCCAACAACCAGGTGGACACGGCCCGCAGCAGATCCACCGCGAGCCCACGGCCGCGACATTGAGCGGGCCCCAACAGCAGATGAATGCCGGCATCGTGCTCGCGCGCGTCGTAATAGTCGGCCAGCGGATCAAGATCGGCGCGGTAGAGCTCCCAGTAGCTGATCGGGACACCGTCGAGTTCGCCCAGGTATGGCGTGGAGTGTGCGCTGTCGTCCTGCTGGCGCAGATATGAGCCGATCCGATCGCGGGGCCAAGGCTTCCGCCAAAACCTGGCCACCTCGGGATCGTTCATCCAGGCATGCATCACGTCGAGGTCGCGGGTCGGGTCAAGCCGCCGCAGCGAAAACTCCCCGGAGAACCCCGGATGGTCCAGGGCAATACGGCGATGCTGCAGATCCAGCCTGTCCACCCCCGTACCTTCTCACTGCCGGGACAGATGGTTGAACCACCCCGCGTTCCGGGCAGTTAGCATAGCCTATGCTAAGCCAGTGTTGCGGCGATGCCTGCTTTCCCGGGTCGGCCCGCCGGCCCTGGGCCTGGCTGGTCGGGCCGCCCGCCGCCGAGCGACGCTCGACCTAGCGTCACGACGGAAACTGCCCCAGCCGACTGAATGTCAGAAGTGAGACGAGGCGTGACAGACACTGCCAAAACCGTTCAGGACCGCCGCCGGGAACTGTTGCGGACCCGGATCGCCCAAAGCGGCGTTGCGGCGCGCGAAACGGGCGAGCTTCGAAGCCTGCGCGCCGGGGAACGTTACCGGCTGTCGACCGGCCAGCGCCGGATGTGGTTTCTGCAGACCATGGATGCGGGTGATTCCACGCTGAACATCTGTGTCGCCTACCAATTGACCGGCGCGCTCGACGAGCCGCGCTTACAAGCTGCGTTGCGCGAAGTCGTTGCGCGCCACGCTATTTTGCGAACCACCTATGGGGTTGACGGCGACGGTGAGCCGTATCAGGAGTTCCGTGATGATGTCGAGATCCCATGGGACATGCATGATTTTGCCGACGTTGCAGAAACGGATCGGCAGCAGCGCATCGAGGCGCTGACCCGAGCCGAGTTCGGCAGGCCGTTTGATCTCGCGAACGAACTCCCGCTGCGGGTCACTCTGCTACGCACCGGCCCGGACGAGGCGGTGCTGCTTCTCGTCGTGCACCACATTTGTTGGGACGACGACTGTTGGGATCTTTTCTTCAACGAATTGAGCGCTGCGTATCACGATCACCAACTCGGCAGCGCACCGCCACAATACGTCGCCGTCGAGGTGCTCGAGGACTCAGCCGAACCGGGCGAGGATGACATCGAGTATTGGCGAAACTCGCTGCAGCCGTTGCCGGAACCGGTCGAGC
This sequence comes from Mycobacterium sp. NGS62, assembly GCF_059812285.1. Lineage (NCBI taxonomy): Bacteria > Bacillati > Actinomycetota > Actinomycetes > Mycobacteriales > Mycobacteriaceae > Mycobacterium > Mycobacterium sp. NGS62. Next base: position 683,585 of record NZ_JCALCK010000001.1, on the reverse strand, counting down.
TTCCCGGGCCTGCTGCCGCCGACCCGTCGCGTCGCGCCGAACGTCGAACCCGGGCGGTGCCGGCCGAGCTGTTCGAGCGGGTCGAAACATTTGCTCGCCAACACTCGACATCGCCGTTCACGGTGTTGCTCGCGGCGTTCGGTGTGCTCACTCGGCGTTACAGCGGCGCCCCCGAGTTTCTGATCGCCGTCCCGGTCACCGACCGCCGCGCAGCCGCCCGGCGTGCCATCGGGTATTTTGGGAACACGCTGCTATTGCGGATCGCTCCAGGGCCGCACGGTGATTCGTTCGGCTCATTCGTCGACACGGTCCGCGAGACCTGTCTCGGCGGCTTCGCGCACCAGTCCGTCGGTATCGACCGCGTGGTCAGCGAGACAAATCCGGAACGGACGGCGGGACGCGACGGGATGGACCATCTGGTCCGACTCGGCTTCAGCATGCGCAAAAGTGCGGGCGGCTTCGCGCTGGACAACGTCGTTGTGCGACAACTCGAACTCGGTGCGGTGACCGCGCCGGTCCCGCTCGCCATGACAATCGTGGTCGAGCCCGAGGGCGTGTTGAGCGAGATCGAGTATCAGGCCGATGTGCTGTCCGACGCATTAGTCGATCAGATGCTGACCCATTACCTACAGCTGCTGGACACCGCGCTGAACGAGCCGGCGCATCGCGTCACCAGTCTGGACATGCTCGGCCCGGGCGAGCGGGCTGCCGTGCTGGCGCAATCGCACGGCGAGCTTGTCGCCACAACGGCCACCACGATCGTCGCCATGCTCGAATCGGCTGCCGCTGCGGCGCCCGACGCCGTCGCATTGGCTTCCGACGACGCCGAGCTGAGCTATGCCGCATTGCACCGGCGCGCGAATCGCTTGGCGCGCTGGCTAATTGATAAGGGAGTCGGCGAAGAAGACATCATCGGTTTGCGGATGGGCGCATCGATCGAGTTCATCGTCGCGGCGCTTGCCGTCCACAAAGCCGGTGCGGCGTATCTGCCTATTGATCCGGCCTACCCGGGTGACCGCATCGAGTACCTCACCACCGACAGCTGTCCCCGCATGGTTCTCGGGCAGCAACAGCTTCTCGCTGCCGAGGCGGCCGCTGCGCAACTGTCGGACGCCACGATTACTGACGCAGAGCGGGTTTGCCCGCTGCACCCCGACCAGTTGGCTTATGTCATCTACACTTCCGGCTCCACCGGGCAGCCCAAAGGCGTCGCTGTCTCACATCGCGCGATCGCCGACCACATCGCCGGCTTCATCGCCGAGTGGAGCATGACCGGCGACGACCGGCTGTTGCAGTCGTCGTCGGTGAGCTTCGACGCGTCACTGCCGGAGATTTTCATGACGTTGTCGGTTGGCGCCCGGCTGATCGTGCCCCGGCCCGACGCCTTCGGAGACATCGATTACATCGCCGATCTGATTGCCCGCCACCGCATTACGGTCGTGCACATGGTGCCCTCCCTGCTCAGCACGCTCCTGCTGCTGCCGCAGGCCACACAATGGCGCCAGTTGCGTCACGTCCCAGTCGGGGGTGAAGCACTGCCGGGGCAGGTGGCCGATAAGTTTGCCACCTACTTCGACGCCGAACTGCGTAACCACTACGGCCCGACTGAGGCGGTGGTCTGCTCTACGCACAAACTGGTAGACCGGTCGTACGGAACCGGCGTGGTACCGATCGGCGTGCCGAACCGCAATGTCTACACCTACGTACTCGACCACGAGTTGCAACCGGTGCCCGCCGAGGTGGTCGGCGAACTTTACCTCGGTGGCGCCCAACTCGCCCGCGGCTACCTTGGGCGAGCGGGCTTAACGGCCCAACGGTTCGTCGCCGACCCCTTCAACCCAGGGATGCGGCTGTATCGAACCGGCGACCTGGTCCGCCGCAACATCGCCGGAGAGCTGGAGTTCGTCAGCCGGGCCGACGAACAGGTCAAGGTGCGCGGCTTTCGTATCGAACCCGGCGAGGTCGAGTCCGCCATCGCGTCGCACCCGGCGGTGCAACAGTGCCTCGTCCTCGTCACCGACACCGAACAGGGGCCGGTGCTGGCCGCATACGTGGTGCCACGAGTCCAGCTCAACCTCGACGAGCTGCGTGCACACGCCGCAAAGCTGCTGCCGGACTACATGCTGCCCAACGCGTTTGCGCTAATCCCGGAAATCCCGGTAACCGTGAGCGGAAAGCTGGACAAGCGTGCGCTACCGCCCCCGACGCCGACTGCGGCGCGCGCCTACCGTGCGCCGGTCACGCCCACCGAGCGCCGCATCTGCGCGATCTTCGCGGGATTGTTCGGCTGCGAGCGAGTGAGCGCCGAAGACTCGTTCTTCGAATTGGGTGGCCACTCACTCCTGGCGGCCCGGCTGGTCGCCCAGATCCGCGCGGAATTCGGCGTGGAACTCGTCGTCCGCGCCGTCTTCGACACCCCGACGCCGGCCGGGCTGGCGGCTCGGCTGGTGGAGCAGTTTCGTGCGGAGTTCGACATCAACCTCGACGCGACGGATTTCGACGACACGCTCGACGATGCGGCGCCGGCATCGCGTTCGGGACGCCCGGAGCTTGTCGCATCGGCGCGCCCGCAGCGGATTCCGTTGTCCTATTCCCAGCTCGCCGCATGGTTCCAATATCGGATGGACGGCGCGCGTGACGCTTTCAACATGCCGTTCGCGCTGCGCTTCAGCGGTCCACTCGACACCGCCGCAATGGCGGCGGCGCTCAATGACGTGGTGGCCCGCCACGATGCGCTGCGCACGAATTTCGCCGAACACGACGGGATTCCCTTCCAGTTCGTGCATCCCACCGTGCAGCTGGAATTGCCGATCCGCAACGTCGGAGCGGAGCAGCTCGACGACGTGATCGCCGAGCTGCGCCGCGACGTTCTGTCACCGGAGACCGGGCCGCTGCTGCGGGCTACCTTGGTGCGGATCGACTCGGATACCCACGTGCTGTTCGTGATCATTCACCACATTGTCAGCGACCACACATCACTGGGCGTCATCTACGACGACCTCGTCACGGCTTATCGCGCTCGGCTGAGCGGCCAACCGCCGCAATGGACGCCGTTGCCCATCCAGTTCGTGGACTACGCCCTGTGGCAACGGCAGGCATTCGATGCACCGAGCGAGTGGGGACAGACCGAGGTCGACTATTGGCGTGACGCCCTGGCCGGCTTGCCCGACGAGATGGCGATAGCGCCCGACCGGGAACGTCAGCCGATCCTTGGAAAGCCGGGGGAGGTCGTGACTTTCACGCTGTCGGAGGCGCAGCGTTCGGCTCTTACCAGGCTTGCCGAGCAGAACGGAGCCACCGAGTTCATGGTATATCAGGCCGCGATTGCGGTGCTGGTGCACAAGCTCGGCGGCGGCACAGACATCGCGCTGGGCAGCCCGGTCGCGTCGCGAGTCGAAGCGGCCACCAGCAACCTGGTCGGTCTCTTCGCCAATATGGTGGTGCTACGCAACGACCTGTCCGACAATCCGAGTCTTCGCGCGATGGTCGCCCGCAGCCGCGACACGGTGCTCGATGCGTTCGCGCATCAGGAAGTCCCCATCGAACGCCTGGTTGAGGCGGTGAAGCCGGTGCGCACCCGGTTCCGGAACCCGCTGTACCAGAACGCGGTTCATTTCCGCGGCGAGGATTGGGCATTGACTCCACGCCACCTGACCGACACCGAGCACACCACCGTGGTAGCGCTTCCGATGGATTTCGACGTCTCGCTGCTGGATCTCGACATCGGCATGACCGTGACGACGTACGGGGAACTCGATGTGCGGGTGGTCGCCAACGCCGATCTTTACCAGCCGCAAACCGTTCGGCTCATCGCCGATGCGCTCAAAGCCGCGCTTGAAGCCTTCGCGACGACGCCGGATTGCCCGGTATCGACCGTGGAATTGCTTCCGGCGGCCGCTCTGGAGAAGGTCCTCGCGCCACCGATCGCCGCCGCCGGCGGTCCATCCCAACCGGCCATCGGCGGCTCGGAGGAAACCGAGCGGCTGTTGATCACGCTATTGGAGGAGTTGCTCGACATCACCGGCGTCGACCGCGACGACAACTTCTTTGCGCTCGGGGGTGACAGCATCATTTCCATCAAGTGGTCGGCCCAGGCGACGGCACAGGGACTGGCTCTGACACCGGCAATGGTGTTCGAGCACATGACCATCGGAGAGTTGGCCGCCGCGGTCGATGCCGCCACGCTCGCCGATCAGCCCGCGGCCCACGGCGAACCAGTGCAGGAGCGGGAGTACACGCCGATGAGCACGTCCGGGTTGAGTGCCGATGCGTTGGCCGAGTTGACGGCCGCGTGGCAAGAGCAATCGTGACGACCACGCCGCCGCAGATCGAGGACGTGCTGGCCCTCAGCCCGCTGCAAGAGGGCTTGTTCGCCTTGTACCGGCTGGCCGAGGACGGCGTCGACCTGTACAGCATGCAGTTCGTGGTGGACATCGACGGCCCGGTTGACGTCGTATTGCTGCGCCGCAGCGCCGCCGCCATGCTGGTTCGGCACCCGAACCTGCGGGCCGCATTCTGGGATCGGGGCGTGCCCAAGCCGGTGCAGATCGTGCCGGTCGAGGCGGAATTGCCGTGGTCGGAACGCGTTGCGCTGCCAACCGAATTCGAGTCGATTGCGCGATCCGAGCGGCGACGCCGGTTCGACCTGAGCCGCGGTCCGGCGCTGCGGGTCGTCTTGCTCACGGTGCCGGGGGAGTCACGACGGCGGATGATCTTCACCGCCCACCACATCCTGGTGGACGGCTGGGCGCTGGCGGTGTTCTTCACCGAGATGCTCGCCGTGTATCGGGCCGGCGGATTGCTGGAGGCGCTACCGGCGCCGCGCCCGTATCGCGACTACATCGTCTGGCTGGCCGAGCAGGACAAGGCGGCCGCGTTCAACACCTGGTGTGAGTATCTCGCGGGGGCCTCTGGGCCACTCATGGTGGCCGACGGCACCGTCGTCGCGGGTGATGCGGTGCCGGAGAAGGCAACCCTGCTACTGTCCGCAGCCGATACCGCACGCCTGCGCCACTGGAGCAGCAGTTCCGGCATCACGTTGGGTACCGCGGTCCTGTTCGCCTGGGCCGTCGTTCTCGGCAGAATCACCGACCGCCGCGACGTCGTGTTCGGCACCATCGTCTCCGGACGTCCCGAGAACTTGCCCGGGGTGGACACCATGGTCGGACTTTTCATCAACGCCGTACCGGTGGTACATCAGTTGCGCAACACGACATCCGTAGTCGAGCAATGCATCCGGTTGCAGCGCGAACTGTCGGCAATGCGTGACATCGGGTATTTCAGCCTCTCGGAACTGCAGCGCCAGTACGGCCAGGGCCCCCTGTTCGACAGCCTGTTTCTCTTCGAGAATGCGCCCATCGAGGACGCCATCACAACGGTCACCGAAGCCGACGGCACCCGCTTTACCCCGGTGGAGATGGAAAGCCTGACCCACTATCCGTTGACCGTGGTGTCGCATCTGCACGACGACGCCCTGGTGGTGGTTGTCGAGGCGATTCGCGCTGCGCTTCCGCATCTTCCGGCCGCCGAGATCGCCGAGCGAGTACTCGTCGTGTTGCGCCAACTTCCCGATGTCGGCGACGGTAACCCGGACGCACTGGACGTTCTCTCCCCGGCCGAGCGCATCGAATGCGCCGACCTCGCCGCATTGTCGATACCCACTCCGGTCGAAACGGTCTGGGAGGTTTTCCAACGGCAGGTGTCCGCGACTCCGGACGCGCCGGCCTTGACCGCCGGAAGCGGTGAGCGTTACAGCTATGCCGAACTTCATGCCGAAGCGAGCCGGTTGGCGGGGGAGTTGGTTGCCAACGGTGTTGGACCGGAAACAGTTGTCGCACTTGTGCTGCCGCGCTCACCCCGATCCATCATCGCGATTCTGGCGGTGCTGGCCGCCGGCGGCGCTTATCTGCCGGTAGACATCACGTTGCCTGCAGTGCGCATCGCGTCGATGCTGCGCCAAGCCGACCCGATATTGACGATCACCCAACTGGGCTACGCCGAGCTGCTGGAAGCCGGATTGCCCGCGTTGCTTCTCGACGAGACCGCAGCGGCCGAGCGCATTTCGCTGCTCCCGGCCGTCGCACCGTCGATACGTCGTCACCCCGGGCACGCCGCGTACGTCATCTTCACGTCCGGATCCACCGGGGAGCCCAAAGGAGTTGTCGGCACCAACGCCGCGCTCCTCAGCTACTTCACCGACCACCGCGACCGTGTCTACCGGCCGGCACAGGTCCGGCTGAACCGACCACTGCGGATCGCGCACGCCTGGTCGTTCAGCTTCGACGCATCGTGGCAGCCGATGGTCGGCCTGCTCGACGGTCACGCGCTGCACCTGTTCGACGCCGAGGAGATACGCGACGCCGACCTGCTGGTGCGCGGAATAGCCGCGCACCGAATCGACATGATCGATACGACGCCATCGATGCTTGTCCAACTTCGCGCCGCCGGGCTGTTGGACTGCAACCTTTCAGTCCTGGCATTGGGCGGCGAAGCGATCGATACCGCGTTATGGGACCAGCTGCGTGCGCTGTCGCCGGCCGCGGTCTACAACTGCTATGGCCCCACCGAAACCACGGTTGAAGCGGTGGTGGCAGCGGTAGGTGAACATAGAACACCGGCAATCGGCACCGCCAATGCCGGAACCTGCGGCTATGTCTTGGATTCGGGCTTGCGCATGGTCCCCAACGGCGTCGTCGGTGAGCTCTACCTGTCCGGCGCCCAATTAGCGCGCGGCTACGTCGGCAGGGCGGCGATGACGGCGGCTCGGTTCGTGGCGGACCCGTTTCGGCCCGGCCGGCGCATGTACCGCACCGGGGACGTGGTTCGCCGGCTCGCCGATGGCGCCTTCAGCTATCTGGGTCGCGGCGACACCCAAGTCAAGATCCGCGGCTACCGCGTCGAAATCAGCGAGATCGAGGCGGCGCTGCGCAGCCTGCCCGAGGTGCACGACGCGGCGGTGTCAGTACTTCGTCGTTCCGGCAGTACCCAGCTCGTGGGATTCGTTGTGTGGCAAGACGACGCCGAAGGCAACCCCGTTCGTGTGCGGGCCACGCTCACCCAGCGTTTGCCGCTGTACATGGTCCCGGCGCGGATCGTCGCAGTACCTCAGTTGCCGGTGAACGCCAACGGCAAGCTGGACGGCCATGCGTTGGATCGGCTGGCCGAAGATGCGCTTGCCTGTGTCGCCGAACACGGTGCAGCGTCGGCGTCCACCGACACCGAACGGCTGCTGTGCGAGGTATTCGAAGAGCAGTTCAACGGTGTGACGCCACACGTCGACGAGGACCTTTTCACCCTCGGGCTGGACAGCATTGTGGCGATCTCGCTGGTACACAAGGCTCAGCGGCGCGGCCTTATGGCAAGCCCACGGATGGTGTTTGCCTGCCCCACGATTCGCCAACTCGCCGCGGCCATCGACGAGGCGGTGAGCTCGGCAGCTCCCGTCGAGGGTGACGAATACGGTGAGGTGCTGCCGCTGCCGATGGTGTCCTGGCTGTACGAGTACGGTGCCTACCGCCGCTTCACCCACACAGTTTTGCTTCGGCTGCCCGACGATATCGACGAATCGTCCATCGAGTCGATGCTGCAATTGTTGCTCGACGGACACGACACACTGCGATCGCTTGTGACCGAGACCCCCGACGGGCCACGCCTGGCCACCCGTGCACCAGGCTCGGTCCATGCGGTCGACGTGCTGACCACCGCGGACTTGTCGGGCACGACCGGAGAGGAATTCGGTTCGGCCATCACGCATTACGCCCGCATGGCCAATGACGGAATCGACCCGCACGGGGGTGCGATGGTGCGGGCGGTATGGCTTTCCGGCGCCCGGGAGCAGGTACTGCTCATCAGCGCCCACCACTTGGCGGTAGACGTGGTCTCCTGGCACATCATGCTGGGAGATCTTGTTGAAGCATGGCGGATGACGCAGTCGGGGGTAACCCCGAAGACGCTGCCAGAGTTCACTTCCTATCGCCGTTGGTCGGAACTGATGTGGGAGCGGGCGGTGACGCCGGAGGTGTTGGCTCAGCGCGACTATTGGGCCGCGCAGGTCCACGATGCCGATCCCGCCTTGGGATCGCGGCATCCGGACCCCGTCCGGGACACCTGGTCCACCCTGCGCGTCACGCCGGTGATCACCCCGGTTGATGTCACCGCGCAGGTGTTGTCCAGACTGGTCAGGGCCGAAGGCATGCGCGAATTCCTGTTGGCCGTGGCCGCTATGACCGTGGCGAGTTGGCGGCGGGCACGGCAGCAAGATCCCGGTGCGGGGGCGCTGGTCGCCCTGGAGGGGCATGGTCGGGCGGATGCCGTGCTGGACACCGACACCACCAACACGGTCGGCTGGTTCACCACGGCGTTCCCGGTGCGCATCGGCGCGGGTGCGGCGCCGGTCGACGTCGAGCAGGCCGAGAACGATCCCGATGCGGCCGCAGCGTTATTCGAGTCGGTAGCGGCGCAGTTGCGGGCGATCCCGAACGAGGGCCTGGATTACGGTCTGCTCCGTTACATCGCGCGCATCCCCGAGGTGCAGGCCGAACCCCAGATCCAGTTCGGCTATCTGGGCCGGCTGGACCTCGGTGGTGTCAGCGACCAGCCATGGTCGCTACTCACCGAACCGCATATCACTGCGCTGCCGATCGACCCCGAACCCGATCTGCCGCTGCGTTTCGCGCTGAACATCAGCACCCTGGTCGGCACTACCGAAAACGGCTCACAACTGATCACCAACCTGCGCTGGAGCGATGCGCTGTTCGCCATGGCCGACATCGACCTGCTGGCAGAATTCTGGCAGCGCGGCGTGGCGGTCCTCGCGGCTGGCTTGGAAAGAAGGGACCGGCATGGCGCCGCGGCAGAGTTTGCCCGACGGTGAGCGGATCCACCGGGACGACATCAGGGCTACCGTTGCGGCCCAACTCGATTGCCCGGCCGCAGACATCGCCGACGACGACGACCTGATCCAGCTCGGCCTGAACTCGATCCGGATGATGGCCCTGGCAGGAGGGTGGCGCAAACGTGGCGCCGACATCACCTTCGCCCAACTTGCCGCCAGCCCGACAGTGGAATCCTGGCACGCTCTGCTCGGCGTGGACGAGGCGGAAAGCGCCGCAGAGCCGGTCGCGGTCGCCTCCGTTGAGGCGGTTGCCGCCGCAGATGACGAAAACGCCCCGTTCCCGCTGGCCGCCATGCAGCACGCGTACTGGATCGGCCGCTCCGATGACCAGCGGCTCGGCGGCGTGGCGGCCCACCTTTACGTCGAATTCGACGGGGGGCCAGTAGATCCGGTACGCCTGGAACAGGCGGTATCCGACCTCGTCGCGATCCACCCGATGCTTCGCACCCGGTTCCTGCCCGACGGGACCCAACAAACCATGCCGCTGCCCGGGCGGCCGGTGTTCGCCGTCGTGGACCTGCGCGGGCAGCCCCCCGAGGCCACCGCAGCCACGTTGGCGGAGTTGCGCGACGGTAAAACTCACCAGCGCCTGGCCATCGAAGACGGTCAAGTCTTCGACGTCGCATTGACGTTGTACGACGAGAACCGCAGCCGGCTGCATCTGGACGTCGACATGCTGGCCGGTGATGCAATGAGCTACCGCGTACTGGTTTCCGAGCTCGCCGAGCTGTACCGGAGCGCAACGCTGACGACGCCCGGCTACAGCTACCGCCGGTATCGCACCGAGCACACCACAGACAGCGCCGCACGCGACGGTGACCGGCAATGGTGGCAGCAGCGGCTACCCGCCATGCCCGGCGCACCGGAACTTCCGACGCTGGCAAGTGGCGACGACACAGCGTCACATCGCACTGTGCGCCACGAACACTGGCTGGAACCGGCCGCCAAGCAGCGCCTGATGGTCGGGGCCCACCGGCGCGGGGTCACACCGGCGATGGCAGTGGCAGCCATCTTTGCCGACGCCGTCGGCGGCTGGACCGCCCAGAGCAGATTCCTACTGAACGTTCCGCTGTTTCAGCGCCACTCCGTCCATCCCGACATCGACCGGGTGATCGGAGACTTCACCTCATCGGTCATGCTGGAAGTCGATGTCTCCGAAAACATGTCGGTAGCGAACCGGGCCCGGGACCTCCAGCGCCGAATGTACGAAAGTGCAAGTCACTCCACGTATTCGGGACTCGATGTGCTGCGAGATCTGGCCAGACATCGCGACGAGCCGGTGCTGGCGCCCGTCGTCTTCACCAGTGCCCTCGATCTCGGTGAACTGTTCGCCGACAACGTCATCGAGACCTTCGGCGAGCCGGTGTGGATCGTCTCGCAGGGTCCCCAAGTGTTACTCGATGCCCAGATCACCGAGCTGCGTGGTGGTTTGCTGGTCAACTGGGACGTCCGTGAGTCGGCTTTTCCGCCGGGCCTGATCGACACCATGTTCGCCAGATTCACCGACGCGATCGAACGGCTCACCGACAGTGATGCAGGCTGGGACGCGGAGGCCGTGCTGCGGTTGCCCACCGACCAGGCGCAAGTCCGGGCCGCGGCCAACGCGACTGCCGGCCCGGTCAGCGGTCGGTGCCTGCACCAGGGTTTCTTCGAAAGCGCTGCGGCTACACCCGATGCGACCGCCGTGGTATGGGGGGTCGGCGAAGATGCCGGCGCGTGGAGCTATGCCGAACTCGCGCAGCGCTCACTGGCGGTTGCCGGGGCGCTGCAAGCCTGCGGTGTGGGGCCGGGGGACACCGTCGCTGTTCAGCTTCCCAAAGGCCGTGACCAGGTATTGGCGGTACTCGGGATACTCGCGGCCGGGGCGGCCTATCTGCCGATCGGATTCGATCAGCCAGCGGCGCGGCGCGCCAAGATACTTCAGACCGCGGACGTCACCGCGGCCCTTACCTGCGCGGGCGCCGAGATGGGCGCGTCGATTCCGTGCCTGGCCATCGACGAGGCGCGCAACTATCCCGCGCCGTTGTCGGCACCGGTCTTCACCGACGTCGACGAAATCGCCTACGTGATTTTCACCTCCGGCTCGACGGGTTTACCCAAGGGAGTGGATGTCCGCCATCGCGGGGCGATGAACACGATCGACGCCGTCAACGAGTGGTTCGAGGTCGGCAGTGTCGATCGGGTACTGGCGCTGTCTGCGCTCGAATTCGACGCATCGGTCTACGACATCTTCGGCATGTTGTCGGCGGGTGGCTCGCTGGTTGCTGTCGATTCCGAGCAACGGGCCGCAGCCACCACCTGGGTGGAGTTGCTGCGCCACCACCGGGTCTCGATCCTCAACTGCGTGCCCAGCATGCTGGACATGATCTTGGAGCTCGGCGGTGACCGGCTGGGCGACTCGCTGCGGGCGGTCACCCTCGGCGGTGACTGGGTCGGCGCTGATCTGGCCCGCCGACTGGCCAAGCAGGTGCCGGGCTGCCGGTTCGCCGGTCTCGGTGGCGCAACCGAAACGTCGATCCATCACACGATCTGCGAAGTGACCGGCGAACCACCAGCGCACTGGGCCACGGTGCCGTTCGGCTTGCCACTACGCAATGTGCGGTGCCGGGTGGTTTCCCCCTCGGGCCGCGACTGCCCCGATTGGGTGCCCGGCGAACTGTGGGTGGGCGGCGCGAACGTCGCAGCGGGCTACCGTAACGACCCGCAGCGAACAGCGGAGCGTTTCGTCGAATACGACGGTATTCGGTGGTATCGAACCGGCGACATGGCCAGATACTGGCCGGACGGCACCATCGAGTTCCTCGGCCGGGCTGACGATCAGGTGCAGATTCGCGGCTACCGCGTCGAACTCGGCGAGGTGGAGAGCGCGCTGCGGGCGGTGCCCGGCGTGCGCCACGCCGTCGCCGCTGTGATCGAAGCCAACGCACCCACTTTGGTTGCCGCGGTTGCCGGAGACCCGCTCGACGTTGACGCTGTTGCCACGGCTGTCGCCGATGTGTTGCCGAGTTACATGGTTCCCAAGCGGATCGTGGTGTTGGAACAGATTCCGTTGACGCCGAACGGAAAACTGGACCGGCGCGCCGTGAACAAACTGCTCGAGCCGCAGGCCGCGGACACCCCAGACAGTGCCCCGAGCAACGACGTGGAGGCGGCGCTCGCCATGATCGTCGCTGAGGTACTGGGCGCGGATAGTGTTGGTGTGCAACAGAACTTCTTCGCGATGGGTGGTGATTCGGTGCTGGCCACCACCGTGATCGCGCGGGTCCGCGACTGGCTGGAAATCGATCACGCAGTGGTTGCCGACCTGTTTGCCGCGCGCACCGCCGCCGGCTTGGCGCAGCGGCTGAATCAGCGTGAAGCGCAACGCGGTACACCAGCCCGCCTCGCGGTGATCGCGCGGGCCTACCTCGAAGTCGCTGCGCTGACCGATGAGCAGGTTCTCGCCCAGGAATGACCCGGCATGATCAGGTCGGCCCGGGAGAGCCGATGACGATGCTGCCGACGCTGCATTCCTGTCGCTCGTCGACCCCGGTAGCCGCCACAAACGCCGCGGTGTCACCGAAGCCCTGGGCGCACGCACCAAGGCCCATCGCGGTTGCGACCAGATAGATCGTCTGCATCAGCACGCCGACATCCTTGAGAATGGCTGCGTAGCCGATCTGTTCGTAGGTCCACATGATGCGACCGCACCGCGCCGCCATGACGATGAGCACCTGGGGCTCGGCACCACCGGTCAGCGTCGCCGAAGCCGGTTTGACAAGCGCAGACACCGCTTTCGAAGCCAGGTCGGCCACTGGGCGCAGCGCATGGTCAAAGGAGTCATAGTGATACATGCCCGGCGGTAGTCCGGCGACGTTCCGCACCACTGGGTACAACTCGAGTTCGTAGATCCCGCCACCGGATGGGTATGGCCGGGACAGGAGTTCCTCACCCGGGCCGACCGGCTGAGTGCACCGCGTCCGCGCCGTGCGATACAGCAACTCGGCGACTTGGTCGGCGGTGATCGGGCGAGCGTCATCGAATGTCCGCGTCGAAACACGGTCCTCGAGAACGGCTGTCAGCGTCGGGTCGTGAGCTCGCCTGACCGTCAGGTCGGGAGCTAACAGGGCGATCGGTTCACCGGGATAATCCAGCCTACGCGCGGCAGGTTGCGGAAAGCGGTCTTTGGCCCACTTGGTCGGGCCGAAATGCTCCCAGGTAACGGTGCGTTCGCCGAGTGTGCTGCGGCGGTGGAACCACAGATCCGGCGTGCTCCAGCTGAGGGACTCGAAACGGCGGTCCTCCTCACCCGCCGGAAGCAGGAAGCCGCACCAGTGCAGGTCCTGGATGAATTGCGAGACGACGCCAGGCGGTAACCCCGGTTCGGCTGCGGCAGTTTCGTCGAGCAGGCCGAGCAGCCGTGTGTCGTGGATCCGCAGATCACACCATGCGAGCGGGTGCTCGAGGACGAAGCCGTCCGAATCGCGATGCAGTACCGCGAATTTCGAGAGCACGCTATTACCCGGCGACCGTGGTTCGGATCGCGGCGCGGGTCGCCCGAACGGCAGTATGGAGTACAACTGGCTCCCGGCGTCGCGTACCGCGATGGTCAGCCAGCCACCGGCGATGAGCTGATCGATCAGTGTGTCGGCGTCGCCGCCGTCGGCCGGCGTTGATATCTCCGAAACCGTTGCCGGACCCAGGTTCAGAGTCTTGAGTGCCCGCAGCTGACTCGGAGACAATCGGGGCAGCTTCTCGCTGCGGGGCGGGTTCAGCAGCACAGCTCCCGCGGGGGTGGTCACGCAGGTGACGCCGGGACGGAACGCATACGTTGTCTGCTCGGGGTAAGTGATGGCAGGCCCTTTCGCTTCTTTCCGGCGGCTCACCGTGCCAAGCCCCGAGTCTAAACCAGCGGGGATTGCAGGTCAGACCGTGTTTCGGCGGCGATGTAACGCAATCGGCCGGAAATGCGACACACCAGTATCAGTGCCTATGCCGACCGAAGGAACAGCTATGACCGTGAAAGCCCTCGCCGCTGGTGCGGCAGCCGTCGCCGCAATCGGAGCCGCCGCGGCCGGCGTGACGTCTGTTGCGTTCAGCACTCCCGCTGCAGCGCAGGTTCAGCCCGTCGTCTTCAGCGCGCCGCTGCCCCAGGACCAGACCGCAAGCCTGCCGACCGCCGGCCAGTTGACCAGCGTCTTGAACAGCCTTGCCGACCCCAGCATTCCGTTCGGGAACAAGTCGGGGCTGGTTGAAGGCGGGATCAGTCCGACAGAGGCTCACATGGCCGATCACGCACTGCAGAAGGCCGCCAAGAAGGGGCAATTGCCGTTGTCCTTCAAGATCTCCAACATCCAACCGGCGGCTGCCGATGCGGCTACCGCTGACGTCGCAGTTTCGGGTCCCAAGTTCACCGCGCCGGTGACCCAAAGCGTCACATTCGTCAATCAGGGCAGCTGGATGCTGTCGCGCGACTCGGCGATGTCGCTGCTGCAGGCCGCCTCGGGGCACTGATCTCGTCGCGACCCAGTTTCCGTGAGCGTGCGTGTTTGCACGGCAACACGGCTCGTGATGCCCGTATCATTTGTGCACCCTCGCGGCACGAAAGGACCAGCTATGACCGTGAAAGCCCTTGTCACCGGTGTGGCGGCGGTGGCCGCAATCGGCACCGCGGCCGGCGGCGTGGCCGCCTTGGCAAACACTCCCGCTTCCGTTCACGTACAACTCGCTGCCATCGGAGCTCCGCTTCCGCTGGACCCGCCGCCCGCTGCGCCGGAAGACGTGCCGACCGCTGACCAGATAACCGACTTGTGCAACCAGGTGACCGATGCCGGCGTCTCATACACGACCAAGCAGAACCTGGTGCAAGGTGGCATCAGTCCAAACGAGGGTCACGTGGCCGACCATGATCTGAGGAAGGCCTACCGCAACGGCAACTTTCCGGAGCAGTTCGCTGTGACGAATATCCAGCCGGCCGGTCCCAATGCGGCCACCGCCGACGTGGCCATCTCGGGTCCGAAGTTCGCCGGGCCGGTGACCAAGCAGCTCGCGTTCGTCAACGAGGGCGGCAATTGGATCTTGCAGCACGACGCGGCGATCGCACTGGTGCAGGCGGCCACGGCTACCAACTGACCATCACGTGCCGGTCTCGGGCAACGCGCACACCCTGCCGTCGGAAAACCCCGACGATCCGATGCCGAGCGCCAGATTGAACCTGGCCCGCAAGTTGCCCAGGTTGATGACATGGGTGAGCGCGACGAGTTGAGCGTTGTCGAAATGCGGTCGCAGCCTGTCGAATAGCTCGTCGCTCACCTCGACCGGTGTGCGGCTGATGGCGGTGGCGTACTCGAGGATCAGCTTGTCCAGATCCGAGAAGCAGGTGGCGTTGCGATAGTCGGCCATCGCCAGCAGTTCCTCGTCGCTGATCCCCCAGCCGCGGGCGATCTGGGAGCCGAGATCGATGCAGTATTCGCAGCGCACCGTCGTCGCCGACTTGAGCTCGGCCAGCGCACGATGGCGGGGACTGAGGATGTCCAGCTTCGACTCCGCCAGCTCCAATCGGCCAATCGCGTTGAGCAACTTGGGGATATACGCATACATCCGCAACGGTTCGAGCATGGTGGCGGTTTCCAGGCCGGTCATCTGCTTGAAACGCCTCTTGGTGAAGAAGAAGGCGATCTTCGCGCCCAGTCCGGCGTCGCGGTCCGAGACTCCGGCGATTCGTGGCATGGCGGTCCTCCTATCGAGCTGTCTCACCTACCTCGACACCGGCGGCCGGCAAAACGTGACCGGGTTGCTACGCGTGCTGGCCGACCACGTCCATGTCGAGCAGGCGCGCGTGCAACACGGTGCGATTACGCAGCGCTGCGCGTACCGCTCGGTGCAGCCCGTCCTCGAGGTAGAGGATCCCCCGCCACTTCACCGCGTGCGGGAACAGGTCGCCGTAGAACGTCGAGTCTTCCGACAGCAGCCGGTCCAACGCCAGCACCGTCGTCGTCGTGACGAGTTCATCGAGCCGGATCTGCCGAGGGGGTATCCGAGACCAATCCCGATAGGACAGGCCATGGTCGGGATACGGCTTGCCCTCCCGAACTCCCTTGAAGATCATTCCCCGACCGACCTGGGCGCCCCGACCGACGTGAGCATGGTTGACAAGGCTAGTCCCGCGACGATCACCGTAAAATAGGCCGGGTCAGAAAGGTGATGGGGATGGGGACTGCCGACGAGCGTCGCTTCGAGGTGCTGCGCGCGATCGTCGCCGACTTCGTCGCCACCCAGGAGCCGATCGGGTCGAAGTCGCTGGTGGAGCGTCATAACCTCGGTGTCTCGTCGGCCACCGTCCGTAACGACATGGCGGTGCTGGAGGCCGAGGGCTACATCACCCAGCCGCACACCAGCTCCGGGCGGGTGCCCACCGAAAAGGGCTACCGCGAGTTCGTCGACCGGCTGGACGACGTCAAGCCGCTCTCGGTCGCCGAGCGGCGCGCCATCCAGGGTTTTCTGGAGTCCGGTGTCGATCTCGACGACGTGCTGCGCCGTGCGGTGCGTCTGCTGGCGCAGCTGACCCGTCAGGTGGCCGTCGTGCAATACCCGACGCTGTCGACGTCGACCGTGCGGCATCTGGAAGTGATCGCGCTGACGCCGGCCCGGTTGCTGATGGTGGTCATCACCGACTCGGGCCGGGTGGACCAGCGCGTCGTCGAGCTCGGCGACACCATCGACGATCATCAGCTGTCACAGCTGCGAGAAATGCTCGGCCAGGCGCTGGAAGGCAAGAAGCTTGCGGCGGCATCGATTGCCGTCGCCGAACTCGTCGGCCACCTGGACGGGCGGGGTGGGCAGTCCAACAGCCTGTCGGATGCCGTGGGCCGGTCGGCCACCGTGCTGCTGGAGTCGCTGGTCGAGCACCGGGAGGAACGGCTGCTGCTGGGCGGGACCGCCAACCTGACCCGCAATACCGCTGACTTCGGCGGTTCGCTGCGGTCGGTTCTGGAAGCGCTGGAAGAGCAGGTCGTCGTGCTGCGGTTGCTGGCGGCTCAGCAGGAAGCCGGCAAGGTGACGGTGCGCATCGGCCACGAGACCGAGGCCGAGCAGATGGTGGGCACCTCGGTGGTGTCCACCGCCTACGGCTCGATGGACACCGTCTACGGCGGCATGGGTGTGCTGGGGCCCACCCGAATGGACTATCCGGGAACTATCGCTAGTGTCGCTGCGGTTGCTTTGTACATCGGCGAAGTGCTGGGTGCTCGATAATTGCTGTACCCGAATATGTGGATAGCCGCGTAAACGCGGCATAGGAGAGGTCAGGCGTGGCACGCGACTATTACGGTCTGCTCGGCGTGAGCACGAACGCGAGCGATGCGGAGATCAAACGCGCCTATCGCAAGTTGGCGCGCGAGCTGCATCCCGACATCAATCCGGACGAGGCCGCCCAGGCGAAATTCAAAGAGATCAGCGTCGCCTACGAGGTGCTGTCGGACCCGGAGAAACGGCGCGTCGTCGACATGGGCGGAGACCCGCTGGAAAATGCGGCGTCAGCCAACGGCTTCCCGGGTTTCGGCGGTCTTGGGGACGTCTTCGAGGCGTTCTTCGGTGGCGGTGCCGCATCCCGCGGACCGGTGGGACGGGTGCGGCCCGGATCGGATTCGCTGCTGCGGATGCGGCTGGACCTCGCCGAGTGCGCGACCGGAGTCACCAAGCAGGTGACCGTCGACACTGCGGTGCTGTGTGACCGCTGTCAGGGGCGCGGCACCAACGGGAATTCGGCGCCGGTGGCCTGCGACACCTGCGGTGGTCGTGGCGAAGTGCAAAGCGTGCAGCGCTCGCTGCTGGGCCAGGTGATGACATCGCGGCCCTGCCCGACCTGTCGCGGTGTTGGCGAGGTCATCCTCGACCCCTGCTACCAGTGCGGCGGCGACGGCCGGGTGCGGGCCCGGCGGGAGATCAACGTGAAGATCCCGGCCGGTGTCGGCGACGGCATGCGGGTTCGGCTGGCTGCTCAGGGCGAAGTGGGGCCCGGCGGGGGACCGGCCGGCGACCTGTACGTCGAGGTGCACGAGCACGCGCATGAGATTTTCGTCCGCGACGGCGACGACCTGCACTGCACGATCTCGGTGCCGATGGTCGATGCGGCGTTGGGCACCTCGGTGACCGTCGATGCGATTCTGGATGGGATCACCGAAATCACGATTCCGGCGGGCACCCAGCCCGGGTCGGTGACGACATTGCGCGGTCACGGAATGCCGCATTTGCGTTCCGGAGCGCGTGGCGATCTGCACGTCCATGTCGACGTGGTGGTGCCGGATCGACTCGACCACCGCGACGCCGAACTGCTGCGTGAGCTCAAGACCCGCCGCACCCGCGACGTGCCCGAAGTCCGGTCCACGCAGGGGACGGCCACCAGCGGACTGTTCAGCAGATTGCGCGAGACGTTCACCGGGCGCTGAGTGGCCCGTGGCCGGCCTGTTCTACGTCGAGTCGCTGCCGGAGATCGGCGCACTGACTGTCCTCGGCGGGAACGACGGGTTTCACGCCGCGACCGTTCGGCGCATCCGTGCCGGCGAGGAGTTGCTGCTGGGTGACGGCGACGGCGCGCTGGCCCGCTGTCAGGTGGAACAGGCCGACCGCGGCGGGCTTTCCGCGCGGGTATTGGACCGCTGGAGTGTGCCGCCGGGGCAGCCGCCGGTGACGGTGGTGCAGGCGCTGCCGAAGGCCGAGCGCTCGGAGTTGGCGATCGAGCTGGCCACCGAGGCCGGTGCCGATGCTTTCGTGGCCTGGCAGGCGGCCCGCTGCGTGGCGCGCTGGGATGGCGCCCGGATCGAGAAGGGTCTGCGGCGCTGGCGTGCGGTCGCCCGATCGGCGGCCGGGCAGTCCCGCCGCGCTCATATCCCCGCGGTCGACGGCGTGTTGTCCACCGCGGGCTTGGTTGAGCGGGTGCGTGACGCGATAACATGCGGTTCAGTGGCGCTGGCGTTGCACGAGTCAGCGACCGAGCGACTGACGGAACTGGCTTTGGCGCAAGCGGATTCGCTGATGCTGATCGTCGGCCCCGAGGGCGGGATTGCGCCCGACGAGATCACTGCGCTGACCGACGCCGGTGCAGTGGCGGTCCGGCTGGGCCCGACCGTCTTGCGTACGTCGACGGCGGCCGCGGTGGCGTTGGGTGCGCTGGGCGTGCTGACGCCGCGGTGGCAGCGTGGCTAGCCCGCCCGGGCCTTTCGCGCTTGGTCCATCACCAGGCGACCGCCCGGGAGGGCGCCGATGACCGTGCGCGCCAACCGGTTGCGGACGTGTGCGTGGTCGTCGGGCGGGACATTGCCGCGACGCAGGTCATAGGCGCCCAACGCCGCCCACAGCGCAGCGACGACCGCGTCGACTACACCGACGCGGACCCGACGGTGGTCGGCGACCGCCAGCGCGAGTGCGGTCAGCGAGTGCACGCCGTCCACCCAGACGCCGGCCGCCAGGATCTCCGGAGTCGGTTTGGTTCCCGACAACGCCGCCTGCACGACTTGGCGTGCGCCCAGGATGCGGGTGACGACAACGGCCCTGCGATCGATCCGCACAGCGCGGGCCCGGGCCAGCACCGCGCGCGGGGCGAGCAGCAACGTCAGACCCCATCCGGCGCGCAGAAGCTCGAGATACCGAAAGTTCACCAACGATAAGCCCTATCCGATGAATGCGCGATGGTCATAATCACACCTTAGGCACCTGAAGGGAGCGTCCCTCATGCGTCAGGCCCATGATCTCAGCGCGATCTTCGACGAGCACGTGGCCGACGAGTTCGTCGCCAAGGACGTGGCCGCCACGATGGCCACCATGGTCGCCGAGCCGAACGTCAACCACGTCCCCACGATGATGGGCGGCGTCGGCGGTGCGGCGCTCACCGAGTTCTACACGAACTACTTCATCGGGCACTGGCCCGAGGACACCACCATCAGCCCCGTATGCCGCACCGTCGGCACCGATCGCGTCGTCGACGAGATGATCATGGCGTTCACCCACGACATCGCGATGCCGGCCTTCCTGCCGAACGTGGCGCCCACCGGCCGCCCGGTGATGCTGCCGGTGGTGGTCGTGATGGGCATCGAGAACGGCAAGGTCGCCTACGAGCGCATCTACTGGGATCAGGCGTCGCTGCTGGCACAGATCGGCCTGCTCGACGACACCGAGCTGCCGATCACCGGGGCCGTGCAGGCACGTAAGGTGCTCGACCAGGACTTGCCGGCCAATACGCTGCTGTCGAAACCTCACACCGAAGACGAGGGACGGCCCCGGCGGTAGACTGGGACACCGACCGACTGTCAAAACCGCAGAAAGCAGGCATCAGAAGCCACGTGACGCCCCGCGAGACCAACGCTGCTGACTCCCCGTCTTCGCAGGTTCGCAGCAGCTTCGACGTTCCGCCCGACCTCGTCGTGGGCCTGCTGGGTTCGGCCGACGAAAACCTGCGCGCACTCGAACGAATCCTGGCTGCCGACCTGCATGTGCGCGGCAACGCCGTCACCTTTTCCGGTGAGCCTGCCGATGTCGCGCTTGCCGAACGGGTGATCTCGGAATTGGTCGCGATCGTGGGGAGCGGTCAAACGCTGACGCCGGAAGTGGTGCGCCACAGTGTCGCCATGCTGGTCGGCACCGGCAACGAGTCACCAGCCGAAGTCCTCACCCTGGACATCCTGTCGCGCCGGGGCAAAACGATCCGGCCCAAGACGCTCAACCAGAAACGTTACGTCGACGCGATCGACGCCAACACCATCGTCTTCGGCATCGGCCCGGCCGGCACCGGCAAGACGTACCTGGCGATGGCCAAGGCGGTCAGCGCACTGCAAACCAAACAGGTCACCCGCATCATATTGACCCGGCCGGCGGTGGAAGCCGGTGAGCGCCTGGGCTTTTTGCCGGGCACGCTGAGCGAGAAGATCGACCCGTATCTACGGCCGCTCTACGACGCGCTGCACGACATGATGGACCCGGAACTGATCCCCAAGTTGATGGCGTCCGGGGTCATTGAAGTCGCACCGCTCGCGTATATGCGCGGTCGCAGCCTCAATGACGCGTTCATCATCCTCGACGAGGCCCAGAACACCACCGGTGAACAGATGAAGATGTTCCTGACCCGATTGGGCTTCGGCTCCAAAGTCGTTGTCACCGGCGACGTCACGCAGATCGACCTGCCGGGCGGCGCGCGGTCCGGGCTGCGGGCAGCAGTCGACATCCTCGAGGGCATCGACGACATCCACATGGCCGAGCTCACCAGTGCCGACGTGGTGCGCCATCGGCTGGTTTCCGAAATCGTGGATGCCTACGCCAAGCACGAGGAGCCGGGCCTGACGCTGAACCGGGCCGCGCGGCGGGCGTCCGGCGGCCGCAGCCGTCGGTGATGTCGTGACTATCGAGGTAGCCAACGAATCCGGCATCGACGTGTCAGAGGCCGAATTGATCAGCGTGGCACGGTTTGTCATTGCGAAGATGGACGTCAACCCCGCAGCGGAGCTGTCGATGGTGCTGCTGGACACTGCGGCGATGGCCGACCTGCACATGCGGTGGATGGACCTGCCCGGCCCGACCGACGTGATGAGCTTCCCGATGGACGAGCTGGAGCCCGGCGGCCGCCCGGACGCCCCGGAGCCGGGGCCGGCCATGCTCGGTGACATTGTGCTGTGCCCGGAATTCGCCGCTGAACAGGCTGCTGCTGCGGGTCATTCGCTGGGTCACGAGCTGGCCTTGCTGACCATCCACGGGGTGTTGCATCTGCTGGGTTACGACCACGGCGAGCCGGACGAGGAAAAGGAGATGTTCGACCTGCAGCGCGGTCTGCTCGAGGAATGGGTTGCCGAACAGGTCGAGACCTATCATCTGGACCGCCAGTTCGAAAGAGACCGCCGGCTGCTGGACAAGTCAAGGTTTTTCGACGAGCCGTGAACGGATATGTTCCGCTGTTCGGCGCTATTGCGCTGATCTGCCTGGGCGGGTTGTTCGCCGCGATTGACGCCGCGATCAGCACGGTGTCACTTGCCCGCGTCGATGAACTGGTGCGTGATGGGCGACCTGGCGCCGTGCGGCTCTCCAAGGTGATGGGCAATCGGCCCAGCTACATCAACTTGGTGGTGCTGCTACGAATCGCGTGTGAGATCACCGCGACGGCGCTACTAGTGTTCTTCCTGCGCCATAACCTCAGCCGGGATTGGGGATTGATTGCCGCCGTGGCAATCATGGTGGTGATCAGTTTCATCGTCATCGGTGTGGGTCCGCGCACCCTCGGCCGCCAGAACGCCTACTCCATTTCGTTAGTGGCCGCCTTTCCGCTGCAGGTGATTTCGTGGCTGCTGATGCCCATCAGCCGGCTGCTGGTGCTGCTGGGTAATGCGCTCACCCCCGGACGCGGATTTCGCAACGGCCCGTTCGCCTCCGAGATCGAGCTGCGCGAGGTGGTCGACCTGGCCCAGCAGCGCGGTGTGGTCGCCGCCGACGAGCGCCGGATGATTCAGTCGGTCTTCGAACTCGGTGACACACCGGCCCGCGAAGTCATGGTGCCACGCACCGAGATGATCTGGATCGAGAGTGACAAATCGGCCGGGCAGGCGACGTCGCTGGCGGTGCGCAGCGGGCATTCCCGGATGCCGGTGATCGGTGAGAACGTCGACGATATCCTCGGCGTGGTATATCTCAAAGACCTTGTCCAGCAGACCTATTACTCGATCAACGGAGGCCGCGACACCACCGTGGCGCAGGTTATGCGGCCCGCGGTGTTCGTGCCGGACTCCAAGCCATTAGACGCGCTGCTGCGCGAAATGCAACGCGACCGCAACCACATGGCGCTGCTGGTCGACGAATACGGCGCGATCGCTGGCCTGGTGACGATCGAGGATGTGCTGGAAGAGATCGTCGGCGAAATCGCCGACGAATACGACGACGCCGAGACTGCCCCGGTAGAGCCATTGGGTGACAACCGGTTCCGGGTTTCGGCGCGATTGCCGATCGAAGACGTCGGCGAACTCTACGGTGTGGAATTCGACGACGACCTCGACGTCGACACAGTTGGTGGGCTGCTGGCCCTTGAACTGGGCCGGGTGCCGCTGCCCGGCGCCGAGGTGATATCCCATGGTCTGCGGCTCTACGCAGAGGGCGGCGCCGATCATCGCGGACGGCTGCGGATCGGCACCGTCTTGCTGAGCCGCATCGATTCTGACGGTCATGGTGTTGAGGAGACCAATGCCTGAATCACTCGACGACGAGGACGCCAAGCTGGTGGTGCTGGCCCGCTCGGCGATGGCGCGCGCGGAAGCCGACAGCGGCGCGGCGGTGCGTGATCTGGACGGGCGTACCTACGCCGGCGCACCGGTGAAACTCTCGGCTCTACGGCTGAGTGCGCTGCAGACGGCGATCGCCGCGGCGGTGTCCAGTGGTGTGGCCGGATTGGAGGCCGCGGTATTGGTAGCCGGATCGGCCGACGATGCCGGGATCGCCGCAGTCCGCGAGCTGTCGCCGACAGCGGCGATAATCCTGACCGACGGCGCCGGAAACCCGTCGTGACCGCGTCGGCCGAACAACTATGAGCGAATTCCGTTCCGGCTTCGTCTGTTTCGTCGGCCGCCCGAACACCGGGAAGTCGACGCTGACCAATGCGCTGGTCGGCTCCAAGGTCGCGATCACGTCAAACCGACCGCAGACCACCCGGCACACCATCCGCGGGATCGTGCACCGGGAGAACTTCCAGATCATCCTGGTCGACACGCCTGGACTGCACCGCCCGCGCACGCTGTTGGGCAAGCGGCTCAACGATTTGGTGCGCGACACCTACAGCCAGGTCGATGCCATCGGGCTTTGCATCCCCGCCGACGAGGCAATCGGCCCGGGGGACCGGTGGATCGTGCAACAGATTCGTTCCGTTGCACCCAACACCGCACTCGTCGTCGTCGTCACCAAAATCGACACAGTCCCCAAGGACAAGCTGGCTGCGCAGCTGGCCGCGGTCGGCGAGCTCGTCGACCGGGCTGAGATCGTGCCGGTCTCGGCCGTCACCGGTGAGCAGGTCGATGTGCTGATCGACGTGCTGGCCGCCGCACTGCCGACCGGTCCGGCGTTCTACCCCGACGGTGAGTTGACCGACGAGCCCGAGGAAGTGCTGATGGCCGAGTTCATCCGCGAGGCGGCGCTGGAAGGGGTGCGTGATGAACTGCCGCATTCGCTGGCGGTGGTGATCGACGAAGTCAACCCGCGCGAAGAGCGTGACGACCTGATCGACGTGCATGCGGTGCTGTACGTGGAGCGGGACAGCCAGAAGGGCATCGTGATCGGCAAGGGCGGTGCCCGGCTGCGGGAAGTGGGTACTGCCGCACGCGGCCAAATCGAGAAGCTGCTGGGCACCAAGGTCTACCTCGACCTGCGCGTCAAGGTTGCCAAAAATTGGCAGCGTGACCCCAAGCAGCTTGGGCGACTGGGGTTTTGACGTCGTTACCAGTACTACTGGTAAGTCTTGATGTGAGGCTGACCGTCGGTGTAGGCGATGGCGCCGTGTTCGAATTCCGCTTGCCAACCGCCGGGAACGGCGTGTTGGTCGCTGGTCGGGTAGCCGAGCGGACCCTCGGCGCCGCCGTGGTTGAGCCACGCCAATCGGATGTCGCCGGACAGGGCGTGGGCCCCGGTGCGCGGCGACCAATAGATCACCCCGGTTTGGAACTTGCTGTATTGACCGCCGTTGGGTCCCGACTGCTCATTGGAGATCGGGGCTCCAAGCGGTCCGGTCGGCCCGCCGGTTTCGTTGTATTTGTGCAGGATTACGCCTTGCACGACGAATTGTCCGCTGGGAGTGGCAATTCGGCTGGTCGACGCTGCAGTTGTAGACCCGAGGCTAGCGGGGTCGGTGTCCGAGCAGCTGACAGTCAGTGCTGCGGCAATGGCTGTAACGGCGGTGCGGGTCAGGGCTTTACGGCGAGGGGACATCAACCGATCGATCCGAGAATCGGCTGGGATTCGATCAGCCCTCGATCGCTGGGTGCCGCACCGTCGGTGAACACTCGGGTGTGCTGCTTGGCGCGCCACTCCAAGTGCGCTTCGGCCGGCCGATCGTAGCCGTAGCGTTCGCGGGCTTCGGCCGGCGTGAGGACGACTGAATTTTGCGGCGGCACCCCGAGCAGCACCGGCGCGACGACCGGCACCGTCGCTGGGGACAGCAGGCGTAGCACCTGGAGGCGAATCGCCGGCGGGCTGACATTCAGTGCCGCGAAGGCGATTCGCAGGATCGGGACGACGGCGACATCGCTGAGTCGCGACTGCCGCAACCCGCCCATGGCGCGCATCCACTGTGGCATGGTGGCCATCACGCCGGCTTGCAGGGCGCGGTTGATGAGCCAGGTCAGCGGGGCAAGGTAGCGCGGCAGCGGAGAAATCAGCGCCGCGCCGTTGATCAGGTGCTTCATCGCCTGACGGGCAATCGGCGAGCCGGACAGTTGCGGGCGCATCCGCTCGAAATAGGCCCGGATGCCCTCTCGGCTCCGCGGCACGTCGGCCGGATCGCAAGTCTGCAACTCGGCGGCGACCGCGCATTCCTCCCAGTAGCGGGCTTCGTCCTCGGCCGAGAGCTTGCCGGGGCCGTACTTCTCGTATGCGTACAGGATGGAGTGCCAGGCGGTCAGATGGATCCACAGTTGGGAGTGCGGATCGTTCGCGTCGTAGCGTTGCCCGCTGTACGGCTCGGTGCCGATCGCTTTGGAATGAACCTTCACCAGCACGTCGGCGGCCTGCGACGTGGAACGGGAATCGCTGAACGCCACCATTGCGAAGTAGCGCAGCGTGCGGTCGTAGCGGGTGCGCGGCCGGTTGTAGATGTCGTGAGTGTGGTCGACGGATGCCACCAGAGCCGGATCGAGTTCCTCGATTACCACCGAGCGGATGAAGCCGACTGTTAGTGAGGTCGGGTAGCTCCACACTTTCCACGTGACCGACTCGGGGCCGAAGAAACCGTAGTCCTCGGCGGGTTCGACAGTGCGCAGGGGCATGAGTGGTCCTTCCGCGTGGCATGTTGCCGACAATTCCTACAGCAGCGTAGCATTTTCCTTCATGGGTGAAGCAACCGTCTCGCGTGCTGCCGTTCATCGGCCGCGGGCGGCCCATCTTGGCCCGGAACGGCGGCGTCCGCAGGTGTTGGACGCCGCGAAGGCGATCGCACTGCACGGCGGCATTCCGGCGGTGACCATCGGCGCCGTCGCGGAGCGGCTCGGTGTAACCCGCCCCGTGGTGTATGCGTGTTTTACGGATCGCATCGAACTGATCAAGGCCCTGCTGGCCCGCGAGGAGCAAAAGCTGCTCACCGGCGTGTTGGCCGCCTATCCCACGCCCGGCCGCCGTCGCGACAGCGCGCAGCAGGCGTTCGTGGGTGGTATGCAGGCGCTGCTCCGCACAGTCGCCGACCAGCCCGACAGTTGGCCGACGCTGTTCTGGTGCAACCCGGGACCCGACGTCGCGGAGTTGTTCGCGCGGGGGCGCCGAAGAGTGGCCGAGCAGTTCGCCGAACTGATCCAGCCCGATTTGCAACGTTGGGATACCCGCGACGCCATGCGCAAGCTACCGGTCCTCGTCGAGTTGTTCGTCTCGATAGGCGAAGCCGGCGTGCGCAGCCTGCTCGCTCCCGACAACACTTACAGCCCAGACGAACTCGGGGAGTTGGTCGGCCGGGCGGCATACCGCGCGATCCGCCACGCCTGACAAGCCGTTCTGCGCTATCCCTCGACCTTGATCGACAGCCGCGGCTTGGGCCCGTCGCTTCGGCGGGCGACCCGGTCCCAGACCGCATCCACCAGCGGCTGCAACAGCAGCTCGCCCATCTGCCGCACCAGCACGCCGACGATTTGGATGGACTCGCGGCGCTTCGTGGACGCCAACCCCGCGGCGCGCAGCATGCCGACCTCGCTGCGGGTCAGGTCGACCAACACCTCGAGCAAGTGCAGCCGCTGCTCGGACGGTTCCAGCACCGCACGTCGCACGTAGTTCACGACGGCGGGGTTGTCCTCGAGCATCTGCCGTACCGCCTCGTCACGCGCGGCAGCGATGTCGGCCGGTGTCCCATCCGAGGGTGCCCCCGCGATGGCCCGAGCGAAGTAATCCGCGACGAACCCGTCGACCGCCTCGCGCAACCCGGACTTGGTCTTGAAGTGATGCTGGACCAGCCCGAGGGTTACCCCCGCTTCGGAGGCTATGGCGCGCAAGGAGACCCGCTCTTCGCCATGTTGGGCATACAGCTCGAGCGCCGCGTTGCGAATCCGCGCTTTCGCGGTCAGGTCGTCGGATGCGCGCGGGCTGACCATCCAACCGCCTCCTTCGGCCCTGTACGCCTGACTGGTATACGATACAAGTGTATCGTCTTTGTCAGGAGGTTATTGCCCGTCATGTCGCAGTTGTTTCCGGATTACCGCCCGTCCTGGGAGACCGATTCTCACCGCGAGTTGCGCAAGCATGCGGCGGAGTTTTTCCGCAAGGAGGCGTCACCCAACCAGGAGCGGTGGGCCAAGCAGCACGCGGTCGATCGGGAATTCTGGACGAAGGCCGGCCAAGCCGGGCTGCTCGGCTTCGAATTGCCCGAGGAATACGGCGGTCTGGGTGGCGACTTCGGCATGCATGCCGTTGTTCAGGAGGAACTGGTCTACGCCCACGACAACGGATTCGGATTCGCGGTGCACTCGCCGATTGTGGCGCACTACATCGACGTCTACGGCAACGACGACCAGCGTGAGCGCTGGCTTCCGGGCATCATCGGCGGCGAGTTGGTGCTGGCGATTGCGATGACTGAACCGGGGACCGGGTCGGATCTGCAGGCGGTACGCACGACCGCGATCCGCGACGGCGACGACTATGTCATCAACGGGTCGAAGACGTTCATTTCCAATGGAACTCACTGTGACCTTCTGGTCGTCGTCGCCAAGACCGACCCCGCGCAAGGCGCTGCGGGTGTGTCGTTGATCGTGGCCGAAACCAAGGACCTCGCCGGTTTTGAACGCGGCCGGGTGCTGGAGAAAATGGGTCAACACGGCCAGGACACCCGAGAGCTGTTCTTCTCCGAGATGCGGGTGCCGGTAAGCAACCGCCTCGGCGAGAAAGAGGGGCTGGGCTTCTACCAGCTGATGGAGCAACTCGCGCGGGAGCGGCTGATCATCGCAACCATGTGCTCAGCGTTAGCAGAGGCCGCGATCGTCGAGGCGGTGCGCTACTCGAAGGACCGCGAGGCCTTCGGACGCCGAATCGGCGACTTTCAACACACGGCGTTCACGCTGGCCGAGTGCAAGGCCGAGGCGTTCGCGATCAAGGCGACGGTCGACACCGCGATCCAGCAGTACATCGACGGCAAGAACGATGCCGGGACCGCGTCGATGGCCAAACTGTTCGCCGCCGAAGCCAGCGACAAGATCGTGGACCGTTGCCTACAGATCTTCGGCGGCTACGGCTACATGATGGAATACCCGATCGCGCAGATGTACACCGGTTCACGGGTCAACCGAATCTACGGCGGCACAAGCGAAATCATGAAAGAGATCATCAGCCGCGCAATGTGAACTACTGCGCCGGCCGCATCCCGGTGCCGGTGTTCCACCACACTTCGGGCTGCTTGGCGGCCCAGCCGCCGACACCCTCCAATTCCGCTGCCAGCGACACCAACAACGGCTCGCTGTTGGCCGGTCCCATCAGCTGAACGCCGATCGGCAGCCCCTCGGAGGTGAACCCGGCCGGGATGTTGATCGACGGCCAGCCCAGTACGTTCCACGGCCAGGTCACCGGGCACGCCGCGATCATCACCCGGTCCGTGCCGAGGCCACCCAGGCGGTCGAACGCGTGCACCGGAGGCGGCGGCTTGGCGGTCGTCGGTGCCACCACCACGTCCACGATGCGGAAGATCGAGCCCACCCGACGCTGGTCGGCGGCTTCGTGCGCCCGGGCCGCGCGCAGGATCGACTGCGACAGCAGCCGGCCCATGCGCATGTTGGACATGGTGCGCCGGTCCAGGTCGACGCCGTCGCCGAGCCGTTCGGCCCAGTCGAGCAGCCCCGAGGTGGAGCGGGCCAGGAAGTTCCACGACAACCGCAGGCCGTAGTCGGGGTTGCCGGCCACCACGCTGTGACCGAGCAGCCGCAGCTGATCGGCGACCGATTCGACCGCGGCCTTGATCTCCGGGTGCAGCCGGGCCGGAAAACCGGTGTAGGGGAACCGCGTTGACATCGCAATCCGCAGCGGGCCGGGCGCGGTGCCCACGTGGTCGGACACCGTCAGTGATGGCGGTTTGTGCAGATCACCGTCGGCACTGCCGGACACGGCGTCGAGCAGCAGCGCGGCATCCTCGACCGTGCGGGCCAGCACGCCGTTGACCGTGATGCCGTTGAACGCCTCCGGCAGCGGCCAGGTCGAGATGCGGCCGCGCTGCGGCTTGATGCCCACCAGATGGGTCCAGGCCGCGGGAATGCGCACGCTGCCGGCGCCGTCGGAGCCGATCGCCCCGGCGACCAGGCCCGCGGCGACCGCTGCGGCGCTGCCGCCCGATGACCCGCCTGGCGTGTGCTTGCGCGACCACGGGTTGCGGGTATGCCCGAAGCCGGGTCCGCTGGTGAACGGCCATTGGCCGAGTTCACAGGTGTTGGTCTTGCCGACGATCACCGCGCCGGCCGCCTTGAGCCGTCGTACCACTTCGGCGTCGACGGTGGCCGGCCGGACATCTCCCGACGTGCCGAACGCGGTGGGCACCCCGGCGATGTCGACATCGTCCTTGACCGCGATCGGGACACCCAGCAGCGGCGCCTGTTCGCCGGCGGCACGGCGCCGATCGGCCTCGGCGGCGTCGGCCAACGCGGACTCGGTGAGAACCACACGGAAAGCGTTCAGCGTCGATTGGCTGAGATCGATAGCGTGCAGCGCGCGGCGGACCAGCTCGTCGGAGCTCACCTCATTGTTGGCCAGCTGGTAGAGCTGCTCGGTCAGGGTCGGAAAGCGGGGTCCGGAAGTGCTACTCATCGGTATTAGACATTATCGGCGCGTGGGCAAGGTGATGTCGCGGCGCGATGACAGACTGGTGTGATGCGGCTGTACCGGGATCGGGCGGTGGTGCTGCGCCAGCACAAGCTCGGCGAAGCCGACCGGATCGTCACCCTGCTCACCCGCGACCACGGATTGGTCCGCGCGGTGGCCAAGGGTGTGCGGCGCACCCGCAGCAAGTTCGGCGCGCGACTGGAGCCGTTCGCCCACATCGATGTGCAACTGCACCCCGGCCGCAACCTGGACATCGTCACCCAGGTCGTGTCGCTGGACGCGTTCGCCACCGACATCGTCAGCGACTACGGCCGCTACACCTGTGCGTGCGCCATGCTGGAAACCGCCGAACGCCTCGCCGGTGAAGAACGGGCGCCGGCCCCGGCACTGCACCGGCTGACCGTCGGTGCGCTGCGGGCGGTGGCCGATGGGCGGCGACCCCGCGAGCTAGTGCTGGATGCCTACCTGCTGCGTGCGATGAGTATCGCCGGATGGGCGCCGGCGCTGACCGAATGCGCCCGCTGTGCCACACCTGGTCCGCATCGAGCGTTTCACATCGCTGCCGGCGGCAGCGTTTGCGGGTACTGCCGCCCAGCCGGTTCCACCACGCCGCCGCTGGGTGTGTTGGAGCTGATGTCCGCGTTGCACGACGGTGACTGGGAGGCCGCGCAGACGGCACCGCAATCCCACCGCAGCCATGTCAGCGGATTGGTGGCCGCGCACCTGCAATGGCATCTCGAGCGGCAACTGCGGACGTTGCCGCTGGTGGAGCGGATGCAGCGGGTGGACCGTACGGTTGCTGACCGCCGGATCTCAGTGGTCGGGCAGGATGTGGCCCATGGTGCGGAAACAGAAGCCGGCTGATTTTCCGCAGTTGCCCCCGGCGCCCGATGACTACCCGACGTTCCCGGACACCTCGACGTGGCCTGTCGTCTTCCCGGAACTGCCGCCGTCGCCCGACGGTGGG
The DNA here is from genome assembly GCF_059812285.1 of Mycobacterium sp. NGS62. Taxonomy (NCBI): domain Bacteria; kingdom Bacillati; phylum Actinomycetota; class Actinomycetes; order Mycobacteriales; family Mycobacteriaceae; genus Mycobacterium; species Mycobacterium sp. NGS62. The sequence goes on along the minus strand of NZ_JCALCK010000001.1, from coordinate 652,740 downwards.
CCGCGCCGGCCGCCGCAGCACCCTTCGAAGGCGGCGCCGCCGCGGATTCCGGCCGGCCAATTGCCCGATCACGTGGCCATCGTGATGGACGGCAACGGCCGATGGGCCACCCAACGCGGGTTGCCCCGCACCGAAGGCCACAAGATGGGTGAGGCGGTGGTGATCGACATCGCTTGTGGGGCAATCGAGGTCGGTATCAAGTGGCTCAGCCTGTATGCCTTTTCCACTGAGAACTGGAAGCGCTCTGCTGAGGAGGTCCGCTTTCTGATGGGATTCAACCGCGAGGTGGTGCGACGCCGGCGAGAGAACCTCAAGGATATGGGTGTGCGGATACGGTGGGTGGGATCGCGGCCACGGCTGTGGCGCAGTGTCATCAAGGAATTGGCGATTGCCGAAGAGATGACGTGGGACAACGACGTCATCACCGTGAACTACTGCGTCAACTATGGTGGCAGGACCGAGATCGCCGAAGCCGCAAGGAATATCGCATGTGAGGTGGCCGCCGGCAAGCTCAACCCGGAGCGGGTCAGCGAGGCGACGATTGCCAGCCACCTGCAGCGGCCCGACATTCCCGACGTGGACCTGTTGCTGCGCACCTCCGGCGAAAAGCGGTCCAGCAACTTCATGTTGTGGCAGGCGGCCTACGCCGAGTACATCTTTCAGGACAAGCTGTGGCCCGACTACGACCGCCGCGACCTGTGGGCGGCCTGCGAAGAATATGCCTCCCGTCACCGACGTTTCGGGACCGCCTGATGTCGTCGTTGCAGGAGCGGTTGGCGTTGGTACTCGGCGCGGTGCTGCCCGTCGAAGAGGAAGCCGACGGCGCGCTGACAGTGCGTCACGGCGGGACGTTTGCGTCGCTGCGAGTAGTGACGATCGTCGAGGATCTCGACCTGGTGTCGCTGACCCAGGTGCTGGCGTGGGATCTGGTGCTCAACAAGCAGGTTCGCGATCGAGTAGCCGCGCAGGCGGACAGCACCCTGTTGGGCTCGGTGGCATTGGTGGAGAAAGTCAGGGAGGTTACCGCCAAGCGCAACTCCGGAAAGACCGCCGATGTGATGTTGCGTTACAACTTTCCGGGCGCCGGTCTGACCGATGACGCGCTCCGTACGTTGATTTTGATGGTGCTGGACAAAGGGGCCGAGATCCGCAGTGCGCTGACTGCTTAGCGTCTGGCCGCCCCTTCCAGGCGAGCTTTCCCGGCGAGCGTGCGTGTCCCCGGTCGACACGCCGTACGATTTTCCGGGTTTGCGCACGCTCGCCCTCGAGGTGCGCACTTATCTTCGACACTCCGAGCAGGTGCCGAAGATCTCGATGGTGTGGCTGACGTCGGAGAACCCGTGTTCGGCAGCAACTTGGGCGGCCCACTTTTCGACGTCGTGGCCCTCGACTTCGACGGTGGACCCGCAGCTGCGGCACACCAGGTGATGATGATGGTGCTCCGAGCAGCGCCGGTAGACGGATTCCCCGGTGTCGGTGCGCAGGGTGTCGAGCAACCCGGCAGCCGACATCGACTGCAGCGTCCGGTAGACGGTGGTCAGGCCGATGTTCTCACCACGCCGGCGCAGCTCGTCGTGCAGCTCTTGGGCCGATCGGAACTCGTCGAGGGTGTCCAACAGCGTCGAGATTGCCGCCCGCTGCCGGGTAGAGCGCACACTGGTGCGGGTCATGAGCGCCGGTCCTCACCGGCATGGGCGACGGCGTCGATGACGATGTGTGCCAAGTGGTGATCAGCTAACCGGTAGAGCACTTCGCGGCCCGAGCGTTCCCCGGTGACCACGCCGGCGGCCTTGAGGATCTTCAGATGCTGGCTCACCAGCGGCTGCGGCACGCCCAGCGCGTCGACCAGCTCATGCACGCAACGCTGGGATTCGCGCAACTGCAGGACGATGGCAATGCGTACCGGTGCGGCCAGCGCCCGTAGCAGCTCACCGGCGGCGTCGAGGATCTCCCGCGACGGTGGCGCGGGGAACGTCGCCGATCCGCCGTGCTCGTGGCTGCCGACCAGCTCGTCGCCGTCGGCGGCCATTGAGGTCGAGGGGGACATGCCATCACCTGCGCTGTTGGGAAGCTAGTGGGAACCGTTATCGGTTGCTTCCACTGTCACATGCGCACTGATGCATGTCAAAGGTGCCGGGCGTCGGTCGCTACGATGACGGTGCTCACCGCCCCCATCGACAACAGGAGTGCAGCAGCTCGTGGCGTCCGTCATCGACACTGTCGTGAACCTGGCCAAACGACGCGGCCTGGTCTACCCCTCCGGGGAGATCTACGGCGGCACCAAATCGGCCTGGGACTACGGACCGCTGGGGGTGGAACTCAAGGAGAACATCAAACGGCAGTGGTGGCGCTCGGTGGTCACCGGCCGCGACGACGTCGTCGGCCTGGACTCCTCGATCATCCTGCCGCGCGAGGTGTGGGTTGCTTCCGGACATGTCGAGGTGTTCCACGACCCGCTGGTCGAGTCGCTGATCACGCACAAGCGCTACCGCGCCGACCACCTCATCGAGGCCTACGAGGCTAAGCACGGTCATCCGCCGCCGAACGGTCTTGCTGATATCCGCGACCCGGAGACCGGTGAGCCCGGTCGGTGGACCGAGCCGCGCGAGTTCAACATGATGCTCAAGACCTACCTCGGGCCGATCGAAACCGAGGAGGGGTTGCACTACCTGCGGCCGGAGACCGCGCAGGGCATCTTCGTCAACTTCGCCAACGTGGTCACCACAGCGCGCCGCAAGCCGCCGTTCGGTATCGGGCAGATCGGCAAGAGCTTTCGCAACGAGATCACCCCCGGCAACTTCATTTTCCGGACCCGCGAGTTCGAGCAAATGGAGATGGAGTTCTTCGTGGAGCCGTCCACGGCGCGCGAGTGGCATCAGTACTGGATCGACGAACGGCTGTCCTGGTATGTCGATTTGGGTATCGACGGGGACAATCTGCGGCTGTTCGAACATCCCGCGGACAAGCTGTCGCACTACTCCGACCGCACCGTCGACATCGAGTACAAGTTCGGCTTCCAGGGCAACCCGTGGGGTGAACTGGAAGGCGTGGCCAACCGCACTGATTTCGACTTGTCCACGCACGCAAAGCATTCCGGTGTCGACCTGTCCTTCTACGACCAGGCCACCGACAGCCGGTATGTGCCCTATGTGATCGAGCCGGCGGCCGGCTTGACTCGGTCGTTCATGGCCTTTTTGATCGACGCCTACCACGAAGACGAGGCGCCGAATGCCAAGGGCGGCATGGACAAACGCACGGTGCTGCGGCTGGATCCGCGGCTGGCGCCGGTCAAAGCTGCCGTGTTGCCGCTGTCGCGGCATGCCGACCTCAGCCCCAAGGCGCGCGATTTGGCCGCCGAGTTGCGCAAGTGCTGGAACGTCGATTTCGACGACGCCAGCGCGATCGGGCGGCGCTATCGACGCCAAGACGAGATCGGCACGCCGTTCTGCGTGACAGTGGATTTCGATTCCCTCGAGGATCACGCCGTCACCATTCGGGAGCGCGACGCGATGACTCAGGACCGGGTGGCGCTCGACGGCGTGGCCGACTATCTCGGGGCCCGCCTGCGAGGCTGCTAACTCTGTCGCGAGCGTGCGTGTCGCAGGTTCAAATACGGAGCGTCGCCGGGTCCACGCACGCTCGCTATCCACAGGCGTGGCTACCGTCGCCGCCGCATGCGCTGCACAATCCGCCGATGGTCAACGATCTGGATACCCTCCTGGCCGAGCACGGCGGCGTCGCGACCACCGCTAAGCTGATCGAGGGGCTCGGCCGCGCCGGATTCGAAACCGGCGTCGCCCGTGGGGAACTCGTCTCGGTGTGGATGGGCGTCTACGCTCGGACAGAACCCGACATGCTGCTGCGACTGCGCGGGCTGGACTTGCGCGCCGGTGAGCCCGTTGCCATCTGTCTGGGAACCGCTGCCGCCGCTTATGGCTTCGACACAGAAAACGACGACGACCTGCACGTGCTGAACCCGGGCGGGCATCAACTGCGCAACTCCGACGGACTGGTCGTGCACCGTCGCGAGGGCGCGCCGCTGGGCATCGTCGATGGCAGACCGGCCACCGAACCGGCTTGGACGGCAGTCGAAGTCGCACGCAGCATGCGTCGGCCCCGGGCGTTGGCAACGCTGGACGCCGCGCTGCGCAGCGAGACATGTACTCGACGTCAGCTACGAGCCGCGGCCGCCCGTCAGGCCGGTCGGCGAGGAATCGTCCATGTGCGGGAGTTGATTCCACTGGCCGCTGCGGAAGCGGAATCGCCGATGGAGAGCGAGGCGCGGCTGGCGATGCTGGATGGTGGACTGCCGGCGCCCGCACTTCAGTACGAGATCGTCGACCGCAACTGGCAAACGTGGCGCGTCGACTTCGCCTGGCCCGACCGCCTGGTTGCCGTCGAGTACGACGGGTTCGACTGGCACAGCGGCCCCGACGACCTGCGCCGTGACCGGCAAAAACGTGCTGCACTGCGCGAGATTGGCTGGACGGTGCTCTCGATTGTGGCCGATGACGTGCGGCGGCGCTCCTGGGACATGGTGCGCCGCATCGACATCGAGCTGACCGCCTCACGTGCTGCGTGAGCGTGCGTAAACCCGGAAACAACCCCGGCGTGTCGGCCGGGGACACGCACGCTCGCGGCCAAAAAAGAGGGGACCTAAAATCTGCCGCCGCCGCCGAAGAAGCCGCCGTCGGAACCGCCGAACGACGTTGGACCCCAGCCTCCGCCGCCGCCGCCCCAGCCTCCGCCGAAGCCGCCACGCATTCCGCCGCCGAGCATGTCGCCGATGATGATCCCGCCGAGCATCGCGCCCATCTGATTGCCGCCGCCGTAACGCCCGGCGTAGGCGCGCTGCGCGGACTCGAGATCTGCGTTGGCCAGCGCCTGCGCCTGCGCGGCCAGCGTCGCCGCGCCGTTGGCGTACGAGATCGCCTCGCCGACGTTGGTCGAGCGCTGGTCGAGGGCGGCTTGCAGTTGCCGCCTCGCCTCGGCAAGCCGGGTCCGCGCCTCCGGGCCAATGCTGCCGCGACGGGTGTCGATGTAGTCGGACACCGCCCGCACCCGCGACTGCGCGGTGAACAATGCCTGTTCCAGCGTGCGGTTGAGGCGCTCGGCGGTGGCCTGCTCTTCGGCGAGAACAGCCAGCAGCCGGTCCAGATCCGCGTCGGCCTTGGTCAATCGGGTGAACGCCCCGAGCGGATCGGCGGAGCCGCCGGCCTGCGCGGCGTCGACCGCGTTGGCGGCCGCGTCACGCGCGGTGGCCAGTTCGCGGGTGTGCTGGCCCAGCCCCTTGCCCAACAAGACGTTGGCCTGCTCGATCCCCGAACGGATGTCAGCGATCAGCTCCGGCAGGGTGGCGGCGGCGTGGCGGATGTCGCTGGCCGCACTGTCCACGGCGTCGAGCAGCGCGCGGACCTGGCCCAGAGCCGACTCGGCGGCGCGCACGGCATCCACCAGGCCACTGAGCTGCCCGCTGACCGGCTGCGCCGCCAGTTCACGGGCATGGCCGATGTTCTGTTCTGCGAAAGCCAGCCGCTCCTTGGCCGTTTCACAGTTGCCGGACACTGAAGTCAGGGCCGCGGCGTCGAACTCGTCGCGCAGCGCTGCCAGCCGCTGCTCGCACGGCTCCACCCGCGCGGTGAACTCGACGAACTGCTGCGTCAGTCCGTCCACCCGAGACGGCGCATTGATCACCAAGTCCCGCAGCTGCTCGAAGGCCTCCCGCTGCGCTTCGAGCTCCCGGTCGGCCCGCGCTGCCGACACCACCACACTGGTGAGCAGCTCGCGCCGCTGCGCCGGCGTCTCGGGGATGGCGTCATCGAGCTGCTGACGTACGTTAAACGCTTGCGCCAGCGTAGCTTTGGCGTTTTCGACCGCACGACGGAACGGTTCGGTGCGCTGCTGGCCGAACTCGTCGATCGCCAGCGCCAGCTCATTGGTGCTGGTGCGCAGCGCGTTGTCGACGTCGACCACCTTCGATCGCGACAGGTCGTCGAGGGCGTGCAGCGGCACCGCGGCCAGCGCCTCCGAATCCGTTGGGTCGACGCGTCGCGCCGCGGCCACCTCGGCCGCCCGCCGGCGCCGGCGCCGGTAACGCATGATCAGCCACAAGGCCAGCACCGCCGCAGCGATCACACCCAGCGCGATCGCCAGCGGCGCCCAGTTTGTTGACCCGGGCGCTCGGTTGAGCCCGTTGGCGGCCGCGATGGCCGCACCGCTCCAGTCGCCGTGACGCAGCGCGGGTTCGATCTGGTTGTGCCGCAGGTCATCGACCTGCTTCGAATTGATGCTCTTCACCGTCGAGGGCACCAGAAACGCATAGGAACGGTCGACGGTGGCCACCGCGAGCAATGCGTCGCCGGAGCCCAAGTCGCTGGCCCGCCAGGTGCTCTGCGCCCAACCCATGGCGCCCTGGCCGGAGAAGCTGTCGACGTAGACCACCCACAGCCGGATCTTGCGGTCGGTGTAGAGGTTGTCGACCGCCGACTCGACCGCGCCGTGGCCCGACCCGTGCAATGCGCCGGCGTTGTCGACGACGTAGTTGGGCAGCCGGAAGGGTGGTTGCGCGCTCACGCTCGGCGCCAACAGCAGTGCGGCACCCAAGGCCGCCAAAACCAGGCCGAGCAGACGAACGGTGCGCATGGTCGCCAATGTAATCCGCCGACGGAACGTACTGGCAGACTGAGCGGCGATGACCCAGCAGGATCCTTACGACGAGCACGACCGTGAGCGGTTGGTGCCGGAAGCGGCCAAGACGGCGGGCCTGCCGGGCAGCGAGGGCCAGCACCGTACCGATTTCGCCCGCGACCGCGCCCGGGTGCTGCACAGCGCCGCGCTGCGCCGCCTGGCCGACAAGACCCAGGTCGTCGGGCCCCGGGAAAGCGACACTCCGCGCACCCGGTTGACGCACTCGTTGGAGGTCGCCCAGATCGGGCGGGGCATGGCGATCGGCTTGGGCTGCGATCCTGACCTGGTCGACATGGCCGGATTGGCCCACGACATCGGGCACCCGCCGTACGGCCATAACGGGGAGCAGGCGCTCGATGAGGTCGCCGCAGACTACGGCGGCTTCGAGGGCAACGCGCAGAATTTCCGCATTCTGACCAGTCTGGAGCCCAAAGCTCTTGACCCACAGGGACTTAGCGCTGGACTGAATCTGACCAGGGCGGCGCTGGACGCGGTCACCAAATATCCCTGGACGCGCACGGCGAACCGGCGCAAATTCGGCTTCTATCACGCCGACGCCGACGCTGCCGCCTGGGTGCGTCAGGGGGCGCCACCGGACCGGGCCTGTCTGGAAGCGCAGGTGATGGACTGGGCCGACGACGTCGCGTATTCGGTGCACGACGTCGAGGACGGTGTCATCTCCGGGCGCATCGACCTACGGGTGCTGGCCGACGAAGACGAGGCCGCCGCGCTGGCCGAACTGGGGGAGACGGAGTTCACGCATGTGCGCGCCGACGACCTGGTCGGCGCCGCCAAACGCCTCTCCGGGCTGCCGGTAGTCGCCGCGGTCGGCAAATACGACGCCACGCTGGCGGCGTCGGTGGCGCTCAAGCGCCTCACCAGCGAGCTGGTGGGCCGGTTCGCATCGGCGGCGATCGCGGCCACTCGCGCGGCCGCCGGGTCGGGGCCGCTGGTGCGATACGCCGTCAACCTGCAGGTGCCCGAGTTGGTCCGCGGTGAGGTTGCGGTGCTGAAGATCCTGGCGCTGCAGTTCATCATGTCCGACCCGCGGCACCGGGAAATCCAAGCCCGGCAGCGCGAACGCATTCACCGGGTCGCGCAGTGGCTGCTGGCCGGCGCCCCGCGGACCCTCGACCCGATCTTCGTCCCGGCCTTCAACACCGCCGCCGACGACGGCGCCCGGCTGCGCGTCATCGTCGACCAGATCGCGTCCTACACCGAGGGCCGATTGGAACGCATCGAGGCAAGTTAGTCGTCCGCTGGCTCTACACTGTGCCGATGGCCGGCCGTATCTCCGATCGCGATATCGCCGCCATCCGCGAACGAGTCCGAATCGACGAGGTCGTCGGCGACTACGTCCAACTGCGCCGCGCCGGCGCCGATTCGATGAAGGGCCTGTGCCCCTTCCACGACGAGAAGTCGCCGTCGTTCCACGTGCGGCCCAACCACGGCCATTTCCATTGCTTCGGCTGCGGCGAAGGCGGCGACGTGTATGCGTTCGTCCAGAAGATCGAGCACGTGAACTTCGTCGAGGCCGTCGAAGTGCTCGCCGACCGGATCGGCTACACGATCACTTACAGCGGCGCGGCCACCAGTGTGCAACGTGACCGCGGCAGCCGCAGCAGGCTGGTTGCCGCCACTGCCGCTGCCCAGCAGTTCTACGCAGAAGCACTGGAATCCGCCGAGGCCGCGCCGGCTCGCCAATATCTGACCGAGCGCAGTTTCGACGCCGACACGGCCCGTCATTTCGGCTGCGGGTTCGCCCCGTCGGGATGGGATTCGCTGACAAAACACTTGCTGCGCAAGGGCTTCGAATTCAAGGAGTTGGAGGCCGCGGGTCTGTCGCGGGAGGGTAGGCGCGGTCCGATCGACCGGTTCCACCGGCGCCTGCTGTGGCCGATCCGCTCGTCGGCCGGTGAGGTGATCGGATTCGGCGCTCGGCGGCTGTTCGACGACGACCCGATGGAAGCCAAGTACGTCAACACTCCCGAGACGCTGCTGTACAAGAAGTCGTCGGTGTTGTTCGGCATCGACCTGGCCAAGCGCGACATCGCCAAGGGCCATCAGGCCGTCGTGGTCGAGGGCTACACCGATGTGATGGCAATGCATCAGGCCGGAGTGACCACGGCAGTCGCCTCCTGCGGCACCGCCTTCGGCGACGAGCACCTGGCGATGCTGCGGCGATTGATGATGGACGACAACTTCTTTCGCGGTGAGCTGATCTACGTGTTCGACGGCGATGAAGCGGGCCGAAACGCTGCCCTCAAGGCGTTCGGCGGCGAACAGCATCTGGCCGGGCAGTCGTTCGTCGCGGTGGCCGCCGATGGCATGGATCCTTGCGATCTGCGGCTGGCGTCCGGTGACGGTGCGCTGCGTGACCTGGTGGCGCGGCGAACGCCGTTGTTCGAGTTCGCGATTCGCAGCGCGCTGGCCGAGACCGATTTGGACAGCGCCGAGGGCCGGGTGGCTGCGCTGCGCCGCTGCGTGCCGATGGTCGCCCAGATCAAGGACCCCACGCTGCGCGACGAGTACGCGCGCCAACTTGCCGGCTGGGTTGGTTGGTCGGACGTCGCCCAGGTCGTCGGCCGGGTGCGTGATCAAGCCAAAGGCCGGGGCCGGCCGCAGCGCAGCGCCGTGGCGCCCGCCGAGAAGACGCCCAGTCTCGCCGCGGTGCGTCCCGATCCGCGGGATCCGACGCTGTGGCCGCAACGCGAGGCGCTCAAGTCGGCGCTGCAATATCCGGCATTGTCGGGGCCGGTGTTCGACGCGCTGACGGTGGACAGCTTCACCCATCCCGGTTATGCCGCCGTACGCGCCGCGATCGCGGCGGCCGGCGGCACCAACGCCGGCATCAGCGGCGGCCAGTGGCTCGACGCGGTGCGCCAACAAGCCCCGTCGCCGGCAGCGGCCGGACTGATCAGCGAATTGAGCGTCGAGGGAATCCGGGTCGACGACGACGAGAAGTTGCCACGCTACATCGCCGGGGTGCTGGCCCGGCTGCAGGAAGTCTGGGTGGGCCGGCAGATCGCCGAGGTCAAGTCCAAGCTGCAGCGCATGTCACCGGTTGAGCAAGGCGACGAGTATCACGCGCTGTTCGGTGACCTGGTCGCGATGGAGGCGTATCGACGCAGCCTGCTCGAGCAGGCCAGCGGCGACGACCTGACGGCCTGAGCGGCTACCTCGCGACGTTCCGATTTTGCGGCTCGACGACGCTGGTCCCGTCCTCGATCTCGGTCAACGTCACCATCCGCGCGTCGGGCGAGACCCGATTGGCGACCTTGCGTCGCCCCGCTTCGATCAGCGATTTGGTGGCAGGACTGCTGGTCAGCGCGCGATAGGTGCCGACGATCTGTTCATAGCGGCGGCGGCCCGCCCTCGCGCCCAAGATGTAACCCAGTCCCAGCACGACGACATACCGGATCAATGCGGTCCCCTCCAAACAACGGTGCGTGGTTACATCCTGCCTCACATCGGCAAGCGGCGGCGGGTGGCAGCGGTGACTTGGCGCCGCCGCGGGCCCGTAAGCTAGAGTCATCCCTCGTTGCGTGGGTATCCCGCGTAGACCGGGCAGTCCCCTGTAGCTCAATTGGCAGAGCATTCGGCTGTTAACCGAAGGGTTCCTGGTTCGAGTCCAGGCGGGGGAGCCATTGTTGCTCGAGAGCCTGCCGATCAGTAGACGTCGCGTTGGTAGCGCTTCTCCGCGGACAATTGCCGCACGTAAGCATTCGCGGCCTCGGGGCCGCGGCCACCATGATGTTCCACGATGTCGTGGATGGCACGGTCGACTTCCTTGGCCATCGTGTGGGCGTCGCCGCAGATATACATGTGCGCGCCGTCACGCAGCCATCGCCATATTTCGGCACCGCGCCGACGCATCAGGTCCTGTACGTAGATCTTCTGAGGCTGATCCCGGGAAAATGCCAGGTCGAGTTCGGTGAGAAGCCCGTCGGCGTGCATCGCCTCGATCTCGTCGCGATAGTAGAAATCGGTCGCGGAGTTGCGTTCGCCGAAGAACAACCAGTTAGGGCCGCGGTGCCCGAGTGCACGGCGTCGATGCAGAAAGCTGCGGAACGGTGCGACCCCGGTGCCGGGGCCGATCATGATCATCGGGGTGTCCGGATCGGCCGGTGGCCGGAAGTGGTTGGCCTTCTGAACGAAAATGCCGATGTCGTCGCCGTCGCCATGGTCGGCCAGATACGTCGAACACACCCCGCCTCGCGGAACACCTTGGCAGTCGTAGCGCACCGTACCGACGGTCAGGTGCACCTCATGGGGATTGTCGATCGACGCCGACGAGATTGAATACAACCGTGGCGCAAGTGGTTTGAGTACCGGGAGCCATTCGTCAATCGAAGCGGTCACCGGTGATTGGGCCAGCACATCGACAGTCTGGCGGCCCCACATCCAGTCCGCCAGCGCCGCCTTGTCCTGCGCTCTCACCAGCTCGGACAACTCGTGGTCACCGCTGCGTTCGGCGACGAATCGCAGCAGGTCGCCCGTGATCCGAGCGATCTCAAAGCGCTCGGTCAGGGCGGTGCGCAACCGCATCGACCCGTGGTCGGGAATTTCCACGGCAATATTTCCGTCGAGTCCGGTGACTTCCAGCCACTCGTCGACCAGGTCGGGGCTGTTGCGTGGCCACACTCCCAGGGCATCACCCGAGTGGAAGCTCAGCGTGCCCTCCGGCAGGCCGAACGCGAGTTGACGCACCTCCTTGGTCGATCCCGGGCCGCTGAGCAGCGTGTTGCGTACCAGGCCGGTGATGAGCGGCCGCTTGCGGCTGTATGGCTGCGATTCCGGCATGGCCGGCGCAGCTTTGGGGCCGGCGGCGCGAGCGGCGGCACCACCACCGCCGACGAGCACCGGCACTTTGGTCAGCACGTCGCGCACCGCCTCCAACCATCCGGCGGCGGCGTCTTCGTAGTCGGGCTCGCAGTCGACGCGGTTCAGGATGCGGGTGGCGCCCAGATCCGATAGCCGGTCGTCGAGCTTGCGGCCGTAACCGCAGTAGTCGGCGTAGCTGGAATCGCCGAATGCCAGGACCGCGTAATGGGTGTCGAGGAGTCGGGGAGCGTCCTGGGCGGAGAGATCCGCCCAGAACGCGGCGCCGTTGTCCGGCGGTTCGCCGTCGCCCGTGGTGCTGGTAATGATCAACAGCTCCCGTGTGGCCGCGAGATCACTCACCCGGAACTCGTCCATGGCATGCACCGCGACCGGCAGTCCGGCCGCACCGAATTGCGCGGCGCACTCGGCGGCGAACTCCTCGGCATTGCCGGTCTGCGACGCCCACAACACCGTGATCGGGGTACCGGCGGCCCCGGCTTGCCCAACGCCGACGGCGGGGTCGTCCGGTACGGCCGCTAGCGGCGGGACAGTTACCGGGCTACGCGAAAACAAGCCGGCGAGCACACCGTCAACCCACATCCGGGTCTCCGGCTCGAACGGAGCGCTGACCGGTAGCGTCGGCACCCCTGCCGATCGGCCGCCGGCTTCCGAGCGCAGCGCGTTCACCAGCCCGGAAAGATAGCTGCGCCCGAGCGCATCGATGTCCGGCACGGGTTGGTCTGCCACGCCGAGCAATTCGGCCAGCGCATCGATTCGTACTGGGCTGATGACTGCAGCCTCGGCCGTCGGTGTCGCGGGTTGTCCGACAGCGCCTTCGTTGACGGCGACCTTCTGCAGGGTGACCGCGCAGGCCTTGTACTCCGGCTGCTGCGAGGTGGGGTCGACGGCGTCGTTGGTGACGGCATTGATCGACAGGTATTCGCCGAAAAGGTCGTTCCAGTGGAACGGGGCGAAGCAGTTGCCGGGCCGCACCCGGTCGGTGACCACGGCGGGCAGCACGGCACGGCCACGGCGGGAAGCGATCTCGACGGAATCGTCGTCAGCAATGTGCAGTCGTGCGGCATCGTCGGGGTGGATCTCCACGAACGGTCCCGGGTTGAGCTTGTTGAGCTTGGCCACCTTGCCCGTCTTGGTCATCGTGTGCCACTGGTGGGGCAGACGCCCGGTGTTGAGCAGGAACGGGTAATCGTCGTCGGGCATCTCGTCGGGCGCTAGATGTGGGCGGGCGAAGAACATTGCGCGACCACTGGCAGTCGCGAACGCCAGCCGCGGAACGCTGCCGTCCTCGCGGACCAGTTGGGTTTGGCTCACCCCATCGTTGAGGTAGCGGATCGGGTTGCGATCGGCGGTGCCGCCCGGGGGACACGGCCACTGCACCGGCGTCTGGCGCAGCCGTTCGTAGCTGATTCCGCGTAAGTCGTAGCCGGTCGTGGGATTGGCGAACTGCTTGGTCTCCTCGAACACCTCCCCAGCGCAGCTGTAGGTGAACGCGTCGGCGTAACCCATCGCCGATGCGACGCGGGCGATGATCTGCCAATCCGGCAGTGCCGCGCCGGGCGGATCGAGCGCTTGTTGGAACAGGGTGAGGTTGCGCTCGGAGTTGACCATCACGCCGTCGAACTCGGTCCATAGCGCTGCGGGCAGCAATACGTCGGCGTACTCGTTGGTCTCCGTTTCGAGAAAGGCATCCTGGGCGATCACCAGTTCGGCCCGTTCCAGGCCGGCCAGCACCGTTTTGCGATTGGCCACTGTGGCCACGGGGTTGGTGCAGATGATCCAGCACGCCTTGATCTGGCCATTGGCCATCCGGTCGAACATGTCGATGGTTCCACCGCCGACGTCGGTGCGCAGAGTACCGCGCGGGATGCCCCAGGCGTTCTCGACAAAGATGCGGTCGTCCTCAGAGGTCACCGATCGCTGGCCGGGCAAACCTGCTCCCATATAACCCATTTCGCGGCCGCCCATCGCATTGGGCTGTCCGGTCAGCGAGAAGGGGCCGCTGCCGGGTTTGCAGATCGCGCCGGTGGCCAGGTGCAGGTTGCACACCGCGTTGGTGTTCCAGGTGCCGTGGGTGCTCTGGTTGAGTCCCATTGTCCAGCAGCTCATCCAGTGAGCCGCCTCGCCGATCCACCGGGCGGCGGTGCGGATGTCTGCCTCGGCGATACCGGTGATCTCGCTTACGGTTTCGGGGGGAAACTGCTGCAAGAAGCTCGGCATCACCTCCCAGCCGTCGGTGAACTCGGCGATGAATTCGCGATCGGTATCACCATTTTCGACGATCAGGTGCAGCAGACCGTTCAGCAGCGCCAGATCGGTGCCCGGATTGATTTGCAGAAACAGATCGGCTTTCTCGGCGGTTGCGGTGCGACGGGGGTCGACGACGATCAATTTGGCGCCGGCGGCCTTGATCCGGTCCATCATCCGCAGGAACAGAATGGGGTGGCAGTCAGCCATATTGGCGCCGATGACAAAGAAGACATCGGCCGCATCGAAGTCCTGGTACGAGCCGGGCGGGCCATCGGCGCCCAGGGACTGTTTGTAACCGGAACCGGCGCTGGCCATACAGAGCCGAGAGTTCGATTCGATCTGGTTGCTGCCGATGAACCCCTTGGTTAGCTTGTTCGCCAGATACTGAGCTTCGGTGGACATCTGTCCCGAGACATAGAGTGCGACGGCGTCCGGGCCGTGCTTGTCGATGATTGCCCGCAACCGCTTGGCGCAGTGGGTGATCGCCGCATGCATATCGGCCGCCTCGATAGATTCACCGCGTTGCGGCCGCACGTACGCCGACTCCATCCGGCCAGGAGCCGCCAGCATCTCCGCGGTAGTCGCGCCCTTGGTGCATAACCGGCCGAAGTTGGTCGGATGCGTCTTGTGCCCGGTCGACTTCGCCACCCGACGCCGGCCGGTCTGCGGATCCGTGTCGACCTGCAGAACCATGCCGCAACCGACACCGCAGTACGCGCACAGCGTGTCGACGGCGTCTGACGTGTTCGGCTCGGCAGCCACCGGTGTTTCCTCCTCGACGTGCAGGCGACATTGAGCACAAGCATGCAATCGGGTTGTTTCAAGATCAGTAAGGCGAGGTTGCCGCGGCTTTACGGATTCATCGCCGCGGTCGTACCGCGGTGAGGTGCGCGAAACAGCGGGTTAACCCGGGCGGGAATGATCATCACCGATCACGAAATCCCAAGTCAGGCTAGCGTCGTCGCACCTTTACCGTCAGGGTCGCTGCAGCGATTTCACCAAACCCGACGCAGATTCCCAGATTTCGCCAAGGCTTCGTGTGAGCGGAAACACATGCCGTGGCCTTCGCGTGCTGCGAGGCCGTTACGTATCTGTCGCAGTTGTGCAGTCAGTCGGGCAGGTTCTCCGGGTGCAGCATCTCGGCGTAGCGCAATTCTTCGGGAATCCCGAACCCGCCGACCAATGTCTCGGCGTGCGGCCGCAACTGCCGGCATCGCTCATTGATCCCGCGGGTGACCGCCTTGGCCCGCTCCGTGGACAGATACCGGTGCTCGATGTACCAGGCTTTGTCATCCTCGATCACGGACAGCGCGTAGAGGTCGCACACCAACTCGAGGATCTCGCGAGCCTGCTCGTCCTCACACGAGTCGATGCCCGCGACGAACGCCTCCAGCACCACCCGGTCGATGTGCGCGGTCGCCGCGTGCAGCACGTGGTCCTGCACGGCGTTGAACGCGTCGAACTCCGACATTTCGTTGGACTTGGACTGCAGCCGGCGCGCCACCGAGGAAAGTAGGTACTCCTCGCGGTCTTCGAACATGGTGACCTGGGTGCCGCGGTTGAACAGGCTGCCCTCTTCCTCGCTGTCCTGGCGGGCATCGACGATTCTTTGCATAATCGTCTCCGCCGCAGTGCGTTTCATCACCCGCTCCCCGACGGCGTTAGCCGCAAAGCGAACCCATTCGACCGGGTTCATGCTGCGGATGTCGTCGGCGTAGGCGGTCAGCAACTCCTTGGCCACCAACTGGGTCAGCACATGGTTGTCACCCTCGAAGGTGGTGAAGACGTCGGTGTCGGCGCGCAGCGCGATCAGCCGGTTCTCGGCCATGTAACCCGCTCCGCCGCATGCCTCGCGGGCCTCCTGGATGGCCCGGCTGGCATGCCAGGTATTGGCTGCCTTGAGTCCGGCCGCCCGCGATTCCAGCTCACGCTGCTCCTCGGCGTCCGGCTCGTCCGCGGTCTGTAGATCGTGGCACTTGGACACCAGCTCGTTCTGCGCGAACTGCAACGCGTACGACTTGGCGATCAGCGGAAACAGCCGGCGCTGATGCACCAGGTAATCCATGATCACCACCTCGTCGTCTTCATCGGGCGCGCTGAACTGCCTGCGCTGCAACGCATACCGGGTGGCGATGTCCAACGCCAGCCGCGCCGCGTTGCCCGCGCTGCCGCCCACGCAAACGCGTCCGCGGATCAGCGTGCCGATCATCGTGAAGAATCGACGGCCCGGGTTCTCGATCGGCGAGGTGTAGGTGCCGTCCGCCGCGACGTCGCCGTACTTGTTCAGCAGGTTGTTCCGCGGAACGCGAACCTGTTCGAACACAATCCGCCCGTTGTCCACACCGGGCAGCCCGCCTTTGTAGTGGTTGTCCGACGTCGTCACACCAGGCAGGTCGTTGCCGTCGGCGTCGCGGATCGGCACCAGAAAACAGTGCACGCCGTGATTGACCGGCTTGCCGTCCTCAGTGGTGAACAACTGTGCGAATACTGCTGCGATAGTGGCGGTTTCAGCGGCGCCGCCGATGTAGTCCTTGCGGGCCGTCGGGGTGGCGGATTCGATGACGAACTCTTCGGTGTCCGCGTCGTAGGTCGCGGTCGTCTCCAGCGACTGCACATCGCTGCCATGTCCGGTCTCGGTCATCGCGAAGCAACCCCGCAGCTCGAGGTTGATGATCTTCTTGACGTAGGCCTCGTGGTGGCGTTCGGTGCCCAGATTTTCCACGGCACCACCGAACAGACCCCACTGCACGCCGGCCTTCACCATCAGCGACAGGTCCGACATCGCAAGCATCTCGATCATCGTGATCGCCGCCCCGACGTTGCCCGTCCCGCCGTGCTCCTTGCGGAATCCATCGTCTGCCGCACCCGCAGCGGCCATGATCGTCATCTGTTCGACCACCTTGGTGCGGGCGATCACGGTGTTGGGCGTGTGGTGTGGGCGGAAGACCTCGTCGGTCAGCCTGTCCCGCATCTGGTTCTTCACATCACGCCAGCGCCCGTCCAGGGTGTTGCGCAGGTGTTCGGCAGTCGTGGTCATACCTGACCGTAACGCGCCGTCCCCGCATCCGGCAGCCCGGTGGCGGCCGTTTCGCTCACCGCCGTGCCGGGTTCAGTACGGCGCCGCAACCGCCAATACAGGAATGCGGCACACACCGTGCCGAGGCCGATCAGCATCGCCATGTCGAACACCCACCAACCCACCGAGTGCGTCCACAACTCATCGCTGGCCGCCAGCACATTGACCGCAGGCAGGTCGACAGTGGACGCCGACGCTGCATAACCCCACCGGGACGGCAGCAGCCAGGAAATCTGTTCCAAACCGAATCGGCCCGCCAGCGGAAACGCTGCGCCGGAAAACAGAAACGACAGCAGGATCACCAAGACGGCGATCAGCAACAGTTGTTCTCGGTACTTCGCCAGCGACGACAGCGCCATTGCGACGATCGCCGAGACGACGGCGGTGACCGCCAGCGTGAGATAGAGCTCAAACACCGGGCTGCCCAGCAGCACCGCGCCCTGGGTCGGCGCGCCTTTACCGGCGACGGCGACGGTGGTGATGATGCCGGTCTGGACGAGGGCGGCCAGGCTGTAGACCACGAGTTTGGCCGCCAGATAGGCAGGCGTCGACAACCCGCCGGATTGCTCACGCCGGAAGATGCGGCGTTCACCCAACAAGTCGCGGATCGCCAACGCGGTACCCATGAAAACGGCGCCCAGATTCAGCACAACCAAAATTTCGAGAGCTTCGTCGGGACCGCTTCCGTAGGGGTCGGCCTGCCCCAGGCCGGCCTCGCCGGGCACCACCAACGTCAGCGCACCGAACAACACCGGCAGGATCGTCAAGAAGATGAAGTAGCGCTGATCGCCGACCAATAGCCAGGCCTGCCGGCGGACCGCGACCCCGATTTGGCGCCACAGCCCGAGGTGTTCGGGCGGGGTCAGTGATTCGGCACCGATCTGTGGAGCCTGGGGGCTGCGCGGTGAAAGCCGGTGCTGGACTGCACCAGCCCGCTCGAGAGTCTCGTCCCAGTTGGGGCTGCGCAACGCGTCGTCGATTTCGGCGGGCGGCCCCACGAACGCCGGAGTTCCTTGCGGAGCAAGTAGCAAAACCTGGTCGCATACGTCGACGTGGTCCGGCGAGGCTGTCGACACCACGACGACGCGTCCGGCGTCGGCGAGCCGGCGCAGCAGCGCCATCGTCTGCGGGTCGGATCCCGCCACAGGTTCATCGATGACCAGCAGCGACGGCGCGGTGATCAGTTCGGATGCCAACGAGGCGCGTTGACGTTGCTTGTCCGAAAGCTTGCCGACCTGGATGGTACGCAGCGAGTTCAACTGCAGCTCGGTGATGACCCGGTTGACTGCCTGGCGACGTTCGTCGGCGGAAGTGCTTGGCGGCAGCCGTAATTCAGCGATGTAACCCAACGCCTGTTCGATGGTGAGTTGCGGATGCACCACGTCGTATGGACCCACCACGCCGATGCTGGAACGCAGCGACGCGTATTCGTCGTGCACGTCGTGACCGCCGATGGTGACTTCACCCAGACTGGGCCGCATCTCGCCGGCGAGTAGGTGGACCAGAGCCGAGCGGCCCGCCTTCGACGGTCCGATGACCGCGGTCAGCGTGCCCGGCTGGGCGGTGAAGGAAACGTCGACAAGCACCGGTTGCCCGTCGACGTTGAGGCCCAACTGTTCGGTCGCCAATGTGCCCAGCGCCGCAGGCTTTTGCGGCGGAGCCTCACTGTGAGCGACGGCGGCGTGGGGCAATGGGCTAGTCGGCGCCATCTCGTGTGGCCGGGGTTCGGGCCGGTGTGGGATCAGCCGTTGCATCGCTCCGGTCATCCGTTCGACCAGATCGTTCGCCTTGCTCTGGGTAGTCGGTGGCGGTTCCGGGGGGGCTTCGAACGGTTGCGGTTCCGGATGAGCCGGTGGCGGCGGCGGTTGCGGTCGCTGGTCAGGTGGCATCGGAGGCGGTGGTGGCGGCGGTTCCGGCGTCGGCTGAGGCGAGCGAAATCGTCGGGTCGACGCTTCCGACGGCGGCGGTGGTCCGACCGGTCGCTGGTCAGCTGATGGCGCGGACTCAGCGGGCGGCGGCGCAGGTTCCGGCTCGGGTGCCGGCGGCCGGAATCGCTGAGTAGGCAATTGAGAAGGCGGCGCGGGCGGATTCGGTCGGCGCCCCGGCGGCCCCGGCGGCGCAAACGCCGGCGGTTCCGGCGGTCTCTGCGGCGGGGGCGGACGTTTGGGCGGGCCCGGCCGTGGTGGCGGTTGACTGGGCGGCGGCGCCGGGCGGCCGCGCCAGCCGGGTTCGCGACCCGCCGCCGCTGGTGGGGGCCGTGGCCCGCGGGGTGGCGGCGGCCCGGGCGGGCCCGGGGGCGCAGCGCTGAGCTGAAACACCAGCCGCGGTCCATGCCGCGGGTCTCCGATGGTGAGGGCCCGGCCGTCTCGGATGAACACAGTGGACATGCGCACGCCGTCGACATAGATGCCGTGTTGGCTGCGGTCGAGGGCTACCCACTGCTTACCGTCGTGGTGCAGTACCACGTGGGTGGGCGACGTCGATGTGTCGGCGCCGTCGAGGCGGATATCCGAGCGGGTGTCGCGGCCCACGGTGACGTCGCGGCCGGCGGGGAATGTGTACCTTCTCGATCCGACCCAGACGGTCAACGGGGCACCCAGCGCCTCCGTCCGCATGGTCACCACCTTCCGCGCGCATCAGCCGGGTTCGATCACCGCTTGTCTACCCGCCATGATGCGCCGACAACCTGACGGCCACCGCGTACGAGCCGTCACCTGGGCCGTTACCGCTGTGTGCCGGGTCGTGGAACGGGTGGGGAGTCCTCGAGCAGCCGGCGCAGAACCGTGACGGCCTCAGCCAGGGTTTGGCGATCGGCGAGCTCCAACCGGTCGAGTTGCGGCTCGATGGCAGCGGCCCGGTCGGCTCGGACGCGGTCGAGCGCGCGCACGCCGTCCGCTGTGATGCGGATGCGGACCGCGCGGGCATCGCCCGGATCGGCGGTCCGGGTCACCAGGCCCGCGTCTTCCAGCCGCCGCACCTGGGTGGTCATCGTCGGCTGCGAGCAGTGGTCTACCGCGGCCAGATCGCAGATCCGCGCTTCACCTTGCGCCTCGATGGTCGACAGCAGCCGAGCTTGCGCCGCCGGCAACGCCATCTGGATGCGCTGGGTGGCATACCGATTGAGCCGGGCGACCACCGCCAGTAGATCCGCCCCGAGGCCGGGTCGGGACCTGTCGCTGCCGCGGGCAGCAGCAGGCGGGGAAGTGGCCGACGTCGTCATCCCTTAATAATTCCATAGCTTGGCTATACACACCACTTGTTGGGCATCTTTGCGGTCTCACCGCACGGCGTGCGGAAGTGGGATACGCGTCAACGACTGGCAGAATCAATGAAATGACCGCGACCGGCTCAGCGACTCCGCCCGGGCGGGCGCATTCGCTGCGGCCCGGCGAACTTGCGCAGGCATCGGTTATGGCCGCGCTGTGCGCTGCGATCGCCATCATCTCGATCGTGGTTCCGTTCGCCGGCGCGTTGGCGCTGGTCGGGACCGTTCCGATGGGACTGCTGGCCTACCGCTACCGGTTGCGGGTGCTGATCGCCGCGACCGTCGCTGCGGGGATCATCGCCTTCCTGATCGCAGGGATGGGCGGCTTTATGACCGTCGTCAATAGTGCCTACATCGGCGGGCTGACCGGGATCGTCAAGCGCAGGCGCCGCGGAACGCCAACGGTGATCGCCGCATCCTTGGTGGCCGGCGCGGTCTTCGGTGCGGGGATGGCGGCCGCTCTGACCGTGCTCGCGCGGCTGCGGCATTTGATCTTCGACACACTCAAAGCCAACGTCGAGGGCATCGCGACGGTGTTGGCGCGGGGCGGGCTGCAGCAATCCGCCGACGACCTCAGGCGGTTCATCGCCGTGGCGCTGCAGTACTGGCCCTGGCTGATCCTCGGTACCAGCGTTATCTCCGTCACGATCGTGTCGTTGATCGGGTGGTGGGCGCTGGCGCGAGTATTGGAGCGGATGCGCGGTATCCCCGATGTCCACAAGCTCGACGCGCTGGCCGAAAGCGGGCCGATCGAACCGGTTCCGGTGCGGCTGGATCAGGTGCGCTACCGCTACCCGCGCACTAACCAGGACGCGTTGCGTCCGGTCAGCTTGGATGTCCACGTCGGCGAACACGTGGCGGTCACCGGTGCTAACGGCTCGGGGAAATCCACCTTGATGCTGATCCTGGCCGGCCGGGAACCGACCTCGGGCAGTGTCGTGCGGCCCGGCGCGGTTGGCCTGGGGCGGCCCGGCGGCACCGCGGTTATCCTGCAGCACCCGGAAAGCCAGGTGTTGGGCACGCGGGTCGGCGACGACGTGGTGTGGGGGCTGCCGCCCGGCACCAGCACCGACGTCGATCGATTACTCAGCGAAGTCGGGCTCGACGGGTTCGCCGAACGCGACACCGGAAACTTGTCCGGCGGTGAGCTGCAACGGTTGGCGATGGCGGCCGCGCTGGCGCGGAAGCCGGCGTTGCTGATCGCCGACGAGGTCACCAGCATGGTCGACCAGGAGGGCCGCGAGGCGCTGTTGCGCATCATGTCCGGTCTGTCGGAAAGGCATCGCACCGCGCTGGTTCACATCACGCACTACAACGATGAGGCCCAGTCCGCCGACCGCACAATCAATCTCAGCGATTCGCCGGACAACACCGCGATGGTCGAGACGACGGCGGCGCCGATGGCTACCGTCGCGGTCCACCAACACGAGGACACGCCGGTTCTCGAGCTGGTGGGTGTGGGTCACGAATACGGCAACGGCACGCCGTGGCAGAAGACCGCGCTGCGCGACGTCAGCTTCGCGGTTTATCAGGGCGACGGAGTGTTGATCCACGGCGGCAACGGCTCAGGCAAGTCCACCTTGGCCTGGATCATGGCCGGGCTGACAGTGCCGACTACTGGCAGCTGCCTGCTCGACGGCCGGCCGACCCACGAGCAGGTCGGTGCGGTGGCGTTGTCGTTTCAAGCCGCGCGATTGCAGTTGATGCGCAGCCGGGTGAACCTGGAAGTCGCGTCGGCGGCCGGGTTTTCGCCCCATGACAAGGACCGGGTGGCGACGGCGCTGGCTGTCGTGGGACTGGACAGCGCACTGGCTGAACGGCGAATCGACCAACTCAGCGGTGGACAGATGCGCCGCGTGGTCCTTGCCGGGTTGTTGGCCCGTGCGCCGCGGGCGTTGATCCTCGACGAGCCGCTGGCCGGCCTGGACGCCGTCAGTCAGCAGGGGTTGCTGCGGTTGCTGGAGGATCTGCGCCGTGAGCAAGGTCTGACCGTGGTGGTGATTTCGCACGACTTCACCGGCCTCGAGGAATTGTGCCCGCGCATACTGCATCTGCGCGGCGGCGTGCTCGAGCCGGCGTCGACAGCGGCGGGAGGCGTCGCGTGAGTACGCCTGCGCCGCCGCGCCGCTCGACCCGGCGACCGCCTCGGCCAGTCGTGCTGCTGCGTCCGATACCGCGAGGGTCAGTTGTCCACGACCTGTGGGCCGGCACCAAACTGGTGGTGGTTTTCGCTATTTCGGTGTTGCTGACCTTCTACCCGGGTTGGGTGGCGATCGGGCTGGTGGCCGCGCTGATATTGGTGGCGGCGCGGATAGCGCACATACCTCGTGGTGCGCTGCCTTCGGTGCCGCGCTGGCTATGGATCATGGTCGCAATCGGTGGTCTCACCGCGGCCTTGGCCGGCGGCCATCCGGTGGTTCAGGTGGGCACGACGTCCCTAGGGCTGGGTGGGTTGCTGAACTTTCTGCGCATCACCGCGTTGTCGATCGTTCTGCTGGGCCTGGGGGGCATGGTCTCGTGGACCACCAATGTCGCCGAGATCGCGCCCGCCGTAGCGACTTTGGGCCGACCGTTGCGCTGGCTGCGGATTCCGGTTGACGAATGGGCCGTGGCGTTGGCGCTTGCGTTGCGCGCCTTCCCGATGTTGATCGAGGAGTTCCGGGTGCTCTATGCCGCACGTCGGTTGCGGCCCAGACAGATACCGCACAGCCGCCGAGCCCGGCGCAGGCGCCGCGCATTGGAGTTGATCGATCTGCTCGCGACCGCGATCACGGTGACGTTGCGCCGGGCCGACGAAATGGGCGACGCGATCACCGCCCGCGGTGGAACCGGTCAGATCTCGGCCGCACCCACGCGACCCAAGCTTTCTGACTGGGTGGCGCTGTCGATCGCCCTGGTGGTATGCGGCGCTGCGCTGGCCGCGGAGTTGGTGCTGGGCGCCTAACCCTATCGACGGGCAGCCGTGTTGGCCGCGTCCTGCGCCCGGCGCAGAGTCGTCGCCACGTCGCTTCTGCCCAGGAACATTTCGTCGAAGTACGGTTTGAGTGCCTGGAATCCGGCGGCGAAGCCCGTCCCGCCGGGGGCAGGGATGCGCGGACCGCGCAGCACAGCGAAAAACGGTGTGACGTCCACGCCTTTGTCGGCCCAGTAATCGAAATACACCCGCTGCGACGGCAGCACCGCCGGAATGGCCGAGCCGCGGCGGCCCAGGTAGTCATTGCCTTGCTTGCTGCCCATCCAGCCCAGGACCTGTTGCACCGCAGCCGGGTGGGGCGTCGCTGAATTACCCGCGGCGGCAATGCCATTCGTGACGCTGACTCGCCCCTTCGGCCCAGACGGCAGCATCGCCACACCCCAGCGGAATCTGGCGTGCTCGGCCACGCCGGCCAGGTTGTAGGTGCCGGACTGGAACAGCGCCATCCTGCCGGCCAGGAACTGATTGCGGGAGAAGTCGGTGTTGTCGTTGGTGTCGGAGGCCGGGGGAGCGACGTGCTCGTCGTTGATCAACGTGACCAGATAGCTGAACGCGGTGACCGCCTCGGGGTTGTCGAACGCGAACCTATCGCCGGACTGGAACACTCCGCCCGCCGAGCCGATGTAGTTCAAGTAGATGCCCTGCGGGTCGTTGGCGGCGTTGTAGCCCCACTGCCTGACCCGCCGCGGATCGAAACCCGGTGTGGCGGCGGTATGCCCGTCGGCGTCGATGGTGAGCTGTGCCAGCAGCGCGCGCAGCGTGTCGTCGCGGACGGGGCTCCACCGCAGCGTCGCCAACCGGGCGGGATCAACTCCTCCCGCCGCCAGTAGATCCGCGTTGTAATACACCGCGGTACCGGCGTCGGTCAGCTGCGGCACGCCCCACAACACGCCGTCGCGGGTGAACTGCTCGACCACCGCAGGCTCCCAGTCCCCGGCGTTGTCGATATGCATCAGCCGTCCGCTGTCGGCATAGGCAGCGAGATAGGCGTTGGACAGCCAGAAGATGTCGTCGGCGCTGCCACCGGCCACGTCGGTGCGCAGCGTGTCGAAGTAGGTGGAATAGGCCACCACATTGGTGCGCACTTCGATATCCGGATGCGCGCGCATGAACGTCGCGAAGGACTCCCGGTAGGCCGTCGCGACCTGTTCATCCCACAACCGCACGGTCACCACGGTCTTGCCGCCGCGTGGTGTGGCCGAGAGGTCCAGCAGCACCGCCGTCGTTGCCAGGAGCGCGGCCACTGCCACCACTGCCGCAGCGGCCAGCGTGGAAATCCGCAGGCGAGTCATTTCAGCCCCGAGATCACGATCGAGCGCACAATGTGCCGCTGGAATACCACGAACAGCATGACCAGCGGAACGATTGCCACCGTGGTGGCCGCCATCACCAGCGTCCACTGGGCGTTGTAGCGGGACTGCAACGCGGCTGTCGCCACCGTCAGCACCCGCCATTTGGCGCCGCTGGTGATCACCAGTGGCCACATGAAGTTGTTCCATTGCGAGACAACGGTGATCAGCATCAAGGTGACCAGGACGGGCCGGCTCGACGGGACCACCACGTGCACGATCACATCCAGCGTGTTGGCGCCGTCGAGGCGGGCGGCGTTGACCAGGTCATCGGGGATGGCCCGGAAGTACTCACGCAGCAAGAAGATCGCATACGGCGAGCCGAACACGAACGGCAACACCAACGCCCAGAACGTGTTGCGCAGGCCGAGTTGCGCCATCATCAGATACAGCGGTACCACGGTCACCGTCGCCGGCACCATCAACGTCGCGATGTAGACCCAAAACAGCACGTCACGCCCGGGAAACTGCAACCGTGCGAAGGCATAAGCTGCGAGCACCGAAAAGCTCAGCTGCCCAAGCAGAATCACGGCAGTCATCAACGCGGTGACCACAAGCGCGCGGCCAAAACCCGCACCGCCCAGATCCGTGTAGTTGGCCAGCGTGAACGGCTGGGGCCAGGCCAGCGGCGTGCCGGTCGCGAACTGCCGAGCCGAGGTAAACGACGTCAACAAGCCAAGCGCAAACGGCGCCAGAATGACGACGGCACCGACCGCCAGGCCGGCGTAAACTGCGGACGCCCTAAGTGAGGTCATAGCTGATCCGCCGCCGAAAGTACAGGTGCTGAGCGATGGTGACGCCGACCAAGATGACGAATAGCACCAGGGCCATGACCGCGGCGCGCCCGATTGCCGCCGAGCCGAAGGCCTCGACGTAGATGCGGTGTGCCACCAGATCGGTGCGGCCGGCCGGCCCGCCGCCGGTCAGCGCATACACCGTGTCGAAAACCTGGGCGGCGCTGACAATTCCGGTGACCAGCACGAAGAACATGGTGGGCCGCAGCATCGGCAGAGTGATGCGCCAGAACCGCTGCCAGGCGCTCGCCCCGTCGGTCAGGGCCGCGGCGTGGATCTCGGCGGGAATCGCCAGAATGCCCGCCACGAAGAACAGCGCCACATAACCGACGTTCGTCCACACGATCACCGCTGAGACCACCGGCAACGCCAAGCCCGGATCGGTGAGCCATTCGATGCGGTGCCCCAGCACGGTGCTCACCGCACCATCGGTTGGGGCCAGGATCCAGCGCCACAACACCGCGATCGCCAACGGAGCGCAGATCCACGGCAGCACGTACACGGTGCGAAACACGCCACTACCGGGGAGCTCTCGCGCGAGCAACGAGGCCGCGGCCAGACCCAGCACCGTCTGCACCGGCACCACGATCGCGACGAACACCAGCGTCACCGCCAGGGAATTGCCAAACGTCGAATCGGTCAACACCGAGCGCCAATTGGCCAGTCCGACATACTCGATCGGGCCCAGCAGATCCCAGCGGTGCAGGCTCAGCCACACCACCACCAGCATCGGCAGCAGCAGGAAGGCGACCACCCCGAACAGGCTGGGCGCCAGCAACGCATAGCCCAGCGCTATGGAGCGGCGTCCCTTCGCCAGCCCAGGATCGGCCATGGCTGTATTAAAGCCGGTCGTTACGGTGTAGCGGTGACGCCGAACCGGGGGATCGATGCTGACTTTCTTCACCTGCCCCGCCACGAGTTGGCCGACGCCGCGCTGTCCGCGGCGACTGCCGCCGGCGCCAGCCACGCTGACCTGCGGATTCACCGCATCACCACCGAGGTCATTCGGCTGCGCGACGGCGAGTTGGAGACCACGGTCATCAGCCGCGAACTCGGATTAGCCGTCCGGGTGATCGTCGACGGCACCTGGGGGTTCGCATCGCACGCCGAGCTCTCCGTCCCGGTCGCCGTCGACACCGCGCAGCGGGCCGTGTCGGTGGCCACCGCCTTGGCTGCGCTGAACGACGAACGCATCGAACTGGCACCCGAGCCGGTCTACACCGACGCGAGTTGGGTTTCGAGCTATCGGGTCGACCCGTTCACCGTGCCGACCGCCGACAAAGTCGCCGTGCTGGCGGACTACTCCGGCAGGCTGCTGGCCGCCGACGGGGTGGACCACGTGTCGGCTGGGATGACCGCGGCTAAGGAGCAGACCTTTTACGCCGACACGTTCGGCTCGACGATCACCCAGCAGCGGGTCCGGCTGATGGCCGGCCTGGAGGCGGTCAACGTCGATGCCGCCGCGGGTGGTTTCGACACCATGCGCACGCTGGCGCCGCCGACCGGCCGCGGCTGGGAAGTGGTCGCCGGCGACGAGGTCTGGCATTGGAGCGACGAGCTGGCCGAACTGCCGTCACTGCTGGCCGAGAAGGTCACGGCGCCCAGCGTGGCGGCCGGGCCGACCGACCTGGTGATCGACCCGACCAACCTGTGGCTGACCATCCACGAATCCATCGGGCACGCCACCGAATACGACCGCGCGATCGGCTACGAAGCCGCCTACGCCGGGACGTCATTCGCCACACCCGACAAGCTGCACAGCTTGCGTTACGGCTCACCGGTGATGAACGTGACCGCCGATCGCACCGCCGAATTCGGTTTGGCCAGCATCGGTTACGACGACGAAGGAGTAGCCGCCCAAAGCTGGGATCTGGTGCGCGACGGGATCTTCGTCGGCTACCAACTCGACCGCGTGTTCGCGCCGCGGCTGGGCCAGCCCCGCTCCAACGGCTGCTCGTATGCCGATTCGCCGCATCACGTGCCGATTCAGCGAATGGCCAACGTGTCACTGCAACCGGGCCGCGACGAGTTGTCTACCGCCGACCTGATCGCACGGGTTGACGACGGCATCTACATCATCGGCGACAAATCCTGGTCGATCGACATGCAGCGCTACAACTTTCAGTTCACCGGGCAGCGGTTCTTCCGGATCCGCGACGGCCGGCTGGACGGCCAGCTGCGCGACGTCGCCTATCAGGCAACCACCACCGATTTCTGGAATGCGATGGAGGCCGTCGGCGGGCCGTCGACCTGGCGGCTGGGCGGGGCGTTCAACTGCGGCAAGGCCCAACCCGGGCAGGTGGCCGCCGTCAGCCACGGCTGCCCCTCGGCGTTATTCCGTGGCATCAATGTGCTCAACACCCGGGCGGAGGCCGGCCGATGATCAGCCCGCAGCAGGTCGTCGACATCGCGCTGGCGGCGGCGCGTGCCGACGAGACCATCGTGATCGTCACTGACCGCAGCGAGGCGTCGCTGCGCTGGGCCAACAACTCGATGACCACCAACGGCGTGTCAACAAGCCGCAGTACCACAGTGATTTCGATTGTGCGGCAAGGCGATAGCTCCCGCGTCGGTTCGCTGCGCTCCGCGGAGGTGGATCCGTCGCTGATCCCGGCTCTGGTCGAAGCGTCGGCGGAGGCGGCCCGGTCCGCGCCGAAGGCCCGCGACGTTGCGCCGTTGCTGCCCGGCACCGACGTGCCGGAGAACTGGGATGCGCCGGTACCGGGAACGGGCGCAGAGGTATTCGGCGATGTCGCAGGTTCGTTGACCCAGGGTTTTCGCGGCGTGGATCTGTTGTACGGCTTTGCCCGCCACGAGTTACAGACGACGCTGGTGGCGACGTCGACGGGGCTGCGGCGACGCTACACCCAGCCCACCGGTTCGGTAGAGATCAACGCCAAGCGGGGCGTCGCCAGCGCCTGGGCCGGCATCGGCACACCGGATTTCGCCGGTGTGCCAACGGATCTGCTGTTGGAACAATTGTCCACGCGATTGGATTGGGCCGGCCAGATCATCGAGTTACCCGCGGGGCGCTACGAGACGATCATGTCGCCGTCGACGGTGGCCGACATGATGATCTATCTGGGCTGGACGATGTCCGGCCGCGGCGCCCAGGAGGGCCGCACAGCGCTGTCGGTTCCCGGCGGGGGAACCCGGGTGGGGGAGCGGCTCACCGATTTGCCGCTGACGTTGTACTCCGATCCGGCTGCCGCGGACCTGGGCTGTTCGCCATTCGTCGCGGCCACCAGTTCATCGGAAACGGTGTCGGTCTTCGACAACGGGATGGACATCGAGCGGGTGGACTGGGTGCGCGACGGCGTGATCAACGCGCTCGCCTACCCGCGGGCGGCGGCCGCCGAATTCAACGCGCCGTACGCCGTGGCCGCGGACAACCTGCTGATGACGGGCGGACAGGCCCCCCTCGCTGACATGATTGCCGAGACCGAGAGCGGCCTGCTGCTGACCACCCTGTGGTACATCCGCGAGGTCGACCCGACCACACTGCTGCTGACCGGGCTCACCCGCGATGGGGTCTACCTCGTCGCCGACGGTGAAGTCACCGCGGCGGTCAACAACTTCCGGTTCAACGAGAGCCCGCTGGACCTGTTGCGTCGGGCCACCCAGGTCGGTGCCAGCGAGGTGACCTTGCCCCGGGAGTGGGGTGATTGGGCCACCCGGGCGGCGATGCCGTCGCTGCGGATACCCGACTTCCACATGTCCTCGGTGAGCCAGGCCCAATAATCGTCAGCTCAGGCGGCCAATCCGAACCCGCCATGGGGCATGGCCGACGGTTGTTCGCTGTTGCCGACAAACACGACGTGACAAATTCGGCGCGGTTGCCTCGGGGCTGCGCCGCGGCGGGCGCCACGCGTGCGCCCGATCATGCGTCCCAGGTAGTCGGCGGCGATCCACCACGCGCCGCACAGTGCCAACGCGACACCGAACTCGAACGGCGTGCCGACGGCCAGCTCTACCAGCGCATATGTACCAGACACGATGGCACTGGCTACTGCTCCGACGTGAAGTGCGGTGATGCGTGGATCTCGGGTTTGCGACGGGTTAGCAATCGTCGCCATGGTTTCTCCTGCTCACTCGACAACGTGACTCTGACCTGTCAAATACCCAGCATGTAATTTGCTCAAACTGTTACCCCGACGTTTCGCTGCCGAGACGGGGCGAACCAGGGCCAGGGCTTCAGCGATTCGGGGTCTCGGTAAATTTGGGCTTTATGTCGTCGAGGGGAATGTCATGAGCACACACGTCGAGCAGTTGGAATTTCAGGCCGAAGCACGCCAGCTGCTGGATTTGATGGTCCACTCCGTCTACTCCAACAAGGATGCGTTCCTGCGGGAGTTGATCTCGAACGCCTCCGATGCGTTGGACAAGCTGCGTCTGGAAGCGTTCCGGAACAAGGACCTCAACGTCGATACCTCCGATCTGCACATCGAGATCGACGCGAACAAACATGCCCGCACCCTGACTGTTCGCGACAACGGCATCGGGATGACGCGCGCGGAGGTCGTGGATCTGATCGGCACGCTGGCCAAATCGGGGACCGCGGAGCTACGTCAGCAGCTGCGGGAGGCCAAAAATGCGGATGCCTCCGAGGAGCTGATCGGCCAGTTCGGCATCGGGTTCTATTCGGTATTCATGGTCGCCGACAAGGTCGAGTTGCTGACACGCAAGGCCGGCGAGAGTGAGGCCACCAAATGGGAGTCGAGTGGCGAGGGCACCTACACCATCGAATCGGTCGACGATGCGCCGCAGGGCACGTCGGTGACCATGCACCTCAAGCCGGAAGATGCCGAGGACGAGCTGCACGACTACACCGCGGAATACACGATCAGAAGCCTGGTCAAGAAGTACTCCGACTTCATCGCCTGGCCCATCCGGATGCAGGTCGAGCGGACTACCCCGGCCACCGAGGAAGGTGGCGACGAGACCGTCACCATCGAAACGCAGACCCTCAACTCGATGAAGGCGCTGTGGGCCCGGCCGAAAGACGAGGTTTCCGAAGAGGAGTACAAGGAGTTCTACAAGCACATCGCGCACGCCTGGGATGACCCGCTCGAGGTCATCGCGATGCGGGCCGAAGGCACTTTCGAGTACCAAGCCTTGCTCTTCATCCCGTCGCACGCGCCGTTCGACCTTTTCAACCGCGACGCCAGTGTCGGTATCCAGCTGTACGTCAAGCGGGTGTTCATCATGGGCGATTGCGATCAGCTCATGCCGATGTATTTGCGCTTCGTCAAGGGTGTCGTCGACGCACAGGACATGTCGCTCAACGTTTCCCGCGAGATCCTGCAACAGGACCGCCAGATCAACGCGATCCGGCGTCGCCTGACCAAAAAGGTTCTCTCGACAATCAAAGAACTACAGGCTGAGCGGCCGGAGGACTACCGCACCTTCTGGACGCAGTTCGGCAGAGTCCTCAAAGAAGGCCTGATGTCGGACTTCGACAACCAGGAC
The DNA here is from genome assembly GCF_059812285.1 of Mycobacterium sp. NGS62. NCBI lineage: Bacteria > Bacillati > Actinomycetota > Actinomycetes > Mycobacteriales > Mycobacteriaceae > Mycobacterium > Mycobacterium sp. NGS62. Next base: position 622,034 of record NZ_JCALCK010000001.1, on the reverse strand, counting down.
GCGCTGCTGCGCATCTGCTCGTTCGCCTCGACGCACAGCGACGAGGAACCCACCACGCTGGTCGAGTACATCGAGCGCATGAAAGATGGCCAGGAGCAGATCTTTTACGCCACCGGTGAGAACCGTGAGCAGCTGCTGAAGTCACCGCATCTCGAGGCATTCAGGGCCAAGGGCTACGAGGTGCTGTTGCTGACCGACCCGGTTGACGAGGTCTGGGTGGGGTCGGTGACCGAGTTCGACGGCAAAGCGCTGCAGTCGGTGGCCAAGGGCGAGGTGGACCTTGACTCCGAGGAGGACAAGGAGGCGCACAAGGCCGAGCGCGAGGAGCAGGAAAAGGATTTCGCCGACCTGCTGACGTGGTTGCAGGAGACTCTGGCCGATCATGTCAAGGAAGTGCGGCTCTCCAGCCGGCTGACCGAGTCGCCGGCCTGCCTGATCACCGACGCCTTTGGGATGACACCGGCGCTCGCGCGGATCTATCAGGCGTCCGGACAGGCGGTTCCGGTCGGGAAGCGAATTCTCGAACTGAACCCGGAGCATCCGCTCGTCACTGGCCTGCAGCAGGCCCACAAGGACCGCGCCGACGATCCCTCGGTGGCCGAGACCGCGGAATTGCTCTACGGCACCGCGCTTCTCGCTGAAGGCGGTGCACTCGAAGATCCCGCAAGATTCGCCGAGCTGCTTGCCCACCGGCTGGCCCGCACGGTGTGACGTCAGCCGGTGTCGGCGTGCCGGGCAAGGAAGCCCAGCACCGCGTCGGCGAAAACGTCGTTGCGGTCACCGGCGACCATGTGGCCGGCTCCGCGGACGTCGACGAACTCGACTTGCGGGAAGCGCGAAAGGAATTCGTCAGCGCGCTCCTGACTGACGAGGTCGCTCATCTGGCCGCGCACCAAAAGTGTCGGCACGCCGTCGCGCAGGATCGCGGCGACCGCGGTGTGCAGGCGATCGACGTCGGTGACTTCAATCGGGGGACGCGACGCGGTGCCGCTGATGAACTGCGGGTCCCAGTGCCAATACCAGCGATCGCCGCGGCGGCGCAGGTTGGTGGTCAGGCCCTCCAGGTCGGAGGGGCGCGGCCGATGGGGGTTGTATTCGGCGATCGCGTCGGCGACCTCGTCTAAGGAGTCGAAGCCCGATTCCATCCGGTCGGCCATGAAGTTGTGTATCCGCGTCGCCCCGGACGGATCCATGTGCGGCACGATGTCGACCAGAACGACGGCGCTGGCGATGCCGGGTGCGAGTTCGCCGGCCAGAAGCATTGTGGTGAGCCCGCCCAGGGAGGCGCCCACCAATACCGGTCGCGGGGGCAGCTGGCGCAGCACTTCTTGGACGTCGCCGGCGAAGCTGACGACGCGGTAGTCACCGTCGTCCGACCAGTCCGATTCGCCGTGGCCGCGAAGGTCGACAGTGACTGCCTGCCACCCTCGCTCCGCTACCGCGGCAGCGGCGCGGCCCCAGGAGCGGCGGGTCTGCCCGCCGCCGTGCAGGAACACCACGGCACGCGCCCGGGGATCGCCCTGGCGATCGGCAACGATGCGCACGCCACCGGGTCCGTGGGTCACGAAGGTTTCAGGTGCCACGGCATCCGGGGTCATCCTCGGATCGTAGGGCGCTGTTCAGGTCAAGCCGTATCGGCTACCCGGCTCCAGGGGCAATAATTCTCCGGTGGACGTTCGTGACGAGCTAGCGCGGTTGGTGGCGATTTCCGGCGATCGGATCGACGCTCTGGTCCGGGCCGTGTGTGCTCAGACGCTTGGTCTGCCGCCGCTGCCGGCCGAGGTTGTGGTGGACGGGCCGGAGTCGGAGACCGAGGTCGTGGTCGCGGAGTTCGCCGAGCAATTCAGCATCGACGTCTCGATGATTGACGCCGAGCAGCGCTCGCGGCTGTGGTCTGCGTTGGGAGACAAGGCGTTTAGCGTCGTGGTGCAGATGTATATCGCCGATTTCGTGCCTCGGGTGCGGGCCGGGTTGGAAGCGCTTGGTGTCGGCCAGGACTATCTGGGCTGGGTTGTGGGGCCGATGTCGTGGGATCACGCCAGCGATCCGTCCCATGCGGTGTTCGACGGCTTTTTGCCCGCAGTGGCGCGGCTGCGTGGGCTGGATGCGCTGACGTCAGAAATGGTCCGGCTGCGCGGGGCCGCGCAACATAACTGCCGGCTGTGCAAGTCGCTGCGCGAAACGACGGCGCTTGACGCCGGCGGATCCGAATCGCTGTACGACGACATCGAACACTTCGAAGCTTCCAGGTTGCTCACCGACCGGCAGAAGGCGGCGCTGCGGTATGCCGACGCGCTGATCTGGTCGCCGGGGCGCATCGACCGCAGTGTTGCCACCGCGGTTCGCCAGCACTTCTCCGACGCCGAGGCCGTCGAGATGACCTTCGACGTGATGCGCAATGCCAGCAATAAGGTCGCCGTATCCTTGGGGGCCGACGCACCACGAGTCGAGCAAGGCACCGAGCAGTATCTGATCGGCGCCGACGGTCAGACAGTGTTCAGCTGACGGCTCTTGCCCATGGCAACATGGTGCCGACGCGCCAGGGGGCGGTAGCTCAGTTGGTTAGAGCCGCGGACTCATAATCCGTTGGTCGCGGGTTCGAGCCCCGCCCGCCCCACCGTATTTTGCCTGGTCAGAGAGCTTTGTGCGCGCGTGGGAGGCGCGGTTAAGGCGCTCACCCCGGCGTCACCCCGGCGACTGGGCGGAGTGCTTACCATACGCGGCAGCGCTAGCTAACCTCGCGGCACGCGGACCGGGTGAGCGGGCATAGCGGTCGACCCGCTCGACGGACGGAGGCGTGCTGATCGCCATCGAAATGTCCAACGACCGTTGCACCTTGCGCCGCCTTGCTGCGCGACTACCTCGCCGAACACCCGCACCGGGACGAACCTGACGCCCCGCTGTGGCCCGCGATGGTGCTCATCCGGCCCCGGCCTACCGGAGTGCGGGCGACGCCCGGCGAGCCAGGAGCGGCCACGACGGGTGTGGAAGAGATTGCGCCGAGCACCACCGCGAAGTCCCGCGCCCCGCGGCAGGCCAACGCCCTGGCCGACCTATCGGTGGAAGACGCCGAGAAGCGATTGGTGCTCGACTGGGACCAGCCGCTCCGCCACACGACGTTCTACATTGCCGTCTACCGACCGGCGGTGCTGCGGGCCAATAGGCTTACGCCGACCACGAACGTAGACCCTGACCAGTCGTTCCATTCCTTACGCCACACCTACGCGAGCCTGTGCCTCGCGGCCGGCATCCGGCCCATCGACATCGCGGAGCTGATGGGGCACCGCGACGTCGAGACGACGCTGACCGTCTACGCCACCTGATCAACACCGACGACCACACCGGCAACATGGCGGCGCTGGGCGCGCTGGCGGCGCCGAAGCCGTTGCACGCGGGAAATGTTGTAGCGCTTCATGGTTAAGCGTTATCAGAACCATCCGAATCGCTCGGCAGTTGCAAGGACCTCGTAGGCGAACTGCCGGAGCAGCGCCAGGTGAGCATTCTTCGGGTACTGGGTGACGCCCTGTTCGAATGGCGGCGGGCCGTCATATGTGAGGTTGCCAGTGATTCCTAAAGACCAGTTGGCGTGCATCAGTTCCTCGTAGAACCGTTCTAGCTTGCGGTCGACGTGGGCCCCGCCGTCTTTGTTGGCGGCGTTCGTTATGAGCCGCCGACGTGAGACCGATGCCTTGGCTCTAACCGAATCTGAATCCCACCAAGTCGTAAACGGGATTTCGATCAGTTGGAGGTCCAGTCTCGGCACGAGCGAGCTCGGCGTTGCTGAATTTAGGTCGATCTTCACGGCTAGAAAATCCCTCCAGTCCGCGAGCTGAGTGGGGGGTGTGGTGAGCATGGTGCAGCTTTCCCGCATCCCGAGGTGGGTCAACAGGGAGATGCTGTTTGGCTTTCCAGTCTTCGGATGAAAGGTGTCGTGGAAAAGCACCCGCATCACGGCGGCCAGGCGAACGCCCTCATCCTCGTGCCCCTCGTCAAACAGCTTCGCGGTTCTTCCAAGGAACCCGAGTTGCTTACGTAGCTCGGCGCGAAAACGGGCGTTGGTCGCTTCATCCACGTCACCTGTCATGCGCCATATCGTCCACTGCCTGGCCGACATCTCCGGCCCCATGCGTCCGAACTGAGCTGTTAGGAGTTTGCGATCACCCAGTCGGTCCACTTCGCGATGAGATCGTTGATGAAGGCTCGGCCCTCATCGATCGTCATCGTTCGCGTCGGTGGTGTTGGACTCGTCGGGATCGCGTGGCGCGCGTCGTCCCCGCTGACGTCGGGGTTGTTCGCTGATTCCCTGAAGGCTTTCTTGTCACCCTCGGTTATCCACTGGAGCTGATTCACGAGAGCATTTGTGCCGCCGACCGCCTTGCGGATCGTCTCGTACACCTTCCAGAGGTCATCCCAGTTCCGGTCGCCGGCCATTAGCGTCAGCACCTTGGCGACTTGATCGTTCGACGCGGCGAGGGCGACGCGAGTTACAGCGGGTGGCTGCGGTGATGGCTTCACTGCGCCGTCCGGGCCGCGCACCTCCGCGCTAGCGGTCACACCCACTCGGAGCCGCAGAACTGCTGCGGCGGGTTGAATCACTTGGTCGCCGTTAGCCGTGGTGTAACGCCCGGCGTACGTCACGTCGTGAAAGTCCGGAATCTCCACCTTCGCCGCGCCGTTGATCCATCCGAGCAGAAGTTGAACTGTGGGGTAGACGCGGTTCACCTCGTGTGCCTGGTCGAGGCCCACCGCTGTCAGGTAGTAACGACCGTCCTCGTCATTGTCTGGGACGACCCGCACATCGCCATCTGAGAAAAGAGCAGCAAGGCGCTGGAGGTCGAGTTGCTCACCGGCGAGCCAGACCTTCAGTGGCATGCCTGGGATAGTAGAGCCGAGTACGGGACCGCTAGGGGACCGCTGCCGCGCGTCGGGCGTTCCGGGTGCATAGCCCTGCTCAAACGTAAAGCCGATGTCGGGAATCAAACCGCGTATTTCAGCTTGGGAACAACCCGTCAAGTTTCTGCTGGGCCGCGGAGATCGACGGGCACGGGTGCCGGTGCTCAAAGTGCTTCTGTAGGCGCTGTTCGAGCCCCGCGAGAGCTCCTCTCGTCATGACGTCCCCTGTCCCTAGCGCCATAGTCCGCGGATTGCCGAACACACCGTGCCGATGCTCCCGCCGCGGGAATCGGCGATCGCAAGCATTGTTTGGCCCGAACCGGGCCACCGGCAGCGCGCATGCTTCCTTAGATTCTCTATATGTATAGACGTTCGTGGCCCGGTCTGACCCAAAATTCCGTCGAATTGTATTGCCTTGCGGTCGAATCCGAAACGATGTACATTGACGTTGCCGAGCCCAGAGTGGGATTTGGCTCCAAACTTCAGATCGCTCACAGAGTCCAAAGAGGCCAGAGGCTAACCCTAATGAGGGTGAGCTCCTGGTCTCTTTTTTGTTGGGCGGGGCGAGGTTTGGGCTACCTGCAACACAGTAGAGGAGGTGAAATAGCATGACAGCACTAAACGAGCGGCGTACCTACCGACTCGGGCCGGGTGAAAGGTTTGAGTGGGCCCACCACAACGAACCGCCGCGGAGCCTGAGCGCCAACAAGGTAAACGGTTTATGGCTCGTTACAAAGATGGGTGCGTACGCAGACACCCCTGCGCTCACGGACAAATTAGTCGAGATGTTGCAGTACCACGATAGCGACGCCGGTCTGATCAATGTCCGGCTGAGTTTGTGGGCGCCCTGGTGACGGCCCAAAAAAGTTCCGGCGCAGTCGAAACCAAAAGGAGGTGGTCGCACAACTCATAAGGTGACCCGTTTCCGCCGTCGCCGCGTTCGCCCGACAAACGGGCGCGGCGGCGCGCGGTTCGGGTAAAGTCTAAGTACCGGCCCTTCCGGGGTCGGGTGACAGTAGACCGCTCGTGTTGCGCGCCCCTGCGCTCTTGCAGGTTGTGCGCTGCGCCTCCCGAGTCACGTTGTCCCGTCAGCGTTTATCGCAGGCGAGACCGAATGTTTGGAGGCGTCCGTGGATGACATGGATAAGCCCGTGCTCACCGAAAATGAGCTCTGGGAGTACCTGCATTGTGAGCAGGGCCTGCCGGTAACCCGTCGAAGCATAAAGCACGCGGTGCTCCGCAGGGAGATCGTTCCGACGCGGTTGGGAAACTGCAATTTCTTCTCGAGGCGCGATGGCCTGGATTGGATCGTGTCGCGGAAGCAAACCGGAACGTATCGAGCGAAGTCTGGTGCTGTCCAATAAAATCGCCGCCCCCGGATTTGGCGGGCCGGGGGCGACTACCCGAATCAGATGGCAAGAAACAGGCGACCCAATGAAGGGCATTACCGATGATACCTGAGCCGACCAACCGCCGAAAGGCGAAGCGGGACAGCTCAGACACGAACGGCCACAGATCCATTAACTACCGCGACCTAGCGCCCGTGTATCTGCGGCAAGGCTATCCGGCACCAATTCCGTTGCCGCAAGGGCGGAAATCGCCGCCGCCGAATGGCTTTACCGGGCATCACAACACACGGCCGCCGTCCGACGAGCAGATCGAAGAATGGCGGCGGGCGCGCGGCGACGATGGCATCGCATTCGTTTTGCAGGACGGACAGATCGTTATCGACGTTGACAACTACGCGAAGGGCGAGTGGCCGGCTGGCACTGGTGCGGCGACGATTGCCGAGCTTGCACAGCGGGCGGGGTGCGAACTGCCAATTGGACCGAAGCTGCGGAACAGGACAGACGGTAGCGAGAAGCGACCCTTTCGCGTGCCCCAGCGGCTGAAGTTCCGGAAGGGCCTGGGGCCGTGTGTAGATGTGGTTACGCCAACTCACCGTTACGTAAACGCTGGTATCAATCCCGACACCGGCAACCCCGAGCGGTGGTTCGACGCCGACGACAGGCCTTTGGACGAACCGCCTCCACCTGATACATGGCCAGATTTGCCGGAAGCGTGGCTGCCGTTGTGTATTCAGGGCTACCGCGACGGACCCACGTCGCTAGCGACCGAGGAACAGGCGCAAGCCTGGCTGGACGGGATGCCCGAAGGGCCGGTCGGGCCTCTGGTGCAGGAACAGCTCGATTACGCGCTGGCTGGTCTTCGCGGCTGCTGTCGCAATCCCAATCACGTTGCGCGGCACGACTGCTCGCAAGAACACATCCGCTGGCTGGTGGAGATGGGTGCAGCGGGGTTGACGGGAGTGCCTGGGGTTCTGGTGTTCCTGCGCGACCAGTTCATTGGTGCCGTAGGGCCAGATCGAAATGGCGGCGCAGATGAGGCCGCGGCTGAGTTCGACGGCATGGTGGCATGGGCCGCTAGGGTGTGCCGACCCGACGTGTTCTACGCGACGCGCGCAATGGATCGGAATATGGCCGCCCACGGTGAGCCGATCAGGCTGAACGACACGACCCCCGACGACGTACCTGAGCCGGCCAACGACAGCGGCGGACGTTACCGGTTGGTGTCAGCCCGCGAGCTGGCCGAGCCGGTGGAGCCGATGCGGTGGCTGGTGCGGGGAATCTGGCCCGAGCGGTCGGCGGGGGTGCTTGCGGGAGACAAGAAGTCGATGAAGACGTGGACCCTACAGACAATTGCGGTCGCGGTCGCGGCGGGCAGGTCGCTGTTCGAGAAGTACCACGTCACCTCGCCCGGGCCGGTGTTGTATCTGGCGGGTGAGGGCGGCCGCAGCACCTTTGCGAACCGACACCAGGTAATCGCGGCGCGCTACTACATCGACCCGGAAACGCTGCGCGATTTGCCGTTCGGCGCGGAGTTCGGAGTCGGTGCGCTCGACAATAGCGAGTTCACCGAAGCGGTCAAGCGACACCTGGACACGTTGCAACCGAAGCTAGTCATCCTGGATCCGCTGTACGCTTACCATCCCAGCGACGTGGAGGTCTCGAACCTGTACGCGCGCGGGCCGATGCTCGCAAACCTACGGGCGTTGATTGGTGACGAAGCGGCGCTGATTGTCGGCGACCACTTCAACAAGACCGCACCGGAGCGACTGGACCTAGACAACGTCGCTCAAGCCGGTATGGCGCAGTGGGCCGACTCGTGGATCCTGCAGAAGCACCGCGACGCACCGAATCTCGACGACGACAAGTACTGGCTGCAGGTCGAGACCGGGACGCGCCGAGGCGGTGGGAAACGCCTTGAGGTGGATTGGACATTAGATCGCGATAAGAGCGACCCGGACGTGATCGCGTGGACTGGCGTTGACTGGGAATGTCGACCGATGGACGTGAAGTCGCCAGGAGCGCGGGCCGACGACACGATGACCGCGATTCTGCAAGTCGTCGCGGACCACCCATTCGAGCTGACCGAAACGAGCGTGTTGAAACTGGTAGGCGGCAACCATGCGAAGAGGCGTGAAGCGTTCCAGAGCTTGAAGATAAACGGTGGCGTCGTGATCAAGAATTGCACCGCCGACGAAGGTGGCCGGTCAGTCAATCGTGACCGAGTAGGCCTGGGTCCGAACGCCGAGAGTCTGCGTCGGAAGCGTTTCCGGCGAGAAGACCTTCAAGACGGCTCGGAGGCGGCGAAGCCAACAGATACCGACGACGGTACGGGTTCGGAACGGGTTGCCGAATGATCGGTGAAAACTATCTGCTAGAAGCAAACTTTCAACCCGTACCGGTAGGGGTACGGGTTGTCCCTCGCGGCGGCCTAGGCCGGGCGGGGTACGGAATCGAACCCGTACCCGCCCCACGCCTATAGGTACGGGTTCGGTTGCCCCCCCTGGCGGAAGATCGAAGAAAAAAACCTATTAGTAGAGGACTTTTGTGACCTATGAGTAAAGGTTTGGGGTATGAAGGTCGCCTGCGCTACACGAATCGCTGTAGGGCGCATCGGCAGCGCGACGGAAAGCCCTGCGGGGCTTGGGCAATGCGGGGCACGACGGTTTGTCGTGTGCACGGCGGCATGGCGCCGCAAGTACGGGCTAAAGCAGCCGAAAGGCAGGCCGCCATGACTAACTACATCGCGAATGCGCTGATTGATGCCATGGACCGTGCAGGCGCCTTGCGCGACGGCCGTGGCCTACCCGCGCCGTGGGGTGAACGACTCCTCGTGGCTTTGGGAATTATTGACGGCCACTACCTGGAGCCTGAGCCGCCAGCAGCCACACCGCCGCGGGAGGCGCACGCGTACCGGCCTAGCGGCCCCGTAGACGCTGCCGAACATACCGACCGGCCAGAACCACCCGTCGACGAATCGGCAACACCTACGGCCCCGGTACGACCTCTACCGAGGTCGCTTAACCAAGACGAAGCGGCCGCGCTAATGCGGGCGTCTTGGCTGCGAAACAGCAAGGTCCGTCGAAGGCGCCGGGGGAGCCGCCTGCGGTAGGAGTCAGGCGCACACCCGCAAATCGGGGTCCAACTCCGAGGAGAATTTGCTATGGAAGATAAAGCCACAGATAGACCGATTATCAAGATGTGCTATCTGGCGTAGGCTCCGGTAAGGGCGCCGCGCAACCTAAAGGTTCAGCGGCCTACCTGGTCGCGAACCTGCGGCCGACACGCGGACGAGAGGAACGATGTGGAAAACGTCCAATACCCAGCCGATTGGCTCGCTCACGGCGGCCCACCCTTCGAGTCACTGGGCCTTCGCCGACTTCCCGCGCCGCTAAGCGACTATGCCGCGATAACGCTCATCCGCGACAACGGCATGTGGAAAGTCGTTGCAGGCGAGGAAAACACGGTGCTGGCCGAAGCCGACTACGAGAACATCATGGAGTACCTCGCGACTTACGCCTGGCACGTCGAACACGCCGAGCAACAGGCGGCGCGGTCATGAAACTGGTTGCCTATCTGCGAGTCTCGACCATCGAGCAAGCTGACAAGGGATATGGGCTCGATGTCCAGCGCGAGGCTATCCGCAAGGCCGCCAAGTCGCTGGACGCGAAGATTGTCACCTGGAGCGTCGACGAGGGCAAGAGCGGTGCCCTCGACGCTGCCAAGCGCCCCGGCCTACTCGACGCCCTGACGATCGTCCGCGACGGCAAAGCCAATGGGCTGATCGTGCGCGACCTCGACAGGCTTGCCCGCGCGGTGAGCGTGCAAGAGGCCGTGCTGGCGGAGGTCTGGGGCAAAGAGTCGTGCGCGGTGTTTACGTCCGTGCCGCCGCAGGAGGTCCCCCGCGATGATCCGGACGATCCCATGCGGACGGCCATGCGCCAAATGCGAGGAGTTTTCCACGAATTGGATCGCCGACTCATCGCTAAGCGGCTCCGTGACGGCCGAAATGCCAAGGCTGCGAAGGGCGGGCACGCCACAGGCTCGCCCCCATACGGTTGGCGGGTCGACAAGCCGAACCCCGAGAACCCGCACGGCGCACTGGTGGCCGAATCCGCCGAGCAAGCGGCCCTGGCTCGGATGAGAGCCCTGGCAGAGCAGGGCGCGTCAACGCGTGAGATCGCGCGCGTGCTCGCCGCTGAAGGTCACCCGACCAAGCGTGGCGGAGGGTGGACCAGTCCCGTGGTCGCGCGCATCTTGGCCCGCACGAGCAGACAGAACACCGCCGCATGAGGCGCCCGATAGGCAACATTCTGCGCGGCATCGTCTGCAGCTTCGTGCAGCCCAACTCCCCGTAAAGGAAGTCGTGACATGGCGTACATCCGCAGCTACGACACGACGCAGAAGCGTAAAGGCAAGACGGTAAAGCGCTATGAGGTGGTTTGGCGCGAGCCGGTGCGCGACCAGTTCGGCCTACCGGTGCCGGCGAACCCAGACCATCCGGACGGTCCAAAGCGGACGCGCTCGCGGCAGGAAAGCTACCTAACCCGCGAAGCCGCTGAGGCGCGCCGGGACGAGCTCAACGCCGCCAAACACACCAGCGGTACCGGTGTTCTGGCTGACGCAAAGAGAGCGGGGGAGTTGCCATTCGGGCACTACGCCCGTGCCTGGGTCGAGTCACAGAGAGTCAAGGCCGCCAGCGGCAAGGTGAAGGCGGATACAGTCGACGGCTATCAAGGCCGCCTAGCGGTGTATGCGCTGCCGGAGTTCGGCGGCAAGGCAATCGCGTCGATCACCCCGGCTCACTGCGAGCAGTTCTTGGCGGCGCTCGTAGCGCGGGGTATGTCGCCGGCCACGCTCAAGCACCATTGGTCGACGCTTCGCGCCGTTTTCGTCTATGCACAACGGCACAAAGCCATTACGTCGAACCCCGTTGACGGGGTGGACTACTCGGGTAACAGCGCCAAACGCCGCAACAAGCGGCACCACCCACTAAAAGCCGTCGAAGTCGCGGCCGTGTCAGCGAGCGTCGGCGAGCGGTACCCGGTGTACGAGTTGATGACGTTGTTCGTGGCGTACACCGGCCCGCGCGCCGAGGAGATTGCCGGGTTGGAGGTTGGCGATCTCGTCTTCACGCCGGGGCCGGACGGCGTGCGGGCGCGCATTGAGATCGACCGCGCCAAGAAGCGCAAAGGCGGCGTGTGGGTTTCGGACACCCTCAAGAGCGAGAATTCCCGGCGCACGGTCCCGTTACCGGGGTGGCTGGCCGCGCGGATGGAGAAGTACCTGCTCACCGAACACCCATCCGGCAACCCAAACTCGCCCGACTACGACCGCTACGCGCCTTTGTGGCCGAACCGTGCGCTCGGTGGTGCGCGACGGCGGGGGTGTCGGGCGGTTGCGCCGTTGGACTACTCGGAGCCGGTGGACCCCGGCGCGTTCTACAAGAACCTGCTGCGACCTGCCTTGGAGGCGGTGGGGCTACCGGCGAGCCGACCCGCCGCGAAAGATGCACCCGCCGTGCAGGGTGTGCGGCTCCACGACCTCCGGCATACGGCGGCAACGTTGTGGCTGTCCTCGGGCGTTCATTTCATGCAGGTGTCGAAGTGGTTGGGGCACAGCACTTACACGCTCACGCTCGATGTGTACGGCGACTGGATTCCGGAAGAGGATGGCGGTGCGGGGAACCCGCTGCCAGAACCAGCCACCGCCAAGGCCAAGGTTGCTGAGACGCCAAGCAACGTTGTGAGCCTGTTCGAGCGGACAGCCACCTAACATTGGTCGATAGCGTCGACTCGCGGCACACGAAATCCACGATTGTCACCTTGCACTGGGCCGGGCGCAGCAGTCAGAGCGGTGTCGTCGGGCAAGGATTGTGCGCCCTTCGATGCCTTCGTCGGCACTAGCGGGGATCGTCAGCCAGAGGTAGCCCCAGACGATCGCGCTCGGAATCGAGATCGCGGAGTAGATGCAGGCGGTAACGACATTGAGTAACAGCACATGTCGTTCGTTCAGGGCGGCGCCGGAGGGAAGTGCCCAGAACATCATTGCGGCAATCAACGCGGACGCCAGGATCGTCGGGATAATGGCGCCCGACACCAGCAGCGCCCGGGCGGCCCGGCCCGCCGGATGCTGCCTGCGGCGCACGCCCCGCCCCAGCTTCATGACGACGCGATTCCGAGCCGAATTCCGTGGGAAGCCACTCCTTTTGGGGCGTCCATCAGGAATCCATCGGTCGTCATTCGATCGCCAGCTCCAAGCTTTCCCGTCGACGCACCAGGATGCTGGGCAGCCACGGTCCGACATTGACCGCTTCGATCCAGGTGGTGCGCCGCAGCAGCATCCGGAACACGATTTGAGCCTCAAGACGTGCCAACGCGGCTCCTACACAGAAATGAACGCCTTTACCGAATGTCACATGGGTTTTGCCGCTACTGCGGTCAAGGCGGATTTCGTTTGGCGCCTCGAACTGCACCGGATCGCGGTTGGCTGCTCCCCACATCAGCAGGAGATGCGCGTTCGCCGGCACCTGGACTCCGCCGAGTGTGGTGTCGCGCCATACGTGGCGGTAGTGGCCTCGAAACGGTGGTTCATACCGCAGCGCCTCTTCGATGAAAACACCCAGCAATTCGGGATTCTCACGAACCTGCTGTTGAATCTCGGGGCGATCAGTGAGAATCCATGCCGCGCTGCCCAATAGCGAGGCAGTCGATTCGCCGGCTGCGCTGAACAGCGTGAGCATCATCCCGAGCGCCGCGGTCTGCGCCAGTTCGCCGGAGGCAAAGCGCGCGGCCAAGTCGCTGATGAGACCGGGTTGCGGGTTCTCGGTCGCTTTATCGAAATGTTCCATGACGTAACTGGACAATTCGAACGCCGCAGCCCCGGCCGCCTCGAGCTGGGCCGGAGTTACGATCCCGTCGAGCAGCGTGGTGGTGGCGTAGCCAAGCCGAATGAGATTGTCGACATCGTCATCGGGCAAACCCAGCAGCCTGGCGACCACCATCATGGGAAGCCGGTTCGCCATGGCACTCATCCACTCGATGTGTCCGTCGCGCAGATTTTCATCCCATAAGCGGTCGGCGGTCTGGGCGGCGAACCCTTCGATGATGCGAACGCGCTTGGCGGACAAGTGCGGTAGCAAAATTTTGCGGTGCATGGCATGCACTGGATCGTCGGCAGTGGCCAGCGCGTGCATTTCGGCCCCGGGCTCGCCCATGCAGAACGCGGCAACCGAACCGTCATCGTGATACACCATGGTCGCAGTGAGGTTGGAAGAAAAATCCTCCACCCGATTGACAGCGTCGATCACCGCATCCCAGCCGCAGACGGCATAGAACTCCGAATCACCGATGCGGTGCACCGGCGCCTCAGCACGCATGCGGTCATAAACCGGATAGGGATCCTGAAGAGTATCGGAACCGAAGAACTCGGCCGGATCTACGCGGGCCGCAGCGTTGTCTGATTGACCCGCACGAGCGGCCGTCGGCTTTCCGGTCACAGGAACGAGTTCTCCGCGCTCAAACCACGCTCAGGAACGGCGCCCAGCGCGAAGGTCTCGGCGTTGCCCAGCCCGATACCCCCGCCGACGGAATCCTCCACCCGCACAAGCAGATCCCTGAGCTGGTGTAACTCGCGAGCGTTCTTTGGGTGATCGCAGTCGGTCACGTGGCTGCCTTCCACTTTGAGGTCGCCCACCCATTGGCCGAGCACCCAGTCATTCCAGCCGTAGTATCCGGCGGTTCCGAGGTGAAAGCCGGTGGGGCCAGCGGCGGTGATAGTCAACGGTCGCTTGGTACCGTCGGTGTCGATCAGGGTGATCGTTCCGTGGGTGAAACGACGATTGTCGTCTTGAAAGTGCAGGTCCTGCTCAACGGACGCAAACCGCTGACAGGTGCCATCCTCGTTCTGCTGCTCTGCCTGGCAACGTATCTCGGTGAATCCGTCCCCGCGCTCCTCTTGATAAAAGACGAACAGGGAGTAAGCCGAACCATCGGAGCGCGTTAGTGTCATGGGCAGCCAGGTCATAAACATCTGCTTGATTTTCCGGCCGCCACGCGGCAAGCCCGGTATCGGCTTGCCAACGCCCGGCCGGAGTCCCCATGAGTGGTCCCGGATCGAGACCCATTTGTTGGCGTCGATCTCGGTTCTGACGCCTTCGACCTCCACCCAGCCGGACGCAACGCCGATCTGGTGGTAGCGCAACACATTGTGGGTGACGCGATACCCGTCCGGGCTCCGATCCGGCCATGGATCTTCCAGCGCCGCATCGAAACTGCCTCGCATCACCACGTCGAACGCGATGGGGGCGTGCTCGGTGCTATCGAGGCTTACTCGCACTGAGCGCAGGGGCTCCTCGACGCGGTAGTGAATCGGCCCCACGTGGGTGCCTGCCGGGTCCGACGACAACCGCCGCCCTGCCCGAACGGTCCACTGCTCCGTGCCACGGCACACGCCGGCAGCCCCATCGAACACGCCGCGATTGGTGTACTTGCCGATCCCGAGCACTACCTGCAGAGAGTTGTCTCGCGCATGCGCGATCGTCCAGATCTTTTCGGTCCACGACGGATCCGACTGGCTAACCGTGGCAAACGTGTCCACGATCTGATGGGTGAGGAGTTCGTCCTCGGGGACCAAACCGCCGTAGTTCGTTGACAGCAACGCGGTCACCTTTCTTCGATGTCTGAGGGCGCGGCGCCGAAGAACGATGTCATGTCAGTGCCCCGTTCGTATTCACGTATCCAGGTATCGACCCATCCTGGAAGTGGCTGATCGGCCGGATCATGGTTGGGCGTCTGCGACAGCACCAGCCGCCATACCATGTTTGTCAACTGACGTGTTGGCACGGCATGGAACAACGAGGACGGCCCGCTGCGCCGCGCACGCCGACGGTTGCCGCCCGGGATGCGGTATTTAAACTCACTGAGCAGCGGCGAGTTTGACATCAATTCCTGTGCCGAGGCACCGCGGTCCTCGAACGGAATGGTTTCGTCAAAGGTCCTGGCCACACGCGCGGACAGCGCGCCGATGTGGCGGAAGGTGCGGCGGACCTGCTTGACGCGATACCACGGATCAGGGTTGATGTGCCGGCACAAGGTGAGCCCAGAACTGCGGTGCTCGATCTCCTCGACGAAGTGCCACATCATCAGTGAGGCGACGCGCCGGTCTCCACCACCGAACAATGAATCACGGTTGTCGAGAATGACTTTGAAGAGCGGCGTGAATGTCGCCTCGAGATTGGCGATGTAGGCCGCGTGGAATTCTACGGGCTGCTCATCGATGAGTTCGTCATAGGCGTTGCAAGCATCCTCGTACACGCGTTCCAGGTCGGGGTAACGTGCCACGAGAGCCAGCATGTGCTTGCGATGCGCCGCCGCGTGTTGTGCCTCCTGCCGCAGGAACGCCTCGGCTTCGGCGGCGACATCGGGGTCCTCGTTCAGGCGGTCATGTGCTTTTCGGACCGCAGCGACGATGTAGCGCTCGAAGGGCACGGCAATGAATGTGAAGGCATTGCAGAACAGGCCGAAGTTCGGGTTGGCAGGCTGCCACATGAACGGCACGGTCGCGTCGAATTCCCACGGAATCTTGCGAACCACGAGTTTCGTCAGTGGTCGCCACCTCCCGATCGACGCGCCCATGCGCCCGCCGCTGGATGTCGCGATCGCGGCGTCCCGGGCCTTAACATTGGCATGCGCGATGTCTCATAAGCAATTTGCACAGCGAGGATAAACCGATAGTGCTAGTGTGACATTCGACTGCTGATATGTAAAGGAATCGATAGTGGTTTCTCGTCCGGTCACAGATGTCGAGCCGTCGACGAGACGACGGATCCTTGCGGCGACGTTCGTCGTGCTGGCCCGCGACGGACGCCGCAAGTTGCAGCTGTCAGACGTCGCCGCCGAAGCCAAGGTCTCGCGCCCGACGCTGTACCGGTACTTCGGCTCGAAGGAAGGGCTCCTCGAGGCGTTCGGCCTCTATGAGCAGGACAATTTCGACGCGGGTATTGCCGCCGCGGTGGCGGGCTTGAGCGGCGCCGACCGACTGGATGCCGCCCTGCAGTTCATCGTGGATTTCCAAAGCTCGTATTCACTGGGCTCGCTGGCCGACACGGAACCCGACCACGTGCTGTACCAGATGAAGCGCGTGCTGCCCATCATGCACGAGCGCATTACCCGCCTCATCCCCGGCGACAAAGGAGACGTCGCGGCTGCGGCAGTCGTGCGAATCGCAGTCTGCCACTACATGATTGGCGGCGGCAGTCCAGATCAGTTCCTGGCTGAGCTGCGTCATGCTGCTGGCCTCGACCCGACTCGAAGGCGGCTGCCACGGTCCGCCGTGGCAGCAGGCTAACCCTCGAGCCAGCCGGCGACCCTGGCCGCGACCAGCTCGGGCTGCTCAAGATGTAGGAAATGACCCACACCGTCGAAGATTTCGAATGCCGATCCGGAGGCGGGTAAATGGGCGGCGAGATCACCGAGAAGATCAGAACCGATCGCGCCGTCGTTGGCGCCGTGCAGGTACAGAGTCGGCACGGGTGGCGGCCGCATCGACGCTGACGCTTCGGTGTGCGCCTCCGGATCCGCGAATCGTGTGTTGAAGGACGCACGGTAGGGACAGATCACGCTGGCAATGTTGTCCTCCGTCACGTATCGACGCAGCTCAGCCACGTCGCCGCGCGAGTCGTACCCCGGCGACCAGTCCGCCCACAGCCCTTCCCAAAAGCCGGGCGCGATTAGCGCGGCCTCGGCGAGTCCGACTTGCTGGATAAGCCAGATGTAGAACGACCGCTTGATCTGGGCATAGGTGAACATGCCCGTCCCAAGAGCGGCGATCGGGGGAACCGCCAGCGCGACGAAGCGGCTGAACGCCGCAGGGGCGGTGGCGATGACTCCGTATCCGGCGTTCGCACCCCAGTCGTGACCGATGAGTACCGCCCGCTCATTTGCCCGGTACATCCGACGGACCTCGAGGAGATGGCGTACGTACGTCCCTACGCTGACGGGTTTCGACACCGGGGCGTCGTATCCGGGCAGCCATGGCGCCACCACCCGGTATCCGCGCGCGGCGAGAAAGGGGCCAAGGTGTCGCCAGGTGCTTGGCGTGTCCGGGAAGCCGTGAACAAGCATCGCAAGGGGTAAGCTCGCGTCCTCGATATCGCCGAACGTGAGTGGTTGGGGTCGGGTCACCTGCGGGAGCATATTACACTGACACCCACAGACGTAAACTTGCCTTCTTTTACATTCGGGGTGCTGTGTGTAATTCTAGTTGGCATGGCTGGCATCGCCCTTGCTCAACGCGACCTAGCCGAGACCCGCAGGCAACTCGAGTTGTGGTTCGAGCACAGGTTCGGTATCGAAACCGCAGTGTCGGAACTGCGCGCGGCAAATAGAGCCGCGGGATGGTCAAGCGAGAGCCTGTTGTTTGATGCGAAAGTAGGCGAACGCATAAGTGAGTACGTGGTGCGGATTCCGCCCACAGGCGGCGGCATCTTCCCCAACTACGACCTGGGTGCACAAACCCTTACCCAGAACTTGCTTCACGAGCATGGGATCGCGACGCCGTCGCCGATCCTTTATGAACCTGACAACTCATGGATCGGCTCCAAGTTTCTGGTGATGCCGCGGATCGTCGGTCACACGCCGTCAGATACCTCGTATGCGACGAGAGGGTGGCTGCACGACGCCGGCCCCGACGTGCAGCGGCGGGTTCACGACTCGTTCCTTACGACAATTGCGGATCTGCAGCAAGTTCCGATCACCGACGCAACCTGGCTGGAACGCCCCAGCGGTGTCGGCACCACCGCGGAACTTACCTGGTGGCGTGAGTACGTGAAATGGGGAACCGAGAACCAGGTTCCCGATATCATGGCCGAGGCGTTCGAGTGGCTCATGCACTACCAACCTGAGGAACCAGCCGAGCTGACGGTGTGCTGGGGCGACGCCCGGCTATCCAATGCGATCTTTGACGACACCGGCCAGATCGTCGGGGCCTTGGACTGGGAGCAGGCCTGCATATGCCCCGCCGAGACCGACTTCGCGTGGTGGCTAGCGACCCGTCGGCAAATGTTAGAGGTCAATGGCCTCGACATCGACCCTGAATTGCCAGGATTCGACACCCGCGCGGAGGTCATTCGACGGTTTGAGGTGATGATCGGCCGACCACTCGTCGATCTCGGCTGGTACGAGATCTTCGCCATGGTGCGGATGGGAAGTTGCATCCTGCGAACGCAAGTTCTGCTAAGGCAGATCGGCCAGGGAGACCACTTTCTCACCCGGGCGCCGATCCTTCCAGCGTGGACGATAGCGACCATCCGCAAATAGCTGGGTCGCCTGCTGCCGAAAATCCGAGCGGTCACATTGGTTCGGGCGTTCGAATCAGAACAGCAGCCCCGGGCGGACGCTGTCACGGTCCGGGCCACCGACTTGCCGCGGCTAGCTAACATCGCCTTGCACCCCTCGCCCCGGCTTTACCCCGGCGCCCAGGGGCGATGCTGGGCGTCTCCCGCGCCACGGTGTATCGCCATCTCGCCCAAAACGTCGCCTGACGCGGACTCGCTTGAGACACTGTCAATTACGACTCGCCGACCAATTCGCCTCGCATGCCGGCCAGTTCGACCCCACGGTCCCGAGATCAGGGGATCGCCAACGCGCGCTGCCATTGCGGAGGCCGAGCCAATCTAGAATCTGCCATCCGCGGGGTCGATTTCCGAAGTGCTGGTGGTCATTCGACGTTGACTCGAGATTCGGGGGCGTCGGGAACGGCCGCTGACCGGGTGCCCCCCGCATATGCGGCCACCGTGAATGCGATTGCGACCAGAAACGCCGCCCCGCCGAACGCGAGATTGCCGATTCGAAGGCCCGTGTCGGTGAAACCGTTCTGAGCGGCAAGGTAATCGGGCAGTGCCGCGGCCCAGAAAATCACACCGAATACGAGGTATACCCCGACACAAACAGCACCGAAGTGGTCGTGATCAACGCCTGCCGGTGCGAGCTCAGGGTTAGATCGGCGCGCCTGGTAGGCCCCGCGAAATGCATACGCGGTGATGGCCAAGCATCCGACGATCAGCGTCCAGAGCCACACCGAGCGCGCGGTCTCCAGGGACAGGCCGACGAGATCGAGCAGTGTGGGCACCATCGAGGATGCCATCATGACGGGCCACACCAGAACACTGACTACGACGATATCCCGGGCGATCTTCCTACCGGTGCGTGGTTGTTTGCGACTCACGAGCAGGGTGACGAATGCGATAGCAAATGGTACGGCGATCGAAAAAAGCTCGATGCTGGTGAACGGGATTGGGCCCATCGACGGATGCGACTGTGGCACTTGGTCGTTCCAGATCCACCAGCCCCACTGGGGCCCGACGGTGTCCACCACCTCGAACAGCACGAGGAAGCCGGTCGCTACGGAAGTGGCACCGATGAACGCGTTGTACTTCTTGAGCACTCCCGTTCGCTGTACGAGGATGAACGCCACATACCCGTAGACCGGGTACATCGCCACGATGTAGAGGGGCAGTCTGTTGTACAGGAACTGCACCGTGAACTGTCCGTGGGCGAAGGTCAGGCCCATGTACGCTTCAAGACCGAACCATTGCGGGAAGTACGTGATCGGTTCGATCAGCAGGAGCGCGAGCACCAGCGAACCCCACACCACAAGATTCATCGAGTCGCGTCGCTGGCGGTACCAGCGGATGGCGTGGACCAGGCAGGCGATCGCACCGGCCGTCAGCAGGAGTTCGACGATTGGCAGGGTCCAATTCTGCAAGTCAAATGGATTCGTCAGTGTCAAGAATGGGTTGCCGTCGCACTGCAGGTGCTTGAGCGGAGCCGTCAACCGCGCAAACGAATCGGTACAGGTTTCCATGGCGATGCCTCCTCGATCTGATAAGGCAAGCTACACCCGGGGCCAAACCATTGACCATACGCATAAGGGGGACTGTATGGTGAAGCGGTGAGTCAGCCCATGGTAGATAGTGCCAATATGGTCGGTCCGTCGGACGTCAACCGTCTGATCGGACTGCCATTCGATGCCTCGGATGACGCGATCCGCGCCGCGATCGACGAGGCGAGCGTGCCCGCGTTGCTGATGTCGATGGTGCACATGACCGGCGATATGAGCCTGCTCGACGAACTCCCGAGACCTTTCATGCTCATTGCGATGGACCTGCAGGGCGGTATGAGCGAGGCCGATAAGGAAACGGTGCGTGCACGGGCCTTCGATGTGGTGCGCGACTACCGCGACCGCGGCTGCCCGCCGCCGTTCGTCCCGGACGCTCGCCAGCTGCAGGCGATGCTTGACGTGGTGTCGGTCGGACAGGTCACCGGTGAATTCGTCGACTACGTGGCCGCGGATCTGCGCTTCAGCGATGCCGATCAGTCGGGTCCGAGGCTGGCATCCACACCGGCACAGCGCAGCGCCTTCCCCGTCGTCGTGATCGGCTGCGGGGAGGGCGGACTGCTCGCCGGAATCAAGCTCCAAGACGCGGGCATTCCCTTCACCATCATCGAGAAGCAGTCCGGCGTCGGTGGGACGTGGCTAGCCAATCGATACCCGGGGTGCCGGGTCGACATCGCCAACCAGTACTACTCGTACTCATTCGAACCCACCGACCACTGGACTCACCATTACTCCGAACAGCCCGAGATCCTCGAGTACCTCAACGACGTCGCCGATCGTTACGACATCCGCGCGAACACGCGGTTCGACACCGAAGTCGTGGCGGCGACCTGGGATGACGCCTCGGCGACCTGGCGAGTCGAGACGCGTGCGTCCGACGGCAGCCGCGACATGCTAGAAGCGCGCGGACTGATATGCGCAGTGGGCCAGTTCAGCAACTCTGTCATTCCAAACATAAAGGGCGCCAATACCTTCGGCGGACCCACCTTCCATACCGCGAACTGGCATGGCGATGTTGAGCTAACGGGTAAGCGAGTGGCCGTCATCGGCGCGGGCGCCAGTGGATTCCAACTCGTCCCCGCGATCGCGGAGCGCACCGAACACGTGAACGTTTACCAGCGCACTCCGCAATGGATGGCGCCCAACGTCAACTACCACGCCCCGGTCAGCGACGCCGCACGCTGGTCGATCCGTCATCTGCCCTACTACGGACGGTGGCTGCGGTTCGTGTCCTGGTGGCCGATCGCCGATGGCGCCGCGGACCGCGTGATCATGGACCCGGAATGGGATAACGGCGGGCTGTCCTGCAGTGCAGCCAATCACGAAGTGCGCGAACTGTTTATCGCGTGGATGCGTGCCTTTACTGATGACGAGGAGCTACTGGCGAAGATCACGCCGGACTATCCGCCCATGGGCAAGCGCACTTTGCAGGACAACGGTACGTGGCTCAAAACGCTGCAGCGTGACGACGTCGAATTGATCACCGACCCGATCGCAGAAGTGACAGCCGACGGTGTGAGAACGGCCGACGGTGTGCATCGGCCGGCGGACGTTTTGATCTGGGCCACCGGGTTCGACGTCAACCATCAACTCGGGCCGATCAATGTGTGCGGATTGGACGGTCTGGCGCTCAATGATGCGTGGGGCGAATCCGCGTATGCCTATCTCGGAGTGACGGTTCCGGGGTTTCCCAACTTCTACTGCATATATGGTCCTGGCACGAACGCGGTCAACGGCGCCAGCATCATCTACAACTCCGAGTGCCAGATGCGTTACATCATGGGGTGTATCGACATGGTGTTGGCCAGCGGCGCGAGGTCGGCGGTGCCGAGAAGCGACGTCTGTGACAACTACAACCGGCGTAACCAGGAACGGCTGAGGACGATGGTCTACACGCATCCGGCGATAAAGAGCAGCTACTACAAGAACTCCTCAGGCATGGTGCCGACATTGTTCGGTGGGCGCATTTTCGACATGTGGACGTGGACGAGGCAGACGAACCCCGACGATTACGAGCTGCGGCCCTAGGGGCTCGCGCGAAACCCTGCAAGAAAGGTGAGAACAGGTGACGGGACGTTTGGCAGGCAAAGTCGCCCTGGTCAGCGGCGGAGCACGGGGGATGGGAGCCTCGCACGCGCGGGCGCTGTCGGCCGAGGGCGCGAAGGTCGTGCTCGGCGACATCCTCGACCATGAAGGCGAATTGGTGGCGAAGGAGCTGGGGGAGGTCGCCCGGTATGTGCACCTCGACGTCACCCAAGAGATCGACTGGGAGTCAGCGGTCGTTACGGCGATCCGCGAGTTCGGTGGTGTCGACATCTTGGTGAACAACGCCGGAATTCTCAACGTCGGGACCATCGAAGAATACGACCTTGCCGAGTGGCAGCGGATCCTCGACATCAACCTGACCGGCGTCTTCCTCGGCATCCGCGCTGTCGTCAAGCCGATGAGGGAGGCCGGCCGCGGGTCCATCATCAACATCTCGTCCATCGAGGGCATGGCGGGCACGATCGCTTGCCACGGCTACACCGCCTCCAAGTTCGCCGTGCGCGGGCTGACCAAGTCCACAGCTTTGGAGCTCGGGCCCAGCGGAATTCGGGTGAACTCGATCCACCCGGGATTGATCAAGACGCCGATGACGGACTGGATTCCCGACGACATCTTCCAAACCGCCTTGGGCCGTGCCGCCGACCCGAAGGAAGTTTCGAACCTCGTCGTGTATCTGGCCAGCGACGAATCAAGCTACTCGACCGGTTCGGAGTTCGTCGTTGATGGCGGATGCACAGCGGGACTGGGCCACAAGGATTTTTCCGCAGTCGAGGTAGAGCAGCAGCCCGAGTGGGTCACGTAGTCATGTCCCTCCGGTGAACCGGCCAATGATTCGGTGACCATACAATATTGTGTAAGTGTATTGTGCAGGGAGCATCCGACAGTCAGGGGAGCCGACTCGATGAGTTATGACCTTGTCATCAAGAACGGCCGATTCTTCGACGGTTCGGGCGGCCCGTCCCTCATCGGGAATGTCGGCATCCAAGACGGTCACGTCGCGGCGGTCACCGACGAGGAGATCACCGGGATCGAGGAGATCGACGCGACCGGACAGTGGGTGATGCCGGGGCTGATCGACATTCACACCCACTACGACGTCGAGGTCCTCGACGGGCCCGGGCTGCCGGAATCGCTGCGCCACGGTGTCACCACCATCATGGTCGGCTCCTGTTCGATTTCGACGGTTCATGTCGGCGGCGTCGACGCCGGGGACCTCTTCGGCAGGGTGGAGGCCATCCCGCGCGAGTACGTCATCGGGGCGATCGACCAGCACAAGAACTGGTCGAACGCCGAGGAGTACATCGCGGCGATCGAGAACCGGCCACTCGGGCCTAACGTGACCGCGTTCATCGGGCACTCCGATATGCGGACTGCGATCATGGGCCTCGATCGCGCCACCAGCAAGGATGACCGGCCGACCAAGGCGGAGCAGGCGCAGATGGAACGCTGGCTCAGCGAGGCACTCGATGCAGGATTCGTCGGAATGTCGTCCCAGCAGCTGCTCTTCGACCGGCTCGACGGCGATGTCTGCCGATCGCGCACATTGCCGTCGACATACGTGAAGCGGCGGGAGATGCGTCGCCTGACTCGTTTGGTGCGCAAGCGTGGGCGAGTGTTGCAGAGCGGGCCGGACATCACGCATCCGCTCAAGATGGGTTCGCAGCTGCTGCGGTCGATCGGCGGCCTGAGGCGTCCGCTCAAAATCAGCTTCCTGGCCGCAGCCGATGCGAAATCCAACCCCCTCGGCTACCGGATCCTCAGTGTGGCGGCCCGCGTGATCAATGCTTTCGACGGCAACTTTCGCTGGCAACACCTCCCGGTGCCATTCGAGGTGTATGGCGATGGCATCGACCTGGTCATTTTCGAAGAGTTGGGCGCCGGTGCGGCAGCACTCCATCTGCGTGACGAAGTCGAGCGGAACGAACTGATGCGCGATGAAGCGTACCGGAGGCAGTTCCGCAAGGAGTATGACGACAAGTTCGCCCTCGGAGCCTGGCACCGCGACTTCTTCGACGCCGACGTCGTCGACTGTCCCGATCCGTCGCTCGTCGGGAAGACCTTCGGCCAGATCGGACTCGACCGCGGTATCCACCCCGTCGACGCCTTCCTGGATCTGGTCATCGAACACGGCCGCGCGCTGCGGTGGCGCACGGTCATCTCCAACCACCGGCCCCAGGTATTGAAGAAGCTTGCCGTCGATCCGGGAATTCAGGTCGGCTTTTCGGACGCCGGCGCGCATCTGCGCAACATGGCCTTCTACAACAGCGGGCTGTGCCTGTTGCGCCATGTCCATCAGGGCATCGAGGCGGGCGCGCCATTTATGACCTTGGAGCATGCGGTACATCGGCTCACCGGTGAACTCGCCGACTGGTATGGCCTGGATGCCGGACATCTCAACGTGGGCGACCGCGCGGATGTGGCCGTGATCGACCCCACGCACCTTGACGAATCCCTCGACACGTATGCCGAGGAGCGCGTCGACCAGTACGGCGGGCTGAGCCGAATGGTCAACCGCAACGACGAAACGGTGACCGCCGTCCTCGTCGGCGGTCGTACGGTGTTCCGGAAAGGCGTGGCGACCGATCTGGTCGGCAAGGTGCGTACGGGCAGCTTCTTGCGGGCGGGCTTTACGAAGGGAACGCCGGCCTCACGGATCGCGGTGGCTGCCGGTGGGTGACATCGACTACGGTGCGTTCGACCCCGAACTGAGGAAACTGGCCCGACTTCTGCCGAAGGGCTACGCGCTGCACAGGGGGCTGAAAGTTCCGCGGGCACTGATGAACGTTGCGGGCGCCGCAGGCAAGATTCGCGGGCTCAAACCAATACCCGTCAATCCGAACGTGTCGGTTCGCATCCACCGTCCCAGACGTACGACCGAAGCGGGCCCGGCAATGCTGTGGATCCATGGCGGCGGAACGCTGATGGGAACCGCTGCCCAGGAGGACCGGTTCTGCCGCAAGGTCTCCAACTTCACCGATATAACGGTGGTCGCCGTCGAGCACCGACTCGCACCTGAGCATCCCTATCCCACGCCGCTCGAGGATTGTTATGCGGCGCTGGTATGGCTTGCGCGTCAAGAGTGGGTCGATCCGAACCGGATCGCGGTCGGAGGCGTCAGCGCAGGTGGCGGGTTCACCGCCCGTGTCGCACAGCTTGCTTATGACCGCGGCGACGTGACGCTTGCCCTGCAGATGATGGTCTACCCGATGCTCGACGACCGCACCGGTGCCGTGTACCCCCAGGAGAAGCGCGTGATGTGGTCAGCCCAAGACAACCAGCTCGCGTGGCAGTGGTACCTGGGAGGCGCGGATCCGAACAAGGCCGCACCTGCTCGACGCGAGGATCTGTCGGGGCTTGCCCCGGCCTGGATTGGAGTGGGCACCCAGGACCTGTTTTACGCAGAATGCCGCGAGTACGCGCAGCGGCTCCGAGAAGCCGGGGTGCCGGTGCACGAGGAGATCGCCGAAGGAGCCTTCCACACGTTCGATCTCGTCGGCGCGAACGCCTCAGTGTCACAACACTTCTTTGCGAGCCAATGTCGCGCGCTTCGGACGGCGCTGGTCGATGTGACCAGCCGGAGATAGGAGACATCGTGCCGCGACAGGAATCGCTGGAGCTCACGCGACGGGTACTCAAACATTTCGAGAACGACACCCTCGACATCGTCGGCGATGTCTGGCGCGAGCCTCGGGAGGCCTTCGTATCTCCCGAACGCCACGACGCCGACGTGAAAATGATGCGCAACGTGCCCCACGTCATCGGATGGGCCGGCGAGGTTGCGGTGCCGGGTGCCTACACGACAAAGGACGTCGCGGGCGTTCCCGTGTTGGTGGTTCGCGGAAAGGACGGCATCCTGCGGGCTTTCATCAACGGCTGCGCACACCGCGGCGCGCAAGTCGCCAGCGACTGTGGTAAGACGCGGTTCTTCACGTGCCCGTACCACGGATGGTCCTACCGACTGGACGGGCGCCTCGCGGGAGTTCCGGCACGGGAGATGTTCTCCGGGGCCGACTTGGATGACCGCCGCCTGACGCCGCTGCCCGTGTCTGAAGAGGCCGGGTTGATCGTCGTCGGTTTGTCCGACGGGGTAAACGTCGGCAATTTCTTCGGAGAAGCCGCAGAACCGTTGGCGCAGTACGACTTCGCCACCAGGCACCACGCCGAGACGCGACGCTTGGTAGTGGCTACCAATTGGAAGCTGTCGATCGACGTCAACTTCGAGGGCTACCACTTCCCCTACGTCCACACCGACACCCTCGATCCGATCGCGTCGAACAACTCGGTGTGCGACGTCTACGGTCGCCACAACCGGTGGGCATTCCCGTTCCGCGACATCGTCAATTTCCGCGACATGCCCGAGATCGACTGGCCCGACCAGTTCTTCGGCACCGTGGTCTACGGTCTGTTCCCCAGCTGTGTGCTGATCGAAGCCCCGGCGTCCTATCAGATGCTGCGAAGCTATCCGGGCCGCCACCCCGGCGAAAGCGTCGTCATCGTGACCTACGGTTCACCGGACCCCGTCACCACCGACGAGCAGCGGGAGTGGTATCGCATGTCGATGGACGCGGTCTGTAATGTCTTGTTCAATCAGGACTTTCCGATGGCCGAAGCCTGCCAGCGCGGGTTGGACAGCGGAGTTGACCACGTCGTCTTCGGGCGCAATGAGCCGATGCTGCACCACCTGGCTTCCGAATGGCAGAAGGCAGTGACCGAGTCACCGGCCGTCGAGGCCGTCAAGTGACGGCGGTGCAGGCGATGACGCCGTACACCATTGCCGTACCGGAGGCCGAACTCGACGACCTGCAGCGCCGACTCGACGCCGCACGGTTTCCTGCCGAACTGCCGGGTAGCGGTTGGGATTACGGAACCGAGCAGGCGTTTCTGCGATCGGTCATCATGCGTTGGCGAGACGGATACGACTGGCGGGCGACCGAAGCAGAGCTCGACGGTTGGGGCTCATACGTCACCACAGCCTCCGGACAGCGTGTGCACCTGCTGCACGTCCCATCGAGCGATTCTGATGCGATTCCGTTGGCTCTGATCCACGGTTGGCCGGGGTCGATCGTGGAGTTCCTGGACGCGATTCCGTTGCTACGGGAGCGGTTTCACGTGGTGGTCGTCTCCATGCCAGGCTACGGCTTCTCCGGGCCGACCACTGAACGGGGGATAGACACGGCACGGGTTGGCGCCGCCGTCGCCGACGTGATGGCACAACTCGGGTATTCACGGTTCCTGGCGCAGGGCGGCGATTGGGGCGCACTTGTCGTGCGCCACTTGGGCGAGCACCACCCGCAGCGGGCCGTAGCGATCCACACCAACATGTTGTTCGCTCCGTTTGAAGGCGACCCTTTGGAAGCCACTGCGGGAGTCACCGAAGACGAACTGGCTGCGATGGTCGCGTCCGCCGAACGAATCGCCGACGGCACCGCGTATCTGGAGCTGCAGTCGACACGACCGCACTCGCTCGGATACGGCCTTGACGACTCACCACTGGGTCTTGCCGGATGGATCCTGGAGAAGTTTCACGCGTGGTGCGACACCTGCGGCGGAATGCCAATCCGCACCGACCGCCTGATCGACAACCTCATGCTGTATTGGCTCACCGGCACCGCGACCTCGGCGGCACGGCTGTACTGCGAGGCAAGACGCGCGGGTACCGGTGCGTTGAACGAATGGGAAGGCCGAGTCGACGTTCCGACGGGCTACGCGGTGTATCCGTACGAGCTGTTGCGGACGCCACGAGTGTGGGCGGAACGACGCTACAACCTGGTGCACTACAGCGTGCAGGACCACGGCGGTCACTTCGCCGCGTTCGAGCAGCCTGAACTATTCGCCGCCGACCTGAACGTTTACGGCGGAACGCTGCGGGAACTGGGCGTCTTTTGAGAAAGCAAAGCTCAGCTGTGGTCTGTGGCCATACGCTATTGACATAGCGTATGGTGTCAGCTACGTGATATCTCGGCCGAAGATTCGGAGCGCCGGATGAATCTGCTCATCTTCAATGACCCGTTTGATTTGTCATGGCAGGCGAACCTCTACGACGTGTTGATGCTGTCGATCTTCGTCACGGTTGTCGTCCATGCGATCGTCCAATGGCGACGTGGAACGCGGACGTGGATGTTCCTGCTGATCGCCTCGTTCGTCTACGGGCAAGTCATCGAATTGGGCGGTATGGCGACGCTGAACATGTATCAACAGGGCGACTTCGCGGTGATGCTCAACTACCCAGCGATACCGTTATTCGAAGGCACGACGGCGATGCCGTTCTACGTGACCATCTTCTACCCGGTGATCTTCGCGATCGGCTTCAAGGTCGTCGACGCGCTCGGAATCGCGTCACGAATCAAAGCCGCGATTACCGGCGGACTTTTCATGGTTCTGCTCGATGCCCCATACTCAATCGAGGGCGGCCTCCGTCACGTGGTGTGGTGGACATATGACCCCGATTTCAAACTGTTCGAGTTCTGGTTGGGTTGGCCGCTACTGGAGCTGACGTGGCAGGCGATATGGGGAGCGGCCTTCTACTACTTCATGTTGCGTCACATCCCACGCGTGGACGGGCCGGTCGAGGAACGTGTGGGGAATGGCCGGTTGCTGGCAGTGCAGGCACCGCTGGCCGCACTGTCGGCGATCGCGGTGGGCCTGGTTGCCATGTCCCCGATCACCATTACCAGCCTCCTCGGCATCCCGCAGTGGATCGTCGTGTCGCTCCTGATGATCGGCTATGTTGCGGTCGTCGTCCCCGCGATGCGCGGTGCAACCCCACCGCGGGGCTCCGTCGACCCATGGTTGATGGGGTGGGCGGTATGGTTTGCCGTCGCGTTCGGGGCGATGGTCATCGGCAATCTGGTCTACGAGAACGGGATGACCCTCTATCTCACCGTTCAGACCCTCGGCATCGTGGGGGTGCTGGCGCTCGCGACGTTCCCGCTCTGGGCGCCGGGACGCGCGACCGCAGATGCCAGACGAGAAACAGCCGCGGCGAGTCGAAGCTGACGGCGAAGCCCGCGGGTCGGCCAAGAAAGTCGACCTCGTAGATCGCCACACGTATTGATTAGTCTGTCTGCGCGACGTCGAACACCTACTACATCAACCGCGGAGCAATCGCGGTTCCCGCTCAGCGATTACCGCTTTGCGTAAGGAACTGATGATCATGCGCTTTGTGCTCGCCACCATGCGTCCGGCAGGCGCCCGTGCGCCATGATGACCGATCGGCCTTGGACGTGAACGGCGGCGTCGGAGACAGTCACAACGACGTCGTCCTCCGGCGTCCGAACGGTGGTCGTGCCGGTGTCGGCGGCCCCGTGATTCAGCGTGGCCAATCCGACAGCCATTGCGCCCGAAGCACTCACACACTGGGCCGGCTCGCCACCGCGAAAGGCCCACATGCGCACGGCGCCCTCGGTCGGTGTAGTGACGAGATCGACGGTCACGTCTTGCGCGGTCCCATAAAGTTCAACGTCAACTTTCGGATGGTCGTTGTCCACGTCGATCCAACCGGCCTCCGCAAGGTCCGGATCCACACAGACCAGGTGTGGCTCGCCGACATCGATGAGCAGCCCTCCTAGACGCCGATCCGCGACGATCGCTCTTCCTGTTCCGCGCACGGTCGCCCTGCGCATTTCAACGATTACATCGGCTGCCGTGCCGTCGACGGCCTGCGCTTCGACGATGTGAGCCCCGGTTGCGGTACCGATGACGAAGCGTCGTCTGCGTTCGAGCCCAAGTACCCAAAGATAGTGCGTGACCAAGCGCAGGCCGTCTCCGCAGGTCTTGGCGATCGAACCGTCGGGATGACGGTGGTCCATGAACCAGTCGTCAGTTGTCACACCACTGGGCAACTCGTCGAATACTCCCGCCTCGCGGGCGGATCCTGCGACAGTTACCCGCAGCACGCCGTCGGCGCCGAGGCCCCGGTGCCGATCGCACACCGCCGACAACGCTGCGCCATCCAACGGTATGGCGGCGGGAAGGTCGCGCAGCAGGATGAAGTCGTTCTGTGCCTCATGGCCTTTGGCGAAGTCCATCGGCTCGCGTCCGCCGCTGCAGAAGTCCCGGCTCGAGTCGCGTCAGGCGCCCACGCCGACGGTGTACCAATGTGCCGCGCTTTTCGGCTCTTCGTCGAACCGCTTGAACCAGCGCCCGGCAAGATCGGGTAGAACTTCTAACTCAGGGTCGTGGTTGGGGCCCTGAGCGATCACCAGACCCTTGAGCATCGCTAACATCTCGCGCTTGGGCACGCCTGCATACGTCGCCTGATCAGGTCGCTGTAGTTCCTTGGCTGCTTTCATGGAGTCGCGTAATGCCTTCACGGAGAATCCCTTCGGAAAGAGTCGCGCAAGCTCCCCGCCGTCTTCGGCGGGTACGTGCTTGCGGAACCCCTCGTGGGCGATGGCAAGGATGGTTCCAAGATGCTTGATGACCGATGGAATTGTCTTGGCCCGGAACCGGAAGTCGTTGCGAATCGCGTTGTACACGACCAGCGCCGAACTGCGGTGCTCGATCTCTTCGACGAAGTGCCACATGAATAATGACGCCACCCGCTCGTCGGCTGGCTCGAACAGTTTGTCGTCGTGGTCGAGGAACACCTTGAAGTACGGCGTGAAGGTCGCTTCGACCACCGCGGTGTAGGCCAGGCGCCAATCCAGCGGTTTTGTGGCCGTCAGCTCGTCATAGGACGCGATGATGTCATCGGCCACCTGCTGCAGACCTGGCCAGCGTCGGCACAGGGCGTTGATATGACGCACGTGGGCCGAGGAATGCTGCGCCTCCTGGCGCAGGTACAGATTGGCTTCCTCGATCGCGGCAGGATCGGTCATCAGCGGGATGGCCTCACGGGTGGCGTCGACCACGAACTTCTCGAACCCGGGTGCGAAAAATGAGATCAGATTGCATTGCATGGCGAACGCGGGACGCTCGGGCTGCCAGTTGAACGGGATGTCATCGCCGCCGAGGTCGAAACGAACGCGGCGGACTTTCAGGTTGGTCATCGAGAAGCCGTCCTCCCTGATCGCAACGTCGCCGGCGATCTTCTGATGACAATACACTATAAAAAATACGTATGCTCTGATTAGCCACCCAGATTTGCCAGGACATCCTCGCCGATCAGCCGTGATGCGCAGGCGCCGGCCTCGGCGAGACATCCGCGTCGGTCGGAGAATTGTCGCGGTTCTGCGTGCGCATGAGGTCGACGAAGCGGTAGCCGACGAATGCGGCAAAGAATCCCATTGTCCACAGGACGACGTTGGCGACCGTGGCGTTGTTGACGGGGTTGAAGTAGTTCTGCAGCGCCAGCACTCCCCAGAACACAATCGGGGCACCGTCGGACCACGCAAGTCGGCGTCGCGCGGCTTTCGCGAGCGAGTCCCGCCCGACCAGGGGAATCATCACGAAGGTGAACACGAGCATGGCCGCGACCACGTAGATCAGCCATCCGCCCGGTGCCGATGGGTCACCGAGGAACATGTCTGCGGCGGGTCGTTCCGCTGAGTGCCCGACCCAGCGGTACACGCCCCACTTCACGCAGAGTTCGTTGCACATCAGCATCATCCACGAGTGGACGAATCCGTACAGGACGCAACGCCATACGTTCTGCCACCACGTCATGGCGCGAGGCTCGACGACCACCCGCCCGTCCAAGGCGAGGTTGACCACGGCGTAGGTGGGCCACAGGATCACTGCCATCAAGATCGGCACCACGAGGGGCACGCTGCCCAGATGCACACTGAACACGGTGATATCGCCGTAGCGAAGGTCGCCCCAGATGAAGCCGCCGTTGCGAATGTTCGTCTCTTCGAATATCCACTCAACCGCCGATGCAACCGCGAAGAACGCGACGATGAGCCTCCAACCGAGGTGCTTCCACATGTGGCCCAGCAGCAGCACGCTCATTGTCAGCACCATCACGAGCATTGCGACGGGTGGCAGTAAATCTCCGCGGGTGGTGACCGACCAGGCGCTCAGTGCGACATAAACCGCGCATGAGGCGGCAATGATCTTGTCCAGCATGCTGTGGCATCCCCTTCCGTAGGCGACAGACCAGAGTTTGTCTCCTTGACGCGGCCGTCCCTGGAACGCGTCGCCGTCGAGCATACGTCTGTCTAGAAATGTATGGCCAGGGTCTTGACTCGGCGGCATGGGCCAGATAAAACAAACAAGTCTGTTGGTTTACTGGCTGAGGAGTGGCGAGTGTGGCAAGTACAGATCACGCGGTGGTGATCGGGGCCAGCGTCGGGGGTTTGTGCGCCGCGCGGGCGCTCCAGGGTCGATTCGGCAAGGTGACGATTCTGGAAGCCGACGTGCTACCCATCGAGCCGGCCGGTCGGCGGGGGACGCCACAGGCGTGGCACAACCACTTCTTGCTCGCTGCCGGTCGGCTAGCGATCGAGAGCCTCTTCCCCGGCTTCACCGACCGCTTGTTGGCGAACGGCGGTTGTGAAATCGATCCGGGTATGCAGGCGGCGAACTGTCTCATCAATGGGTGGGCCCCACGATCCCGAACCGCCATGCGGATGTACTTCGCTTCGCGGCCGATGATTGAACTGACAATCCGCGAGTTCGTCGCGGTTGACACGGACATCACGCTGATCCAGGGATCCCGCGTCACTGGTCTGCTGTCGGCCTCGGATACCGACGGCCCGGTGATCACCGGGGTCTCCTATCGCGACGCGGATGGGAGGGAGCGGGAACTCCTCGCCGATTTTGTTGTGGACGCTGCAGGGCGCGGAAGCAAGGCTGCCAGCTGGATGGCACAGTTCGGCCAGGACGTCGAGGAGATGACACTCGATGCAAAGGTCAGTTACTCGTCGCGCTGGTACCGATGGCCAAAGAATGATCTGCCCTGGTATCGGTTCTTGACCACGTTTCCGAACCCGGACCCTCGTGCGCCAGAGCAACACCAGTACTTGTGTTCGATCTTCCCGATAGAGAACAACTCCTTCATCGCGGTGATGGGATCGTGGGGACTGGATATGCCCAAAGACGTCGAGTCTTACGAAGCGGCGGCCGGCCAGACCCGAACGCGCGAATTCCCTCGGATTCTGCAGGCGTCAGAGCCGCTGTCCGACGTTCACCACACCCGATCAACGCGCAACGTATGGCGCCGGTTCGATCGCCTACGGCGGCCACCCCGTGGATTCATCGCGCTCGGAGACGCGGTGTGCGCGTTCAATCCTATTTATGCTCAAGGTATGTCGTGCGCCTCCACCGCCGCGGTCTATGTGCGCGACCTGTCCGAAACGCTCGATCCATGCTCTGCTGAGTTTCCGACGACGTTCTATGCGGAGCAGGCAAAGTTCCTCAAAGGTGCCTGGACGTTGGCACTGTCACGAGACGGCGGTTACGAGCAAGCGACAGGCACAGAGGCGCTACCCGACGGCATGCGCAAGCGGTTGCTGCGCAGGACTACTTGGCCGTTGTTCCACTTCGTTTCGCAGGCGTGCTGGGAGGACGACGCTGTGCAGTATCACTTCGATCGCGTCTACAACTTGCAGGAGACGGTGTTCGATCTGTTGAAGAATCCGAAGGTTCTGACCGGCCTGGTTCGCTATGCGGCGAAAGCGTCGCTCGGCCTCAGTAAGATTCCGTCCGCAGTCTCGCCCGAACTTCCGCCGCCCGATACCGACTACACGGAGCTTCGCGACAAAGTGATGGGTAAAACACCGGTACTGCAATGAAATACAGCAAGCCAGCATCGTGCAACCCGTATGAGTAGGAATTGACATGGCGCAGGCAGCGCAACAGCGCAGGGCACGCGATCGACACGTTCCGAGGGTTGGTCGCCCGCCGGGACGCAATGGCGAGGAGACCATCTGCCGACTGGTCGAGGCGGCAGTGGTCAACTTCGGCGACCGCGGGTACGCGGGTGCGCGCATGACGGAAATCGCGGCTGCGGCGGGTATCACCCATTCCTCGATCTACCAGTACTTCACCTCCAAGAAGGAGCTCTACCGGGCGGCGTTCGAAGCCGCGCATGCGGAATTGCTGCCCGAGTATGTC
This sequence comes from Mycobacterium sp. NGS62, assembly GCF_059812285.1. Classification (NCBI taxonomy): domain Bacteria; kingdom Bacillati; phylum Actinomycetota; class Actinomycetes; order Mycobacteriales; family Mycobacteriaceae; genus Mycobacterium; species Mycobacterium sp. NGS62. The sequence continues at coordinate 587,856 of NZ_JCALCK010000001.1, read as the reverse complement.
GCGGCGATTCAAAAAGCAGACACCCTCAAGGGGCAGATCGGGGCCATCTTCAAGGCGTCGACACTGGTACACGAACGGCATCCGGCGATCACACCTTTTCTCGCGTCAATTCCCGTCGAGCTACGCAGGCATCCCGAACTGCTGGCGTCGCTCCAGGCGGAGAGCAGCCCGATGATGACCGTTGTCCAGGAGATCTTCGACGGCGGCCGCAGACGCGGCGAAATCCCCTCGGGCGCAAGAGATGAGGATATGGTCGTCGCCTTCGTAGGCGCCGCGATGGGCCTCGGCCTCCTCAGCCACGGGATGCCGAACGGCCGCATGGGCGCGGCAGTAGAGATCCTGCTCGAAGCGTTCGACGGGCGCTTCTTTACGGCCTGACCGACGCCGTGCGCTGGAACCAGGAAGCGGACTTGCGTCGTGTGCGACTGGTCGGCGCGGGCGACAAACCGCTCATCGCGCTGGCGAGGCGCGGGTAGACGATGGCGGGGCCGATCCAGCGCGTCAGGAACTGACGCAGGGGTTCACCCTCACGCGGTGGGTGGCCCGGGTCGATCAGCATTGAGTGCAGGATGCGCATGCAGAACTCGGACAGTTGGTTGAGGTCTTCGTCATGGAATCCGTGCTGTTCCCAATTCACGTCGAACCTGTGCAGCATGGCCCGTCCGAAGGTCAGCGCCGTGTCAGAGGTGATCGACACGATGCCACCGCCGCGCTTAGGCCTGCTGAGAAGGAGTCCGATCTGGCTGTCGTGGCCGAGGGTTTCGATGGTGTATGAAATGCCCTCGACCATTGCCCTCACGGGATCGACTTCCCCTCGGAGGTGCTCGGCCAGACGGTCGAGAAAACCGTCGGCCGACCGCATCGCCGTGGCCACGATGAGAGCCTCGGTTCCGGGAAAGTAGCGGTAGACCGTCTGCCGTGTAACGCCCAGAGTGCGCGCGACATCGGCGAGTCTCATCGACGTGCCACGTTCCGCGATGATGTCCTCAGCCGCGTCGAGAATACGGTTGATCGCTTCCTCATCTGACGACGGCGTGTTACCGGACCATCCGTGACTGCGCACCGTTACCCGCCGCTCACGTGCAAGCCCCCGACCGCATGCGGTAATCATATCGGCCAGCGTGTCGTTGGTCGGGCGTCACACGCATGCCGTGGTTCCGGAATGGCCGATGGCGACGGGCCGGGATCGTCGCGTCCAACGTCCACGTCTCCTAGGCCAGCGCCACGCCGAGTTCTTCGGCGAACACCCTAATCATGTGTTGTACGGCAATCTCGTTGCGGCCGATGATCATGTGATCGTGCTGGCCCCTGCGCACGCCCTCGCCGCATTGGGGAAGCATGGCGAAGTCTTCGTCGCGCACCGCGGCGTGCACGGCGTCGTAAATCGTGTCGTAGACGCTGCGCATATCGTCGCTGGTCGCAGGTATGCGCGCCATCCAGGTGTGGCGTACCGTGCAGCGCGTCGGTGAACCGGCGGGCAGCATGTCGATGATCTCAACGCCGACATTGCTATTCGCGAGAATCAAGTTGGGATATATCCAGTAGATGACGCCCATGTTGTCCCGGACGTCCCACGACGCATTCGGGTCGTCCGCGAGGTTGGTTATCCAGGTAAAGGGAAATCCGATCCGATGGTGCTTGCCGTACTCGTCGTAGATAGCGGTGTTGGCCATGGCGTTCATCCCGATGAGTGATTCACCGTGCACGAACGGGAAGTGGTAGCCCTCGGCGAAAGCCTCGAGCGCGCCCTTCCACGAAACCTCCGATTCGAACTCCCGATGATCGTGATAGCCGAACGAGGGGTAGTCGATTTCGGCCAGTTGTGGGGCGAGCTCGCCCAGGTGTGCATCGACGTCGATCGTATCGCCCGCCGTCAACACTGCCCACACGAAGCCGTACCGTTCGTCTGAGGGAAGCTCAAGTAGTCCATAGTCAGCGAAGTCCATGCCGGTGAACCCGGATTTACCTGGCACGCTGGCCAGCTCGCCGTTGTTCTTGTACGTCCACGCGTGGTACGGGCACGTGAATCGGCTCGCGTTACCCGTGCCGCATGCTGGCATTGCGCCACGATGTCGACAGTAGTTGAGAAGGACGTGAGCACGACCGTGCCTGTCGCGCGTCACCAGCAATGAGTCACCGAGAATCGAACGGACCGCGTAGTCGTTCACCTCGGCGATCTGGGCACTGGGCAGAATCGCCAGCGGGGTGCGACGAAGGATCTGCGACTCTTCGATCTCGGTGAGCTTCGCGTCGTTGTAGTAGTGAAGCGGTACTCGCAAGACGTCATCGGCCATGACGGTGGTCTTGGCCACTGCCACCGCCAGTGCCCGCCGGGTGAGATCGTCGGTCAAGAACCGGGTACGGCGTTCAGGGTTGGTCACGTGGGCTGCCTCCAATCGACCATACAGCCATGATTAAATGTATGGTCAGGGAGACTGCGACGTCAAGCCGAAGCGACCGCGCCATTTAGATATTGCTGATTCAAGCTGACACAAACCGCATACCGACGTCGGATTGAGACGGTGTGCAGTAGAGCGGCCAGTCGCACGCCGCGTGTAATCGGGAGCTCTTGCGAGCGCAGTTGCGCTGTCAACCGCGGGGTTGGCTGGGCACAATATGGGCACACTCGGTGTCCATACAGGTCAATTCTGGTGAATCACAATCGATGTCATTCCGCAGCTCAGTGCCGGTTCGACTCACAGACCAGCACCCCGAAACGGGTTCGATTCCCGGCAGATCCACTTCCTCGACTTGAGAGGTTTTATTCGAATCTTTGTCGGCGGGCTCGGAGGCGACGACGGGTGCGGTCGTCACGGGAACGTGCGCTGGCCCAGCTAGCCCTCGTTCCACCGGAGTAGCAACGGCATTGCGGCGTGCCCGGCTAGCTGTACTGACCCGAGGGGTTAGGTACCCGCGTGGCGGGTGGTTGGCCGCCGAGTGCGGTGTGGCCGCGGTGGTGATTATAGGTGTGCAGCCAGAGGCTGAATTTGTTGCAAACGTTCGGCGTCGCTGCGGTAGAGCCGCGCGTAGGCCCATTCGTCGGCCAGGGTGCGGTGGAATCTCTCCAATTTGCCGTTGGTCTGGGACCGATAGGGCCGAGTCCGGCGATGCGTGACGTCCCCGAGCGCATCGCGAAGTGCGTGCGAACGATGGCATGAACCATTGTCGGTCAACACATTTCGGACCGTTATGCCACATTCGGAGAACCAGGAATTTGCCCGGACCCAGAACGCGGCGGCAGTCTCCTTGCGCTCGTCGCTAAGCAGCTCGCTGTAAGCCAAGCGCGAGTAGCCATCAATAGCGGTATGGAGAAAATGATGACCACCCAGCGGGTAGCCGCGCTTGCTGCGCCGGCCAGAACTTTGTCAGCCCACGAGTTGTGATTACCGGCAGTGCGCCCGAGCATGCGCCAGCCGCCACCAGCGGGGATCTTGCCCAGTTTCTTGACATCGATGTGCACGATGTCCCCGCACGCAGCCGGCTCCATCCGACGGACCACATGCCCGGTCGAGCCGTCCAACCAGCGCAGTTTGGCCAACCGATACCGCGTCAGCAACCGATGCACCGTGGACGGATGCAACCCCCACAGATAGGCGATGCGATGCGGTCCCCAGCGGCGCAGCACCCGAACCTTGATGATCCTGCGCTCGGTTCGCGTCGGCGTCTGATTGGGGCTCTGATGCGGGCGCGAGCTGCGATCAGCCATCCCACCGACTCCCTCGCGGCGGTAGCCACCCGCCCACCGACTCGCCGTTGTCGCCGACACCTGAAACCGTTCGGCGGCCCGGCGCAGCGGCCAACCTTCCTCGACGACACAACGGGCCAGCCTCAGGCGACCAGTTTCGGACAGCGGAGCATTATGGTGGACCACGAAGACCTCCTGGTGAGAAATGCGTTCCTAGACAGCTCGCACTTCAATCGGAGGTCTTCGTCATGTCACCACGCCACGCCGTCACCAACGTCCGTGGTCAGTACAGCTAGCTAACATGCCACGTCTGCCTCGCACCCCGGCGTCGCCCCGGCGCCCGGGGGCGATTCGCAGCCGTACTCAAGACGGACCGGAACCGTACTGAGAACGCGCAGATTCGTTGCTTTGCAGGCGATTTGATGCGCCAAAGCGAACTATTTCGCCTGGTCGCGCGAGCGCTGAAAAGGGACTCATAATCCGTTGGTCGCGGGTTCGAGCCCCGCCCGCCCCACTCTGAACATGTATTACCTCGGGTGATGCTTGACGTTTCGTCTTCGGCTGATGCCTGACAGTGTTTCGGCTGATTGTTGACAGTTACTTCGGCTGATCCTTGACACTCCCTGGATGAGGGAGTGAAGCGTGGCTGAGCAGAGGTATCAGGCCGTGATTGGTGATGATGGTCTGTCGATTTCGCAGGTCGCCGAGAAGGTTGTCGCGCCAGACGCTGCATGCGTGGCTGGCGCGCTATGAGGTCGAGGGATTAGAAGGGCTCAAGGATCGGTCGCATCGGCCGGCGCGGTGTCCGCCTTGTTTCACCGAGTTGCTGGCCCTCCTCAGCCAGTCCTCAAGGAGGTTTCCGTACCAAGGGGGGTCGATAATAGCTGCGTCACATGTCGGCAGCACTTCCAATTCCTCAACGCGCCGATTAACCACACGGGTGGATCCGAGCTTGAATCTTTGAGAGATCCATGGGCTTGGATCGATCAGCGTTGCACCAACAGCGATTTCTGCAATGCTGGGGGCGCCGATCAGCAGTGGTGAAGGACCGAGTCGTCTGGCCAACATCTCGGCAGTCTCTCGACTGGAATACCATTCAGCGTGAGCAGGCGATGGGTAAGGCTCCCGAAGGTGTTAGTAGCTATTCGAATCGGCAACGCGCGCTTTGGAAAATTGAGCAAGAAGCGTAGGAAACGCTCCCCGGGAACGACGACACGTTTCCACGAAGCTACTAGGGCCGTCGCGCTCAATAGGTTCCACGACGCTGTGAATGGAGTGCAGGTAGTCGATCGAATTCCAAAAGTCGTGCCGGAGCGGCAGTTCGTCGGTGAGCGGTCTGGTCAATATACTGAAATCCTTGTCCTAAGTTGCTGGTTGTGTAGCTGCTCCTGACTGGGTGATTGAACAACTGATGAAAGACCAAACAACACCGACGACGGCACCGCTAGAGCCAGACGACGTTTGTTGATCATATCGCGAGAGACTGCGCCGTCGAGCCCTGCCGGGCGCCAGCGCCGACGCTGCCAGTAGCGCGCCGCGCTGCGCCGAGATTCACGTTGATCCTTTGGGCTCGATCCGGTCGCCAAGGTCATCTTCGAACGCGGTGAACATGTCCGTGTTTAGCTCCTCTCCTGACTTTCCGTATACCTGGGGTGCTGGGCTCTTTCGATCTAACTTGACGCCCCGCTCGCGGTCCTTGGCGATTACGTTCATGTGATACACGACGCGCTCGAGGGCCGCGCTAGCGCGACGAGCTCCGAGTAGCCACAGCATGCTGTGCAGCGCTCGTACTCTCTGGGTCTGCTCATTGAACGCCTTTCGATCGGCATCGCTCCATTTGTCAAGCGGCGCACGGGTGTTGGCTCCGAGAAAGTCTTGTAATGAGCGCGTCAACGCGATCGCCTCAGCCATGCGCTCGACGAGCTGCGCCTCACGAGCTAAACGCGCATCGGAACCCCGGTCGTTCCTGGCTTCTCTCGCCGCGGCGCGAATCTGCCACCAGACGCCCGCGAGAGCCGCCAATGCGGCAATCGCGGCGATACACGCCGCGATGATCGTTGCCCATGACTGCGGAAGCCCCGTTTCGTGTGGTGACAACTTGTTGACGAGATCGGGTGGCACGTTCACTAAAACGGTCTGGGTCGGCGTAGGAGTGGGGAGCGGTCCTGGAGGAGTGGAAATCGGCAACGGTAAGAGAGTGGGTGTGGGAACTGGCACTGGCGTCGGCGTGATAGATGGCGACGGCGGCATGCAGCGGATGCTATCGGGCTGAGCCGGCGCCTGTGCCAAGGCCGCCGCGCCGCGGGGTAAATGGATGGACGCGGCGGCCGCCACCCCGAGCAGCGAGCAGCGACCACTGGGATGTGACCACGGTGCTTGCCCAAGTGCGAGCGGATACGCTCTACACCGACATCTTGCAGCCGAGGCGATCCCGGCGCTCTCACGGCTGACCTCCATCTCTGGACCGCCTCGAGGCCCACGTGGAGGGGTGGGGCGCGTGCGGAAGCCACTGCGCGTTTCGCCGTCTCGAGTAGGTTACCGCTGAGTCAGCCGCACGTGGCTGTCTGTCGGCGTCGATAAGCTCCCGGCATGTCTCAGTTGCCGATCGGGGCCACCGTTCTGACTTCCGGTGCCGCTGGTGCGTTCGTGACCGTGCTGGTGAACCGATTCCTCGTCGGTCCTCGCCCGGATCTGCGGCTGACGTCATCGACAGCACTGGTCGAGGACATGGAACGTGTGACGCGCAAAAACGAGGGGAACTTCACCGGGTTGGATTGGATGCCGCTGGGGTGGGTGCGCCTCACTAACCATGGTGACGGCACAGCGCACGACGTGCGACTGACCGGTGAACGGTGCCGGCCGCGCGTATGGATCGGGGACTCCGGCGTGAAGCCGTACGCCGGGCGGCCCGTCGAGGCCGAGTACCCGCTGTGGAGCAACATCGTCGCGGCGATCGAACCCGGCGAGTCGGTGAACGTGTGTGTCGTTGCGCGTCATGATCCATCGCAGGCAAAGCCAACTGTCACGGCGACGTGGCCGCGGCTGGCTGGCCGCCGATGGGCCGGAAGCCGTACCGTCAACTTCGACTTCGCCACCGCACGACAGGTGGAGCACGGCATGCCTGGACAGACGGGACTCGGCGAGGCGTGAGATGACCGACCCGAACAGCGCCGACACCGACCGCGACATACGCAGCGAACTGGAACGGGTGCTCGAGATCGGCTCACTTGTGCGCCAGCAGCCCGATCACCATGCCGAGCCCAACAGTGACCTTGCCGACGACGAAGCCCGCTTCCCTGACATCTGGGCTGCGACCGTAGCCCGCCGCGGGCTGCTTTACGCCGTCGAGAACGTCGAGGCCGCGTGCACCCTAGTACTCAATTCGCAGTGGACAACCCCGCAGTTCGCACTCCTGCGGGCAGCGTACGAGTCGGCCGGTGCCGCGGCCTGGCTGCTCGGGCCGCAGGACGTCAACACCCGGCTCGCCCGGCTCATCTGGCAGCACCGCGAGTCGTGGCGGTACTCGGAGAAGGCGTACAGCGGCACACCGATCGATGACGACGGCGAGCACCAGGAACGACAGCTGTGGGCCACCGACGCCGCGCACAAGCTAGGCATCAACCTGGCGACCGGGAAGGCGGGTGGATTCGAGAAGCTGATCGAGTCGATCGACGACCTGCCCGGGTACCCTGAGTCTCTACTCACCGCGTGGCGGATCTGCTCCGGTGTCAGTCACGCGAAGACATGGGCGCTGAGCACGGTGACCACCGAGGTGGACAGCAAGCCGCTGTACAAGCACGGACGGATGAGCGCGCGGGGACCCAACCCCGGTCTATTTCTTACAGACCTCGGCGTTGCGCGGCGGGTGGTGCAGCAAGCCTGGTGCCTGTACCGGATACGCACCACGGCGCGGCCTCACGAAATGACATTGAAGCTGGAGCTGAGGGACCGCGACGGGAACGTGGTGCCGGACGACCGGCGCTGAAGCCCAGGCTCGGTCTGGTTTATCAACTACAGCAAGGTGCGTTCCTGCAACCACTCATCGCGCCAGCGGTGAAACTCAACGGCGAACGTCGAGCAGCGTTCCAGCTCTGCGTGAACCTTCGCACGCTGCTTCTTCGAGGCGTGCTTCTCGACCGACGACCGCCCGCACAGCACCGCCAGCGTCTTCGGGTAGGTCTTCCACTTCAGCACCAGGCGCTTGCTCACGAACGTGAGCAACCCGGACGCAACCGCGCCTGAGTGCTCCGACTCCGGTTCCGACGGGGTGCGCCCGGAATGGATGACGCTGTTGCGGACATCGACGATGTGCTCGCGCCAGCGACCGACCGGACCATCCCCATCAACGTGCCAACTTCCGCCGAGACGGCCTGCATACAGCGACTTGACTCGGTGGGTGATCGAGCTCGCGTCGGCCCACACCTGCGCGGCTTGGGCTGGCGTTTGGCCTTCCTCCCAGAGCATCGCGGCCAAGGTGCTGTCGAGCATCAGCTCGCACGTGATGGCGAGGCTTAGGACCGACGCTCGGCGGTCACCCGCGGAGTGCTCGGCGTACGCGCGAGCGAAGTGATCGCGGATCAATGCGCTGATGCTGCCGCGAGTGAGTTGCCCGAAGATTCTGCCGGCCACGACCGGGTCGATTGACGGCCTTGACGCCAGCCGTGCGGGCAGGTGATCCAGCAGGATGGCGGTCTGCCCCGCATCGAAGCTGACCTGCCCGCCGTCACCGACCGCTCCGAACGCGGCAGGCACGATCGGGTTCAGCGACCGGTAGTGCAGCTCCGGAATTGGAGCCATGGAGACTATCCGCGACGAGCGCACCGCGTCGGCGATCAGCCAGTGCGCGAGCGTAAGCGGATCTACCTTGCCGTCGTGCGGCGGAGTGAGGGCCGCGGCGCGGCTCTTGACCGGGATCAGGACGACTACAGCCGAGCGCTTACGGCCGTGGGAGTCGCTGGGCGGTGGAGCAGGCTGCGGCTCTCCACCGGTGATGCGGGCCAGCGCAGCGGATGCAACCGTCGCATCTTCGATGACAGGATCAGTCCCGTCGGCGGCCACCGACCAAATCGTCAAGCAGCTGAACGGCAGCTGCATCCATTCGTCGTCGAAGTCGGCTGGTGCAGCCCCGCGGATTCGCAGGTAATCGGCGTCGACGCCGATCGGTATCGCCTGCGGTTCCAGCGGAAGTAAGTTTGGCAGCACGAACGAGAAGGCGACCACCCCCTCGAACCGCTGCGGGTTATCCCAGTCCGCATTAACCGGTGGTTCCGGTGCAGCGGCGCCGTCGGTCACGGTCGCAATCGTCGCATGGGTCGAGGAAACCACCAGCCACCCCAGTGGATACGTGAATAACATCGCGCGCAGCTACAGCGCGCCCGGTTTGGCCGTTCGTTGTCTTCGCGTTTGGTTGCCGTTTATTCGGCGAGAATGAGCGGGATTCGAGTGGAGTCGGTCGGTCGTCACAGGGCATCAGCGACAACGATATCGCCTGTGTTGCAAGAAGTTTCGAGACCGCATCGGGGTTTGCGCGGCCTGCAATTTGGTAATCCGTTGATCGCGGGTTCGAGCCCCGCCCGCCCACCTTAGTTCGCCTGGTCGATCGGTTAGCCGAGGACTTCGTCCGCCACCCCCCGGCTATTCACCGGCAGCTATTCGCGGTGCGCAGGCTCAATCCGGGTGTTCTGCCGGATCAGCGATCGCGTCTGATGCCGCCCGCTTGCGATACGCTCGTCGAGCCCAGGACATCGGTTGCTGCGAACGCTCTGTACGCCGCACCAGCTCGAGTTCGACATGGTCGGGTTCCTCCGTCCCGATTTCGATTCGGTCGCGGCTGCGGATGAACTCCAACACCAGTGCATCCGGATCGAGTAATTCGCGCTCCCACGCCTCGTAGTCATCCGGGTCCGCGACGCCCATCCTGTCGGCGGCATTGCTAAGCACCTCGCCCAGTTCGCCGTTCAGCAATTGGCGAAACGCGTCGGCGCCCTGCCGCGGATTGGCGATCATCCACGAGTGGTATGCGTCCGGCACCTTGTACAGGCTGGCGTCAGACTCGTTGGCGATGTCGCGCGCGTGTGGGAACGGCACAATCATGTCTTTTTCGGCGTGCACCACCATCGTGGGCATCCCCTCGTCGCGCATGGTGTGCAGCATCGCCGTGTAGTCACCGGACTCGATGATGGCTCTGATCGTCCGGACGGCCACGATTGGATAACGCAGGTTCGGCACCGCCGACGCCGCCAGCACGCGGACGTATCCGAGCTGCTCCCCGGGTGTGAGCTGCGTCGGGTCGCCCAGGGTGTCGCGGACCGCGGTGTATGCCGCTCCCAGCGCCTTGGTGGGGGACTTCACCAATTTTGGGATGTTCGTGTCGAACCGAGTTCCGGCCGCCGGGTCGAACAGCACCGCGGCGAGTACCCGCTCGGGCGCTCGTGCGGCCAGCTGGATCGTCATTCGCCCACCCATTGAATGGCCGACGAACAATGCTTGCCCAACGCCGAGGGCGTCCAACGCGCGCAACACCGAATCGGCGCGATCGGTGAAGCCGCAGGCGTCGCCGGGCAGTCGCCCAGTGTCGCCGTGACCGGCGGCATCGATGGCGACGACCAGAAATCCCATACCGGCGATCCGGCTGAGCATCCGTAGATATGCCTTATGGCTCAGCAGGAGCGCGTGCATGAATACCAACGGCACCCCGCTGCCACCGACTGAAAGTCCGATCCGGCGGCCGTCGTCGAGTTCCACGATGTGATGAGTCAGGCGGATGCGGCATGGTGAGATCTCCGTCATGGCCACGGCGGAATTCCCGGCTGGCCGGGAATTAAAACGGGATTGCAGAACAAAACACGCTGGTCGCTGCTAGGGGCGCACGCGATCGCCGAGTTTGAGAACCACCACCCGCGACCGAGCTGTCGAATTATTACAGTTGAACTCTGATTGACAGGAACACTGCACGCTAATCTCGCGTCCGGGGCGGGGTGCCGCATCTGCTTGGAGGGATTCACCACATGCGCTTCTTCAGCGTGCCCGTGCTCGTCACGGCAATCACCATCTTCGGCTCTTCCGGCATTGCCGCGGCTGCGCCGAAGGACTACTGCGCGGACCTCAAGGGCGCCAATACTGGCAGCACGTGCGAGATCCAGCTCTCCGACCCCGGGTACAGCGTCAACATCAGCATCCCGCTGGACTACCCCGACCAGCAGCCGATCGCCGACTACATCTCGAAGACGCGCGACGGATTCCTCAACGCGGCCAAGTCGGGTGCGCCCCGCGATACACCGTCTGAGCTGACCATCAAGCCGACGGAATACAGCTCGGCGCTCCCCCCGCGCGGCACGCAGACCGTCGTGTTCAAGGTCTACCAAAACGTCGGCGGCGCGCAGCCGCAGACGAAGTACAAGGCGTTCAACTGGGATCGGGGCTATCGCAAGGAGATCACCTGGACGGCCGCACCGGACGACAAACAAAATACGCCGTTGTGGCGGGTGGACGATCCGCTGAAGACCGTCGCGCCGATCGTCCAGGCTGAACTGCAGAAGCAGCTGGCACCACCGCCTGCCGCGCCGCCGGCGCAACCGGGACAGCCGGCGGCGGCCGAGCCGCCGGCACCGCCGCCGTTGCCGATCGCACCGGGCGCGCTGTACAACCCGGATAACTACCAGAATTTCGCGGTGGTCAACGACGGGGTGTACTTCTTCTTCGACCAGGGCGCGCTGCTGCCCGACTCAGCCGGGCCGTTGCAGGTGCTGGTGCCGCGATCGGCGATCGACCCGATGATCGCCTAAAGCGCAGCTGGCGCGTCGCCGAAGCAATCCGAGGAGTGAGGGCGGCCGCAGCACGGGTATTCGTCTGAGCACCATGACAGCAAGCACGGACGACATCGACCCTTGTGTGCGCGTTTACGGGACGCGCGTCCACAATCTGCGGGGTGTCGACGTCGCGGCGCCACGTGACGCGCTGGTCGCGTTCACCGGGATCTCCGGGTCCGGCAAATCGTCGCTGGCCTTCGGAACCATCTACGCCGAGGCCCAGCGCCGCTACTTCGAATCCGTCGCTCCCTACGCTCGTCGCTTGCTATTGCCAACCGGCGCACCAAAGGTGGATGACATCACCGGTCTGCCGCCTGCCGTCGCACTGCAGCAGCGCCGGGGGTCGGCGACGTCGCGGTCGACGGTCGGCACCGTCACGACCTTGTCGAACTTGCTGAGGATGCTGTTCTCCCGGGCCGGGACCTACCCGCGGGGGGCCACCGAACGACTGGACTCCGATGCGTTCTCCCCGAACACCGCGGTTGGGGCGTGCCCAGAATGCCACGGGCTAGGCCGAATCCATCGGGTGACCGAAGACACACTGGTACCAGACCCCTCGCTGACCATCCGCGAAGGTGCGGTTGCCGCATGGCCGGGCGCGTGGCAAGGCCAAAACCTCCGCGACATCCTCGTCACGCTGGGATACGACATCGACAAGCCGTGGCGGAAACTCCCTAAACGTCAACGCAATTGGATCCTGTTTACCGATGAGCAGCCGACAGTCGAAATCGATCCCGGCCAGCACCCGGTACAGGCCGATTATTACTACAACGGCACGTTCTCCAGCGCCGAACGCCACGTCCGCCACACGTTGGCCAACTCCCATAGCGCGATGATGCGTCGCCGCGTCCTGCAATTCGTCGACAGCGTCGAGTGCCCCGTATGCGACGGTTCCGGGCTGCGGCCGGAGGCGCTGAAGGTGACATTCGCCGGGCGCACCATCGCCGACTACACGGCGATGCCGCTGTCCGACCTTGCTGACACGTTGCGCCCGACGGCTTCTCGGACTGATGCCGCCGCCGCTTACGAGTCAACGAAATCCGGTGAGCTGACGGAAGTGGCGACCATGATCGCCGCCGACCTCGTCGCGCGCCTACAGGTACTCATCGATCTCGGCCTCGGCTACCTCACGCTAAGTCGCCGCACTCCGACGGTGTCACCCGGCGAACTGCAGCGGTTGCGGCTGGCCACTCAACTGCGCGCCGGCTTGTTCGGCGTGCTCTATGTGCTCGACGAGCCGTCGGCTGGCCTGCACCCCGCCGACGCCGAGCCGCTCCTCGAAGTGCTCGATCGCCTGCGGCGCGCGGGCAACTCGTTATTCGTGGTCGAGCACGACATGGACGTGGTACGCCGTGCCGACTGGATCGTCGACGTCGGACCTGGAGCCGGGGAGCTCGGCGGGGACGTGCTCTACAGCGGACCGGTGCCGGGTCTCGCCGACATCGAGGGGTCGGTCACTCGTCGGTACCTTTTCGACGAGGCCGGGCCGCCGTCTCGTCAACCGCGCACGCCGTCCGGGCAGCTACGGCTGCGCGGGATCTGCTTCCACAATTTGAGAGACCTCGACGTGGATCTGCCACTTGGGGTGTACACCGCGGTCACCGGAGTGTCCGGTTCAGGCAAGTCGACGCTCGTCGTCAAAGTCCTCGGCGATGTCGTGCACAGCCATCTCGGCACGGGACGAGCAGCCGAGCCGGCCGACTCCGATGACGACGAAACCGACACCGGGATAGTCGATCTCGATCACGACGCGAGCGCCGGTGTGACGGCAGCGGGGGTCGAGGAGATCAACCGGCTGGTATCAGTCGACCAGCGCCCAATCGGACGCACACCGCGCTCGACGCTGGCGACCTACACCGGCTTGTTCGACGCCGTCCGGCGCGAATTCGCCGCGACCCCAAAGGCGCGTCGCCGCGGTTGGACAGCGGGCAGGTTTTCGTTCAACGTGGCCGAAGGTCGCTGCCCCACCTGTCAGGGGGAGGGGTTCGTGTCAGTCGAATTGTTGTTTCTGCCAGGCACATACGCCACCTGCCCGGCGTGTCACGGAGCGCGTTACTCCGACGAGACACTCGAGGTGCGCTATCACGACCGTACGATCGCCGACGTGCTCGCGATGACCGTCGATGAGGCCTCGGAGTTTTTCGCCGACGTCGCCAGTGCAGCGCGGAGCCTGACCACGCTGCAAGAGGTAGGGCTGGGATATCTCCGTCTCGGACAGCCCGCGACCGAGCTGTCCGGCGGCGAGGCGCAGCGGATCAAGCTCGCCTCCGAACTGCAAAGACCCCGGCGAGGGCATACCCTCTACGTCCTCGACGAGCCGACTACCGGGCTTCACCCCGCTGATGTGGATCTGCTCGATCGGCAACTGCACCGATTAGTCGACGGGGGCAACACAGTGGTGGTGGCCGAACACGACATGCGGATGGTCGCAGGTGCGGACTGGGTGATCGACCTGGGACCGGGCGCCGGCAGCGACGGCGGTCGGATTGTTGCGGCGGGCCCACCTAAGAAGGTGGCACGTGCGAAACAGAGCCGCACGGCGCCGTATCTGGCAAAGCGGTTGACGCCGTCGATCGACCGCGGTTAGTTGACCTCGGGGCGCCGGTTGGTCTTGGCTTCCGCCTCAAGCCGTAGCTGGATAGCCCGCACCCTCGCCTCGTCGGCCAGAGCTTGTGCTTCGGCAGCTTCTGCCTCTGCCCACACCTCGGCAGCCCGAGCTTCGGCTTCCGCGGATTCGGCCTGCGCTCGCGCCTGGGCGGCCAAGGCTTCGGCTTCGGCGGCTTCTGCCCGCGCCCGCGCCCGCGCCCGCGCCTCGGCGACAAGGGCTTGGGCTTCAGCAGCTTCTGCTCGCGCCCGGGCCTCGGCGGCCAGCGCTTGTGCTTCGGCGGCTTCTGCCTGCTTTCGTGCGTGGGCGGCGAGAGACTGTGCTTCGGCGGCTTCTGCCTGTGCCCGCGCTTGGGCCGCCAAAGCCGCTGCTTCGGCGGTTTCTGCTTGCGCTCGCGCCTGGGCGGCTTGGGCTTCGGCTTCGGCGGCTTCTGCTCGCGCCTGCGCTCGCGCCCGTGCCTCCTCGGCCAGGGCTTGGGCCTCGGCCGCTTCGGCTTGCGCCCGGGCCTCGGCGGCCAGCGCCTCGGGTTCGGCCGCCAGGGCTTGGGCCTCGGCGGCTTCGGCTTGCGCCCGCGCCTGGGCGGCCAGGGCCTCGGCTTCGGCGGCCAGCGCTTCAGCAGCAGCGGCCAGGGCCTGGGCTTTGGCGGTTTCCGCGCGCGCCTGCGCCTCGGCGGCCACCGCTTCGGCTTGGGCGGCTTGTGCTTGGGCGGTGGCGGCCTCTGCCAGCGCGCGGGTCTCAGCGTCCAAATCCGGACGCGGCGGCTTTAACTCCGGCCGTGGCGGCATTGGCTGGACCTGCACCTTCGCTCGGTCAGCGCTCCATTGACGGTTGGCCTTCTGGGCACCGGCCGCGAGCGGCGCCGTTTGCGCAGCGACTCTCTGCTGGTCCACGAAGTAATAAACCACGACTAACCCGACGCCGGCCAGCAACAGCAGCGGCACGAACAGGGACGGGTGGGTGGCCACCCCGCCCAGGCCGACCATCGCCAGCGGTACCCCGAACACCACCCCGGCCCACTGATACCGATCAGCCTGGCCTATGACCATTCTCGAAGACCGCACGATCGCCTTCCTTCGCGGAGACGTTGGCATACAAAGCGTACTGTGACCGACGTCACGACGGTCAACCAAAACGTGTGTTTTTCAGCACAAAGTCGCGGGGCACAATCGTCGGGCGCCTGGCTCTGGGCTGTCAGGCGCCGGTTGACCCTCGATCAGCGGCAGCTCACGCTCGTGCGACGAGCCGCGAGACGATCGGCTCACCCGGTGTCAGGCGTGTCGACTGGAACTGCGCTTTGATGCCCTCGACCCAGCGCCGGCAGCGCTCGGTGAGCTTGTAGTCCTTGGTCTGCAGGTGTCCGCGGGTGACAAGCACGCCGAGCTCGGCGCCCTTGCAGCGCACGTCGCCCGGTGCCGCGATTCGCATGTAGAAGGCCTCGGACTCGTCAGTCAGCGAAGCCCAGTCGTTGGCGCTGCGTGCAAAGGAGACACGTCCGTCGTCGTGGAGGCGCCACACGCCGGTGCGTGGGGTCGCCGTCAACAGCTCGACATGCGGCGAGGTCTCCCAAATCATCAGCTGACCCCAGACATCGTCCCCGCCGTAGCCCCGTTCCCACCGCGCGTTGATCTCGTCGACGTCGACTTCATAGTCGACGTCCATGTACTCAAGCAGGTGGAAGAGGAACAGCGGCATGTCGGCGTACGCCTCGGTGGTCAAGTTCGTCATCGGGCTGACCCCGCTCAGCCGCGGGTTCACCTCGCCGAGGTACAACTCGTTCGAGTCGAGGTCGCGCAACAGATCCACCTCGAAGTAGCCGCGGTAACCCTCGCGATGCAGGCGGTTGCCCAACTTTCGCACCATGTCTCGGGCGGTGTGCGTCTGTTCCGGCGTCAGCGCCCCTCGCCAGACGTCGTTGCCGCACCAGCCGCCCTTGTACGGGGTCAGCTCCGAGTAACCGACGAGGCTCGTCATCGCGGGGCCGACCACGGTGCCGTGGCGAGTCACGGCGCCCTCGAGGCACACCTCGACATTGCGGATGCGCTTCATCACTTTGAGTTCCTGCCCGACCAGGACAGCGGCGTGACGGTCCCAGTCGCGCTGACTGCGCAGAAAGAACGTGGTGGTGCCGGCGTCGCCGTACGCGGCTTGGACGACGAGGTTGTCGCCCAACCCCGCACCCTGCGCGAGCGCCAGCAGTTCGTCGTAGGAGCCTGCCCGTCCGATGACATTAGGCACGCTCGCCACGCCCGCCTTCTGGGCTAGCCGTGTCATGACGATCTTGGAGCCCAGCCGATGGCGCAATTCCGCCGACGGCTGCATGACGTCGAGTCCCACCTCGTGTGCGAGGGCGTGGGTGCCCTCGTCAAGCATCACAAAGCAGGCTTTGCCGCCGGGTCCTCGGTGCGCGATGAAGTCGAGTGTCTCGGGGTCACGCAGCAGGTAGTTGCAGACGTCCTCCATGGAATCGAAATCCATGCGGTTGCGCCGCCGCGGCACGAACACGCGGGGATGTTCGCCCTCGAACGAGTCAAAGTACGTGAGGTAGAAGAAGTTTCGTATCCAGCGGTCGATACCGAGCAGGTTGAACGGGGTTGGCGAGATGAAATACAGCGGGACGGTGTTGGTGTGAAAGAACGCACGGACGTCGGAGATGCCGTGCAGTTGGCGGCGCGGCTCATGTACCTCCATTCCGCAAGTGTGCCCCTGCTCATCGTTCAGGGCGAGGGTGTTTCACGGACCTCGCTAGTTCTTGCTGAAGCCGACTGTGCACGCTCGATTGCGCTGCGAAATGGCGTGCCCGTAATAGGGAGGTGGGTGGCCGGCTCCGCCGTCACGTGCACAGGCACGACCGATGCGGCGGCCGGGCCGGCGCCAGTCCTCCGGCGCGGGCCCTCGAATTGATACCCGAAGTCGTATTCCGGCGGGCTCAGCACCTGGGGCGCTTCCGGTCCGCGGTCGAAGGGGCCGGAGGCGGCCTCCGGTAAGTCGATGCTCACGATTTGGCTCCCAAGTTCGCTGCCGGGGCCTAGATCCAACAGCGGCGGCGGCCATGTCGGGTTCGGCCGCTTGCGGGCGGTGCCGGTTGGGCCGCCCTTGCTGCCGGTGTCGTCGGCGGGGGGAATCGGCACGTTCGGTGGGCGCACGTTCTGGGCCGTGCCACCGCCGTCGGCGGACTCGGCGGTCGGCTGCGTTTCTGGCGCCTGCGGCGATACCGGTGTCGCCCCCGTCATCTGTTCGAGGTACTGCCGCCACGCTGCGAGATAGCTGAACAGTTGCTGCGCGTAGTCGGCCGGTGCGGGTGGCGTCGGTGCGACGGGGGCGGCGGTTGGTGGCGGCATGAACGGCATCGCGGACGGCATGAACTGTCCGCCCGGCGGCATGAACGGCACCATGGGCATCAGGAACGGCGCTGCCGGGAATGGCGGTGCGGCCGTCATGCCCGTCGTCCACTGCTCCAGCAGCTGCCGCCACGCCTGCAGATAGGCGAACAACTGCTGGGTGTAATCGCTTGTCGGCGTGAACATTTTTAACCTCCAGCGAGCGGGGGGACAGGGGACACGGGGGCACCCCATCCGGCCAGTACGTCCAGCGGATGGGGCAGCCCCTGTTGGCAAAATTTTGAGTCCAGCGTGCGCAGGGCGCGGGTGTCGGCGGGCTCGCGGTTTTCGATGTCGAAGATGTAGCAATAGTCACCGGCCGGTGTCGGCAGCCGAATCGGGCTCGACAGACCCTGATCGAGGAAGCCGAAGGGAAACTCCCAGCGCAGCGTGGTCTTCTCCCGGCGATCGACACCGGCCGACTCGACCCAGACGTAGTGGTCGAGGATGGCGTTGACGGCATGCCGTCCCGACTCGCACGCCGCCTCCATCGAAGTCAGCCGGGTGAACGTCTTGTTCCACGTGCCGGCGAAGACAACCGAATTGTTGTGCACCTGATAGCCGCCATGGCGGGCCTGCCAGACGTTGCGCTGCTGGAGGTCTTCGAGCCACCAGTCCTCGGGCGGCGCGCTGCTCCACGACGTTCCGTGCGGGTTCCACGGGTCGCTGCTGGGCCGGTTAGTCCAGTCCCCGACGATCGGAACGAGATACGGCGTCTCGTTCTGAACGGCGGGGCCCTGGCCCTGACCCTCACCGACCGCCATCACCAGGCCGCGGTCGAGCGCGTACCACGCGGGCCACGGCATGACCTCTTCGCCGAGAGCCTCGACGTTGCCCGTCAGCGCGGCAACGATTTGGCGCCACACCTCCGCGGCGATCTCATCGGGCGTGCAGTCGCGGGCCGTCTTGCCCAGGTGGCGGGACGGGGCGTTGAAATTCCCGATGTCGACCGACAGCACCGAGACGTGGCCGTCGCGGTCCAGAATCGGTTGTTTTTCCCATAAACCTTGCTGGTTGATCGATGACAGCGCCCAGTCGGTGTCGGCGTACAGCATGTGTCCGCGCAGCAGTTGGAATTCCGTGTCGAAGTAGTACTGGATGCCGCACAGCGTTTGGAACCGATCCCAGGGCACCCGGCCCAATTCGTCCATGGCGTAGGGATTGCGGCGTTGTCGCGGCCGCGTCGACGCGGGCTGCAGCGGTCCGTGGGGTGGGGGAGCGAAGGTGGTGAAGCCGTCCAGCCCCGCGGCGGTGCCGCCGGTTCCGCCCGCGCGCAACGCGGTGGTGATGTATTCGGCCGCCGGGGCGTCGACGGCGACGATCGTGTAGTCCGGCGTCGCGTGCGTACCGTCGGCGAACGTGATCTGCACGCGCGGCCTGAGGTGGGGCGGCTGAGTCGCGTCGAAGGCGGGCGGGTCGAGGCGGGTCGCGGCGTTGTGGACGAAGCGGACGCCGAGCGCGACGAGGTGGCGGTACCAGTGGTCGAACCACGCCTCGGTGGTGGGACCGTTGAGCACTCCGTCGGCCTTGTTGTCGGTGCGGTCCATGTTCAGGTACAGCTGCAGGTAGGTGCTGAGGTTGGTGCGCGCGTCGCCCCAGCGCGAGTCGAATGCGGCCAGAACCCTTGGCATTTGGCGCAGCAGCGCGTCGCACGGTGGCGTGTAAGAAAATTGGTTGGTTCCGGTCTTGCTGTCGTGTCCGACGAAGAAGTCGTAGGCGGACACGTTTTGCAGTTCCCGCGCCCGCCGCAGCGGACTGGTGACGAGGTAACGCAGCATCCTGCGCTGGAAGGTTGCGACGTCGCCGGCGGTCAGGCCCACCGTCGCGAGTTGACCCAGGATTCCGAGGAATTCGGCGCCGCTGCGGGGCAATTCGCGGGGAAAGACGAGGGACGGCTTGCCGTCGACCGTGACCCCCTGGGTGATCACGCGCCGGACGTTGTCATAGATGGTGCGCGAGGTCGGCGCCCAGTCGCCCGCGTGCGTGAGCTCGTAGACCGGGATGCGCTGGAACATGTCCCAAATGTGTAGGTAGTACGCGGGAAAGAAGCGGAAGCCGTGCTCGCCGGCAACGGCTCGCCCGGGGAGACGTGGCTGGCCCCGCCGGCCCGGGAATGGACGCAGCTCAGCGCGGCTGCCGTCTTGCGTGCCCACCGTCGAATATTGCGACGCCGCAAGGCCGCCGAGCTTGACGGGTGGGTACGTCCCGGCCGGCCCGGATCCCAGGCCGTTGCGCTCATCGCGTCGCGGCTCGTACACCGTGACGACGAAGCCGCGCTCCGCCAGTTCGTGGGCGGCGGTGAGGCCGGCGATCCCGGCGCCGAGGACCGCCACCGTGGGACGCCGTCCGCAGGACGCCGGTGTGCATACGCACTCGCTCATGGCGGCCCCGCCCGCAGCTCGGACAACAAGCCGGGCTGTGAGGGCGCCCGGACCGCGGCGTGGACGTACGCCAGCAACGAGGCGTGCGCACGCTGGACGTCGTCGAGCGCACCCAGCACGCTCACCGTGCCCGCCTCCACCGCCTCGCCAAGCCCCACCCCCGCATCGAGCAGGTCGAGGATTGTGCCCCGCGAGGTGACGATCCGGACGCCGGGCATGCCTGCGGCGCCGTCCGACACCCGAAGCCGGTCCCCGCCGCGCAGCGAAAAGACCTCGCCGTCGACATTCAGCTCAACCACCATCGGGCCGAGCTCGGCAACCAACAAGCGGTAACTGTCGGGCACCTCGCTCTCGAGATGCTCGACCGAGCGCCGCAACAACGACGAAACCCGGTCAGCCATGGAGGAACTCGAATACGCCCGTGCCGACGAAGTCGAGATGTTCGCCGTTGATCGTCCCGCTCGCCCGAGCGGTCCCATTGGTTTCGCACAGCACCGTCGATCGGTCGAGACTCACCTCACTCGGCTGCGCCAGCCGGGCATAGGACTGCGAACGGAACTCGGCCTGCACCCGGTCTGCCGCCCGCGTCGCGGTGATCTCGATCCGCTGCGGCACCCCGGGAACCTCGCCGTCCAGCAGCAGGCGCATCGGGGGCGGCAATGTGCAGTCGGCCGCGCGGCCGAGCGGGCCGTTTGACTGTGTCGTGACCGCGGCGTGCCGGAAGATGGCGGCGGGTTCGTCGTGATGCCACACGTAGAGCGACTGGGATAGGCAGCGCAGCCGGCTCCGGTCGGTTATCTGCACGAAAACCATCGACCACGGGTCCCGCTGTCCGCTGGGCAAAATGGTGCCCCACGTCCAGCCGAAATCCTCGCCCCACCAGAACCGGCCCCAGTTGTGGTCGTGATAGGCGAGGTCGTTTTCCATGCGGTGCTCGCGGCCGCCGATGCGTAGCCATCCGTCGGCCCGCAGCCTCGGTACGAAGAGCCAGCTGATCCGGCCGTCGCCCGCCGGTTCGTTGCGAACCACGAACGGCCGGCTCGCCGAGGTGAAGTGCAACTCGCCCCGAATACCCTTGTCGGGCAGGTCGACTACCACGCGGTAGCCCTCGGGCAAGACGATCATCCGGTTGTCGCCGACGGCCAGGTCGCCCAGATCGGCCGAGACGTTGAGGGCGCGGTCGTCGAACCGCTCGACGGCCCCGGTCCACTTGCCGTCGTGCGCGATCACAATGACCCGCGGCACCAGCCGGGCCGGGCCGGCGCCGCACGCCTCGTTGGTCAGGTTGAAGTTGATCAGGAGTCGCATGCCCCGCCCGTGGACCACGAAGTGGTGCCACTCCTTGAAACCCGTGG
Source organism: Mycobacterium sp. NGS62 (assembly GCF_059812285.1). Taxonomy (NCBI): domain Bacteria; kingdom Bacillati; phylum Actinomycetota; class Actinomycetes; order Mycobacteriales; family Mycobacteriaceae; genus Mycobacterium; species Mycobacterium sp. NGS62. Next base: position 566,645 of record NZ_JCALCK010000001.1, on the reverse strand, counting down.
GGCGGGCGGTGGCCAGCACCGGGGCGCGGAGGAAGTCGCTGCGTGCGAGCACGGCGCTCATCGCAGCCACCGCAGCGTAGTCGTGGCCACGGGCGGCGGGCTAAGTTGTGCCGCAGCGGTATTGGCGAGTCGTTCGATCGCCGCGCCGACGCTGGCAAGCCCGAGCAGGGCGTGCACGAAGTCGTCCGGGTCGCGGGGACTCCCGGCGCGGCGGTCACCGTCGGCGGCCAGAGTGTGAACCACCTGGGCCAGCCCGGCCAGGCCAAGCAGGTAGCCGATGAAATCGGCGTTGTCGGCGAGCGCTTCGCGGGGATCGGTCAGCGTCATACGAACCCCTCGGGCCGCAGGCGATCCAGGACGGCATCATCGAGGCCGCCGCCGACGACGACATCGGCCAACAGTTCGGCCCAGGCGTCGGGGCCGGCGTTGGGCGCGGCGGGACCGTCGAGAACGTTGAGGCTCACCATCTCCCACACGCGCCGGAGGTTCTCCACCGCTTCCGCGGCGACCAACCCGTCGCGCAGCCGCGCCCCGCGGGGAGTTTTCGCGTAACGACGGCCCTCGGCGACGAGCAGGTCGTGCAGCCTCCGAGCGGCCGCGGGGTTGCCCAGGACCGCACGGCGCGTGCCAAGCAGTAGGTCGAACACGCTGCGCTCCGCGTCGCCGGCCTCGTCGGGCGGGTCCGGGTGCAATCCCGGCGTCTGCCGCTCGATCAGGTCGAGAGTGAGCTCGCGGATCCGCTCGAACTCGGCCAGCATGCCGAGCAGGGCTTCGGGGTTCATCGGGTCCGCCCGTGCACGTAGTCCACCAGATCGCAAAGCACGTCCCGGTGCCTGCTGCGCGGGAACCAGTCCAGACCTGCGAGCACTTTGGCCGCCTCCCGGGCATGCCGGGCGGCGACGTCACGGGCGTGCTGAAGCGACCCGACGCGGTGCATCAGTTCGTAGAGCCAGCGAATGTCGTTGAGGCTCTTGGGCTCCGAGGGGTGGTGGCCCTGCAGCCGAGCTTCGATCTCGGTCCGCCCGGACTGCGACAACTCGCCGCGCGCGGTCAGTCGATCCAGCAACTCGGTCAGGCCCAACTCACCGTCGGCGCTTGGGCGGCGCCGGGACAGAATCTGCACTGCGCGGTCACGCTCCGCCCCCTCGGCACACCGCAAGGCGTGCAACAGCATCAGCGTCCGCTTGCCCTCCCACAGGTCGCCGCCGATCTCCTTGCCGTACTCCTCGGGATCTGCGCGCAGGTTCAGCAGGTCGTCGGTGATCTGGAATGCCGCTCCGAGGTGCCGCCCGAGGGATTCCCACGGCGCCAACCGCTCTGGCTCGGCGCCGGCCGCGATCGCGCCCGCCTGCAGCGGCGTGATGAACGAATACCAGCTGGTCTTGAGCTCCACCATCTTCAGGTAATCGGCGTCGTCGAGCCGCCAGGCGTTGGACCGCACCCACTCGAGCTCGAGCGCTTGGCCGTCGACGGTCAAGCGGGTCATCTTGGCGACGGCCCGCAGGATGCGCAGCGCGGGCCCAAGCCCCACGCGCTCGACGTTGTCGAGCAGCGGCTGCAGCGACAGCGACAGCATGGCGTCGCCGACATTGACGGCGATCGGCACACCATGGTCGACATGCAGCGTGGGTTTGCCGCGCCGCCACCACGATTCGTCCTCGATGTCATCGTGGATGAGAAACGCGTTGTGGTAGAGCTCGAGCGTCGCGGCGGTCGGCAGTATCGCCTCGAGGTGGCCGCCGAGCCCGAGGCACGTCGCGATGCTCAGTGCCGGCCGCAGCGCCTTCCCGCCGCGCATCGGGTAGTCGAGGATCAGCTCGTAAAGGCCGTTCGACTCCCGCTCACCCGGCCCGTACAGCCGGTCGATCTCGCCGTCGCACGCGTCCTTGCACAGGGCGAGATACTCCTCGAGAGCGCCCGGCGCCACCGGGAGTGCGCGCGACTGAGGCAAGGTCGATGTCATTACGGGTTGAGGACGACGACGTATCCGCTCGGATCCTTGACCCTTAACACATAGCTGAGGCGGACTCTGAGTTGAATCATGTTGTTGGCGGCGTCGCCGACGACCTCCAGGCTGGGCGGGACGCTGACGGCGAGGTCCAATGCCTCCTCACCCGCGGAGGCCTCCGCCGCGCCTGCGGGCGCGATCCGCTGCCGCCGGCCGAGCAGATACGCCAAGGCCTTGGCCTTGGGCTTCTCCAGCGCCCCGACGCGTTGCAGCGAGCTGATATTCGCCGGACGCAACACGACATCGGTGCCGGGGTAGCCGTTGGTCGTGAGTTTAGTGAGTTTCTTGAGGCCGTCCGTGTTCGTGATGAGACACGACGGCGCACGGTACCCACCATTTTCGACGTCCGCCCGGGCCGCGATGAGCGCGTCGAGGATGTCCTGAGTCGAGTTGCCGCCGAGGGTCTCCGTCTTCGCGCCGGTACGAAGCGCCGGAAACACCGCGTCGTCGACCGCCGCCGCGAGCTTGACGGTGTTGGCGATCACGTTCGCGAGCAGGATGTCGGGCTTGGGCGCGATCACGTCGGCCAGCATCACCTGGAAGTCGATAGGTACCGACGTGAGGGTGAGGAATGCGGGCGCCGTCACGTTGTCGTTGGGCACCTGTGTCTGGCTGGGGTCGCCCGTGTCCCAGTGCGGGATCGCCTGCCAGGCAATGCTGGACTGCTCGAACGTCTCTTTGACGGTCTGGTTGGCAAGGGCCAACCGCTCACCGCTTAGGTACATGGCTGTGACCCTCCTGACTGTCGTGCAAATCATGGCAGACGAAATCGGTAATCGAATAGCACTTTGCCGCAGTTTTTGAAAGTGGAGTATTGGACTACTTGTTCAGGAGCGCTATCTCCTGACCAGGGGTCATCTCGCCGCGAGCCACCGCGTCGCAGTGCGCCAGGTGCAGTGTTGCTACGGGGTCGTCGGGCAACAACTCGCGGCATCGTTCGAAGGCGGCGCGCGCCCGGTCGACATCGCCGCCGTCGAATAGCGCGAAGGCCTCGTCGAAAGCGGGCTGCGCCGCACGCTTGGCGGTCCGCATAGAAGCCGAATCTTCGTTGTATACCTCGTAAATCGTCACCGGACGGCGCCGGTTGACCACCATGACGCGTTCCATGCGACGGATATCGAACTGTTCCGAACGATCGAGCCGACTATAGGTACGGTCGGAAATCAGCAGAGCGGAGCCGTAGCGTTTGTTGGTGCTTTCGATGCGGGCGGCCAAGTTCACCGCATCGCCGATAATGGTGAGCACCATGCGGTTAACCCCGCCTACCAGCCCGACGCCTACCGCGCCGGTGTTGATGCCGATGCCCGCCCGCAGCTCCTCGGAGCCCAGTGCCGTCCGCTCCCGGTTGTGCTCGCGCAGGGAACGCAGCATGGCCAACCCCGCCCGCACCGCGTCGGGCTCCGAGTCGAAGACGGCGACGATCTCGTCGCCACGCACGTCTTGGATCATGCCGTTGTAACTGATGATCGGAAGCTCGACTGCCCGCAGAAAACCCATCGCCAGGTTGCTCGCCTCCGCCACGTCCATGTCCTCGAGCATGGTCGTGTAGCCGCGGATATCGCTGATGAGCACCGTCATCTCGCGTTCGACCCGGTAGCCGGCGCGGACGCGACGAAGGTCGTCGATGTCGAGGATGCGCAGCAGTTCGTTGGGCACGAATTTCGATTGCACGTCCATGAGCGACTGCCGGTGCTCGTCGGCCGCCCGTAGCCGTTCCTCGAGCTGGAAGTTCCACAGGGGCGCGGCGGCCTGTTCGCAGAGGAAGGTGACTGCCTCCTCGTGGGCGGTGCCGAAGTTGGCGCCGGACTTATCTTGCTCGGCATAGATCACACCGATCGTGCTGTCGTGCAGGGTTATTGGGACGGCCAGGGTCGCCAGCCTGCGACGGTCGGCGGCGACGACTACGGGGGAGCCACCGTCGATCACGCGGCGCACGATGTCACTGTCATAGGCGACCTCGGTCCACGGCCCGTCCACGATCGAGATGTCGCCATGGTCACTGACGGCCCGGACCGTGGGGTTCTCCGCGGTACCGGTGATGAACAAGACGCGGGCTGCGCCAGTCGTGTCCGCGACGGAGCCCAGGATGATGTTGGCCAATCCGTCCCGGGTCCGCGCGCCCGACAACGCGCGCAGAAGCTGATGCGCGCCGACCGGGTCGATCCCAGCCGAACCCGTCTTGAGATCGCGTCGCAGTAGCCAGGAGTGTTCCCGCGCTAGCCAGTCCGCGCGCACCGCGAAACCCAGACTTAGCCAACGCTGATACGCCGACCGCAGCATGTGTTCGCGGAGCGTTTTTCGCCCGGTCTCGGCGTAAAGGGCGGCGGCCTCCTCATGGGCGCGCGCGCTAATCGTTGGGAGCCGGTTTTCCTCGGCAAGCTCAATCGCTTGGTGAAGGTAGCGATCTGCGTGGGCGTGTTGGCCGCGTGCTCGCGCCCAGGCTCCTCGGATCAGGGCATACGGTGCCGCGTAGTTTTCCGGAGCGCCCGTCGCCCACTTGCGGTGCAACACCAGCGTCTGGCGCACGAAGCGGGCAGTCGAGCGGTCCCGCGGCGCGCACTGGATCATGCTGAGGGCGCCAATCATGTAGACGAGTTGTGATGCCGCAATGCCGGCCAGACCGCCGAGATGCTCGATTGCCTCTGACGTGGCGGCGACCGCACCGGCGTGGTCGCCAGACCAGAAGTGCAGGCCCTGTTTCATGGCCGCGGCTACACCCATGGCCACCTCGTCGCCCTCACTGCGGGCCGCCGGCAGCACCTTTCGCTCGTCGTAACCGCTCTCGCCGGCAAGGAGAAAGGGGTCGGCGCTCCGGCCCATGAGGTTGAGGCAAAGCTGCTGCATGGCCTGGCACAGAGCGCTGTGCACGGGCTGGGAACGGATGTGGGGGATAAGGGAACTGGCGAGGGCATCGATCTCCGGGAGCGGGCGACCGGCCCAAAATGACTGGGAGAGCAGGGTCGCGACGAGGAGGCCGGCGTTTTCCTGGTCGCCCTGGTCGAGTGCGTCCTCGACGGCGTCGCGAAGTTCGCCCAAGCCGTCTTGAATGGGGTGGCGCCAGTGGTGGATGTAGTCCAGGTACATGAACACCGTCTGCGGCCTCGCCTGGCGGAATTCCGGGCGCTCTGCGAGCAGCATGCCGACCTCGCCGAAGCGCTGACTGCCCGCGTGGTCACCGAGCAGCACGAGCACAATCCCGTAGCCGGCAATGACCAGCGGTGAGGACGGCGTATGGCCGTGGGCCAACGTGAGATCGAATTGCTTTCGCACGAGCAAGGGCAAGAGGTTAGGCCGCACCAGAACCGCCATGTTGCACAGCTCGGCAAGAATCCGGTGCAGTGCAATGACGCACTCGTCGTCGCAGTGCCGCAGCCGAAGCAGCCGATCGTTGCTCCAGCGGCGCGTCGTCAGCCTCATCCGTACCAGCGCATTGCCCATCCGCGGCTTGCCGGCATTGGCGGGCACCTGTTCGCCGAGCTCGTCGAGCGCACGCAGCCCAATGTCGAGTGCCTCCTGGAGACGATTCTGTGCGACCCGCCCCTTCAGTCGGAGGTAGGCCAGGCGGGCGCGGTCTGCGGGCTCGTGCAGCACCTGCTCCGCCTCGTCGAGCAACACATAGAGCGCCGCCACGTCACCGACCAGCAGTGCGGCTTCCGCGGCATCGAGCTGCAGCTCGCGGGACAGGGCAAAGTGAGTGGCCCAACGCTGTTCGTCGAGCAGGTCCATGGCGTTGCGGCAGTATGCGAGCGCCAATGGGAACGAGGTCTGCGCCTTCGCTTTTAGCGCCGCGCGCCGCAGCACATCGACGAACTGAACGCGCTCGGCATCGTCGGGCAGCCCACGGCCGCCGATGCCGACGTGGCGCGCGGCCTCGAACAGCCGATCGTCGCCTCGCTCGACCAGCCGTCGACCAATCCGCAGGTGTGTTTCGCGTTGAGCGGCACCGGATAATCCGACGCGCGCTGCCTCCGCCACGCGATCGTGGCTGAAGCGGTACCAGGCGTCGCGACTGATCGCGTTGGCGATCCGCCTGCCGCCGCTGTCGACGGCCTCGAGCAGACGAAGCTCGAGGCACGCCCAGAGTGCCTGGGCCACCACGTCGGGCGGCTCCGCGGCCGCCGCCGTGGCGTCGTTGAGGTCGAACTCGCCGCCAATGCAGGCCAGCGAACTCAGCACAGCGCGATCGTTCGGACGCAGCTGGTCGAGGTAGCGGCCGAGGAATTCGGCTGCCGTGGCGGTGACCTCGATCGACGCAAGGACGCGCAGGTCCCAACTGGGACGGCCACCCGCGCCGACTGGAGTGAGCGCACCTTCGCGTTGTGCGCGGTACAGGAGCTGTCGAACCTGCAGCGGATTCCCGCCGGTCCGATGCTGGAACTCGGCGGCCACATCGCCGAGCTCCACGCCCCGGCCGGACACCGCGGCAAGTAGCTCCTCGACGTCCTCAGTGGAGAGTGGCCCGAGTTCAATGCTGCGCAGTGCCGCGGAACTGAGACCCGCTGCGCCCGCATCGAATTCACCCGCGCGGTGCGCACCCAGCACCAGCACATTGCGCAGCGACACCGTCAAGAGTTCGGATAGCAGCAGCAGCGTGTCGCGATCGGCCCACTGCAAATCGTCGATCGCCAGCACCACGGGTCGATAGGCTGCGGTATCGGACAACAATCGATTGACGGCACGGTGCAGCCGTCGGCGAGCGTCGGCCGCGTCGAGGTCTGTCGCCACCTGCGGGACCTCACCGAGCACCCGCGCCAGGTCGGGCACGAGCTCACCGAGGACGCCGGCGATCGAGGACATCCCGCCGACGATGTCCGCACGCCAACGGTCGCGTTCGGCCGGCCCGGTAGCTTCCATCGTGCGGACCAGCGAGCCGAACGCATCTCCCACCGCCGAGTATGGGGCCGGCGCCCCGTCCCGGCACCGCCCGTACGCAAACACGCAGTCGCGCCCGGACACCTCCGCGCCGAAGGCTTGAACGAGCGTCGACTTGCCGACCCCCGGCGCCCCGCTGAGCAGGACGCATTCCCCGCCGGCACGACCCGCCGCTTCCACTGCGGCTCGGAGTTCGCTGAACTCCTGTTGTCGGTCGACCACACGGCCGTCGAGGTCAAGCACCGGTGCCGTCATGTTGCCGAGCACACCAAGGCGGGCGCCGTCCGCCGGACGGCGCCGGAAGGGGATCGCAAGGTGAAGCGCATCTGCATCCTCGGTGTCCCGCTACCGGAATTGTCGAATCATCGTATGACCGGTACTCCGGCTGCGGGCAAAACAATGCAGATCCGGCCGACGCCCGTCATACAGTGGCACTAATGAGCGATGCCACCGGCACGACGCCGAACGACGGGTTCGAGTTCGTTGTCGCGGAAACCGGCGTCGAACTCGCGGTGCAACGGTCCGGCCAGGGCCCGACCGTTCTTCTGGTCGGTGGCCTGGGTATGCCGAGCATTACCTGGGAGCTTTGCGGGCTTCCCCAGTCCCTAATCGACGCGGGATTCCAGGTCATCGCATACAACGCCCGCGGAATGTCACCGTCCTCGGCGCCGGCCGCGCCGTATTCAGTGGCCGACCTGGCCGGCGACGCCGCCGCAGTACTCGACCATTTCCAGGTGCGGCAAGCCACTGTCGTCGGCTATTCGATGGGTTGTTATACGGCGCAGATGCTGCTGCGCAGCCGACCCGAGTTGGTGGGTGCGCTGGTCTTGTTCGCCGGACTTCAGCCGTCACCAATCGGCGCGATGGTGGGGGAGATGGAACTCGGCCTGATCGAGCGCTATGGCGAGGTGCCGCGTGAGGTATTGGTCTTCGAACAATTGTTGACCACCCTCCACTCGCCGATGCTGCAAGATCCGGCGACGGTTCAGGGCTGGAAGCAGGTGTTGTCGGCCGGCTACGACAGTGGGTGGGCCGGACCTGAAGGGTTCAAGGGTCAGCTGATGGCGTCGCAGCAATGGATCACCGGCGGCGAACCGGCCGCCGAACATCTCCGCGCGATCGACGTGCCCACGCTTGTCTTGGCGTTCGAACACGACCTGTTCTTTCCGCCGGCCCTGTGCGAGGCGACCGCTCGCCTGATCCCCGCCGCCGAATTCGCACAGATCGACGGCGCAGGCCACGGCGGCATCTTCACCGGGCCTGGCGACAGCGCCGCCCGGATCACCAAATTCTGCTGCGCGCACCGCGGTAGCTGATCACCCCGGCCCGCCGTCCCACTCGTGGTCGTGCATGAACGCCTCCGGGATGTTCACTCGATACCGGGCGGCCTCGGCAAGAATATTTCCCATCGCGAGCGGCAGCGCGAGGCTCGGCCCAGGATCGCGGCGCGCGAAGATGACCCCATCAGTACGTCGGTAGTCGCGCAGGAATCCGCGGAAAGTGTTGTCTTTCAGTGCTGATTTGCGCCAACCGTACATCAGCATCCCCGGACCCAGCATCTTGCTTGCGCCGGGCTCGGGCGCGATGATGTCTTCGTTGACGCCGAAAAATGCCCTGTCGACCCGTGTTTCGGGATCGAACAACAGAATGCCGCTGGTGGCTCGTGGATTACATTCGATGGCGAAGAGCTGTCCGCCTGGCGCCTCGATGAAATCCAAACCCATCTGGCCGGTGAAGTTGAACGCCTTGACGCATTCGCGCACCCACGCGGCGATGCCGTCGTGCTGGACAGACTCAAACGTCAGGCACGACGTGCCGTCGATCGCGTAGCGCACCGGATATGTAGCGTGCGCTTTGATCTGACCGTTGTGGCAGACCGAATACGAGCAATAGTTCGTGCCGTCGGCCCACGCCTGCGCGATCCATGTATTGCCCGCTTCGAAGTCCAGGCCGCGCGGCAGCTCCCCGGGGCGCACCTTGTAGATCTCCTGCGAGCCACGCGAGTAGACGGGTTTGAGCGCGAACGGCTGGTCGAAATCCAGCGCCTCTAGCTCTTCTTGGCTGCGGACTTGGGCAAAGTCGAGGGTGGGGATGCCCAGCGTTTTCAGTGCGGCCTGGAACTCGTATTTGTCCTCCAGTCGAGTCTCGAGTTCGAATTCGGAGAAGAACAACGTGCAGCCGTCCGGGAACAGGTCGGGGTGTCGCTTGATGGTGTTCGCCAGGATTTCGGTTCCCTCGTGGATCGGCACCACCAGGTCTACGCCCTGTTCGCGGACGATTTGGGCGATGGCTCGCGTCCACTCGACCGGTTCATAGGTCGGCCGTGGCGTGCGAAACGTCTGCTTGACCGACGAGGAGAATCTGGTGATCGGGAACGGCACCGAGTCCGAAATCAGCACATGGTGTCCGGCGGCTCCCATCACGCGGGCCAGGTGGAGTGCCAGAAACGACCGACCGAAAGTGATCAGCACCGTCTTTCCACCCGATGTGGACATAGAACCTCCCTTGGAACACCCGCGACACGGTAGCTCCACTCAACCTACGGGCGGGGATGCGACTTTGTCTGAGGGATCGAGGTCCGCGAACCGAGTGAGGGCGGCGTCAACGTCTGAATCGTCGAACATCTCGCAACGGTTGACCAGGTCACCGTCGACGGTAAGAATTGCGGTCTCTCGCCACTCGGCGCCGAAACCCTCGTGGGACGTCCCATATGCCGCGTGCGTGAACACGGTTCCGAGATCGCTCAGCCGGTGTATGGCCTCGATGTAAATCTTGATGTCCGGCGCGACGTCGAAAGTGGCACGGAGGTATTGAGGAAATTCGCCGGGTGCAAAAGCTCTACCGCGCCGATGGTCGATGTTCACCCAATCCGGCGTTGTCGTCGGTACCTCATGTCGGTTGATCGCCGCGTAGTCCCTAGTCACGACCGACCAGGTGCGCGAGTGGGGCGCCGCTTCGCCGGCGAGGTACCGACGATCGAGTTCTTCGAAGGCGGCGTCGATGTCGTCGGGTTCGAAGAAGACGTAGCCCGCGATCCGCTCGGCGGCGTCGATCTCGATGATGCCGAGCAGCTCGACGCCGAAGTCCCCATCGCGCGGGTCACTGTTCAACGAACAGATGCGAGTCAGGGCGAGGCGCGCTCCGCGGGTCGCAATGACGCTCAGGGTTACGTTCGCAAGGCCGTCGGCCAGGGCTCGCATGTTTGCCATCACGTCATCGCGGCCGTCCCAGAACCCGACATTCACCACGCGACGGCGATCGTCGACGAAACTGTCGTCGGCCAAGATTTTCGCTATCGCCGCCCAATTGTGGGCCGCAGAATTGGCAAACATGCGGTGATTTGCCCGGCTTGCCGCATTCTCCAAATGCCGCGCCTGTGTACGCAGTTCGTCGAAGCGGACGAGCGCGGCGTCGAGATCGGACTCATCGAAGGCTTCCACGCGGCTGTAGAGGTCGCCTTCGAGTACGCCAACAACTATTGCCCGCCACTCGGCGTCAAAGCCCTCCCGCGACGTCCCTCGCGTAGCCTGGGTGACGACCGCTCCCCGGTTGCTCAGCCGGTGCACCGACTCGATGTAGACATTGATGTCCGGCATGAGGTCCCACAGGCTATGAAGATATCCGGCCAGATGTTCTTGCTCGGTCGTTAAGACCGCTCGATGGTCGATGAAAACCGAATCCGGTGTCATGCCGGGAAGTTCACGCCGATTGGTCTCGTAATAGGACCGCGCAATGACCGACCATGTGTGTGAGTGGGCGGCTGCTTCGCCGGCAATGTACCGAGTGTCGAGTTCGTGGAATGCGCTATCGATGTCGTCGAGATCGAACATCAGGCACGCGGCGATCTGGTTTTCGGCGTTGATCTCGACGACGCCCAGCACATCGGTACGGAACGCCTCAGTCCGCGGGTCTCGGCCGGCGAAGCGGAACCGTCCAAGTGCCAGGTCATCTCCACGTGTCGCAATCACTGTCAACGTCACGTTCTTCGTCCCGACGTCAGCGACAGCGCGCCAATCGGCGATGATGACTTCCCGGCCGCGTCGTATTCCGACCCCCACGACCGGGCGACGGTCGTCCGTGAAACTGTCCTCGGCCAGCAGCTGGGGCATGGCGTCCCAGTCGCGGGCGGCGAAGCATCGCTGGAAACGTTCAACGACTTGGCTTGCCGCGTTTTCCAAACGCGGCGCCTGTGGGTGCAGCTCCTCGAAGTGGGCAAGGGCGGCGTCGAGGTCGGCCTCGTCGAAGACTTCGACGCGGCTGATCAGGTCACCTTCGACTGTAAGGAGTTCGATCATCCGCAACTCGGCGTCAAAGCCCTCTTGCGTAGTCATTTTCAGCACCAGGGTGAACACGGCGCCGAGTTCGCTCAGTCGATGCACTGCCTCGAAGTAGCCGCTGCAGGCCGAAGTGATGTCCCACACTGCACGCATAGATGCGGCCACATCGAGCCCCTCGCTCGATACGAGCGGTCGATGGTCGATGTAAACGTGATCCGGAGTCGTCGCGAAAAGCTCATGCCGGATGAATGCGGCAGGGATCCCTGCAATTACCGACCACGTGTGCGCGTGGGCGGCTGCTTCGCCCGCGAGGTACCGACGATCGAGTTCCGCGAAAGCGGCGTCGACGTCATCGAGGTCGAACGCGAGCTGCGCCGTGATCCGCTCGTCGGTGTCGATCTCGGCGATGATCAGCATGTCACTGCTGAACTCCCCCTGCCGTAGGTCGCGGGTCGGGGAACTGATACGAGTGAGGGCGAGGCGCGCCCCGCGGGTCGCGATAGCGGTCGGCGGCATGGGTGCCGCATCGGCCAGGGCTCGCAGATTTGCGATCACGACATCGCGACCGTCCCAGAACCCGGCGCCCGTCATGCGACGGCGGTCGTCGACGAAACTGTCGTCGGTCAGGATTTCGGTTATCGCTGCCCAGTTGCGGGCCCGGAAGTACGCAAAGTACCGGTCATTTGCTTGGCTTGCCGCGTTTTGTAGCTGCGGTGCCCGCGGCGTTAATTCATCGAAGCGCGCGAGCGCCGCCTCGAGATCCGCCTCGTCGAAGAGCTCACAGCGATTGATCAGTTCGCCGTCGACCCCGAAGAGATTGATCGTCCGCCACTCGGCCTCGAAGCCCTCCTGCGTGGTCCCTTTCAGCACCTGTGTCAAGACGGCGCCAAGCTTGCTCAGCCGGTGCACAGCCTCGATGTGGACACACAGATCCTGTTCGAGGTCTGCCCAAGCGGCAGAGATGTATGCGGTCATCTCGCCGGGCGCGAAAGTTGCCCCCCGCCGGTGGTCGATGTTGACCCATTCTGGCGTCGTTGCTAGGAGCCCCCGCGCGTTAAGGACGGCGTAAGCCCGTGTCAGGACGGCCCACGTCCGCGCGTTTGCCGCGGCCTCGCCGGCCGCGTATCTGGCATCGAGCTCGTCGAAAGCGGCGTCGAGGTCGTCGAGTTCGAGGAAGACGCCTGCCGTGATCCGATGGTCGGCGTCGATCTCGCTGAGGTAGAGCGCCTCGCTGCCGAACTCCCTGTCGCGCAGATCACGGTTCAAGTGGGTAAGAGCAAGACGCTCTCCACGCGTCGCGATGACGGTAGACGTCATGTTGGCTTCGAGCTCAGCGAGAGCACGCATGCTTTGGACGTGGACATCTCGGCCGCTTAGGACCCCGGCGTTGACGACCCGACGACGATCGTTGGTGGAGACATCGTCGGCTAGCAACTCGGCTATGGCGTCCCAGTCGCGGGCGGCGTAGGAGGTCCAGAAGCGTTGGTCCACTTGGCTTGCCGCGTTTTCCAGCCGTGGCTTCGACTGACGCAGCTCGTCGAGCCTCGCGTGCGCGGTGTCGAGGTCTGTCTCGTCGAAGACTTCAAGGCGGCTGAGCAAGTCGCCCTCGGCTGTAAGCAGGTTCAGCCCCCGCCACTCGGCATCGAAGCCGCTTTCCGAGGTCCCGTGCGCCGCCCAGGTGACGATCGCCCCGACATTGGTCAACCGGTGCACAGACTCGATATAGATCTTGAAGTCAGGCGCGACGTCCCACGCAGCGCGGAGGTACGGAATGGTTTCTCCTGGAGCATAAGCAATTCCGCGGCGGTGGTCGATGTTCACCCAGTCCGGTGTTGTCGGCGGCATCTCCTGGCGGTTGACCGCAGCGTAACCCCGCGTGATCGCCGACCACCTGTGCGCGTGCGGTGCCGCTTCGCCAGCGAGGTATCGAGCATCGAGTTCCTCGAAGGCGGCGTCAATGTCGTCAAGGTCGAACACGACGGCCGCAGCTATGCGTTCGTCGGCGTCGACCTCGACGATGCTAAGTGCATCGTTTTGGATCGCCTCTGGGTCGCGGCCCGACACGCGAACTCGTGTCAGGGCGAGACGCCCGCCGCGGGTTGCCAAGGCGCCCACCATCGTCATCGTGAAACCGACACCGACGGTCGCCTGCGCATCTTTGATGTTGGCATCTCGACCATGCAGGACCCCGGCGTTGACCACCCGCCGGCGATCGTCGACGAAGACGTTCTCGGTCGATATTGAAGCCACGGCCTGCCAGTCGTCGTTCGCAACGTACGAAAAAAGGCGCTCCCACACCCGCGTTGCGATGTTTTCCAGCCGCGGTGTCGGCCGGCTGAGTTGGTCGAATCTCGCGTGGGCGGCGTCGACGTCCACTTCGTCGAAGACCTCACAGCGGTTGAACAGGTCGCCGTCGATTGTGAATAGGATGACTTCCCGCCATTCGGCGTCGAAGCCCTCTCGCGAAGTTCCACGCACCACATGGGTGACGACAGCACCGAGGTTGCTCAGCCGATGCACGGTCTCGACGTAAACCCTGACATTGGGCGCGAGATTCCATGTGGCGTCCATGTATGCGGTCAATTCACCGGGTGCGAAAGCTCGCGCGCGCCGATGATCGATGTTCTCCCAGTCGGGCGCGGTGAATTCGTGTCGGTTGAACGCGGCGTAACCTCTCGTTACGACCGACCATGCGTGCGCATGAGCAGCGGCTTCGCCGGAGAGGTACCGGGCGTCGAGCTCGGCGAAGGCGGCGTCGATGTCGTCGGGGTCGAACACGATGCGTGCCAGTAACCGGCCGTCGGCATCTACCTCTACCACGTCGAGTAGATCGCTGCGGAATGCCTCGTAACCCTCAGCTCGACCACGACATGCGACGAGGCGCTCGCCACGGGTCGCAATGGGTTCTGTCGACACGGCCTTGATGACCTCGACGAGGCCAGAAACTTCGGCGATTAGGGCCTCTCGGCCCCGCCGGGGACCGGCATTCACGACATGACGACGGTCTTCGGTGGATACGTCGTTGGTCACGATCTCGGCTAAGGCATCCCAATCGCGGGCCGCAAAGCACACCTTGACGCGCTCGTATGTTTGGCTAGCCGTGTTTTCCAACCGCGATGCCGGCCGGTGCAGCTGTTCGAACTTCGCGAGCGCGGCGTCGAGGTCAGCTTCGCCGTATACCTCAGTGCGGTTGATCAATTCGCCATCGACCGTGAAAACCGCGATGCCGCGCCACTCGGCCTTCAAGCCCTCGTGCGAGGTTTCATGCGCTGCGTAAGTGACGACTGCTCCGATGTTGCTCAGCCGATGCACTTGTTCGACGTAGATATTGATGTCTTGCTCGACGTCCCACCCGGCTTGGATGTATGCGGTCACGTCGCCGGGCCCGAACGCTGTCTCCCGTCGGTGGTCGATGGTCACCCAGTCAGGCGTCGTCGCGGGGAGCTCGTGACGGTTGAGCGCGGCGTAGCTGTCCGCGACGAGCGACCAGGTGTGCGCATGGGCGGCAGTCTCACCAGCGAGGTAGCGCGCCTCGAGTTCAGCGAAGGCGGCGTTGATGTCGTCGCCGTCGAACGAGACGTTCGCCACGACTCGCCCATCTGAGTTGATTTCCCCGATGTCGAGTTGCTCGGCGCAGAAGGCCTCAGGATCTTGATCCCTGAATGAAAAGATACTGCGGGTGAGGACAAGACGCTCCCCGCGGGTCGCAATGACAGTCACGATGACGTTCGCGATCCCGAGGTCGGCGACAGCGCGCATGTTTGCAATAGCCGCGTCTCGACCGTGTCGGATCCCGGCGTTCACGACACTTCGGTGATCGTCGAGGTAATAGTCGTGGGCCAATAGCTCGGCCATGGCGTCCCACTCGTGGGCCGCGAAGTGCGCCAGAAAGCGCTCGCTCACTTGGCTTGCCGCATTTTCCAATCGTGGCGCAGGTCGACACAGTTCGTCAAAGCGGGCGAGCGCGGCGTCTAAGTCCGATTCGTCGAACATTTCGAAGCGGTCGATCAGGTCGCCTTTGACCGTTTCAACGCTGATCACTCGCCATTCGGCACGGAATCCGTCTTGCGAAGTCTCATGCGCTATGTGGGTGACAACAGCTCCGAGGCTCTGCAAGTGATGCACCGATTCGATGAAGACGGTCAGATTAGACGGAATATTCCACGCGGCGCTCAGCCATGCAGGTACTTCACCGGGCGCAATTGACGTCCCCCGCCGGTGGTCGATGTTCACCCAATCTGGGGTTGTCGGAGGCGATTCGCGTCGATTGAGCGATGCGGTGCTCCGCGCAATGGCCGACCATGTTCGCGAATGGGCGGATCCTTCGCCGGCGAGGTACCGGGCGTCGAGTTCTTCGAAGGCGGCGTCGATGTCATCGACGTCGAACACCACGACCGCTGCCATCCGTTCGTCGGCGTCGATCTCAACGACTGCCAGCATCTCGATACTGAAGGCGTCCTGCCGTTGGTCGAGTCCCGAGAACCGGTAATGACTTAGGACGAGACGCTGTCCGCGTGTCGCAGTGACCGTTGCTGTCACATTCTGGGATCCGACAGCGGCGTATGCATGCACGGTGAGTTCGGCATCTCGACCATGTAGGTTCCCTGCGTTCACGACTCGACGTCGATCTTCGATGGAAGTGCCGTCGGACAGCATCTCGGCCATTGCTTCCCAGTCGCGGGTGGCGAAGCATGCCTGAAAGCGCTTATCCACTCGGCTTGCCGCGTTTTCCAGCCGCTGTACCGGCCGGCTCAATTGCTCGAACCGTGCCAGCGCGGCATCGAGGTCAGCCTCGTCGAAGAGCTCACAGCGGCTGAGTGAGTCGCCTTCAACAATGAAGATGCATATCATCGGCCACTCGGCGTAAAGGCCCTCTTGTGAGATCCCATGTGCCGCATGGCAGACGACCGCACCGAAACTGTTCAACCGATGCACAGTCTCGATGTAGATCCTGCTGTCAGCCAAGTCGTCCCATGCGGCCTGGATATACGCGATGATGCCACCTGGTGGGACCGCTGCTCCGCGGCGGTGGTCGACGCTCGCCAAATCCTGTGTCACCGCGGGAACTTCGCGTTCGTTGACTGCCGCGTACGCGGCCGTGATCGCAGACCATGTCTGTGCATGGGCCGCCGCCTCACCGGCGAGGTAGCGGGCGTCGAGCTCCGTGATGGCGGCGTCGAAGTCGTCGAGGTCGAACGCGACGAGCGCCGTGATCCGCTCGTCGGTGTCGATCTCGACTATCTGTAAAAAATCGACGCGGAATGCCTCTGCTTCTTGGCCGCTTCGTGAGTAGCGGGCACGAGTGAGTGCGAGGCACGCTCCACGGGTTGCAACAGCGACTGACCTTGCATCCGTGACGTCGATGTCGGCAGCTGACCGGTAGTCTTCGATCGCAGCGTCCCGGCCGAGTCGGATCCCGACGCCCACCACCGAACGACGATCGTCGCCGCAATAGTCATCGTGAAGGAGCGCGGTTATCGCATCCCAGTCACGGTCCGCGAAGTACGCGTGGAGGCGCTCGTATATCCGCGTCGCGGCGTTCGCTAGCGGCGCTCGAGGACGTACCTCATCGGAACGAGCATGGATGGCGTCGAGCTCAGCGAGGGCGGCATCCATGTCTTCGAGGTCGAACCACACTTGCAGCGCGATTCGCCCCTGATCGTCGATGCCGTACAGCTGGAGAAATTCATCCCGTGGTGCCCCACGGCTCACGTCATCGGTGGTTAGCGCGACTCGATGGAGGGCCAGGCGCTCGCCGCGCACGGCGATAACGACACCGCTGAGCCGCAGAGTCCCCGTCTCAAGTTCGACCCTGGTCTGATGCATCACCTCTGCCGCCGCGAATTCGGTCTGCTTAAAGCCGACGATCTTACGGCGACTTTCGACAGAACCGTCGGGTGCGAACAGCTGCTCGAATTCGTCCCAGTCCCGACGGTCGATAGCCGCCTTCAGGCGTTCGCCTGTTCGGACTGCTGCGTTGTCGAACTCGACACTCGACGGTTCGGATGGTGCCGGCGCAGTAGGCGGCACGCGCTCTCCGAGAAGTAGCCGCGCCCTTTCAGCAAGTGCTGCAGCGCCTTTGCGCTCATACAGATCGACCGCACGGTCCGCGGCGGCTCGCACACCTGCAGCGTCGCCAGCAGCTCCCAAAACTGTTGCCAGCGTGAGGCAGGCGTCGCCGTGATCGACCAAGGCGTCGGTACGCTCTGCCAGGGCGACGGCAGCCTCAGCGACCCGTCGAGCCTCGTCATGATCACCCCGACGTGACAGTAACTGCGCTCGAAGCGTGCGCCAGGAGATCGACGCCTTCAGGGCGTGCCCGGCGAGACGCTCACTTTGCGAACACAATTCGTCGGCCTCGACATCTTGCCCGAGCGCGAGACACGCACGACCCAAAAGGGCCGCAGTCTCAGCCGTATCGGCATCGAGTCCCATGCGACGAAATCCGTTGTAGGCCTTGCGCAGGTACGGCTCGGCGGCAGCAGGATCGTCGACAACCAGCTCGACAATGCCAGCAAACTGCTCGACTTCGAGCAGGGCATGGCGCAGACCCAGCTCGGTGACCGTGCGCCGGGCGGAGTCGATCATTCGTCGAGCTGCTTCGGCGCGGCCGCGGAAGGCCTCCAGCACGGATTGGCATCGCGTCGACGTCGCCTCGACCGCAGGCGAGTCGGTGGTGATTCGCAGCAGCCGTACCACGTCCAGACACCGCCCGCCCGCACGCGGAACTGGGTTGGGGCCCCACAGTGCCGCGAGCGGCGCACCTGCCAGCACAGCGTTCACCCGGCGGTGTTCACGCGCACGCCGGGCCGCGGTAAGCGCTTTGTCCAGCGCGATTTCGCAGTCGCCGACTCTCCCCAGGCGGGCGAGGCACCCGGCGCGGACGGTGTGCGCCTGGGCTTCTCCGGCCGCGTCGCCCAACTCGGCCAATTTCTCGGCGGCCGCACCTACCGCGGTCGCTACCTCGTCCAATCGCTCGGGGTGAATCAGCATCGACAGCTGGCCGTCGAAGCACGTCGCCCATGCCGCCAACCGCGCGGAATCGACTGTCGCTTCTTGCAATTGCGCGACGGCACCCGCTGCTGATGCCACATCACCGGCGGCGAGCAGCGCCTCGCAACGCGCGATGAGTAGCTCGGCGGTCTGCTCGTCGCGGTCGGGCAACTCCTCGTCGATCTCCTCGAGAGCATGCAGCGCGTGATCGTAGAGGTCGGCGGCGCCCTCGTAGCCGAGCCGGGCCATCGCCTGGTCGGCGGCACGTCGGCAGTAGAGGACGGCCTTGGCCGCGTTTCCGGCCCACGCGCATTCGAAGTAGTGATGCGCGAGTTCAGCCAGCAGCTCGTCGTCGGCGCCGGGCTCGTTCTCCAGCGTCGTGGCGATGCGTTGGTGCAGCCGCATGCGGCGCACGGACGCCAGCTCGGCAAGCAGCGACTGCCGGACGATAGCGTGGTTGAACCGATATCGACCGCCGGGTTCTTCGATGACGATGCCAGCCTTGCAGGCCTCGTCGAAGGCATCGACGAGATCCTGGTCGACCACTCGCTCCACGAGGTCGAGCGCGAAGCGACTCCCGACGACCGCGGCCGCGGCGAGGGCCTTGTTCGTTTCCGCCGGAAGCCGGGATAGTCTGCGGCTCACGGCTTCACGGACACCCTGCGGCAAGGTGCTCGGATCCCACACGCCGCCACTTTCGTCCACATGGCGCAGCGCCTCGATAAGAAAGAACGGATTGCCGCCGGTGACAGACGCCAATGCTCGGGCAAGCTCTTCGTCGTCGTAGCCGGCTTCGGCGACGTATGCGCTCACATCGTCCTCGCCGAGGCCGCTGAGCTGTAGGCGGTGGGCGGTGCCGTCACGATGCAGGTCGGCGAGCATCGCGGCCAGGGGATGGGAGCGGTCTAGGTCGGTGCTGCGGTACGTCCCGACGATTTGGACGCGAGCCTGATCGCCAAAGCGCAGCAGATGCCGCAACAACAGCAGCGTGGGCTTGGCTGCCCAGTGCAGATCGTCGAGAATCAGGACGACCGGCGCGCTCGTGGAGGCGAGCTGCAACAGTGCGACGACCGCGTCGAAAAGCGCATACCGTTCGGTGTCCGGGTCCGCGCGGGTCGGCGCTGCCAGGTCGGGTACGACTTCGGTCAGCCCGGGCGCCAGTGGAAGCAGTGCCTCAACGCCCCGCAATCCCCGCAGTCGACTGGCGCCCAGGCACGGCATCAGCGAACGCAGGGCTTCGGCGAACGGTTGGTAGGGCGCGCCGAGATCCTCGTCGCAACGGCCGTACAGCACGACCGCTCCCTGTTGGTAGGCCTGTCGGGACCATTCGCCGGCAAGGCGAGTCTTTCCGACGCCGGGTTCACCGGCAATGAGCACCGCGCGCGTGCTCCCGGTAAGTGCGGTCTGCCACGCCGACAAAAGTCGTTCGAGTTCATGGCCACGTCCGACGAATGGCCCGGGGCCGGTCAATATCGCCGGGAGTAGGGGCCGCTCGATGGGGGTTTCGCCGGTCTCCTCGGGTGGCTCTGCGGTTTCCAGCCGGAGCTCGAACACGTGCTCGGGGCGCGCCAGGTTGCGCAGCTGGCGCATCCCGAGGTCGGCGAGCATAACGTCATCGGGCAGTGAGTCGATGACGAGTTCGGCGGTCGCACCCGAGCACAGGATCTGGCCGCCCACCGCCAGCGACCGCAGCCGCGCGGCACGGTTGACCGCCCGACCGAAATAGTCGCCGTCACGAAGCTCGACCTCGCCGGTGTGCAGCGCCACCCGAATACGCATGGGCTCTCGCAGTGCCCACGGCTCGTGGCTGATTGCGTCTTGCAGTTCGATGGCGGCGGCGGCCGCCGCCGATGGCCGCTCGAAGACCGAGAAGGTGGCGTCACCTTCGCCGCGCGTCTTGATCAGCCGTCCGCCGCGGGACGTGACGACCTGTTCGACGAGCTCGTCGTGCCGGGCCAGGGCCGCCGCCATGGCGTCGGCGTCGGCCTCCCAAGCGGCGGTTGAACCCTCGATATCCGTGAGCAGAAACGTGACGGCCCGCATCACCGATGGAAGCTGTTGTGCTACAGGGGTATCCAGTGCTGCATCTTGAGCGACGATAGCAGCCTCGAGCCGGCGAAGTTCCGGACCGGGGTCGACCCCGAGCTCCTCGGCCAGCAGCGACCGTGCCCGTTGGTACGCCCCCAGCGCTTCGCCCTGCCTGCCGGCACGGTAGAGGGCGAGCATCAGCTGGCCCCAGCGTCTTTCGCGCAGCGGAGCGTCGGCCACCGCGGCCTCGAGTTCGCCGGCGATCTCGGCGGCCCGGCCCGTCGCGAGCAGCGCATCGGCCCGGTCCTCGACTAGCGCGGCATGGCTCTCGATCCAGCGCGTCTTCTCGGACAGCCCCCGGTGGGAGTCGGGCAGTTCGGGGATTCCGCGCCAAAGGGTCAGCGCCTCCTCAAAGCGGACTACCGCTTGGCCCGTGTCGCCGGCGGCCGTAGCGTCGCGGCCCCGTTTGATGGCCAGTTTGTAACGCGAGGCGTCGACCTCGGTGGTGCTGAGGATCCAGCCCATTCCCTCCGTCAAAACGAAGCCGTCGCCCAGAGTGCGACGCAGGGCAGAGATGTGGGTTTGGAGAGCCTTGGGGGCGGTGCGCGGGGGATCGTCGCCCCAAAGAAGTTCAATCAGTGTTTCGGCGGCGACAACCGAGCCGCCGTGGAGCCCGAGCATCGTGAGGATGGCGCGCGGTTTCGCGCCCGGAATTGGGACGGGCGCACCGTCCTGCCGGACCTGGAGAGGTCCCAAAACCCCCAGTTCCACGGCTTGAAGCGTACTCATGGAACTGATCGTCGGTGGGGCGATTCAACACGCGGTCAAGGTCGAGTAAAGCCGTCGCGTTACCCGGGCAGTCGCACCTTTGAGCCGTAGCCGCAGCGGTCGATCACGTGTTCTCGTCGTCGGCGTACAGCAGTGCTTGCGTGACGTGATCATCCTCGAAACGGAATTCGTGGGCGGGTCGCCGCAATGGCTCGATGCTGCTATCCGGATGCACGATAACTCCGCCACCGGAGGGGATTCCGAGTCCGGCGGCCCCTCCCTCCAACAGATGAATCGTGCGCGACAGTCGCGCCCACTCGGCTCGCTCGTCGTGTGTGTCAATGACCAGGGGGACGAGCTTGAAGAACTCGCGCAGCTCGATTGTGGGGGATGTCGGGGTCTCGACGACTCCATAGCGTCCGAGCTGGACCGCGCCGGCTGAAACACCAAGCAGAACCGCCCCTTTGGCGTAACGGTCCAAGACTACGTCCTTCATGCCGGTTCTCTCGAATGTGTCCCAGCCGAGACGCACGTCGCCGCCGGCGAGGACGATCAACTGGGCGCGCTGCAGGAACGCGCGGTCCTCGGAGCCGAACGACGACATGATCATGCGACGGTCGGTGATTCCGATCGCATCCACCGCCGCCTCGAAGATGCCGTAAAACTCGGGACGATCCCCATTGGAGGCGCCGATATAGGCCGCGCTGAGTGGAGCGTCCCGAGCCAGCCCGTCAAGGGCAGATTCGAGGAGCAGTCGGTCCTGCCACTCCCAAAACAGCAGCTGACTGTCCGCCAGCAGATAGAGCGGTTGGAGTTGTGGCACGGGCTCAGTTATCGCACACAGTCAGAACCGGCCGTTGACCGGCGTTTGCCGCCTAACCCCCGTACGTGGGGCCCTGCACGCCGTCGCGGTATGTGGTGCATTGCTTCCCGGTGCAACACGTCTCGATGAGAGTGGGGGCGGCGCCCCAATGGGGTTGTACCTCCTGCGACGTATAGTCGCCGCCGGAACCCCTGCAGTTACCTTCGATATCCGTTTGCGCATGGGCAAGCGGTGCGGTGAGCATCACCGCACCCGCGATTGCAAAAGTGGCCACGGGCATGGCGCTGAATACACGACGTTTCATGTTCTCTCCATAGCTTCGCCTAGTTAGCGAGGTCATCGCTCAAGCCGTTGGCCGTGCGGTATTGACGCCGCCAGTTTAGCGGCTCTGCGCTCGACCTCGACCCAAAATGACGGACGCAGGGTTTGTGCCGGCAAGCTGCGAACCGTGGAGTCCGTTGCGTTACAGGGTGCTCAGTTGGTTGATTGTTTGGATTTCGGTGTCCCGGAAGGGCCGTGCGTCAGGTTGGACCAGGTCGTGAAACCAGACCTTCGGAACCGTCTTGTATGGATGATCCCAGGAATCCCAGGGAAAGTACGTCTGGGTCTTCCCGGCAAACAAACCCCAGTTGAGTGCACCTACGTTGTAGCGCTTCGCGATTGGCAAAACGCCCTCGACGGTGCTGCCGAGTGACCGGGCCAGGTACTCGGTGCAGAGGATCGGCCGGCCCAGCGGGGCAAGTTCGGCGATCCGGGCCTCGAAGCCGGCCGGCTTGTCGTAACAGTGGAATGTGACCACGTCGGAGTTGTCCAGTTGAATGTTGACGATTTCGCTGCGGCGCTGCGGATCTCCCCACTCACCGTCCCACACGCCGCTGGTGAGCGGCTGGCTTGGATCAACCGTTCGTGCCCATCCGAACGCCAGGGAGAGCAGATCGGCGACGCGCTCCTGCTTGTCTTTCCGCTCGACGTTGCGATACACCCTTGCGGGGTTGTCGGGCTCATTCCACAGGTCCCAACCCAGCACGCGATCATCGGTACGGAACTGGTTGAGCACTCCGGTGACGTAGTCGCGCAGCGTCCGGCGGTAATCGAGGTCATCGAGGTGTTCAGCGCCGGGGCTTTGCACCCAGCCGGAGTTGTGCACGCCAGGCCTCGGCGCGCGCTGCCGACCCGGTTTGGGGAAGGGATCCCAGCAGGAGTCGAAGAAGACAAAGAGTGGCTTGATGCGTCGACGCGCCGCGATGCCCACAAACTGCGCCAGACGTCGTTGGAAGCCTCGGGCGTCCTGGGCCCAGAGCTGATCGTGCAGGAAGACCCGGACCGTGTTGAGCCCGTGCGATTGAGCCCAACCCAGCTCGGTATCGATGCGCCGCGGGTCGAAGGTGTCGGCCTGAAACATCTCGAGCTGGTTGATCGCATTGGAGGTGATGTAGTTGGCGCCGACGCGCCACCCTTGTGCTTGATACCAGCGGTTGGCTCGGTCCGGCGACCAAGGAGTTGTCTCTGCGGCGGCGCGAGGCGTCCGGGTCAGCGCCGGCCCTGCCGCCACCAGCAGCGGCAGCTTCAGCACCGTTCGACGCCTCACAAAGTGACCATAGTTGCCCGGGTGAGGTGGGCGGACGTGTTGCTCGATCCGGGCTGCGGCTGACCTCCCGCGTCAAAGGCCGGCCGCGTTACAAGTCGCCCAGGTCGTCGGGCACATCGACGGCATACTTGCGGAGCACCTCCAGCGGGATCATGTCCAGAGTGCGTTCGTGGGTAGCGGCGAGCACCACCGGGGCCGCGTAGCCGTCCTGGTGGGCTCGAAGCCAGTTCAGCGCGGTGACACACCATCGGTCACCCGCAAGGAGCCCTGGGAACCGGTACTCAGGTCGCGGTGTCAGCAGGTCATTGCCGATGGAGCGTTGGTGCTTGAGGAACTCGGCGGTCACGACCGCGCAGATGGTGTGGACGCCGATGTCCTCTTGCCCAGTCGAACAACAGCCGTCGCGGTAGAAGCCGGTGACGGGGTCGGTACCGCACTGTTCCAACGGGCCGCCCAGCACGTTGCGATCAGGCATCGACTCTCAGCGCCCGAGCTTTTCGCGGACTGTATCGGTGAGAAAGCGCCTCGCCGATACCGGCCGAAACGAGCGGGCCGCGTCGGTCAGCGCGTCCCGGGAGTCCACCGGAAGTTCGATATCGGCGGCGGCCACGTTGAACTCGAGTTGCTCGACACTGGACGCGCCGGGGATGGCGACGACGCCCGGCAGGCTGATCAGCCAAGCCAGCGCCACCTGCGCCGGCTGGGCGTCGACTTCCGCGGCGACGGCACGCAATGTCTGCAGCAGCGGCTCGACGCGGCGAAGGTTTTCGGTGCCGAACAGCGGATTGATCGCGCGAACACCACCGGGCCGGTTGTCGACGCCGTACTTGCCGCCCAGCAGTCCCTGCGCCAGCGGACTGTAGGCGATGATGACCCGGTTCTCGCGCTCGGCGAACGGAACCAAGTTGTCGAGCGGGCGCGGATACGCCAGCGAGAAGTGCACCTGGTTGCTGATGACGGGTCGGCCGAGCGCAGCATCAGCCTTCTGCCATCGCGCTAGCGAATAGTTGGAGACACCGGCCGCGCCGATGTCGCCGCTGTCGAGCAAGTCACGCATCCCGGGCATGATCACGGAATCCGGCACCACCGGGTTGGGCTGATGGATTTGGTAGAGCGGGATGCGCTTCAACTGCAACCGCCGGGCGCTGGCGCGCTCGCGCTGCTTGACCACCGCCGGGAACGGCGCGACCGGCATGATCTTGCTGGCCACTGCAACCTCGGCGCGTTTGTCGCCGAGCGCTTCGCCAAGGATGCGCTCGCTTTTGCCGAACCCGTAGACCTCGGCGGTGTCGAACAGCGTGACCCCCAGGTCAAGTGCGCGCTGCACGATCTCATGGGCGGCCCCCGACGCGTACTGGTCGCCGTAACCCCATTCGCGTGAGCCGAACTGCCAGGTGCCCAGGCCGATCCGACTGACCCGGCCGATTCCGTCGACGTCCAGATACTTCATGCGCCCCACGGTACTGGGCTGACCTACTCCGCCCAACGCAATACCGAGTTCTTCAGTACCGGTGCCAGATACGCTGTGCCTGCATCAGGGTCGTTACAAGAAAGGGCGAATATGTCAAGGACAGTGGTGATCGGCGCATCGAGCGGTCTCGGGCGCTGCATTGGTGTCGGTCTCGCGCAGCGCGGCAACCACGTCGCACTGCTCGCCCGGCGTCGTGAGCGTCTCGAGGCTGCCGCAAAGGACGCCGGGTCGGACGCGATCGCCATCGAATGCGATGTCGCCGACGAGGCGTCCTGCCGTTCGGCCATCAACGATGCCGCCGACGCGCTGGGCGGCATCGACAACCTCATCTACACCCCGGCTGTGGGGCCGCTGGTGCGCATGGTCGATACCGACGCCGAAACCTGGCGGCGCGTCTTCGAAACCAATGTCATCGGTGCGGCGCTGGCGACGGCGACCGCGGTGCCGCACTTGACGGCATCCGCAGGCAAAGCGGTCTATCTGTCCTCTGATGCAGGCACTTTCGGCCCACCCTGGCCCGGCCTCGGCGCGTATGGCGTCAGCAAGGCTGCGCTCGAACGACTCGTCGACGCCTGGCGAGCCGAACATCCAGACATCGGCTTCACTACGTTGATCGTGGGGGAGTGCGCAGGCGGCGAGGGCGACGCGCAAACGGGAATGAACATCGGCTGGGATCCTGAGCTCGCCACGCAGGCCGTCCCGCTTTGGGTGTCGCGCGGTTGCATGCCCGGCAAGTTGATGCCCGTCGAAGACCTCATCGACGTCGTGCACACGATCCTGCGCGCCGACGCGTCGACATCGATGCCGGTCGTGGTTGCCAGAGGCGCGCCCGCCGGGGCGGCAGCGTTTCCGGGCGCCGGTTAGCCGCAACCGCGTAGACTGCCAATCTCATGGCCATTCGGCGCGCAGTTCTCCTCATTGCCGATATCAGCGGGTACACGAACTACATGAATTGGAACCGGCTGCATCTGGTCCACGCGCAGTTCACGGTAGCCACGCTGCTGGAGGCGGTCATCGACGCCGCCAAAGGCCTGAAGCTGGCGAAGCTGGAGGGCGACGCCGCGTTCTTCTGGGCACCAGATGGTGACGCCAAAGTGCTGGTGTGCGAGCGGCTGACGCGGATGCGCCAGTCGTTTTTCGCGCGGCGCGACAAGATCAAACGCGACCATAGCTGCGGGTGTGCGAGCTGCTCGCAGCTGGACAACCTGTCGCTGAAGTTCGTCGCCCATGAGGGCGAGGTCGCTGAGCAAAAGGTGAAGCGCCACGCCGAGCTCGCCGGGCTCGACGTCATCCTGGTGCATCGCATGCTGAAAAACCAAGTGCCAGTGGCGGAATACGTACTGATGACCGACGTGGTGGCGCAACGCCTCGACGAGCAGTTTCGCCAACTTTGCCTGCCGCTGATTCACGACTTCGAGGGCATCGGACAAACGTCCACCCACTACATCGACCTGGCCGCATCTGGTGCGCCAGTGGCGGTGGCCGAGCGCAGCACTTCCAGCCGGCTGGGAGCGAAGCTGAAGTTGGAGTTAAGCGCGCTGCCATTCATGTTGGGTATCAAGGAAGCCTGTGCGGACTTCCGTAATCTGGGCCGCGGCTCTGCGAACATGCCGAAAGTCTGAAGGAGGTCTCATGGCCGAACTACGTATCGAGCGCACGATCGCGGCGCCTCCGGAACGGGTCTTCGACTGGCTGGCCGACCCGGCCAGTTTGACCGCCGCCCCGCCAGTCCTTCGGGCGCAGTGGGAGAAAGGCTCGTCGGGACCTGCCGAGGGGGCGGTACGACGGGTGATCGGGTTGGGAACCTGGTTCCGCGAAGAGATCACCGCCTACGACCGGCCGCGGACCTACTCATATCTCATCCTCCGCTCCGTCCCACCGTTCGATCACGAGGGCGGCACACTGACGTTCACTCCGGAGGGCGGCGGCACCAAGGTCGTCTGGCTGACCCGCTACAGCCATCCGGCTTACGTGGGCGGCAAGTTGCTGGAACCGGTCAGCAGTCGGCTGCTGCAGTCGAGCTTTTCGGCGATTCTCGCCGGCTGCGCCAAAGCGCTGGAAGGATAGCGACGTCAGGCGCGTCGGTGTCAAGCGGCGATGACCGTGACGTCGTAGGCAGATAACTGGTCGTCCGCAGTGACGATTGCCAGATCGAGTAGCTGCGCCTGGGCGACGAGGACACGGTCGAACGGATCCCTATGGTGGTCGGGAAGCTCCGCGGTCCTCAGGACGTGGGCGTGGTCGACGGGCAGCGGTGAAGTTCCCGAACGCCGAAGGCGGTCAGGCACATAGGATGCCGGCGCTTCGGGCAACGGCAGCTTGCCCAGCCGATATTTGATCGCGATTTCCCATGCGCTGGCGGCAGAGAAAAAAATACTATTACGGCCGTCCCCAACGATTGCGCGCGTTTTGTCGCGCAGGCGGTCAGGGTCTGACTGCATCCAGAGCCAAACGTGCGTGTCGACGAGGTAGCGCTTCATCGCTGGAAGCTGTCGAGAACATCATTGGGCAACGGTGCGTCGAAATCGTCGGGCACGGTATAGACGCCCTCGTCTATGCCCAAACGACGGGCCTCCCGAGGGCGAAACGGCACAAGCTTTGCCACCGGCTCACCCGCGCGGGCAATCTCGATCTCCTGCCCGCTGTCGACGAGCCGCAACAGCTCCGACATGCGGGTTTTCGCCTCGTGAACACCGACCCTGATAGCAGGGGACTTAGTCATAGACTTAGTCTACCTCTGGCACACGAGGGTGCTGGCGCACGTGTGGTCGGCTCGGATCATCGAGATCGGTGATAGGAAAGCAACCATGACATCGACAGCCGATATAAGCGGCCAGGTCGTGGCGTTGGCCAAAGGGATGCGCGAGCTCGTCCGTGCCGAGGCTGCTGAATCCGAGCGGAACCGCACCCTGACCGCCCCGATCGTCGACGAGATGTGGGCCAGCGGCCTGATGTCGGCGTTCGGTCCAATCGCCGCCGGTGGTGTCGAACCGTCGTTTGCCGAGATGATCGAGACATGGATTGAAATGGCTTGGCAGGACGGCTCGTTCGGCTGGGTCGGCATCGCGAACCTGCCGTCGACGTTCGCGGCCGCAGCCTATCTCCCCGACGACGGTTTTGCCGAGGTGTTCACCGCGCACGACAACCGGGTCACGATGGGTGGCCAGTTCTTCCCCAACGGGCAGGGTGTCGCCGTCGACGGCGGGTACCGGTTGAGTGGGTCGTGGAATTTCGGCTCGGGCATTGGCCATTCGCAATACATCGCGGCGGGCTTCTTCCCGATGGACAACGGCGAAATGCGCTGGGTCAGCGACGGTATCCCCGACATGCAGGTGGCTGTCATTCCGCGCGAACACATCACGTTCAATGACGGCTGGCATGTGCAAGGGCTCAAGGGAACTGGATCCTATGACTACGGCGTGCAGGACGTGTTCGTGCCGCACAGCCGAACCTTTCCGTTGTTTCGCCGTGAGCCGTACCGGGGTTCCTCGCCGGCCACCCGGATGGGGCTGATGTCGGTGACCGCTGCCGGTCACGCGTCGTGGGCCCTCGGGGTGGCCAAGAGCATGCTCGACGACGTCACCGAATTGGCGGCTACGAAATACCGGATGAGCGACATGGGGGAGTCGTTGGCCAGTCGCCCGACCTTCCAGAAGGGCCTTGCCCACCATGTTGCGGCTTGGCGCGCGGCGCGACTGTTGGTACTTGATGCGTTCAGCACCGCCGAGACTGCCGTCGCCTCCGGTGAAGACCTGACGCCGGCCCTGCGGGCCGACATGCGGGTAGCCGCCGTCTACGCCACCGATACGGCCCGAGGCTGCGCCGAGTGGGCCCATCTGGTCGCCGGAACCACCGCGATCCGTGAGGGCAGCCGCCTGGAACGCGCTTTTCGTGATATTTACACCGGAACTCAGCACGCTTTCATCAGCGAAAAGGTGGCCATCGATGCGGCGCAGATCTGGCTCGGCATCATCGAGGATCAATTCGGCCTCTGACCAGCGGTGATAGACGACCCGGTGAAGTGGGTAGACAACCTGACCATGATGCGCGTCGGCGACGATGCAGAGCACAAGAGCGATGCGGGGGTACCTCCCGCTTGCGGGGGAGAGGAGCGGCGCCGATGACCCGTGCCGACGACCATTCCGAGGCGATCACGCTCGGCCTGCACGACGCCGCGCCGTCCCACTTGATGGACAAGATGACCGAGGACGTCGAGCTCGAATTAGGTTGGGGCCGACTTATATTCGGTCAGACCTTCGCCGATTTGGGCAAGCTGACCGAGGCGCTGCGATGGGAAGGGCCGGGGCGGCGGGACATTTGCATCTACCCGCGTGAGCCGCATGTGGTGGTCGCCGGGTCGCCGAGCGAGTTCTTCATCGATCCCAGCCACACCTATCGACTGCGCTTCAAGGACTCTGATCCCGAAGACATGACTTCGTCGCCGACCGGTCTGACGGTCCGCACGCTGAAGGAGCCCGACGACGCCGATGCGATGAACCGGGTTTATGTGCGCTGCGGAATGGTCCCGGCGCCAGTCGACACGATCTGGAGCAACCATCGGCAGGCTCCGGCGGTGATTTACCTGATTGCGGTGCGCGACGAGGACGGCGCGGTGGTGGGCACCGTGACCGGTGTCGACCACGAGTTGTTGTTCTCCGATCCCGAGCGGGGGTCCAGCATGTGGGCCCTGGCGGTGGATCCGGCTGCCGCGCTGCCCGGCGTCGGCGCAGCGCTGACTCAGGCGATGGCTGAGCACTTCCAAAGCGAGGGCCGTGCCTACCTGGACCTGTCCGTCGCGCACGACAACTCCGCGGCCATCGCCCTTTACGAGAAACTGGGTTTTCGTCGCATCCCGGTGATGGCGATCAAGCGGAAGAACGCGATCAACGAGCCGCTGTTCACTCTGTCGCCGGAGACGATCGACGACCTCAATCCATATGCGCGGATCATCGCCGACGAGGCGCTGCGCCGCGGAATCCGGGTGGAGATCCTGGACGCGGAGGTCGGCGAGATGCGGCTCACTCACGGTGGCCGCAGCGTGATCACCCGTGAGTCGCTGTCTGAATTCACCTCGGCGGTGGCCATGTGCCGGTGCGACGACAAGCGGTTGACCCGGCGCCTTGTCTCGCAGGCCGGCATAAGGGTGCCCCGCGGCCGCTTGGCCACCTTCGACGACGCCGACTACGCCTTCCTGACCGAAGTCCACGAGGTCGTCGTCAAACCCACGCGCGGCGAGCAGGGCAAGGGCATCACGGTCGGTATCACGGTCGACGACGGTCCCGACGGGCTTGCCGCCGCGTTGACCCGGGCGCGCGAGCAGCACCCCGAAGTGCTCATCGAGGAGCGAGTGGCCGGCGACGACCTGCGGTTGGTGGTCATCGACGGCAAAGTGGTGGCCGCCGCGTTGCGACAGCCCGCCGAGGTGATCGGCACGGGCGACCACAACGTGCGGGACTTGATCCAGGCCGAGAGCCGGCGACGCTCCCAGGCCAGCGACGGCGAGGCCAGCATCCCGCTCGACGAGGTCACCGAGGCCACGGTCGCCGACGCCGGTTGGACGCTGGATGACGTACTGCCCGAAGGCACGCGACTACGGGTTCGTCGCACCGCCAACGTGCATCAGGGCGGCACCATCTACGACGTCACCGCAAAGGTGCATCCGGAACTCTGTCGGGTAGCTGTCGCTGCGGCCGAGGCGATTGGCATCCCGGTGACCGGCATCGACCTCGTCGTCCCCGATGTCACCGGCGACGACTATGTCTTCATCGAAGCCAACGAGCGGCCAGGGCTGGCCAACCACGAGCCACAGCCGACCGCCGCGGCGTTTGTCGACTTCCTCTTTCCAGGTCAGCCGGCCCCGCCGCAGGCCTGGACCCCGGAAGAGTCGCAACCTGACCGTGACTGACACCGCGGTTCGGCCTCCGCCCGGCTCCCCGCAAATGGCGTTAGGCTGACGACACGCGAGTTCTGACCGGCGACGCAGGAGGGCGACCGCGACGCGGTGACCGGGAATGGGGAAGAGCAGATGCGTCATCTGACGGCCGCATTCGTCGTAGTAAGCCTTTGCCTTCTCACCGCCGGGTGCGGCGGCGGCGACGACCACGGCGCCAAATCGACGACAACCACCACCACATCGCGCATTCCTCGTCCCGTAGTCGAGCGTGAACTGGGCGCGTTGCTGCTCGCCCCCGAGCAAATCAACCCCGTGATGGGGGCGACCGAAATGAAAATCACCAGGAAACACGACACAATGTCCGACGACAGCGCAATCATGGAGCCCCGGGAGTGCTTGGCCGTCGACAGCGCGGCGCAGGCCCAGGTCTACGCCGACACCGGCTTCACGGCGATGCTCGATCAGGCATTCAACGACGGCGACAACTTCACCCACTATGCCGAGCAGGCGGTGGTGTTGTTCCCGATCGCCAAACAAGCCAACGCCTTCTTCGCCGCCTCCGCCAAGCAATGGCCGGAGTGCCACCAATACCGCCACGTCCAGTCCGGGACGAAATGGACTGCCGGGCCGATATCCAACGCCAACGGGGTCCTGAGTCTGATCGCCAGTCAGCAGGACCCCAGAGCCGGCGGCTGGGCGTGCGGGCGGGCGTTGGCGGTTCGAAACAACGTCATCGTCGACGTAAACACCTGCAGCCCCGACCCGCAGAACACGGCTGTCGACATCGCCAACCAGATCGCCGCCAGAGTTCCGAACCAGTAAGGACGTCGATCAGTCGGTGTCCGCGGGGTCGAGCAGCCGTACTTCCTCGAGGTCCATCGCCGACTGCAACTCGCGCAGGACGATGTCATCGATCCGGTTTTGATCCCGAAGCTCGGTGACAGCCCGGCGTTTGTGCTCGAGCACGCCGAGACGCACCCGTCGTATCAGGTCGTTCTGCTCGGCTGCGCCGCTGGTGGTCGGGTCGTCGGCGCTGGCCATGATGAGCGCGGCATTGTCTTCGTATTCCGTCTGCAGACGGTCCAGTAGTTCACCGCCGATGCCGATCTCATCGGCGACCACGGGCAACGCTTCGATCGCCACCTCGGCGCTGCGAGAGCGGGCCAGTTGCAATTCCTCAGCGTGCGTAGTGTCTTCGGGCATTCGCGCCCAGCGGACCACGAGGGGCAGCGTGCTGCCCTGGACCAAGACGGTCACCAGAATCACCACGGACACCACGAAGATGATCAGGTTGCGGTCCGGGAATGCGCCGCCGCTGTGCGTGGTCAGCGGAACGGCCAGCGCCGCGGCAAGCGACACGGCGCCACGGAATCCCGCCCAGCTGGACACCACGCGTTGACGCCAATTGGTCCGACGGGCGCGCTGCACCGCTCGCCGGTCGACGGTCCGGATTAACACAGTGGTGGCTTCGACCCAGACAATTCGGGTGGCGATCACGACGCCGGTGACGGCGAGGGCCAGTAACGCCGCGTGGCCCAGTCCGGCACCGACATTGACGATGCCATGCACCGCGCCCGGGATCTGAACGCCGACGAACACCCACAGCGAACCGTTGATCAGGAACGTCGCAATATCCCAAAACGCGAACGCCTGCAGGCGCGAGCGGGCCCGGATCACCCGCGGACCAACATAAGTGAGGACCAGGGCGGCCACCAGGACAGCGACCACACCGCTGCAGTGCATCGTTTCGGCGAGCAGGAACGCCGCGAACGGCGTCAGCACACTTAGCGCGCCTTCCTCGAGTGGCGCGTCGATTCTGCGGCGCAGCAAGGTCACCGCCACGCCGACCGCCAGCCCGGCGGCGATGCCGCCAAGATATGAGCCGGCAAAACGGCCGACCAGGGCAGCCGGACCGATCGCGGGGCTGCCGGTAGCGACGGCCACAGTCACGGCGAACAGCACCAGCGCAGTTCCGTCGTTGATGATGCTTTCGGCGCGCAGCACAGTCAGGGGGCGACGCGGCAGGTGCTTCGCCAGCCCGGCCACGGCCGCGGCATCGGTCGGCGAGAGCACGGCACCGAGCACCGCCGCCGCGTGCGACTCCATCCCGAGCGATCGTGCCGTCCACGACACCGCCACCGCGGTGGCGATCACCAAGCCGACACTGAACAAGACGATGACGCGCAGGTTCGCCCGGATCTCGCGAAAGCTGGTGTTCATGCTCTCCCAGTAGAGGATCGCCGGCAGGAACAACAGCAGCACGATCTCCCCGTCCAGGCGGGTCTCGCCGAACCGAGGGATCAGGCCCAGCAGAGCGCCGAGCAGGATGAGCAATACCGGCGGTCCAACGCGATAGCGCTTGCCCAGAACCGTTCCCACCACCACGGTGGCGACAAGCGCAACGACGACGACAAGTCCGAACACCAGGACATCTTCCGGTACGGGCCCGCCACTGGGGCGAGCGCCCTGCCGTGCTTACTTCTGCTGCAGCGACATCACCTTGTTGCTGTGGCCGGCAACGTAGACAGTGCCATTGCTGTCGACGGCCAAACCCCACGGAAAATCGAGACCGGTGAACGGCAGTTCGACTTGCGTCGTCGAGCCGACGGGAAGTTTCAGGGTCCGGTTGTTTTGGCTGTCGGTGACATAGACGGCGCCGTCGTTGTCCACTGTCACGCCGCCGGGTTCGTTGAGGCCCCGGAAGGGCAGTGTGGATTGACTGCTGGAACCAGCGGGCAGCGCCAGGATTTGGTCGTTACCGCCATCGGCGACGTAAATCGTTCCGTTGCTGTTCACCACTACGCCGGTCGGAGCGTTGAGGCCGGTGAACGGAAGCTCGGTCTGCCTGTCCGAACCAGCGGGCAGCGCCACCACCCGGTTCTTCGCAGTGTCGGTCACATAAACGGTCCGGCTGTTATCCACCGTCACACCGGTCGGATTGCCGAGATCAGTGAATGGCAGCTGGGTCTGGGCTGTCGAGCCCGCCGGTAGCACCACGACTCGCTTGTTGCCGGCGTCGGTGACGTAGACCGTTCCACTGTTGTCCGCAGTGACACCGGTTGGATAGTTGAGTCCGTCGAACGGCAGGACGGCCGGGGTGGTGGAGCCCGCCGCCAACGCCAGCACCCGATTGTGCAAAGTGTCGGCGACGTACACCGTCCCGCCGCTGTCGACCGACACACCTTGCGGCTCCCGCAGGCCGGTGAAGGGCAACGCCGTCTGCTGCGTGTCGCCGGCTTTGGAGCCGCCACCGCCCAGCACGACCATGCCCGCGATGAGCACAATGACGCCAAGTACGGCGGCGGTCGAGATGAGCACAGGTTTGCGGCGCCACCACGGCTGTGACGGCGACGGCGTCGCCTCGGGCAGGTGCGCAGGCACGGGCTGCGGCCGCGGCGTCGCGACGGCGTTGGGCAACCGGCGTTGGATCGTCGCGGGGCTGGCCACGGGCTGCGGTTTCGGGGTGTGTGGTCGGCCGCGGCCCTCCGGGCGGGCCTGCCGGTTTCCGCGAGGGGGAGGCGCCGGCTGGCTGCGAGCAGGCGCCGGCGGCGTGGTGACGGCGTCGTAGGCGGCCCGCGCCAATTGCACGGCGGTGCCGTATCGGTCATCGGGGTTCTTGGCCATGCCGGTGGCGATGACCGCATCGAATCCGCCGGGAAGCCCGGGGTCGGTGATCGAGGGCCGTGGCGGCGGCGCTGTCAGGTGGTTGGTGAGTTGTTGCTCCAGGCTGTCACCGGGGAACGGATGTGCCGCGGTCAAGCACTCGTACAGCACACAGGTCAACGCGTAGATATCCGAGCGCGCGTCGACGGGGCGGGCATCGAGTTGCCCGGCGCTGAACCGCTCCGGGGCCATGTAGTGGAAGGTCCCGATCACGTCGCCGGCTGTTGTCAAGCCCAGTTCGCCTGCCGCACGGGCGATTCCGAAATCGATCAGATAGGCAAAATCGTCGTCGTCGAGCAATATGTTGGACGGCTTGACATCTCGATGCAGCAACCCGACCTTGTGTGCGGCATGCAATGCCTTGGCGATCTGGTCGATGATGTACACCGCTCGCTCCGGTGCCACCGGACCTCGGCCCAAAAGCGACTGCAGGTCGCGACCCTCGATCAGCCGCATATCCACGAACAGCCGCCCGTCGATTTCCCCGTGGGTGTGGATCGGTATGACGTGCGGGCTGCTCAGTCGTGCGGCCGCATGGGCTTCCCGACGGAACCGCTGCTGGAACACCTCGTCGCGGGAAAAATCGGCGGGCAGGATCTTGATCGCGACAATCCGGTCGATCACCGTGTCATGGGCGCGCCAAACCTCGCCTTGGCCGCCTCGGCCCAGCAACTCGATCAGCCGGTACTTCCCGAACGAAGTCCCCTGCAACGGGCCCTCCCACAGCAACTTGTCAGCAACTTGGCAGCACCATAACGTGCCAGCAAGAACAGGCGCAGGTTTTTTGGTAGCTAAGCCCCAGCCGCTACCACCGGGTCAGCGTGAAGGGATAGCTGTCAGTTCCGCCCGGCCCGCCGCCGCAGCCCGTCTCGTAGCTGGACTGCACCGAACCGCTGAGCGTTACCGCGTCCCAGGAGTAGGTGTCATGTGACGGAAAGAAGGCGATTACGCATCGCACACCGTCGGGCACGTCGACGCTCATCGTGTAGCGGCCGTCGACGAGGTGGGCGTCCCCGTTGTAGGGCGCGGCCTGTCCGTTGGGCTGTGGGATCGCCTGCACATGCACGCAGCCGGCGGTACCGCATGGCCGGATGGCCCACAGCCAGTCATGGCCCGGATCTCGTGGCGTCTCAAGTGCATAGTTGCCGATCTGCATCTCGGCTCGAGATACCGGCGCGAGGGTCACCGCGATTGCGGTGAGCACTGCGCTGAGTGCCAACGTCTTCACGGACCACTCTCCGTTCGTCTCGCACGCAATTCGCCTGATACTAAGCGCTGATAGCAGCGGACTGCACCGAAGCGCGTCAAAAGCCATGTCCGCGAGTATCGCCTGACAAGCGGGTCAGTGCGAGCAGGCGGTGCGGGCGGGCTGGCCGGTGGCGGTCATATTGGTCACCACGTCGCCATCGACCAGGATCGCGCAGGTGATCGAGCCGGCGCCCTCGGCGCTGAGCACAAATACCTGGGTACTGAACGCGGTGAACTGCGTCGTCCACGGCAATGTCACATTTGCCTGCTGCTGCTGCCCGGTGTCGGTTTGGTATGAGATGTATTCGGCCACAGGGGAACTGCCACTTATTACGTAGCGGATTTTCTGCAGCTGCGGTACTGCGTTGGCCACGCCGACAGCACAGGTACCCATGGCTACGGTGAACGCGGCAAAGGTGGCGAACACAGTACGGCCCGTGAAACGCGTCATCTGGATGCCTCCGGTTCAGGGACGGTTACCGGCCTTATGGTGGCACTCAGGCGCCGGATATCCAGCGTTTTTTGCATCTTTTGCGGACGCCCAACCGCGTGGGCGCCGCTCAGGGCGAGCCGGACACGAGCAGAGAGGTGACAGATGTCAGAACGCAGTCCAAAACGGGTTGTGGTGTGGGGTACCGGGTTCATCGGCAAGATGGTGATTGCCGAGATCGTCAAGCACCCACAGTTCGAACTGGTGGGCGTGGGTGTCAGCAGTCCCGGGAAGGTGGGCCGCGACGTCGGCGACATCTGCGGGATGGCCGAGCCGGTCGGCATCACCGCCACCGACGACGCCGACGCGCTGATCGCGCTGCAGCCGGACGCGCTGGTGCACTACGGGCCGACCGCCGCGCACGCCGAGGCCAACATCGCTTTGCTGACCCGGTTTCTGCGCGCCGGCATCGACGTCTGCTCCACCGCGATGACGCCCTGGGTCTGGCCGACCATGCACCTCAATCCGCCCAACTGGATTCAGCCCATCACCGAGGCCTGCGAGCTGGGTGAGTCGTCGTGTTTCACCACGGGCATCGACCCTGGATTCGCCAACGACCTGTTCCCGATGACGCTGATGGGTCTGTGCTCGGAGGTGCACACCGTGCGGGCCTCCGAGTTGCTTGACTACACCAACTACACCGGCGACTACGAAAATGAGATGGGCATCGGCCGCGCGCCTGACTTTCGCCCGGTGCTGGAGAACCGCGACGTGCTGATCTTCGCCTGGGGCGCTACCGTCCCGATGATCGCGCACGCGGCCGGCATCATGCTCGACGAAATCACCACCACATGGGACAAGTGGGTGACCCCCACCGAGCGCAAGACCGCCAAGGGCATCATCGCGCCCGGCCACGTCGCGGCGGTCCGGTTCACCATCAACGGCATCTACCAGGGCAAGACGCGAATCCAACTCGAACACGTCAACCGCATCGGGCACGACGCCGCGCCGGACTGGCCGTCGGGCACCAAGGACGACGTCTACCGGGTGGACATCGAAGGAACGCCGAGCATCTTTCAGGAGACCGCCTTTCGGTTCACCGACGGATCCGGACGCGACGCGGCGACGGCGGGCTGTCTGGCGACGGGGATGCGCGCACTCAACGCGGTGCCGGCCGTCAACGAACTCTCCCCGGGCTGGGTCACCGCGCTCGACCTTCCGCTGATCGCCGGAGCCGGCACGATTCGCTGATCCGGGCTCTCTATAAATTGGGGGACGGTGCGCGTCGGCGCGCCGGCGGATATCGAGGGTGGCCATGGCAAACGGACAACAACCAGCGATAGGTCTGTCGGTGGGCGCCACCAACCTTGCGGCCGTGACCGCCAATCGAGCGGTGACCCGCAAGCCGGTGCTGACGCGGTATCGGCAGCGTCCACCCGAGGTGGGTGTGCCATCGGAGAACCCGAACCTAACCGAGCGCGGCCTGGTCATCACCGACTTCGTCGACCGGGTGGGCGATCCGGCCGCCATCGTGGCAGCTGACGGCTCCACGCACCGCAGCGAAACCGTACTCGCCGACAGCCTGCGGGCATTGGCCTACACCGCAACCGATGGTCGCGCCCTGCCCGAAACGATCGCCGTCGCCTATCCGGCGCATTGGCCGCCAGCGGCGGTGGACGCGTTGGGGGCTGCGCTGGGCCGGGTGCCCGAGTGGGCGGGCGGATTGACGCTGCTTCCGGATTACCTGGCCGCGCTGACCGCCCTGCAAGCGAACCCGGGGCTGCCGGGCCGCGGAATCATCGCGGTGTGCGATTTCGGCGGCAGCGGCACCAGCCTCACGCTGGTCGATGCCGCCAACGGCTACCAGCCGGTCGCGCCGACCGTGCGGCACACCGAGTTCTCCGGCGACGTGATCGACGAGGCGCTGCTCAGCCGCGTCTTGGCTGATCTGTCGGCGGCGGGTTCGCTCGACGCCTCGGAAACCTCGGAGATCGGGTCGATGACCCGGCTACGGGCTGCCTGCCGACACGCCAAAGAAGAACTGTCGTCGGCCGCAGCCACCACGCTGACCGCGGAGCTGCCCGGATATCGCGGCGACATCCAGCTCACCCGAACCGAACTCGACGACGCGATCCGTCGGCCGTTGGACGCGTTCGTCGCTGCGGTTCAGCGCGCCTTGCAGCGCAACGGAATCCGTGACGTGTCCGCGGTCGCCACGATCGGTGGCGGTGCGAGCATCCCGGCCATCACCACGACGCTGTCGGAACACCTACGCGCCCGGGTCATCACGGCGGCGCGGCCGCAGTTGGCCGCTGCCGTCGGCGTGGCGCTTCAGGCCATCCGAGGTCCTGGAGACACCGGTGCGACGGCGTTGGCGCCGGCTGTCACCGAAGCCGGACCGATCGCCGATGCCACCACGATGGCCGAAGCAGACCCGGGCCCGGGCCCAGAGCCGGCGCTGGCCTGGTCTGAAGCCGACGACGCCTCGGCCATCATGCCGCTTCTCACCGGCGAGTACCCGGCAGCGACCAGCAGCGCCCCCGCGACGTCCGCCCGGCCACAGCCAGCCGTCGACCACGCGGCCCGCCCCGCCGCTGCCAGCGCCGCCGCGGTGCCCTGGTATCGGCGGCCGGCGGTGGTGATCATCGGCACCGCCCTGGTGGTATTGGCCATCGGGGCCGCCATTCTGATCACGCTGCGCCACACGCCCAGCGCACCGACAACCCCGGCGCCGGGTGTCAGCACCACACCGGAATCGGCAAGCCCCGGATCCGGGACCGAAAGCTCCGCGTCATCAGAGGCACCGGGCAGTTCATCGGCGCCGTCGACAGAATCCAGCGCCCCGTCGTCGCCCTCGCCATCCACGACGACCCAGCCGCCGACTACGACTACTCAACCACCGACCACAACCACCCAGACGCCGACCACCACGCAGGCACCGACGACGACGCAGGCACCGACCACCACCCAGGCGCCGACGTCGTCGCAAGCCGCCGTGATCCCGCGAGTTCCCGGCTTCCCGCGGTTCTTGCCGCAGCCGCCGCCCCCGGCAGCTAGCTAGCTGTCCTCTTGAGGGGCGTCTTCTTTCGGCGCACCTTCTTTGGCGTCGTCGGCGAACTTCGGGTTGCCCTCGTCGTCAAGCCACTCGTTGACCGCGGTTCCGGTGATGGTCCCCTCTGATCCCGGCATCACGGCCGTCGGGCGCTGATCGTCATAGGACTTCATCATTTCGGCGGCTTTTTCTTTGTGCTCATCGGTGACGTCGGGTGCCTCGGTCATCTTCTGCTCTTGGTTATCGCCGCTGTCTTCGTCGACCTTTTCGGCACGGGTTTTTTCGTCGTCGTCTTTGCTCATCACCATTTCCATCCCGTTGGGCTCAGGGTGTTGGCCGACGGTTACCCGTTGCCCCGATGAATCCAAACCGGGCGCGTCAGTGCGACCGTCCGTGCTTGACCAGCACCACCGACGCGAGCGGCATCTGCATTTGCTCGGGGGTGGCGGAGAGTCGCGCCGCGACGGCGGCTTCAAGGTGCTCGACGAAATCGGCCGCCCGCGGGTCGTCGGTACCGCCGTCGAGCCACCCGGCCAGCGTCGGGAAAATCGCTGTCCGCGCGAACGTCGCCCATTGCCCGCCGTACGTCGCGGCATCATGGTCGACCTGGTATCGGGCCCAGAACCGGTCCTCGGCGTTGAACACTTCCAGATGCTCGATCGACATTCCCTCGAAGCGGCCCTTGGGCGCGAACGGCGCCCGAAAGTCCTTCTCGGTGCGAGCGAAAGTGGGGATGATCATGCGCCGCAGTTCCTCGTCGCGCAACAACCCGTCGCGGACCTGATCGCCCAGGCCCGCGACGATGGCGTGCACCAACGGCCGGTAGCCGAATTCGCCGTCGTCGCCGACGGCCATCGTCAGCACCACCAACCGTCCCCCGACGGCCAGCTCACGGCCCCGAAATGCCAGGAACGCCTGCCAGTCCTGGGCGGCCTGGTGTTCGTATGCCGCCCGGGCGGCGTCGTCGCTGCTGTAGGCGACCTGGACGTGGTCGTCGACACCGGTCGGGGAGCGGCTCAGCCACATCGTCGCCCAGGACGTCCAGCCCAGCGTGACGCTTTGGGTCGGCAGGAGCTGCCCGTAAAACGAGCGGCCGATGGCCGAGGCGAAGCTCGCCGAGTCCTTATGCAGGTAGCTGTCCGGATCTTCGGCGAGGGTACGAAACAGTGCGGTGAAGTCGTTGTCCGGCAGGTCGGTGTGGGTGACCTGCACGGCATGCTCGGGTCGGGTGCGACGGCGGATCGCTGCGATCGCTGCCGACATCGGCA
Source organism: Mycobacterium sp. NGS62 (assembly GCF_059812285.1). NCBI lineage: Bacteria > Bacillati > Actinomycetota > Actinomycetes > Mycobacteriales > Mycobacteriaceae > Mycobacterium > Mycobacterium sp. NGS62. The sequence continues at coordinate 526,263 of NZ_JCALCK010000001.1, read as the reverse complement.
ACAGCGAATTGTGTCCGGTAGCCGCGCCGTAGTCGACGATGACGATCGGGTGCGGCGGTTTCGGCAGCGGTACCGCTTCGGCGGCTTGTTCGAACAGTGCGACGGCCGGCGCAAGGCCCGCGGCCCGCAGCCGCGACGACGGGGTGTAAGTCTCGCTCTCAATCGGCTCGGGGCGGACGACGATGCTGGATTCAGGCATTGGGATAACAGACCCCAGTGAGTTGTTCGGAGATTTCCCAGAGGCGTCGGCTGTCGGCGTCGTCGCGGGCACGGGCCGGGACCTTGGCGTTGATCACGCCGCCGCCGGCGGCCTCGTAGATGCCGCGCGGCCCGTAGAACCCGCCGCCTTCGGCGTCCTGGGCGGTGGCCGCATACAGCGCGGGCAGGATGCCTTCGTCGATTTCCTGCCAAAGAAACGGAGTCAGCCGCCACGACAGCTTGTAGAAGCGCTCCATCATCGACGGCTTGGCCCGGCCGTGGGAGGGACCACTGATCTGCAGGTTGGTCTTGGTCAACCCCGGGTGCGCCGCATTGGAGAGGATGCCCCAGCCGGCCTCGCGGCTGCGGCGGTCCAACTCCCGGGCGAACATCAGCACCGCCAGCTTGGATTGCCCGTAGGACCCCATCGGGGTGTAGGACCTCTCGAATTGCAGGTCGTCGAAGTGGATACGACCACGACGGGCGGCGAGGCTGCTCAGCGAGACGACCCGGGCTTGATTGGCCGCACGCAGTAGCGGCAGCAGGTGCCCGGTGAGCGCGAAGTGCCCGAGATGATTGCTGCCGAACTGTAATTCGAATCCATCGACGGTGGTGTCGCGCGTCGGCGGGGTCATCACACCGGCGTTGTTGATCAGGATGTCGATGGGACGCCCTTCGGAGTTGAGCTGCTCGCCCAGGGCGGCCACGCCGGCCAGCGACGACAAATCGAGCGCCTTGATGGTCAGCTTGGCATCCGGAACCGTGCGGCGGATCTCCGCGATGGCGGCCTCACCTTTGCCGCGGTTGCGGATCGCCATCACGACATCGGCACCGGCCGCCGAGAGCCGGCGGGCCAGCCCGAATCCCAGGCCGCTGTTGGACCCGGTGACGACGGCCAATTTTCCGGTCAGGTCGGGCACGGCGGCGACGAGGTTAGTGGCCATACCAAGCGACGCTAGTCCCCTTGGCCGCGTGCGTGCTCAGTGGCCGCGGGCCACCCAATCGTCGTAGTTGACGATCTCGTCGCCGACGGTCGTGGTGTCGCCGTGGCCGGTGTACACGACGGTGTCGCCGGGCAACGTGCCCAGCCGGCTCGAGATCGACTCCAGGATCGTCGGGAAGTCGGAGAATGAGCGGCCGGTCGCGCCCGGCCCGCCCTCGAACAACGTGTCGCCGCTGAACACCGCGCCCAAGTCCGGGGCATACCAGCACACCGAGCCGGGGGAGTGGCCCGGCGTGTGCAGTGCTCGCAGCTCCGTTCCGGCGACGCGCAGCGTATCGCTGTCGGAAACCGCACGAAAATCCTTGTCGGGGTGCGTCATCCGCCACAACATGTCGTCGGCGGGATGCAGCAGCACCGGCGCGTCGAGCGTTTGGCCCAACTCCGGAGCGACGGTCACGTGATCGTTGTGGCCATGCGTGCATACCACCGCCACGACGTTGCGCCCGGCGACGGAGTCGACGATTGGCGCTGCGGTGTGCGCTGCGTCGAAAACCACGACGTCGGAGTCGTCACCGACGACCCAGATGTTGTTGTCGACTTCCCAACTGCCACCGTCGAGTTCGAAGGTTCCGTGGGTGACCACGCGCTCGATCACAACATCACCACCGAGCGCAGCACCTTGCCGTCATGCATCTTGTGGAACGCCTCCTCGACGTCACCGAGGCCGACCCGCTCGGAGACGAACTTCTCCAGCGGCAGTCGGCCCTGCAAATACAGGTCGATCAGGGTGGGGAAGTCACGCTCGGGCAGGCAATCGCCATACCAGGACGACTTCAGCGCCCCGCCATGTGAGAAGAAGTCCACCAGCGGCATGTCGATGCGCATGTCAGGCGTCGGAACCCCCACCAGCACAACAGTTCCGGCGAGATCGCGCGCATAGAACGCTTGCTCCCACGTTTCCGGTCGACCGACGGCGTCGATCACCACGTTGGCGCCGAACCCGTCGGTGAGGTCCTGGACGGTTTTGACGACGTCGAGTTCGCGCGCGTTGACGGTGTGGGTCGCTCCGAAGCCGCGCGCCCAGCCCAGTTTGGTGTTGTCGGTGTCGACGGCGATGATCCGGCGTGCGCCGACCAGCGCCGCCCCGGCGATCGCGGCGTCACCGACGCCGCCGCAACCGATCACCGCAACGGTGTCGTCGCGGGTGACGGCTCCGGTGTTGATGGCCGCGCCCAGCCCGGCCATCACGCCGCAGCCCAGCAGGCCGGCCACCGCGGGGTCGGCCGCCGGATCGACTTTGGTGCACTGTCCTTGGTGCACCAGCGTTTTGTCGGCGAACGCCCCGATACCCAGCGCCGGTGTCAGTTCGGTGCCGTCGGTCAGCGTCATTTTTTGGTCGGCGTTGAACGTGTCGAAGCACAGGTGCGGTCGGCCGCGCTTGCAGGCGCGGCACTGGCCACAGACCGCACGCCAGTTGAGGATCACGAAGTCGCCCGGCGCCACGGCGGTCACGTCCGCTCCGACCGATTCGACGGTGCCTGCCGCCTCATGCCCGAGCAGGAACGGGTAGTCGTCGTTGATGCCGCCCTCGCGGTAGGTCAGGTCGGTGTGGCACACCCCACAGGCGGTCACGTCGACCACCACCTCGCCCGGGCCGGGGTCGGGGATGACGATGTCGACCAACTCGACCGGTTCGCCCTTCTTTCGTGAAACCACGCCGCGCACTGTCTGACTCATGGCGTCCAACCTAGGCGATCGCAAACTCGGCGGAGCCGAGTGCGGCGGGTCGCCGCCGACGAACCTAGCGGCGAGGGCAGCTGGTGCGGTGGATAGGCTCGGCCGCGATGGCTGCACTCGATGCGCTCGACGACTGGCCGGTCCCCACCGCCGTCGCCGCGGTCGTCGGCCGCTCCGGCACAGTGGCCACCCACGGCGACATCACTCGGCAATTCGAACTGGCATCGGTGACCAAGCCGCTGGTGGCCCGAGCCGCCCACATCGCCGTCGAAGAGGGCGTCGTCGACCTGGACACCGCGGCCGGCCCGCCCGGATCCACCGTGCGGCACCTGCTCGCCCATGCCTCCGGGTTGGCCATGCATTCCAACCAAACGCTGGCCAAGCCCGGCGCCCGCCGGATGTACTCCAACCAAGGGTTCACGGTGCTGGCCGAGACGGTGCAGCAGGCGTCGGGCATCGAGTTCGGCCAATACCTCACCGAAGCGGTCTTCGAGCCGCTGGGGATGACGGCTACCGCGCTGGACGGCGGCGCGCAGGCAGCCGGATTCGGCGTGAGATCGACGCTGGCGGATTTGGCAGTGTTCGCCGCTGATCTGTTGTGTCCGGCGCTTGTGTCGGCGCAGATGCACGCCGAGGCCACCGCGGTCCAGTTTCCGGGTCTGGACGGGGTGCTACCGGGATATGGCGTGCAGCGGCCCAACGACTGGGGGCTGGGTTTCGAGATCAAAAGCTCCAAAGCACCCCACTGGACGGGCGGCAAGAACTCGCCGCGAACCTACGGCCATTTTGGCCAGTCGGGCACGTTCATCTGGGCAGATCCGGAGGCTGCGCTGGCCCTGGTGGTCCTCACCGACCGGGATTTCGGGGAGTGGGCGCTACCGGTGTGGCCGTCGCTCTCCGACGCCGTGATATCGGAATACGCGGTGGACTAGCGCAACAGGGGTCTCACGAGGCACAATAGACACGCAAGCCACAAATTCATCTGCAGCATGCTCGTCGGATTCACCAGGCCGTTGGGGAAGACGTCCCTCGTGGAGCCGAAGGAGCAGCAAGATGCGTGCGTCGAACCAGTTCGCCGACGCGGCGACGGGCGTGGTGTACATCCACGCTTCGCCGGCCGCGGTGTGCCCGCATGTCGAGTGGGCGTTGACGTCGACTCTGGAAGCCAACGCGAACCTGACCTGGACGCCGCAACCGGCGATGCCCGGGCAACTTCGCGCGGTGACCAACTGGGTCGGCCCGGTGGGCACCGGCGCGCGGTTGGCCAATGCGCTGCGCTCCTGGTCGGTGCTGCGGTTCGAGGTCACCGAGGACGCCAGTCCCGGCGTCGACGGCCTGCGGTTCAGCCATACGCCGCAGTTAGGACTATGGAGCGGCGCGATGAGCGCCAACGGCGACGTGATGGTCGGGGAGATGCGGCTGCGCGCGATGATGGCCGCGGGCGCCGACGCGTTGGCTGCCGAGTTGGATTCGGCACTGGGCACCGCATGGGATGAGGCGCTCGAGGTCTACCGCGACGGCGGCGACGGCGCCGAGGTCTCCTGGCTCAGCCGGGGAGTGGGTTAGCCGGACGGCCCGCATCGTCGCCGCGCGCCGGCCGCAGGATCTGCAGCGCGCCGGCAACGGCGGCAATCTCTGCGGGCAACGCGCAGGCGAAGTCGCCGTCGGCGTAGGCGTTGATGCCCGGTGAGTCGACCTCGACGGACACGGCACGCGCCGTGGTCACCTCGTCGAGATTGACATGGGTGCCCTTGTAGACCGTGGGGAACAACCGGATCAGCCGGGCACGTGAGGCGGAGTGCACCATCGTGATGTCGAGTTTCCCGTCGGCGTGATCGGCGTCGGGGCAGATCATCATCCCGCCGCCGTAGCTGCGGGTATTGCCGAAAGCCGCCAGGGTGAGCTCGGTGACGATCTCCTCGCCGCCGTCGAACGCCAGCCGAAACGGCAGCAGCCGCAATTGCGAGAGCTCGGCGAGCATCGCCAGGTTGTAGCGCATCCGCCCCCGCGGCCAGCGCATCCGATTGGTCCGATCGCTCACCAGCGAGTCGAATCCGGTTGCCGCGACGGTGCCGAACCATTTGACGACGCCGCTGCGGGCGCGGATACGGCCCAGATCAACGGTTTCGGTGTGGCCGTCGGCGACGACGTCCGCGGCGGCCGCCGGATCCTTGGTGGGAATCCGGTATTCGCGGGCATGGTCATTGCCGGTTCCCGCCGGAACGATTCCGAGCGGAATGTCGGTGCCGGCCAAGGCCTGTAGCGCGTCGGCGATCACCCCGTCGCCGCCGACCACGACCAGCGCGTCGGTGCCGCGCTCGAGGGCCTCGCACAGCAAGCGACGGGCGTGTTCGGCGTCGGTGCCGACGATCCCGATGACGTCGACACCGCGCTGCTGAAGTCGCGCGGTCGCCTTTTCTGTGGCGTGCGGCGCGTTTCCGTGCCCCGACGCCGGATTGGTGAGCATCGTCACCCGGGCGATCTCCCGAGGGGGCGTCACGGAATCAGCTTGCCGGGGTTGAGGATTCCAGTAGGGTCAAGGGTTGACTTCACCGCCCGTAACACCTGCACACCCAGCTCACCCACTTCGTCGGCCATCCAGGGCCGGTGATCGGCACCGACGGCGTGGTGATGGGTGATCGTCCCGCCGGTCGCCACGATCGCATCGGATGCGGCGGTCTTGGCGGCGCGCCACTGCTCGAGCGGGTTGCCGCGTTGCCCGGCCACGACGGTGAAGTACAGCGAAGCGCCGGTGGCGTACACATGCGAAATGTGGCACAGCACCAGTGCCGGTGTGCCGGATTCTGCGAGCGCGCCGGTCAATGCGTCGGTGACGGCCGACTTGAGCGCGGGGATGTTCGACCAGGTGGTGGCCGTCTCGAGCGTCTCGCACAGCGCACCCGCCGCCAGCAGCGAATCGCGCAGATACGGCGCGCCGAAGCGGCCGTGTTCCCAGGCCCGCGCCGGCGCTTCGCCCAGCGATGTCCCGTCGTGTGCCTGTAGCACCGCCCGGGTTTCGGCGTGCCGGCTCTCGGCGTGCGCCGTTGTCCCCTCGAAAACGGTGATCGCCAGACATCCCCCGGTGATTTGCGATTCGCCGATGGACTCGGTGGTGGCGAGGTTGACGCCGGTCTCGGCTTCGTCGGAGAGCCGGATGACTGTCGGGCCGGTGCCGGCTTGGGTCACCGCACGCAGTGCCGCTGTGCCGGTGGCGAAGTCCGGGAACGACCACGCCTCGTAGCGAGTGGTTTCCGGCACCGGGTGAACGCGTACCCGAACCTGGGTGATGACGCCGAAGACGCCCTCCGAGCCGATCAGTAGTTGGCGTAGGTCCGGCCCGGCCGCCGATTGGGGGGCGCGGCCCAGGTTCAGCACGCCCGCCGGGGTGATCGCCCGCAGGCCGCGCACCATGTCGTCGAACCGCCCGTATCCTGCCGAGTCCTGGCCCGACGACCGCGTCGCGGCAAATCCGCCCAGGCTGGCGAATTCGAAGCTTTGTGGGAAATGTCCGAGTGAATAGCCGTGTTCGCCCAGCAGTCGTTCCGCCGCCGGGCCGGTGACTCCGGCGCCGAACTCGGCCTCGCCAGATACCTCGTCGAGGGCCAGCAGCTGGTCGAAGCGACGCAGATCCAGCGACACCACGGCGCTGAATTCGCCGCGGATCGGGTCAAGTCCACCGACCACACTCGTGCCGCCACCGAACGGGACGACGGCGATGCCGTGTTGCGAGCAGTACCGCAGGATCGCGCTAATCTCGTCGTCGCTACCCGGCAACAGCACCGCATCGGGTGCATCCTGCTCATCGGAGTCCTTGCGCCGCAACAGATCCAGCGTCGACTTCCCGCCGGCGTGCAGGAGTCGATCGTGGTGGTCGACGAGACAATAGTCGGCCCCCACAATGGCGGCCAGCGCGTCGCGGTCATCGTCGGTGAGAGCCGACGGGCGCAGCTGTACCTGGCCGGCCTGCGGTTCGTTGCCGCGCGCGTCGGTAACCCCGAGAGCCTGCTCGAGCAGTGACCGGATGCCATCGGAGAGGGGCTTGGCCGCAGCCGGGTCGCCCCAAGCGTTCCATTTCATCGGCGGGCGCAACGCGTCAGACATGCGTTACAGTATTACACATGCTGTCAATCAGTAACGCATCGGTGGCCGACCGGATATTGGCCGGCGCCGCCAGCTGCGTCCGCGATTTCGGTGTGGAACGGGTGACGCTGGCCGAGATTGCCCGCCGGGCCGGTGTGAGCCGGCCGACCGTGTATCGCCGCTGGCCTGACACCCAGTCGATCCTGGCGGACCTGCTCACCGCGCATATTGCGGCCACCCTCGACGGGGTACCGGCAGCCGGCGAGGGCCGCGAAGCGCTGGTACAGCGGGTGGTTGCGCTGGCCGACCGCCTGCGCGACGACGAGCTGGTCATGGCGGTGCTGCGTTCGGAACTGGCTATCACCTACTTGACCCAGCGGCTTGGCACCAGCCAGCAGGCGCTCATCGACATGCTGGCCGAAAACCTCACTGCGGCCCAACGTGACGGCAGTGTGCGTCCGGGCGACCCACGCCGCCTCGCCGCGATGGTGCTGCTGATCACCCAGTCGACAATCCAATCCGCCCAGATCGTGCAGCCTATCCTTGCGGCCGACGCGTTGGCCGGCGAGCTGCGCTACGCACTGAACGGATACCTGTCGTGATGTCAGTTGCGCTCAACGCCGCGCGCCGTACCGCCGAGCTGTCCGCCCTGGCCGACGGTGCGCCGCTGGATCTCGTCGTGATCGGCGGCGGCATCACCGGCACCGGTATCGCGCTGGACGCCGCCTCGCGCGGGTTGCGGGTGGCGTTGGTGGAGAAGCACGATTTCGCGTTCGGTACCAGCCGGTGGAGTTCGAAGCTGGTCCACGGGGGTCTGCGCTATCTGGCCACCGGAAACGTGGGCATTGCCCGGCGCAGCGCCATCGAGCGCGGAATCCTGATGACCCGCAATGCGCCGCACCTGGTTCGTGCCATGCCGCAACTGGTCCCGTTGCTGCCGTCGATGGGCCGCACAGAACGGGCGCTGGTGCGTGCCGGCTTCCTGGCCGGCGACGCGCTGCGCAAGCTGGCCGGCACCCCGGCATCGGTACTGCCGAGGTCGCAACGCATTACCGCGCAGCGCGTCATCGACATGGCGCTAACCGTGCGGCGCGACGGCCTCGACGGCGGCCTGCTCGCCTACGACGGTCAACTGATCGACGACGCCCGCCTGGTCACCGTGGTCGCGCGCACCGCAGCGCAGCACGGCGCCCGAATCCTCAACTATGTGGCCGCCTCCGAGGCCACCGGCGACTCGGTGCGGCTGACGGATCAGCGCACGGGCGATGCATTCGACGTATCGGCCCGTGCTGTCATCAACGCAACGGGGGTGTGGGCCGGCGAGATCGATGAGGCCTTGAAGCTGCGGCCCAGCCGCGGGACACACCTGGTCTTTGACGCCGAGGTCTTCGGCAATCCGACTGCGGCGCTGACCATTCCGATTCCCGGCGAACTCAACCGATTTGTGTTCGCGATGCCCGAACAGCTGGGCCGGGTCTACCTCGGGCTGACCGACGAAGATGCCCCCGGACCGATTCCCGATGTGCCGCAGCCGACGTCGGCTGAGATTGACTTTCTGCTGGAAACGGTCAACACCGCGCTGGAGACCACACTCGACGCCTCCGACGTCATCGGGGCCTACGCGGGACTGCGGCCGCTGATCGACACCGGAACCGGCCACACTGCCGACATCTCGCGCGATCATGCCGTCGTCGAATCACCGACAGGTGTCCTCAGCGTCATCGGCGGCAAGCTCACCGAATACCGCCACATGGCCCAGGACGTGCTCGATCGCGCCGTCGAGTTACGTGGGCTGACGGCCGGCGTGTGCCGAACCCGCAATTTGCCCCTGGTGGGTGCGCCGGCGAATCCCGGCTCGGCGGTGCCGCCGATGGCGGGTCTGCCGGAATCGCTGGTCTTGCGCTACGGGGCGGAAGCAGCCAACGTCATCGCCGCGGCGGACTGTGAGCGTCCCGCCGAACCGGTTGCCGAGGGCATCGACGTCCTCCGCGCGGAATTCGAATTCGCCATTACCCATGAGGGCGCACTCGACGTCGACGACATCGTCGATCGCCGGACCCGGATCGGATTGGTGGCGTCGGATCGCGAGCGGGTTGTCGGCGTGGCCGAGGAGTTTTTGTCGCGTTTCAGTTAGCGCCGAGCGTGCGGAATCCCGGCTTTCAGCTCGGCGTGTCGGCCGGGGACACGCACGCTCGCGCGAGTAGGGGGACACGCACGCTCGCGCGGATCGCCGAGATTTACAGCGGGATGTTTTTGTGGCGGCCGCGGCGGGCGGGGGCCTCGGCCAGCGCTTCGGTGATCTTGCTGCGGGTGTGCGCCGGGTCGATCTTCTCGTCGACCACGCCGATGTCGATGGCGCTGTCCACACCACCGGCGATGCGCTCGTGCTCGGCGGCCAGCTCGTCGTGCAGCGCCTCGCGCTCGTGGTCGGCCGCGGCCGCCAGCTTCTTCTTGTGCAGAATGCCCACCGCAGCCTTGGCGCCCATCACGGCGACCTCGGCGTCCGGCCAGGCGAACACCTTAGTGGCATTCAACGAACGCGAGTTCATCGCAATGTAGGCCCCGCCGTAGGTCTTTCGGGTGACCAGGGTGACCCGCGGAACGGTGGCTTCGCCGAACGCGTGCAGCAGTTTGGCACCGCGGCGCACCACGCCGCCCCACTCCTGCCCGACACCGGGCAGATATCCGGGAACGTCGACGATGACCACCAGCGGAATCCCGAACGCGTCACACAACCGCACGAAACGTGCTGCCTTTTCCGCGCTTTCGGAATTCAGGCAGCCACCCAACCGCAGCGGGTTGTTGGCCAGCACGCCAACCGTACGGCCCGACAGCCGACCCAGGCCCACCACCATCGACGGTGCCCACTTGGCCTGAAACTCGTCGAACGGCGCGTCGTCGTCGAGCAGCGCGGTCACGATGGGGTGCACGTCGTAGGCCCGGCGCGGCGACTCCGGCAGCAGCGCGTGCAGGTCGGTGTCTTCGGCTTCGGCCTTGGTGCGGTCGAAATGTCCCTGCTGACAGAACAATCCGACCAATCGGCGGCCGCGCTCGTAGGCGTCGAGCTCGTCGTCGGCGACGATGTGGCACACCCCGGACTTCTTGTGGTGGGTGTCCGGGCCGCCGAGTGCGGCCATGTCGACGTCCTCGCCGGTAACGCTGCGCACCACATCCGGGCCGGTGACGAACACCCGGCTGTCGGGAGCCATCACGATGACGTCGGTCAGCGCCGGTCCGTAGGCGGCGCCGCCGGCGGCGAAGCCGACCACTACGGAGATCTGCGGGATGTAGCCCGATGCCCGGATCATGGCCTCGAACACCATGCCGACCGCGTGCAGCGCGCGCACACCTTCGGCGAGTCGAGCACCGCCGGAGTGCCAGATGCCCACGATCGGGCTCTGCTCTTCGATGGCCGTGTCGTAGGCATTGACGATGTGGGTGCAGCCCTCGATGCCCATGGCGCCGCCCATCACGGTGCCGTCGGTGCAGAACGCGATGGTGCGCACTCCGTTGACGGTGCCTGCGGCGGCCAAGACTCCCGAGCGGTCCCGCTCGTGGAGCAATTCGACGCTGTCGTCGTCGAAGAACGTGGTCAGGCGCAGCAGCGGGTCGCGGGGATCGAGCGACTCGCCAACCGCCTCGGGGGCCATGATCGTCATCGCAGGTCTCCTCCTCGATGGGTGCTCGGTATCAGTACCGGCCGAACGCCAAAGCGACGTTGTGCCCGCCGAATCCGAACGAGTTGTTGATCGCGTACTTGTAGTCGCCTGGTCGCGGCTTGCCGGCCACCACATCCAGGTCGACCTCGGGGTCGAGGTTGACCAGGTTCAGCGTCGGCGGCACGATCTGATCGCGCAGCGCCAGCACCGTCAAAATCGACTCCACCGCACCGACGGCGCCGACCGAGTGGCCGAGCGCGGACTTGGGCGCGTACACCGCCGCGTTTGCGCCGTGGGGCCCCAGCGCGTTGTTGATGGCCTTGCTCTCGGCAATGTCACCGACCGAGGTGCCGGTGGCGTGGGCGTTGACATGGTCGATGTCGCTCGGTGCCAGGTCCGCAAGCTGGATCGCCCGCGTCATCGCATGGCCGGCGCGTTCGCCGTTGGGGTCCGGCGCGACCATGTGGAAACCGTCGGAGGTGACGCTGGCCCCCATCAGTCGGGCCAGGATGTTGGCGCCGCGCGCCTTGGCGTGCTCTTCGGTCTCGATGACCAGCAGTGCGCCGCCTTCACCGAACACGAAACCGTCGCGGTCCTTGTCGAAGGGGCGGCAGGCACCGGCCGGGTCGTCGTTGTTCTTCGACAGCACGATGCGCATTGAGGCGAATGCCGCGATCGGCACGGCCTCGATCCTGGTCTCGACACCACCGCAGATCGCCACGTCGGCCTCACCGAGCACGATCTGCTGCCAGGCACGGGCGATGCCCTCCGAACCGGACGCACACGCCGATACCGGCGCCATCACGCCCGCCTTGGCATGCCTTTCCAGCCCGACTGCCGCCGAAGCACCGTTGGGCATGTACATCTGCACGACCAAGGGGTTGAACGCCTTCATGCCGCGTGCGCGCATGTCGTCGTAGCCGAAGACCAGCTCCTCGGTGGATCCCATGCCGGTTCCGATGGACACCGCCAGCCGGGTGGTGTCCACCTCGGGCGCACCGGCGTTTTCCCACACCCGTCGACCCAGCACCGTGGCCATCTTCTGCAGGTAGCCCATCCGGCGGTTCTCGACGCGGTTCAACTGACTGTCGAATTCCTCGACGAGGTGTCCGCCGATACGCACCGGCAGGTCGTACTCCTCCACGAACGGGTCGTCGAGCTTACGGATGCCACTTTGACCGTCTAGCAGCATCTTCCACGTATTCTCCGCGTCGGATGCGAGGGCCGTGGTCATCGCAACACCGGTGACCACCACATTGGGGAACGCTTTCCCCGTAACGAGCTCTGTCATAGCTTTTAAGGCCCCCCGGCCGTTTCCTTTCCTACTTGTCCGGCTCCTTCTCGGGCCGTTGGCCCGCATCGTCGCCGGACGTCGTGCTTAGTAACGCCCGAAGGCGAGCGCCACGTTGTGCCCGCCGAACCCGAACGAGTTGTTGATGGCGTACTGGTACTCGCCATAGCGAGGCTCACCGGCGACCACATCCAGATCGATTTCAGGGTCCGGCGTCTCGTAATTCAGCGTTGGCGGGATGACGCCGTCCCGCAGCGACAGCACCGTCAACACCGACTCGAGCGCACCGACCGCACCGATGGAGTGGCCCAGTGCCGACTTCGGCGCGTACACCGCGGCGTGTTCACACCCGGCAGCCCGAATGGCGTTGGCTTCGGCGGTGTCACCGATCGGGGTGGCCGTGGCGTGCGCGTTGATGTGGTCGACGTCCTTGGGGGACAGGCCTGCCAACTCCAACGACCGTGCCATCGCCCTGCCGGCCCGCAGACCGTCGGCGGCGGGCGCCACCATGTGGAACGCGTCCGAGGTGATGCCGGCGCCCATCAGCCGGGCCAGCGGTTTGGCGCCGCGGGCCTTGGCGTGCTCTTCGGTCTCGATCACCATCAGCGCACCGGCCTCGCCGAACACGAACCCATCGCGGTTCTTGTCGAAGGGCCGCGACGCGCCTTCCGGGTCGTCGTTGCGGGTTGACATGGCGCGCATCATCGAGAACGCCGCGATCGGCAGCGCTTCGATGCCGCCTTCCACACCACCGCAGACGGCGATGTCGGCGTCACCCATGACGATCTGACGCCAGGCGTGGGCAATGGCCTCCGACCCCGACGAACAGGCCGACACCGGGGTCATCACCCCGGCGCGGGCGCCGAGCTGCAGACCGACCACCGCGGCGGCGCCGTTGGGCATGATCATCTGCACGGCCAGCGGCGACACCTTGCGGGGGCCGCCCTCGTTCATCAGGTCGTAGCTCTCGACGATCTTCTCGCCGCCACCCAACCCGGTGCCGACGACGACCGCGAAGCGGTCCGGATCGACCTCCGGGGAGCCGGCATTCTCCCAAATCCGGCCGCCGAGCAGCTTGGCCATCCGCTGGACGTACGACATGCGCCGCAGGTCCAGTCGCCCCATGTGGTCGTCGACAGGATCCTTGAGGTGGCCGCCGATCTTGACGGGCAGGTCCCATTTGGTGACGAACTCGTCCTCGAGGACGTGGATGCCGCTCTCGCCGGCCAACAAGGCCTTCCACGTGCTCTCAACGTCCGGCCCGACCGATGTCGTTGCCGTGACGGCGGTTACCACAACGCTGGGGTAACCGCCGTTAGCAGTGGAAGGCTTGGTCACTTGCTGTCGGCTTCCATCCTGGCGCGGACCGATTCGACGGTCTCGGGGTTCTCCGACTCGAGCTTGGCGCGCAGCGCCTGAGCGGCCTCGGGGTTCTCTTCCTCGAGCTTCTGGATGTAGTCGACGACGTCACCGACGGTACGCAGACCGGCGAGGTCCTCGTCGGGGATCTTGACGCCGTACTTGTCCTCGGTCTGCACGGCGATCTCGACCATCGACAGCGAGTCGATGTCCAGGTCGTCGACGAACGACTTCTCCGGCGTGATCTCGGACGGCTCGATGCCGGTCACCTCTTCGATGATTTCGGCGATTCCGGCGATGATTTCTTGCTGGCTGACAGCCACGGTGAGATTCCCTTCGTATTGGTTGTGTTACTGGTGATGAAACGTGCGATATGCGGTTGTACTGGCGGGGTTTACAGCTCCGGCTGCGTTACGCCTCGGCTAAGCCGTCCAGGTCTGCGGGGGACTTGACGGCACGCGTCGGGGTCCCACGAAGTTCGCGTTTGGCGATACCGGCCAAAGTGCCCGCGGGCGGGAACTCGACGATCGCCGTGACATCGTGCTGACGCAGCGTCTCGGTGCACAAATCCCAGCGCACCGGTCGGGTCAGTTGCGCGACGAGCTTCTCCATCGCGTCGGTTGCCGACGATACCGGTTTGCCGTCGCGGTTCGACAGCAATGTCGCGGTCGGCTCGGCCGGCGTGACCTTCGCCGCCGCTGCGGCATAACCCTCCAGGGCGGAGGCCATGAAGCCGGTGTGGAACGCCCCGGCCACACCGAGTGCGCGCACCCGCGCCTTGGCAGGCGGGTCCTCGGCGAGTTTGTCCAACGCAGTCAATCGACCGGCGGCGACGATCTGGCCGGCGGCGTTGCGGTTGGCAGCGACCAGGTCGAGCTGCTCGAGCCGGGTCAGAACCTCGGCCTCATCTCCACCGAGCACCGCGGACATGCCGGTCGGCTCGAGGGCGCATGCCTTGGCCATCTCGGCGCCGCGGGTGGCGGCCAGCGAGACGGCTTCGTCATCCGAGATCACGCCGGCGATCGCGTAGGCCGCAATCTCGCCGACCGAGTGGCCTGCCACGATGAGCTCGGTCTCGCCGAGTTCACCGCGCCGGCTCAGCTCCTGATGGGCGAGCAGCGTGGCCGCCACGACCAACGGCTGGGTCACCGCGGTGTCGGTGATCTCCTCGGCCGACGCGGTGGTGCCCAACTGGGCGAGGTCCAGACCACTGGCGGTCGACCAGGAGGCAATCTGGTCCGCGGCGCCGGGCAGCTCAAGCCACGGCGACAGCATTCCGGGAGTCTGCGATCCCTGTCCGGGGGCAAGTAACGCAATCACGTGTTTAAGAGAACACTGTGAAGACGATTTTGCGCGGTGTAAGAGATTATGAACCTTGTCTTAGGTTTTTGTCGGGACCCTACAAAACAGGCTCGGATGCGACGTGTTTGATATCGCGCCGCAACTTCGTCAGTCCACCCGGTGCGCCGCCGACGGTTCGACCAGGTCTTTTACCACCGGGGTGGTGACGGGCGTCACAGTGTTACTGGTGATGCTGTTGTGCTGCGCTTGATAGGCGAGATGCCCCACCGTAGCCGCTACCCGGAGTACATAGGCGTCCCTGGGCTGCGTGGGGTCCCGCCCGGTGAAGTCGCCGATGCGCCGAAGGCGGTAGCGCACCGTGTTTGGATGAACGAACAATGTGCGTGCGCAGGCTTCGATCGCGCCACCGCAATCCAGGTAAGCATCCAACGTCTCGGTGAGGGTGGGCCCGGCATCGGCGAGGGGCCGCATCACGTCGGTGTGCAAGGCCGCGATGGCCGACGCGTCGCCCATCAGCGCACGCTCGGGCAGCAGTTCCCGCGCCAGCACCGGGCGCGGCGCGCCGGTCCAGCCGGCTACCGCGTTCATCCCGGAGATCGCCTCGCTGGCGCTGTGATAGGCCGCAGTCAGCATCGGCGCCGTCGGTCCGATCACCACCGGACCGTCGGAGAACGCGTCCAGCAGATCGCCGAAGAACTTCTCGGTCGGGGTGAGCTGGCCCGACACGATCGCCACCAGCCACGTGCCGTGCACGTCGGTGAGCGCGGCGCGGCCGTGACGGGTGGCGATATCCCGGACATCTTGGCTGGCATGGTTTTCCCGTCCCGGCGCCGGTGTCCCCACTACTACTGTCGCCGGCGCGGTGGTGTCCCAATTCAGCGCGGCAGACCTGGACAGCAGCTCGGGGCCGGTGTCGCCGCGCACTACCGCGTCCACGACGCTGGCTTCCATCCGGCTGTCCCAGGTGCCGCGGGCTTCGGCCGCGTCCGCATACGCGGTGGCGGCGGTGAAGGCCAAGTCGCGGCTGTACTTCAGGATCCCGACCGTCAGCGCGGTGACCTGCTCTTCCGAGCGGGCCACCATCGGGACGACTTCCTCGAAGAACTCCATCGTGACCCGCACCATGTCGACGGTGTCGCGCAGCGCGATCCGGCGCGTCAACTCCTGGGGCACCAGCTCGAAAGCCTGCGCGGTGTAGCTGACGTTGCTGCGCGGATCGCCCATCCACTCGACGAAGTTCACCACGGCGGTCTGGACCACCAGCGCGACGCTGGCACGCTGGGAGGCCTCCAGGTCGGCGAAAAACGGCAACCGGTCGTGCATCGCCGAGACTGCCTCGGTGGCCAGCCGCCCGGAGTACTGCTTGAGCCGCCGTAGCAGCGACTCCGGCACAGTGTCGAGCAGCTCGAGCGTCGAGCGCGGCAGAACGAACTGCCCGATATCCTTGTCGGCCACCCCTAAAAGCTACGCCACTTTTCTGGATGTTTTCGCCAAGCGCGACCCCTGGGCCGGGGCCGAGCTAGCTGCTATGCGACGCCGGGATCCGAAGTCTGCGCCGGTGCGGCCTGCACGTCGTCGATCTTGTACTGGCGCGCCGCGGCGACCGGCACCGATGGATCGATCTCGCCGTCACGGGCCAGCGCCTCGAGGACCGCGACGACTTGCGACTCGGCATCGGTGTTGAAGTAGCGCCGCGCGGCGGGCCGGGTATCGGAGAAGCCGAACCCGTCGGTGCCCAGGGTGACATAGGTGCCCGGCACCCACGGCCGGATCTGCTCGGGCACCGCGCGCATCCAGTCCGACACCGCGACGACGGGGCCGGCCTTGTCGGCGAGAGCTTGGGACAACACCTGGGTCACATACGGCGTGCCGGCCGGACGGTCGGGGTGGCGCAGCCTTTCCTTGGCGATGACGATTCCGTCGCGGTTCAGCTCGCTCCAGCTGGTGACCGACCACACGTCGGCGGCGACATCCCACTCCGACGACAGCATCTCGGCGGCCGTGAGCGCCGACGGCATCGCCACCCCCGAGGCCAGGATGTGCGCGGCATTGGCGCGTCGTTCGGTGGCGGCCCGGTAGCGGTAAATGCCCCGCAGCAGGCCGTCGGGGTCGAAGTGCTCGGGCTCCGGCGGCTGCACATACGGCTCGTTGTAGATGGTGATGTAGAAGAAGACGTTCTCCGGGTTTTCGCCGAACATGCGGGCCAGGCCGCTTTCGATGATGTAGGCGACCTCATAGGCAAACGCGGGGTCATAGGACACCACGGCTGGGTTGGTGGCCGCCAGCAGCAACGAGTGGCCGTCGGCATGTTGTAATCCTTCGCCGGTCAACGTCGTACGCCCCGCGGTGGCGCCGAGCAGAAAGCCGCGGGCCATCTGGTCGCCGGCCGCCCACAGGCCGTCTCCGGTGCGCTGGAAACCGAACATCGAATAGAAGATGTAGATCGGGATCATCGGCTCGTTGTGCGTCGCATACGACGTGCCGACCGCGGTGAAGCAGGCCGCCGACCCCGCTTCGTTGATGCCCTCGTGGAGCATCTGCCCGGACTCGCTTTCTTTGTAGGCCAGCATCAGATCGGCGTCGACCGAGGTGTACAGCTGACCGTTGGGGTTGTAGATCTTCAGCGAGGGGAACCAGGAGTCCATCCCGAAGGTGCGCGCCTCATCCGGAATGATCGGGACTATCCGTCGACCGATTTCTTTGTCGCGCAAGATCTCCCGGAAGGTGCGCACAGTCGCCATGGTGGTGGCGACCTCCTGGCTGCCGGAGCCCTTCTTCAGCGATTTGTAGGTGTCGCGGCCAGGCAACGGCAGCGCCTTGGATTTGGTCCGGCGCTCGGGGATGAAGCCACCGAGGGTACGACGCCGGTCGAGCAGGTAGCGGATCTCCGGTGCGTCCGGCCCGGGGTGGTAGTACGGCGGCAGGTACGGGTCTTCCTCCAACTGCGCGTCGGAGACCGGAATCCGCATCTCGTCACGGAAGTCTTTGAGGTCTTCCAGCCGGAGCTTCTTCATCTGATGGGTGGCGTTGCGGCCGGCGAAGTAGCTGCCCAGGCTGTAGCCCTTGATGGTTTTGGCCAGGATCACGGTCGGCTGGCCCTTGTGTTCCATCGCGGCGCGGTAGGCGGCGTAGACCTTGCGGTAGTCGTGGCCCCCGCGCTTGAGGTTCCAGATCTCTTGGTCGGTCAGATTTTCCACCAACGCTTTGGTGCGCGGGTCGCGTGCGAAGAAGTGGTCGCGGACATAGCCGCCGTCGTTGGCCTTATAGGTCTGGTAGTCGCCGTCGGGCGTGACGTTCATCAGGTTGACCAACGCGCCGTCCCGGTCGGCGTGCAGCAGCGCGTCCCATTCGCGTCCCCACACCACTTTGATGACGTTCCAGCCGGCACCCCGGAAGAACGACTCCAATTCCTGGATGATCTTGCCGTTGCCGCGCACCGGGCCGTCGAGACGCTGCAGGTTGCAGTTGATCACGAAGGTGAGGTTGTCCAGACCATCTAGCGCGCCGATGTGCAGCAGGCCGCGGCTCTCGGGCTCGTCCATTTCGCCGTCGCCCAAAAAGCACCACACGTGCTGGTCGGAGGTGTCTTTGATGCCCCGATCGCGCAGGTAATGGTTGACTCGAGCCTGGTAGATGGCGTTCATCGGGCCCAGGCCCATCGACACGGTGGGAAATTCCCAGAAGTCGGGCATCAGCCGCGGATGCGGGTAGGAGGGCAGCCCGCCGCCGGGGTGACTGTGTTCCTGGCGGAATCCGTCGAGTTGGTCGGCGGTCAACCGGCCTTCCAAGTAAGCGCGCGCGTAGATGCCGGGGGAGGCGTGGCCCTGGATGAACACGTGGTCGCCGCCGCCGGGATGCGACTTCCCGCGGAAGAAGTGGTTGAAGCCGACCTCGTAGAGCGCGGCAGAAGAAGCGTAGGTCGAAATGTGGCCGCCCACACCAACGCCCGGACGTTGCGCTCGGTGCACCATGATCGCCGCGTTCCACCGGATCCAGGCCCGATAGCGGCGCTCGACGTCCTCGTCGCCGGGGAACCATGGTTCGAGCTCGGTGGGGATGGTGTTGACATAGTCGGTCGATGTCAACGCCGGAATCGAGACGCGCTGTTCGCCGGCGCGTTCCAGCAGCCGCAGCATCAGGTAGCGGGCCCGCGAAGGCCCGGAGCGCGACAGCAATTCGTCGAAGGACTCCAGCCATTCGGCGGTCTCTTCGGGATCGATGTCGGGCAGATAAGACGCGACGCCTTCGCGAATCACCCGCACCCGGTCGGGTTCGCTTGTACCGCTTGAGTTTTTCGCCAGATCGTGGCGTACGAACTCGGTAGTCAACTCACTGCTCCTTGTGTGTGGCGGTCATCCGCTTGTGGCCGATGCCCGCCGTCGCCGCTTGGTCGTTGCCACTCCTATCGTGCCGCACCGGAGGCCTCGTCGCGTAGGGGCCATCGACACGATGTCCGCAATCGGCAGTCGGCGGCTCGAGGCGGGCGAAATCGGGAACCGGTAACGTCAGACGATGTGCTGACCGGATGGCGTGCCGCCCGAAGATGGCGGATCGTCGCGCTGGTACTCGGTTGCCTCGCGGCGATGCTGATGGCCATCGTCGGCTGCACCACCGTCACCGAAGGCACCCCGACCGTCGACACCGCGATGGCCCCCGCCTACCGGGCATCGGTATCGGCGTCGGTGTCGGCGTCCTCGGCGACCTCCCGGATTCGAGAGACGCAGCGCCAGCAGCAGCTGACAACCCGAGCTGTGATCCGGGCCTGCGAGTCGTTTGCCAACACCAGCAAGGACGCAATCGAGAAAGTGAATGCCTTTGTCGGGGCGTTCAATCAGGGCCGCGACACCGCCTCCGCCGAAGGCCCGGCCGTCGATGCGCTGAACAACAGCGCCGACGTTGTCGCCGGCAGCATCAGCGAGCCGCTGTCCGGACAGGTGCGCGACGCGCTGAACGCCTATGTCGACGCGGCCCGCGAAGTCGCGAATGCCATCCGGGCGCATGCCCCGACATCTGAGTTCAACCAGCGCGTCGATCAGCTCAACGACACCAAAACCAAAACGGTGCGCTCCTGCCTGGCTTATTCGTGAGCCGGGGTTCAGCGGCACAGTCGTGTCAGCTAGGGGCGGGCTGTGCGACGATAGTGGCCATCGCACGGCGCGTGTGTCGGTAGAAGGAGGTCCCCCTGTGGTCGCGGCGGATGACGCCCCGAGCTACGCCCGCAAACTGGGCATCCAGAAAGACCAAATTGTCCAGGAGTGGGGCTGGGACGAGGACACCGACGACGACATTCGCGCCGACGTCGAGGATGCATGCGGCGCTGAGCTACTCGACGAGGACACCGATGAAGTCGTCGACGTCGTTTTGTTGTGGTGGCGTGACGGCGATGGAGACTTGGTGGACACCTTGATGGACGCGATCGCCCCGCTGGCCGACGACGGCGTGATCTGGGTGCTGACACCGAAAACCGGCCGGCCCGGCCACGTATTGCCCGCCGAGATCGCCGAATCGGCGCCCACTGCCGGCCTGATGCCGACGTCATCGGTCAATCTGGGCGACTGGAGCGCCAGCCGGTTGGTCCAGCCGAAGTCGCGGGCCGGGCGGCGCTAATGCTCACTGTCGGCACCACGGCGCCCGACTTCACCCTGCGCGACCAGAACCAGCAGCCGGTCACCTTGAGCGCGTTTCGCGCTGGCAACGAGGCCAAGAACGTGCTGTTGGTGTTCTTCCCGCTCGCCTTCACCGGTATCTGCCAGGGCGAGCTCGACCAGTTGCGCGATCACCTGCCCGACTACGAAAACGACGACAGCGTGGCGCTGGCCATCTCGGTGGGCCCGCCGCCCACGCACAAAGTGTGGGCGATTGAAAGCGGCTTTCTGTTTCCGGTGCTGTCGGACTTCTGGCCGCATGGCGCGGTCAGCCAGGCCTACGGGGTGTTCAACGACGACGCCGGTTTCTCCAACCGCGGCACCTTCGTCATCGACCGGTCCGGGGTCATCCAATTCGCCGAGATGAAGCAGCCGGGCGAAGCCCGCGACCAGCGGCTCTGGACCGATGCGCTGGCCGCCCTCAAGGCATAGCTTTTTGTGGATCCCTGCCGCTCCTTGCCGCGAGCGTGCGTGTCCCCGGTCGACACGCCGAGCTGAAATCCGGTTCTGCGCACGCTCGACGCGGGTTTTCGGCGTTTTGGGGGTCGGCCGTTCGGCCGGGTAGCCTGCCCGAGGCAGGGCGCGTAGCTCAGTGGTAGAGCTCTGGTTTTACACACCAGCGGTCGGCGGTTCGATACCGTCCGCGCCCACCAATTTGATTGGCCGCGCAAGCGGCAAGCTCACCACCTTCCACGGGCCGGACGTTTAGCTTCTTCCCGATGCCGGCAACGCAAAGGGGTGACCACTGAACCGACCCCGCCGCCGCCAGATCCGCCCAATGTGTCGCCGCAGGGCAAATGGGGCGTCGCACCGTCCAATAGCCCGCTGACGCCGCGGCCGTCTCGCAGGCCCAACGCCGGCCCCGCTGTCTGGTGGGCGCTGGCAGCGCTCATCGTCGTGGCCATCGTGCTGATCATTCTGCTGGCTTGAGTCACCCGGGCGGCGCGAAGAACTCCAGCGCGATGCCGTCCGGGTCTCGAAAGCTCAACCCCGAGCCGTAGGGGGCGTCCACGATGCCGCCGTGGTGGACACCCAGCTCGTTGAGTCGCGTCATCCACTGCTCCAGCTCGGCGCGGTCGGCACAGCCGAAGCCGACATGGTCGAGGCCGACGCGGAACTCGCTGAATCGCTCGTCGGGAGCGGAACGTTCGTGCTGGTGGATGCCGAAAACCGTCCCGCCGTCGAGCATCCAGACCAGATGGCGGAATCCGGCATCCGTGTGCTCGTCGAGGACCGGGTCAGCGCCGAGCAGTTTGCGGTACCAGGGGCCGCTGACTTTCATGTCGCGCACCGTGATGGCGACGTGGTTGAGCGCCGGAAAAGCCATGAGTCTGCTCCCTTCTGAACGTTTCGCCGGCCACGTCCGGCCGCCGGAAGTGTGACCTGCGTCGCAATGAGGGGGTCGATGAAACGAGCAACACATTTACTAAGGCTAACGAGTCGATAATGATAGTTAGCATGACTTCACAACTAACGCCGGAGCGTTCCACTTCGCTGGCGCCGGAGACGCCGAAGACGCCGAAGACGGAGGAAACCCGCGAGCGCATCTATCTGCAGCCCTGGTTTCTGCTGGCGATGGTCTGCATGGCCGCCATCGTGCTGCTCGCCATCTACGGCTAGCCGTCACACGATTCGCAACCCTCGTCGCGCACGAAACCGCATGTCCCATAGGTAAAGCCGGTAACCGAAGATCCAGGCCTGATGCGGTATCAGCCGGTCAGCCAGTCGCAGCCCGCGTAGCAGCCACTCGAACCGGCGCTGTTGGGATGGTGACCAGTCCAGCTGCATCATTGCGCGGAACTCCGGCGCCAGGAAACCCGTCGTCGCGAACAAATTGAACGGTCCGGCCAGCGTGCGCAACGGCCACGGCAGGAACGCCACCGAGGCGACGCCGCGAAGATGCTCGCGAACCGGCGGATCGATATGCAGCTCGTCGAGCGAGCGCTTCCAGTATTCGTCGAACGCGGCACGGTCCGGCGGCCACATGCCCTCGCGCACCTGCAGCGTGGTGCCCAGCCGCTTGGCGTCTTGATACACCGCGTCGGCGGTGACGTCATCGAGCGCGCCGTGCAGAAACTCGTGCTGGTCGACGAAATAGCGGTACAGACAAGCCGCCACCCACAGCTGCAACTGCGGATTGAACGCGTTGTAGGACACCGGGCTCGACGGCGTCGACCGCACCTGCTGATGCGCGGTGTCGACGGCAGCGCGGATCAGCTCGCGGTCGGCATCGGTTCCGATCGTCGCCACGGCCAGGTAGGTGCCGGTGGTGCGGGCCCGCTTGAACGGGTGCTTGTAGACGTTGCCGCTGTCGACCGGGCTTTCCAGCACGCCGTAACCGACGCCCGGCAACGACAGCTGCATGATCACATTGGCGGCGGGCAGCAGCGTTGCGGCGGGATTGAGCAGGTCGGCCACCCGGGTGGCGGGGCGCTTCACCCTGAATACCGCCTCATGCCACCGAGTAGACCACGTGTGAGACGCTGCCGGAATGTTTGCGGTGCGACAGCTACCGGGCGCGCTGGTCGGATACCTGGCCGACCTGCTGCTGGGCGACCCGCAGGCCGGCCATCCGGTGGCGGCCTTCGGTGCGACGGCGGCGGCCTTGGAGCGGGTCAGCTACCGCGACAACCGGGTCGCCGGCGCAGCACACGTCGGCGTGTTGGTTGGCGCGATCGCACTGGCGGGTGCAGCGCTACAGCGGTACACGGAGCGGCGGCGTCCATCGTGGTCGGTTGTCGCCACCGCGGTGGCCACCTGGATATCGCTGGGCGGGACGTCACTCACCCGTACCGGCGCGAACATGGCGGAGCTACTGGAGCGCGGCGACGTCGAGGCCGCCAAGCGACTCCTGCCGTCGTTGTGCGGCCGCGATCCGGCATCGCTCGACGCTGACGGGCTGGCCCGTGCGGCAGTGGAATCCGTCGCCGAAAACACCTCCGACGCGCATGTGGCGCCGCTGCTGTGTGCGGCGCTCGGCGGGGCGCCGGCGGTGCTGGTCTACCGCGCCGTCAACACCTTGGACTCGATGATCGGTCACCGTTCGCCCCGCTATGCCCGATTTGGTTGGGCAGCAGCACGTTTGGACGATCTGGCCAACTATGCGGCAGCGCGGGTGACTGCGACGCTGGTGGTGATGTGCGCGCCCGCCGTCGGCGGGTCACCGGCCGGTGCGCTGCGGGCCTGGGTGCGTGATGCCGCCCGCCATCCCAGTCCCAACGCCGGTGTCGTCGAAGCGTCTTTCGCGGGGGCGCTGGGGGTGCGACTGGGCGGCCCGACGCAGTATCACTATGAACTGCAGATCCGGCCAACCCTCGGCGCGGGGCCGTCACCGTCGCTGGCCGACCTGCGGCGCGCGGTGCTGCTTTCCCGGGTGGTGCAGGCCGCGGCGGCGCTGCTGGTGGCGTTCACCGCCGCCGGCCATAACGATCCGTGAGCTTTTCTTCGACGGTCTTGGGCGCGGCGGGATCGCCGGCTGCCGCCTTTTCCGCACGGCGGACGCGGATCTCGGCGTAGACGAAATAGCCCAGCAGGATCGGCGCGACGATGCCGAACGAGATCCACTGGATGCCATACGACAAGAACGGCCCGGCATCCAAATGCGGCACCCCGATCACGCCGAGTCCACCGGGCTGGTTGTCCACCAGTTGCAGGTAGGAACCGGCCAGCGGTACCCCAGTCAGGTTCGATATCTGATCGATGTCGATGGAATACACCTGCTGCACACCGTCTGTGGTGAACGGATCCTTGCCGCGTGCCGGCGCTTCGGAGTCACGCAACCGCGCCGTGATGGTGACCGTACCGCTGGGCGGCGGCGGTATCGGCGGCACCCGGGAGCCCTGTTCTGGCCGCACATAGCCGCGGTCGACCAGCACGGTGGGACCGGCATCCACAACGAACGGGACCAGCACTTCTAACGAGGGCTCCCCGGCCGCCACTCGTAACCGGGCCAGCACCTGCGCATCCGGCAGGTAGTGCCCGGTGGCCGTCACCTTTCGCCACTGCGCATCAGGTGCTGACGAATCCTGCTGAGGCAGCAACGTTTTCACCGGGACCGGGGCGGTACTCAGCGACTGCTGAATTTGGTCGTTCTCTCGTGAAGTCTTGCTGTTTTTGCCGAGCTGCCACGGTGCGAGCACCGTGAGACACAGGTAGGTGAACGCGATGACCACCACCGCCAGCGCCAGCCAGCCTGGCCGCAGCAGGAACGTCAAACGTCGCATCAGTGGTGCCCGTTTTGGGCAAGTCGCTCGTCGACCCAGTCATGTAGCCCGGGCAGGGCGGCCTCGATGGTGGCGAAAACCGCCTCGAAATCATCGTGATCGCCGTAGTAGGGGTCGTCGACGTCGAGGGCGTAGGCGCCGGACCGCGGGTCGAACGACCGCAGCATGCGTACCCGGTCGGGGTCGACCCCGAGCTGGCGCAACAGCCAGACGTGGTTCCGCGCCAGGGCGATTACCAGGTCGGCTGTCAGGTGGTCGCTGTCGAGGTACGCCGCGCTGTGCTCGGTGGGATAGCCGTGGGCGCGCAGCACCCGGTTGGTCCGCTCGTCGGCACATTTGCCGATATGCCATTCGGCGGTGCCCGCACTGGTCACCCGCACCGCGTCGTGCAGCCCGCGCTGGCTGATCTGATGGGCGAACATTTTCTCGGCCATCGGCGACCGGCAGATGTTGCCGGTGCAGACAAACGTGATGTGCAGCCGTGGATCAGACACCCAGCATCCTCCGCAATTCCGCGACCGTGGCGACCCGGGTGACACCACTGTCTTCGGCGAAGTCGGCGTGGCCGTAGCCCCACTCGACCACCACCGCGTCGATGCCGTGGGCGGCCGCACCTTCGACGTCGTGCACGCGGTCACCGATCATCAGCACGCGCTCAGGCAGCGGCTGCAGCTGCGCCAACGCGTGGGCCAGCACATCGACCTTGCTGCTGCGCGCGCCGTCGAGGGTGGCTCCGGCGACGACCTCGAAATGCTCGTCGAGCGCGAAGTGGGCCAGGATGCGCCGCGCGGTCGGCTCGGCCTTGGAGGTGGCCACCGCCAGCCGGACATCGGCGGCCCGCAGATCTGCCAGCAGCGACCCGATCCCGTCGAAGAGCGTGTTCATCGCCCACCCGCGGGTGCTGTAGTCCGCGCGGTAGGCCGCGATCGCCGCATCGGTGCGCTCACCCAACCCCAGCCCGGACAGGGTGTGGTGCATCGGCGGGCCGACGATCCGGCTCGCCAGATCGCCGTCGGGCTCGGCCGCACCGACGTGGCGCAGCGCGTGGCGAAAGCTGGAAACGATCCCGTCGGCGGAATCGGTCAAGGTGCCGTCGAGGTCGAATATCACCAGCTGCGCCGCCGCGGAGATCGTGCCTGTCACACCCACATTGTCTCCGATGCGCTGACCTGCCCTGCCACTGAGGCCGTTACTGTTTCAAGCGTGGCGAGTCTGGACCCGAACCCGCTTGCAGCGGCGCGCTACCACGGCGATCAGGCCGCCGAGCCGGGCATGCTGGACTTCGCCGTCAACGTCCGTGATTCGCAACCGCCGGCATGGCTGATCCGGCGGCTGACCGACCGGCTGTCCGACCTCGCAAGATACCCGGGAGTCGACGACGAACGGGCCGCCGTTGCGGCCGTGGGCGTCCGCCACGGCCGGGCACCCGATGAGGTGACGTTGCTGGCCGGCGCGGCCGAGGGGTTCGCGCTGCTCGCCAACCTGTCGCCGCGGTCGGCCGCGATCATCGCGCCGTCGTTCACCGAGCCGCACATCGCGCTGGCCGCGGCCGGGATCCCGGTTCAGCACGTGGTGCTCGAGTCGCCGTTCGGCCTGGCCGGTGTGCAGGTGCCCGACGAGGCAGATCTGGTGGTGCTGGGCAACCCGACCAACCCGACCTCGGTGCTGCACACTCGCGAGCAGATCCACGCGCTGCGCCGCCCCGGCCGGATCGTGGTGGTCGACGAGGCGTTCGCCGATGCGGTTCCCGGTGAGCCGGAGTCGCTGGCCGGTGCTGCGCTGCCCGATGTGCTGGTGTTACGCAGTCTGACCAAGACCTGGTCGCTGGCCGGGCTGCGGGTGGGCTACGCCCTCGGGGCGCCGGCTGTGCTGGCCCGGCTGACGTCACGACGCGCGCACTGGCCGGTGGGCACCCTGCAACTGGCGGCGATCGCGGCCTGTTGTGCTCCCGACGCGGTGGCCGAGGCGGCGGCCGGCGCTCGGCGGCTGGCGGAGCTGCGGACCGACATGGTGTCCGGGCTGCAATCCGTGGGTGTCGACGTGGTTGACGGCCGGGCGCCGTTCGTGCTGTTCACTGTCGGCGACGCTGAGCTGACACGAAAGCGGTTGCACGCCAAGGGTATTGCAGTTCGTCGCGGCGACACGTTTGTCGGTCTGGACGGACGGTATCTGCGGGCGGCGGTGCGACCGGAGTGGCCGCTGCTGATCGACGCGCTGCGAGAGGTGCTGTAGGTGACTGTGCGATTGGCCGACGTCATCGGCGTGCTCGACGAGGCATATCCGCCGCGGCTGGCCCAGTCATGGGATTCGGCCGGGCTGGTCTGCGGTGACCCCGATGACGCGGTGGAATCGGTGACGATTGCGGTCGACGCCACCGCAGCGGTGGTCGACGAGGTCCCCGACGGGGGACTGCTGCTGGCCCACCATCCGTTGTTGCTGCGCGGGGTGGACACCGTGGCGGCCAGCACAGCCAAAGGCGCACTGGTGCACCGGCTGATCCGTTCAGGGCGTTCGCTGTTCACCGC
Organism: Mycobacterium sp. NGS62; assembly: GCF_059812285.1. Taxonomy (NCBI): domain Bacteria; kingdom Bacillati; phylum Actinomycetota; class Actinomycetes; order Mycobacteriales; family Mycobacteriaceae; genus Mycobacterium; species Mycobacterium sp. NGS62. The sequence goes on along the minus strand of NZ_JCALCK010000001.1, from coordinate 499,301 downwards.
GCACACCAACGCCGACTCCGCCTCACCGGGGGTGTCCGACGCGCTGGCGCAGACGCTGGGACTGACCGTCGAGGCGGTGCTCGAGCCGTTGGCAGCGATGGCCAACCACGACAAGTGGGTCGTTTTCGTCCCGCCGGACCACGCTGAAGCGGTGCGGGCGGCGGTGTTCACCGCGGGCGCCGGCCAGATCGGCGACTACGCGCACTGCAGTTGGAGTGTCACGGGCACCGGCCAATTCCTGCCCCGCGACGGAGCTTCGCCCACAATCGGCAGCGTTGGCGCCGTCGAGCGGGTGATCGAGGACCGGGTCGAGTTCATCGCGCCGGCCCGATTGCGGGGTGAGGTGCTTTCGGCACTGCGCGCCGCGCACCCCTACGAGGAGCCGGCATTCGACATCATCGCGCTCGCATCACCGCCCGGTGATGTCGGGTTAGGCCGCATCGGCGCTCTGCCGCACCCAGAATCGTTGCGCGCATTCGTCTCCCGGGTCAGTGCCGGCCTGCCGCAAACGTCATGGGGGGTGCGTGCCGCCGGCGACCCCGACGCGCCGGTATCACGGGTGGCGGTGTGCGGCGGCGCAGGCGACTCATTGCTCGATGCGGTAGCCGGCGCAGACGTGCAGGCCTACGTCACCGCCGATCTGCGACACCACCCCGCCGACGAGCACCGTCGCGCCTCTGATGTGGCCCTGATCGACGTCGCCCACTGGGCCAGCGAATACCCGTGGTGTGGCCAGGCCGCCGACGTGCTGCGCTCGGCATTCGATGACGCGCTGCCGGTTCGGGTGTGCCCCATCCGCACCGACCCCTGGAACGTCGACAATTCCGCCGAAGGCCTATCGTCATGAAAGCTGCCGTAGTACAACAACAGTCGCTGCTCGAGTTGGCCGAGCTGGACGCCGAGCTGTCCCGACTCACCCATCGGGCGGGGCATCTGCCCGAACAGCAGGACTATCAGCGGATGCAGGCTGAACACAGCGCCGCCACCGACCGGCTGGCCGCGGTGCGAATCGCATTGGAGGATTTGGACGCCCAAGTGTCCCGGTTCGAGTCGGAAATCGACGCGGTGCGCCAACGTGAGGACCGCGACCGCTCGCTGCTGCAGACCGTGGCAGACGCCAAACAATTGTCCGAGCTGCAGCACGAGTTGGAAACGTTGCAACGCCGCCAGACCAGCCTGGAGGATTCGCTGCTGGAGGTGATGGAGCACCGCGAAGAACTGCAGGCTGAACAAGCCGTCGAGGCGGCGGCCGTCGACAACCTGCAAGACGATCTCGGCAACGCCCAACAAGCCCTCGATGGTGCGCTCGCCGAGATCGACGAGACTCGCCGGCAACGTTCGTCGCGGCGCGACGAGCTGACGGCCGCGTTAGATCCAGAGCTGGTCGCGCTTTATGAACGGCAACGTGCCGGCGGTGGCCCGGGTGCCGGGCCGCTGCAGGGGCGCCGGTGTGGAGCCTGCCGCATCGAAATCGACCGCGGTGAGCTGTCGCGGATCGCGGCGGCCGCTGACGACGACGTGCTGCGCTGCCCCGAATGCGGCGCAATCCTGTTGCGCACCATTGGCTTCGCCAAATGAAAGTCCTCGTCGAAGCGGACGGCGGGTCGCGCGGTAACCCCGGGCCGGCCGGGTACGGATCGGTGGTGTGGTCGGCCGACCGTTCCACCGTGTTGGCGGAGAGTAAGCAGGCGATTGGCCGCGCCACCAATAATGTCGCCGAATATCGGGCGCTGATCGCCGGTTTGGATGAGGCGGCCAAACTCGGCGCTACCGATGTCGCGGTGTCGATGGACTCCAAGCTGGTGGTCGAACAGATGTCGGGCCGCTGGAAGGTCAAGCATCCCGATCTGGCCGAGCTGCACGCGCAGGCCCGCGCCCTGGCAGCGCGTTTCGGGCAGATCAGCTACACCTGGGTGCCGCGGGCGCAGAACTCGTATGCCGACCGGCTGGCCAACGAAGCGATGGATGCCGCCGCTGAGGCCACCGAAACTGCTCCGCCCGCCGCGGCAACCGAGACCGTCACGGCACCCGGCTGGACTGGTGCCCGCGGCGCGGCCACTCGGCTGCTGCTGTTGCGGCACGGGCAGACCGAGCTGTCGGTACAACGGCGTTACTCGGGACGCGGTAACCCGGCGCTGACCGAACTGGGGCGGCAACAAGCCGATGCGGCGGCCCGGTATTTGGGCCAACGGGGCGGAATCGCGGCGGTGATCAGCTCGCCGCTGCAGCGTTGCTATGACACCGCGACGACGGCCGCCAAGGCGCTGGGCTTGGATGTGACGGTCGACGACGACTTGATCGAAACCGATTTCGGCGCCTGGGAAGGCCTGACTTTCGCCGAGGCCGCCGAGCGCGATCCTGAGCTGCATCGACGCTGGCTGCACGACACCAGCACCCGGCCGCCCGGCGGCGAAAGCTTCGACAGTGTGCACCAGCGGGTGGCGGCAGCACGCGACCGGTTCGTCGAAGAGTACGGCGGCACAACGGTGTTGGTGGTCTCGCACGTGACACCGATCAAGATGCTGCTGCGGCTGGCGCTGGAAGCCGGAGCCGGCATCCTCTACCGCCTGCACCTGGATTTGGCGTCGTTGAGCATCGCCGAGTTCTACCCCGACGGGAACTCGTCGGTGCGGTTGGTGAACCAGACGGCCTATCTCTAGCTGTGCAGATGCAGGCGTTCGCCGTTGGCGCCAAAGATCACGATGGCCTCCACCGGAGCGTCCACCGCACCGAACCAATGCGGGGTCCAGGTGGAGAACTCGACCGCCTCACCAGGTTTGATCGCGAAGTCTCGGTCGCCGAGCAGCAGCCGCATCCGGCCGGAGAGCACGTACAACCATTCCTGCCCCTCGTGCACCGGTAGCTCGGCCGGCGGCGTGCGACGTTTGACGCGAATCTTGAAGGTGTGCAAACCGCCGGCCGGGCCCTGCCGCGTCAGCGGCCAGTAAGTGATGCCGTGCCGGGTATGCGAGGCGCCCCGCACTCGCGGGTCGGGTTGCTCGGGCTCCCGCAGCAACTCATCCGTGCTGACCGAAAGCGCCTTGGCCAACCCGGGCAGATGATCCAGGGCCAACCGGCGCTTCCCAGATTCCAAGCGGCTCAGCGTCGAAATATCGATATTCGCCCGCACCGCCACGTCTTCAAGCGTCATGCCGCGCTGCATGCGCAGCTCTCGAAGCCGCCGGCGCACCACGACATCGACCGGGTCGTCAGCGTTTGCCTGCATGGCAAATTAGGTTGGCAGACTCGATCTGCACCTGCAAGCTCTAAATATGGAAACTGAACTCGACGACGTGCAGCAGTTTTGGGAGCAGCACTATAGCCAAGCCGATCGGGTGTGGAGCGGACGAGTCAATGCGCACCTGGCCGAGGTGGCCGGGCAGCTGCCGGCCGGCCGAGCCCTTGATCTGGGCTGCGGTGAGGGAGCCGACGCCGTGTGGTTGGCCGAGCGCGGGTGGCAGGTGGTGGCCGTCGACGTCTCGGCGACTGCGCTACAGCGCGCAACCGACGACGCGTGCCAGCGAAACCTATTGGATCGCATCGTCTTCCAGCGCCTCGATCTTTCCGATAGCTTTCCGGACGGGAGCTATGACTTGGTGTCGGCGCAGTACTTGCACTCACCCGTGCGGCTGGAGCGCGAGCAGGTGTTGCCACGGGCCGCCGGTCACTTGACGCCCGGCGGTGTGCTGCTGATCGTCGACCACGGGTCGGCGCCGCCGTGGTCGCAGCATCAGGATTACCCATTTCCCAGTGTTTCCGATGTACTCGCCGCACTACCGCTGACCGACACCGGCCTGCGTCCGGTGCGTGCCGAGAGTGTGGAGCGGCAGGTGACCGGGCCGGACGGCCAAGTCGGCACGGTAGCCGACAACGTCATCGTACTGCGACGCGACAGTCAGGCCGCGTCGTGAAAGATCAACTCCAGCGCATAGCGCTCACCGGACCGGACCACGGAAAGGCCATGGCGCACCGGTGATGTCGACCAACCGCGGGTTGATTGCACCGGTCGGTCGCGAGTGGTGAACAAATAGCCATGACCCTGCGGCAGTTGGGTTGCGAGGCCGCGGGACTGTGCCCGCGGACGTTGTTCGACGAGCAGGAACTCACCGCCGGTGTACTCGGTGGCCGGATCGCTCAGGTTGATCACGACCTGAAGCGGAAAAACCAGCTCGCCGTACAGGTCTCGGTGTAACGCGTTCCAGCCGTCGGCGCCGTACTTCAGCAGCAGCGCCGTCGGTTTGGTCTGACCGGCCGCGTGACACATTGTCAGCCATTCGTCGAGGTTGTCGGGCCACGGTGTGTCGCGGCGAAGCTTGGTGTACCAGTCCCGGGCGATCGGCAGTAATCGTGGAAACAGCGCCTGTTTGAGCCGTTCGATCGGCTCGGGGTACGGTGCGCGGAAGTACCGGTACTGGCCGACGCCGTAGCGGTGGCGCTCCATCTCGATGGTTTTGCGGAAAAGTTCGTCGCGGTCATAGAGCGCACGGAGCTTCTGCGCCTCGGCACGCGTCAGGAGCCGGGGTAGCAGGGCACCGCCGCGGTCATTGAGGTCGACGGTGATGGCGTCCCAGTCACCGGCGTCGACACGCTTGAGCCATCTATTGACCTGCGTCACCGTTCTCACGATAGGCAATGTCGCCGGAGTCGTGTATGATCGAACGTATGTTCGATAACCTGGCGGTGGTTGACCCGGCTAGCGAGGAATCGGCGCTGGTGGAGCGCATTGCCGAGTTGGAGCGTGTCAAGTCCGCGGCGGCCGCTGGGCAGGCCCGGGCGGCGGCCGCTTTGGATGCAGCGCGGCGGTCCGCCGAGGCCGCGGCCGGTGTTCCTGCGGCACGCCGCTGTCGTGGTGTGGCCAGCGAGATCGCGCTGGCGCGGCGCGATTCCCCGGCCCGGGGCGGCCGGCACCTCGGGTTCGCCAAGGCGCTCGTCCATGAGATGCCGCACACCCTCGCGGCGTTGGAGACTGGAGTGTTATCGGAGTGGCGGGCAACGCTGATCGTGCGGGAAAGCGCATGTTTGGACGTCGAGGACCGGCGCATACTGGACGCTGAGTTGTGCGGCCAGCCCGCCGATCTCGATGGTTTGGGTGATGCGCGGGTAACTGCGGCTGCCAAAGCGATTGCCTATCGGCTCGACCCGCACGCCGTTGTCGAACGGGCGGCCAAAGCAGCAGACGAACGTACTGTGACCATCCGGCCGGCGCCTGACACCATGACGTATTTGACGGCGCTACTCCCGGTCGCTCAAGGCGTATCTGTATATGCCGCGCTGCGCCGCGTGGCCGACACCACATTTGACGGCCGGTCTCGTGGCCAGATCATGGCCGACACGCTGATCGAACGGGTTACTGGGCGAAGCGCAGCGACACCGGCGCCGATCGCGGTCAACCTGGTGCTCTCCGACCAAACGCTGCTCGGCGGCGACAACACGGCGGCGGATATCTGCGGCTACGGCCCGATACCGGCGGCAGTCGCCCGCGGACTAGTCGTTGGCGCCGTTACCGATGCTCGGTCACGGGCCACGCTGCGCCGCCTCTACGCACATCCCCGCTCTGGGGCATTGGTGGCGATGGAATCCAGGGCGCGGCTGTTCCCGCGCGGACTGGTCAAGTTCATCGAGCTCCGGGATCAGCGTTGCCGGACACCGTATTGTGACGCGCCGATCCGCCATCGTGACCATGCGACGCCGTCGCGCCATGCTGGAAGGACTTCTGCGCAGAACGGACTCGGATTATGCGAGCGATGCAACTACGCCAAAGAAGCCGCCGGTTGGCAGGTAAGCACCAGCGACGACCAAAAGTTTACCCACACAGCAGAATTCACTACGCCGACGGGCGCTTGCTATCGCTCGGGAGCGCCGCCGGTTGCACGAGCTCCTGCTGGGGTCGAGGTAAGCGAGTTGGAAGTCGCCGTCGCCATCCGGTTGTCGGATCTCCATGCCGCCTAGGTGGGCTGGCCTGGACATTCGGCGGCAGGTACGGTGATCAACGCGGACGAGTTGGCTGGGCGGCCGCGGCTCGTGCTGGTTCGCCATGCGAGTCGAGGAAAGTCCGGACTTCACAGAGCAGGGTGATTGCTAACAGCAATCCGAGGTGACTCGCGGGAAAGTGCCACAGAAAATAGACCGCCACCTTCGCGGTGGTAAGGGTGAAACGGTGCGGTAAGAGCGCACCAGCATCCCGGGTGACCGGGGTGGCTCGGCAAACCCCACCCGAAGCAAGGTCAAGAAGGCCGCACTGCGGTGCGGCCGCGCAGGTGTCCGAGGGTTGCTCGCCCGAGCCTGCGGGTAGGCCGCTTGAGGCACCCGGCAACGGTGTGCCCAGATGGATGGTCGCCGCCTCGCCGCCAGACATGGCGGCGCGGAACAGAATCCGGCTTACAGGCCAACTCGTCCGCCCCGCTCGGCGCACTCATCGCAGTGTTTTGCGTGCCGCCTTGTCGAGCTTGCGCAGCGCCTTGTCGAGTTGTTCGCGGCGGCGCTGAGCCAGTTCGGCCTCCTGCTGATAGAGCAGACCGTACGTGAAGGTGTCCTCGCCGGCCGCATGTGCGGCCGCCGCCTGTTGCTGTAGATGGGATCGGCTGACGACGCTGTCCTGGTGATCTCCGAGCAATGTCTGGATGGCCTTGGCGCGCTCGGACACCCTGCCCGCGCCCGTCGCCGCCGCGGTGTAGCGCAGCCGCTTGGCTTTCTTGCGGATACCGTGCAGCGCGTCGTCGCGGTCTTCCTCGGGCGCACCGGTGGCCTGCTTCGACGCCTTGCGCACGCGCTTGTAGGCGGCCTCGACGGTGACCGGTGCTGATTCCTGATCTGGCCTGGCCGACGGCTCGGCGATGACCGCCTCGAGGGCATCGAGCAGCCTGAAGTATCGCGGCGAGCGCAGCGCAATCAGCGATCGCGCTAAGCCTTTTCGGTACCGGCGCTGCGCGTCGTCGACGAGGCGCTCCCGGACCCGCCCGCGCACCAGTTGCGGTGACAGACCGTCCAGAGCCTGCTCGTAACGCTCGGCCAGCACCTCGGCGTCGCGGGCCGTCCCCAACACCCGGCCCAGTTCGCGCAATTCGTCAAGGATCCACGCGTTGTCTGCCAGCCCAAACGAATCCGGCGCAGCCCGCAGCAGGCTGCGGATTTTGCGTGTCGCAACCCGCATTTGGTGCACCGCATCGTCGGCGTCGGCGCGCACCGCGCGGTCCCAGACAAGCAACTCGTCGATCTGCTCGGCCACCGCGCGATGCACCGGGTTGGCCGCCCGCGCCGGCGAATCATGCGGCGCCACAATCCCGTCGAGTGCCCGCGCGAGTTTGGACAGATGCCGCGCCGGCGTGGCACCGGCGCCGAGCAGCCGCTTGCTCAGCCGGTCCAGCAGATCGGTGTCAGTCGTCGCGTCGGCACCGACGAGTTCGAGTTCCCATTCGCGCCAACGCTGTTCGCCGGTGGATTCGTCGGCCAGTCGTGCGGTGACCCGGTCGTCGCAGAATTCCGCCAGCACGCCGTCGGTGCCATGCAGCAGGTGGACTTTGCGTGTGGTGCTGATCCGCGCCACCGGAAGCAGCGGACGATCCCGCACGATCGCCAAGACCACATCCACCAAGTCGGCCGGCACGCCATCCTGGTTGCCTTCGGCATCCAACGACGCCCGAACCTCGGTGCGTGCGTCGGGCCCGGCCGGCAACTTCAGATGCCACCCGGCGTCGGTGCCGCCGGTACGACGGCGCAACGTGACGCGTTTGGACGCCAGGTCACGCTCCGGCGTATCGAAGTACACGGCGTCCAGGGTCTGGGCCGGCGGCCCCTCCACCCGAACGATGGTCGTGATCCCGTCAAACGACGGCGGCGACGTCGACTCGACGACGTCGAACTTGCGCTCCACTTCCAGGTAGCGCGACGTGTCGGGGGCCTTGACAGCCATGTCGCGCCTCCGCCGGGGGAATCAGGGATAGGCGTCCAGGGTAACTCGGTATGTATGCCCGAGCAGACGCAACAGCCCGCTCAGAAGCTGTGCTCGTCGGCGGGAAAAACGCCGCTGGCAACCTCTTCTGCGTACTGCGTTGCGGCCCTGCGCAGTTCGGCTCCGATGTCACCGAACCGTTTGACGAAGCGGGCGGTCTTGCCGCCGGTGAGTCCGGCCATGTCCTGCCAGACCAGAACCTGGGCGTCGCAGTTGGGGCCCGCTCCGATGCCGACGGTGGGGATGGTCAGCTTGCCGGTGATCTGGGTGGCCAACTCGGCAGGCACCATTTCCATCACGACTGAAAACGCGCCGGCTTCGGCGACGGCAATCGCATCGGCGATGGTCTGCTCGGCGGCGTCACCTCGGCCCTGCACCCGGAAGCCGCCGAGGCTGTTGACACTTTGCGGGGTGAAGCCGATGTGTGCCATCACCGGGATACCGGCCGCGGTCAGCGTGGCGATCTGCTCGGCCACCCGTTCGCCGCCTTCCAGCTTGACCGCGTGCGCGCCGGCTTCCTTCATGAACCGGGTGGCGCTGGTCAGCGCGGCGGTGGGTCCGGCCTCATAGCTGCCGAACGGCAGATCGGCGACCACCAGAGCGTGCGGAGCGCCGCGCACCACACCGCGAACCAGCGGAATCAGCTCGTCGATGCAGATCGGAACGGTGGTGTCGTAGCCGTAGACGACGTTGGCAGCGGAGTCACCGACCAGCAGCACTGGAATGCCGGCGTCGTCGAAGATGCGGGCGGTGGAGTAGTCGTAGGCCGTGAGCATGGCCCACTTGTGGCCTTCGGCCTTCATCTTCTGCAGGTGGTGGATGCGGATCTTGGTCCGCGGCGCAGTGGTCGGCTGGGAAGCGCCGTACACGGTCTGTTCAGACATCATTGTCCCTAGTGATGGTCGGGTCGATCCTCGTGGCCCTGCCGGGTCCCCGGGTTCGTCTGACCATGCCAGTCTGCCATCTATCGCCGTACCGATGCACACCACGCCCAGTGGACTTCCTCACACCGGGATCAGCACCCGCGATTTTCACTCCATCACGCGGTACCGGACATACCATCTGCGAATGCAGCGGCTCAGTGGACTCGACGCCAGTTTCCTGTATTTGGAGACCCCTTCTCAGCCATTGCATGTCTGTTCGATCCTGGAAGTGGACACCTCGACAATGCCGGGCGGCTACAGCTTCGACCGGTTCCGCGACGAGTTGGCAATCCGGATCAAGGCGATGCCGCAATTCCGCGAGAAGCTCGCCGACAGCCCGCTCAACCTCGACCATCCGGTCTGGGTGGACGACGAGAGCTTCGATGTCAGCCGGCATCTGCACCGCATCGGGTTACCGCCACCGGGAGGGCGGATGGAGCTGTCGGAGATCTGCGGCCACATCGCGGCCCTGCCGCTGGATCGCAGCCGACCGCTCTGGGAGATGTGGGTGATCGAGGGCGTCGCGGGTACCGATGCCCAAAGCGGTGGCCGGCTGGCGGTGATGACCAAAGTGCACCACGCGTCCGTGGACGGGGTGACCGGCGCGTCGCTGTTGTCGCAGCTGTGCAGCACCGAAGCAGACGCACCGGCTCCGGAAGCGGTGGACGGCGTAGGCGGCGGCGACCAGGTCCGGATCGCGCTGGGAGGCTTGGCGAGGTTTGCGTCGCGACCGCTGTATCTGCGAAAAGCGCTGCCCAGCACGGTGACGTCAGTGGTCAAGACGGTGATGCGGGCGAGTAGCGGGCAGGCCATGGCACGCCCGTTCGCCGCGCCGCGAACGGCGTTCAACGCCAGTATTTCCGGAAACCGCAACATCGCCTATGCGCAACTGGATCTCGAGGACATCAAGAAGGTCAAGAACCACTTCAACGTCAAAGTGAACGACGTGGTGATGGCGTTGGTATCCGGGGTGCTGCGTCAATTCCTGCTTGACCGTGGCGAACTGCCGCAGACGTCGTTGGTGGCGATGGTCCCGGTGTCGGTGCACGGCAAGTCCGATCGCCCGGGGCGTAACCAGGTTTCGGGCATGTTCGCCAGTCTGCACTCCAACATCACCGACCCGGCCGAACGCCTCAAGGCCATCTCCGAGGCGAATTCCGTTGCCAAGCAACACAGTTCGGCGATCAGCGCGACGCTGCTGCAAGACTGGTCGCAGTTCGCGGCGCCGTCGGTGTTCGGCATGGCCATGCGGACCTACGCCCGGACACGCCTGACCCGCAGCCGCCCGGTACACAACCTGGTGATCTCCAATGTTCCCGGCCCGCAGATGCCGTTGTATCTGCTGGGCTGCGAAATCAAGGCGATGTATCCGCTGGGCCCGGTTTTCCACGGCTCCGGCCTGAACATCACGGTGATGTCGCTGAACGGCAAACTGGACGTCGGCCTGATCGCCTGCCCGGAGTTGGTGCCGGACTTGTGGGAGCTGGCCGACGATTTCCCCGTCGGGATGGAAGAACTGCTGCTTGCTATCCGGTGATATGCGCCGGCGTGGTCTGTTCTGAGCGCATGGCAGCATAGGTGACCATGGGCTTGCCTCGCCGCGACACGATCGCGCGCACGATGCTGTTCTGGACCGCGATGGCCGCGATCGTCATGACAGTGGCGAGCTGCACTCACGTCGTGAGTGGACACGCGGTGTTGGAGGGCCCGAAAATCGGTCAGGCGCTGGAGTGGGGGCAGTGCCGGGTCACCGGCGGTACTGCGGTGAAGCTCCCGGCCGGCGCGCAATGCGGCAAGATCGCCGTGCCGGTCGACTACAACCACCTCGACGGCGATGCGACGACGCTGGCGATGATTCGTTTTCCGGCGACCGGCGACAAGATCGGCTCACTGGTCATCAATCCCGGCGGGCCCGGAGAGTCTGGTATCGAAGCCGCGGTCAGTGTCGTGCAGTCGTTACCGACACGGGTCCGTGAGCGCTTCGACCTGGTCGGCTTCGACCCTCGCGGCGTGGCGTCGTCGCGCCCGGCGATCTGGTGTAACTCCGACGCCGACAACGACCGGCTCCGCGCCGAGCCGCAGGTCGACTACAGCCCGGCGGGCGTGGCGCACATCGAGGACGAAACCAAGGAGTTCGTCGGCCGCTGCAAAGCCAAGATGGGCAACAATTTCCTGGCCAACGTCGGGACCGTCAATGTCGCACGCGACCTCGACGCCATCCGCGATGCGCTCGGCGACGACAAGCTGACCTATCTCGGCTACTCGTATGGGACGCGGATCGGCTCCGCCTACGCCGAGGCCTATCCGCAGAACGTGCGGGCGATGATCCTCGACGGCGCCGTCGACCCCAACGCCGACCCGATCGAGGCGGATCTGCGGCAGGCCAAGGGTTTTCAGGACGCATTCAACGACTTCGCGGCCGACTGTGCGAAGGCCCCGACATGCGCGCTGGGCACCGATCCGGCGAAATCCGTCGACGTCTACCACAGCCTGGTGAATCCGCTGGTCGACCCGGACAACCCGAGGATCGGCAGGCCGGCACCCACCAAGGATCCACGCGGCCTCAGCTACAGCGACGCGATCGTGGGAACCATCATGGCGCTGTACTCGCCGACGCTGTGGCACCACCTGACGACCGGCCTGAGCGAGCTGAGAGGCGGTCGCGGCGACACCCTGCTGGCGCTCGCCGACATGTACATGCGCCGCGATTCACACGGTCACTACACCAACGCCAGCGACGCCCGGGTGGCGATCAACTGCGTCGATCAACCGCCGGTCAAGGACCGGGCCAAGATCATCGACGAGGACCGCCGCTCACGCGAAATCGCACCGTTCATGAGCTACGGGAAGTTCACCGGCGACGCGCCGCTGGGGACCTGTGCGTTCTGGCCGGTGCCGCCCACCAGCAGACCGCACGCCATCTCCGCGCCCGGACTGCCGCCGACCGTGGTGGTCTCGACGACCCACGACCCGGCGACACCGTACAAAGCCGGTGTCGACCTCGCCAAGCAACTGCACGGGGCGCTGCTCACCTTCGACGGGACTCAGCACACCGTTGTCTTTCAGGGCAACGGCTGCATCGACGACTACGCGACGGCATATCTGATCAATGGGACCACGCCGCCGCCGGACGCGAAATGCTAAGACTCCGCGGCAGATAACGAGACCAAGGTGTGACCTTGAGGCGGTGCACCATGGCTCTGACCCATGCGACGATGGACAGCCATGTGGCGCATGAGACGGCTGAGCTCTGCGCTGCTTTCGTTTGCGTTGTTGACCGCTCCCGCCGTCGCACCGGCCGGTGCCACCCCCGAAGCAGACGCGGGCCAACCCACTACGGCGCTCAACTGGGGAAGCTGTAGCCGATTTCTCGATGACACCAGCGACATTCCCACCGCCCGCTGTACTACCGTGCCGGTCCCGGTCGACTACAGCGAGCCAACCGGCGCTCAGGCGCAACTCGCGCTGATTCGGATTCCGGCCACCGGCCCGCGGATCGGATCATTGTTGGTCAATCCCGGCGGGCCGGGAGCCTCGGCCGTCGACACCGTCGCGGCGATGGGGGCGGCGCTGTCCGACAGCGAGATCGCGCAGCGCTTCGACCTGGTCGGATTCGACCCCCGCGGGGTCGGCCACTCCACGCCGGCGCTGCGCTGCCGCACCGACGCCGAATTCGACGCGTATCGCCGCGAACCGATGGTCGACTACAGCCCGGCCGGGGTTGCCCACATCGAGGCGCTCTACCAGCAGTTGGCCCGACAATGCTCCGAACGAATGGGCGCGGCGTTCCTGGAGAACGTCGGAACCGCGGCTGCCGCCCGAGATATGGACATGGTCCGGCAGGCGCTGGGCGATGAGCAGATCAACTACTTGGGCTACAGCTACGGCACCGAGTTGGGCACCGCCTACGTCGAGCGGTTCGGCGAGCACGCGCGGGCCATGGTGCTTGACGGCGCGATCGATCCCAGCGTCGGCCCGATCGAGGAAAACATCAACCAAATGGCCGGCTTTCAAACCGTGTTCAACGACTACGCCGCGGATTGCGCCCGCTCGCAAGGCTGCCCGTTGGGCACCGATCCCACCAAATGGGTGAGCCGCTACCACGACCTCATCGACCCGCTGGTCGACAAACCCGGCAAGACGTCGGACCCGCGGGGGCTGAGCTATGCCGATGCCACTACCGGGACGATCAACGCGCTCTACACCCCGCAGTACTGGAAGTTTCTGACCAGCGGGCTGTTGGGGCTGCAACGCGGCGCCGACGCTGATGACCTGTTGAAGCTCGCCGACGACTACAACGGACGCGACGACAGTGGCCACTACGACAACTCCCAGGACGCGTTCAGCGCGATCCGCTGCGTCGACGCACCCGCGCCTACCGATCCGGCAGCGTGGGTGGAGGCCGACCGCAAAATCCGGCAGGTCGCGCCGTTCCTGTCGTATGGGCAGTTCACCGGCTATGCGCCGCGCGATCTGTGCGCGCTGTGGCCGGTTCCGGCAACATCGTCGCCGCATACGGCAGCGGCGGTGGCGCCGGACAAGGTCGTCGTCGTGTCCACCACCCACGACCCGGCCACCCCGTATCAGGCCGGAGTCGACCTGGCTCACCAGCTCGGCGCCCCGCTGATCACCTACGACGGCACGCAGCACACCGTGGTATTCAGCGGCGACCCCTGCGTCGACACCGCAGTAGTGCGCTACTTCGTCGACGGGGCCTCGCCAGGCAGCCTGCGGTGCTGAGACGCGATACGCTTCGCATCATGGATCGACAGAAGGAATTCGTGCTTCGCACGCTGGAGGAACGGGATATCCGGTTCGTCCGGCTGTGGTTCACTGACGTGCTCGGTTACCTCAAGTCGGTCGCGATCGCCCCGGCCGAACTCGAGGGTGCCTTCGAGGAGGGCATCGGCTTCGACGGGTCGGCGATCGAGGGTTTCTCCCGGATCTCCGAAGCCGACACGGTCGCGCATCCCGACCCGTCGACATTCCAGGTGCTGCCGTGGACCACCACCGCCGGCAGCCACCATTCGGCGCGGATGTTCTGCGACATCACGATGCCCGACGGGTCGCCGTCCTGGGCGGACCCGCGGCATGTGCTGCGACGCCAACTCGGCAAGGCCAACGATCTCGGCTTCTCCTGCTACGTGCATCCCGAGATCGAATTCTTTCTGCTGAAGCCCGGCCCAGACGATGGGCAGCCGCCGGTGCCGGCCGACGATGCCGGCTACTTCGACCAGGCCGTGCACGACTCCGCGTCCAACTTCCGCCGCCGCGCCATCGAAGCCCTGGAGTCGATGGGCATTTCGGTGGAGTTCACCCACCACGAAGGCGCCCCCGGCCAGCAGGAGATCGACCTGCGCTTCGCCGACGCGCTGTCGATGGCCGACAACGTGATGACCTTCCGCTATCTGATCAAGGAAGTCGCTCTGGAGGAGGGCGTGCGGGCCTCGTTCATGCCCAAGCCTTTTGGGCAGTTCCCCGGCTCGGCGATGCACACCCATATGAGCCTGTTCGAGGGTGAAGTCAACGCGTTCCACAGCCCTGACGATCCGCTGCAGCTGTCGGGCATCGCAAAATCGTTCATCGCCGGAATCCTCGAACACGCCTGCGAGATCAGCGCGGTCACCAATCAGTGGGTCAACTCCTACAAGCGGCTGGTGCACGGCGGTGAGGCGCCCACCGCAGCGTCGTGGGGGGCGGCCAACCGGTCGGCGCTGGTTCGGATTCCGATGTACAGCCCGCACAAGACCTCGTCACGCCGCATCGAGGTGCGCAGCCCCGACTCGGCCTGCAACCCTTACCTGACGTTCGCCGTATTACTGGCCGCAGGACTGCGCGGGGTGGAGAAGGGCTATGCGCTGGCACCGCAGGCAGAAGACAACGTGTGGGACCTGACACCCGAGGAACGCCGCGCGATGGGCTATCGCGAGCTGCCGGCCAGTCTGGATCATGCCCTGCGGGCTATGGAGCAATCTGAGCTGGTTGCGGAAGCGTTGGGGGAGCATGTATTTGACTTCTTCCTGCGGAACAAGCGCCGAGAGTGGGCGAACTACCGCAGCCACGTCACGCCCTACGAGCTGAAGACTTACCTTTCGCTGTAAACGCGCTCCGGTGCGTGCGCTACCGTCGTGGTCGTGAGCCAACCCGCCACGCAGCGCCCGAAAGTGCCCAGCGTGGGCCGGCTCGGGTTGGTCGATTCTCGCGCGAGTGCCAACCTGGCACAGCTGGGCTGGAACACCGACGCACATATCGACTTGTTGTGGTCGCTGTCGCGCGCGCCGGATGCCGACGCTGCGCTGACTGCGATGGTTCGGTTGTCCGAGGCCCTCGACGCCGGTTGGGATGAACTCAACGCCGCGCTGCTGACCGATCGCGGGCTGCGGGGTCGGTTGTTGGCGCTGCTCGGCTCCTCGCTGGCGTTGGGGGACCACCTGGTCGCCCACCCGCAGTCGTGGCGTCTGCTGGCCGGCTCGGAGGGCACCGTGACGTTGCCGTCAGCTGAAGACTTGCGTCGCAGCTTCACCGAGTGCGTCACCGAAACCTCAACCGTCCCAATCATGGAGCGGCTGCAAACGCTTTATCGTGACCGGCTGCTGGTGTTGGCGGCACTCGATCTGGCACCGGCTGTCGAGGACGAGCCGGTGTTACCGTTCACGGCTGTCGGCGCGCACCTGGCCGATATCGCCGATGCCGCGTTGGCGGCGGCGCTGGCAGTGGCCCAATCCACCGTCTGCGGTGCGGACGCCCCGCCCCGGCTGGCGGTCATCGCGATGGGCAAATGCGGTGCCCGTGAACTGAATTACGTCAGCGACGTCGACGTGATCTTCGTCGGCGAACACGCCGACGCAGTGACCAAACGGGTCGCGGGCGAGATGATGCGGCTGGCATCCGAGGTTTTCTTCGAGGTGGACGCCGCGCTGCGCCCGGAGGGCCGGCAGGGTGAGCTGGTCCGTACCGTCGACTCACACGTCGCCTACTACCAACGCTGGGCCAAGACCTGGGAGTTTCAGGCATTGCTCAAGGCCCGGCCCGCCGCCGGCGATCCCGAGCTGGGGGAGAGCTACCTGGCTGCGTTGATGCCGATGGTGTGGAGCGCCTGCGAACGCGAGGATTTCGTCGACGAAGTGCAAGCGATGCGGCGGCGGGTGGAGCAGCTGGTGCCGGCCGACGTGCGCAGCCGCGAGATCAAGCTCGGCAGCGGAGGGCTGCGTGATGTCGAGTTCGCCGTGCAGCTGCTGCAACTGGTGCACGGCCGTAGTGACGAGTCGCTGCATGTGGCTTCCACGGTGGACGCGTTGAGCGCACTGGGCCGCGGCGGCTACGTCGGGCGCGACGATGCCGCGAACCTGACCGCCTCCTATGAGTTCCTCCGGCTGTTGGAGCACCGGCTGCAGCTGCAGCGGCTCAAGCGCACCCACCTGCTGCCCGCCCTCGACGACGACGAGGCGCTGCGCTGGTTGGCGCGCGCGGCCCATATCCTGCCCGACGGGCGCCACGACGCACTCGGCGTGTTGCGCGAGGAGCTCAAACGTCAGAACCTGCGGGTGTCCCGGCTGCACGCCAAGTTGTTCTACCAGCCGCTGCTGGAATCGATTGGTCCTGCGGTACTGGAGTTTTCCCACGGCATGACGCCGGAGGCCGCCGAACGCCAGCTGGCCGCGCTCGGCTATGACGGTCCGCAAAGCGCGCTGAGCCACCTGTCGGCGCTGATCAACCAGAGCGGACGGCGCGGACGGGTTCAAGCGGTCCTGCTGCCCAAACTGCTGGACTGGCTTTCCGACACTCCTGACCCGGATAGCGGGCTGTTGGCCTACCGCCGGGTCAGCGAGGCGATGGTCGATCAGCGGTGGTACCTGTCGACGCTTCGGGACAGCAGCGCAGTGGCCAAGCGGCTCATGCATGTATTGGGCACCTCGGCGTACGTGCCGGACCTGCTGATGCGCGCCCCGGAAGTGATCCAGCAATACGGCGACGGGCCGGCCGGCCCGAAGCTGCTCGAAACCGAGCCCGAGGCGGTCGCCGGCGCATTGATCGCGTCGGCGGGCCGGCATGCCGACCCGATCCGGGCCATCGCCGCAGCACGCACCCTGCGCCGGCGCGAGCTGGCCCGAGTGGCTTCGGCCGACCTGCTCGGCATGCTCGAGGTCACCGGCGTGTGCGCCGCACTCACCTCGATATGGGTGGCGGTGCTGCAGGCCGCCCTGGATGCGGTGATTCGGGTAAACCTTCCCGAGCAGGGATGCGCTCCCGCCAGGTTTGCGGTGATCGGCATGGGCCGGCTGGGCGGTCGCGAACTGGGCTATGGCTCCGATGCCGACGTGATGTTCGTCTGCGAGCCGACCGACGGTGTCGAGGATTCGGAGGCGGCGCGGTGGTCGGTGTCGATCGCCGAGCAGGTGCGGGCGCTGCTGGGGACGCCCAGCGTCGACCCGCCGTTGGACGTCGATGCCAACCTGCGCCCGGAAGGCCGCAACGGTCCGCTGGTCCGGACGTTGGCGTCCTATTCCGCCTACTACGAGCAGTGGGCGCAGCCGTGGGAGATCCAGGCGTTGCTGCGGGCGCACGCGGTGGCCGGCGACGCCGAGCTCGGACAGCGGTTTTTGCTGATGGCCGATAAAACGCGCTACCCCGAGGGCGGGGTGTCGGCCGAAGCGGTGCGCGAAATTCGGCGGATGAAGGCCCGGGTCGACGCCGAGCGACTGCCGCGCGGCGCCGACCCCAACACCCACACCAAGCTGGGACGCGGCGGGCTTGCCGACATCGAGTGGACCGTGCAGCTATTGCAGCTTCGCCACGCGCACGCCATCCCGGCGCTGCACAACACCTCGACGCTGCAGAGCCTGGACGCCATCGCGGCGGCTGAACTCATTGCCGCCGACGACGTGGAGCTGCTGCGGCAGGCCTGGCTGACGGCGACCCGGGCCCGCAATGCGCTGGTGCTGGTGCGCGGCAAGCCCACCGACCAGTTACCCGGACCGGGACGTCAGCTCAACGCCGTCGCGGTGGCGGCCGGTTGGCGCAACGGCGACGGCGGCGAATTCCTGGACAACTATCTGCGGGTGACTCGACGTGCAAAAGCCGTGGTGCGCAAGGTGTTCGGTGACTAGGAGGCCAGTTGAACATTACCTACGAGGTCATGAGCGCCCAGGAGCATGCGCGGCTGACGGGGTTGTATGGTCCGCTGACTGACGCGGTGCGCGACCTCATCGACGCCACGCTTCGGACCCAGGTCGACGGGGACACCGTGCATGATGCGCGAAACGCGATTCAAGCGGTGACTCGGACACTGCGCAGCAGCCAACTCGACGAACCGCAAGGCGTGCGCTACGCCGTCGACGGGCGCCCACTGGCTTGGGGCAACGCCGTGATCGGGATGCGCAACCCGATCTCGCCGCCACTGACCATTCACCATGACCCAGACGGCGCCAGATGTTGGAGCGAATTCTCGCTGGGCTCGGCCTATGAGGGGCCGCCGGGCCTGGTGCACGGCGGCATCTGTGCCCTTGTGCTCGATCACATTCTGGGCGAGGCAGCCAGTGAAGGACTGACCAAGCCATTGTTCACCGGCACCATCACCGTCAAATATCTGCGCGGCACGCCACTGGGCAGGCTTCGCGCCGAAGCCACCATCGAGCGCGTCGAAGGCGTCAAAACCATTGCCCGCGGGCATATCTCCGATGGCGACGGGGTCACCGCCGAAGCGGAAGGGGTCTTCATTAAGCCGGCCTGGGCGCGGGAAGTCGGATGAAGTTCTACATCAGCAGCGCTTATCTGAACACCGGCGAGATCGTCGAAATCGCCAAGGCCGCCGACGACCTGGGCTACGACGGTATTGGGATCCCCGATCACATCGTGAATCTGGAAACGCTGAGCACGCCCTACCCCTACACCAAAGACGGCGAGCGACGGTGGCAGCCGTTCACCCCGTGGCCTGACCCGTGGGTTCTGGCCGGCGCGCTCGCGCAGGTGACGACCCGGCTGCGGTTCGTCACCACCGTCTACATCCCGGCGATGCGAAATCCCTACGCGACAGCCAAAGCCATCGGCACCGCCGCCTGTCTGGCCGACGGCCGGGTGGAACTCGGTGTGGGCGTTGGCTGGTGCGCCGACGAATTCGCGTTGATGGAGCAGCGATTCGAAGACCGCGGCAAGCGCACCGACGAAATGCTGGAGTTGATGGCCGCGCTATGGAGCCCGGGCTGGACGGAGTTCGAGGGCCAGTTCTACCGGACACCGCGGCTGGAAATGGAGCCGACACCGCCGCCGATACCGGTGTACGTCGGCGGGCTCAGCGAAGTCGCACTGCGCCGCGCGGCGCGCCACGACGGCTGGATCGGAGACCTGATCAAAACGGATCGTGCGATCGAGGCCGCGAACCGGCTGCGTGCATTGCGGGCCGAAAATGGTTTGTCGATGGATGATTTCACGATTCTGACGCCGCTGACCGATGCAGTCACCGTCGCTGATTACCAGCGGGCCGCCGACGCCGGTATTAGCGGCATCCTCACCATGCCGTGGATGTTCTATGCCGGACCGGATGCCACCCTGGCCGAGAAGGTCGACGGCATGCGGCGGTTCCGTAAGGATTTACTGCTCGACGAGTGACCTCGGCCAGTCGCGCAAGTCTCATGGCCGCGACGTGCGTATCGGGGTCGGCGACGATCGCCATCCCGCGTCGTAGGGACGTCGAGCCACTTGTGGGCGTCGAAAGGCTGAGAAAGCATTCCTTTGCTCGCCCGTTTGTCCTAGCGTTATCAGCGTGGAGACACACCGAAACCCCGAACTGGTGCCCGTCGAGGCACTGCGCTCAGGTGACCCAATCACCGATGTCCAAGGTGGCGGTCAGCACTACACCGTTCTCGAATCCAAAGCCATCGGCGAGAGTTGCGTTGTCCTCGAACTCGAGTCGAAAGCCAATGATCGGCTTCGGGTGATCGAGATGTCGTTTCCGTCCGGCTATCACATGGGCAGGTCACCTCGTCGAATTCTGTGACGCCGGAAGTCAGGCCGTTCCGCATCGACCTGTCGAGCGAAGTCCTCGATGATCTGCGGACACGTTTGGCGCACACCCGATGGCCGGAAGCCGAGTGCGTCGAGGACTGGAGCCAAGGTATGCCCTTGGCCTACACCCGTGAACTGGCCGCCTACTGGGCCGACGGATACGACTGGCGGTCTCGCGAAGCTGCGCTGAACCGCTTCGATCAGTTCGTCACCGAAATCGACGGGCTGGACATCCACTTCATCCATCAACGCTCACCGCATGCTGATGCGCTGCCGCTGCTGATCACCCACGGCTGGCCCGGTTCGATCGTGGAGTTCCACAAGGTGATCGAGCCGCTGGTCAACCCGACAACGGGCCGCCCCGAGGACGCATTCCACGTCGTCTGCCCTTCACTTCCCGGTTACGGGTTCTCCGGCAAGCCGACGACGACCGGATGGGGTGTGGACAACATCGCGCAGGCGTGGGCGACGTTGATGCGCCGCCTTGGCTATCACCGCTACGGCGCGCAGGGCGGCGACTGGGGTGCCGCGGTCACCACCCAACTGGGCCGCAGTCGTGGCGACTGCATCGCCATCCACCTGAACATGCCGATTGCCCGGCCTCCGGCGAAGGCAATCAGCGATCCCACCGAAGACGAGCAACGAGCGCTAGCGGCGGTCGCCCACCATCGCCGGTGGGGCACCGGCTATTCCAAGCAGCAATCCACCCGGCCGCAGACGTTGGGTTATGGGCTGGTCGATTCGCCGGTGGGACAACTGGCCTGGATCGTCGAGAAGTTCTGGGCGTGGATGGACTGCGACGGCCACCCGGAAAATGTGGTGAGCCGCGATGAGCTTCTCGACAACGTGATGTTGTACTGGGGGACGGCGACCGGCGCGTCCTCAGCGCGGTTGTACTGGGAGAGTTTCCGAAGTTTCGGTGAGTTCGACCGGGTCGAGGTGCCCACCGGCGTCGCCGCATTTCCCCGGGAAATCCTTCCTGCGCCCCGACACTGGTGTGAGGCCCTCTACAACATCACGCACTGGACGACGATGCCGCGCGGCGGGCATTTTGCCGCTTTCGAGCAGCCCGACCTCTTCGTCGACGACGTTCGGGCGTTCTTCGCGAACTTCCGATAGTCAGACGTCGGCGATTCGGGTAGCCGGTTACCCTATTGCGCTTCTGCAGACCAGCGGGATACTGATAACTCTCCGGCGAGGACAACCCTGCGGGAGGTGCACGAACGTGACGCAGTCACCGACGAGGGTCAACCGCACATTGGCGATCAGCTACGGCGCGGTGAGTTACCTGGCGTTTGTCGCGAGTTTTTTGTACGCAATCGGCTTCGTCGGCAACATCGTGGTGCCGCGCAGTGTCGATCACGCCATCGCCGCTCCGATTGGGCAGGCGATTGTGGTGAACCTGCTGTTGCTCGGGCTCTTCGCGGTCCAGCACAGTGTGATGGCGCGGCCGGTGTTCAAGCGATGGTGGACCCGCATCGTGCCCGAGCCGCTGGAACGAAGCACCTATGTGCTGCTGTCGAGTTTGGTGCTGTTCTTGCTGTATTGGCAGTGGCGATCGATGCCCGCCGAAATATGGCACATCGGCTCCCAAGCCGGCCGGCTGGTGGTCTGGGCGGTGTTCTGGATCGGCTGGGTGGTCGTGTTTGCGGGGAGCTTCATGATCAGTCACTTCGATTTGTTCGGCCTGCGTCAGGTGTATGCGGTCTGGCAGGGAAAACCGCAGAGCGACATCGGTTTTCGTGCGCCGATGCTGTACAGCTTGGTGCGCCACCCGTTGATGCTGGGCTTCATCATCGCCTTCTGGGCGGCGCCGACAATGACGGCCGGCCATCTCCTCTTTGCCGTCAGCACCACGGCTTACATTCTGATCGCGGTGCAGTTCGAGGAACACGATCTAGTGGCGGTGCTCGGCGCGCAATACCGCAACTATCGCCAAGAGGTGCCGATGCTGCTGCCGTATCCGCGCCGACGGCGAAACCATCCGACGTCGAGCATGGCGGAGCCCTCCTAGCGTCGCGGCGACGACATCCGGCCCAGCCGCGGGCGTCGTGCCATCCGCCGCGGCCCTCGCCAACGGGTCTGCAGCCCCCGCCAACCGGACCCGGTACGACGCGCATCCAACGCGTACGCGCCGCCACCGATGAAGATCAACAGCAGAAAAGCAAAGCAGTACACGACGGCAAGTTCGCCGTGATTGGTGAGCGGCCAAAATCCATACGGTAGGTGCTGAGTGAAATAGGCGACGGCCATCTCCCCGCAAGCGACGAAGGCAGCAGCCCGAGTGAACAGGCCGACGATGATGAGCAGACTGGTGATCAATTCGATCCAACCCGCGTAGTAGACCGGCCATTCGCCGACCGGGATCACCGGCCCTGCCGGCCACCCAATCAGCTTGGACAGGCCGTGGCATAAGAACAACAGCCCCAACATCACTCGAAACACCGCCACTGCCGACGGTGAACGCGTATTGAGCCGGGTCTCCAGATTGCGCGTCATGCGCCGACGATAC
Source organism: Mycobacterium sp. NGS62 (assembly GCF_059812285.1). Classification (NCBI taxonomy): domain Bacteria; kingdom Bacillati; phylum Actinomycetota; class Actinomycetes; order Mycobacteriales; family Mycobacteriaceae; genus Mycobacterium; species Mycobacterium sp. NGS62. Next base: position 476,917 of record NZ_JCALCK010000001.1, on the reverse strand, counting down.
GGCTCGATCGGCCTATCGGATGCAGCGGCGCAGCTATCTTGGAAGCGAATCGCGGTCGAGTCGCGATTTCGTTGCCCAGAGAGAAAGTGTGACACTGTCTCAGATAACGGCAAAGCCGCCGCTACCCGTCCGCACCTCGGTGGTCTCAGCTGTCAGGCAGTGCGGTTCCGGAAAGGTCACGAGATGAAAGCCCTCGGGATGGTGGCGGCAGCTGTGTTGGCTTTCGCACCGTTCTCGGCGGTAGCCGCCACATCCGGGGTGGCGCAGGCGGCGCCATGTGCCGGCGCCGGGGCCAATCCCAAGTTCTGCGACGACTGCCTGCGCTGGGTGGCGCAATATCGTCTGCCGTCGCCGCGCTCGTGCTACGAGGCCGCGCCGCCGCGTCCGGCGCCAGCGACCAGGGCGCCCGCGCCGATTCCCCAGGCCCCGCCCGTGCCGATTCCCGTAGTCCCGGTCGCCCCCGCGCCGCCGGCGCAACCCCCGGAAGTTCTGCCGAAACCGCCGCCCCTGCGGACGATTCCGGGGCCGAAGATCAACCCGCCGGCCCCGGGGGCGCCCCGATACGCGCTGGTGACGGCACCGAAAGACCTGGATGCGTCACCGCAGGCGATCGCGGCTGCCAAAGCCGCACCGGCGACGCGGATTGATTTCAGCACACGGAACCCGATGCTGCAGGTCGTGGACTTCGACCACCAAGTGCAGAATGTGGTCAACGCCCACCGTGGCAACGTCGACGTCGTCAAAGTCGGCTTCCGGGAGTTGGTGCGCCCCCGCCATTGGGATTACATCGACTACGACGAGTACCACCGCCCGACGCTGTACAACCCGCTCGACCAGGCGATGACATTCCGGTACCGGTACAACGGCGAATACCGGGAGGCCTACTTACCGGCCGGCGGCCGGATCGTGCTCGACGTCGCCGAGCTCGGACTGTTCCCGTTCACCGCGGTCGGCGACAGCTATGTCGTGTCAGGCAGCTTCTACGGCGGGGCCTGGATACCACCGGAGGGTTGGCAGGGCCCACCGCCACCGGACTACATCCCGGCGGCGCCGCCGGAGGTGTACCAAAACGTCGCGGCGTATGTCCCGGCCGAGGACAAGACCGTGAAAGTCGGCCAAGTGAAAGTGGTGGGCCACGACGACAGCCAACCACCGGGCAGCAGGGACACCTTCCTTCTTGACGACTCCACGCTGGCGTGGGGCCAGGTCAACGATCCCGAGAGCAACGCCCAGATCAGAGTGACCAAGACTCAGTCGCTACCGGGGGCCGGGCCGACCGATAATGGCAGCTTCCTGGTGGCGCTGACCACTCCGGAAGCCCCCCACCCCAGCCGGCCCTGGTGGCCCCAGGCGCTGATCTACGGCGCGTTGGCGATCGCCGTATGCGGTGTGGCTTGGGGGATCAGTCGCGGAAGCAGCGGCCAGATCGGACCGCCGGGCCCCTAGCGCGATCAGCAGTCGTAGTAGAGCGCGAATTCGTACGGATGTGGCCGGACGTTGACCGGCTCGATTTCGTTCTCGCGCTTGTAGGAGATCCACGTCTCGATCAGGTCGGTGGTGAAGACACCGCCCTCGGTGAGGTACTCGTGGTCGGCTTCCAGGTTGTCGATCACGTCGGCCAACTGCGTGGGCGCCTGCGGGATGTTGGCGGCTTCGTCCGGCGGCAACTCGTAGAGGTCTTTGTCCACCGGCGCCATCGGCTCAATCCGCTTCTTGATGCCGTCGATACCGGCCATCAACATCGCCGAGAACGCCAGGTAGGGATTGCCCGACGAGTCGGGACAGCGGAACTCCAGCCGTTTGGCTTTGGGGTTGTTGCCGGTGATCGGGATGCGCACACACGCCGACCGGTTGCGCTGGCTGTACACCAAGTTGATCGGCGCCTCGAAGTGCGGCACCAGTCGCTTGTAGGAGTTGATCGTCGGGTTGGTGAACGCCAACAGCGACGGCGCGTGGTGCAAAATGCCGCCGATGTAGTGGCGAGCAGTATCGGACAGGCCGGCGTAGCCCGACTCGTCGTAGAAAAGCGGGCTGCCCGTTTTCCACAGCGATTGGTGACAGTGCATCCCGGAGCCGTTGTCCCCGAACAGTGGTTTGGGCATGAACGTGGCGGTCTTGCCGCTCTGCCAGGCGGTGTTCTTGATGATGTATTTGAACAGCATCAGATCATCGGCCGCGTGCAGCAGCGTGTTGAACTTGTAGTTGATCTCGGCCTGGCCGCCACTGCCGACCTCATGGTGACCGCGCTCAAGGGTGAAACCCGCATTGATGAGGTTCGTGGTCATCTCGTCGCGCAGGTCGACGTATTGGTCGGTCGGCGCCACCGGGAAGTAACCGCCTTTGGGGCGGACCTTGTACCCGCGGTTAGGACTGCCGTCGGCCTCGGTGGCCTGGCCGGTGTTCCACCATCCGGAGACCGAGTCCACCTCGTAGAACGAGCCGTTGATGCTCGAATCGAAGGACACCGAGTCGAAGATGTAGAACTCCGCCTCGGCGCCGAAGAAGGCGGTGTCGGCGATACCCGTACTGGCCAGGTAATTCTCCGCTTTGCGGGCGACGTTGCGGGGGTCGCGCGAGTACGGCTCCCGGGTGAACGGGTCGTGCACGAAGAAGCTGAGGTTCAGCGTTTTCGCCGCCCGGAAGGGGTCGATCAGCGCGGTGTCCGGGTCGGGCAGCAGCATCATGTCGGACTCGTGGATCGACTGGAAGCCGCGGATCGACGACCCGTCGAAGGCCAGCCCGTCTTCGAACACGCTTTGGTCGAACGCCGAAGCCGGAATCGAAAAGTGCTGCATGACGCCGGGCAGATCGCAGAAACGGACGTCGACGTACTGGACCTTCTCGTCAGCGATGAGCTTGCTGATGTCGTCGGCCGTCTTTTCGGACACCGAGGCGCTCTCCTTCACTACGTGCATTGGTGCGACTGCGGTCATTGAAGCGCTCTCCTCTACTGGCCGTGACGGGTGGCCCGATCAGACGCTAAGGAGGCGATGTTGCCCGGCAGTCAACCTCGTGTTGCGCTGACGTTACGCGATCCGGTTGGCGGCCGTCGAAACCGGGTCCGTGCCAGCCGATGCCTATTGTGGGGCCATGGCCCGCAGCATCGCATCCTGGCTATCCGGTCCCGGGCCGCTGAATTCCGACGGTCAGCAGCGGCAATACCCCGGCGAGACGCTCGATTTGCCGGAACACGGGCCAGGCTCACTGGCCCGCAGCGGGCGCCGGGTGGCGGCACTGGTCGTCGACTGGCTAGTGGCTTACGGGCTCGCCGCGCTCGGTCTGACGTTCGGGCTCGTCACGCCGGGCCAACTCTCGACCGCGGTCCTGGTGATCTGGTTGGTGCTCGGCATGATCGCGGTGCGGTTGTTTCAGTTCACTCCAGGCCAGTTTGCGCTCGGACTGCGGGTGCAGTCCGTCGATGGGCGGATGCACGTCGGGCTTGGACGTGCCGCGTTGCGAGGTGTGATGATCGCGGTCGTCATTCCCGCGTTGTTCGTCGACGTCGACGGACGCGGTCTGCAGGACCGGGCGACCGGTACGGCGGTTGTGCGGCGCTAGGTCTATCGCGGCGCTGGGCGTTAGCGCCTGCGCACGGTGCGCTGGACGCCACGCATCTTGGCTGCGCTGGGCATCGGGCCCTTGGGCAAGGTGGCGGCGCCGGCGCGTGAACCCAGTGCGGTCAGCCGGGACTCCAGCGAGTCCATTTGCTTGACGGTGATGTTGGCCGGCAGCCGGGTCAGGTGGCGCTCGAGTTTGGCCAGTGGAATCTCGCCGTCGCCGTTGCCGACGACGATGTCGTAGATCGGTGTCTCACCCACCAGCCGCGCGGTGCGCTTCTTCTCCTGCGCCAGCAGCGGCTTGATTCTGGTCGCCGACCCCTCAGCGACCAGGATGACCCCGGGGCGACCGATCACCCGGTGCACGGCGTCGAAGCTGCCGGTAGCAGCCACGCCCGGGGTGACCCGCCACTTGCCGCGTAAGTTGTCCAGCGCCCAGGCCGCCGCGCCGGTTTGCCCTTCGGCCTTGCGGTACACCGACCGCTGGGCACGCCGACCGAAGATGATGAACGCGACCAGCGCGCCCAGCACGATGCCCAGCGGGATCATCATCACCATGGTGAACCCGCCGGCGGACACACCGACTGCCACTGACAGCCCCACGACCAGCACGAAAGCGCCGATCATGTAGGGCAGCAGGCGCTTGTCCTCTTTGCGCTGCATGGTGAACGCCTGCCAAAGCTGGCTGCGACGCTCCTTGGCGGCGGCCTTGCGGGCCGCCTTCGCCTCGGCTCTGGCGGCTTTATTCGCCGCTGCATTACGGGATTTCGCCATGGCTTCAGGATACGGCCGGGCCGGCCGGGCGTGCCTGCATAGCCTGCTGGTAGAGCCGCCCGGCCCGGTATGACGATCGCACCAGCGGGCCTGCCAGCACCCCGGCGAACCCGAGCTGTTCGGCATATTCGGAGAGTTCGACGAATTCCTCTGGCCGGACCCACCGCTCGACTGGGTGGTGGCGTGCCGACGGGCGCAGGTATTGCGTGATCGTGACGATCTCGCAGCCGGCGTCGTGCAGATCGACCAGCGCGGTGCGCACCTCCTCGATCGTTTCGCCCAGCCCGAGGATCAGGTTGCTCTTGGTCACCAGGCCGAACGTCCGTGCCGCGGTGAGCACGTCCAGACTGCGCCGATAGCTGAATGCCGGCCGGATCCGCTTGAAGATTCGTGGCACGGTTTCGACGTTGTGCGCCAATACTTCTGGACGAGACTCGAACACCTGTTGCAACCGGTCGGGTTCGCCGTTGAAGTCGGGGATCAACAACTCGACACCGGTGGACGGGTTGAGTGCCTTGATGGCACGCACGGTTTCCGCGTAGAGCCAGGCGCCGCCATCGGACAGGTCGTCGCGCGCGACACCGGTGACCGTGGAATAGCGCAGGCCCATGGCCTGCACGCTCTCGGCGACCCGCCGTGGCTCGTCGCGGTCCAGAGCAGCCGGCTTGCCGGTGTCGATCTGACAGAAGTCGCAGCGACGGGTGCACTGCTCGCCGCCGATCAGGAAGGTGGCTTCGCGGTCTTCCCAGCACTCGTAGATGTTCGGGCAGCCGGCCTCTTCGCATACGGTGTGCAGGCCCTCACGCCGGACCAGCTTCTTCAGCTCGGTGTATTCCGGACCCATCCGGGCGCGGGTTTTGATCCACGGTGGCTTGCGCTCGATCGGGGTTTGCGCGTTGCGCACTTCCAGTCGCAGGAGTTTGCGGCCGTCCGGAGCGATGGTCACGATGCTGATGCTACGCGGGCCAGCCTCCCGTCGAGCGCGTCACATACCGCCTCGGCAACCGTGGCGCGAACGTTCTCGACGCCGATCCGGCAGGCCAATTCGGCGGACAACGACGTCACCCCGGCGTCGGTGATGCCGCACGGCACGATCCGCGCGAACGCGTCCAGGTCGCAGTCGCAGTTGAGCGCAAAGCCGTGCAGCGTCGTCGCCCGCGACACCCGGACCCCGACGGCGGCGACCTTGCGCGCGGGGCGGCCGCCGCCGGCGGGCACCCACACTCCGGAGCGGCCGTCGATTCGGGTCACGGACAGGCCGAGGCCAGTGCACACCGCGATCAGCGACTCCTCAAGCCGCCGAACGTAATTGATCACGTCGAGCGGCTCGGCCAGCCCGATGATCGGATAGCCGACGAGTTGCCCCGGGCCGTGCCAGGTGATCTTGCCGCCGCGGTCGGTGTCGACCACGGGTGTGCCGTCGGCAGGGCGTTCGTGCGGCAAGGTGCGCCGGCCGGCGGTGTAAACCGAGGGGTGTTCCAACAACACCAGCGCGTCGGCGCCGCCGGCCACCCGGGCGTCGGCCAGTTCGCGCTGCAACTGCCATGCGGCCCGGTAGTCCAGGCAGCCCAGCTGGCGAACGTCGATCGGGGCCGGACTGGACCGGATGGAACTCACAGTGGCGAGGCTACTCGGGCGCCGCTCTCTTTCGCGAAGCAGAAGCCACGGTTGCGATCGGGCCACGATCGCAACCCACACTTCTGTTTCGCGGTGGCCGGGATCACGCCGGCGGCCGGGATCAGGCCACGGCCGGGCGCGTGGTGGCGTATCGCAGCGCCTCACCGATGGTGTTGTGGTCGAACTGGAAGCCGGCGCGCTCGAGGGCGCTCGGGATCACCCGCTGACCACACAGCAGGCCCTCGTCGGCGAATTCGCCGAGTGCGGCCCGCACCGCGAACCCCGGCATGATCAACGGCGTGGGCCGATGCACGGCGCGGCCCAGCGCCGCAGTGAATTCCGCGTTCGTCACGGGTGCGGGCCCGGTCAGATTCACCGGCCCGGACAGTGCGTTATTGGCCATGGCGAACTGCAGCGCCCGCAGCTCGTCCTCGAGGCTGATCCACGACATGTACTGGCGGCCGTTTCCCAGCCGGGCGCCGAGGCACACCGAGAACAGTGGTCGCATCCTGCGCAGCGCACCGCCCGACGGGGACAGCACCAGTCCGCTGCGGGCCAGCACTACGCGAACGCCGGCCTGCTGCGCAGGTGAGGTGGCTGCTTCCCAGTCTTCGCACAACCGCGCCAGGAAACCCGTTCCGGCCGAATCTGTTTCGTTGACGGCATGGTCCTTGGTGTTGCCGTAGTAGCCGACGGCGCTGGCGTTGATGAGCAACCCGACACCGGCGTCGACGACCGCGGCGGACAGCACTTCGGTCGGCGTGATGCGGCTGTCCCGCAGCTCTTGTTTGAAAGCGCCCGACCAGCGTCGCGCTCCGATGTTGATCCCGCACAGGTTGACCACCGCGTCGACACCACGCAGCGCTGAGGCGTCGAACTCGCCGCTGGCGGGATCCCAGCGGATTTCGCCGCCGTTCGCCGGCGCTCGCCGCACGATCCGCAGCACCCGGTGGTCGGCGCTGCGCAGCGCCGCCACCAGAGCCGAGCCGATCAGCCCGGACGAACCCGCGATCGCGACGACTGACTTGGCCATCCCGTCACAGCCCCAGGTCGGCCTCGAACGCTCCCTCTTCGAGCCGATGCTTGATGGTGGTCAGGAAACGTCCGGCGTCCGCACCGTCGATCAGACGGTGGTCATAGGTCAGTGGCAGATAGCAGATCGACCGCACCCCGATGGATTCGTTGCCGGTGTCGTCGACGACGACCCGCGGCCGTTTGACGATGGCGCCGGTGCCCAACATAGCGGCCTGCGGCGGCACCAAAATCGGGGTGTCCAGCAGCGCGCCCTGGCTGCCGATATTGGTGATGGTGAACGTCCCGCCGGACAACTCGTCGGGTTTGAGGTCACCGGAGCGCGCTCGGCCGGCGATATCCGCGATCGCGCGGGCAAGCCCGGCCAGTGACAGATCGCCCGCGTTGTGGATGACGGGGGAGAGCAGACCTTGTTCGGTGTCGACGGCGAACCCGAGGTGTTCGGCGTCGTAATAGGTGATCTCCTTGGTCTGTTCGTTGTAGCTGGCGTTGATGTTCGGGTGTGTCTTCAACGCGTCGATCACCGCGCGAGCAATGAACGGCAGGAAGGTCAGGTTGACGCCCTCGCGTTCGGCGAATGCGGCTTTGGCCCTGGCCCGTAGCGCCACGATCCGGGTCATGTCGACCTCGTGAGTCTGGGTCAGCTGAGCGGTGGCCTGCAGTGATTCGCGGGTCTTGGCAGCGGTGATCTGGCGAATCCGGCTGGCTTTCGCGGTGGTGCCACGCAGATGCGCCAGCGCCGGCGCCGGCGTGGGTGCAGGCGGTGTCGGGGCTGCCGCGGCGGCAGGGGTCTGCGCTGCCGGCGGTGGCGGCGGTGCCTTCTTCGCTTCGGCGGCAGCGAGCACGTCCTGTTTGCGGATGCGTCCGCCTACCCCGGTGCCGCTGACCTGATCCAGGTCGATGTTGTTGTCCGCAGCCAGCTTTCGCACCAGTGGCGTGACGTAGGGAGCGCTGGGGGTGCTGGCTGCCGGTGCGGCGTCGGGTTGTGGTCGCGCCGGCGTGGGCGCGGGCTCGGGTTCCGGCTGCGGTTTCGGCGCGGGCGCTTGCGGTGCCGGCGCCGGCTCGGGTTCGCGCTGCGGCTCAGGTGCGGGGGCGGGCGGTGCCTGCGGTTCGGGCGCCGGGGCGGCGGCCGACGCTGCCGCGCCGGTCCCGATCTTGGCCAGCTCCCCGCCGACCGAGACCGTGACGTCCTCCTCGGCGGTGATGCTGACCAGCGTCCCGGCCACCGGCGACGGTATTTCGGTGTCGACTTTGTCGGTGGACACCTCCACCAGTGGCTCGTCGGCGTCCACGGTGTCGCCGACCTTTTTCAGCCAACGGGTCACTGTGCCTTCGGTAACCGATTCACCGAGTTCGGGCATCAGTACCGGGGTAGTGGCGCCCCCCTCGCCGTTGGACGACGGTGCGGCCGGTTGCGGCTTCGGCTGGGTCTCGGCCTCGGCCCTGGGCTCCGGCTGCGGCTCGGCAGCCGGCGCGGGCGGTGCCTCCGGGGCAGGTTGCTCGCGTGCACCTTCGTCGGCACCGCCGATGATGGCCAGCTCACCGCCCACCTCGACGGTGTCGTCTTCCTGAGCGACGATCTTGGTCAACACACCGGCCGCCGGCGAGGGGATCTCGGTGTCGACCTTGTCGGTGGAGACTTCCAACAGTGGTTCGTCGACTTCGACGGTGTCGCCTTCTTGCTTGAGCCAGCGGGTGACCGTCCCCTCGGTAACGCTCTCACCGAGTGCCGGCATCTGGACTGAGAAGGCCATCTCTGTTGACTCCTCGATCGATCGGTCGGTCGGCACGGGGCGACCGCTGGCTTACCAACGCCAAGGTAGCCGGGGTGCGCACCCAACTGGATGTCGAAACCATCCTGTCACTACGGCGTTGCCGCCACGCGCCCAGGGCAGAATGCGCTGCGGGGGTGCCGGCCGGACATCATTGCGCGACGTCGACCGTGCACTTTCCGGGACGGAACATCTGGAAGTCGGACGTCGGTGACCGCTGGCATCGAAATGAATGGCATCTGCCTGGTGAAAAGTCTAAAAGTCGGATCCAAAAGCTGGATAAGCTGCTCGGCGTGTACCCCGACGACACCGGCAAAGACCTCGCCACGGTTCTCTCCTACCTGGCAGGCCGTCCCCTGAGCAGGGAGCAGATCTGGACCGCGATGGAGCTGCCGCGGTCCACCTACTACGACCAGCTGGACAAAGGGACCCTGATCACGGCGGACAACCTTCGCCGGGCCGCCGCCAACCTTGGCATCAACCGGGCCGAGCTGCTGACGCGTTACCGGTTCATCGATCCCGAAGAGGTCACCTCGCTGGCCGAAGAGATCGGTGGACTGAGCTACCCGTTGCAGATCGCTACGGACGCCGCGGTAGTCACGGCGAAAAGGCGTCCCAGAATCGAAGAATATCGGCCCCGTCTCGACGCGCCGCCGCTGTAGAGCACCGCGGTCGCCATGGCACTCACCGCTCTCATCGTCATCACGCTCGCAGCTATTTCGTGGAGCCTGTGGATACGACGCGTCACCTGGCGCTGCCGCTGGGAGGTGGCTGCCACACTCAACATCGCGTTGCAGGGCTGCGCGGTTGCGCTGATGTCGCCCCTGGCGGCGGATACGGTCGGGGTCGCCCTGCACGACATCACCGGCGAATGGAATCTGCAGAACTACCTCGGGCACGACTGTTATGTCGTCGCCGCATCGGCGATCGTCTACAACGCCCTTGGCCGCCTCGCCGACGACGATGCCATGCAGGCGTCGTTCAAGCAGTATGTCGAGCGGCCGGCCACGCTGTGTATTCCGCTGCTACTGGCGACGTTTTCGATCAGCTGCGGCAGCAACACGTATGCGCGTGATTTCTTCGCGCTGCCCACCGATTTCTGGCTGAGCGTGTACTGGCTGCTGCTGTGCGCCACACTCGCCTACCTACTGGGGTATGGCGCACGCGCATTGCTGGTCCTGCGCAAAGACCCGCGGTCAAGGCGCATCGCCACCGTCTATCTGGTGGCGTGTGTCAGCGGAATCATGGCGTGCGTGGTGCGGTTCATCACTGCGCTGATTCCGCCGTTTCAATGCCCGGCAACCGCGGGCTTGGTGTGGTTCTTCGCGTGCATGTGCGGGGCCGTCTTCGCGGTCACGTCGGCGTTGGCGTGGCGGCAAAAGGTCAACTGGTTTCAGCGTTCAACGCTGCACCGTTAGCCATCGCAGATCGCGGCGGGTTCTGACGCGTCGGTGACCACTGTCGGGGGTATACGCAGGGGTCGGCCTGATGCGAAAGGACCTCGGCGATGATGGCGACACGAGAACTGTCCGCGACTCGAGATGTGCATGCGTCCTGCCAGCGGGTCTGGGAGGTGCTGGCCGACGGATGGACCTATAGCCAGTGGGTGGTCGGCAACAGCCGCACCCGTGCCGTCGACTCGGACTGGCCACAGCCTGGCACGGCCATCAGACACTCGATCGGGGTGTGGCCATTGGTGATCGACGACCAGACGTCGGTCGAGAGCTGTGTGCCGTTGCAGGAGTTGGTGCTGCGCGCGGGGCTGGGCCCGCTCGGCGCAGCACAAATCACGATGCGCCTGGCCGAGATTCCGGATGGGTGCCGGGTGGAGATGATTGAGGTGCCCGCCGAGGGGGCGGTCAACCTCATCCCCGACCGGTTGACACTGGTGGCCATCCATCCTCGCAACCGCGAGTGCATCTTGCGACTGGCCGCACTTGCTGAACGGTTCGACCCCAGTCAGGTGAAGTGACCGCAGACATGGCCGCTGACCAATTCGATGCGGTGGTGGTCGGTTCCGGGCCGAATGGACTTGCTGCCGGAGTGACCCTGGCAGAAGCCGGCCGGCGAGTCCTCATCCTGGAAGGTTCCGACACTCCGGGTGGGGGCACCCGTTCCGCGCATGTCACCGATGACGAATCGGTGCACGACATCTGCTCAGCGATACACCCGCTGGCGATGGCCTCGCCGGCGTTTCGGCGTTGGCCGCTGGCAGATTTCGGTCTCGAATGGATATTTGCGCCGATCGAGGCTGCCCACCCGCTTGATGACGGCACCGCCGTCCCGCTCTACCGTGACGTCAGCAAGGCGGCCGCCGCAATGGGCGCCGACCGGGCGGCGTACGAGGAATTGCTGACTCCGTTGGTGTCCAATGGCATTGAGCTATTCGACAGCATCCTCGACCCCTTTCCGCCCAAGCATCCGTTGACCGTCGCCAAGTTCGCCCGCTTCGGGATGGCGTCGATCGTCGGCTTCTCGAAGCGCCATTTCACCGACGAGAGGGCGCCCGCCCTACTTGCCGGCATGGCCGCACACTCCTTCATGCCGCTCACTCTCGTCGGTACCGCTGCAGCGGGCATGATGTTCGCGGTAAGCGCACACCGAACTGGTTGGCCGATGCCTCGTGGCGGATCGCAAAAGATCGCCGATGCGCTACTGGGGTATTTCGAGCATCTTGGCGGCGAGATCCGCCTGGGTCACTGGGTCAGGCGACTGTCGGACGTGCCTGCCCATCGGGTGCTGATGCTCGATGTGTCCCCGACGCAGGTGGCAACCATCCTCGGCGACAGTTTGCCGACCTGGTATCGGCGGCTGTTTTCCAATTACCGGTATGGCCCGGGCCTCTGCAAGGTCGACTACCTACTGGATGGCCCAATTCCATGGCGGGCCGACGAGTGCAAGGATGCGGCAACCGTCCACCTTGGCGGCACGCTGCAGCAGGTCGCCGCAGGCGAGTCGATGGTTAACAAGGGTCGGCATGCGCCGAAACCTTTTGTCCTGCTTGCTAATCAGAGCCGTTTCGACTCGACACGCGCCTCGGGCGGGCAAGAGACGGTATGGACCTACTGCCATGTGCCGAACGGGTCGACGGTGGACATGTCCGACGCGATCGGGGATCAGATCGAGCGGTTCGCGCCCGGCTTCAAAGACAGGATCGTCAAGAAGGTGATCACCACCGCCAAGCAGCAGGAAGCCCACAATCCGAACATGTGCGGCGGAGTGATCAACGGCGGCTTGCAGGACCCGCTGAGATACGTCGTGAACCTGGGCACCCGGCTGCGGCCCTATCGATTGCCGCGCCGCGGCACCTACCTATGTTCATCCTTCACACCGCCTGGCCCGGGAGTGCATGGCATGCCCGGGTATCTGGCCGCGCGCGGCGCCTTACGGACCGACTTGCGGTAAGCCGCCTCGAATGGCCAGTTATCACACGGGTTTTCGCGATTCACGTGTCATTACTGGCCACTCGGCGAAGGTCCTAACCGTTGGCGGCGATGTCCTCCAACACCGCGAACATGGTGCGGGTCGGCACACCGGTGCCGCCCTTGGGTGTGTAACCCCACGGGCTACCGGTGTTGTACGCAGGGGCGGCCACGTCGATGTGCGCCCAGGCCACCCCGTCGGCGACGAACTCGCGCAGATACACCCCGGCCACCAGCATCCCGGCGAAGCGCTGCCCGCTGACATTAGCCAGATCGGCCACCGTCGACTTCAAGTCATCCTTGAGTTCGTCGGGAAGCGGCATCGCCCAACCGTTTTCGCCGACGGCCTGCGAGATGGCGGCTACCCGGTCGCGGAACTCGTCGCTGCCCATCACGCCGGGGGTACGGGCACCCAGCGCCACCGTCTGCGCGCCGGTCAGCGTTGACGTCTCGATCAGGTAGTCGGGATTGTCCTCGCAGGCCCGGACGATGGCGTCGGCCAGAATCAGCCGGCCCTCGGCGTCGGTGTTGAGCACCTCGACGGTGGTGCCGCCGTACTGGGTCAGCACATCACCGGGTCGCTGCGCGGTCGCCGACGGCATGTTTTCCGCCATCGGCACGGTGGCGATCACCTCGATGGGCAATGCGAGTTGCGCGGCAAGCGTCACCGTCGCGATGACGGCGGCGGCACCGCCCATGTCGGAGGTCATGTGGTGCATCGAGGCGGCCGGCTTGATCGAGATGCCGCCGGTGTCAAAGGTGATGCCCTTGCCGACCAACGCGACCCGCTTGGGCTGGCCCTGCGTTTGGGGGCGGTGGCGCAGCCGCACCAGCCGCGGCGGGCGCGATGAGCCCTTGCCCACCCCGATCACTCCGCCGTAACCGCCCTTGTGCAGCGCCTTGTCGTCGAGCACTTCAACCTCGAGACCGACCGACTGCCCTAAAGCCTTTGCCCGGCTGGCGAATTCGGCGGGAAACAGGTGACTGGGTGGTGTGTTGACGAAGTCGCGGGCAGTGGCCACGGCGGTCGCGACGGCCGCCGCGCGCGAGGCTTCGGTTTTGGCGGCCCCGGCGGTGGCGAGAACGGTGAGCTTGCGCAGACCGCGGTCTTTCGGTGCCGTCTTGCCGCTGCGGAAGTCGGTGAAGCGGTAACCCCCCAGAATCAGCCCTTCCACGGCGCCGGCCAGGTCCAGCTCGCTCAGGGTGGTGATGACGGCCTCGGTGCCGCCCAGCGCGCGCGCCGCCGCGCCCGCAGCGCGGCGAATCACCTCGGCGGGCCACTCGTCGCGACGCTTACCCAGGCCCACGGTAAGCACACTGGCCACCGGCAGCGACTTCACCACCAGCCGATTGGTCTGTTCGCTGCCGCCGGTGGCGTCCAGCGCTCGCAGGGCGCCCTCGATCTCGGTGACGGCGTCGGCGTCCAGGAACGGCTCGGCTGCCGCGACGACGGCGCCGGGCCTGTCCTCGTCACCGGTCGAGACGACCGGCACGACCAATACGGCCGAAGCGGCGCCGCGTCGCGGCAGCGAAGAGGCAACAGTGACTGCGGGGGATTGGTAACCGGGTTCGGTGCTCACAGGGCACCACCTTAACGACCGGTAGACAGGCTCAACTCGTACGCCGTTACCGGCTCATCGAAACCTTTGAGGGTCAAGGGTTCCTGCTCGATCATCGGCCAGTCCGGCAATTCGGCATGGACGTCCGCGGCGCCAAGGACCTGGCCGGGTGAGGCGACAGCAACCAACCGGGCGGCCAGGTTCACCGCGTTGCCGTAGTAATCGCCATTGATGGCCAGCACCGCCCCGTAAGCCAGGCCGGCGCGCACCTGTAGTCCGGTTTCCCGGGCCAGGGGGTGGCCGACGAGGTCGACCGCCGCTCTGGCCAGCCGTTCGGCGCTCGGGCTCACCCACATCACGGCATCGCCGATGAACTTGACCACCCGCCCGCCGTCGGCGTGCACCACATCGGAGACATTGGCGGAAAAGCCGTTGAGCAGGGTCGACAACTCGGCGGGCGTGAGCAGTTGGGTCAGCGCAGTGAAGCCGGAGAGATCCAGGAAACCGACACCGCACACCATGCTCGCCGACGGGCCCCCGCCGAGCCCCTCGAGGAACGTTCGGGCACTGACCAGGTGGTGGCGGTGCACGGCGTCGATCATGGCGCCGATGCGAGGGATGAGCTCCGTGGTCGTACGCCAGGCTCGCGCGGTGGCGAGTTCGTCCTGGGTGTGACCAAGCCAGACGTCGGGCAGGCTGAGCCGGATCATCGACGACTCGGCCTCGGCCAGCCGGGCCATCGTCACGCCGAGCACCCGCAGGAAGCCGTCGACGGGGTCGCCAAGCTGCGCCCGCATCGCGAACCAGGTCCCCAGGCCATCGACATCGGCCTGGCTCAATGCCGGCGTCTCGCGGCCCGCGACGCACAGGCCGAGCATCGTCCAGGCCTGCTCGACCTCCTCGACCGGAACGTTCAGTGCGTCGGCGGCGCTTTGCAGGCTGTAGACGGGCGGGCCAGACCAGCCCAGCACGTCACCCGCAAGCCCGAACAGGCGGCCGCGACGCTCGGCTTCGACCATGTCGTCCGGGGTGAACCCGAGGTCATCGAGGTAGTGGATGAGCGACGCCCGTTTACGCGCATCGGCGAGTCCGGCAGCTTCCAGCGCATCAAAATTGACCACCTGATTAGTGTGGGGCATCGTGCGCGCCGCGATATGCAGAGCGCGGCGATTAGGAGGAGCGGCGCAGAATGCCCGAAGAGCTGCAGCACGGACCGCTGGAAGACCGCCACCGTGAGCTGGGCGCCAGCTTCGCCGAGTTCGGCGGTTGGCTGATGCCGGTGTCGTATGCCGGCACGGTCAGCGAGCACACCGCCACCCGGACAGCCGTCGGACTGTTCGACGTCAGCCACCTGGGCAAGGCGTCGGTGCGCGGGCCGGGCGCCGCCCAATTCATCAACGCCACGCTCACCAACGACCTGGGCCGGATCGGGCCGGGCAAGGCGCAATACACGTTGTGCTGCACCGAATCCGGCGGCGTCATCGACGATCTGATCGCGTATTACGTCGCCGATGACGAAATCTTTCTGGTGCCCAACGCCGCCAACACTGCCGCGGTGGTTGCCGCGCTGCAGCAGGCTGCTCCGGCGGAGCTCACGATCAGCGACGAGCACCGCAGTTATGCGGTGCTGGCGGTGCAGGGCCCGCGCTCGACCGAGGTTCTCGACGAATTAGGGCTACCGACCGGCATGGACTACATGGGATATGCCGATGCGGCGCTCTCCGGGGTGCCGGTGCGGGTGTGCCGCAGTGGATACACCGGTGAGCACGGTTATGAGCTGTTGCCGCCGTGGGAGTCGGCGGGTGTGGTGTTCGACGCGCTGCTGGCCGCGGTCAGCCGAGCCGACGGTCAACTGGCCGGCCTGGGTGCCCGCGACACGCTGCGCACCGAAATGGGTTATCCGCTGCACGGCCACGAATTGTCGGCCGATATTTCGCCACTGCAGGCCCGCTGCGGCTGGGCGATCGGCTGGAAGAAGGACGCGTTCTTTGGCCGCGACGCGCTGCTGGCCGAGAAAACGGCGGGTCCTCGGCGGGTGCTGCGCGGGCTGCGCGCAGTCGGTCGCGGTGTGCTGCGGCCCGACCTGACGGTGAGCGACGGTGACCGCAAGGTTGGCGTCACCACGTCGGGAACATTTTCACCGACATTGAAAGTCGGTATCGCACTGGCGCTGATCGACACCGACGCAGATGTCCAGGACGGTCAGCGGGTGAACGTCGACGTCCGTGGCCGCGCCGTCGAATGCGAAGTGGTCCGGCCCCCATTCGTCGAACCGAAAACTCGCTAGCGCCCGGATATACAATCGCCCCATGACCAGCGGCCGCCTCGAGTTCACGGTTTCGCGCACCGCAAACCCGACCAGCGACCAGGTGCGCCAATCGATCCTGGCCGATCCCGGTTTCGGCAAGTACCACACCGACCACATGGTGTCGATCGACTACACCGACGGCCAGGGCTGGCACGACGCGCGGGTGATGGGCTACGGCCCCATCGAACTGGACCCGTCGGCGATCGTGCTGCACTACGCGCAAGAAGTGTTCGAAGGGCTCAAAGCGTATCGATGGGCGGACGGCTCGATCGTCTCGTTTCGCCCCGACGCCAACGCCGCCCGGATGCGGGCGTCATCGCGGCGGATCGCGATCCCGGAGCTTCCCGACGAGTTGTTCATCGAATCGCTGCGGCAACTGATCGCCGTCGACGATGGATGGGTGCCCCCGGCCGGGGGCGAGGAGTCGTTGTACTTGCGGCCGTTCGTGATTGCCACCGAGCCCGGTTTGGGTGTGCGCCCGGCGAAGCAGTACCGGTATCTGGTGCTGGCCTCGCCGGCCGGTGCGTACTTCCCGCGGGGCGTCAAACCGGTCACTGTGTGGGTGTCCACGGAATACGTCCGGGCCAGCCCCGGCGGCACCGGAGCGGCCAAATTCGGCGGCAACTACGCCGCGTCGCTGGTGGCTCAGGCCCAAGCCGCCGAGAACGGCTGTGACCAGGTGGTGTGGCTCGACGCGGTGGAACGTCGCTACATCGAAGAGATGGGCGGGATGAACATCTTCTTCGTGTTCGGCGGCGGCGGATCGGCCCGACTGGTCACCCCCGAGCTGTCCGGCTCCCTGCTGCCAGGCATCACTCGAGATTCGTTGCTGCAGTTGGCAACCGACGCCGGCTTCGCAATCGAGGAACGCAAGATCGACATCGACGAGTGGCAGAAGAAGGCAGCCGCAGGTGAGATCACCGAGGTGTTCGCGTGCGGCACGGCCGCGGTGATCACCCCGATCGCCCACGTCAAGCACGGTGAGGGCGAGTTCACCATCGCCGATGGCGAACCCGGTGAAATCACGATGGCGCTGCGCGACACGTTGACCGGCATTCAGCGCGGCACGTTCGCCGACACCCACGACTGGATGTCGCGGCTGGGTTAGCCTGCCGCCAGCAGCATTGCGCTCACCGTCGTGGTCAGCTCGATCGCAGCACCGAGCACGTCGCCGCTGATGCCGCCAAACCGGCGCACGCAGTGGGCGACCAGAACGGCACTCACGCACAGCGCCACCAGCACCGCCAGCGGACCCTGCCACAGCCGCGGAGCCGCCCACAGCGACGCCACCACCAGCACTGCGATCCAGCCCAACACCGCCACCGCGGACTGGGTGGCGGCCACCCGGGCGCCCAGGGTGCTGCCCTCGGCCGCGGGCACCGACCGGCGGCAGGCCAGCACCGCCGCAACGCGGCCGGCGGCCACCGCGACGACAATGCCGGCCACGCTCAACGAGGCAAAGGCCAAGCCCTGCAACGCAATTACCAACACGACGGCGGCGACACCGAACGGGCCGGTCGACCCGTCGCGCATCACCTGCAGTGCGCGTTGCGGCGGCCCGTAACAGCCCAGCCCGTCAGCGGTGTCGGCCACGCCGTCGATGTGCAGGCCGCGCGTGGCCGCGAGCAGTGCGGCCACTGCGAGCAGACCCGCCAGCGGGCTGCCCGCCCCGAACGCCAGCCCGGCAACCCAGGCCACGCCGGCGGCCAGACCGCCCAACGCGGCGCCCACCAGAGGCAGCGCGCTCACCGCTGCGCCACCCACCGGCCGGTCCGCCGCACCGGGCAGCGGTACGACCGTTCCGAAGCTGAAAGCGGTTGCCAGCGAGCGGATCACGATGGGTGCTTGTCGGCGCGGCCGGAAACGCCGGCAGTTGCGAAGGTTGCCATCGACGACAGCGCGGCCACCGCGGCCCGCAGCACCGGCAGCGCCGCCGCTGCCCCGGTGCCTTCGCCCAACCGCATTCGCAGGTCCAAGATGGGATCGAGCTCCAACTGAGCCAATGCCAGTTGGTGCGCCGGTTCGGTGGACCGGTGACCGGCCTGCCACCACAGCCGCGCGCCCGGCGCCAACCGGTCGGCGACCAGTGCGGCTGCGGTGACCGCCAGGCCGTCCAGCAGCAGTGGGGTGCGCCGAACTGCGGCCTGCGCACAGAAGCCGCTCAGCGCGGCCAGATCCGCGCCGCCGCAACACCGCAGCAATGCAACCGGATCCGAGCGCACCCGCTCGGCCCGAAACAGCGCGTCGCGGACCGCTGCCGTCTTGCGCGCCCACCCGGCATCGTCGATACCGGTTCCGTAGCCGACCGCTGCGACCGGCTCGGTACCGGTCAGGGCCGCAACCAGAACGGTTGCCACCGTGGTGTTTCCGATGCCCATATCGCCGGCGATCAGCAAGTCGGCGCCGGCGTCGACCTCCTCGTCGGCGATCCGCCGGCCGGCGTTGATCGCGGCGGTGGTTTCGTCGTCGGTCAACGCGTCCCGCACCGCGATGTCACCGCTGCTGCGGCGCACCTTATGAGCACCGACCTGCGGCGACAGCGCATCGGCGTCCACGGCGAGGTCGGCGACCCGCACGGTCGCCCCGGCGACCTCGGCGAATGCGTTGATCGCCGCGCCGCCGGTCTCGATATTGGCGACCATCTGGGCGGTGACCTCCGGGGGGTACGCCGATACGCCGGACCGCGCGACACCATGATCACCGGCAAAGACGACCACCCGGGCGCGCTCGAATTGCTGTGGCGGACAATGACCCTGGCACGACGCAAGCCAGACCGCCAAGTCCTCGATGCGACCCAGCGACCCCGCCGGCTTGGTCAGGGTGTCCTGCCGGGCGCGGGCCGCCGCGGCGACATCCGCGTCGGGGGGCGTCACCGGCGGAAAGGTCATCAGAACCCCGAGGGCGTGCTCGGCACCGGCGGCGGTCAGGCGACGCGTTCGCCGCGCTTGACCTGGGGGCGAGGAGCGCGCATCCGGCGCATTTGCGAAGCCCGGCCCGCGGCGTAAAGGCCCAACTTCCAATGGCTTTCGGTATTGTCGGGGAATTTCTCGTCTACCATCCTGGTGACCTTGCGGCCCAGGATGACCCCGTCGATCATCATCAGAGCCATCAACGCCAGCATCGCGGGCGACATGTACAGCTGCAGCTGCGGTACGCCGAACATGATGAACATCAGTGTCAACGCCAACGGCATGAACAATCCCAGCACGTTGCGGCGCGCGTCCACCACATCGCGGGCGAACCGGCGCACCGGGCCCCGATCGCGCGGCAGCAGATGGGCCTCGTCGCCGGCCATCATGCGTTCCCGCCGCTGGGTCATTTGCGCGC
This sequence comes from Mycobacterium sp. NGS62, assembly GCF_059812285.1. Taxonomy (NCBI): domain Bacteria; kingdom Bacillati; phylum Actinomycetota; class Actinomycetes; order Mycobacteriales; family Mycobacteriaceae; genus Mycobacterium; species Mycobacterium sp. NGS62. The sequence continues at coordinate 457,549 of NZ_JCALCK010000001.1, read as the reverse complement.
GGCGTACGGTCCGCTCAGCCCGCCGCTCCTCGCGGGACAGTTTCGGGCCGGCCATCGCCTTGCGCCGGGCGCGGGCCTCGGCTGCGGTCATGGGCGCCGGTGCGACCGGACCGCGCCGCTTGTTGCTTCGTTTCGGTGTGGGCCGCCCTTTGGGCGCGGTGGATTGACGAGCAACCCCGGAGGTGACGACGGCGTCCTGGTCCGCCGGTGCCTCGTTCTCATCCGGGGCGACACCGACGTCCTTTTTGCGGCCCAGCAGCTTCACAGTCGCCAGGTTACTGTGCAGCGGGTTTCGATCGGTAAACAGTCTTCGGCGAGCACACGCGGCGGCGAGCCTTTACGCTCGCTGAGATGAGCGGCCCGGACGTGCTGCGCGTGCTGATTGCCCCGGATAGTTATGGCGACACGTTGACCGCCGTGCAAGCCGCAGCCGCCATCGCCACCGGCTGGAACCGATCGCGGCCACACGATCAGTTCACCATCGCGCCGCAGTCCGACGGCGGACCGGGCTTTGTCACGGTATTGGCTGACCGGCTCGGGGAACCGCGCCGGCTACGGGTCGTCGGACCGCTGGACGACGAAGTCGAGGCCGACTGGGTGTTTGATCCGGAATCGACGACCGCATATCTGGGCTGCGCAGAAGCCTGCGGTCTGGCCCAGCTCGGCGGTCCGCCGACACCGCAGACTGCGTTGGCCGCCGGCAGTAGGGGAGTCGGCCAGCTCATCGAAGCGGCGCTGGAGGCGGGCGCGACGCGCATCGTTGTCGGGCTGGGCGGCAGCGCCAGCACCGACGGCGGTCGCGGGCTCATCGACGAACTCGGCGGTCTGGATGTCGCCCGCAAACGGCTGGCCGGGGTGGAACTGGTCGCTGCCTCCGATGTCGAATATCCGCTGCTGGGGCCGTGGGGCGCCGCGCGGGTGTTCGGACCGCAGAAAGGCGCCGACGTTGAGACGGTTGTCGCGCTGGAACAGCGGCTCAGCGGCTGGGCGGCCGAACTGGACGCGGCGGCCGGGCGTCCGGTGAGCGCCGAATCCGGCGCCGGTGCGGCGGGCGGGATCGGGGCGGCGTTGCTGGCGCTGGGCGGCCGGCGGGAATCGGGCGCGGCAATCATCGCCGAGCACACCGGGCTGGCCGATGACATTGCCGTCGCAGATCTCGTCGTCACCGGAGAAGGCCAGCTCGACGAGCAATCACTGCACGGTAAGGTCGTCGGGGCGCTGGCCGCCGCCGCGCGCTCGCGGCAGATCCCGGTGCTGGTGCTGGCCGGTCAGGTCGGTCTCGACGGCTTCACGCAGCGGTCGGCGGGCATAACCGCTGCGTACGCGATCGCCGACTACGCTGGTTCGGTCCGGCTGGCGCTGGTCGATGCCGCCAACCAGCTGATGGGTTTGGCTTCGGCGGCAGCCGCGCAACTCGGGAATAGCGGCCGAACAAGGTACCTTTGACTAGGTGGGTTTTTCATCGGATGCTCAGCGCCGAGCGGACCCATCCCAGCGATTTAGGCACGTAGGCACATATAGGGAGACGCAATGACTGTTCAGGACCAGTCGACCGCCACCACCCACGGCGTGATCTTGACCGACGCCGCAGCGGCCAAGGCGAAGTCACTGCTGGACCAGGAAGGCCGCGACGATCTGGCGCTACGCATCGCGGTTCAGCCGGGCGGGTGCGCCGGTCTGCGGTACAACCTGTTTTTCGACGACCGTTCCCTCGACGGTGACCTGACCGCAGAGTTCGGTGGTGTGAAGCTGTCTGTCGACCGGATGAGCGCTCCCTACCTGCAAGGTGCCTCGATCGACTTCGTCGACACGATCGAAAAGCAGGGCTTCACGATCGACAACCCCAACGCGGGCGGATCGTGCTCCTGCGGCGATTCGTTCAACTGAGGCCGTTGTCTTCGGCGGGCTAGTAGCTGCCCGCTGTTCGCAGCACGTAAGAACACACGCGCACCTGGTTGTGCTGGAACAATAACTGCGCGATACCCTGCACCTCGTCGCGCGGCGGCCCGCCCGTTGCGGGGGTGACCCGCATGGTGAACAGCACCTGCGCCTGGTAGTTCGACCAGTAGACAATCTTGTCGATCGAGGTCACCTGGGCGGCGGAGAATTGCTTGCGAAAGGCGTCGCTGGACAGTTTGGCCAGCGCCTCGTCCGGCCGTCGGTCCCGGACGGCGTCGTAGATACCGCACAACGTGTTGCGGGCGATGGCTTCGGTATCGCGGTGCTCCAGCGCGTCCAGATAGCCCTGGATCGCCGATTTGGCCGTCGCCTCGGAAAATACGGCACCGGTGGTGGCCGATTTGTCGCTCCGCACCCCGTACACGATCGCCCCAGTCATCACGGCGATCAGTGCCACAGCCACCAACGCTCCGATGATCCACCGTCGTCGCTGCCGCGTCGGATAGGGCACCGGCGGGGGCAACTGGCCCGGGTAAGCGGCCGCGGGCGGCGCTGCCTGCGTATTTCCTGGCCCTGTTGAGTCGGGGTGGTCGGGGGGCGTCGGAATCGGCTGACTGGGATGCGGATCGGTGAACGGCGGCCCGTCGGCGCCGAGAGGATGGTTCGGCGAGTAGGGACCGGGCATCAAGGGTTCTCCTACGCTGTGGATGAGACGGCGGACGGTCGCCGTCAGCAGCCATCGGGTTGCTCTAGGCAGGCTAACGCACCCTTGACGACTGGCCGCGCTGCAACGGCCGCCGCTACCGCGCGTAGTCTTCGCTAGACGAGCTTAGAAAATGAAGGGTGGATCTTTCGTGACGATTGCGGTGACCGGTTCGATTGCAACTGATCATTTGATGCGCTTTCCGGGCCGGTTTTCCGAACAACTGCTCGCGGACCACTTGCAGAAGGTTTCGCTGAGCTTTCTGGTCGACGATCTGGTGATCCACCGCGGCGGGGTGGCCGGCAACATGGCTTATGCCATCGGCGTGCTCGGCGGCGATGTCGCGCTGGTGGGCGCTGCCGGCGACGACTTCGGCGACTACCGCGAATGGCTGCAAAGCCACGGCGTCAAGTGCGACAACGTGCTGATCTCGACGACGTCGCACACCGCGCGCTTCGTCTGCACCACCGACACCGAGATGGCCCAGATCGCCTCGTTCTATCCGGGCGCCATGTCGGAGGCGCGGGACATCTCGCTGGCCAAGGTTGTCGATGACGTCGGCACACCGGAATTGGTGATCGTCGGGGCCAACGACCCGGAGGCGATGTTCCTGCACACCGAGGAGTGCCGCAAGCTCGGGCTGGCGTTTGCCGCCGACCCGTCTCAGCAGTTGGCTCGGTTGACCGGCGAGGAGATCCGCCGGCTCATCGATGGCGCCACCTACCTGTTCACCAACGACTACGAATGGGATCTGCTGCTGTCCAAGACCGGCTGGACCGAGGCCGAGGTGATGGCGCAGGTCGGGCTGCGGGTAACCACGCTGGGTGCCAAGGGGGTCGACATCGTCGACCGCGACGGTGCCACCATCCACGTCGGCGTGGTGCCGGAGACCAGCCAGGTCGACCCCACCGGCGTCGGTGACGCGTTCCGGGCCGGCTTTTTGACCGGCCGCAGCGCGGGTTTGAGCCTGGAGCGTGCTGCCCAGCTCGGATCGCTGGTCGCAGTGCTGGTGCTGGAGTCGACCGGCACCCAGGAATGGGAGTGGGACCGCGAGTCCGCGGTGAGCCGGCTGGCCGGTGCCTACGGCGACGAGGCCGCTGCCGAGATCGCCACAGCGCTTTCGAGTTGAGTCTGCACACACCAGGCAAAAGTGCGAGTAGGACGCCTGGTGGACGCAGAGTCAACGGCTACAACTGCACCGGGTAGTGCGGCTCGGTGATGTGCGGCACAACGGTGTGCTCGACGAAGATCGCGTGCCACAGCATGAAAATCAGCACGGTCCACAATCGGCGGCTGTGATCGGTTGTACCGCAACGATGTTCGTCGAGCATCCGGCGTACCGCGGCGACGTCGACGAATTCGCCGGCCTGTGACGAGTCCGTCAGGGCATAGGCCCACTCCAGCAATTCGCCGGCGCGCAGCCAGTGCCGGATCGGCACCGGGAAGCCCAGCTTGGGCCGGTTGAGCACATGCGCCGGGACGACGGACTCCAGCGCACGGCGCAGCGCGTACTTCGTTGTGGTGCGGGTGATCTTGGCTTCCAGCGGCAACCGCGAAGCCACCGCGAACACCTCGGGGTCCAGGAACGGCACCCGCAGTTCCAGCGAGTTGGCCATCGTCATCTTGTCGGCTTTGACCAGGATGTCGCCGCGTAGCCAAGTGAACAGGTCGATGTGCTGCATGCGGGCTACCGGATCCCATCCGGCCGATTCGGCGTAGATCGGGGCCGTCACGTCGGTGTGGGTCCAGTCCGGACGAAACCCGGGCAGCACGGCACGCAGCTGCGCATCGGAGAAACTACGCGCGTTGCCGTAGTAGCGCTCCTCCAACGTCAGCGATCCCCGGTGCAGCAGACTCTTGCCGCGCATGCCGTCGGGCAGCGGTTTGGACACCTTGCCCATCGACCGTCGCAGCCGGGCGGGCAGATAATCGAACGGCCGCAGCGACAGCGGTTCCCGGTAAATCGTGTAGCCACCGAACAGTTCGTCGGCGCCTTCGCCGGAGAGCACCACCTTGACATGTTTGCGGGCTTCGCGCGCGACGAAGAACAGCGGCACCAGCGCCGGGTCGGCTACCGGTTCGTCGAGGTACCAGACAATCTCCGGGAGGGCGGCGACGAACTCTGCCGGGCTGACCACCTTGGCGATATGCCGTGCACCGATCGCCTCGGCCGATGCGACGGCCACGTCGATCTCGGAGAATCCCTCCCGCTCGAAGCCGGTGGTGAAGGTGATCAGCCGCGGGTTGTGCCGGATGGCCAGGGCCGCGATCGCGGTGGAGTCGATGCCGCCGGACAGAAACGACCCGACGGTGACGTCGGCGCGCATGTGCTTGGCCACCGAGTCCTCTAACACCGCGGTGATCTCGTCGTAGCGAGCCTGCGCGGTATCCCGGGTGATCGGGGTGGCGGCGAATCGCGGCACGAAGTAGCGGGTGGTTTGCGGTGCAGGGTCCCCGGGGCGAATCCGGGTGTAGCAGCCCGACTCGAGCCGGCGCACCCCGCGGTGCAGTGTCTCGGGCTCGGGTACGTACTGCAGCACCGTGTAGTGCTGCACGGCCCGAGGGTCGAGTCGGGTGTCGAAGCCCACCAGGTCGGCCAGATCCAACAGGCACTTCTTCTCGCTGGCTACCGCGGTACCGCCGGATCCGATCGCCACAAACAGCGGCTTGATGCCGAATGGGTCTCGGGCGCAGAACAATTCGCCGGTGACGGTGTCCCACAGTGCAAACGCGAACATGCCGCGCAACCGCCCCAACGCGCCGGGACCCCAATGATGGTAGGCGGCGATGATGGCCTCACCGTCGCCGTCGGTGGTGAATGCGACGCCGTGCTCGGCGGTCAGCTCTGCACGCAACTCCAGGTAGTTGTAGATCTCGCCGTTGAACACCAGCACATACCGCTCGGGTGTCTCCGGCGGTCCCCAGCGCAGCGGCTGGTGTGAGTGGGCGATGTCGATGATGGACAGCCGGTTGAAGCCCAGCACGGCCGTCCCATCGGGGTCAGCCCAAGTCCCCGGCTCGTCGGGCCCGCGGTGACGCATCAGATGCGAGGCGCGAGCGATCGCGTCGGTGGCTCCGTCGGCGCCGTCGGCTGCGGGAGAACCGGGCGGAACACCGCCGGCCGCGGCAGCCACGAAGGCCAGCAGTCCACACATCGCGCCCAAGTATGCCGCACCCTCGCGAATAGGCTGATCGGGCGACGGGCAAGGGCAGCGTCGGCGCGGGGGAGTCTGCGCGGCTCGCCAGGACGCGTGGTCTACGCTGCGTAGTAGTATTCGACAGCTGCGGCGAGTCGGCCGACTCCCGTCGGCCCAGCTTGTGATACAGGAGGCGCCAACGTGACACTCCGCGGGCCAAGCCGTTCTGCAGGCTCCCGTCGGCTTCGGCTCTTGGTATTGGCCGGCACGCTGGGCGTCCTGGCGGTCACCCTGAGCGGATGCAGCTGGCAGGAGGCACTGGGCCTGGGCTGGCCGCGCGGGATCACCCCCGAGGCGGAGGCCAACCGGCAGCTGTGGCTTGGCGCGGTGATCGCCTCGTTGGTGGTAGGGGTCATCGTGTGGGGCCTGATCTTCTGGGCCGCGGCCTTCCACCGCAAAAAGGCCAGTGACACCGAGTTGCCGCGCCAGTTCGGCTACAACATGCCGCTGGAGCTGGTGCTGACTGTCACACCGTTTCTGATCATCTCGGTGCTGTTCTATTTCACCGTGGTGGTGCAGGAAAAGATCATGCATCTGGCGTCCGACCCCGAGGTCGTCGTCGACGTCACGTCGTTCCAGTGGAACTGGAAGTTCGGCTACCAGAAGGTCGATTTCAAAGACGGCACGCTCAAATACGACGGCGCCGACCCGGCGAAGAAGGCGGCGATGGTGTCCAAGCCGGAAGGCAAGGACAAGCACGGCGAGGAACTGGTCGGCCCAGTGCGTGGCCTCAACACCGAGGACCGCACCTACCTCAACTTCGACAAGGTCGAGACGTTGGGAACCAGTACCGAAATCCCGGTCCTGGTGCTGCCGGCGGGCAAGCGGATCGAGTTCCAACTGGCATCGGCTGACGTCGTGCATTCGTTCTGGGTGCCGGAGTTCTTGTTCAAGCGTGACGTGATGCCCCACCCGCAGGCCAACAACTCGGTGCACCGATTCCAGGTCGCCGAGATCACCCAAACCGGGGCATTCGTCGGCCGCTGCGCCGAGATGTGCGGCACCTATCACTCGATGATGAACTTCGAGGTCCGGGTAGTGGCGCCCAACGACTTCAAGGCCTATTTGGACCAGCGGATCGGCGGTAAGACGAACGCTCAGGCTCTGCAGGCGATCAACCAGTCTCCCGTCGCGGTCACAACGCATCCGTTCGAAACCCGCCGCGGACAGCTGTCGCCGGCGGCGAGCAAGTAGGGACACCTATGCATATCGAAGCCAGGCTGTTCGAATTCATCGCCGCGTTCTTCATTGTGGTCGCCGTGATCTACGCCGTGCTGACGACCTTGTTCGCCACCGGTGGGGTGGAATGGGCCGGCACCACCGCGCTGGTGCTGACCGCCGGTCTGGCGATCATCGTCGCGACTTTTTTCCGGTTTGTGGCGCGCCGGCTCGACACCCGTCCTGAAGACTACGAGGGCGCCGAGATCAGCGATGGCGCAGGCGAATTAGGTTTTTTCAGTCCGCACAGTTGGTGGCCCGTCCTGATCGCCCTGGCGGGTTCGGTGACCGCCGTCGGTATCGGGCTGTGGTTGCCGTGGTTGATTGCCGCCGGCGTGGTGTTCGTTCTCGCGTCGGCAGCCGGCTTGGTTTTCGAGTACTACCTCGGTCCCGAGAAGCACTGATCAGGTCGCGCACAAGGTCACAATCAGGGCATCAGTTGACCCGTCACCAGGTCGCCGGGAATGCCGTGCACCTGCCGGTTGGGTAGGGTTTGCGAGGCACAATGTGGAATTGCGGAGCGTGCGCTGGGCGATGCAGGCGCGTTGTCGCCTGCACTGGTGACGTAGTTGGACAGGACAGACGAACATGAGCGGGCCGAATCCCCCAGGACCGGAACCTGGCGAACTGGAGACCGGCAGCGAGCTCAGCGACGACGACAACGATTTCGCCGGCGAGCACCTGGGGGAGCAGACCGGCGAAAGTGACCCGACCAGCGAGACGGATGCCTATTCGCAGGCCTATTCGGCTCCGGAGTCTGAACACTTCACCAGCGGTCCCTATGTGCCCGTCGACCTCGACCTCTACGACTACGACAGCTACCACGAGGCAGAGGGCGACGAACCCCACCCGCCACGCTGGCCGTGGGTTGTCGGCGTGGCCGCGATCGTCGCGGCGATCGCCCTGGTGGTGTCGGTGTCGCTGCTATTCGCGCGTACCGACACACAGGACCTGGCCACCCCGGAAACTGCGCCCTCGTCTGCGCCGCCGATTCAGGACGAGATCACCGTCACCACTCCGCCGCCGGCGCCCCCTCCGCCATCCACCAGTGAGCCGCCGCCACCACCCCCGCCGCCCCCCGCCGAGGCTCCACCACCGCCTGCTCCGGAGCCGGCCCCGGCCCCGGAGCCGCCGCCCGTCGCGGCACCTCCGCCGCCGCCACCACCACCGACCACCACCGCTCCGGCCGGTCCTCGGCAGGTCACCTATTCGGTAACCGGCACCAAGGCGCCCGGCGACATCATCTCGGTGACCTACATCGATGCCTCTGGCCGGCGGCGCACCCAACACAACGTCTATATCCCGTGGTCGATCACGGTCACCCCGATCTCGCAGTCTGAAGTCGGCTCAGTGGAGGCGTCGAGTCTTTTCCGGGTCAGCAGACTCAACTGCACGATCACCACCAGCGACGGAGCCGTGCTGTCGTCGAACGAGAACAACGCACCGCAGACGAACTGCTGATGGTCAACAGATATTCGGACAGCCGAGGTGGGTGGGCTATGGCGTCGTCGACCACCGGCGATCGCATTCTGGTTGGAGTTTGCGCCGCGATCTGGCTGGTGCTGATCGGTGTGAGCGTGGCGGCCACTGTCGCGCTGATCGATTTGGGACGGGGCTTTCACGAGACGGCGGGCAACCCGCACACCTCGTCGGTGCTGTACGTCATCATCGTCATTTCGGCGTTGATCATCGTCGGCGCGGTCCCGGTGCTACTGCGTGCCCGGCGCACGACTCGGGTCGAGCCCGCGGCGCAATCGGGGCACATCACGGCTCGTGCTGCGGCTGCGCCACCGATCAGGGCGGAGTATCCGCCGGCTCGCGGCCCGGCCGGCCAGACCGAGCGGTTGACCGCGCTGCGGGCGGCCAGCGCTTTCACAGACGCGACCATAGATCGCATCTGGTTACGCGGCACCGTCGAACTGGTGACCGCTATGGGAGTTGCGCTGGTCGCTGTCGCAACGGCGACTTACCTGATGGCCATCGGCCACCAGGCCGCGGCCTGGACGGCGTACGTGATTGCCGGCATCGTCACGGTTGCCATGCCGGTGATCCCCTGGCGACACGTGCGGCAACTACGCCGGATGCTCACCCAGCCCGGCCCGTCGTAGCGGGCTTCGGTCGTCGTCGGGCGTCGAGACTGCGGCTACGGCATCGAGACTGCATGCAGCGCGTGGCTGTTCGCGCGCCTACGCCCTGAACGCAGTCTCGACGCGGGAGGCCCGGCCCGCGGGACCTAGTGCTCGCCGTCGCGGGAACCGTTGGTGCCGTCTTGGTGCTCGCGTAGCGCGGTGAGGGCACGCTGTTCGCCGGCGTGCGCCGCCTCGCGCAGCGCGGCGTCTTCGGACGCCGGATCGGCGAACAGCAGGCTGCCCGAGCCGGGCGAGCCGGCCGAGCCGAGCTTGTTCATCTTGTTGGGTACCGGGGCGCCCTGGTATTCCAGCGGTATCGGATGGCCATGGCCGTCGACCGGGCCAAGCGGCTGGTGCAATTCGATGTAGGCACCGTGCGGCAAACGCTTGATGATGCCGGTCTCGATGCCGTGCTCGAGCACCGCACGGTCGCTGCGCTGCAACCCGATACACCACCGATAGGTGACGAAGTAGATGATCGGCGGTAGCACCACCATCCCGATGCGGCCGATCCAGGTCGTCGCGTTCAGCGAGATGTGGAATTTCCACGCGATGATGTCGTTCATCGCGGCCAGGGTCAACACCATGTAGAACGCGATCGCCATGGCGCCGATCGCGGTACGAACGGGGGCGTCCCGCGGGCGCTGCAGCAGGTTGTGGTGCGCGTAGTCGCCGGTGAACCTCTTCTCCAGGAACGGGTAAATGGTCAGCAGCACGAAAACCAAGCCCATGATCAACGCCACGCCGACCGGTCCGGGAATCGTGTGGTGCCAGAAGTAGAACTCCCAGGCCGGCCAGAGCCTGGCCAGGCCTTCGGTCCACATCATGTAGAAGTCCGGCTGGCTGCCCGCCGATATCTGAGATGGCTTGTAGGGCCCCAGGTTCCAGATCGGGTTGATCTGCAACAGGCCGCCCATCAGGCCCAGGACGGCGGTGGTCAGCGCGAAGAAAGCGCCGGACTTGACCGCGAAGACCGGCATGACCCGCACACCGACGACGTTTTTCTCGGTGCGCCCGGGCCCGGGGAACTGAGTGTGCTTCTGGAACCAGACCAGCGCCAAATGCGCCCCGATGAGCGCCAGGATGATCCCGGGAATCAGCAGGATGTGCAGCGCGTACAGCCGCGGGATGATGATGTTGCCGGGGAAGTCACCGCCGAACAGCAACCAGTGCAACCAGGTACCGATCACCGGCATGCCCAGCGTGATCGACGAGAAGGCGGCCCGCAGCCCGATACCCGACAGCAGGTCGTCGGGCAGCGAGTAGCCGAAGTAGCCCTCGAACATGGCCAGGATCAGCAGCAGCGAACCGATGACCCAGTTGGCTTCACGGGGCCGACGGAATGCGCCGGTGAAGAAGATGCGCGCTAGGTGCACCATGATCGCCGCGGCGAACATCAGCGCGGCCCAGTGGTGGATCTGGCGGACGAACAGCCCGCCGCGGACTTCGAAGGAGATGTTGAGCGCGGTTTCGTAGGCCCGCGACATTTCCACCCCGCGCAGCGGTTGATAGACGCCGTTGTAGGTGACCTCGGCCATGGACGGGTCGAAGAACAGCGTCAGGTACACGCCGGTGATCAGCAGAACGATGAAGCTGTACAGCGCGATCTCGCCAAGCAGGAACGACCAGTGGGTGGGGAAGACCTTGTTGAGCTGGCGCCGTACCGCGGCCGACGGGTGATAGCGGGTGTCGATGTCCTGCGCTTGACGGGCGAGGGTGTTGCCGATATCGATTTTCGGACTCATGAGGTGCGCTCCCAAAATGCCGGCCCGACTGGTTCGATGAAGTCGCCGTTGGCGACCAGATAACCGTTGCTGTCAATGGTGATGGGCAGCTGCGCCAGCGCACGCGCCGCCGGACCGAAAATCGGTTTGGCGTACTGCAGTGCGTCGAACTGCGACTGATGGCACGGGCACAGAATGCGGTAGGACTGCTGCTCGTAAAGTGATGAGGGACAACCCAAATGCGAGCAGACCTTGGTGTAGGCGAAGAACTCGCCGAAGTTGAAGCTCTCCTGACCCTTGCGTTTGGTCACCCGCGACATGTCACCTGGTTTGAGGCGGATCAGCATCACCGGGTTGCGCACACCCATCATGATCTTGCGCAGTTGTTCACGTGATTCGTGGCTGATTCCGTCGCCGTCAGATTCCCGCCACGGAAAGACGGTCTCCATTCCGCCGGCGTCGACATCTTCCGGACGCATCCGGACGAACGGCGAACCCAGGTGCTCACCGGTAGCACGGGCCAGATAGATGGTCTCGCCGCGGTACCGCGGCGTCCAGCCCGAGGTCCACAGCACGGCCTTTTTACCGTCGGCGGTCTGCACCACCGGTTTCCACGGGTTTTTGATCAGACCGCCGATAAATGCGACCAGCGTGCCCAGGCCGAAAGCTCCAAGGCTCAAGCCCAACGACATTCCGATCACCTTGCGACGCCGCAGCGTCGAGCCCTCGAAAGCATCGGTCAGATTGGCGACCACTGTCTTGCGGTGGATCTCCGGGGAGTCGCCGTCGTGGCGCTCCTGGATCGAAATCTCCTCGGGGATAAACCGTTTCTGGAATAGCACCGCGCCGACCGCGATCGCGAGAATGGACAGCCCGAATGTCAGACCGTAGAGCGGGGTGGTCAGCGAGTACAAGAAGCTGCCCTCAGCCTCCATCGGCTTGTACTCCCAGGGCCAGAACAGGAACACCAAAAGCAGCGCCAACCCGAAACCGCCACCGGCCAAGAACCACAACGCAATTCCGCGGTCAGCGCGCTTCTCGGCTTTGGTTCCCGCGACCGGCCAACGTGATTCCTTGTAGACCGTTTCGACACCGTCGAGCCGGCCACCAAGCTCGACGAGCTCCTCACGCGACATCGCGTTCAGTTCGGCATCGCTGGGCTGACCCGGAGCACCTTGCTGGCCGGGGGTGTCGGTGCCCTTGCCCTCTCCGCTGACCCCGTCCCTCATCCGGCGCCGCTCCTCCTCATCGCTTCGCTCTGCATCGTCGCCGGCGCTCATGATCGCGCCCCAATCCACAATGCCGTGCCGATCACGGCAACCATCCCGATGATCCACATCGCCATGCCCTCGGGGGCCGGTCCGAAGCCGCCCAGACCGTAGCCGCCTGGTTGACGTTCTTCGCTGACGGTTTTCACATAGGCGATGATGTCCTTCTTGGCCTCGAAGGACAGCTGACGGTCAGAAAACTTGGGCATATTCTGCGGCCCGGTCAGCATGGCGGTGAGAATCTGCTGTTCGTTGGCCGGCTCCAGGTCCGGGGCGTATTTCCCCGACGACAATGCGCCGCCCTTGCCGGTGAAGTTGTGGCACGACGCGCAGTTGAGCCGGAACAAGTCGCCGCCGCGGCCCAGGTCGTAACCGCGCAGCGATTGCATCGCCGGGCTGCCGTCCAGCGTGCGCACCACCGTGGGGCCGCCACCGTTGGCCTGCACGTAGGCGCCCAGCGCGTCGATCTGCCCGCCGTCGAAGATCGGTTCCTTTCGGGGCGCCTGCGCTTCACCGCGTGCGGCGGGCATCCGCCCGGTGGACACCTGGAAGTAGACGGCCGCCTCACCGACGCCGATCAGGCTCGGGCCGCGATCCGGCACACCCTGCAGATTGGCACCGTGACACGTCACGCAGGAGGTATCGAACAGCTGTTTGCCGGTGCGCAGCAACGCCGAGGAGGACTCGTCGGCCACGGCCACCTGGGGAGTTGGGGTCAGCACCGCGGCCAGCCCGCCGGCGACCGCCAGCGCCATCAACAGCAGCAGTCCGGCCGACAACCGGCGACGAAGCCGCCGTCGCGAGCGATTACTCCCCAGTGTCTTCAAGCGAACACTCCTGTTCGTCAGGCGGCTGGTCATCGGATGAAGTAGATCGTGGCGAACAGCGCAATCCAGACGATGTCGACGAAGTGCCAGTAATAGGAGACGACGATCGACGCGGTCGCTTGCGCCGGCGTGAACTTGCTCATCGTGGTGCGGGCCAGCAGGAAGATGAAGGCGACCAGCCCGCCGATGACGTGCAGTCCGTGGAAGCCGGTGGCCAGGTAGAAGACGCTGCCGTAGGCGCTGCTGGGGATCGTGGTGCCGTGACCCACCAGGTGGTAGTACTCGTAGGCCTGACCCAGGACGAAGAACAGCCCCATCAAGAACGTGACGAAATACCAGCGGCGCAGCCCGAAGACGTCGCCGCGCTCGGCGGCGAACACCCCCATCTGGCAGGTGAACGACGAGGCGATCAGCACCAACGTGACCGGAACCGCCTGGTAGAGGTTCAATTCCGTCGGCGGGGGCGGCCAGTCACCGCCGCCTTGAGCGCGCGCTGTGAAGTACATCGCAAACAACCCAGCAAAGAACATCAGCTCGCTGGAAAGCCACACTATGGTGCCGACGCTGACCATGTTGGGCCGGTTGAGCGAATGCACGCGCGCCGTGATAGCAGTACCCGAGGTTCCCACCGCACTCGTCACATCCGCAAGTATGACGCTTTGTAGTTGTCGAACTCCACCCGGGGCGGCAATTGGCGAGTCGCTGCCGCATAAGCTGCCACCAGTTACCGGTGTGGGACCATCGGCGCGTGGCGGAGTCATCTTCCGGGTCGTCTTGGCCGCGGGTGCTCGGCGGTCTGATGGCCGGCCAGAACCTGGCGCGCGGACAGGCCGCCTGGGCGATGGAGCAGATCATGACCGGCGCCGCGGCGCCGTCGCAGATCGCCGCGTTCGCGGTCGCGATGACGATGAAGGTTCCCACTGCCGCGGAGGTCAGCGAGCTGGCCGAGGTCATGCTGCACCACGCGCATCCGCTGCCCGTCGACGCGATCGGCACCGACACCGTCGATGTGGTTGGGACCGGTGGCGACGGCGTGTCCACCGTCAACCTGTCCACGATGGCTGCCGTCGTGGTGGCCGCCGCCGGTCTACCGGTGGTCAAGCACGGTAACCGCGCGGCCTCGTCGCTGTCCGGCGGTGCCGACACACTCGAGGCGCTGGGTGTGCGCATCGACCTGAACCCTGCCGAGGTCGCCCGCAGCGTCGCGGAAGTGGGGATCGGGTTCTGCTTCGCGCCGCAGTTTCACCCGTCGTATCGGCATGCGTCGGTGGTGCGACGCGAGGTCGGCGTTCCCACAGTCTTCAATCTGCTTGGGCCGCTGACGAATCCGGGCCGCCCGCGAGCAGGTTTGATCGGCTGCGCGTTTGCCGATCTGGCCGAGGTGATGGCCGGGGTGTTCGCTGCCCGCCGGTCCAGTGTCCTGGTGGTGCACGGCGACGACGGGCTCGACGAGCTGACCACCACAACGACCAGCACGATCTGGCGGGTACAGGCGGGCACGGTGGACAAGCTGACGTTCGACCCTGCCGGGTTTGGCTTCGCGCGCGCCGAACTCGACGACCTGCTTGGCGGCGATGCGGCCGCCAACGCGGCCGAGGCCCGTTCGGTGCTGGCCGGCGCCAAGGGCCCGGTGCGAGATGCGGTGGTGCTCAACGCCGCTGGCGCCATCGTGGCCCACACCGGGCTATCCAGCCGCGCCGAGTGGTTGCCGGCGTGGGAAGACGGGCTGCACCGCGCCGCTGCCGCCATCGACACCGGTGCGGCCGAACAGCTGCTCGCGCGATGGGTGCGGTTCGGACAACAGATCTGAGTCGCTGGCCTGCTCGGCGGCAACGCGTGCCGAGCGGGCCGAAGCGGCCCACGCAGCCCACGATCCGGCGGACCTCAACGGCGAACACCAGCCCGCGGCAGCATCCACGATGCGCACTCCGGGCCCGTCGAGCCAGCGCGCGATCAGTGCCGTCTCCTCGACCAGCGCCCCGCCCAGCGGGGCGGACGCAGGCAGGATCACCTGCGCGCCCGCCCGCAGCGCGTCGACGACGGGCATCGGCGGCACGCCACGGGCCGCAGTGCCGGCCGCAGCCAGTTGCCCGTAGCGGATCACGGCGAGCTGCCAGCCGCCGTGCCCATCCGGTGCGGCGGCCACCAACTCGGCCAGCGCCGCTAGCGCCCGCAGGCGCTGGCCACGCCAGAGCACCTCGACCGCCGCACCGGTGTGGTCCCGTAGCCGCGCGGCGCTCTCGTAGCGGTGCCGCTCGGCCAGGGCGGTGATCTGGGCTACCGCCGCCTCCAGCGCGGCGTTGTCGGCACCGTCGATCAGCGCGGCGGCGCGCTGCGCCGTGGGCACGTATTCCGCAGCGGTGATCTCGCGGCCGGCCGGACACGGCGACACTTCCCGCGGTGGGCACGCCGGGCCGTGCAGCGCCGAACGCGCCAGCCGGGCGGTGCAGGTGCGCACCCCGGTGAACCGCGCCAGCAGCGCCGCGGTGTCGGCAGCGTCGGCCCGGGAACGAAACGGGCCGACCGCACGCTCGTGCCGCGGCGCCCGCACCACCGTCAGGCGGGGGAACGCCTCGTCGGTCAACGTCACCCACCACCACCGGTGCGGGTATCGCGAGCGACGGTTATAGGGCGGGGCGTGCGCGGCCAGCATCCGCAGCTCGCGAACGCCGGCTTCCAGTGCGTGCGCGCATACGACATGATCGAGGGCGCTGGCCAGCGCGACCATCTCCTTGGTGCGGCCGCGCGGGTCGGAGCCGTTGAAGTACTGGGTGACCCTGCGCCGCAAGTCGGTTGCGGTGCCGACGTAGAGCACCTCGCCGGACGGCCCGCGGAACAGGTAGACGCCCGGCCGGTGCGGCAGGCCCTGCGCCAGCACCCGTTTGCGGCGCTGAGCCGTCGTCACACCGGGCAGATACGACCGCAACTCGGGGTAGGTGTGCACCCCTTGGTTGCCCACCCGCTCGATCAGCGCATGTAGTACCTCGACGGTGGCGCGGGCGTCGTCGAGGGCCCGGTGGGTGGGCTCATTGGCGACGGCGAAGAGCCGGGCCAACGCGGCCAGCCGCACGCTGGGGGCTTCCTCGCGGGTAAGCACCCGACGGGCCAGCCGGACCGTGCACAGCACCTGCGGCCGGGGCCAGGGGATGCCACAGCGATCGGCGGCGGCACGCAGGAACCCGACGTCGAATCCGGCGTTGTGGGCGACCAGCACCGAGCCCCGGGCGAACTCGAGAAACATGGGCAGCACCGCGCGGATCGTCGGCGCATCACACACCATCGCGGTGGTGATACCGGTCAGTCGCACGATCTGTGGCGGGATGCTGCGCTGCGGGTCGACCAGAGTGCCGAACTCACCCAGCACCGCACCGCCGCGAACTTTGACTGCCCCGATTTCGGTGATCTCGTCGGCTGCCGCGCGCCCGCCGGTGGTTTCCAGGTCGACGACGACGAAGGTGGTCTCGCGCAGTGACACGTCCTTGAGCGCGTCGAGGCCGGCGAAGCTCAACTGCTCGGGGGCCGGCACACCCATGGCCGAGACGTTAGGCAGCGCCACCGACAGGCGGCGGACCCGGCGCGGCGCGTCGGGTGCGATCACCGCGGCGAACCTTGTCGGTGGTGGCCGTTAGCCTGCGCGGAGATCGATCGACCAGAGCGAAAGGACCAGCCAGATGGCAGAAACCGCCAGGCCCGACGGGCAGGCCGGGCCGCCCGGACCGGTGATCATCGACTGCGACGACTGCGCGGTCCGCGGACCTGGATGCCGCGACTGCGTCGTCAGTGTGCTACTCGGGGTACCGGAAACTTTGCTGGCCGACGAGCGGGCCGCTTTGGAGGTACTCGCCGACGCGGGTATGGCCCCCAGGCTGCGGCTGGTGCCCATTCATCGCCCCGGAGTGGCCTGACGGCCGTCAAAATCTTGCTGATTTCTTAATGTTCCGCTGTTGGACAATGCCTATACCGTTTCGTAACCTGTCTGAGACCTAAAGCAAATTCGACGTCTTGTCGACGGGTTTGAAGGATACGAAATTTTGGTGTCGGGGAATGACGGTAGACGCTGGGCTGGATGCACCCGCAAGCGATTTGCCGTCGCCGCGATAGCGGGATTTATCACCATCTTCTCCGGCGCGGTCACCGGCACTGTGCTGGCCGATCCGGCCGATGACGCCATGGCAAAGCTCACTGAGCTGTCTCGTCAGGCCGAACAGACGACTGAGGCCATGCACAGCGCCCAGCTCGACCTCAACGACAAACTGGTTGCGCAGCGCGCCGCGGACAAGCGGCACGCGGACGACCAAGCCGCCGCGCAAGCCACCAAAGCCCGGTTGGCAACCTTCCAGGCCGGTGTCAACAAGTTTGCTGCCGCGATGTACATGGGCGGTCGAACCGACGGCATGGACGCGATCCTGACCGCCGAGTCGCCCCAGCAGTTGATCGGCAAGCTGGCCGTGCAGCGGGTGATCGCCACCGAGATGTCCGCGCAGATGGCCAGTTACCGGACAGCCGGAGAGCAGGCCGCCAAAGCCGAGCAGGCGTCGGCGAAATCGGCGGCAGACGCCAAGACCGCCGCCGAGCAGGCCGCCGCGGTGCGGGCGAGTCTGCAGTCCAAGCAAAGTCAGCTGCAGGTGCAGATCGCCGTCGTCAAGTCGCAGTACCTCTCTCTGTCGCCGGGGCAGCGCACCGCGCTGGCCGAACCAGGGCCGGCCCCGCAGCCCGCTGCGCTGGTAGCGGCCCCCGCACCTGAAGCGTTGCCGCCCAATGGTGGTGGGCCCGGCGTAGACGCCCCTGAGGCGTTTCCCGGCGGCGCGCCGGGTAGCGGCCAAGGGGCGACGGCCGTGCAGGCCGCGTTGACCCAGGTCGGTGCGCCGTACTCGTGGGGTGGCGCCGCCCCCGGGGGCTTTGATTGTTCTGGCTTGGTGATGTGGGCGTTCCAGCAGGCCGGCATCGCGCTGCCGCACTCCAGCCAGGCGTTGGCCCACGGCGGGCAGCCCATTGCGCTGTCGGACCTGCAGCCCGGTGACGTGCTCACCTTTTACTCCGACGCATCACACGCCGGCATCTACGTCGGTGACGGTCTGATGGTCCATTCCTCCACCTACGGTCAGCCGGTGCGGGTGGTGCCGATGACCTCGTCCGGCCCGATTTACAACGCTCGCCGCTACTGACGCCCAGCCTCGGCGGCGGTGGCCGTCGATGCTGCTGGCATCGGCCCTTGTCGCAGAGTTGGTCCTGGCTGTCGTGGTGCTGATCGGCGCCCCACGAGTTGCACCTGACGAGGCGCCGCTGGCCGTCGACGGGCGCACCATCCGGCTGGTCAACCTCGGCGGTCCAGTTACCGACTCGCTGCTGAGGCGCGTCGCGGCGAACATGGGTACGGCCGTCGACGCGGTGCAGACGTTCTGGGGTGCCGACTGGCCGCGCGATATCACCATCGTGGGCACCGGCTCGCAGCACCAGTTCGAGGGCGAAGCCGGTGGCGGATCAGCGGCGCAGTGGGCCGATATCGCGGCGATCGCCGTCGCCGACGAGGTCGATCCGGTCCGCCGGGTGGCCGTCGGCCAGCGGATCGTCTTCGCGCCAGGGGCGGCCGGAATGAGCGAACCGGCGCTGCGAATTGTATTGAGCCACGAGCTTTTCCACTATGCCACCCGCGCAGTCACGGCGCTTGACGCGCCACGCTGGCTGACCGAAGGCGTGGCTGACTTTGTGGCACGCCCACCGACCGTGGTGCCCGTGGGCACACTGTTGCCCACCGCTGTGCCATCCGACGCCGACCTCGACACACCCGGACCGCAGCGCTCACTGGCCTATGACCGGGCATGGTGGTTCGCCCGCTTCGTCGCCGACAGTTACGGGACCGCGACGCTGGCCGGTTTCTACCGGGCCGCGTGCGGTGTCGGGCATGTCGACGTGCCCAGTGCCGTGCGTGACGTGCTCGGCACCGACATGGCCGGCCTCCTTGCCCACTGGCAGCAGTGGCTGACCCGCTCGTCCTGACGCCGGGCTAGCCTACCCAGGTGTCTCGGGTCCTGCTGGTAACCAACGACTTTCCTCCTCGACGCGGCGGCATCCAGTCCTACCTGGGCGAGCTCGTGGATCGGATCGCCGGTTCCGGGGCGCATGAGGTGATGGTCTACGCGCCACAGTGGAAGGGCGCCGACGTTTTCGACGCCCACGCGACCGGCTACCAGGTGGTGCGCCACCCCGGAACGTTGATGTTGCCCGGCCCTAGCGTCGACACCCGGATGCGCCGGCTGATCACAGATCAGGGCATCGACACCGTCTGGTTCGGGGCGGCCGCACCGCTGGCATTGCTGGCGCAGCGCGCCCGGGATGCGGGCGCTACCCGGGTGCTGGCCAGCACGCACGGCCACGAAGTGGGCTGGTCGATGCTGCCGTTGGCGCGGTCGGTGCTGCGTCGCATCGGAGACGGCACCGATGTGGTCACGTTCGTCAGCCGATACACCCGGGCGCGGTTCGCGTCGGCGTTCGGCCCGGCTGCCTCGTTGGAGCACGTGCCACCTGGTGTGGACACCGATCGGTTCCGCCCCGATCACGCCGCGCGCACCGAACTGCGTGCCCGTTACCGGCTGGGCCAGCGGCCCACCATCGTGTGCTTGTCTCGGCTGGTTCCGCGCAAGGGCCAGGACATGCTGATCCGTGCACTACCGCAAATCCGGCGGCGCGTCGACGGCGCGGCGCTGGTGATTGCCGGCGGCGGCCCGCATTTGACGGCGCTGCGCCGGTTGGCCGACGGCTGCGGGGTAGCCGAACACGTCACGTTCACCGGCGGAGTGGCCGCCGACGAGCTACCCGCGCACCATGCGATGGCCGATGTGTTCGCAATGCCGTGCCGCACCCGCGGCGCCGGGCTGGACGTCGAGGGACTGGGCATCGTGTTCCTGGAGGCCTCCGCCACCGGCGTACCGGTGATCGCTGGACGTTCGGGCGGTGCGCCGGAGACCGTGCGGCACGGCGAGACCGGTTTGGTGGTCGACGGCCGGTCGGAGGATCAGGTCGCCGACGCCGTCACCGAGTTGCTGTCCGACCTCGACCGTGCCGCGGACATGGGAGCCGCCGGGCGAGATTGGGTGACGGCGCACTGGCGCTGGGACATGCTAGCTGCCCGGCTGGCCGGCCTGCTGCGCGGCTAACGAGCGCGCGCCGGCTCACTTGGTGTAGATCGCCTCGATGTCGTCGGCGAACTTTTCGGCCACCACCTTGCGCTTGACCTTCATCGTCGGAGTCAGTTCGCCAGTGTCCTCGGTGAAGTCGACGGGCAGAATGCGGAATTTGCGGATCGATTCCGCATGCGAGACCGCCTGGTTGGCCTGTTTGACGGCGGCATCCACTTCGGCGACCAGGTCAGGGTCGGTCACCAGATCACCCACCGACGTACCTGCCGCTTTGCTGTTGCGCTGCTTCCAGCCTTCGAAAGCTTCGGGGTCGATGGTGATCAGCGCCCCGATGAACGGCTTGGCGTCGCCGACGACCATCGCCTGGCTGATCAGCGGATGTGCCCGTAACTGGTCTTCCAATACCGCCGGCGCGACGTTCTTGCCGCCGGCGGTGACGATGATCTCCTTCTTGCGGCCGGTGATCGTCAAGAAGCCATCCTCGTCAATGGCGCCCAGATCACCGGTCTTGAACCACCCGTCGGCCATCGCGTCGTTGGTGGCCTGCTCGTTGCGCCAATACTCGCTGAACACCACCCCGCCGCGCACCAGCAGCTCGCCGTCGTCTGCGATACGCATGCTGTTGCCCGGCAACAGCTTTCCGACGGTGCCGATCTTGAGGCCGCCCACCTGGTTGACCGTGATGGCCGCACTGGTCTCGGTCAATCCGTAGCCCTCGTAGATGGTCAGGCCGACACCGCGGTAGAAGTGGCCCAGCCGTGCGCCCAGCGGCCCGCCGCCCGAGACCGAGGCGCGGCAATCGCCGCCCAGCGCAGCGCGCAGCTTGTGATAGACCAGCCGGTCGAATATCGCGTGCTTCGCCCGCAACAGCAGGCCGGGACCGCCGCGGTCGCGGGCCTCACTCCAGTCGACCGCGGTCTGGGCGGCCATTTCGAAGATCCGGCCCTTGCCGTCGTTGGCGGCGTTCTGGGCGGCGGTGTTGTACACCTTCTCGAACACTCGCGGCACCGACACCACGACGGTGGGCTTGAACACCGCGAACATCGGCACCAGGTTTTTGATGTCGCTGGTGAACCCGACGGTGACCTTGTTGGCGAAGGCGGCCAAGGTGATCGCGCGGGCCAGCACGTGGGCCAGCGGCAGGAATATCAGCAGGCGCTCACCTTTGGCCAGCAGCGTCGGCAACGCTTCTTTGGCGCCTCGCATCTCGTAGACCAGGTTGGAGTGCGTCAGCTGACAGCCCTTGGGCCGCCCGGTGGTGCCCGAGGTATAGATGAGCGTGGCCGGGTCCGCAGCGCGCAGCGCCTCGACCCGGGCGGTCAGCTCCGCTGCGTCCACCGACGCGCCGGCCTCGGCAAGCTGGTCGAGCGCTTTGGGGCCGGAACCGTCGATATGAAACACCCTGCGCAGCGTGGGCAATTCGCCGGTCAGCTCGGTGACCATGGTGGCGTGGGCGTCGGTTTCGGCGCACACCAGTATTGCCTCGGAGTCCTGCAGGACCCAGCGCACTTGCTCGGCCGACGACGTCTCGTAAATCGGCACGGTGACCGCGCCCACCGCCAGGATCGCGAAGTCGAGGATCGCCCATTCGTAGCGGGTCGCAGAGAAGATCGCCACCCGATCGCCGGCCTGTACGCCCTCTGCGATCAAACCGAGAGCCACCGAACGGATTTGGGCGGCCGCCTCGGCGCACGTGACATCGCTCCAGGTGCCGTCGATCAGACGCTGAAAGATCACCAGTTTGGGATCGTCGCGCTCATGCTCGAAAACCGTGGCGACGATGTTGTCGCGCTCACCTACCTCGAATGGGGCAGGAACACTCAATTCACGCACTCTTCTGACCTCGCTTGACGTCTCTGGGTCTGGTGTCCGCCAGCCTAGTCTGGCGACGATGCAGACCGGCACGGTCTGCAGAGGAGCCGGACGCTCGAACCCAGTCTGGCGACGATGCAGACCGGCACGGTCTGCAGAGGAGCCGGATATGTGAAGCTAGGTCCGTGCACAGCGTTCAAGTTGCCGATCAGACCTTCGTCGCCGCCGACGCCGCGCGAGTCGGTGCTGCGGTGGCCGACCGGGCCAACTGGCGGCGCTGGTGGCCTGATCTGTGGCTGGAGGTCATCGAAGACCGGGCTGACAAGGGCATCAGATGGGCGGTGACCGGACCGCTGACCGGCACCATGGAGATCTGGCTCGAGCCGTTGCTCGACGGCGTGCTGCTGCACTACTTCCTGCACGCCGAGCCGTCCGGGGTCGCAGCGTGGCAGCTGGCTCGGATGAATCTCGCTCGAATGACCCACCGTCGCCGGGTGGCGGGAAAGAATATGGCTTTCGAGGTCAAAGCGCAGTTGGAGCGGTCCCGCCCGGTCGGGGTTTCTCCGGTGGCTTGAGCCCATCCGGGTTGGTACGGGGAGTACCGTTTCTGACCGAGACCGGGGGGTAGCGCCCGCTTACGGGGGAGAGGGAAGCAGCCAGGTGGCGGAGAAGACGACGCAGACGATCCACATCGATGCCGACCCCGGCACGGTGATGGACGTGATCGCCGATATCGGTTCCTACCCGCAGTGGGTTTCGGAGTACAAAGAGACCGAGGTGCTCGAGGCCGACGCCGACGGTTACCCGAAAGTGGCGCGCATGGTGCTGGACACCACCGTCCTCAAAGACACCCTGGTGTTTTCCTACGACTGGCCGAAAGACCGCCGCTCGGTTCACTGGTCGCTGGTCTCCAGCTCGTTGCTCAAGGCCCTCGACGGCGTATACCGCTTGTCGCCCAAGGGGTCTGGTACCGATGTCACGTACGAGCTCACGGTCGACCTGGCTATGCCGATGATCGGGTTGCTCAAGCGCAAAGCTGAGCGCAGGCTGACCGACAGCGCGTTGAAGGATCTGAAGAAACGAGTCGAGGCTGAGTGAGTCGGCAGCGCCCGCCCTGGCCCGGATCAGTCTCTTCGTCGGCAAGGGCGGGGTAGGAAAGTCCACCCTGGCGGCCGCCACGGCGGTCACCGATGCCCGCGCCGGGCAACGGGTGCTGGTGGTATCCACCGATCAGGCGCATTCACTTGGTGACGTGCTGGGCATCCCGGTCCCGCCGACCGGCCGCCGCGATCCCGTGCGGGTACTCGCCGACGACGTTGACATGGGCGGCGGGTTCCTCGACGCGCTGGCGATGGACACCTTGGCGCTCCTGGAGGCGCGCTGGCGCGACGTGGTCGACACCGTGGGTCGGCGCTTTCCCGAGTCGGAGCTGAACACCATTGCCCCCGAAGAACTCTCGGCCCTGCCGGGCATCCAGGAAGTTCTCGGGCTGCACGAGGTCGGGGAACTGGCCGCGGCCGGACAGTGGGACCACGTCGTGGTCGACTGCGCCTCGACCGCCGACGCCTTGCGAATGCTGACGCTGCCGGCCACCTTCACGCTCTACGTGGAGCGCGCTTGGCCGCGACACCGCCGGCTCTCCACCGCTACTGATGATGCGCGGTCCACCGCGGTGGTGGCGCTGCTGGAGCGGATCAGCGCCGGCGTCGAACGGCTCAGCGCCCTGTTGACCGACCCTGCGCTGGTCGGTGCCCACCTGGTCCTGACCGCCGAACGAGTGGTCGCCGCCGAAGCTGCCCGGACACTGGGCTCATTGGCGCTGATGGGTGTGCGTGTCGAGGAGCTGATCGTCAATCAGATTCTGGTGCAAGATGATTCGTACGAGTATCGAAATCTGCCGGATCATCCTGCTTTCGATTGGTATGCCGAACGCATCTGTGAACAGCGCGCGGTGCTGGACGAATTGGATACCACCATCGGCGATGTGGCGCTTGTGCTGGCTCCGCACTTGGCCGGCGAGCCGATCGGCCCGAAGGCGTTGGGTGAACTGATGGACAGTGCACGCCGACGCGGCGGAGCGGCGCCGCCGGGACCGCTGCGTCCCGTCGTCGACCTCGAATCCGGATCAGGCCTGCAGTCGATCTACCGATTGCGACTAGAGTTGCCGCAAGTCGATTCCGGCGGGCTCGCGCTGGGCCGGGTCGACGACGACCTGATCATCAGTGCCGGCGGAATGCGGCGCCGAGTTCGGTTGGCCTCAGTGCTGCGGCGCTGCACGGTGCTGGACGCCCACCTTCGAGGCAGTGAGCTCACGGTGCGTTTCCGGCCTGATCCGGGCGTTTGGCCGACGTGACCGCCGTCGACGATGCGAAGCGAAGCGATAGGGAGGAGCGGCGCATATGAGCGGCGTTCACCCCGATATCGGTCCGGAATTGCGGAAACTTGCGCAGAGCATCCTCGATGGCATCGACCCTGCAGTGCGCGCCGCGGCGATGCGGGCGTCGGGCGGCGGCCCGGGTACGGGGAAATGTCAACAGCTCTGGTGTCCGGTCTGTGCGCTCGCGGCGCTGGTGAGCGGTGAACAGCACCCGCTGCTGACCGTCATCGCCGAACACAGCGTCGCGCTGCTGGCGGTGATCCGGGCCGTCATCGAGGAGGTGGATCAGTCGGTGCCGCCTCCGCCGCCCGACGGTCCGTCCGGCGGTGCGGCTGCTTCCGGACCCGAAGCTGCGCCGAACACAAAAAGCCGCTATCAGCCCATCTCGGTTACCGTGGAGGAGTAACGGCGAACGCCGGCGTGGCGAAGCCAGGCGCGACGGCCCGCCGCCCCAGGAGCTGGGCAAGTCACCGCGGTCCTATGGTCGCGTCCAGACTCGATGGGTACTCTTGGCGCAGAACACTATCCGGGGCGGGCGAGAGGGAGGGCCATGTGGTACTGGCTTTTCAAGTACATCTTCATGGGCCCACTGCTTGCCATGCTCGGGCGGCCGAGGGTCGAAGGACTGGAGAATATCCCGCAGTCCGGACCGGCCATACTGGCAAGTAACCACCTGGCGGTGGCCGACAGCTTCTACCTGCCGTTGGTGGTGCGCCGCCGGATCACCTTTCTGGCCAAATCCGAATACTTCACCGGCACCGGAATCAAAGGCTGGTTCATCCGGTGGTTCTACAGCACCACCGGACAAGTTCCGATCGACCGCACCGACGCCGACACGGCCGAGGCCGCTTTGAACACTGCGGCGAGGTTGCTCGCCGAAGGCAAATTGCTGGGCATGTATCCCGAGGGCACCCGCTCACCCGACGGCCGGCTGTACAAGGGCAAGACCGGGCTGGCCCGGCTGGCACTGCACACCGGCGTACCGGTGATCCCGGTGGCGATGATCGGCACCAACGTCGTCAACCCGCCCGGTAGCAAAATGTGGCGGTTCGGCCGGGTGACGGTGCGGTTCGGCAAGCCGATGGAATTCTCCCGGTTCGATGGGCTGGCCGGTAATCGCTTCATCGAGCGTGCCGTCACCGATGAGGTGATTTACGACCTGATGGGGCTATCCGGTCAGGAATACGTCGACATCTACGCCGCCAGTGCCAAGGACGACGGCAACGGTGCCGAGCCGTTGGCGGCCGGCAAGCCGCCAACCCGGATTCCCGAGACAGCCGCGGGATAGCTCCGCGGATCTGAGTGGTCAGCCGACCGCCGAGACCGCTGCAGGTTCGGGGACGGTCGATTTCCGCGGCTCGCTGCGAGCGGTGAGGGTCAGTCCGGCGGTAAGGATTGTCGCCAACGCCCACCACAGGTAAGACACCCCGGCGAGCTGGCGCCACCATGCCGCGGCCGTCTCGTGGTGTGCGGGAAGCAGGTTTATCGGCGTCCACACCATCAGCGCCACACCCGCGGCGCTGACCGCGGCCAGCGCCGCGCCGCGACGCCGCCAGGCCAGCACTCCGGTCACCAGCACGGCCGGCAGCATCCACACCCAGTGGTGCGACCACGACAGCGGCGAGGCAGCCAACCCGAACAGCGCGATGCAGATCACCGCCATGGTCGGTTCGCCGGCGCGCAGCACCCGCCGGGTCGCCCATACCGTCGCGGCGAGCACCAGCAGGCAGCCGAGCACCCACAGCACGAAATGCTCGGGCTCGCCGAGATCCAGCCGGGCAAGCGTGCCCCCGATGTTCTGGTTGGTGTTCAATGCCGGCCCGACGAGCCGATCGGTGTTGCGCACCGTGTCGGTCCAGTACTCCCATGAGTCGTGCCAGGCCAGCCCGAAACCGGCCAGAGTCGCCGCCCCGAACGACGCAATTGCCCGCAGCGCTGCGCGGCCGTCGCGACGCAACAGGAAATAAAGCAGAAACACCGCCGGGGTCAGTTTCAGGGCGATTCCCAGTCCCAGCAGCAGCCCGCGAGGCCAGGGCGTGCGACGTGGGACGCAATCGGCAATCACCAGAGTCATCAGCACCACGTTGATCTGGCCGAAGGCGAAGTTCGACGTGATGGGCTCCAGCCAGGTCGCCGCCGCGGCCACAACGACCGCGGCCAGCCAGCATTGGCGCAACCAGGGCGGTCCGGGCACCCGGCGCGAGGTGGTCCACACGTCGAGCCGGGTCAATACGATCATGGTCGAGGCGAGCAACAGGGCTAGCGTTGTCAGGGTGATCGCCGCGCTGGCGGCCGGCAGCCCCAGCCAGGCGAATGGGCAGAACACAATGGCCGCCAGCGGCGGGTAGATGAACGGCAGGTCCAGCCCGGCCGACGTGCGGAACCGCACGCCGTCCCCGTACAGCGGGCGGCCGTCCAGCCAGGCCCGGCCGCCCATCCGATAGACGTCGATGTCGATGCGGTATGGCGTGTGCCCGAGCAGCCGCCAGGCCGCATAGCCGAGCGCCGCCACGGCCGCGGCACCGAGTAGACCCCACACAACGACCGGCTGCATGGCTACCAGCCCCCGCCGATTGCCCACGTCGGGCGACCGCCTCGTATTCATGTCCGACACAGCTTATCGGTGCCGCGGGCCTCACGCGGTGTCGTGGCGGGCGGCGCGTTGCATGACGGCGTACTTTTTTAAGGTGCTCAGGTGGTTGCAAGACGACATCATCAATAGCGGCAGACTGCCGTTGCTGTGTTGTCTGGTCGCCTTCATCTTGACCTTCTTTGTCACCCGATCTTTTGTGCGCTATATCCGCTATCGCGCAGACCGAGGCGTGCCACCCAGATGGTGGGAGCCGCGAAATATCCACATCGGATCACTGCACATCCACCACGTGGTGGTCGGGGTGATCTTGGTGATGGTGTCCGGTATCGCGTTGGTGTCACTGGACGTCTACAGCCGTGGCATCGAATTTACTTTGGCAGCAACACTTTTCGGTACCGGCGCAGCACTTGTTCTTGATGAGTACGCGTTGATCCTGCATCTCTCGGATGTCTACTGGGAGGAGGACGGTCGCACCTCGGTCGATGCCGTCTTCGCTGCCATCGCCGTGGGCGGCTTGCTGGTGCTGGGCTTACATCCGCTGATGTTCTTCCTCTCGTTCTGGCAGGACACCCACTCGCTGGTGCTGCATGCTGCGGTGATCCTGGGGCTGGTGCTGATGCCGCCGCTGGCGGTGGTGGTGTTGCTCAAGGGCAAGGTGTGGACGGGCCTGATCGGAATGTTTTTCGTTCCGCTGCTGGTCATCGGAGCGATCCGGCTGTCGCGCCCGCACGCCCCGTGGGCGCGGTGGCGCTACAACCGCCATCTGGACAAGATGCGGCAATCGCTGCTGCGGGAACGCATGCTGCGTCGGCCAGTGGTCCGGGCCAAGCTGTCGCTGCAGTCGGCGATCGCCGGCACGCCTCGCCGCCCCGACGATCGCACCGTCGACGCACAGCTGGACCGTGAGGTCCATGCGGCGCCGCCGCCGGACGGTACCCAGCGCGCCCTGGCGGCGGGCGAGCCGGGCTGAGTTCGGCAACGGTGCAACGGGCTAGGTCGGATCGCCCGACTTGCCCCCTCGCCGCCGCGCGGCTGGGGGTGCCCCCGCCTCCACCGCTCCGCGGTCTGCATCGTCGTCGGGCTAGGCTTCCCCGGCGTGCGGTATTTCTACGACACCGAGTTCATCGAGGACGGCCGCACGATCGATTTGATCTCGATCGGCGTCGTGGCCGAGAACGGCCGCGAATATTACGCGGTGTCGACCGAATTCGACCCGGAGCGGGCAGGCAGCTGGGTGCGCACCCACGTGCTGCCCAAGCTGCCGCCGCCGGCGTCGCAATTGTGGCGCAGCCGCGCTCGGATCCGTTCGGATCTGGAGGCGTTCTTCGGCGTCGACGACGACGAGCCGATCGAGCTGTGGGCCTGGGTAGGCGCCTACGACCATGTGGCGTTATGTCAGCTATGGGGCGCGATGACGGAACTACCGGCGGCGATGCCCAAGTTCACCCGTGAGCTGCGCCAGCTATGGGAGGAGCGGGGACGGCCTCGGATGCCGCGCCGGCCGGCGGACGTCCACGACGCCCTGGTCGACGCCCGTGACCAGCTGCGGCGGTTTCGGATCATTACCGCCGACGGTGATCCGGGCGGTTAGCGTCCCTGGTGAACTGCGCTGGTCAGGGGGCTGCAGCGCCCGGTTACCATAGACGGGTGAACTGGACCGTTGACGTACCGATCGAGCAGCTGCCGTCGCTGCCACCGTTGCCGGCCGATCTGCGCGCCCAACTCGACACGGCGTTGGCCAAGCCCGCCGCTCAGCAGCCGAGCTGGCCGATCGACCAGGCCAAGGCGATGCGCACCGTTCTGGAGAGTGTCCCACCGATAACGGTGGCATCCGAGATCGTGCGACTGCAGGAGATGTTGGCGCAGGTCGCGCGCGGTGAGGCGTTCCTGTTGCAGGGCGGTGACTGCGCGGAGACGTTCGTCGACAACACCGAGCCGCACATCCGCGCCAACATCCGCGCGCTGCTGCAGATGGCGGTGGTGCTCACCTACGGTGCCAGCCTTCCGGTGATCAAGCTGGCCCGCATCGCCGGGCAGTACGCCAAGCCGCGATCGGCCGATCTCGACGCGCTGGGGTTGCGGTCCTACCGCGGTGACATGGTCAACGGGTTCGCCCCGGAGGCCGCAGCGCGCGAACACGACCCGTCGCGACTCGTGCGGGCTTACGCCAACGCCAGCGCGGCGATGAACCTGGTACGCGCGCTCACCTCGTCGGGACTGGCCTCGCTGCATTTGGTGCAGGACTGGAACCGCGAATTCGTCCGAACCTCACCGGCAGGCGCCCGCTATGAGGCGCTGGCGGCTGAGATCGACCGTGGCCTCCAGTTCATGAGCGCCTGCGGGGTGGCCGACCGGAATCTGCAGACCGCCGAGATCTACGCCAGCCACGAGGCGCTGGTGCTCGATTACGAGCGCGCCATGCTGCGGATGTCGGACGGCCAGGACGGCGAACCGCAGCTGTACGACCTGTCGGCACACTACCTGTGGATCGGCGACCGGACCCGGCAACTCGACGGCGCACACGTCGCGTTCGCCGAGGTGATCGCCAACCCGATCGGCGTCAAGATCGGGCCGACGACGACACCGGAGCTGGCCGTCGAATACGTCGAGCGGCTCGACCCGCACAACAAGCCGGGCCGGTTGACGTTGGTGAGTCGGCTGGGCAACAACAAGGTGCGTGACCTGCTGCCGCCGATCATCGAGAAGGTGCAGGCCACCGGGCATCAGGTGATCTGGCAGTGCGACCCCATGCACGGCAACACCCACGAGTCGTCCAACGGCTACAAGACGCGGCATTTCGACCGCATCGTCGACGAGGTTCAGGGTTTCTTCGAAGTGCACCGCGCACTGGGCACCTACCCGGGCGGCATCCACGTCGAGATCACTGGCGAGGATGTCACCGAATGTCTTGGTGGGGCGCAAGACATTTCGGACACCGACCTAGCTGGTCGCTACGAGACGACGTGTGACCCGCGGCTGAACACCCAGCAGTCGCTGGAACTGGCATTCCTCGTTGCAGAAATGCTGCGCGACTAGCTACCGAGGCTCACAGTAGGCCGCTCAGGTTGCTGCCGATCGTCCACGCCGTGGCCGCAAGAAGGCCGGTGACCGCCAATACCACTGCCAGCCAAATCAGCACCATCCGCCGCGCGTGCTGGCGGGCCCACACGAACTCGCCCATCTCGATGCCAGCGAATTGCTCCGGCTCATCAAGGTTTTCGGGTTCCTCCGGCCAGTCGTCGCGGGCCAGTTGGCGGGTGGGGTGGTGCACGGGTGTCGGCCCGGCCGAGCGCCGATGCTGATCGGTGGTCTGGTCTTCCTCAATTCTGCTGTGAGAGGCGCCGGCTGACCGATGCTGGGCGGAGTTGGCCGGTGCCGGCACCCGGAATTCCGGCAGCCCCGTCGCCTCGGCGATGTCGTCCAGCTCGGCGCGCATGTCGGCTGCGTCGGCGTAACGGTCGGCGGGATCGCGCGCGGTCGCACGTGCCACCAACTCGTCGAATTCGCCTGGCACCCCGTCGATCACCGTACTGGGCGCCGGCACATCGGCATCCAGCCGCTGGTAAGCCACCGACAACGGCGAGTCGCCGGAAAACGGCGGCTGCCCGGTCAGTAGCTCAAAAGCCATGATTCCGACCGCATAGACATCGCTGCGCGGACTGGCGTCGCCGTCGCGGACCTGTTCGGGAGACAGGTAGGCCGCCGTGCCGAGAATGACACTGGCCGAGGTGATCCCGGCCGCTGCCACGGCACGCACCAACCCGAAGTCGGCGATTTTGACCTCGCCGTCGTCGGAGATCAGCACGTTTTCCGGCTTGACGTCGCGATGGACCAGCCCGGCGCGGTGCGCGACTGCAAGTCCGCCGAGCACCGGGCGCAGCACTGCGGCAACAGCGTGCGGCGGCATCGGGCCCCGCTCGGACAGCAACTCGCGCAGGGTGCCCCCTTCGATGAGCTCCATCACCAGAAAGGGGTGCCGAGCGTCGAGACCCTGGTCGTAAACCGCGACCAGGCCGGCGTCCTTGAGCCGTGCCACGGTGCGGGCCTCGAGCCGGAAGCGGGTCAGGAACTGCTCGTCGCCGGCGTAGCGGGAATCCATCACCTTCAGCGCGACGGGCCGGTCCAACCGTAGGTCCACCCCCCGGTACACCGTCGAGGTCCCGCCGGTGGCGATCCTGGTCGCAACGCGGTACCGCCCGTCGAGCAATGTGCCCTCCAGGTCGTCGCCGGCGCCCGCTCCCCTCACGGAGCCATCGTAGGCGGCGGCGAGAATTCCGCCCGAAACGTGCACTCAGCGTGCCGGAATCGGTTCTAGACTGGGCGCGATGAGCAGCATTCCGGCTGGCGACGACGTTCTGGAGCCTGACGAACCTACCTACGATCTGCCTGGCGTCGCCCGACTCTTGGGTGTGCCGGTCACCAAGGTGCACCAACAATTGCGCGAAGGCCATTTGGTTGCGGTGCGACGTGCCGGCGATGTGCTGGTGCCGCGGATCTTTTTCACCGAATCCGGCCACGTGGTCAAGAGCTTGCCCGGCTTGCTGATGGTGCTACACGACGGCGGTTACCGCGATACCGAAATCCTGCGTTGGCTGTTCACGCCCGACCCGTCGCTGACAGTCACCCGCGACGGGACGCGTGACGCCATCAACAACGCCCGCCCCGTCGATGCCCTGCACGCCCACCAGGCGCGCGAAGTATTACGCCGAGCACAGGCTATGGCGTACTGACACTTTCGGCGGTGTCGACGTCTGGCTGCGGCGCCCGATACAGCGCGTACCACGCGATCAGCGCACAGCCGGTCGCGATGAAGACATGAGCCCACGAGTACATCCCGTGGGCACCATCGGGTTTGAAGATCACCATGATCCACGTCGAGAACCCGGCGATCGCCGCGACCGCCGGACGTGATTGGGCCAGCGGGGCCGCTACTGCCAGCGGCCAGGTGTAATACCAGGGCAACGCCGCGGGCACGAACAACACCACGATCAGCATCGCCCACGCGATGCCGGTGAGCGCCGCGCGGTCATCGCGCCGGAATCGCCACCACAACAGCGGAAGTGAGACGGCAATGATCACGATGCCGGCGATGCGCGTGCCTTGTAGCACCGCGTAGAAGTTGACCGGGAAGAACCATCCGCCGATAGCATGCGCCAGATTGGCCGTCGCTGTCGGCACGGTCAGCCAATTGATGATCTTCGCCGAACCGGCCAGCGCGCTCAGCCACCCGAGACCCACGCCGGCCACGGCCGACAACACCACGAAGACCGCGACGAAGACCAGTACCGAAATGATGGCGGCCACGGTGAAGGCCCGAAGCTGCCGATATCCGCGCCGGTCGCCGAGCTGGCGCATCCATACCCACACCAAAAACGGCAGTGCGATGCCGGCGGTCGCCTTGACCGCAACGGCGACGGCGACCACCGCGATGCCGGCGACAGGGTGGCGCTCGAGGGTCAGGGCGATGCCGGCGGCCATCAAGCCCACCATCAGCATCTCGTTGTGTACGCCGCCCATCAGATGGATGATCACCAGCGGGTTGAGCACGCAGATCCACAGTGCCGTCGGGACGTCGGCGCCGAGGTGTCGGGCGATGTGTGGCGTGGCCCAAATCAACAGCGCCAGCCCGGGCAGCATGCACAACCGCAACAGCATGGTGCCGACGATCACATGATTGCCCACCAACATCGTGACGAGCTTCGCGATCAGGATGAACGCCGGACCGTAGGGTGCGGTGGTGATGGTCCAAATGGGGCTGACGTTGTCCAACAACGCGTTCGGGTTGTCCACCGGGCCCACCGCATAGGGGTCCAGGCCGTCGCGCAGCAGTGCGCCCTGGGCTAAATAAGAGTAGGTGTCACGGCTGAAGACGGGTACCGATAGCAGTAACGGTGCCAGCCAGAAACCGGTGCTGGCCACCATCGTGTATTCGGACGCAGTGCCGGCAATCACCCGACGGCCCAGCCCGAGCCATGCGATCAACATCAGCGCGACACCCAGCCACAGCAGGACCGACGACAACACAAGCCCGTGGCCGAACCGCAGCCAGGACAAGTGCATCGACTCCAACAGTGGGTCGTGCGGTTTGGTGCTGCCCGCCCCGAGTCCGCCGGTGGTGATCAGTACCGCTCCGAGGCAGCCCTGCAGTGCCGGACGCGCATCTGGGCTGGCGACAAACTCGCGTAGCCGCGAAAAACTCTGCGTGGCAAGACCGGCCGAGTCTTCTGTCGGTGCTGGCGTGGACGTGGACATCGGGCTCAGGCGGTTCGGTTGGCGGTCAGTCTGGCCAGCTCGGACAGCCCTGTCTTGGCGGCAGCTTCGATTGGCGCCGACGCCAGGGCGGCCAGTGCGCGCCGGGTCAGCCGCTCGATACGGTCTTCCACGATTGTCAGAGCGCCGGTGGCTTCGATCACGCCACACAGGTCGCGCACCTGTGCGTCGGTCAAATCGGTGCCAATCGAGGTGCGCAACAGATTGGCCGCCGCCGGATCGGACTTGTCGGCCAACCCGATTGCCTCGGCGAGCAGCACGGTCCGCTTACCGGCCCGCAGGTCGTCACCGGAGGGTTTGCCGGTGACGGCCGGATCCCCGAACACACCGAGCACATCGTCGCGCAACTGGAAAGCCACCCCCAAATCGGTGCCGACGTCGTGGAAAAGGGTGTGCACCTCGGGCCGGTCCGCGGCGGCCGCGACACCTAACTGCAACGGCCGCGAGACGGTGTAGGACGCGGTTTTGAACGTATTAACGGTCATTGCCGAAGCGATCGACTCCGCGCCGCTGGCCTCGGCCACGATGTCCAGATACTGGCCACCGAGCACTTCGGTGCGGATATCGGACCACACGCGCCGAACCCGACGGCATGCATCCGACGGCAGGTCGATGCCGGCGACGATGTCGTCCGCCCACGCCAGCGCCAGGTCGCCGAGCAGGATGGCTGCCGACGTCCCGAACCACTCCGACGATCCCTGCCAGCGCCGACTTTGGTGCAGCGCACCGAATTTCATGTGGGTGGTGGGTCGGCCACGGCGGGTGGCCGACGCGTCGATCACGTCGTCGTGTACCAGCGCCGAAGCGTGCAACAATTCCAGCGCCGAAAACAGCAGCAGCACAGTGGTTCCGGGAGTTTCGGTGGAAACCGATCGCCACCCCCAATAGGCGAACGCCGGCCGTACTCGCTTGCCGCCGCTGGTGACGAACTCCTCCAAGCCGGCGATCAGCCCCTCGTACTCGCTGCCGATATGGGCGGCGCCCTTGCGGCGCTCGCGCAGATACGCCCGTAACTGATCGGTGATGGCGTCGGCGAACTCGACGGTTGCCGCTGCTTCGACGCTCAGCGCCGCGCCCCTTTCTGCTAGAGCTGCCCTGGGCCGACAGTCTATGTCGCTCGACGCAGGGCAGTTGCTTCGACAGGCTCACTATCTGCCGCCTATGCTGGCCTGAAACCTGCGCAAGGTCGCCCGGTGTTCGAGAAGACGCGGCGAGGCGCGGCGCGGCAAAGACTGCCGTTGCAAAAAGTAGTCATTCGACGAGGAGCGACCTTGTGACTCTCAACACCATCGCGCTCGAGTTGGTACCGCCGAACGTGGATCGTGGCCCGCAACAGGCGATCGAGGATGCCCGCAAAGTGCTGCAGTTCTCCGCGGACGCCGGCATCGGCGGCCGGATCGAGCACGTGATGATGCCCGGGATGATCGCCGAGGAGGACGATCGGCCTGTCGAGATGAAACCGAAGCTCGACGTACTGGACTTCTGGCGCGCGATCACCCCGGAGTTACCCGGGGTGCGTGGGCTGTGCACCCAGGTCACCGCGTTCTCCGACGAGCTGTCTCTGAGCCGACGGCTGAGCGATCTGGTTGATGCCGGCATCGAGGGCGTGGTCTTCGTCGGTGTGCCCCGCACCATGCAGGACGGCGAGGGCTCCGGCGTCGCGCCTACCGACGCCCTATCGATCTATCGCGAGCAGGTGGCTAACCGCGGCGTGATCATGATTCCCACTCGGGCCGAGGAAGCCGGGCGGTTTAACTTCAAGTGCAATCAGGGTGCGACGTTCGCCCTGACCCAGCTGTTGTATTCCGACGCGATCGTGGGGTTTTTGACCGACTTCGCCAAGCAGACCGACCACCGGCCCGAGATCCTGCTCTCGTTTGGTTTCGTGCCGAAGGTCGAAAATCGGATCGGCCTGATCAATTGGCTCATCCAGGACCCGGGCAACGCCGCGGTCGCTGATGAGCAGGCCTTCGTCAAGACATTGGCGAACAGTGAACCTGCTCAACGGCGCAAGCTGATGGTCGACCTCTACCAGCGGGTGATCGATGGTGTCGCCGAGCTGGGCTATCCGTTGAGCATTCATTTCGAGGCGACGTATGGCGTCTCCGCGGCGGCTTTCGAGACCTTCGCAGAGATGCTGGACTACTGGTCGCCCCCTGCCACGGCTTAGCTGGACGATCGGTCGCCGGGTTCGACGAACCGGGGGGAGCGGTCGCGACCCACCCAGGCCAGCACCGCCACTAGTCCGGCGACTCCGAGCGAGGCCAGGCCCAGCCACCACGCGGCGCCGCGAAAGGAGCGGGTGCTGGGATCGGTATACCGGGCCTGGGCGGTCATGGTGCTGACGATGCCCGGCTTGAGCTTCCACGCGACCAGCTCCGAATCGATCCGCTCGCCGTTGGTGGAGGTCACCGGGCCGGGGAAAGCCACCGTCAGTTCGACGTCCGCGTCGGGGTCGGTCAGCGACGTCAAATCGGCCCGGCCTTCCAGAATCACCAGGTTGCCCGCCCTGCGCAACGTCAAGTTCACGCCCTGGGCATCGGGATTCATGCTCGCCAGCTGCGGCACTTCGGCGAAGGTCAAATCGGAGAACACCGCCTGGGACCCCACATAGCCGTCGCGATCGTATTTGGAGATCGCCACCTTCTGGCTGAAGGCCAGGTTCGAGTCAAGTTGCGGTCCCGCGTCCTTGTCGGAGCGTGGTTTGGCCGCGGCAATGATGCTCCCGGAAACCGTGTCGTCCGGCGAGATCGTGATCGACGCCTTGACCCGCAGGCATCCGGCTGCCAGCGGCACCACCAACAGCAGCAGCGCCATCGTCAGAACGCGACGTCCGACGAGCCGTCCGGTCAGCAACTGGGCGCGCACCAGGTCATCGTGCCAGACGCACGGCTACAGCGGCAGCGTGCGGCCCAGGATTGCGAACGCCCGTGGGTCGCCGGCGAAATGGTAGCCGCGGATCAGATCGGTGAAGCCGAGCCGCCGGTATAACCGCCAGGCCCGATTGGCCTCGCCGTTGATCTCTGGCGTGGACAGCAGCACGTTGGCCTCCTCGCGGCCGGCCAGTAGCCGTCGCGCCAGCGCCTCACCCAGACCGCGACCTTGGGCTCGCGGGTGTATGTGCAGTTCGGTCAGCTCGAAGTAGCTGCCCATCAGGCTGGCGATCTGCGGGCCGGGAAACCCTCCGCGCTGCAAACCCGCCACCACTTGCTGCTGCCACCACTGGTCCGGCGAGCCGCAATAGCCGTAGGCGACACCGAGAAGCGGCGCCGCGCCCAGATCGGCGGTCGACGGAGGGTCGGCGCTGGCTACTTCCACGACGCCCACCGCCTGCCACCCGTGGCGTCGCGAGTGTTCCAGCCAGACTGCGGCGCGCTGGTTTTCGGTGCCGGGCGGATACCGCATCGCGTCGACGTACACGCCCAGGGCGTCACCGAGTCGGCGCTCCATATCGTGCGGTGGCAGGTCGATGAAGAATGTCGCCACCTCGCGGTGCCTCCTCAGGGGTCATTTGGTGCACTGCTTCCACCCGTCATTATCGGACCGGCAGTCTCGTGCCGACCGCTAATCAGCGCGGCTACAATCAGCTGTCGAACCAGTGGTATGGCGTAGATCCACCTCGTATCATCTGAGTTAGGTGCCCACGCAAGGGCATCGTCACGCAACAGCTTGTCGGCAAGGAGGGACGAATGCCACTCTCCGATCATGAGCAGCGGATGCTCGACCAGATCGAGAGCGCTCTCTATGCCGAAGACCCCAAATTTGCATCGAGCGTCCGTGGCGGCGGATTCCGAGCGCCGACTGCGCGGCGGCGCGTACAGGGCGCGGCGCTGTTCGTGGTGGGGCTGGCGATGTTGGTATCGGGGGTGGCGTTCAAGGCCACCTGGATGATCGGGCTCCCGATCTTGTCCGTCCTGGGGTTCGTCGTCATGTTCGGCGGTGTCGTTTTCGCCATCACCGGCCCGCGGCTATCCGGTCGCCGTGACCACCCGGGATCGACGCCGAGTGTGCGCCAACGCCGCTCCAAGGGGACTGGCGGGTCCTTCACCAGCCGGATGGAAGACCGGTTTCGCCGCCGCTTCGACGACTGACAGCTAACTGATCAAGGGGCGGCCTCGGCCGCCCCTTTTTTGCTGCCTCACAGCAGTCACGTCGACGACCGGTAGGGCAGTGGCCCCCACAACGCCCCACCCACCAAAATCTGAGCGCTGAACTGGTGGTTTCTTGGTCAGACCACGATGCGCGAGGTACCTGTATGACCGGCCCCGAGGGGGCGCTGGCTGGGAAACTCCAATTTACGTCGCACTAAATGGGGCAAAGTGGGGAATTGTGGGGTATGGTGGCTGAAGTCGGGGTGAGGAGGGTCCCAGACTCCGCACGGTGGGAGGTGGCCAGATGTTTCTGGGCACCTACACGCCCAAGCTCGACGACAAGGGGCGGCTCACGCTGCCCGCCAAGTTTCGCGACGCGTTGGCAGGGGGGTTGATGGTCACCAAGAGCCAAGATCACAGCCTCGCCGTCTACCCCCGCGCGGAATTCGAGCAACTCGCGCGCAGGGCAAGCAAAGTGTCACGAAGCAACCCGGAGGCTCGGGCGTTCCTGCGCAACCTGGCCGCCGGGACCGACGAACAACATCCCGACGCCCAAGGCCGGATTACGTTATCGGCCGACCATCGCCGTTACGCCAACCTGTCGAAGGATTGTGTGGTGATCGGATCGGTGGACTACCTCGAGATCTGGGACGCGCAGGCCTGGAACGACTACCAACAGACCCACGAAGAGAACTTCTCCGCGGCCAGCGATGAAGCACTCGGCGACATCATCTGAGGCGCATGCCCGTGCATCGTGGCCTCTGCCCGAACCGACCCTGACGTACTTCCCCAACGCCAGGTTCGCGCTATCGGACAGGGACCTCGATGTGCGGGCGATCGCAAGCGCGGCGAAGCCGGGCGCCGCGGGTCGCGCGCCGATCGGCCAGGCGTCCGCCCGGCCGCGGCGGGTCGCCGACCGACCGGTCATTCGTCGGGGAGTTGATGCCATGCCTGACGCCACAGACGATTTCGGCCATGTACCGGTGCTGGCCGACCGCTGTGTTGAGTTGCTCAGCCCGGCGCTGACCAGACATCATTCCGACGGGTCAGGGGCGACTCTCGTCGACGCCACCATCGGCGCCGGCGGGCATGCGGAGCGTTTCCTCAGCGCACTGCCGGGGCTGCACCTGATCGGCCTCGACCGCGATCCCACTGCGCTCGACATCGCCGGCTCGCGGCTGGCACGCTTCACCGACCGGGTCAAGCTAGTCCACACCCGATATGACGGCATCACCGCTGCTTTGGCTGAATCGGATTATCTGCCAACGGGTTCGGTAGACGGAGTGCTCTTCGACCTCGGAGTTTCGTCCATGCAGCTGGATCGCAGCGAGCGAGGCTTCTCCTACGCCCAAGACGCGCCGTTGGACATGCGGATGGACCCGACGTCTCCGCTGACCGCGGCCGACATCGTCAACAACTATGACGAGCGCACGCTCGCCGATGTCCTGCGCCGCTACGGCGAGGAGCGGTTCGCGCGCCGCATCGCCGCACAGATTGTCCGGCGACGCGGCGCCGCCGCGTTCACGACCACCGGCGAGTTGGTAGAGCTTATTTATCAAGCGATTCCGGCCCCGGCCCGGCGCACCGGCGGTCACCCGGCCAAACGGAC
Source organism: Mycobacterium sp. NGS62 (assembly GCF_059812285.1). Taxonomy (NCBI): domain Bacteria; kingdom Bacillati; phylum Actinomycetota; class Actinomycetes; order Mycobacteriales; family Mycobacteriaceae; genus Mycobacterium; species Mycobacterium sp. NGS62. The sequence goes on along the minus strand of NZ_JCALCK010000001.1, from coordinate 418,696 downwards.
GTTTCAGGCGTTGCGGATAGCGGTCAATGCCGAACTGGATTCGTTGGCCAACGCCCTGCCGGCTGCGTTGGAGGCCCTGGCTGTCGGTGGGCGCATCGTGATACTGGCGTATCAGTCGCTGGAAGATCGCATCGTCAAACGCGCCTTCGCCGAAGCGACCTCCTCGCGCACGCCATCCGGTCTGCCGATCGAACTTCCCGAGCACTCAGCACAATTCACGTCTTTGACGCGTGGCGCCGAACGTTCCGGCGATGCCGAGATATTACGCAATCCGCGTAGCGCCGCCGTACGGCTGCGGGCCCTGCAACGAACTGAACCTCGGCGACGGGCAGCAAGGAGGGGTGATTGATGAAGGCCAAACGCGAAGCGCCACAGCGCGGCGGCGGCGATCGCCGTCGTGCGCACGACGATGCCCGCCGCAAGGTGAGGCGCCGGCCGGCGGAATCCCCGGCGGGGCGCCGCACCCGGGCGCGGACGGGGAAGGGCTCGGCGCCGGCCCGAGAGCCGCGAGTGTCACGATCAGCACCGCAAACGACGCCGATGTCTCGGCCCGCCGAGCGGGTGGCCCGGCCCAAGACCGCCAGCCAGGCCAAAGCCCGGGCGAAAGCGCGGAAAGCGAAAGCACCCAAAGTCATTCGGCCACCACTGCGCGACCGGGTGTTGGCCCGGCTGGCCTCGATCGATCTCCGGCCGCGCACATTGGCGGCCAAGGTGCCGTTCGTGGTGCTGGTCATCGGCTCGCTCGGCGCCGGGCTGGGCGTCACGCTGTGGTTGTCGACCGACTCCGCCGAGCGCTCCTACCAGTTGGGCGCCGCGCGCCAGACGAATCAGTTACTGCAGCAACAAAAAGAAGCACTCGAACGCGACGTGCTGGAAGCGCAGGCGGCGCCGGCGTTGGCTGAAGAAGCCCGCGATCTTGGAATGATCCCGACCAAAGACACCGCCCACTTGATTCAGGACCAAACGGGAACCTGGGTGGTGGTCGGCACGCCCAAGCCGGCCGAGGGCGTGCCGCCTCCGCCGCTGAACACCAAGCTGCCGGACGAGAAACCGGCGCCTCCGCCGGCAAGGTTGGAAGTGCCGGTGCAGGTCTCTCCGGGCAATGGCGCGCCGATCGGGCCCGGAACGTCGGGGCCGCAGGTTCTGGTCCGCGATCCCAACGGGGCAACGACCCTGGGCATCCAGCACCTGCCCACCAATGCCGCACCCCCGGTGCCCGGCGCGCCCGGCGCACCGGCAGTGGTTCCGCCGCCGGGTCCGCTTCCGGCACCGGCAGCTGTCGTGCCCGCTCCGCCGGCTGCTGTGCCCGCTGCGCCGCCGGCCCCGGCCGCTCCGCCGACTAACGGCGAGCAGTTCGGCCCGCTGGCCGTCATAACGCCCGGTGGCGCCAGGTGAAGGGCGCAAGCCGCTCAGGCACCCGCAAGCCAAGGCGGGCAACCGAAGCCGAGCGGGCCAACCGGATCAAAAAGCCGAAAGCAGCGGCGGCGCGGACCAAAAGCACGCCCAACGGCCACTCAGCGCGGGTCCGGCGTACCCGGCAGGCAGTGGATATGGGAGTACGCGGCGCGTCGTTCCTGTTCCGGCACCGGACCGGCAACGTGGTCATCTTCTTGGCGCTGCTCGTGGCGGTTGTGCAGCTTTTCTACTTGCAGGTTCCGCGCGCCGCCGGACTGCGGGCCGAAGCGGCCGGGCAGCTGAAGGTCACCGACGTTCAAGAGGCGGTTCGCGGCAGCATCGTCGACCGCAACAACAACCAGCTCGCATTCACCATCGAAGCCCGCGCGTTGACCTTCCAGCCGCGCAAGATCCGCAAGCAGCTTGCCGAGGCCAAGCAAAAGATGCCCAGCAGCCCCGACCCGCAGCAGCGACTGCGCGAGATCGCCAAGGAAGTCGCCGCGCGGCTGAACAACAAACCCAATTCGGCCACGGTGCTGAAGAAGTTGCAGAGCGACGAAACGTTCGTCTACCTGGCGCGCGCTGTCGACCCGGCCATCGCGAGCGCCATCACCACCAACTACCCGGAGGTGGGCGCCGAACGTCAGGACCTGCGCCAATATCCGGGTGGATCGCTGGCGGCCAACATCGTCGGCGGCATCGACTGGGACGGTCACGGCCTGCTTGGCCTGGAGGACTCGCTGGACGCCGCGCTGGCCGGAACCGACGGCTCCATCACCTACGACCGCGGGTCCGACGGCGTGGTGATCCCGGGCAGCTACCGCAACCAGCACAAGGCAGTCAACGGATCGACCGTTCAGCTCACCATCGACGACGACATCCAGTTCTATGTCCAGCAACAGGTGCAGCTAGCCAAGAATCTGTCCGGAGCCCACAACGTCTCGGCCGTCGTGCTCGACGCCAAAACGGGTGAAGTACTGGCAATGTCGAACGACAACACCTTCGACCCGTCCCAGGACATCGGACGCCAGGGCGACAAGGAGATGGGCAACCTGCCGGTTTCCTCACCGTTCGAACCGGGTTCGGTGAACAAGATCATCACCGCGTCATCAGTCATCGAACACGGCCTGAGCAACCCAGACGAGGTTCTGCAGGTGCCCGGCTCGATCCACATGGGCGGTGTCACCGTGCACGACGCCTGGAACCACGGCGTGACGCCCTACACCACGACAGGCGTGTTCGGGAAGTCGTCCAACGTGGGCACACTCATGCTGGCCCAGCGGGTTGGCCCGGATCGCTGGTTCGACATGCTTCGCAAGTTCGGTCTGGGCCAGCGCACCGGTGTCGGCCTGCCTGGTGAGAGCGCGGGGCTGGTGCCGCCGATCGACCAATGGTCAGGCAGCACCTTCTCTAACCTGCCTATCGGGCAAGGACTTTCGATGACCCTGCTGCAGATGGCCGGTATGTACCAGGCCATCGCGAATGACGGGCTGCGGATGCCGCCGCGCATCGTCAAGGCGACCATCGCGCCTGATGGCACCCGAACCGAAGAGCCGCGCCCGCAAGGCGTCCGGGTGGTGTCGTCGCAGACCGCGCAGACCGTACGCAACATGTTGCGCGCCGTCGTGCAGCGAGACCCGATGGGTTACCAGCAGGGCACCGGGCCGGCGGCCGCCGTCGAGGGCTACCAGATCTCCGGCAAGACCGGCACGGCCCAACAGATCAATCCCGCCTGCGGCTGCTACTTCGATGACGTCTACTGGATCACGTTCGCCGGCATGGCCACCACCGACAACCCGCGGTATGTCATCGGCATCATGATGGACAACCCGCACCATGCCGCCGACGGGTCGCCCGGGACATCGGCCGCTCCTCTGTTCCACAACATCGCGGGCTGGCTGTTGCAGCGCGAGAATGTCCCGCTGTCAGCCGATCCCGGCCCGCCGTTGACACTGCAAGCGCTGTAGCCGTCCAGCGCTACCCGGCGAAGCCCCTATCGGCAGGTGGCTCGATAAGGTGTCATCGCTGATCGTGGCGGCTTCGGACCATGGCGGGAGGTGATGACGGTGGCTACGGTAGTGCGGCCCAGCGCTGTCGACGCCGTACCGCTGCCGACGCTGGCCGCCCAGGTAGGCGCCGTGCCGGCCGAGGGCAGCGCCGTCCCGCAGGTGCAGATCACCGGCGTGACGTTGCGGGCGCAGGACGTACAGTTCGGAGACCTGTTCGCAGCATTGACGGGCTCCTCCACACATGGCGCCCGTTATGCCGGCGACGCGGTCGAGCGCGGCGCGGTGGCGGTGCTCACCGATGCCGACGGTGTTGCCGAACTGGGTGCCGCGGTCCTCGGACGCGTGCCGGTGCTGATTCACCCGGATCCGCGGCGCGTCCTGGGGGCGCTGGCGGCCACCGTCTATGGACGGCCCTCCGATCGGCTCGTCGTCGTCGGGATCACCGGAACGTCGGGTAAGACCACGACGACCTATCTGCTTGAGGCCGGTTTACGGGCGGCCGGACGCGCGGTCGGGCTGATCGGGACCATCGGCATCCGCATTAACGGGGCCGACGTTCCCAGCGCGCTGACCACACCCGAGGCGCCCGCGCTGCAGGCCCAGCTCGCTGTGATGGCCGAACGCGGTGTGGACACCGTGGTGATGGAAGTGTCCAGCCATGCACTGGCCCTGGGGCGGGTCGACGGAACCGCCTTTGCCGTCGGGGGTTTCACCAACTTGTCTCGCGATCACTTGGACTTTCACTCGAGCATGGCTGAGTATTTCGAGGCCAAAGCACGATTGTTCGACGCTGCTTCACCGGTGCACGCCCGTACCGCGGTGGTCTGCATCGACGACGACGCCGGCCGCGTAATGGCCGAGCGCGCCGAGAGCGTGGTCACGGTCAGTGCTGCGGGCCGGGCCGCGGACTGGCGCGCCGAGGGCGTGGCCGCGGACGGCGCCGGGCAACAGTTCACCGCTGTCGACCCGGCCGGCGTGCACCACCGGGTGGGCATTCGGTTGCCGGGGAGCTACAACATCGCCAATGCCCTTCTCGCACTGGCCATCCTGGATGCGCTCGGGGTGTCCCCCGAGCAGGCGGCGACCGGCCTCCGCGACACCGCGGTCCCGGGGCGGCTCGAGCAGATCGACCGCGGCCAGGACTTCCTGGCGCTGGTCGACTACGCCCACAAGCCGGGCGCGCTAGGTGCGGTGCTGCAATCGCTGCGCCGCCCCGGCAGCCGCCTGGCGGTGGTCTTCGGGGCCGGCGGCGACCGTGACCCGGGCAAACGGGCACCGATGGGCAGAATCGCCGCGGAGCTGGCCGAGTTGGTGGTCGTCACCGACGACAACCCACGCGGGGAGGACCCGGCCGCGATTCGCCATGAGATCCTGGCCGGCGCCGCCGACGCCGGCAGCGCGGCGGAGATCGTCGAAATCGGCGATCGGCGCGCGGCGATCCGGCATGCGGTCGCCTGGGCGGGCCCCGATGACGTCGTGCTGATCACCGGCAAGGGCCATGAAACCGGGCAGAGCTGCGGCGGGCACACTCGCCCGTTCGATGACCGGGTCGAACTGGCCGCCGCGTTGGAGGAGCGGCGCCGGTGATAGCCCTGACCCTCGCGCAGATCGCCGAGATCGTCGGCGGCGAGCTGGTCGACATCTCGCCGGAAGGCGCAGCAGACTTGCGCGTCACCGGAACAGTCGAATTCGACTCCCGCAAGATCGCGCCCGGCGGCTTGTTCCTGGCCCTGCCCGGCGCACATACCGACGGACACGACCATGCCGCGGCGGCCGTGACCGCGGGCGCGGTCGCAGTGCTGGCGGCCCGACCAGTCGGCGTGCCGGCGATCGTGGTGCGTCCCGACGCCAACGCCGCCCGCAGAAGCGGCGTGCTCGAGTACGACACCGACGGATCGGGCGCGGCGGTGCTGGCGGCGCTGGCCAAGCTCGCCACGGCAGTGGCGGCTGAACTCGTCGCGCAAGGACTGACCATCGTGGGGATCACCGGCTCGTCGGGCAAGACGTCGACCAAGGACCTGCTGGCTGCCGTGCTCGCCCCACTGGGCGAGGTGATCGCACCGCCCGGATCGTTCAACAACGAACTGGGCCATCCCTGGACTGTCCTGCGTGCCAGCGAGCGCACCGACTACTTGGTCCTGGAACTGTCGGCGCGCCACCCGGGCAACATCGCCGCGCTGGCCGCGATCGCGCCGCCCAGCATCGGGGTGGTCCTCAACGTCGGCACCGCGCACTTGGGCGAGTTCGGCTCCCGGCAAGCCATTGCTGACACCAAATCTGAGCTACCACAAGCTATTCCACAATCTGGAGTGGTCGTGCTCAACGTCGACGATCCGGCGGTGGCGGCGATGGCCGACAAAACCGCGGCCCGGGTAGTCAAGGTCAGCCGGCAGCCCGCCGACGTATGGGCCGGCCCGGTTACCCTCGACGAGTTGGCCAGGCCGCAGTTCACGCTGCATGCCGGCGGGCACGCCGTCGATGTCGGGCTGGCCGTACACGGCGACCACCACGTCAGCAATGCGTTGTGCGCGGCAGCGGTCGCGCTGGAGTGCGGGGCCACCGTCGAACAGGTGGCCACCGCGCTGGCCGGGGCACACCCGGTGTCGCAGCACCGCATGCGGGTGAGCAGCCTCGACGACGGGGTGACCGTCATCGACGATGCCTACAACGCCAACCCGGATTCGATGCGGGCCGGCCTGCAGGCATTGGCTTGGATGGCCCGCGGCGGGCGGCGCAGTTGGGCGGTGCTGGGCGAGATGGCCGAACTCGGCGAGGACGCCATATCCGAGCACGACCGCATCGGCCGGTTAGCGGTGCGCTTAGATGTGACTCGACTCATTGTCGTGGGAACAGGGAGGGCTATGAGCGCCATGCACCACGGCGCGGTCATGGAGGGCTCGTGGGGTGGCGAAGCCGATATCGTCGCCGACGCCGATGCCGCCCTGGCACTGCTGCGGGCCGAACTGCAGTCCGGAGATGTGGTGCTGGTCAAGGCCTCTAATGCCGCCGGGCTGGGGGCGCTCGCCGACGCGCTGACGGCAGGCGCCCGGGGCGCTGGCCGATGATTCAAATCCTCATTGCCGTCGGCATCGCGCTGACGGTCTCCATCGTGCTCACCCCGCTGTTGATCCGGCTCTTCACCAGGCAGGGATTCGGCCACGAGATCCGCGAGGACGGCCCACCCAGCCACCAGACCAAGCGCGGCACCCCGTCGATGGGCGGGGTGGCGATTCTGGCCGGCATTTGGGCGGGTTACCTGGGCACCCACGTCGTGGGCCTGGCGCTCGACGGCGGGGGGCCGTCCGCATCGGGCCTGCTGGTGCTGTTCTTGGCCACCGCACTGGGCGGCGTCGGATTTGTCGACGACCTGATCGGGATCCGCCGCTCGCGCAACCTCGGGCTGAACAAGACGGCCAAAACGGTGGGGCAGATCACCGCTGCCCTGCTGTTCGGGGTGCTGGTGCTGCAGTTCCGCAACAATGCCGGGCTGACACCGGGCAGCGCCGATCTGTCCTATGTGCGTGAAATCGCCACCGTCACACTGGCTCCCGGACTGTTCGTGCTGTTTTGCGTGGTCATGGTCAGCGCCTGGTCCAACGCGGTGAACTTCACTGACGGCCTGGACGGGCTGGCGGCCGGGGCGATGGCGATGGTCACCGCGGCGTACGTGCTGATCACGTTCTGGCAGTACCGCAACGCCTGCGCCACCGCGCCGGGCCTGGGTTGCTACAACGTGCGCGACCCGCTGGACCTGGCACTGATCGCTGCCGCAACGGCCGGCGCCTGTATCGGCTTTTTGTGGTGGAACGCCGCGCCGGCCAAGATCTTCATGGGCGACACCGGATCCCTGGCGCTGGGTGGCATCATCGCCGGGCTGTCGGTGACCAGCCGGACCGAGATCCTCGCGGTGGTGCTCGGTTCGCTGTTCGTCGCCGAGATCGTCTCGGTGGTGCTGCAGATCCTGACGTTTCGCACCACCGGGCGGCGGGTGTTCCGGATGGCGCCCTTTCACCATCACTTCGAGTTGGTCGGCTGGGCCGAAACCACGGTGATCATCCGGTTCTGGCTGTTGACCGCGATCAGTTGCGGCCTGGGTGTGGCGCTGTTCTACAGCGAATGGCTCGCGGCCGCCGGCGACTGACATGATGCTTCACCCGCTGTCTGCCGGTGCCTCCGTACTAGTGACCGGCGGCGGTGTCACCGGAAAGTCGGTGCTGACCGCGTTGGCCGCGCTGGGTGCGACGGCAATCCTGTGCGACGACGACCCGACCACCCGGCAGCTACACGCCGACGCCGGAGTGGCGACCGTGACGCCGTCGGCGGCCGCCGAGCGTATCGGCGATTACGCCCTGGTGATCACCAGCCCGGGTTTCCGGCCGACCGCGCCGGTGCTGGTGGCCGCCGCCGCGGCCGGCATCCCTATCTGGGGCGACGTCGAGCTGGCTTGGCGGCTCGACGCATCCGGTCATTACGGGCCGCCGCGGCGCTGGCTGGCGGTCACCGGCACCAACGGCAAGACCACCACTACGTCGATGTTGCAGGCCATGCTGAGCGCCGCGGGCCGGGACGCCCGGCTCTGCGGCAACATCGGCAAACCGGTGCTGGACGCCCTCCGCGAGCCCGCTGACCTGCTGGCCGTCGAACTGTCCAGCTTCCAGCTGCACTGGGCGCCGTCGGTGCGGCCCGAGGCCGGCGTGGTGCTCAATATCGCCGAGGACCACCTGGACTGGCATGCCACGATGGCCGACTACACCGCCGCCAAGGCGCAGGTGCTCGGCGGTCGGGTCGCCGTCGTCGGGCTCGACGACATCCGGGCGGCCGCGCTGCTGGACAGCGCGCCGGCCCCGGTGCACGTCGGATTCCGCCTCGGCGAACCCGCCGTCGGGCAACTCGGCGTACGCGACGGCATGCTGATCGACCGAGCGTTTTTCTCAGCCGGCTCCGACGGCCTGGCGCTGGCACCCGTCGCGTCGATACCGGTGCCCGGTCCGGTTGGCGTGCTCGACGCGCTGGCCGCGGCGGCGCTGGCCCGCAGCGTCGGGGTCGGCGCCGACGCGATCGCCGACGCCCTGGCGGGGTTCCAGGTCGGCCGGCATCGTGCCGAGGTGGTCGCCGTCGTCGACGGAATCAGCTACGTCGACGATTCCAAGGCCACCAACCCGCACGCCGCCGAGGCGTCGGTGCTGGCTTACCCGCGGGTGGTGTGGATCGCCGGCGGTCTGCTCAAGGGCGCGTCGATCGACACGACCGTGGCCAGGATCGCAAATCGCCTGGTCGGAGCGGTGCTGATCGGTCGTGACCGGGCCGCGGTTGCCGAGGCGTTATCACGACACGCGCCCGATGTCCCCGTCGTACAGGTTGTGACAGGCGAGGATATTGATATGCATGCGACTGCTGAGTCTTCTGTTACTCCTGTGACAAGAGTTGTTCAGGTGCCCGACCAGGCCGTCGGCAGTCGCGTGATGAGCGCGGCCGTGGCCGCCGCGCGCGATCTGGCCGCTCCCGGCGACACCGTGCTACTGGCGCCGGCTGGCGCATCCTTCGACCAGTTCAGCGGTTATGCCGACCGGGGCGACGCATTCGCGGCCGCCGCACGTGCCACGACTCGGTAGCCACGGGTGAGCAACGCGCTGACCCGGTTACTGCGCCGGGGCACGAAGGGCGGGGAGACGGCGGAGGCGGACGCACCCGACAAGGCCGCGGCCCCCACCAGCGCGTCACGCGGTCCGCGGACCCGGTTCGGCGCCTGGCTAGGCCGGCCCATGACGTCGTTTCACCTGATCATCGCCGTGGCAGCGCTGTTGACCACGCTCGGCCTGACCATGGTGCTCTCGGCGTCTGGCGTGCACTCGTATGACGCCGATGGGTCGGCCTGGATCATCTTCGGTAAGCAGGTGCTGTGGACGGTGATCGGCCTGATCGCCTGCTATGTGGCGTTACGGATGCCGGTGCAGTTCATGCGCCGGGTCGCCTTCACGGGCTTCGCATTCACGATCGTCTTGCTGGTGCTGGTGCTTGTCCCGGGCATCGGCACCATCTCCAACGGTTCCAGCGGGTGGTTCGTGATCCACGGATTCTCGATGCAGCCCTCCGAGCTGACCAAGATCGCGTTCGCCATCTGGGGTGCGCACCTGCTGGCCGCTCGACGCATGGAGCGCGCCACGCTGCGGGAGATGCTGATTCCGCTGGTGCCGGCCGCGGTGATCGCCCTGGCCTTGATCGTCGCCGAGCCCGATCTGGGGCAGACGGTGTCACTGGGCATCATCCTGCTGGCCCTGCTGTGGTACGCCGGGTTGCCGTTGCGGGTGTTCTGCAGCTCGCTGCTCGCGGTCATGGGGGCCGCGGCGATCCTGGCGGTGTCCGAGGGTTACCGCTCCGACCGGGTCCAATCCTGGCTGAATCCCGGCGCTGACTCACAGGGCGCCGGGTACCAGGCCAAACAGGCCAAGTATGCGCTGGCCAACGGCGGCATCTTCGGCGACGGCCTGGGTCAGGGCGCCGCCAAATGGAACTATCTGCCCAATGCCCACAACGACTTCATCTTCGCGATCATCGGCGAGGAACTCGGTTTCGTCGGCGCGTTCGGACTGCTGGCGCTGTTCGGCTTGTTCGCCTACACCGGCATGCGCATCGCGCGGCGCTCTGCCGACCCGTTCCTGCGGCTGCTGACCGCCACCATCACCTTGTGGATCGCCGGTCAGGTGTTCATCAACGTGGGCTATGTGATCGGTCTGCTGCCGGTCACCGGGATCCAGCTGCCGCTCATCTCGGCTGGTGGGACATCCACGGCCACAACACTTCTGATGATCGGAGTGATGGCCAATGCGGCCCGGCACGAACCTGAGGCTGTCGCCGCCCTGCGCGCCGGGCGCGACGACCGGATGAACCGGCTGTTGCGGCTGCCGTTGCCCGAGCCGTATTCGCCGACCCGGGTCGAAGCGCTGCGCGACCGCTTGCGGTCCCGCCCGCAACCACCCAAGCAGCAGCGCAAAGCTGACCGGGCCCCGTCGGGCGGCCGATCGGGCAGACCGCCGAAGATGGATCGACGGGTCCGGGGGGCCGGAAGCGCCGCCCGCCGGTCTGGGGGCCAGCACCCGGAGGTAGGCGCCGCCGCCCGCCTGCGGGGGCGGCATTATGGACGTGAACAGCGCTTCGCCGACCAGCGTCAGCTACGCGGCAAGCGCGCTCGCGCACTGGAAGGTCAGCGTTACGGGTGAACGACTCTGTCACAGAGCCGACCAGCGGGGTGAACAGCGACTCGGGAAGCCGGCCCGGTGGCCGGTCATTGTCGGTGGTGCTCGCTGGCGGCGGCACCGCCGGGCACGTCGAGCCCGCGATGGCCGTTGCGGACGCGCTGGTCGCACTGGATTCGCAGGTCCGGATCACCGCCTTGGGAACCGCGCGGGGCCTGGAAACCAAGCTGGTGCCCGAGCGTGGCTACCGTCTCGAGCTGATCACCCCGGTGCCGTTGCCGCGCAAGCCGACCGGAGATCTGGCCCGGTTGCCGGCGCGGGTGATGCGCGCAGTCCGCCAAACCCGCGCGGTGCTCGACGATGTCAATGCCGATGTGATCATCGGATTCGGTGGATACGTCGCGCTGCCCGCTTACCTCGCCGCCCGTCGCCGTCGCATTCCGGTGGTGATTCACGAGGCCAACGCCAGTGCCGGGTTGGCCAACCGGGTCGGCGCCCGCAATGCCCAGCGGGTGCTCTCGGCGGTGCCCGATCCCGGCTTGCCGCGCGCCGAAGTAGTCGGCGTGCCGGTCCGCGCGGCGATCACCGCCCTCGACCGCACGGCGTTGCGGGCCGAGGCGCGGGCGCATTTCGGTTTCGCCGACGATGCCCGAGTGCTGCTGGTGTTCGGCGGTTCGCAGGGCGCCGCGTCGATCAACCGGGCCGTCGCCGCGGCCGCCGCAGAGCTGGCCGCCGCCGGAGTGGCGGTGCTGCACGCCTACGGCGCCAAGAACATCATCGAGCTGCGCACCCCAGCGCCCGGCGACCCGCCATACGTCGCCGTGCCCTACCTGAGCCGGATGGACCTGGCGTATGCGGCGGCCGACCTGGCGATCTGCCGCTCCGGGGCGATGACGGTGGCCGAGGTCTCCGCGGTGGGCCTGCCCGCGGTGTACGTGCCGCTGCCGATCGGTAACGGCGAGCAGCGGCTCAACGCGCTCCCGGTGGTCAACGCCGGCGGCGGCCTGCTGGTCGCCGACGCCGACCTGACGCCGGGGTTTGTGGCCGAGCAAGTAGCCGTACTGCTGGGCGACGCGCCGCGGCTGTCGGCGATGACGGCTGCCGCGGCGCTGGCCGGGCACCCCGACGCGGCCGAGCAGGTGGCGCGCGCCGCGCTGGACGTCGCGCGCGAGGCGCGGGACGTAAAGCGCGCCAGAACCGGGCGGGGGCGGCGATGAGCGCCGAGTCGCTGCCACCCGACCTGCAGCGAGTCCACATGGTCGGCATCGGGGGAGCGGGCATGTCGGGGATCGCCCGCATCCTGCTCGACCGCGGCGGGAAGGTGTCGGGGTCCGACGCCAAGGAGTCGCGCGGGGTGCGGGCGCTGCGTGCCCGCGGCGCTCTGATCCGGATCGGCCACGATGCGTCGTCGCTGGATCTGCTGCCCGGCGGCGCCACCGCGGTCATCACCACGCATGCCGCGATCCCGAAAACCAACCCCGAGCTCGTCGAAGCCCGTCGGCGCGGCATTCCGGTGGTGTTGCGCCCGGCGGTGCTGGCCAAGCTGATGGCCGGGCGCACGACGCTGATGATCACTGGCACGCACGGGAAGACGACGACGACGTCGATGCTCATCGTCGCGCTGCAGCACTGCGGGTGCGACCCGTCCTTCGCGGTCGGCGGCGAGATGGGGGAGGCGGGCACCAACGCCCACCACGGCAGCGGCGACTGCTTTGTCGCCGAGGCCGACGAAAGTGACGGCTCGCTGCTGGAGTACACGCCCAACGTCGCCGTCGTCACCAACATCGAAGCGGACCATCTGGACTTCTTCGGCAGCGCCGATGCCTACGCCGCGGTGTTCGATTCGTTCGTCGAGCGTCTTGCCCCGGGCGGAGCACTCGTCGTCTGCACCGACGATCCCGGCGCGTCGGCGTTGGCCGAACGCACTGCGCCGCTGGGCATTCGGGTGCTTCGCTATGGAAGCGGCGCTGCGGAGCCGTTGAGCGGTGCGCTGCTGTCGTGGGAGCAGCAGGGCACCGGCGCGGTCGCCCACATCCAGTTGGCCGGTGAAGCGCATCCGCGGGTGATGCGGCTGGCGGTGCCGGGCCGGCACATGGCGCTCAACGCGTTAGGCGCGCTGCTGGCCGCGGTCGAGATCGGCGCGCCACCCGACGCGGTGCTCGACGGGCTGGCCGGTTTCGAGGGTGTGCGCCGCCGATTCGAGTTGATCGGAACCGCGGGGTCGGTGCGGGTATTCGACGACTACGCACACCATCCGACGGAGATCGGCGCGACGCTGGCGGCCGTGCGCACCCTGCTCGAGCAGGCCGGCAGCGGCCGGTCGCTGGTAATCTTCCAGCCGCATCTGTATTCGCGGACAAAGGATTTCGCTGCCGAGTTCGGCCACGCACTCAACGGCGCCGACGAGGTTTTCGTGCTCGACGTCTATGCCGCCCGTGAGCAGCCGCTGGCCGGCGTGAGCGGGGCCAGCGTCGCCGAGCATGTCAGCGTGCCGGTGCACTATCTGCCGGATTTCTCGGCCGTCGCCGAGGTGGTGGCCGCGGCGGCCGGCCCGGGTGATGTCGTCGTCACCATGGGCGCCGGCGACGTGACGATGCTCGGACCGGAAATCGTGACGGCGCTGCGGGTGCGGGCCAACCGCAGCGCGCCGGGCCGGCCGGGGGTGCTGTGGTGAGCGAACCAGACGACAGCCCGACCTCTGAGGCGGTCACTGAACCGATCGCGGCTACGCCGGCAGACCAGGAACCGGTCGAGCAGCCCGTCGACGATGCGGGCGGCGAAGGGCAAGCCGGGCAACCGGAGCCCGTCGAGGGTCCGCGGCGGCGCGCACGCAGGGAACGCGCCGAACGTCGCGCCGCGCAGGCCCGCGCCACCGCGATCGAGCATGCCCGACGAGAGGCCAAGCGGCGGGCCCGCGGAGGCGGTCTCAGCGAACCCAAACCCGTTCCGCGGGGTGCGGTTCGAGGACTGAAAATGGTGCTTGCGTCGGTGCTGGTGGCCCTGGCCGCCACCGGGCTGGGGCTGATCCTCTACTTCACGCCGGTGATGTCTGCGCGCAGCATCATCGTGACCGGGATCGGGGCGGTGACGCGCGACGAGGTGCTCGACGCGGCGAAGGTCCGGATTGGAACCCCGCTGCTGCAGATCAACACCGACGGGGTCGCCGACCGGGTGGCCGCGATTCGGCGGGTGGCCAGCGCGCGGGTGCAGCGCCAATACCCGTCGGCGCTCCGGATCACCATCGTCGAGCGGGTTCCAGTGGTGGTCAAAGACTTTCCCGACGGGCCGCATCTCTACGACCGCGACGGGGTCGACTTCGCCACCGCGCCGCCGCCGCCGGCGCTGCCCTATATCGACGTCGACAACCCCGGGCCGAACGACCCGGCCACCAAGGCGGCGCTCGAGGTTCTGACCGCGTTGCGCCCCGAGGTGGCCGGTCAGGTGGGCCGGATCGCGGCGCCGTCCGTCGCCTCGATCACGCTGACGCTGGCCGACGGGCGCACGGTGATCTGGGGGACCACCGACCGCACCGAGGAGAAGGCCGAGAAGCTGGCGGCGCTGTTGACGCAGCCGGGCCGGACGTACGACGTGTCCAGCCCGGATCTGCCGACCGTCAGGTAGTCGCGACCCCCACCCAGCCCGCAGCGCCACTCCAGCGTGACGCTCGACGTCGACCGCCACTCCAGCGTGACGCTCGGCATGTGGCGGCGAGAAATTGGCCGAAATTCGCCCGCAACGTTTCGGCGCGCCTGCGTCGATCGCGTCCGCCCTGCCCATACCGTTCTGTTTGCGCGAAACAACTTGACATAACTCTAAGCCTCTAGTTGAGGTTGAGGTTTGCCAGGGGTGGACCGCCACACCAAGCCGAGTCCCATCTAGGGAGGAAGACGCCATGATGACCCCCCCGCACAACTACCTGGCCGTCATCAAAGTCGTGGGTATCGGCGGCGGTGGTGTCAACGCCGTCAACCGGATGATCGAGCAGGGCCTCAAAGGCGTGGAGTTCATCGCCATCAACACCGACGCCCAGGCGCTGTTGATGAGCGACGCCGACGTCAAGCTCGACGTCGGCCGCGACTCCACCCGCGGCCTGGGCGCCGGCGCCGACCCCGAGGTCGGGCGACGGGCGGCCGAGGACGCCAAAGATGAGATCGAAGAGCTGCTCCGCGGCGCCGACATGGTGTTCGTCACCGCCGGCGAAGGCGGCGGCACCGGCACCGGCGGAGCCCCAGTGGTCGCCAGCATCTCGCGCAAGCTCGGGGCGCTGACCGTCGGCGTCGTCACCCGGCCGTTCTCGTTTGAGGGCAAGCGACGCAGCACCCAAGCCGAAAACGGCATCGCGGCACTACGGGAAAGCTGCGACACCCTGATCGTGATCCCCAACGACCGGCTGCTGCAGATGGGCGACGCCGCCGTGTCGCTGATGGATGCCTTCCGCAGCGCCGACGAGGTACTGCTCAACGGGGTGCAGGGCATCACCGACCTGATCACCACCCCGGGGCTGATCAACGTCGACTTCGCCGACGTCAAGGGCGTCATGTCCGGCGCCGGCAGCGCGCTGATGGGCATCGGCTCGGCCCGCGGTGAAGGCCGGGCGCTCAAGGCTGCCGAGGTCGCGATCAACTCTCCGCTACTGGAAGCCTCGATGGAGGGCGCGCAGGGCGTTCTGCTGTCGATCGCCGGCGGCAGCGACCTGGGCCTGTTCGAGATCAACGAGGCGGCCTCGCTGGTGCAAGACGCTGCCCATCAAGACGCCAACATCATTTTCGGGACGGTCATCGACGACTCGCTGGGCGACGAAGTGCGCATCACGGTCATCGCAGCGGGCTTCGACGCCACCGGACCGGGTCGCAAACCGATTGTCGGCAGCGGTCAGGCGCAAGCCCAGACCATCGCGCCGGCCAAGGCGGGCAAGGTCACCTCGTCGCTGTTCGAGCCGGCCGACGCGCTCAGCATGCCGTTGCAGACCAACGGTTCAACGCTGGATATCGGGGGCGACGACGACGAGGACGTCGACGTGCCGCCTTTCATGCGGCGCTAGCCCGCCGACGATACTGGGCAGGTGAGCGTTCGCATCCGGCGCGTGACGACCACCCGGTCGGGCGGTGTCTCGGCGCCGCCGTTCGACAGCTTCAACCTCGGTGACCATGTCGGTGACGACCCCGCTGCAGTGGCAGCCAATCGGGCCCGGCTGGCCGCAGCCCTCGGCCTCGGTGCCGATCGGGTGATCTGGATGAACCAGGTGCACAGCGACCGGGTCGAGGTGGTCGACGGGCCGCGCACCGCACCGGTGAACGACACCGATGCCTTGGTGACCCGCACACCGCGGCTGGCGCTGGCCACGTTGAGTGCCGATTGCGTGCCGGTGTTGATGGCCGACGCTCGTGCCGGGGTGGTGGCTGCCGTGCATGCCGGACGCGTCGGCGCGGCGGGTGGCGTCGTGGCCCGTGCGCTGGAAGCCATGCTGACCCTCGGCGCGCAGACCAACGACGTTTCCGCGCTGCTGGGCCCGGCCGTCAGCGGCCGCAACTACGAAGTGCCCGCCGCAATGGCCGACGAGGTCGAAGCGGCGCTGCCGGGCAGTCGGACCACCACCTCGGCGGGCACGCCCGGACTGGACCTTCGAGCCGGAATAGCCTGCCAGCTCAAGAATTTGGGCGTAACGGCCATCGACGTCGACCCGCGCTGCACGGTGGACGACCCCAGCCTGTTCAGCCATCGCCGTGACGCGCCCACCGGGCGGCTGGCATCGGTGGTGTGGATGCAATGAGTGCGACGGCGGCAAACGTCTCACCGCACCGGGAGCGGGAATCGGAATTGGCCGACGCTTTGCGTGCACTGCGGGCGCGGCTTGCGGCAGCCGCGGACGCGGCTGAACGGAATGTCGACGGAATTGAACTGCTGCCGATATCCAAATTCTTTCCCGCAACAGATGTGGCGATTTTGTCGGGATTGGGATGTCGGGCCTTTGGCGAATCCCGCGAGCAGGAGGCCGCGGCGAAGGTGGATGAAGTCGCCGGATTGCTGGGCCGCGATCGACCCGGGGTGGAGTGGCACATGGTGGGCCAGATTCAGCGCAACAAGGTCCGGTCGCTGGCCAACTGGGCGCACACCACCCATTCGGTCAGCAGTGCCCGAATAGTCGATGCCCTCGACCGCGCCGTTGGTGCGGCGCTGCGTGAGCATCGCCGAACGGCACCGCTGCGCGTCTATGTCCAGATCAGCCTCGACGGCGACGTGTCGCGCGGCGGCGTCGACGTCACCCAGCCCGCCGCCGTCGACGAAGTCTGCTCCCGGGTGGATGAGGCCGAATACCTGGAACTCGTTGGCCTGATGGGCATCCCGCCGCTGGACTGGGAGCCCGACAGAGCTTTCGACCGGCTGCAATCCGAGCACGAGCGGATACGCGAGGCGCATCCGAATGCCGCGGGATTGTCGGCCGGTATGTCAAACGACCTGGAAACGGCGGTCAAACATGGTTCGACGTGTGTGCGTGTCGGTACCGCGTTATTGGGTCGAAGACCGCTACCGTCACCGTGAATAGTCACTCCAGTCACATCTTCATCACAGACACCACATCTTCAGCAGCCTAGAAGGGGTCCCGCGATGAGCACACTGCACAAGGTCAAGGCCTACTTCGGTATGGCTCCGATGGAGGACTACGACGACGAGTACTACGACGACGACCGCGCGCCAGCGCGTCCGGGCTATGGGCGTCAGCGGTTCGCCGAAGATGGCTACGGCCGCTACGAAGACCGCTTCGACGGGCACGACTACGACGATCCGCGCAGCGAACCGGGAGACTATCCACCCGGCAGCTACCGGGGCGGTTACTCCGACGACCATCGTTTCCGGCCGCGCGACTACGAGCGCACCGAGTTGTCACGGCCGCGGTTCGCCTCGCTGCGATCAGCCACTCGCGGTGCGTTGGCGATGGACCCGCGTCGCATGGCGATGCTCTTCGATGAGGGCAGCCCGTTGTCGAAGATCACCACGCTGCGGCCCAAGGACTACAGCGAGGCCCGCACCATCGGCGAGCGGTTCCGCGACGGCACCCCGGTGATCATGGACCTGGTGTCGATGGACAACGCCGACGCCAAACGCCTTGTCGACTTCGCCGCGGGGTTGGCCTTCGCGCTGCGCGGCTCCTTCGACAAAGTCGCCACCAAGGTGTTTTTGCTCTCACCCGCCGATGTCGACGTGTCGCCCGAGGAACGTCGCCGGATTGCCGAGACCGGCTTCTACGCGTACCAGTAAGGACCGCGCGCCGCGGCCACGGCGTAGGCAGCGTCTCGCCTCGTGTACGGCTCGCCGGAGCGAGTCGGTAGGCTGACGGTCATTGTGCCGGCCGCGGTCGGTGCTGTCGTGATCGTCACATCCTCATCAGTAAGGTCGGGCTCTCGTTGGCGCTGTTCATCCACATCCTGGGTTTTGCGCTATTCATCTTTTGGCTGCTGCTGATCGCTCGGATCGTCGTCGAGTTCATCCGGTCGTTCAGCCGCGACTGGCGGCCGCGCGGTCTCACGGTGGTGATCCTGGAGATCATCATGTCGATCACCGATCCACCGGTGAAGCTGCTGCGCCGGCTCATACCGCAGCTCACCATCGGCGCCGTCCGTTTCGACCTGTCCATCATGGTGCTGATGCTGGTGGCGTTCGTCGCCTCGCAAATCGCACTCGATTACTCGGGGTAACCGCGGTCCGCGCTGCCCTCGGCCGGGTGGGCAGCGTCGCTTAACTGCGTTTGGGTCAGTGCATTTCGTTGTCTTATCGCCCTGATCTCGTGTTTCTTAAAGATTGAAATTCGGTCTTATTTATTGACCGATTCGGCAACCGGCGGGTCTGGTGTGACAGGATGGGCCGCAGTTGCAGTATGGCTACCACACCGTTCATACCGATCTAGACTTTCCAGGTTGGTTTGATCGTCCAGACTCGAGGGGGCAAACAATGCCGCTGACACCAGCCGACGTTCACAATGTGGCGTTCAGTAAGCCGCCCATCGGCAAGCGCGGCTACAACGAAGACGAAGTCGACGCCTTCCTCGACTTGGTGGAGAACGAGCTGACCAGGCTGATCGAGGAGAACGCCGATCTGCGTCAGCGGGTCAACGAACTCGACCAAGAGCTGGCCGGCGCCCGCTCCGGTGGCGGCGCTCAGACCAGCCAGGCCATGCCCGTCTACGAGCCCGAACCGGAACCGGAGCCCGCCAGGCCCGCACCACAGCCGGCCGCCGCTCCCGCAGCCTCGACCAGCGAGGAACAGGCCATGAAGGCCGCCAAGGTGCTCAGCTTGGCCCAGGACACCGCCGACCGGCTGACCAGCACGGCCAAAGCCGAGTCCGACAAACTGATGGCCGACGCCCGAGCCAACGCCGACCAGATCCTCACCGAGGCCCGGCGGGAAGCGGACACCACCGTCGCAGAAGCCCGGCAGCGCGCCGACGCGATGCTCGGCGACGCACAGACTCGATCGGAGACCCAGCTGCGTCAGGCCCAAGAAAAGGCCGACGCACTGCAGGCCGATGCCGAGCGCAAGCACTCCGAGATCATGGGCACCATCAACCAACAGCGCACCGTGCTGGAGGGCCGCCTCGAGCAGCTGCGCACCTTCGAACGCGAGTACCGCACCCGGCTCAAGACCTACCTGGAATCACAGCTCGAGGAGCTGGGCCAGCGCGGATCGGCGGCTCCGGTCGACTCAAGCGCAACCAACGATGCCGGGGGGTTCAACCAGTTCAATCGGGGTAATAACTAAGCAGCCGAAGGCGCCGGGCCGGACGGTCCGTATCGTGCAGTCTTGGCAACAATGATGCATGCCCCCTCGGCTGGAGGTTAACCGATGCTGATTATCGCGCTGGTGCTAGCGGTGATAGGTCTTGCCGCGCTGGTGTTCGCCGTCGTCACCAGCAACGAGCTGGTGGCCTGGGTCTGCATCGCGGCCAGTGTGTTGGGCGTCGTGCTGTTGATCATCGATGCGCTACAGGAACGGCGGCGACGCGCCGCCGGCACAGCCGCCGACAAGCCCGCCGAGGCCGAGGGAGCCCAGCGCGAAGTCAGCAGCGCCAGCGAGAGCGGCGCCGACGAGAACGCCTATGCCGACTATCCCGAGGACGCTGCCGACGAAGGCGAGGGATCCGTACCCAACGGTGTGGGCACTAGCCAACAGCCGGCCCAGTCAACCGAGCCCCGGGCCGAGGACGAGGAATAAACAACCCCGCCGGTCATTCCTTCGTGACGGTCGCCGTCGCGAGCAGCTCGCGGACCTCCTCGTCGGTCACCTGATGAAAGTCGGCGAACACCTGTCCGACCGCCTCGAAATCGGGCGGCATGGTCGCACAGATCACGTCGTCGGCTTCCTGCGCCAGCTGGTCGCAAGCTGACGGCGGCCCCACCGGCACAGCAACAACCACTGACTTGGGACCGATTGCTTTCAGCGCTCGCACTGCGGCCAGCATGCTTGCGCCGGTGGCGATTCCGTCGTCAACCAGTATCACCGTCTTACCGCGCGGGTCGGTGAGCGGTCGTCCGCCGCGATAAAGCTGCTCGCGACGCCGCAGTTCGGCGGCCTCTCGGTCGATTACCGCGCGGACCTGCTCGTCACTGACGCCCAGGCTGGACAGCACATTGTCGTTCATCACGATGCCGCCGCCGCTGGCCAGCGCGCCCATCGCCAACTCGGGCCATTGCGGCACACCCAGTTTGCGGACCAGGAACACGTCCAACTCGGCTCGCAGGGCCGCGGCGACCTCCCAGGCGACCGGAACGCCGCCGCGGGCCAGTCCGAGTACGAGTACCGTGCTGTCGCGCCGGTATGACGACAGCTGCTCGGCCAGTGCGCGGCCGGCTTCCCGGCGGTCACTGAATGTGCGCCGGGACGCCCGGTGCAAAAAGCCACTCGATCGGTTCATAGGTCGCGACTCGCGGTTTCTGTGGCGCGTTGGCCGTTACCAGCCTACGGCTGAAGTCATCGCCATACTGCGGCTTCCCCGCCACAGCACCGCCGAAACGCGGTCCGCCGCGGCCGCACCGTCTCCGCCCGTGCCCCGGCCCCTATGGCAGCGGTAGGCACTGCGACGTAACAGCCTGTACGCCAGTGATATTGGCGGCAGCGGTTTGAGATCGGCTCGCGCGGAGCACTCTGTCGACGTGGTGAACGGCGCGGATGTCGGCGTCGTCGGCGCCGGAATCGTGGGGCTCTCGACGGCCTGGGCGTTGACCGAAGCCGGCGCATCGGTTCGGGTGTACGAACGCGGCGTCCCGGGCAATGGTCAGTCCGGTGGCGAGTCGCGGATTTTCCGGCACGCGCACGATGACCCGAGGCTGGTCGCGTTCGTGCGGGACAGCCGAGCAGTGTGGGACGAGTGGGCCGAGCGGCTGGGCAGTGAGCTGATCGGCGGTGACGGCGCGGTTGCGATCGGCCCGGCCGTGGAGCGACGGCTGCCGATACTCGAGCAGGCCGGCGGAATCCGCGTTCGGCGGATCGGGTCCGACGAACTCGCCGAGCGATTACCGGTGCTGGCCCGTTACGACGGCCCTGCGATGCTCGATGAGGCCGGCGGGGCCATCCGGGTGCGTGCCGCGATCGACGCGCTCACCGGCTGGATTGGGGACAGTCTGGTTGCCGACGAGGTGATCACCATCCGGCCGACCCGCCGCGACACGGTCGAGGTGGTGTGCGGCGGAATCCGCACCGAGCATGCCCGAGTCGTCGTGTGCGCCGGACGCGAAACGGCGCGACTGGCCCGCAGCATCGGTCTGGCCCTGCCAGTGCGATTGGCCGCGCACGCCCGCCTGACTTTCGAGGTGCGCGAGCAGTCGCCGCTGCTGTCCTGTCTCCAAGACAGCAGCGGCGAGTTCGGCGAAACCGGGACATATGCCGCGGCGACACCCGGAAACCGTTGCTACGCCGTCGGTTTGAGCGAGGTCACCGCGGCCAACGATGACGGCAGCTTCACCCATCCGGCGGAACTCGTCGCGCTGGCCGACCGGGCCGGCCAGTATGTGCGACGCGCGCTTCCCGGACTTGGCCCTCGGCCGGTGGACGCCCGGTACTGCTGGGTGACGACGCTGCCATGGAGCGATGACGGGTTCGCCGCCTGGGAGCACGCGGGCATCTTCTTCGTGGCCGGCCACAACTTGTTCAAACAGGCGCCTGCACTCGGCAGAGCGCTCGCGCGCTTGGCGCTTGGTCAAGAACCCGGCATCGACCTGCGGGCCGAGTGCGCACTCGGGCGGCCGACCTCTTAACGAATCAGTTTCACCTGGATCGGCAGGTCGAGGTCCGCCCAAGCTCGATCGGCGGTGAGCACCACCGGCGGCGACGTACGCACGGTCAGTGCCAAGCAGCACCGGTCGCCGAGCGAAAGTGTCTGGCCACCGCCGACTGCCCGCAATGCACCGGCCAGTTCGGCATCAGCTGCACTCAGCGGTTCGAGCGTCACGCCAGCCGCGCCGAGCAGCTGGCGAACTCGGCTGGCATCGATCCCGGCATCGACAAGCTTGCCGATCACCTCGGCGAGATTGGGCGTCCCGATGATTGCACCCGTCATGGCTGACGCGACCATGTCCGCGCCGGGTTCGTCGTGAAGAAGGGCCAAGACTGCTGACGCGTCGAGAACGGTCATTCGGACGCGGCCGCAGCGCGCCGTTCGGCCAACAGCTCGTCGACCAGCGAACGGCGGCGACTCACTCCCTGGCCGAGGCGCCGCAATTCAGCCACGGCGTCTTCGGGTCGCTCGATCACCAGTTTGGCGCCATCGACATGTAAATGGACCCGGTCGCCGGGGGAGAGATCGAGCGCTGCGCGAATCTCGGCAGGTATTACCAGCCGGCCCTGACGACCGATCGTCGCTGTGGCATCCATGATCTGATGGTGCCACAGATGTATGTGTCGTGCCATCGAGCGTGCGTCGAGGGGGACGTGGCCACTTACGCGGTCGGCTCAGGGGTCGAGTTGGGCGGGGGCGACTCGGCACCCAGTGGCTTGAGCTCCGGTGTGCAGGCGGCGGTCCCAGACGGCGACGATCAGATCCGGGTCGCCGATGGCCAACGCGCTGGCCAGATGAACAGCGTCGGCTCCGCGCAAAGCATGGGCGCGGGCGAGCCGGCCGGCGTGCTGTTCAACCCTGGCGGTGAGTTCGACTGGGCGGGTGGCGGCCCAGAAGTCCTCCCAGTCACGCGCGGCAGCAGCGAGTCCGGATTCAGTTAGGTCGTCATTGCGGGCTGCTGCAACGAGTGCGGCGCGGACTTCGGGGTAAGCCAGACGGCTGGACAACGCGGCGTCGCAGCCGTCCCAGAGCGCAGACGCCAGCGAGCTCCCTGTCTCGGTGGTGAGAAGTTTGACGAAGGCGCTGGCGTCGAAGTAGACGAGCGGCACCGGTCAGCGCCGCTGGTCGCTGACCCGGTCAGACACCGGCCGCCGCGGCCGGGGCCGGGACCGACCCGCAGCGACGGGTCGCTTGTACATGTCACTGCTGGTGTGATCGCGGCTTCGCCGCTCAACACACTCCATCGGCTCGGAAATGAACGCGAGCGTCCATTTCACTCGCCTCAGTCGCGTGTCCGAGGGGGGACTTGAACCCCCACGCCCATTAATAGGGCACTAGCACCTCAAGCTAGCGCGTCTGCCATTCCGCCACTCGGACCGACGCCAACCACGCAAGTTGGCAGCTAAGGCTATCGGATCGGTGAGCCCCGACCCAAACCCGCCGGACGGTGCCGGTGGTAGGAAAGGTGACTGTGACTGTTGCAACCGGTGACCGCACCGACCCGGCCGACGACATCGTCGACGTCGTCAGCACACTGATCCGGTTCGACACCACCAACACCGGCGACCTGGCCACCACCAAAGGCGAAGCGGAGTGTGCCCGCTGGATCGCCGGCCAGCTCGAAGACGTCGGCTACCAGGTGGAATACCTGGAATCCGGTGCGCCCGGGCGCGCCAATGTATTCGCGCGGCTGGCCGGCGCCGACAGCTCCCGAGGCGCCTTGATGATCCACGGCCATCTCGACGTCGTACCCGCGGCGGCCGCCGATTGGAGTGTGCACCCGTTCTCCGGCGCGGTCGAGGACGGCTACGTCTGGGGCCGCGGAGCCGTCGACATGAAGGACATGGTGGGCATGATGATCGTGGTGGCCCGCCAGTTCCGGCGCGCCGGGATTGTGCCGCCCCGCGATCTGGTGTTCGCGTTCGTCGCCGACGAGGAGCATGGCGGCAAATACGGCGCGCACTGGCTGGTTGACAACCGCCCGGATCTGTTCGACGGCGTCACCGAGGCGATCGGCGAGGTCGGCGGCTTCTCGTTGACGGTGCCGCGCCGCGACGGCGGGGAGCGCCGGCTCTACCTGATCGAGACAGCCGAAAAGGGCTTGCAGTGGATGCGATTGACGGCTCGGGGCCGGGCGGGTCACGGCTCGATGGTGCACGACCACAACGCGGTGACCATCCTCGCCGACGCGGTCGCGCGGCTGGGCCGTCACCAGTTCCCGCTGGTGCTGACTGATGCCGTCGTGCAGTTTTTGGACGCGGTCGGCGAGGAGACCGGGCACAGCTTCGACACCGATTCCCCCGACTTGGAGGGCGCGATCGACAAGTTGGGGCCGATTGCGCGCATCGTGAAGGCCACGCTGCGCGATACCGCCAACCCGACCATGCTCGACGCCGGCTACAAGGCCAACGTCGTGCCGGCGACGGCCGAAGCCGTCGTGGACTGCCGGGTACTGCCCGGGCGACAAGCGGCGTTCGAAGCCGAGGTCGACGAGCTGATCGGTCCGGACGTGGCCCGGGAATGGGTCGTTAGCCTGCCATCCTACGAAACCGGCTTCGACGGTGATCTGGTCGACGCGATGAATTCGGCGCTGCTGGCGGTGGATCCCGAAGCCCGGACCGTTCCCTACATGCTGTCCGGCGGAACGGACGCGAAAGCCTTCGCGCGGTTGGGGATTCGCTGTTTTGGCTTCGCTCCGCTGCGCTTGCCGCCGGAATTGGATTTCACCGCGCTGTTCCACGGCGTGGATGAACGGGTACCCATCGACGCGCTGAGGTTCGGTACCGACGTGATGTCGCGCTTTTTGACAAACTGCTAGCCGGAAATCAAGCCGAAGAGACGAGAGGACTGACCATGATCGCACCGCCCGACCCCTATGCCACGCTGCCCAAGCTGCCGTCATTTCACTTGCAATCGGCGTCGATCACCGACGGTCAACCGATGGCCAGCGCCCAAATCAGCGGCATCATGGGCGCCGGCGGCGAGGACGTCAGCCCCCAATTGAGCTGGTCGGGCTTCCCGGACGAGACTCGCAGTTTTGCGGTCACGGTGTATGACCCGGACGCGCCGACCCTGTCGGGGTTTTGGCACTGGGCGGTGGCCAACCTTCCCGCCGATGTCACCGAGTTGCCCGACGGCGTGGGGGACGGTCGTGAGTTGCCGGGAGGCGCGCTGACACTGGTCAACGATGCGGGCATGCGCCGCTATGTCGGTGCGGCCCCGCCGCCGGGGCATGGCCAGCACCGGTACTACGTCACGGTGCATGCGGTGAAGGTGGCGAAACTCGACCTCAACGAGGACGCCAGCCCGGCGTTTCTCGGGTTCAACCTCTTCCAGAACGCCATCGCGCGCGCCGTCATCTACGGCACCTACGAGCAGCGCTAGCCGCCGAAGCACCGCCAGTGGTCACCGACAACGCGATGCGCGCGTGCGTGTTGGTGCTGCCCGGCGGTGAGGTCCGCAGCGAGCGGGCGTTCAAGCCCTGGCGATTGGCCAGCCTGCGGATGATGTTCGTGACACGGGCATTACGGCGCCGGTTGGGGCGGCAGGTCGAGGTGCGCCAGGTGGCCTATCGCGTCTGCGGATGGAACAGCCCGCGCCTGGATCCGGTGCAGGATGCCAAGAAGGTGCTTGCCGACGTCCAGGCCCGGTTCCAGCCGCAACGAATTGCGCTGGTGGGCCACTCCATGGGCGGGCGGGTTGCGGCCCACTTGGCCGCCGGCGGGGGAGTCGGCGCAGTGGTGGCGCTTGCGCCGTGGTGGGCAGGGCAGGACGGTGACCTGATCCCGGCATCCACCCGGCTGCTGGTCGTGCACGGCACCGCCGACACCACGACCGACCCGGCCGATTCACACGCGCAAACCAGGCGGGCCTGCCGGCGCGGGCTGGATGCTCATTGGGTGGCTCTGGACGGAGTCGGCCACCACATGGTGCGCCGATGGCGCGAATGGCATCGGCTGACTACCGGGTTCGTCGCCGATCATTTGGCTGCCACAGCCAAGAGCTAGCAGATGAGGTGGTCGGGTTAGGGACGCGTCGCCGACCCGACCGCGTCGCTCAGCGACGCGAAGCCTTCGTGGTGGAGGCGGCGGGCGATGCCGTCGTGAATGTGTTTGGCCCACAGCCCGCCCCCGTAAATGAACCCGGTATAGCCCTGCAACAGCGAGGCACCGGCGGTGATCCGGTCCCAGGCGTCCTCGGCGGTTTCGATGCCGCCCACGCTGATGAGCACCAGACGGTCACCGACCCGGTGATGCAGCCGGCGCAGCACCTCGGTGGCCCGGCGTGCCAGCGGCGGCCCCGAAATGCCGCCGGGGCCGAGGCCGGCCACGCCGGGTGTGGCCAGGCCGTCGCGCGACACCGTGGTGTTGGTGGCGACGATGCCGGCCAGGCCGAGTTCGACGGCAAGGTCGGCGATGTCGTCGATGTCGGTGTCGGTCAGATCCGGCGCGATCTTCACCAGCACCGGGGCCGACGTCTCGGCGAGCACCGCGGCCAGAATCGGTCGCAGCGACTCGACCGCCTGCAAGTCGCGCAGCCCGGGCGTGTTCGGTGAGCTGACGTTGACCACCAGATACGACGACAGTGGGCCGACCAACCGTGCGCTGGCCCGGTAGTCCTCGACGGCATGCTCGGGCGGGGTGGTCTTGGTCTTGCCGATGTTGACACCGATCGGCACCTCGGCGCGGTGGCGCGCCAGCCGCGCGGCGAGTTCGGCAGCGCCGTGGTTGTTGAAACCCATCCGGTTGAGCAGCGCGCGGTCGGCGGGCAGCCGAAACATCCTCGGGGCGGCGTTGCCGGGTTGGGGGTGCGCGGTGACGGTGCCGATTTCGGCGTAGCCGAAACCCAGCGCCCCCCAGGTCTTCAGACCCGCGCCGTCCTTGTCGAAGCCGGCGGCCAGCCCGAGCGGTCCGGGGAAGCGCACGCCGAACACGGTGCTGGCCAGTACCGGGTCGGTCGGCCCCAGTGCCCGCCGAAGTCCTCGTCGCGCCCCCGCGCCGAGGGTGGCGGTCCGCAATGCGGCGAACGCCAACGTGTGAATGCGTTCGGGAGGCACCAGGAACAGGATTCGGCGAAGCGCACCGTAGAGCCGATGATCGTCGCCGCTTGCCGTCACAGTTCCGGCTGGCCCACGGTGTCAACTGTGGTGTCAACGCGAGATTTCTTGCGGCGCAACAACACTCGCCTACTGCCGTCGGTGTAGAGCCGTACCCGGGTCAGCTCCCAGCCGCGATATTCGGCCTCGATGGACAGCCGGGTGGATGCACTGACCCGGGTCACATCCGCAGGCAGCCGCAGCGGCGCCCACTCGTATTCGTCGGACATCTCGGCGTCCCAGCCCGCAGGCAACCGGCTGCGCTGTGCCGTGCTCAACGCGGGCCTGCCGCATGCTCGATGACCTGAACTCCGCCGCCAGACCCCGACACCACATACAACGTGCCTGAGGCGTCGGCGAAGGCGAGGGAGTTGGGCTGCTGCACGGTCGGGTAACGCACCTTTTCGACGGGTATTCCGGTGGACAGATCGTAACCAATAACCGTATTCGCCGCGGTCTGCGTCACCCAGGTCAATCCGCGCGATCCGGCCAGGCCGTACGGGGCTTGCCGCACCGGATAGGCCTGACGCAGGATCAGCGGGTCGACACCGAAGACCAGCAACTGGCCGCCGCGGGTATCGGCGACCAGTATCCGGCCCAGCGGATCAGCCGCGATGGTGGTGGCGCCCTGACCGGCCCGCAACGCCTGCCCAAGTGTGCCGTCGGCCTCGATCGTGGTGACCAAGGTCTGGGCTCGATCCAGAACCGCCACGGTATTGCCTTGCGCGGCAAGGGAATCGATTCGACCGACAATCTTGGTCCGGTTGCCGACGGCAGCTCTGGCCGTTTCGGGTTCCGCAGTGGCCAGCCGGTAGACGGCACCGTCGGCGGTTCCCAACACTAGCGCGCTGTCCGCGCGGCGGGCGATCGCCGTGAAGTCGGTGTCTTCCGCGTCGGCAACGGCCACCCGGGCAACCCGGCCGGCGGCCAGATCGACGACGAAGTAGCCGCCGCGGGTGGCCACATAGGCGTTGCCGGCGCGGTCGCCGGTCAATGCGCTCGCCGGCCCGGGCAAGTCGATGACTCGAGCAGGCTGGGGTCCGCTGTCGAATATCGCAATGGCCGGTGCCGCCGGTTGGCCGGCTGCGATCAATACCGCCAGCGCAGCGGTGCGGTCATCGAAGATCGCCGCCGCAGCACGGCCCGGCAGCGGCCGCACGACGCCGGCCGGTGCGGCAGTGACCGGCGGAGAGTCAGCCGGCGCCGCGGGCGAGATCGTCGGTGGTGAGGCGTCGAATGACTCCGCCGAGCACCCGGCCACCAGCGTCAGGAAAAACAGCAGGCCAGCGGCTCGCCGGTGAACCGCCGGTTTACACATTGAGGCCAAGGGGTAACTTTCAGGTTATGCAGCGGGACGTGCCATCCGGGTCAGAGTCTAAGGAAGATTGTCGGGTTCAACCCGGCCTCGTCGCCTCGGGCGGGCGGGTCCCGGAGGGTATGGTCGCCGGATGACTGTCGCCGAAGACCGTCAGTTCGCCGATTCCGAGTTCGGCATCGAAGACATGTGGACCGGGGTCTTTTCGACCAAAGTCTTGGCGAGTGGCTTCGGTCACGTCGGGGATGGACGCAGTTTCGCATTCCGTATCGAACGCCAGTCGCTGCTCGTCGAAATTTACCGGCCACGACTCAATGGCCCCGTCCCGCAGCCCGAGGACGTAGTGGCGACGGCGCGGCGGAGCGTGGTCGATATCGACGTCGCAGACGAACGCAGTTTGGCCGCGGCGGTGCGTGACACGGTTGCGGCGGCCGCACCGCTACCGCACTAGTCCGGCTTACGCGTCCCGCACGGTGAGCAGCGGGCATACCAGGTACGGTCGTCGTCGTGACTGCGGCCCCGGCGATGTCTTGGTGGCAAGTCGTGGATTTGGCCGTGGTGCAGGGTCTCACCGAATTCCTTCCGGTGTCGTCGTCGGGGCATTTGGCGATCGTGTCGCGGCTGTTGTTCGGCGGGGACGCGGGTGCCTCGTTCACGGCCGTCACCCAACTGGGCACGGAGGCAGCCGTGCTGGTCTACTTCGCCCGCGACATCGTGCGCATCATCAAAGCGTGGCTTAACGGCCTGGTCGTCACCGCACACCGCAACGCTGACTACCGGCTGGGCTGGTATGTGATCATCGGCACGATCCCAATCTGTGTGCTGGGCCTGGTGTTCACCGACCAGATCCGCTCGGGGGCGCGCAATCTCTGGGTGGTGGCGACGGCGCTGGTGGTGTTTTCGGCGGTGATCGCGGCCGCCGAGTATCTCGGCCGGCAGGTCCGCCACGTCGAACAGTTGACCTGGCGCGACGCGGTCGTGGTCGGTTGTGCGCAGACGCTGGCGCTGATTCCCGGGGTCTCGCGGTCCGGCGCGACCATCAGCGCAGGGCTGTTTATGGGACTCGACCGCGAGTTAGCCGCACGGTTCGGCTTCCTGCTGGCGATCCCGGCGGTCTTCGCCTCCGGGTTGTTCTCGCTGCCGGACGCCTTCCATCCGGTACACGAGGGGATGAGCGCCACCGGCGCGCAACTGTTGGTCGCCACCCTGATCGCGTTTGCCGTCGGGTTCGCCGCAGTGGCGTGGTTCCTCCGATTTTTGGTGCGGCACAGCATGTATTGGTTTGTCGGCTACCGGGTGATCGCCGGGAGCACTGTTCTGGCCCTGCTGGCGACGGGTGTGGTGAGTGCGATATGACCGTCATCCTGTTGCGGCACGGGCGGTCCACGTCCAACACCGCGCACATCCTGGCCGGCCGATCCGAGGGCGTCGACCTCGACGACAAGGGCCGCGAACAGTCTGCGGACCTGGTCGCGCGGATCGGCGACCTTCCGGTCCGGGCGGTGGTGTGCTCGCCGCTGCTGCGGTGCCTGCGCACCGTTGAACCACTTGCTGACGCACTGGATCTGGCGCCAGTCGTCGACGAACGGCTGTCCGAGGTCGACTACGGCGACTGGACCGGTCGCAAAATCGCCGACTTGACCAAAGAATCGCTGTGGACAGTGGTGCAGGCCCAGCCAAGCGCCGCGGTGTTTCCCGGTGGTGAGGGACTGGCGCAGGTCCAGGCGCGTGCGGTAGCCGCCATCCGCGGGTATGACCGGCAACTGGCCGATCAGCACGATGGCGATGCGCTGTGGCTGGCCTGCACTCACGGCGACGTCATCAAGGCGGTCGTCGCTGATGCGCTGGGCCTGCACTTGGACAGCTTCCAGCGGATCACCGCGGACCCGGCGTCGATGAGCGTGATCCGCTACACCGCGCTGCGCCCATTCGTGATACACGTCAACCACACCGGTCCGCGGCTGACGTCCGCGCTGGTGACGCCTGCATCCTCGGATGCGCAAACGCCGCACGGTGATGCGGTGGTGGGTGGCTCCACCGAGTGAATCTCGCCGCAGCGGGTACTGCTGAGGCATTACGACGGTGCGGCAACAGCCGCTATTTTGGAGATGCCATGTCTCGCGCAATCCACGTTTTCCGGACTCCCGACCGGTTCGTCGCCGGGACCGTCGGCCAGCCCGGAAACCGTACCTTCTACCTGCAAGCCGTTCATGACGCCCGGGTGGTCTCGGTAGTGCTCGAGAAGCAACAGGTCGCGGTGCTCGCCGAGCGCATTGGCGCGCTGCTGCTCGAGGTCAACCGCAGATTCGGGACACCGGTGCCGCCGGAGACCACCGACGTCGAGGACCTCAGCCCGCTGATCACGCCGGTCGACGCCGAGTTCCGAGTCGGCACCATGGGTTTGGGCTGGGACTCCGAAGCGCAGACCGTGGTGGTCGAATTGCTGGCGGTCACCGACACCGAGTTCGACGCGTCAGTGGTGCTCGATGACACCGATGAGGGCCCTGACGCGGTGCGGGTGTTCCTGACGCCGGAGTCGGCGCGCCAATTCGCGACCCGCTCCAACCGTGTCATCTCCGCGGGGCGTCCACCCTGCCCGCTGTGTGATGAACCGCTGGACCCTGAGGGACATATCTGTGCGCGCACCAACGGGTACCGGCGCAGCGCGTTGCTCGGGTCTGACGATGACGCCGAGGACTGATGACCGTGAGGTGTTGCGCCGCGGCGAGCTGACGGTCCTCGGACGCATTCGCTCGGCGAGCAACGCCACCTTTCTGTGCGAGTCGACACTGGGTGAGCGCAGCGTGCACTGCGTCTACAAGCCGGTCGCCGGTGAACAGCCGCTGTGGGACTTTCCGGACGGCACCCTGGCCGGCCGAGAAGTCGGCGCGTACCTGATTTCCGAGCAGCTGGGTTGGAACATCGTGCCCTACACCATCATCCGGCTCGGGCCGGCGGGTCGCGGCATGCTGCAACTTTGGGTGGACCAACCCGGTGACACACCAGACACCGACCGCGAGCCTCGACCGGATCTGGTCGACCTGTTTCCGGCCGGCAAGCCGCCGGCGGGCTATCTGCCGGTGCTGCGGGCCTACGACTACGCCGGTGACGAGGTGGTGTTGATGCATGCCGACGACATCCGGCTGTGGCGGATGGCGGTGTTCGACGTGCTCGTCAACAACGCCGACCGCAAAGGCGGCCACGTCCTGCGTGACGTCGACGGGTACGTGTACGGCGTTGACCACGGGGTCTGCCTGCACGTCGAGGACAAACTGCGCACGGTGCTGTGGGGCTGGGCCGGCAAGCCCGTCGACGACGACACCCTCGATGCGCTGACCGGGTTGGTCGACGCGCTGGACGACGGGCTTGGTGACGCGTTGGCCGCCCACATCACTGCTGCCGAAATCACCGCGCTACGCCGCCGCGCCCGAATGCTGCTGGACAACCCGGTGATGCCCAGTCCGGACCGGCACCGCCCGATTCCGTGGCCGGCTTTCTGAGCCAGTAGCGTGGTTCGACATGCCGCGTTCTTTCGAGTCGTCAGTAGATTTCCCCGACAGCGTCGACCAGATCTTTTCGACCTTCTGCGACGAGGAGTACTGGCAGGCGAGGATAGTCGCCACCGGCAACCCCAATGCCAAGCTCGACTCGCTGATCATCGACGCAGACAACACCGTCGCGGCGAACGTCAGTATCAGTTTCTTGGGCGACAAGCTGCCCAAGGCGATCACCAAGTTTTCGGGTGGGGAGCTCAAGTTTTCCCAAAGCCAGCGGTGGGCTCGGATCGACGGCGACCGGGTGCGCGGCGAGATCGACGTGGCCGTTTCCCGGGTACCGGCGTCTGGCCTCGGGAAGGCGTTGCTGGTGCCGGTGGGCAATGGCGCGCGGTTGGACGTCACGACCACCGTCGAGGTCAAGATTCCGCTCGTCGGCGGCAAGTTCGAACGCTACGTCGGGGGCCTGCTCGACGACGACCTCAAGAACTTTCAGCGCTTCACCACCGAGTGGATTGCGGAACACCGCTGACCCTCGGCGATACTGGCCGGGTGAGCCCAGAGCAGACTGATGCAGCGCTGGCCGCCGACTTGGCCGCCGACGCCGGACAGCTGTTGCTGGCGGTGCGCGAGCAGGTCGGGTTCGACTATCCGTGGATGCTTGGCGATGCCGGTGACACCGGTGCCAACGCCCTGCTGCTGCGGCGACTGCACGCCGAGCGCCCCGGCGACGCGGTGCTGTCCGAGGAAGCCCACGACGACCTGTCCCGGCTGCGCGCCGATCGGGTGTGGATCGTCGACCCGCTCGACGGCACCCGCGAGTTCTCTACGCCCGGCCGGGACGACTGGGCCGTGCATGTTGCGTTGTGGCGACGCGACGGCGGCCCGCATGGTGCGATCACCGACGCGGCGGTCGCGCTGCCCGCGATGGGCGAGCTGTATGGCAGCGACACGGTCAGCGTCGACACCTCGACACGGTCGGGCCCGATCCGGGTCACCGCCAGCTCCAACCGGCCACCGGCGGTGCTGTACCGGCTGGCCGAGCGGCTCGACATCGAACTGGTGCGGATCGGCTCGGCCGGCGCCAAAGCGATGTCGCTGGTGCGCGGCGACGCCGACGCCTACATCCATGCCGGCGGCCAGTGGGAGTGGGATTCGGCGGCACCGGCGGGCGTGGTGCTGGCGGCGGGCATGCACGCGTCGCGGCTCGACGGCTCCGAGCTGATCTACAACCGGCCCGATCCATACCTGCCGGACTTCCTGATGTGCCGGCCCGAGCTGGCCGACGTGCTGCTGGCGGCGATCGCAAGCGCGGCCTAGGGCGTCGGGGGTACCGCCCGCTTGCGGGGGACGGGTCGCTGCCATCCAACCTGGGCGCCATCCGGCTGGCCGGCCGACCCAACGCCGCAGTGTCGCTTTACAGTCGAGGGTATGCAGTCATGGTCCTGTCCACCGCCGCCGGCCTTGCCGGGCCGTGGTCCGGAACTGCGGCTGTATGACACCTCCGATCGGCAGGTGCGTCCGGTGGCAGCCGGGCGCACCGCCACCATGTACGTCTGCGGCATCACGCCATACGACGCCACCCATCTCGGGCATGCGGCCACCTACCTGACGTTCGACCTGATTTATCGGCTGTGGCTGGACCTTGGGCACGACGTCCATTACGTGCAGAACGTGACCGATGTCGACGATCCGCTGTTTGAACGGGCCAACCGCGACGGCGTGGACTGGCGCGCCCTGGCCGCGCGCGAGGTCGGCCTGTTCCGCGACGACATGGCGGCGCTGCGGGTGCTGCCGCCGCGCGAGTATGTCGCCGCCACGGAGACCATCGACGAAGTGGTCGAGCTGGTCGAAAAGATGTTGGCCGCCGGGGCGGCCTACATCGTCGATGACGCCGAGTATCCGGACGTCTACTTCCGCGCCGATGCCGCGCCGCAGTTCGGCTACGAATCTGGTTATGACCGCGGCACCATGCTGAGTCTGTTCGCCGAACGCGGCGGCGACCCGGACCGGCCCGGCAAGGTCGACCAGCTCGACGCGCTGCTGTGGCGTTCCGCGCGGGCCGGAGAGCCCAGTTGGCCCTCGCCGTTCGGCCCGGGCCGGCCGGGATGGCATGTGGAGTGTGCGGCGATCGCACTCAGCCGCATCGGCACCGGCCTGGACATCCAGGGTGGCGGCACCGACCTGATCTTTCCCCATCACGAATTCACCGCCGCGCACGCCGAATGTGTCAGCGGCGAGCGGCGATTCGCCCGCCACTACGTGCACGCGGGGATGATCGGCTGGGACGGGGAGAAGATGTCCAAGAGCCGCGGCAACCTGGTGCTGGTGTCGGTGCTGCGCAACCAAGGCGTCGATCCGTCGGCGATCCGGCTGGGTCTGCTGGCCGGTCACTACCGCGCCGACCGCTACTGGGACACGCAGGTGCTGGACGAGGCCATTGCACGGCTGCACCGGTGGCGCGCCGCTGCCACGTTGCCGGCCGGCCCGGACGCCGCCGACACCATTGCCCGGCTGCGCCGCTACGTGGCCGACGACCTCGACACGCCCAAAGCCCTTGCGGCCCTAGACGGTTGGGTTACCGACGCGCTCGAGTACGGCGGCCACGACGGCGCAGCACCGCGCGCAGTGTCCGCCGCGGTGGATGCGTTGCTGGGAGTGGCCCTCTAGCTTCGCGCCAGCAGTTAGCGCCCGAAGCCGGGCCGGCGGCGGCGCAGATAGCGCTCGAACTCCGCGGCCAGTGCGTCGCCGTCGATCTTGCCCAGCGCCTCGTGCATCTCCACGTCGGCGTCGCCACGCTCCTCCAGCGAGTGCACGTATTCGGCGATCTCTTCGTCCTCGGCGGTCATCTCGGTGACGGCTTGTTCCCACTCCTCGGCCTGCGCCGGCAGATCGCCCAGCGGCACCTCGATGTCGAGCACATCCTCGACGCGACGCAGCAACGCCACCGTGGCCTTCGGGTTGGGTGGCTGCGAGACGTAGTGCGGCACCGCGGCCCAGAACGTCACCGCGGGGATGCCGGCCGCGACGCAGGCATCCTGAAACACGCCCGCGATACCGGTCGGCCCCTCATAACGGGTTTCCTCCAGGCCGAAGTGTCGCGCCGAATCCGCGGAGTAGGCCGCACCCGACACCGGCACCGGCCGGGTGTGCGGGGTGTCGGCCAGCAGCGCCCCGAGGATCAGGACGGTGTCGACGTTGAGCTTGTCGGCGATGGCCAGCAGCTCGGCGCAGAACGTCCGCCAGCGCATATTCGGCTCGACCCCGTGCATCAACACGATGTCGCGGTCGCTGCCGGGCGGGCGGCAATGGGTGATCCGCATCGACGGCCACACCAGTTCCCGGGTGACACCGTCGACCTGGCGGATCACCGGCCGGTTGACCTGGTAGTCGTAGTAGGCCTCGTCGTCGATCTCGACGATGGGGTCGGCTTCCCAGATGGCGTCCAGATGTTCGAGCGCGTCGCTGGCCGCGTCCCCGGCGTCGTTCCAGCCCTCGAACGCCGCCACGACGATGGTGTTGTGCAGTTCGGGGAGCACAGCGCTGGTCACGCCAATCAGCGTAACGACCCGTGGGGGCTGACGCGGTGACGACGAACCGACCATTTTCCATAGTCCGGCTATGCTTGTGAGGATGACCTCCACCGGGTCGAGCTGGGCCGGGCGTCCAGACGTCGGGTGACGACGTAGACTTTTCTGGTCGAGAGGCGTTGCAACGGTTTTCTGGAGGGGGCCTGCCCCCCGTCCGGTATCCGCCACGCTCGGCAGAGTCAAGGACGCCTTCCGCTATGGAAGGGACGTACGTGAACGCCTTTACGCCGAACATCCGGGCTGACTGCACCGAGGAGCTGACGGCCGCGCTGCGCCGGCGGATCGTGGTGATCGACGGCGCGATGGGCACGGCGATTCAGCGAGACCGCCCGGACGAGGCCGGTTACCGCGGCGACCGGTTCACCGAGTGGCCGACCGCACTGCAGGGCAACAACGACCTGCTCACCCTGACGCAGCCGCACATCATCGAGAGCATCCACCACGAGTACCTCGAGGCGGGCGCCGACATCCTGGAGACCAACACGTTCAACGCGAACGCGATCTCGCTTTCCGACTACGACATGGCCGCTCTGGCCTACGAGCTGAACTACGCCGGCGCCGCGCTGGCCCGCAAGGCGGCCGACGAGTACAGCACGCCGGAGAAGCCCCGCTACGTGGCGGGCACCATCGGGCCGACGACGCGGACCGCGTCGATCTCGCCGGACGTCAACGATCCCGGTGCCCGCAACGTCTCCTACGACCAGCTGGTCGCCGCCTACCTCGAAGCCGCCAACGGCCTGGTCGACGGGGGCGCCGACATCATCCTCATCGAGACGATCTTCGACTCGCTGAACGCCAAGGCGGCGGTGTTCGCCGTCGAGACGCTGTTCGAGGACCGCGGACGCCGCTGGCCGGTCATCATCTCCGGCACCATCACCGACGCTTCCGGGCGCACGTTGTCGGGTCAGGTCACCGAGGCGTTCTGGAACTCGATCCGGCACGTGAAGCCGATCGCGGTGGGCCTCAACTGCGCCCTGGGCGCGCCGGAGATGCGGCCCTACATTGCCGAGATGGCGCGGATCGCGGACACCTTCATCTCCTGCTACCCGAACGCCGGCCTGCCCAACGCCTTCGGCGAGTACGACGAGTCCCCGGAGCGCCAGGCCAGCTACATCGCCGACTTCGCCGACGCCGGCTTGGTCAACATCGTCGGGGGTTGCTGCGGAACGGCTCCGCCGCACATCGCCGAGATCGCCAAGGTTATCGAGGGCAAGTCGCCGCGTGAGGTGCCGAAGATCCCGGTGGCGACCCGGCTGTCGGGCCTGGAACCGCTCAACATCACCGACGACTCCCTGTTCGTGAACATCGGTGAACGCACCAACATCACCGGCTCCGCGCGGTTCCGCAACTTGATCAAGGCCGAGGACTACGACACCGCGCTGTCGGTCGCGTTGCAACAGGTCGAGGTCGGTGCGCAGGTCATCGACATCAACATG
The DNA here is from genome assembly GCF_059812285.1 of Mycobacterium sp. NGS62. Lineage (NCBI taxonomy): Bacteria > Bacillati > Actinomycetota > Actinomycetes > Mycobacteriales > Mycobacteriaceae > Mycobacterium > Mycobacterium sp. NGS62. Next base: position 381,903 of record NZ_JCALCK010000001.1, on the reverse strand, counting down.
GATGAGGGCATGATCGACGGCGTCGCAGCGATGGACCGGTTCACCAAACTGGTCGCCGCCGAGCCGGACATCAGCCGCGTCCCGGTGATGATCGACTCCTCCAAGTGGGAGGTCATCGAGGCGGGCCTGAAGAACGTGCAGGGCAAGCCGATCGTCAACTCGATCTCCATGAAGGAGGGCGAGGAGAAGTTCATCCGCGAGGGACAGCTGTGCCGCAAGTACGGCGCCGCCGTCGTCGTGATGGCCTTCGACGAGCAGGGCCAGGCCGACAACCTGGAACGCCGCAAACAGATCTGCGGGCGCGCCTACCGGATCCTGACCGAAGAGGTCGGCTTTCCGCCCGAGGACATCATTTTCGACCCGAACTGCTTCGCGCTGGCGACCGGCATCGAGGAGCACGCGACCTACGGCATTGACTTCATCGAGGCTTGCGCCTGGATCAAGGAGAACCTTCCCGGGGTGCACATCTCCGGCGGCATCTCGAACGTGTCGTTCTCGTTCCGGGGCAACAACCCGGTCCGCGAGGCGATTCACGCGGTGTTCCTGTACCACGCCATCAAGGCCGGCCTGGACATGGGCATCGTCAACGCCGGAGCACTGGTGCCCTACGACTCGATCGACCCCGAGCTGCGGGACCGGATCGAGGACGTCGTCCTGAACCGTCGCGAGGACGCCGCCGAGCGGCTGCTGGAGATCGCCGAGCGGTTCAACTCATCGGAGAAGGCTGAAGATCCCGCGGCGGCCGAGTGGCGCACCCTCCCGGTCCGCGAGCGGATCACGCACGCCCTGGTCAAGGGCATCGACGCCCACGTCGACGACGACACCGAGGAGCTGCGCGCCGAGATCGCCGCCGCGGCCGGTCGCCCGATCGAGGTGATCGAGGGCCCGCTGATGGACGGCATGAACGTCGTCGGTGACCTCTTCGGCTCCGGCAAGATGTTTTTGCCCCAGGTCGTGAAATCGGCTCGGGTGATGAAGAAGGCCGTCGCGTACCTGCTGCCGTTCATCGAGGCGGAGAAGGAGGAGAACGGCACGGCTGATTCCAAGGACACCAATGGCACCATCGTGATGGCGACGGTGAAGGGTGACGTCCACGACATCGGCAAGAATATCGTCGGAGTCGTCCTGCAGTGCAACAACTTCGAAGTGATCGACCTCGGTGTGATGGTGCCCGCCGAGAAGATCCTGGCCGCGGCGAACGAGCACGACGCCGACATCATCGGGCTGTCCGGCCTGATCACCCCGTCGCTGGATGAGATGTCCAACTTCGCCGTCGAGATGGAACGCGAAGGCCTGGAGATCCCCCTGCTGATCGGCGGCGCGACCACCTCGCGCGCCCACACGGCCGTGAAGATATCGCCGCGTCGCAGCGGGCCGGTGGTCTGGGTCAAGGACGCGTCCCGCTCGGTACCGGTCGCTGCCGCGCTGCTCGACGAGAAGCAGCGTCCCGCCCTGCTGGAGGCCACCGAGAAGGACTATGCGGCCCTGCGCGAACGGCACGCCCAGAAGAACGAGCGGCCGATGATGACGCTGGAGAATGCCCGCGCCAACCGGACCCCGATCGAGTGGGACGGCTACACACCGCCGGTGCCTGCTCAGGGCCTCGGCGTACGGGATTTTCATGACTACGACCTCGCCGAGCTGCGCGAATTCATCGACTGGCAGCCATTCTTCAATGCCTGGGAGATGAAGGGACGGTTCCCCGACATCCTCAACAACCCGACTTCGGGGGAGGCCGCCCGCAAGCTGTATGACGACGCCCAGCAGATGCTCGACACCGTGATCAAGGAGAAGTGGCTGAGGGCCAACGCGGTGATCGGCTTCTTTCCCGCTAACGCAGTGGGCTCGGGGGGCGAAGACGTCGAGGTTTACACCGACGAGACCCGCACCGAGGTGCTGACCACGTTGCACCACCTGCGCCAGCAGGGCGAGCACCGGGAAGGCATCCCGAACCGGTCGCTGGGTGACTACATCGCGCCCAAGGACACGGGCCTGGCCGACTACGTCGGCGCCTTCGCCGTCACCGCAGGGCTCGGCAGCCAGGAGAAGATCGCGGAGTTCAAGGCAGCCCTCGACGACTACAGCGCGATCCTGCTGGAGTCGATCGCCGACCGGCTGGCGGAGGCTTTCGCCGAACGGATGCACCAGCGGGTTCGCAAGGAGTTCTGGGGATTTCAGCCTGACGAGCAGTTGGACAACGAGGCCCTCATCGCGGAGAAGTACCAGGGAATCCGGCCTGCCCCGGGCTACCCGGCCTGCCCGGAGCACACCGAGAAGGCGACGCTGTGGAAGTTGATGGACGTCCACGAGCGGACCGGCATCGAGTTAACCGAGTCGATGGCGATGTGGCCCGGCGCCGCCGTCAGCGGCTGGTATTTCTCGCACCCGCAGTCGCAGTACTTCGTGGTCGGCCGGCTAGCCCAGGACCAGGTCGCCGACTACGCGAGGCGCAAGGGCTGGACCCTGCGCGAAGGTGAGCGCTGGCTGTCCTCCAACCTCGCCTACAACCCGGAGGACTGAGCCCGGGGGCGCCCTCCCCTCGCGAGCGTGCGTGTCTGTACGGCGACACGCCGCTTGGGGTGGCATTCTGCGCACCCTCGCGGGCAAGATGACCCGCGCCTAGATGCGTAGCACAGGACTCAAGGCCGACAGCGGGATATGCGCCTGTACCGTGCCGCCGTCCATGAACCACTGCATGACGCCGGGCGTGAAGTTGATCGGGCTGTCGTGACCTACCGGATAGTCCGGCATATAGAGGATCAGCTCGTCGGCCGTCACCGCCCAGGCCTTGTACGCCCCGGAATAGACCTTGTCGGGCGTCCAGCGGTCCACGGTGAACGGGTAGGTACCGGGGTCGTGCGGAGGCGGCGCCTGGTCGAGCGCGGTTTGGATAAACGGTTGAGCCAGTGGGGGAATGGCGGACAGCGGATCCGATGTCGTCAGGTCCGCCAGCTGCACCCGCCTTCCGCTTGCCATGTCGAACGTGAAGGTCCGGTAGGCGTTGTTGGGCTGGGGGCCGTCGGCGTGGTAATCCTCGTGGAACACCGCGCTGAGCAGGTTGGCGTGCCGGAAGACCTCGAAGTTCTCCTCGCCGTAGCTGTCGGCGGCCATGCTGGAGTTGGCGTTTCGCCAATTGTTGACCAAGGTGTGCAGGTAGTCGCGGATCACCGGGCCCGTGGTCGGATTGTCAACGAGGTCCTGGGGCACCGCGACCTTGATGTCACGCACGGCGTTGCGTTCCGAGGTCACCGAGGTGTGGCAATACTGGCCGTCCCAGTTCCCGCCGAGCTCGCCGCAGAACGACGGGGCCGAGGCGTGCGCACGGGCGGTGGTGGGAAGCGTTGCGGCGGCGATCAATACGGATGCCGCGATGAGCCGGCGCATCACAGTAGCTGAACTTTGCTGGCCCGCCAGCGGCCGTCGACCTTCTCCATGGTTATCTTGATCCTGCTGCGATCGATGCGCGTGTCGGGTGCGGCAGTGTTCGTGACGGTCTGGTCGATAAACATCAAGACGACAACGTGGTTCGTGGATTCGGACTGAATGGCCGAGTCCACCACCACCCCATGCGCGGTTGCCTTGTTGTCGATCAGCAGCTGCCGAAGTTTGACGCTGGACTGGGTGTACATGTCTTTGAACTCGCCGGTCGCGCCGTCGAGCACCTGCCTGAAGTTTTCGTCCACGTTGTTCGAGTCAATACTCGTCAGCACCTGTGCATAGGCGATGGCCGCCTGTTGGGCCTGTTCGCCGGCCAGCTTGACCTGATGCTCTTGCCACTGTCGCCATCCGAGTAATCCCGAAACGGCAAGTGAGGCAACGAGTAGCAGCGGCAAAACGCTGCGACGCAGATAGTGCTTCCAGGGCCGCTTGCGGCCCTCGGTTTCAGGACGTTTACGTGTGAGCAACCCACCGTCATCGTCGTCTTCGTCGGCTTGCTCATCGGTCTCGTCGGCGGTCACGTCGTCAACGACTTCCGGGGCTTCGGCGTCCGATTCCGTTTCGGCTTGCGCCTTGGCCTTCGGGTGCTTGTTGGTGCTCACGGTCACGATCATCTCCTAGGGATCGGCTTGGTTCAGGGCCTAGTGCGGCGGTTCGATCGGCAGCTGCGGGCCGCCGTAGGGGGTGGGAATGGTGTAACGGCCCTTGGGGGTCGGATCCGTTCTGCGGCCCAGGTCCGCTCCCATTGGCGGGCCGGCCGTGTCGTCTCCGCCCGGACGCGGCGCGTTCTTGGCTCCGCGAATCGAGACCGCGGGGTCGTCGTCGCGGCAGTAGGTGTACATGAACGGCTCGTAGTAGTCGGCGGCCGAGGGTGGGTGCGAGGGTGTCCCGTAGTCGCACACGTAGCGGGGGTAGAGGTCGGCAATCGCCCAGACTCCGTTGTCGTGAAACGCGCTCGTCACCGCGTCCAAGACCGACCCACGGTAGTCCGGAAACAGTGCGTTGAGTGCCGGGACCCGCAGATACAACAGCTGCGACACGGTGGCCATGCTGCCCAGCAATTGCACCATGGTGTCGGAGTTGTCGGTGAACAGATTGTCGACCGCCGACAGTGTGCGCGGCGTCTGCGCAGTCAATCGGCGATAGCCGGCCTGCATCCTCGCCGTGCCGGACAGCGTCTGGTTGAGTTCTGTTGCGGTGGCGGCTAAGCCGGTGTTCTTGTCACTCGCCAAGGTGAGCACGACTCGGCTGGTCTTGATGATGCTGGTGGTTTGGGGCAGCACCGAATCAAGCGTCGAAAGCAGGAACGTGCCGCCGTCGACGATCGCGGTCAGCTTGGCCGGGCCCTCCTTGCTCAGGCTCAGTTCCTGCTTGATCAGCTCGATCTTGTGGGGATCCACCTGGGCCAGCAGTCCATCGGCGTCGCTGAGCAACTGCGCGAGGCTGACCGGAACACTCGTGTGGTCCAGGTCGATGCGGCTGCCGTCGTGCAAGTATGGCCCGGCATCGGATGCAGCCTCGAAGTTGATGTATTGCTCGCCGGCCGGCGAGAGCGCCGACACGTGAGCGACGCTGTTCGCCGGGATCCGCACGTTGGAGGTGATGCTGGTGACGGCGTTCACCCCGTTGTCGGTGATCTGCAACGACTCGACCCGGCCAATGCGCACTCCCCGCAGCGCGACATCCTGATTGGGCAACAACCCGCCTGATTCGGGCAACTGCACGGTGACTCGGTAGGACGAGGTGAACGGTTTCACCCGCAATGCGCCGATGAGCAGATAGGTGGTGGCGACGACCAAGATAAGCACCAATCCGCCCAACGACAGCCAAACCTGCCGCCGATGGCCGGTACGGACCGCTCGGACAACGATGTTGGCGATGGCGCGGATCATGGTTGCGGCCCCGGCGGTGGTGGTTCGGGTGGGCCAGGTGCCGGTGGGGGAGCAGGGGCGACATCGATCTGGCCCGGGATCATCGGGTCCGGGATGACGGGGACCTGTGGCGAGCCCGGCCCCCGGCCGACCACGCGTTCCTGCAACCGCCACAGGGTGTACTTGAGGGTGCCGACGAGCAGGTTCATGTTGTAGTGGTGGGGCCCATGCAGCCCGATGTCACCCGGGTAGCCGATATCGGGCAGCGATCCGAGCAGGATCTTGTCCACGCTGACGTTTACCGAAATCGAGTTCCCTGCTGTCGATTTGACCAACGGGGGGATCAGCCGGTTCACCGACAGCCAGCTGGTGTCCGGGCTCACCGCGACGTCGTTGGCGGCCCCGGCGATCGTGTTCAGGTCGCGGATCAGGCTGCGGCCGCTGTTGTCGGTTCCGCCGATCGAGGGGAACCTGGCCAGCAATCGGGAGGTGTCGCCCACCTGCACGGCCAGATTCGAAAGCTGGGTGGTGTTGTCGGCCAGGGCCGACATGGCGGGACGCGCGGCCACCATCAGGTCGCTGACCGTGTGATTCTTGGTGTCGAGTTGGTCCGCCAGACGCGACAATTGGGTCAATGCGTCCTTGATCTGATCGGACCGCGAATTCAACGTCCCGAGCAACTGGTTGGACTTGCGGATCATGTCCCCCAACGCCTGGCCCTGCTCACCGGTCGCCTTGCCGAAACCGTTGATGAGGTTCGTGAAATTGCGTACCGCCCCACCGTTTACCAGAATCGCCGCTGAGCTCAGCACCGACTCGACGGTCGCGGCGGCCGCGGTGGAATCCAGGCCGATGGTGTCGCCATTGCGCAACAGTGGTCCGTCCGCATAACCCGTGGCCGGCGGCTTCAGCGCGACGAACACGTCGCCCAGTGGTGTCGCGGTGCGCAATTCGGCGGTGCTGCCCCGGGGCAGTTGCACGCCCTCCCTGATGCGCAGCTTGGTGACCGCGGTGTAGTCGCGCGCGATCATCGATTCGAGCTGCCCCACGTCGGCGCCGGCGAGCTTGACTTTGGCGTTCATCGGCAGGTTGAGTGCGTTGGAGAACACCGCATTCAGCGAGTAGCCGCCCGAACCCAGTCCCGGCGCCGGAAGGGGCAGGCTGGCAAGGCCGTTCGTGGCGCATCCCGCGGTTACCAGCGCCGCGGCCAGCGCCGCCGGCAGTCTCCGCATTACCGTGATCATCATTTCTGCCCCATCGCGGCCATGCCGTCGAGCACATAGGTCAGTCCGAAATCTGGGCCGAAGTCCTGGATGGTCCCGGTGCTGCAGCCCAGTTGCCGCAGGCCCATCAGGTTGCAGAGCTCTTTGGTGTATTGGCTGTCGAAGATCAACCGATCCGTAAGGAAGCGTGCCCGCACGGCGCCGTTGGCCCGGTCGATCATGTTGTAGGCGTTGTCCGCCAGCAGCGGAGCCACATCCAGAAGTTCCGCCAAATCGCGACGCTGGTCGCTCACCGTCTTCAGCGTGGTATTGCCGTTCAGCACGGCCTGCTTGACGTTGTCGCGGTTGGCATCGAGCAGGTCGCCGGCCCGCTGGATCAGGTGGTCGAGTTTGCGTCCGGTGCTGCCACTGCCGAAGTCCTCGTCCGCCATGATCTGGCTGACTTGGTGGATGGTGGAGGCGAATTCGCGCAATTTCGCGTCGTTGGCGTTGACGGCGTCGAACAGTGTGCTGATGTTTTTGACGATCGTAGTGATCTGCTCGCGGGTGGCCGCCCCGCCGTCGCTGGACAGGCGCAGCGCCTTGGACAGCTCACCCAGCGCCGCTTTGATGTTGTCACCGTTCCCGCGGACCACCTCGGTGCCACCGCCCAGCACGTCGGCGATCGGCCCGCTACCGTGGCCGTCGCCCTCGAGCGACTTGGTCACCTTGTCCAGAACGTTGAGGACGCTGCTGAATTCGACGGGCGTCTTGGTCCGGGGCAATCCGATGGTGTCGTGGTTCTGCAGGGTCGGCCCGTCGTGATAGGGCGGCGTGAGTTCGATGTGTCGGTCGGTGAGGATGGAGGTCGACACCGTGACCGCTTGCGCGGTGGCGGGAACTTTGACCTGGCGGTCGACGGTGAAGTCGACTTCGACGTAGCCGCCCTTGGCGTTGATCTTGGTGACCTTGCCCACCGGCATGCCCAGCACCGCCACCACATTGCCCTCGTAAAGACCTGAGGCGCTGTCGAATTGGGCGGTCACGGTGATCGTATCCTCGTCGGAGCGCAGGTACCACCAAGCGGCGCCGGCCATCCCGGCGAGGGCCGCGACGGCGGCTACGACGGCCACCACCTTGACAGCGAGCGAGGCATCGGACTTGTTCGAGTGGGTCTTCACTTGCAGTCCTTGAAGTACTGGATCATGCCGAACTGCTTGGCGCGGCCACTTATCGCGCACATCCACGAGTCGATCAACGGAACGTTGGGGGCGTTGAAGTTGAGGGCGTTGCCCTCGCCCGTGAGGTTGGCCGCCTCGCGGAAGAAGATCGGGCTGATTTGCAGCATGCTGTGCAGCAGGTCGTCGTGCGCAGACATCAAGCTGGTGAAGTCCCGCATGTCGTGGATGAGCGAGTCCAGACCCGCCCGGTCATTGACCACCACCTGGCTCATGGTGTCGACAAGACTTGACAGGGATTGCATCATCGCGTGGAAAACGGCGCGCCGCGCGACGAACTGGCCCAGCAGGTCCTGGCCCTGGTTGACCAGATTGCCGATGCCGGCCTGCTGGCGCCGCAGCGTGTTCGTGACCTGCTCGGTGTCGCGCAGCAGCTCTCCCAGTTGGTCGCGTCGCACCGCGATGATCGACGACAGTGTGTTGATGTTCGTCATCGCCTGCGGTACAACCGCCGGCAGGCCCTCGAGTTGCTGGCCCAGGACCGCCAGCGACTGTGCGAACCGGTCAGAGTCGACCTGCTCGAAAGTGGTGGTGGCGTCCTGAAGCGCGGCCTGCAGGTCGTAGGGCACCTCGGTGTGTGCCAAGTCGAAGGTGTTATTGGGCAGGTGTGCCGGTCCGTTGGGTTCCAGCGCGAGGTAGCGCGAACCCAGGATGGTGGTGACCTTGATCCTGGCACGGGAGTCCTTACCCAGCACGATGTTGTCCCGAACCTTCAGCCCCGCCTCGACATGGTCGCCGACGAGTTTCATGCTCGTGACGTTGCCCACCGGGATGCCCGCGACCACGATCGGGTTGCCGGCCCGCAACGAGGCGGCTTGCAGGAACTCCGCGGTGTAGTGCCGGTATCCGGCGCCGAGCGCATGCACCAGCAGCATGACGCCGATCATCGCCGCGACTACCGTGACCGCGATGAAGCCGAGCCACGTCGTGTTGTAGCTTTCCAGTGGGCGTTGCTTGATTACCGAAAGCCGCTGCCGCACGGTCTTGTCAGCCATCGACGGTGCTCCTGCATCTGGGGGTGTGCCACGCCCGGTTCCCCGGGGTAGCCGCGTTGATGATGATCGGCACGACGTCGTTGAGCCCGGGGAAAAAGCCCAAGAAGTTCACGTCACACACGTAGGCGTTGCCGTAGGCGCCCTGATTGCCGACCCGGATGAGTCCCTTCAGCAGCAGCGGGATGTTGTCGCCGAAGAAGGCGACCTGCGGTTCGACGTCCATGATGTGTCGGGTCACGCCGGGCTGACGATCGATGAATTCGCGCAGCGCGGGGTACACGTCGGAGGCCGAGGTCGACAGTCGGCCGGTCACCCGCGCCAGCGAACCCACCGAGGCGACCAGGTCGGGGCGGCGCCGGTCGAGTTCGCCGACGACGCTGCGGGTCTGTGTGATAACACCGTCGAGATTGTCATTTTGCTCCGCGAGGTTGCCCACCACCTTGTTGAGGTTGGTGATCACACTGCCGAGGGCCTGGTCCCTACCCGCGAAGGTGTCTGTCAGAGTGGAAGTTTGGCCGACAAGCATCGCCAGCGACGACGTGTCGCCTTGCAACGACGCGATGATGCCCTTGGTGAGGTTGTCGGCGTCGTGGGGGTTCAGCAGGCTGAACAACGGTTCGTAGCCGTTGAGTAGCGTGGTGACGTCGAATGAGGGTTCGGTGCGTTCCACCGGGATAGTGCTGCCCGGTGCAAGCAGCGCAGGACTACCCTCCTTGCCCAAAGACAGTCCAAGGTAACGCTGGCCGACGATGTTCTGGTAGGTCACCGAAGCGAGGGTGTTTCCGAACAACCGCTGTTCTTGCTGTACCACGAACGAGACTTTGGCCAGTTTACCGTCGAGCTCGATCTTTTCGACTCGGCCTACGCGTACTCCGGCCATGCGGACGTCGTCACCTTCGCGAAGCCCGTACACGTCGGTGAATACCGCCGAATACCTGGCGGTGTCGCCGGCGACGTCACGCCGCAGGCTCACATATACCAGCCAGGTCAGCGTCAGCGAGACGACCATGAACAGGGTCAACGCGACGAGTGAGCCTCGAAACTTCATTTGGCCTCCCCGGGCGGATGAGCTAACGACACCGTGCTTCCACGGGCGACCGGGCCGAGCAGCAGTTCGGTGGACGGCGTGGCGGGCGCTCCGGTGATCACGCCTAACATGTTTCGTTCGTACTGGCTCCCAACGGGTCCCACGTTCCCTCCGAAAGAAGAGCCACCGAACGAGGCCTGCGGAATCCACGGCGCTTTGGGTGCCACCGGCGCGACCCACGGTTGGTGCGGTTGTGGTGTCGCGGGCGCCCCCGGCGACGGGTTGTCAGGATTCGCGCTCCCGGGCACCGGCGGCGACGGCGTAATCCCGGGCGCCAGTGGGGGATTGGGGTCGGTCAAATTGGGATTCGGGTTGATCAGCGGCGGACCGACGGCGACGAGGTTTCCGTCCGGACCGATCACGGTGCCCGGCGGCGGCGCCAGATCCTTGGGCGGATGATAGTTCTGCGGCAGCAGCACCTCGGGCAGATCGGGCCGCACCGGAATCAGCGGCGCGGTGAAGCAGCTGGGACCCTTCAGCTCGCCGTAATGAGGACAGTCAGCGCGCGTGTAGGTGGAACTCGGCGTGAATGTCAGCATCGCGTGCATGTTGCCCAGATTTTTCTCCGGGTTCCAGACCTGCTCCATGAATTGATTGGCCAGGTTGTCCAATTTCGTCACCGCGGGCACGAAGTTGTTCGACTTCTGCGCCAAGACACCGAGCACCGGCGTGAAATCGGTAGTGATCCGGATGAGTTGGTCGATGTGGTTGTCGAACGACTGGCGCGTCGTGCCGACCGTGTAGTCGGCGCCCGACAGCAGCGAGGCCAGCTGCCCGCGCGTCTCGGCGAAGGTCCGCATCGGCTCGACGGCCTGGTGCAATGCGTCCAGAAGATCGGGGGCCGTCTGCGCAAGCCCACTGGTCGCATCGAGCAGTGCCGACACGGTCGAGGGGCCGGCGTCGGTGCTGACAATCGAATTGAGTTGGTCGAGAAGGCGATTCAATTGTGCGCCGGCGTTCAGCAGGCTGCCTCGGCGGTGGTCGGTGGCGGCACCAAGGGCAGCCAAGATCCCCACGGACCTGTCATCACGGCCGCGCCCCGCGGCGGCGAGCAGGTCGCGCAACTTGCTGACGGTCGTTTGGAACAAAACGGTGGGCAGCCGCCGGTCCTCCACGACATGGGCGCCATCACGGATTGTCGGGCCAGGTCCGTTGCCCACCAGTTGGACCGACGACACAGCGAACACGTTGCTGGGCACAACGCGCGCGGTCACGCTGGCCGGAATCGACGTGGCGTATTCCCGTTTCAGGTCGATGTGGACATAGTTGGGTTTGCCATGCGCTGCGGGGACAACATCGTTGACCATTCCGACGAGTACGCCGTGATATTTGACATCCGATTTCTGCGGAAGGCCATCGCCCACATTGACTAGATCGGCGACTACCCGCACGTAATCGTTGAGCCGGCCAGTAGATTTGACCACCATCGCGGCGGCGACGAGGGCGCTGATCACCACGACCGCAATGCCGATGCCGAACAGCTGCCGGTCGGAGGGGCCGCGTCCGTCCAGCTCAAAGGAATTGGGCATCTTCCACCGACCTAGCCACCAAACCTTGCGCCGGAGTCGACGCCCCACAACGCCATGGTGAGCAGCATGTTCATGATGATCACGGCGGTGATGCTGGCCCGCATGCCGTGCCCCGCGGCGACACCGACGCCCTCGGGCCCACCACTCGCGTAGTAGCCGTAGTAGCACTGGATCGTGGATGCGATCCAGACGAAGATGACGGCCTTGATCAACGAATAGACGATGTCCTGGCCGGCCAGCATGAGCGTGAAATAGTGCAGGTAAGAACCGGTCGAGCCGTCACTGCTGATCCTCACGACCAGTTGCGTGCTCAGGTAGCCGATCGCGAGGCACGCGGCATACAGCGGGATGATCGCCACCACCGAAGCGATTAGCCGGGTGGTGACCAGGTAGGGGATCGGGCGGATCGCGATCGATTCCATCGCATCGATCTCCTCGGCGATACGCATGGATCCCAGCTGCGCGGTGAAGCGGCAGCCGCCTTGCATGGCGAAGGCGAGCGATGCCATCAGCGGAGCCAACTCGCGGGTGTTGACCAACGACGAGACGAACCCGGTGGCGGGCCCAAGACCGAGCAGATCCAGGAAGTTGTAGCCTTCGATACCCACCAGTGCGCCGACCGTCATGCCGAGCACAAGGGCCACACCGGCGGTGCCGCCGCCCACCACGATCGAGCCGTTGCCCCAGGTGATGTTCGACAGCAGCCGCAAAAATTCGTTGCTGTACTGACGCAGGGCGATCGGCACGGCGACCAGGGCCCGAACGAAGAAGACCAGTAGATGGCCGAGCCGACTGATCGGGACTTTGCCGCTGCGGTAGAGCCGGACAAGTGGGTCCGACATTGGTGCGAAAGGCCGGTAAGCAGAGGCGGTCACGTCACAGCCCCGTCCGGGGCGACAACATCACGTAGAGCTGACTGATCGCGACGTTGACGATCATAAGCAGCAGGATCGCTTCGACGACAGCGGCGTTCACCGAGTTCGCGACGCCCGTCGGCCCGCCCTTGGTGGACAAGCCTTTATGACTTGACACGATCGCCACAATGGCGCCGAATACGATCGCCTTCACCAGCGCCAAGATCATGTCGCCAGTCGTTGCGAACGACGCGAACGTCGACACGAAGCTGCCCGGCGCGCCGTTCTGGAAGTACACGTTGAACATGTAGCTCGCGAAAAAACCGGCGAAGCACACAACGCCGGTCAGCGCCACACCGATCGTCACCGCCGCGGCGAAACGGGGCACGATCAGACGGCGGATCACCGAGACGCCCATCACCTCCATCGCGTCGGTCTCTTCGCGCATCGTTCGCGAACCCATGTCGGCGGTGATGGCCGATCCGACAGCCGATGCCATGAGCACCGCTGCCACCAGTGACGCCCCCTGCCGGATGACCGCCAGCCCGCTGGCCGCCCCGGCCAGCGACGTGGCCCCGACCTGGCCGGCCAGCAACGCGAACTGGATGGACAAGGTGACGCTGATCGGCAGTGCCACCAGGATTGTTGGCAACACCGCGGTACCGGCCATGAACGCACCTTGGCGGACGAACTCCTGCCATTGGAATCGCCCGGTCATCAGGTCGAAGAAGAAATATTGCGTGGTGCGCACGCCCAGCACGAACTGTTCGCCAACCGTGGTCAGCGAGGCGACGGGGTGACGTTTGACGTAGCCGACCGACCAGTTCCGAATCGCGGTGACGCCATCGAGTTCTGCTGTCATAGCGACGTGACCTGCAGTCCGCCCAGCCAAACCGTGGCACAGGTCATCGCGTACCAGCTACCCCATTCATCGGCCTCTTGCCACCCCTACATCCTGAGTGCCGAGCAGAAGGACTAGAGCTCATCAGTGCGCTGCATCACACTAGCCGACGTGATAGGGACTTTCAATATTGTAGAGTCACTCATCTCAGTTCGTCGCTGGACGGCGCCGTGGGTTGGAATCTCGGATTGACGAAGGTGATGGCATGGCCTCAGCAAACACCGGCTCGTTGCGGGACCGTCGCCGGGCCGCGTTGCTCTCGCAGATCCAGGAGGCCGCGAACCAGCTATTCGCCGACCGCGGCTTCGAGGCGGTGACAACCGACGACATCGCCGCCGCCGCCGGGATTTCCATCAGTACTTATTTCCGGTACGCGCCCACCAAGGAGGGGCTGCTGGTCGCTCCCGCCCGGGAGGCGGCCGCCGAGGTCGTGGGTTCCTACAGCGCGAGACCGCCACATGAGTCGCCGGTCGAAGCATTGATTCAGCTGTTCGTCACGCACGCCCGGGATGCCGGCGAGGCTGACAACTTCGATACCTGGCGCCATGCCCTGGCAACCGCGCCCCATTTATTGAGCAAAGCCATGCTGATCGGCGAAGCCGATCGCCGCACCCTGATCGAGCAAGTCGCTCACCGGATGGGTGTCGACGGGCTAGACGACATTCGACCCGCGTTGTTGGTCCACACGAGTATGGCCACAGTGCAATTCGTTCTCGATCGGTGGCTGACCTCGGATATCGCCGAGGTCCCGCCCTTTCACGAGCAGCTGGAAGACGCGCTGCGGCTTACCCTCGCCGGATTCGACCAGCCGGCCGGTGAAACGATCGCGTGACTAACCTGGACGCCACTGTCGAGCGACTGCGGGCGAGGGAGGTCTTGTGGCTGATGATGATGGGCTCCTGAATGCGCCGCCGGTGACAGCAAGAAGCCCGTCGAACCGTGCCGCCATTCGTTTTGCCTCAGTCGCCGCGCTGGGCGGGCTGATTTTCGGCTACGACGTCTCGGTGACCAACGGTGCGGTTGGCGCACTGCAGGACACCTTCCAGATCGGCAACGCGCTGCTGGGCTTCGCGTCCGGTGCCGGGTTACTGGGTGCCGCGGTAGGAGCGATCTTCGCCGGACGAACCGCCGACCGGTTGGGCCGGGTGACGATGATGAAGCTGTCCGCGGCGCTGTTTTTCCTCTGTGGCCTCGGCACCGGCCTGGCGACCGATATTTGGCAATTCATCGCCTTCCATATGGCAGGCGGCGTCGGTATCGGTATCGCGTCCGCCGTCGTCCCGGCGTATATCGCCGAGATATCGCCACCGGGTATCCGCGGCCGGCTCGGCTCACTGCAACAACTGGCCATCGTGTTGGGCATCTTCGGAGCCCTGGCGGTGAACTGGCTGCCGTTTCACATCGCAGGCGGTCCGCAGCAAGAACTGTGGCTCGGCCTTGCCGCGTGGCGCTGGACGTTCCTGGCCGAGATGGTCCCTGCGACAATTTACGGCGCGCTGGCCTTCACCCTCCCACCCTCACCGCGCTACCTTGTTGCAGAACAACGTATTCCGGAGGCACGGCGGGTGCTCTCGATGGTGCTGGACGAGCGCGACGTCGACCTCACGGTGGCGCGGATCGCCGAAACGCTGCGTGTCGAAAAGCCGCCGTCGTGGCGCGACCTGCGCGCACCGACCGGCGGCTTGCACGGCATTGTCTGGGTGGGGCTGGGGCTGGCCGTCTTTCAGCAGTTCATCGGTATCACGGTGATCTTCTTCTACGGAAGCGTGCTGTGGCAGGCGGTCGGCTTCGGCGAGCAGTCGTCGTTCACCATCGCCTTGATCACGTCGGTGGTCAACGTGCTCATCACCTTGGTGGCCATCGCACTGATCGACAAGGTGGGCCGCAGGCCGCTGTTGCTGACCGGGTCGGCCGGCATGGCGTTGATGCTGTTGACGCTGACCGTCGTATTCGCCAGCGGCCCAGTCGTCGACGGCACACCACACCTGTCGGCGACGTCGGGACTGGTCGCGCTGATCGCGGCCAACGTCTTCGTGATCGCATTCGGGGTGTCCTGGGGACCGATCCTGTGGGTGGCGCTGGGGGAGATCTTCCCCAACCGTATCCGGGCCGCCGCGGCCGGACTGGCCGCTGCCGGCCAGTGGGTGGCCAACTTCACCATCGCATTCAGCTTCCCCGCGCTGCGGCACGTGCTCGGTCTCGCCTACGGCTTCTACACCCTGTGCGCGGTGCTGTCATTCCTGTTCGTGTGGCGTTGGGTGCGCGAGACCAAAGGTGTGTCCCTGGAAGACATGCACGCCGACCTGTCTTCCGAGCCGGCGGAGCATAACGAGCAGGCCGACGAGAAACTGCCGTGACTTTGCTGGCCCGCACGTGAAACAATCGCTGCCCGTGAAGAGTTTCGAGGATCTGTTCGCCGAGCTCGGTGAGCGTGCCCGAACCCGGCCGCCCGGCAGTGCGACGGTGGCGGCACTGGACGGTGGGGTGCACGCGCTGGGGAAGAAGATCCTGGAAGAGGCCGGCGAAGTCTGGTTGGCCGCGGAACACGAACCCGACGACGCACTCGCCGAGGAGATCAGCCAGTTGCTGTATTGGACGCAGGTGTTGATGATCTCCCGCGGGCTGACGCTGCACGACGTGTACCGGAAGTTGTGATGCTGCGCGTCGCGGTTCCCAACAAGGGAGCATTGAGTGAGCCGGCCACTGAGATCCTCGCCGAGGCCGGATATCGGCGTCGCACCGATCCCAAGGACCTGACGGTCCTCGACCCGGTGAACAACGTGGAGTTCTTTTTCCTGCGGCCCAAAGACATTGCCATCTACGTGGGTTCTGGCGAGCTTGACTTCGGGATCACCGGCCGCGATTTGGCAAACGAATCCCAGGCTCCGGTGCGCGAGCGGCTGGCACTGGGTTTCGGCTCCTCGAGCTTCCGCTACGCGGCCCCGGCCGGCCGGGACTGGACCATCGCCGACCTTGCCGGCCGGCGCATCGCCACCGCCTACCCGAATCTGGTACGAAAGGACTTGGCCGGCAGGGGCATTGATGCCACCGTGATCCGGCTCGATGGGGCGGTGGAGATCTCGGTGCAACTCGGCGTCGCAGACGCCATCGCCGATGTGGTGGGATCAGGGCGGACGCTGAGCTTGCATGATTTGGCGGCCTTCGGTGAACCGCTGTGTGATTCGGAGGCGGTGCTCATCGAGCGAGCCGACGCCGAGGACGACGGCAATGCCCGTGATCAACTGGTGGCGCGCGTGCAGGGGGTCGTTTTCGGACAGCAATATCTGATGCTGGACTACGACTGCCCGCGTTCTGTTCTGGACGACGCCACGGTGATCACGCCGGGACTGGAATCACCGACGATCGCCCCGCTGGCCGACCCGGATTGGGTGGCGGTGCGCGCGCTGGTTCCGCGCCGGGACGTCAACGCCACCATGGACCGGCTGGCCGCCATCGGAGCCAAGGCCATTCTGGCCTCCGACATCAGGTTCTGCCGATTCTGAGGTAGACCGCCGTCGGCGCCGTTGCTGTGTTAGCGTCCGGCTAACTAATCCCGCCCAGGAGGGCTGCCGTGACGCATTCCCTTGTCCTGTTGCTTGCCCTGTTGATCGGAGTCGTCGCCGGTTTGCGTGCCCTGACGGCGCCCGTCGTGGTCGCGTGGGCCGCCGTATTCCAATGGATCAACTTGGACGGCACCTGGGTGTCGTGGCTGGCCCATCCGATCACCGTTGCCGTGCTGACGATTCTCGCACTCATCGAACTGGTCACCGACAAGCTTCCCTCGACACCGAGTCGCACCGCGGTGATGTCGTTTGCTGCCCGAATTATCCTGGGCGCCTTCGCCGGCGCCGTGATCGGCACGGCCTGGGGCTACCGCTGGGGCGGGCTGGGCGCCGGCATCATCGGCGCGGTGCTGGGCACCCTGGGCGGTTATCAGGCACGCACCAGGCTGGCAGCGGCGCACGGCCATGATCTCTCGGTCGCCTTGCTAGAGGACGCGGTAGCGGTGCTGGGTGGATTCGCGATTGCGGCGATGACGGCCGTTCTGTGACAACGCGTTTCGACGCCATAGTGGTAGGTGCGGGTCAGGCCGGCCCGCCGCTGGCCGGGCGGTTGACCGCCGCCGGCCAACGCGTTGCGGTGGTGGAGCGCAAGCTGATCGGCGGCACCTGCGTCAACACCGGCTGCATACCCACCAAGACGTTGGTGGCCAGCGCGCACGCGGCGCAGCTGGCTCGCCGTGGTGGCGACTACGGTTTCGGTGCCGGCACCGTCACGGTGGACATGGCGAAAGTCAAGGCGCGCAAAGACCACATCATGCTCGCCGACCGCCAGGGCGTCGAGGACTGGCTGGACGGGATGGACGGCTGCACCGTTGTCCGCGGCCATGCCCGGTTCGAGGATCCACACACGCTGCGCGTCGATGACGACACCTTGCAGGCCGACCGGATCTTCCTCAACGTCGGCGGTAGGGCGGTGGTGCCGAACATCCCCGGGCTTTCGGATGTCGAGTTCCTCACCAACACGTCGATCCTCGATCTCGACACGCTGCCGGAGCATCTGGTGATCATTGGCGGTGGCTACATTGCACTGGAGTTCGCGCAGATGTACCGCCGCTTCGGCGCCCGGGTGACCGTCGCCTGTAGGGGGCCCCGGGTGGCGTCACGCGAAGACGAAGACATCTCTGCGGCGATTCGGACAATCCTGGAAGCCGACGGAATCGACATCGTCGTCAACGCCGACGATATCCACGTGGTCAAGCGCGGCAACGGTTTCGAGCTGACACCCTACGAGGGTGCGGCACCGATCGCCGGCAGTCATCTGCTGGTGGCGGTGGGCCGGCGACCCAACACCAACGACCTCGGCCTGGAGCATGCCGGTGTGCGCACCGATGACGCCGGATACATCACGGTCGACGATCAGCTGAAAACCAACGTCGAGCACATCTGGGCGATGGGGGACTGTAACGGCAAGGGCGCGTTCACCCACACCTCCTACAACGACTTCGAGATCGTTGCGGCCAACCTGCTCGACGGCGACCCACGCCGGGTCAGCGATCGCATCACCACCTATGCGCTCTATATCGACCCGCCACTGGGACGGGCCGGCATGACCGCCGAGCAAGCGCGCACGTCGGGCCGGCGAGTCCTGGCCGGCCGGCGGCCGATGACCCGCGTCGGACGTGCCGTGGAAAAGGGTGAGACACAAGGGTTTATGAAGGTTGTCGTCGACGCAGACACCGATGAAATCCTGGGCGCCGCCATCCTCGGCGTCGGTGGGGATGAATGCATCCACGCGATCCTGGACGTGATGTCGGCCAAAGCGCCCTACACCACGCTGTCGCGTACGATGCACATCCACCCCACAGTCAGCGAGTTGATACCCACGATGCTGCAGGAGATGTCGCCGCTGCAATAGCTCGGCGTCAGCGTCGCTGCACCAGCAGGGTTTGGGCAGAGGTACCGATGAACCCGCTGCGGTCGAAGATCTCGGCGGTGGTGACCCCGATGCCGTCGGGCCCGATCGAACCGCGGGCGCGCAGCCCGAAGTCCGCTCCGCGCGGGGCCCGGTGCAGATGCACGACGGTGTCGGTGTTCATGAAGACGAACCGCTGCGGGTCCAGGGCCGCGCCGACACCGTTGGCCGAATCGACGACCATGGCGAGGTTCTGCAACGGGGTGGTGTCTTCGGCGTCGACGACATGCACCAGCGGGCGCAGCCACCACACCGCCGCTCCGGCCGCATCGTCGGGTTGTCGGCGCCAGTCCACCGACTTCAGGTAGCCCGCGACGTTCCACCAGTGCGCTGGCAGCGGTTCGGCCGGCCCCTCGGCCAGCGGCGGGTAGCGGTCACGGGCCACGTCGGCGGTGTCACTGGGGGCCAGTGCCCACGCGCTCACTCGTGCCACCGGCCGGTCGCCACCGTCACGCATTTCGGCCGCCACCAAGGAGATTCGCTTTCCCGGCCGATCGATCCAGGCGCGCACCGACACCGGTGCCACTGGGATGGCGCCGAGAATGTCAAGGTTGAGCCGGCCGATCCGCAACGGCGTGTCGACAACTAGCTCTTCGATGGCCTTGGTCAGCAGCGCCAGTGGCGGTGACCCGTGTTGCAGGTCGGGCGCCCAGTTACTGCGGGTGAAGTCGGTGGATTCAAACGTACCGTCGGCTTCGGTTGGGAGCCGACGGTAGTGGCAGCCGATCACGCGGCTGGGTCTGCCCGGTGCAGCACAGCGTCCGCATCACCTTCGTGGGGATGCTCTGGCCAGCCGGGGTAGGGCGGCGGTGTGCCGCCGTAGACCGGGCAGTGCGAGCGGTGTGCACACCAGTCGCACAGCCGCGACGGCCGGGGCCGGAAATCGCCTGTCGCCCCTGCTGATTGGATCGCCCGCCAAATCGCAATCAACGTCTTCTCGAAGCGCAGCAGTTCGTCCTCGTCGGGCGTGTAGTCCAGCAGCTGGCCATCTGCCAGGTAGATCAGTCGCAGCCGGGTGGGCAGCACGCCCCGTGAACGCAGCAGCGCGACCGCGTAGAACTTCATCTGGAACAGTGCCTTGAACTCGGCGAGGGCCCGCGCTTCCGGCGGCGCTTTTCCGGTTTTGTAGTCGACTACCCGCAGCTCGCCCGTAGGCGCGACGTCGATCCGGTCGATGAATCCGCGCAGCAGCGTGCCGTCGGCCAATTCGACCTCGACGCGCTGCTCGCAGCTTTGCGGGTCGAACCGGGTCGGGTCTTCGAGCCGGTAGTAGCCCAACAACAAGGCGCGCGCCTCGTCGAGAAGCTGGCTGCGTTGCTCCGGCTCCACGGTGTCGATCAGGCCGGGCTCCTCGGCGATCACCTGGTCCCAGGCCGGGCCCACCAGCGACTGGGCGGTCTCCGGAACGCGCTGCGGCGCCGGCAGCGCATACAACTGCTCCAGCGCGGCGTGCACGACCGACCCCCGCAGCTGCGCCGAGGACGGCGGCTCGGGCAACCGGTCGATCGCCCGGAACCGATACAGCAGCGGGCACTGTTTGAAATCGGCCGCGCGCGACGGGGACAACGCGGGTCGCGATCGAGGCGCATCCGGATGGCCGGTCATGGCAGCAGCTTAGGAGCCTGCGCCGACAACCCCCGCCACCAAAGACGGCGCGTCTGCTGGCAGGCTAGGCGATTATGTCCGCAACCGGCCCGTTCACCGTCGGTGACCGCGTCCAGCTCACCGACGCCAAGGGCCGGCACTACACGATGGTGCTCAGCCCGGGCAGCGAATTCCACACACACCGCGGGGCGATCGCGCACGACGCGGTGATCGGGCAGCCGGAAGGCAGCGTGGTCAAATCCGCCAATGGCGACCAATTCCTGGTGTTGCGCCCGCTGCTGGTCGACTACGTGATGTCGATGCCCCGCGGGGCGCAGGTGGTCTACCCCAAAGACGCCGCCCAGATCGTGCACGAGGGTGACATCTTTCCGGGCGCCCGAGTGCTCGAGGCCGGTGCCGGGTCGGGCGCACTGACGTGTTCGCTGCTGCGCGCGGTCGGCCCGGGCGGGGAGCTGATCTCCTACGAGGTGCGTGCCGACCACGCCGAACACGCCCGCCGCAATGTGGAGACATTTGCCGGCAGCCCGCCGCACAACTGGCAGCTGATCGTCGACGACCTGGTGGACTGTGATCTGGCGGACGGTTCGATCGACCGGGTGGTCCTCGACATGCTGGCGCCGTGGGATGTGCTCGAGACGGTGTCGCGGGTACTGGTCGCCGGCGGTGTGCTGATGATCTATGTCGCCACCGTCACCCAGCTGTCCAAGACCGTGGAGGCGCTGCGCGAGCAGCAGTGCTGGACCGAACCGCGGGCCTGGGAAACGATGCAGCGCGGCTGGAACGTCGTCGGCCTGGCGGTGCGGCCGCAGCACAACATGCGCGGCCATACCGCGTTCCTGGTTTCGGCCCGCCGGCTGGCGCCCGGGACCGTGACTCCAACACCACTGCGCCGCAAGCGTTAAGCCCGGTTAGTCGTCACTGCGCGAGAAGCCGCGGCGCACCGACAGCAGCTCGAACTCGGAATGGGCGGCCACCAGGCGTTCGGCCGAATCGAGCACCTCGGTGACATGGCTCCGGTCGGCGCCCACCACGGCGACGCCGAGACCCGCCCGCCGGTACAGGTCGTGGGACGCCGTCTCGGCGGCCGACACGCTGAACTTGCGACGCAACTCCGCCACCACCGGACGGATCACCGAGCGCTTCTGCTTGAGTGACCGCACATCACCGAGCAGCAGATCGAACTCGAGCCAGCCGATCCACATTGCCGGCTCAGGGAGTTGGCGGCGACGACGGGGCGGGCGCAGATCCGCTGAAGGTCAACAACATCTGCGCGGTTCGCTGCGACAACTGCCAGCCCCCCTGATAGGGCTTGAACTCCATCGGGAACGAGAATCCGGCCGCACCGGGATTCGGCGTGCCGACATCGACGGTGGCCACCACGTCGGCTGGGTTCCGGTCCGACCACGCGATATCCCTGGCTTCGAACGTCATCGGGGCGTATCCACCGTCCAGTAGCGCGGTGGCGAATTTGTCCAGCGCCGCAGCATCGTCGGGGGTGGCGCCCTCGACCAGGTTCAGCTTGTCCGTACCGGCGACCCCGGGATCTGCAAGGCGGTACAGCACATCGGTGAGGGCCTCCGGCGGCGGCACGGGAGCAACCGCCTTGGCCTCCGAGGTCAGCAGAGCCGACGCCGGCGTCGAGGCAGCCGACGAGGAACTGGACGGACCAGCGTCAGGTTCAGCGCCCGAACACCCCGACAGCCCGAACGCCGCCACAATCGCGGCGGCGCTCAAAGCTGCGACGAAGTACCTGGAGACTGGCAAAGCATCCAGCAGCGGTCAGCCCGCCGCCTGGAATTGCTGCACCAGCGACATGGCGGACGCGCGGGACAGTTTCCAGCCGCCCTGGTTGACGAAGGTGATGTTCTGAGTGGTCGGCGCCAGGTTCGGGCCGGTGGCCGTGACCTCAGCCGAGGCGGCACCCGGACCGGCCGGTGCGATATTCGCCACATTGAATGACAGCGGCAGGGAGCCACGCTGGGCGGCCTTCTGCAATTGGCGGTCAGCGAGACGGCCCTCGACCCCGCCGACGCCGCCCTCGACCAGGTTGCCCTTGCCGGCGAACGGAACACTGGGGTTTTGCAGCTCGTTGAGGACGGTGATCAACTCGCCGGCAGTCGGCACGTCAGCCGCGGGATCCAGCGGGAGCGGCGCGCCGAACACGACCGGTTGCACCTGGGGCGCAGCCTCGGTAAAGGCTGCACTGAAAGTCATACCGGCGGCTGCCGCACCGATTGCGGCGACTGCGGCAACACCCGTGGCTAGGGATTTCACGGTGACGATTGTCCTCTCGATCAGACTGACTCGAACTAAATGTTAACTCCGGCGCCAGTGTGCCCTATTTCGAGATCCCGCATGATTCCGAAATCGCCGGTAGCGTTGAAGTATCCGCCGCGCCTCCTTCCGGGGCGAGAAAGGAGCGCAACATGGGTGAGTCAGAGCGCGAAGCGTTCGAAGCCTCCCGCGAACCCGACTTGTCCAGCGAGGATGCGGCCGAGCTGGAGGAGTTGCGGCGGGAGGCGGCTATTTTGCGCGAACAGTTGGACAACGCTGTCGGGCCGCAAAGCGCCGCGCGCAGCGCCCGCGATGTGCATCAACTCGAGGCGCGCATCGACTCGCTTGCGGCGCGCAATTCCAAATTGATGGAAACCCTCAAGGAAGCTCGCCAACAACTGCTTGCGCTGCGTGAAGAAGTCGACCGGCTGGGGCAGCCGCCCAGCGGCTACGGCGTGCTGTTGGCCACCCACGACGACGAGACCGTCGACGTGTTCACCTCGGGCCGCAAGATGCGCCTGACATGCTCGCCCAACATCGATGTCAAATTGCTGAAGAAGGGCCAGACACTTCGCCTCAATGAAGCGCTGACCGTGGTCGAGGCCGGGACTTATGAATCGGTCGGCGAGATCTCGACCTTGCGGGAAATCCTGGGTGACGGTCACCGGGCCCTGGTCGTCGGCCACGCCGACGAGGAACGCATTGTCTGGCTAGCCGAACCGTTGGTCGCCTCGGATTTGCCGGATGGCGTCCCCGACGCGCTCAACGACGACACCCGTCCGCGCAAATTGCGCCCCGGCGACTCACTGCTGGTCGATACCAAGGCGGGGTATGCGTTCGAACGCATCCCCAAGGCTGAGGTCGAGGACTTGGTGCTCGAAGAGGTGCCCGACGTCAGCTACGAGGACATCGGTGGTCTGACTCGTCAGATCGAGCAGATCCGCGACGCGGTGGAGTTGCCGTTCCTGCACAAAGAGCTCTACAAGGAGTACGCGTTGCGCCCGCCCAAAGGCGTGCTGCTCTACGGCCCGCCCGGTTGCGGTAAAACGCTGATCGCCAAAGCCGTCGCCAATTCGCTGGCCAAGAAGATGGCCGAGGTCCGCGGCGACGACGCGCGCGAAGCCAAGTCCTACTTCCTCAACATCAAGGGTCCCGAACTGCTGAACAAGTTCGTCGGCGAGACCGAGCGTCACATCCGGCTGATCTTCCAGCGGGCCCGGGAGAAGGCGTCCGAAGGCACGCCGGTGATCGTGTTCTTCGACGAGATGGACTCGATCTTCCGTACCCGCGGCACCGGCGTTTCCTCCGATGTCGAAACGACGGTTGTCCCGCAGCTGCTGAGTGAGATCGACGGCGTGGAGGGGCTGGAGAACGTCATCGTGATCGGCGCCTCCAACCGCGAGGACATGATCGACCCGGCGATCCTGCGACCGGGACGCCTTGATGTGAAGATCAAGATCGAGCGCCCGGACGCCGAAGCGGCACAGGACATTTTCTCCAAGTACCTCACCGAGGAACTGCCGGTGCACGCCGACGATCTGGCCGAATTCGGCGGCGACCGCTCGCTGTGCATCAAGGCGATGATCGAGAAGGTGGTCGACCGGATGTACGCCGAGATCGACGACAACCGGTTCTTGGAGGTCACCTACGCCAACGGCGACAAAGAAGTCATGTACTTCAAGGACTTCAACTCCGGAGCGATGATCCAGAACGTCGTCGACCGGGCCAAGAAGAACGCGATCAAGTCGGTGCTGGAGACGGGCCAACCGGGCCTGCGCATCCAGCATCTGCTTGACTCGATCGTCGACGAGTTCGCCGAGAACGAGGACCTGCCCAACACCACCAATCCCGATGACTGGGCACGGATCTCGGGCAAGAAGGGCGAGCGGATCGTCTACATCCGCACCCTGGTCACCGGCAAGAGTTCGAGCGCCAGCCGCGCTATCGACACCGAGTCCAACCTCGGCCAGTACCTGTAGTCACCATTCGCGTCAGCGTGCGTGTCCCCGGTCGACACGCCGCGCGAAAGCCGTAGTTTGCGCACGTTCGCGGCGAAGTCAGCGCCCGCTGAGCCGTCGCCTAGTCTTTAGGGCATGCAACGAATCATCGGGACCGAGGTCGAGTACGGCATATCGTCGCCGTCGGACCCGACTGCGAACCCGATCCTGACCTCCACGCAGGCGGTGCTGGCCTATGCCGCCGCCGCAGGTATCCAGCGGGCCAAACGGACCCGCTGGGATTACGAGGTGGAGTCGCCGCTGCGGGATGCCCGCGGCTTCGATCTGAGTCGCTCGGCCGGGCCGCCGCCGGTCGTCGATGCCGACGAGGTCGGCGCCGCCAACATGATCCTGACCAACGGTGCGCGGCTCTACGTCGACCACGCGCACCCGGAATACTCCGCCCCCGAATGCACCGACCCGCTCGACGCGGTGATCTGGGACAAGGCCGGCGAGCGGGTGATGGAGGCCGCCGCCCGACACGTCGCCAGTGTGCCCGGGGCGGCCAAGCTGCAGCTGTACAAGAACAACGTCGACGGCAAGGGCGCCTCGTACGGATCGCACGAGAACTACCTGATGAGCCGGCAGACACCGTTCTCCGCCGTCATCGCCGGACTGACCCCGTTTCTGGTGTCGCGCCAGGTGGTCACCGGCTCCGGGCGGGTCGGCATCGGGCCCGCCGGCGACGAGCCCGGCTTCCAGCTGTCCCAGCGGGCCGACTACATCGAGGTCGAAGTCGGGCTGGAGACCACGCTCAAACGCGGCATCATCAACACCCGCGACGAGCCGCACGCCGACGCCGACCGCTACCGCCGGCTGCACGTGATCATCGGTGACGCCAACCTCGCCGAGACGTCGACCTACCTGAAGCTGGGTACCACGGCGCTGGTGCTCGACCTCATCGAAGAGGGCCCCCAGCACGGCATCGACCTGACTGACCTGGCGTTGGCGCGGCCGGTACATGCCGTGCACGCCATCAGCCGGGACCCGTCGCTGCGCACCGCGGTGGCCTTGGCCGACGGACGTGAACTGACCGCGCTTGCGCTGCAACGGATTTACTTGGATCGGGTCGCAAAGCTGGTCGATTCCCGTGACCCGGATCCGCGCGCCGCCGACGTCGTGCAAACCTGGGCGGGAGTCCTCGACCAGCTCGAGCGCGACCCGATGGATTGTGCGGACCTGCTCGACTGGCCGGCCAAGCTGCGGTTGCTCGAGGGATTCCGGCACCGGGAAAATCTGAGCTGGTCGGCGCCGCGGTTGCATCTGGTCGATCTGCAGTACTCCGATGTCCGGCTGGACAAGGGGCTGTACAACCGGTTGGTGGCACGCGGCTCGATGCGCCGGCTGGTCACCGAACAGCAGGTGCTGGGCGCGGTGGACAATCCGCCGACCGATACCCGGGCCTACTTCCGCGGTGAGTGTCTGCGGCGGTTCGGGGCCGATATCGCCGCGGCCAGTTGGGACTCGGTGATTTTCGACCTGGGTGGTGACTCGCTGGTGCGTATCCCGACGCTGGAGCCGCTGCGCGGCAGCAAGGCCCACGTCGGTGCGTTGTTGGACTCGGTGGACAGCGCGGCGGAGCTGGTGGAGCAACTGACGACGTGAGCCCGACAGTGAGCATGGTTAGCCGCGGCAAGACCGGGGTCGACCGGTAGGCTGGAGAAACCGGCCGCCGTGTACTGCGCGGCCGATAACGATGCAGGAGGCAGCGATGGCTCAAGAGCAGACCAAGCGCGGTGGTGGCGGCGGAGACGACGACGATCTGACTGCCAGCACGGCCGCGGGCCAAGAGCGTCGCGAGAAGCTGACCGAGGAAACCGACGATCTGCTCGACGAAATCGACGACGTTCTGGAAGAGAACGCCGAAGACTTCGTGCGCGCATACGTCCAAAAGGGCGGCCAGTGACCTGGCCGTTTCGTGATCGCTTGGCCACCAACTCAGCAATTTCCGGAGTCCCCGCTAGCCCTATAGAGCTGTCGTCTTTCGCTGATTTTCTGCGTCGTCAGGCGCCGGAGTTGTTGCCGATGGGCGCTGGTGGGGCTGAGCCCAGCGGGCAATTGCCGCACGGGACGACCATCGTCGCGCTGAAATATCCCGGCGGTGTGCTCATCGCCGGTGACCGGCGCTCGACGCAGGGCAACATGATCGCCGGGCGGGATGTACAAAAGGTCTACATCACCGACGAATACACCGCGACCGGCATCGCCGGCACGGCGGCCATCGCCGTCGAATTCGCCCGGCTCTACGCGGTCGAACTCGAGCACTACGAGAAGCTGGAAGGCGTCCCGCTGACGTTTGCGGGCAAGGTCAACCGGCTCGCGACCATGGTGCGCGGCAACCTGGGGGCCGCCTTGCAGGGTCTGGTGGCGCTGCCGCTGCTGGCCGGCTACGACATCGACGACCCGGCCCCGGAGAAGGCGGGCCGCATCGTGTCCTTCGACGCCGCGGGCGGCTGGAACCTCGAAGAAGAGGGCTACCAGTCAGTGGGTTCCGGATCGATTTTCGCCAAGTCGTCGATGAAGAAGCTCTACTCACAGGTGAGCGACGCCGACTCCGCGTTGCGGGTAGCCGTCGAGGCGCTCTACGACGCCGCCGACGACGATTCGGCGACCGGCGGCCCGGACCTGGTCCGCGGGATCTACCCGACCGCGGTCACCATCGACGCTGACGGAGCGGTCGACGTAGCTGAGCCGCGCATCGCCGAGCTGGCCCGACAGGTTATCGAAAGCCGTTCCCGCGCAGATACTTTCGGTCCTGACGCGCAGCGGGGTGAAGCGTGAGTTTTCCCTACTTCATCTCGCCCGAGCAGGCGATGCGCGAGCGCAGCGAACTCGCCCGCAAGGGCATCGCCCGAGGCCGTAGCGTGGTGGCGCTGGCGTACTCCGGTGGTGTGCTGTTCGTCGCCGAGAACCCGTCGCGGTCACTGCAGAAGATCAGCGAACTCTATGACCGGGTCGCCTTCGCGGCGGCGGGAAAGTTCAACGAATTCGACAACCTGCGCCGCGGTGGAATCCAGTTCGCCGACACCCGCGGCTATGCCTACGATCGCCGCGACGTCACCGGCCGGCAGTTGGCCAATGTCTACGCCCAGACGCTGGGCACGATCTTCACCGAGCAGGCCAAGCCGTACGAGGTCGAGTTGTGTGTGGCCGAGGTCGCGCACTACGGCGAGACCAAAGCGCCCGAGCTGTACCGGATCACCTACGACGGCTCGATCAATGACGAACCGCATTACGTGGTGATGGGCGGCACGACGGAGCCGATCACCACCGCGCTCAAGGACTCCTATGCCGAAAACGCCGACCTGGCCGACGCGGTCCGGATAGCCGTCGACGCGCTGCGGGCCGGCAGCGCCAACGGCGACCAACCCACCCTCGGGGTGTCGACGCTGGAGGTTGCCATCCTCGACGCCAGTCGGCCGCGTCGCGCGTTTCGGCGGATCACCGGCCCGGCGCTGGAACGGCTGCTGCCGAAAGAGGATTCGGCGTCGGACAAGTCGCCGGAGGAGCCGAACGGCGGCTAGCGTGATATCGCAGGTGATATCGCTTTAAAACCTAGGGCATATGGTTTGCGGCCGGTATAGCTGTGGCCCGTGTGGCGCCTGGGTCTTACGGCGCCCCGGCGACGGCATGTCCCACCCACGGCATTCAGACACATATCCACAGCTCCACAGGCGAGGCTTCCCACCGTCCCCGTACGGCAACAAGTACGCTCGATCACGTGCAGCGACGGATTATGGGCATCGAGACCGAATTCGGTGTTACCTGCACATTTCACGGCCACCGCCGCTTGAGTCCCGACGAGGTAGCCCGCTACCTGTTTCGCCGGGTGGTGTCGTGGGGTCGCAGCTCGAACGTGTTCCTGCGCAACGGCGCACGGCTGTATCTGGACGTGGGCAGCCACCCCGAGTACGCCACCGCCGAATGCGACAGCCTGGTGCAACTGGTCACCCATGACCGGGCCGGGGAGCGGGTGCTGGAAGATCTGCTCGTCGACGCCGAACAGCGGCTGGCCGACGAAGGCATCGGTGGCGACATCTACCTGTTCAAGAACAACACCGACTCGGCGGGTAACTCCTACGGCTGCCATGAGAACTACCTGATCGTGCGGGCGGGCGAGTTCTCCCGTATCTCCGATGTGCTGCTGCCGTTCCTGGTGACCCGCCAGCTGATCTGCGGGGCGGGCAAGGTGCTGCAAACGCCCAAGGCCGCCACCTTCTGCCTGTCCCAACGTGCCGAACACATCTGGGAGGGCGTATCGAGCGCAACGACGCGATCACGGCCCATCATCAATACCCGCGATGAGCCGCACGCCGACGCCGAAAAATACCGGCGCCTGCACGTCATCGTCGGCGACTCCAACATGTGCGAGACCACCACCATGCTCAAGATCGGCACGGCCGCGCTGGTGCTGGAGATGATCGAAGCCGGGGTGGCGTTCCGGGACTTTTCACTGGACAACCCCATCCGCGCGATCCGCGAAGTCAGCCACGACGTGACGGGCCGACGCCCGGTGCGACTCGCCGGCGGGCGTCAGGCGAGCGCGCTGGATATCCAACGGGAGTACTACGCGCGGGCCGTCGAGCACTTGCAGACTCGGGAGCCCAATGCCCAGATCGAGCAGGTCGTCGACCTCTGGGGACGCCAGCTCGATGCGGTCGAAACCCAAGACTTCGCCAAGGTCGACACCGAAATCGACTGGGTCATCAAACGCAAGCTGTTCCAGCGTTATCAGGACCGCTACAGCATGGAGCTGGCCGACCCCAAGATCGCCCAACTCGACCTGGCCTACCACGACATCAAACGCGGCCGCGGGGTGTTCGATCTGTTGCAGCGCAAGGGCCTGGCGTCGCGGATCACCACCGATGAGGAAATCGAAGAGGCCGTCGACCAGCCGCCGCAGACCACCCGCGCCCGGTTGCGCGGCGAATTCATCAGCGCTGCGCAGGCCGCCGGCCGCGACTTCACCGTCGACTGGGTGCACCTCAAACTCAACGACCAAGCCCAGCGCACCGTGCTGTGCAAAGACCCATTCCGATCAGTCGACGAGCGGGTCAAGCGGCTGATCGCGAGCATGTAGCCCTCTACCCTGGTGCCCGTGACGACGTCGAAAATCGAACGGCTGATGAACCTCGTCATCGCGCTGTTGTCTACCCGCGGCTACCTGACCGCCGAGAAGATCCGGTCCACCGTCAAGGGCTACGACGACAGCCCCAATGCCGAGGCGTTCTCCCGGATGTTCGAGCGCGACAAGAACGAGTTACGCGACCTCGGCATCCCGTTGGAAACCGGCAAGGTGTCCTCGTTCGATCCGGTCGAGGGCTACCGCATCAACCGCGACGCCTACGCGCTGCCCGATATCAAGCTGACCGGCGACGAGGCAGCCGCCGTGGCGATCGCCACCCAGTTGTGGGAATCGCCCGAACTGATCACCACCACCCAGGGCGCGCTGCTCAAGCTGCGGGCCGCCGGAATCGACCTCGACCCCGACGCGCCGGTCGCCATCGCGTCACCGGCCGGTGCGGCCGGCTTGCGCGGCTCGGAGGGCAGCCTCGGCCCCCTGCTGGCGGCCATCGAGGCCGGACAGGCCGTGCGGTTTCCACACCGGCCGTCTCCGACGGAGGCGTACACGATGCGCACCGTCGAACCGTGGGGGGTGATCACCGAGAAGGGCCGCCCGTATCTGGTCGGGCACGATCGCGACCGCGACGCGACCAGGGTGTTCCGGCTGTCGCGGATCGGCGCGGCCGTCACCGCGATCGGCCCCGCCGGCGCGGTGACTCAGCCAGCGGATGTGGACCCGCGCGCGATTGTCGCTGAGGCGGTGACTGACGCGCCGACTGGCGTGCACGCCCGAGTATGGGTGGCCGAAGGGCGGGCCACCGCGCTGCGGCGCGCCGGAAACTCTGTCGAGACGCGGCAATTGGGCGGTCGCGACGGCGAGGTGATCGAACTCGACATCGGGACCACCGACCGGTTGGCGCAGGAGATCACCGGCTACGGCGCCGACGCCGTCGTGCTGGAACCGGAGTCGCTGCGTGAGGACGTGCTGGGCCGGCTGCGAGCCTACGCATGACGGCGCTGACCACCCGCCTGGTGCGGCTACTCAACATGGTGCCGTACTTTCAGGCCAACCCGCGGGTTACCCGCGCCGAGGCCGCCGAAGACCTGGATGTGTCGCTCGAGCAGTTGGATGCCGACCTCAATCAGTTGTGGGTCTGCGGTCTTCCCGGTGGCTTCGGCGGTGACCTGATCGAGTTCGATTTCTCCGGTGACACCATCGAGGTGATCTTCTCCGCCGGCGTGGACAAACCGCTGCGGCTGACCTCACCGGAAGCCACGGTCATGCTGATCGCGTTGCGGGCACTGGCGGACATCCCGGGCGTTGTCGACCCGGAGGCAGCGCGCAGCGCGATCGCCAAGATCGAAACCGCTGCCGGTATCGCCGCGCGGGGATCCGGAGCGGCCGTCGACGAGCCGGCTCCGGCCGAGAGCCAGGCCACGGCCGCGGTGCGTTCCGCAGTGCGCGACAACCGTGCTGTGGCGATCGACTACTACGCCGCCTCGCACGACACCCTGTCGCACCGAGTCGTCGACCCGATCCGGATCGTGGTGATCAACGACCACAGTTACCTCGAGGCGTGGTCACGTGAGGCCGAAGGCGTGCGGCTGTTCCGGTTCGACCGGATCGTCGATGCGCAGGTGCTCGACGAGCGGGCCGCGCCGCCGGAAGCCGCCTTGTCCGCGCCGCCGGATACCTCGCTGTTCGATGCCGATCCCGAGCTTCCCTCGGCCACCCTGGAGTTGGCCCCGGCGGCGGCGTGGATGTTCGAGTACTACCCGATGCGCCTGCTGCGCGAGCTGCCTGACGGTTACTGCGAGGCGGCCATGACCTATGCCTCCGATGACTGGATGACGCGCGTGGTGCTGGGCCTCGGACCGGCGGTGCGGGTGCTGGCCCCCGAGGCGCTGGCCCAGCGGGTACGGGACGCCGCGGCGGCGGCGCTGGCGATGTACGAGGCGGCGCTGCGGTAGCATCGGTTGGACGTCTGGAGGTAACCAAAGTGGGCAGTTTCAGTCCGTGGCACTGGGCGATCCTCGCCGTCGTAGTGGTCATATTGTTCGGTGCCAAGCGGCTCCCTGACGCCGCACGCGCACTGGGCAAGTCGTTGCGAATCTTCAAATCCGAGGTCCGTGAACTACAGAGTGAGGGCAAGCCGGACGCGCCGGCCGCCCCGACAACCGTGCAGGCCGAACGGGTCGACCCGCCGGCACCTGCACCCGGACAGGATCGGCAGGCTTAGTCTGCGATCGCTGTCAGGGTGTCTGAGCGTCACCCACTGACCGTCGTGCGCACCACCGGTTTATTCAGGCGACTCGATCCGCGCCTGCGTCGCAGCCGCACCAATCCAGACGGGACGATGTCGCTCGTCGACCACCTCACCGAGCTGCGTACCCGGCTGCTGATCTCGCTGGCCACGATCGTGCTGACCACCGCGCTGGGGTTCGTCTGGTACTCGCACTCGCTGTTCGGGGTGGAAAGCCTGGGGGAGTGGCTGCGCCATCCGTACTGCGCGTTGCCGCCGTCGGCGCGCGCGGAGATCAGCGCCGACGGGCAATGCCGCTTGCTGGCCACCGCGCCGTTCGACCAGTTCATGCTGCGGCTCAAAGTCGGGCTGACCGCCGGCATCGTGCTGGCCTGCCCGATGTGGCTCTACCAACTGTGGGCGTTCATCACGCCGGGGCTCTACAAGAAGGAGCGGCGCTTCGCGGCGGCATTCGTCATTCCCGCCGCGGTGCTGTTCGTCGTCGGTGCTCTGCTGGCCTACCTGGTGTTGTCGAAGGCATTGCACTTCCTGCTGACCGTCGGCAGCGACGTCCAGGTCACCGCATTGTCCGGCGACCGGTACTTCGGATTCCTGATCAACCTGCTGATGGTTTTCGGCATCAGCTTCGAATTCCCGTTGCTGATCGTCATGCTCAACTTGGCCGGTGTGCTGAGCTATGCGCGGCTGCGGTCCTGGCGGCGCGGCCTGATCTTCGCGGTGTTCTGCTTTGCGGCGATCTTCACCCCGGGATCGGATCCGTTCTCGATGCTCGCGCTCGGGCTGGCGTTGACCCTGCTGCTCGAACTGGCCATCCAGATCACCCGCCTGCACGACAAACGGAAAGCCAAACGCGAAGCGCTGACCGAGATTCCCGACGAGGAGGCGTCGACCATCGAACCGCCGTCGGCGGTGGCGACGCCGTCGGGCAGCGCCGGATCCCATGACGACGTCACCTGACGGCCACTCGGGCGAGCTGGCGCGGTTCACCGCGGAACTGGCCTTCGGGCTCGACGGTTTCCAGCAGCAGGCGTGTGCGGCGCTCGAGCGCGGCCACGGGGTCTTGGTCTGCGCGCCCACCGGGGCCGGCAAGACCGTGGTCGGCGAGTTCGCGGTCCATTTGGCGCTTGCTGCGGGAGGTAAATGCTTCTACACCACCCCGTTGAAAGCACTGAGCAATCAGAAGCACACCGACTTCGTTGCCCGCTACGGCAAAGACCGGATCGGGTTGCTCACCGGCGACCTGTCGGTCAACGCCAATGCACCGGTGGTGGTGATGACTACCGAGGTGTTGCGCAACATGCTGTATGCCGGTTCGCCTGCGCTGCAAGGGCTTTCCCATGTGGTCATGGACGAGGTGCACTTCCTGGCCGACCGGATGCGGGGCGCGGTGTGGGAAGAGGTGATCTTGCATCTGCCCGACGAGGTGCGGCTGGTCAGCCTCTCGGCGACGGTGAGCAACGCCGAGGAGTTCGGCGGCTGGATCCAGACCGTGCGCGGCGACACCGCGGTGGTGGTCGACGAGCACCGGCCGGTGCCGTTGTGGCAGCACATGCTGGTCGGTAAACGCCTCTTCGACCTGTTCGACTACGACGGCGACGGGGCCAAGCATCAGCCCCATGTCGACCCGAACCTGGTGCGCCACATCGCCCATCGCCGGGAGGCCGATCGGCTCGCCGACTGGCGTCCGCGCCACCGTGGCCCGGGGCGGCCCGGCCGGCCCAGCATGTACCGGCCGCCGCCGCGCCCGGACGTGATCACCGCGCTGGACCGCGAAGGCCTGCTGCCCGCGATCACGTTCGTGTTCTCCCGCGCCGGATGTGACGCGGCGGTCGCCCAATGTCTGCGCTCGTCGTTGCGGCTGACCACCGAGGAGGACCGGGCGCGGATCGCCGAGGTGATCGACCATCGCTGTGGCGATCTGGCTGACGCCGACCTCGACGTGCTCGGCTACTACGAGTGGCGCGAGGGCCTGCTGCGCGGTTTGGCCGCTCACCATGCCGGGCTGTTACCGGTATTCCGGCACACCGTCGAAGAGCTGTTCACCGCCGGGTTGGTCAAGGCGGTATTCGCCACCGAGACCCTGGCGCTGGGCATCAACATGCCGGCCCGCACGGTCGTGCTGGAACGGCTGGTCAAGTTCAACGGCGAGCAACACGTTCCGCTGACGCCGGGCGAGTACACCCAGCTGACCGGCCGGGCCGGTAGACGCGGCATCGACGTGGAAGGCCACGCGGTGGTGATCTGGCATCCCGATATCGAACCGGCCGAAGTCGCCGGCCTGGCCTCCACCCGCACCTTCCCGCTGCGCAGCTCGTTCGCCCCGTCGTACAACATGACGATCAATCTCGTGCACCACATGGGCCCCGAGCAGGCGCACCGGCTGCTGGAGCAGTCATTCGCCCAGTACCAGGCCGACCGTTCGGTCGTCGGGCTGGTCCGCGGTGTCGAGCGGGGCGAGCGGATGCTCGAGGAGATCGCGGGCGGGCTGGGCGGCCCGGACGGACCGATCCTCGACTACGCCCGGCTGCGCGAACAGATTTCGCAACGGGAACGCGCGCAGGCCCGCGCCTCGCGGTTACAGCGGCGGCAGGC
The DNA here is from genome assembly GCF_059812285.1 of Mycobacterium sp. NGS62. Classification (NCBI taxonomy): domain Bacteria; kingdom Bacillati; phylum Actinomycetota; class Actinomycetes; order Mycobacteriales; family Mycobacteriaceae; genus Mycobacterium; species Mycobacterium sp. NGS62. Next base: position 347,517 of record NZ_JCALCK010000001.1, on the reverse strand, counting down.
CGCCAACGACGCACTGGCCGCGCTGCGCCGCGGCGACATCATCACGATCCCGCACGGCCGCCGCGGCGGCCTGGCGGTGGTGCTGGAATCCGCCCGGGACAGCTCCGATCCCCGGCCGTTGGTGCTCACCGAACACCGCTGGGCCGGCCGGATTTCGTCGGCGGACTACTCCGGGGCGGCGTCGCCGGTCGGGTCGATGAGCTTGCCCAAGCGGGTTGAACACCGCCAGCCGCGGGTCCGCCGGGATCTGGCGTCGGCGCTGCGCTCGGCGGCGGCCGGACTGGTCACCCCGGCGACTTGGGGCCGGCGACGAGGCCAGGCATCTGATGGCCCCGATGTGGATCCCGAGCTGGCGTCGCTGCGCGAGCAGATGCGCCGTCATCCCGCCCATCAGGCAGCCGACCGTGAAACCCAGATGCGGGTCGCTGAGCGATATCTGCGGATTGAACGCGATAACGAGCAGCTGCAGAAGAAGGTGGCCGCGGCCACCAACTCATTGGCGCGCACTTTCGACCGCATCGTCGGGTTGCTCACCGAGCGCGGGTTCATCCGGCACCGCACAGCCGACGACGATGATCCGCAGGTCACTGACGACGGCCGGCTGTTGGCCCGGATCTACAGCGAAAGCGACCTGTTGGTCGCCGAATGCCTGCGCACCGGGGCGTGGGCCGGCCTGCGGCCAGCAGAACTGGCCGCGGTGCTCTCGACGGTGCTCTACGAGACCCGCGGCTCTGACGGTCCGGGGCCGCCGCTGCAACACGGGGAAGCGCTGCCCGCGCAGTTGCGCCAGGCGCTGCACCGGACACGACGGCTTTCGGCCGAGTTGCGTGCCGACGAGCAGCGGCACCGCATCACACCGAGCCGCGAGCCCGACGACGGGTTTGTCGCCGCGATCTATCGCTGGGCCAGCAGCGGCGACTTGGCGTCGGCGCTGGCGGCCGCCGACAGTGAGGGTGGCGGTTCGCCGTTGTCCGCCGGGGACTTCGTGCGCTGGTGCCGGCAGGTGCTCGACCTGTTGGACCAGGTGCGCAACGCCGCGCCGCAACCGGACCTGCGGGTCAGCGCGAAACGCGCGATCGACGCCATTCGGCGCGGCGTCGTCGCAGTTGATGCCGGGTAGGCTGAGCTCCGGCTACGGTTACAGACGGCAGTGTCAGTACTGAGAGGACCGAGAACACGATGAGTGGACCGCAGGGATCCGACCCGACGCAGCCGTGGCAGCCGCCGCAGGGCGAGGATCAGCAATCCACCGATCAGCCGACCGCACAGGCCTCGCCCTGGCAGCAGGCATCCGGCGCTGAGCAGCAGGGTTGGCAGCAGCCATCCGCCGACCAGCAGACCTGGCAGGCGCCGGCGTACACGCCTACCGAGTATCCGCAGTACCAGCAGACCGGCCAGTTCTATCCGCCGTCGCAGCCGTACGCGCAACCACCGGCCTACCCGCAGTCCGAGCAGTATGGCGCGCAAACCGAGCAATACGGTGGCCAGCCGGGCCAGTACGGTCAACCGGGCCAGTACGGCCAGCCCACCCAGTACGGCCAGCCGGGCCAGTACGGCCAGTATCCCCCCGGCCAATACGGTCAATACCCGCCACCACCGGGGCAGTACGGTCCACCGCCGGCGGGCCCGCAGCGTTCGCGAGCAGTGATCGGCACGGTCATCGGAGTGTTCGCCGCTGTGGTCGTCGCGGTGATTCTGGTGCTGGGCTTCTGGGCGCCCGGGTTTTTCGTGACCACCAAGCTGGACATCAACAAGGCGCAGACCGGTGTGCAGCAAATCCTTTCCGACGAGACCAACGGCTACGGCGCCAAGAACGTCAAAGACGTCAAGTGCAACGACGGTCAGAACCCGGTCGTCAAAAAGGGCGGAACCTTCGACTGCAACGTCAGCATCGACGGCTCCAAACGGCAGGTGACCGTGACTTTCCAGGACAACAAGGGCACCTACGAGGTCGGCCGGCCCAAGTAAGCCACCGTCAGCCGGGTAGCGAGTCCAGCGCTTTCTGCAGCCGGGCGATCGACGAGCCGACACCGAACTGGTGTGCCAGCTCTGCGACGGCGTTGGGGTCGGCGGCCGCCAGCGGCAGCGCATCGCTCGGCGTCGACAACGTGACCGGCGCATCGGTGGCCACCCGCACCACCGGCCCGGCGGCTTCGACGTAGTCGGCGGCCTCCTGAAGCTTCCGCCGAAGTCCTTTGGACAGCGATGATTTCGGGTCATCGACGGCAGCCAGGATGCCCGCCAGTGAGCCATGCTGCGCCAGCAGCGTCGCCGCGGTCTTCTCGCCGATACCGGGGACACCGGGCAGCCCGTCGGACGGATCGCCGCGCAGCAACGCCAGCTCGGCATAGCCGGCGCCGGCCCGATCGGCGGGCACACCGTAGCGGTCGGCCACCTCGGCCGGCCCCATCAGCGTCGCGTTGGTCAAGCCGCGGCCCAGGTAGAGCACCCGAACCGGCACCGGATCGTCGCCGACCACCTGTAGCAGGTCGCGGTCGCCGCTGACGACGACGACGGGGTCGCGGCGTTCGGCGGCGGCCAGTGTGCCGATCACGTCGTCGGCCTCGAAGCCGGGCGCGCCGCCGGCGGCAATGCCGAACGCGTCCAGGATCGCCTCGATCATCTCCACCTGCGGCGACAACTCGTCGGGCACTTCCTCGACATCCGGCTGGCCGTCGGGGTTTTCCTGCTCGACGCGGTGCGCTTTGTACGACGGGATGGCGTCCACCCGAAACTGCGGGCGCCAGTCCAGATCCAGGCACACCACCAACCGGCCGGGCCGCTGCTTGGTGATCACCAGCGCTACCGAGTCCAGGAAACCGCGGACCGCGTTCACCGGCCGGCCGTCGGGTGACGTGATCGACGACGGCACCCCGTAGTAGGAGCGGAACCACATGCTGGCACCGTCAAGCAGCAGCAGAGGCGCAGACATGCTCGCCATCGTCTCACGACGGCGAGCGTCGACTTGTCGTCGTCCGTTGCCCGAAATCGCCCCGACAACTCGACGTTCGGTCCGGGGTGGGTGATCGCTAACCTTGCTGAGGTGAACTCCCGATTCGACACCGACGTATACGCCCGCCGCCTGGCCGCAGCGGCCGCCGCCACCGCCGGCGCGGGCCTGGCGGGTTTGGTAATCACCCCCGGCTACGACCTGCGGTATTTGATCGGTTCGCGCGCACAGACCTTCGAACGGCTCACCGCATTGGTGTTGCCGGCCTCCGGTGACCCCACCGTGGTGGTGCCGCGGCTGGAGCTGGCCGCGCTCAAGGAATCGGCGGCCGCGGATCTGGGCTTGGCGGTGGCCGATTGGGTCGACGGCGACAACCCCTATCAGCTGGTTGCCGCGGCACTCGGCGGCGCCCCAGTGGCGACGGCGGTCACCGATGCGATGCCGGCGCTGCATTTGTTGCCGCTGGCCGATGTCCTCGGCATACTGCCGGTCCTGGCCACCGGGGTGCTGCGCCAGCTGCGGATGGTCAAGGACGCCGCCGAGGTCGACGCGCTGCGCAAGGCGGGTGCGGCGATCGACCGGGTGCATGCCCGGGTGCCGGAATTTCTGGTGCCGGGCCGAACCGAGGCCGACGTCGCCGCAGATATCTCCGAAGCGATTGTCGCCGAGGGTCATTCGGACGTCGCGTTCATCATCGTCGGCTCCGGTCCGCACGGCGCCGACCCGCATCACGAATGCTCCGACCGCGAACTTCACGCCGGGGACATCGTCGTCGTCGACATCGGTGGCTCCTACGAGCCGGGATATCACTCCGACTCGACGCGGACCTACAGCATCGGTGAGCCCAGCGCTGAAGTAGCGCAACAGTATTCGGTGCTGCAGCATGCGCAGCGCACGGCTGTGGCTGCGGTTCGCCCGGGTGTGACGGCGCAGCAGGTGGACGCGGCCGCCCGTGACGTGCTGAGGCAGGCCGGCCTCGGCGAGTACTTCGTGCACCGCACCGGGCACGGCATCGGGCTGTCCGTGCACGAAGAGCCCTACATCGTCGCGGGCAACGACGTCCCGCTGACAGCGGGCATGGCATTTTCCGTCGAGCCGGGCATCTACTTTCCCGGCCAGTGGGGGGCCCGCATCGAGGACATCGTCGTGGTGACCGAAACCGGCGCCGAGCCGGTGAACCAGCAACCACATGAACTGATCGTCGTTCCGATCGACTGACCCGCGGCGCAGCGACTACGCTCGGGCGATGAGCAACCACGACCGTGCCGCTGCCCGTCGGGAAATCGCCGACGCTTTGCTCCTCGCCCTGGAACGTCGCCACGAGGTATTGGACGTGATCGTGGAGGCGGACGACCGACCTGCCGCGGTTGAGGCGATCGTCGCGTCGCTGGGGATTTCGCACCGGGGCAGCGAGGCGGTGATGGGAATGTCGTTCGACCAACTCACCAAGGACTCCCGTAAACGGATCGCTGCCGAACTCGACGATCTGAACACCCAACTGAGCTTTACGCTGCAGGAGCGGCCCGCGAGCTCGGGCGAGAGTCTGGCGCTGCGGCCCTTCGCGGGCGAGGCCGACCGCGACATCTTCGGTGTGCGCACCGAGGAGATCGGCGGTGCGGGCGACGGGTCGGGCGGGCCCGCCGGCACCCTCGACGACGAGATCCGCGCGGCGCTGGCCCGGATCGACGCCGAGGATGCCGCCTGGTTCGTCGCGGTCGACGGCGCGCAGAAGGTCGGCATGGTCTTCGGCGAGCTCATCGGCCACGAGGTGCACGTCCGGATCTGGATCCGTCCCGACTGCCGCCACCGGGGCTATGGCACTGCCGCCCTGGGTAAGTCGCGACCGGAGATGGCGGCCTATTTCCCCGCGGTACCGCTGGTCATCCGAGCGCCGGGCGCCCGCGACGCTCACACCGGCTAGGCATCTGCGCGCAGCCGGACCATCCGCGTCGTGCTGCTCTCGTCCAGCTCTACCAGTTCGCTGCGCGACCGCAGAAAGTCACTGAAGGACCGGAATCCCAGTGACTTTTCACTGAACGACGGGTCCATCCGCTTCATTTGCGCCTTGACTGCCGAGTTGTGCAGCCATTCCGCGTCGTCCTTCTCGTGACCGATCCGCAGCGCCCGTGCCAGCAAGCCGGTGGCCGCGGCCTGCGCGTCGGGCGGTTGCGGCTCCTCGGCGGCCTCTTGGGCCTTCGTGCGTCGGGCCCGTTTCTTGGGCGCGGCGTCCTCGGGGCTGGAAACGCCGGGCAGAGCGTCGTAGCTGACAAAATCGTCGCAGGCTGCGGTGAGCGACCGACTGGTCGAACCGGCCACGCCGATACCGACGACATAGCGACCCAGCCGCTTACACCGTTGGGCCAGCGCGATGTAGTCGGAGTCGCCGGCCACGATGACGACGTGGGTCAGGTCGGGCAACCGGAACATGTCTTCGACCGCGTCGACCGCAAGCCGGATGTCGGCCCCGTTCTTGCCGTACGCCGCTGCGGGAAACAGTTGCACCAAATCGACTGCGCGGCCGACCAATTGGTCACGATAACCGGCGTTGACGTCGGCTGACCAGTCGGCATAGGCCCTGGTTAGCACCAGCGTCCCGAACGACGAGGCGAAATCGATGATGGCGCCGACGTCGACGGCGGCGTTCACCAACCGCTCCGGCTCTTTGTCGAAGCCGCGTGCCTTGTCCCGCTGGAACGAGTTGCGACCGTAAACCTGGTCATACCGCGACATCACGATGTTGTCGAAGTCGAGGTACACCGCGACGCGGTCCGCAGCGGGTTCCGTCAAATCAGCCCTTGCCGCGGTCGAGCAGATCCGACGATCCCAGCACCCGCTCCACTTGTACCTCGATGACCACCCGTCGCGGGTTTTCGCGCGGGGTGCGGTAGCGCTGCGCATAGCGCAGTTCGGCGTCGCGCACGGCGTCGACCCCGCTGTTCACACTGGCGCGCCCTTCCAGGGACAGCCAGCGGGCGCCGTCGACCTGGCTGAGCACAGCGACTCCGCCGCGCTCCGCGTTGACCGCCTTTTGCGAGCCGCCGCTGGTGATGACTCGTGCGATGTGGGTCTTGGGGTCGAAGGTGAAGCCGACGGCCACCACATGCGGCGAATTGTCCGCGCGCAGGGTGGTCAACATGGCCAAATGGCGCTCGGTGAGGAACGCCAGCGCGTCGGTGGTGAGCCGGGTGGTGGTATTCGCCATCACCGCTCACGTTATCGCAGGCGATAATCGCAGCCGTGGATGACACGGATGCCGGGACGGTGCTGATTCTGGGCGGTCGCAGCGAGATCGGCACCGAACTTGCGCTGCGGCTGGCTCCCGGGGCCACGGTGCTGCTGGCGGCGCGCCACGCCGACCGGCTCGGCGCGCAGGTGTCGATGATCCGGGCGGCCGGGGCGGTGGCCGTGCACACCTGCGAGTTCGACGCCGACGATCTGGCGTCGCACGGCGCGTTGGTGGAGTCGATCATCGCTGATCACGGACCGATCGAGACCGCGGTGCTGGCGTTCGGGATCCTTGGCGATCAAGCCCGCGCCGAGACCGACGCCGCGCATGCGGTAGCCGTCGTGCACACCGACTTCGTCGCGCAGGTCAGCCTGCTCACCCATGTGGCGGCGGCCATGCGCACCGCTGGGCGGGGCTCGCTGGTGGTGTTCTCCTCGATCGCGGGGGTGCGGGTGCGTCGCGCCAACTACGTCTACGGCTCGGCCAAGGCCGGTCTGGACGGCTTCGCCAGCGGACTGGCCGATGCGCTGCACGGCACCGGGGTGCGGGTGCTGATCGTGCGGCCGGGATTCGTCGTCGGCCGGATGACCGAAGGAATGTCGCCGGCGCCGCTGCCCAGCACTCCCGCGCAAGTGGCCGCCGCGACGGCGCGAGCGCTGGCCAAGGGGCGGCGCACCGTGTGGATTCCGCGGGCCTTGCGGCCGGCGTCGGTGGTGATGCGACTGCTACCGCAGTTCGCCTGGCGAAGGATGCCGCGGTGATCGTCATAGTGGGGATCGGCGCCGACGGGATGGCCGGCCTGTCGGAGCGGTCGTCGACTGAATTACGCAGCGCCGCAGTCATTTACGGCTCACGCAGGCAACTGGACATGCTCGACGCCTCGGTGCCCGCGCACAAGCGCGAATGGCCGTCGCCGTTGCTGCCGGCGCTGCAAAGCCTGCGCGACGAGTCGACCGACGTGCACGTGCTGGCCAGCGGCGACCCGATGCTGCACGGTATCGGCGGCACCCTGATCCGACTGCTGGGTCCGGACCAGGTCGTCGTGTTGCCGCATGTCTCGGCGGTGACGCTGGCGTGCGCCCGGATGGGCTGGATCGTCCAGGACACCGAAGTGATCAGCCTGGTGACCGCGGGGCCGCACACTGCGGTACGCCGCGGCGGGCGCGCGGTCGTGTTGTCGCGCGACGCCGGTACCCCGTTGGCGCTGGCCGGGTTGCTCACCGAATACGGCCGCGGCGATTCGCTGTTCAGTGTGCTCGAGCAGCTCGGCGGTCCAGGGGAGCGGTGTCGGCACAGCACCGCCCGCGACTGGGCCGTCGCCCCGCCCGACGATGTCGACGGCCTGAATGTGATCGCGGTGCGGTATCTGCCCGACGACCGGGTGTCGGCGGTGCTGCCCGAGGACGCGTTCGCCCACGACGGTCAGATCACCAAGCAGAGCATCCGCGCGGTGACGCTGGCGGCGTTGGCGCCGCGCCCCGGCGCGCGGTTGTGGGATGTGGGGTCGGGTTCGGGGAGCATCGCGGTGGAGTGGGCGCGCACCGGCCGGGGTTGCACCGCGGTGGCTTTCGAACGCGACGACATGCGTCGCGACAGCATTGCCCGCAATGCCACCGCGTTCGGCGTCGACGTCGAGGTGCGCGGCGCGGCGCCGCAGGCCTTCGATGGTGCTGCCACGCCGTCGGCGGTGTTCCTCGGCGGGGGGCTGACCCAGCCGGGGATGTTCGAGGCGTGCTTCGACCACCTGCCCGCCGGCGGACGGCTGGTGGCCAACGCAGTCACCGTTGAGTCGGAAGCCGTTCTGACGCAGCTGTATTCACGTTTAGGCGGAAGCCTGCAACGCTTTCAGCACTATCGTGGCGAGCCGCTGGGCGGCTTCACCGGGTGGCGACCGCAGCTGCCGGTCACCCAGTGGGCGATGACCAAATCATGACCGTGTACTTCATCGGCGCGGGGCCCGGCGCGGCCGATCTGATCACCGTGCGGGGGCAGGAGATGCTGCGTCGCTGCCCGGTGTGCCTGTACGCCGGCTCGATCATGCCCGACGACCTGCTGGCCCTGTGCCCGCCCGACGCGCGGGTCGTCGACACCGGACCGCTGACCCTGGAGCAGATCGTTGCCGAGATCGTCGAAGCCCACGCCGCCGGCCGCGACGTAGCCCGGCTGCACTCCGGTGACCCGTCGCTCTACAGCGCGTTGGCCGAGCAGTGCCGACAGCTCGACACACGGGGCATCGAATACGAAATCGTGCCCGGCGTTCCGGCCTTCGCCGCGGCCGCGGCCGCGCTGGGGCGTGAGCTCACCGTCCCGGGCGTCGCGCAGACAGTCACGCTGACCCGGGTAGCGACCTTGTCGACGGCCATGCCGCCCGGTGAAGACCTTGGCACGCTGGCCCGATCCGGTGGGACCCTCGTGTTGCACCTGGCTGCCGCGCAGATCGACGCCATCGTCCCGCAATTGGTGGACGGCGGCTATCGACCCGAAACACCCACGGCGGTAGTGGCTTTCGCCACCTGGCCGCAACAGAGTGTATTGCGCGGCACACTGTCCGACATCGCGGGGCAGATGCACCAGGCCGGGATTACCAAGACCGCGGTCATCATCGTGGGCGACGTGCTGGCGGCGGAGGGTTTCACCGACAGCTACCTGTATTCGGCAGGGCGTGCCCGGGGGAGCGGGCACTGATGCGGGTGCTGCTACTCGGCGGCACCGGCGAGGCGCGCGCGCTGGCCGCCCGGTTGTACCCAGATGTCGACATCATCAGTTCGCTGGCCGGCCGGGTGCCCGACCCGGCGCTGCCGGTCGGCGCGGTGCGCATCGGCGGGTTCGGTGGTGCAGCCGGACTGCGGCAGTGGCTGCGCGACGAACACATCGACACCGTCGTCGATGCCACCCATCCATTCGCGGCCACCATCACCGCACACGCCGCACAGGTATGCGGCGAGATGGCACTGCCGTATCTGGTGCTGGCCCGCCCGGCCTGGGATCCGGGCGACGCCACCTTGGTTGCCTCAGATACTGAAGCGGCTGAAGCTGTTTCGCATCGGGGATTTTCGCGGGTGTTCCTCACCACCGGCAGATCCGGTGCGGCGGCTTTCGCTGACAGCGAGGCCTGGTTTTTGATCCGCGCGGTCACGTCGCCGGACACCGAGGTCTTGCCCCGCCGCCACCACCTGCTGTTGTCCCGCGGTCCGTATTACTACGACGGCGAATACGCGCTGCTGCGCGAACACCGCATCGACGCGCTGGTCACCAAAAACAGCGGCGGGCAACTGACGCGGGCCAAACTGGACGCCGCTGCCGCGCTGGACATCCCCGTGGTGATGGTGGCCCGCCCGCCGCTGCCGCCCGGTGTGATGACAGTGGGCACGGTCGATGAGGCGGTGGCCTGGCTCCACTCGTCCAATGGCCACTTATGACACGCCGGATAGCAAAAAGCGTGCTCTAAATGGCCACTCGGCGGCGTGCCGCTGGAGCGCTAAACGGCCACCTTGTCGACCGGAGCCGTCGGTGCACCGACCAGCCCGTCGCGCCGCCGCTGACGATAGTTGGCCGAGGCCGCGCGCCACAGCATGTTGGGCCGCAGCAGCCGGTTCGGCGGATCGATGAGCGACGTTACCTTGACGAACTGATTCAGCGCGGCAGTGTCGAATTCCGCAGCGGTCAGCACGCGATCCACGTATCCGTTGAACATTCGCGTCGCCCAAGGTGGTTCGCCGTCGATCTCGGGCAACGCGAGGTCGCCACCGGCGGCCAGTTGCCACGCGTGGCGGATCGGCTTCGCCGAAGCCCGGAAGAACCGCCAAGCCAGATCGCTTGTCCCCGTGCATAAACAGCGCCGCAATACCAAGGCTTCCAGCGCGGCCACCGTCATACCTTGGCCGTAGATCGGGTTGAAGCTGCAGATTGCGTCCCCGATGACCAACAGCCCTTTGGGAAATCGCCGCATCTTGTCATACCGGCGCCACTGGCTCGACGGGACACGGTGCCGTACTACGTCCCCGATAGGATGGGCATCGCGTACTGCATCCAGCACATGTTGGGGTGCGAATCCTTCGGCGAATGCACACATCGCGGAGAGCTCGCAGGGCGGCTGCTGGCCCGCCATTCCCATCACGGTCAGCACCCAGGCGTCGTTCTCACAACTGATAAGCCCCAGCCCGGCGGGCCGGCCGGGCACCACGCCGACCAAGACACCCAGTTCGTGCAAAGCGCCGGGCCGCATCGTGAGCCGCTGACTGGAATAGGCGAGGTGGACCACGACGCGGTCTTCGATCGGGCGGGCGTAGCCCAGGCTTTCCAGCCACAGCGGCGTGCGCGATGCGCGTCCCGTCGCGTCGACGACTAGATCGGCCGGCAGGATCGACTCTTGCCGGCTGTGCCGGTCGACGGTGAGGACGCCGGTGACGCGGGTGCAGTCCGGTCTCGACATCAACTCGACGACATCGTGATCGTCGAGCAGCCTGACATTGGCGATGGCGCGGACCCGCTGCCGGACGTGGTGCTCCAGGAACGGCCTGCTGGTCAGATATAGGGCAGTCGCCTCGGCCGAACCGGCATTGACGACTCGGTGACCGCCTAGGTTGTAGTGAAACTTCGACAGGTCGCAGCCATCGAAGTACGGCGCACCGTCAGTGATCAGCTCGTCGAGAATCTCAGGAAACAGCTCATCCAATACCTGCGCACCCCTCGCCAACAGCGCATGTAGGTGGCGTCCCTGTGGTACCCCACGACGGTCGGCGGCCTCGTAGGGCAGGGTGTCGCGCTCGACTATCGTGACCGTCTCGTAGAACTCGGCCACTGCCCGTGCGGCCAGCAGACCGGCCATGCTCGCGCCCAAGATAACTGCATGATCACCGATCTTGGCCATTGCGCACCCACTCTCGACGAGCTGTCACTGACGCAAACCATGTTCAACGCCGGCGTAAGGAGCCGGACAGCGTAGTCAACTACTCGACTTTCTGGGTACGGTCCGCGCGGGAATAGCTGCCAAATTGCCTCGTGAGCTGGGCGGGCGCGGTTATAGTCGCCGCGTGATCAGCGGTGATCCGTTGGCCGGCCGCGACGGTGAACTAGGGGCTATTCGTCGCGCGCTGAGCGGGTTTGGCAACTACTCCGGCGTGATGATCGCCGGAGCTGCCGGGGTGGGCAAGACCCGGCTCGCTCGCGAAGTGTTGACCCGCGCGGCGGCGGGCGGTGACCGCACCAACTGGATCGTCGGCACCGAATCGGCGCGATCACTTCCGTTGGGTGCATTCACCGCGCTACTCACCGACTCGGTCGCCGAGCCGTTGCCGAACGTGCGGCGGCTCATCAATAGCTTTGTCGCGCAGCAGCGCCAGGGCCGGGTGTTGGTGGGTGTCGACGACGCGCACCTTCTCGACGGGTTATCCGCACATGTCGTGCATCAACTGGCCCAGACCCGGGGCGCGCGGTTGGTGGTGACCGTGCGAACCGGCGCAGACGAGCCCGACGCGGTGACGGCGTTGTGGAAGGACGGCCTGCTCACCCGCCTGGATCTGGAGCCGCTGTCCGCGGAGGCAACTCGCACGCTGATAGAGGCCACCGTCGGTGGGTCGGTCGATGCCCGCAGCGCCGACCGGTTTTGGAGGCTGACGGGCGGCAACGCGTTGTTCTTGCGGCAGTTGATCGCCGACCAAATCGCCGCGGGCCGGATGCGGCAACTGGCCGGAGTGTGGATGTGGGACGGCGATGTCGCGGTGTCACAGAATCTCAGCGACATGCTGGCCCGGCAGTTGGGCCGGATGACCGCGGGGGTAGCACGCGTCATCGATACCCTCTCGCAGTGTGAACCGCTGAGTGTGCCGGTGCTCTGTGATCTGGTGCGCCGGGGAGACCTCGAGTCGGCCGAACAGATGCGTCTGGTGGCCGTGGAGCGAGTGGGTGACGAGCGGCTGGCCCGATTGGCGCATCCGCTGATCGGCGAGCTTCGCCGCGCGACGGCAGGAGAGATGCATCTGTCCAAGGTCCGCGGCCGGTTGGCGCAACGGCTGGGCCAGGAGGCCGATCGCGACATGCACGCGACGGTGCGGCGCGCTCTGCTCACCCTCGACTCCGATCTCGATCCCGACCCGGACTTGTATCTGGAGGCAGCACGCTTTGCGATGATGCTGCTGGATCCCGATTCGGCCGAGCGGTTCGCCGCGGCGGCAGCCTCCTGCGGCGCGCCCGACGCAGCGACCATGCGTGCGATGACCCTCGTTCTGCTCGGGCGCGGCGAGCAGGCCGAGGAAGTCCTGCGGGGCGTCTGTGACAGCGGTCGTGCGGACAGCCATCGATGGTCGACCATTCGGGCTGCCAACCTGGTGTGGATGCTTGGCCGGCCGGCGGAGGCGGCGGACATCCTCGAACGCCTCGCCGCAGCAGCGGAGTCGGCGGCCGACCGCGATGCACGCATGGCGGTCCAGGCGTGCGTCGACGTGGTGTTGGCACGCTGCGCGGCCGCGGACGAAAAGGCCAGGGCAGCATTGTCTTCCGGGACATTGTCGGACTTTCACGCGATGATGGCATCGGTTGCGCAGATCATGGCAATGGGCGCTCTCGGCACGGTGGACGAGCTGACCGTCGTCGCCGAACAGGCCATCGACCGGGTGATCACCGCGTTCGAATCATCGCCGATGCGGTTCTGGTTCGGCGGGGTGTACGCCCGCGCCTGCCGATTGACCGGCCGGATTGACGAGAGCCTGCAAGCCGCTAAGCGGATCGCCGACTCGGCTCGAGACGTGCCCGGCCTTGCCTACGCCAACCTCGCGTTCCTGTTGGGCCATGCCGACTTGATGCGCGGTGACTTCCACAACGCCGTCCGGCTGCTGCGCGAAGCACGTGCAGGAGTCGAACGACATGGTGCGACAACGGGTTTACGTCCAGCGAGTTGCTTCGGCTTGGCCGAAGCGTACGCCAAACTGGGCCAACCGGGGGCTGCCGAGGAAGCGCTCGACGAAGCCCGACGTTGCGTGCCGGCCGACTACCTTTTCATGCACACCGCACTGGCGCTCGCCACCGGGTGGACGCTGGCGGCCAAAGGCTATCTGGTCGAAGCCATCGCCGCGGTACGCGCGGCAGCCGATGAGGCGCGGGACCGGGGGCAACCAACCCACGAACTGGCCTGCCTTCAGGCGATGGCTCAGTGGGGTGATGCATCGGCGGCGGGCCGAGCCCGTGAATTGGCTGATACATTGTCGCTTCGCCTTGCCGATACCGTTGCGCTGCACGCTGAATCGCTGCTCACAGTAAACGGGGAAGGCTTGCTCACCGCTTCGTCGGAATACCGGGCGATCGGCGACCGGGCCGCGGCGGCCGACGCGGCCGCACAGGCGGCGGCCGTCTTCACCGGGAGCCGGCAGCGCCAGCGCGGACTGTACGCGGCCGCGGTAGCACGCGAGCTGTCCGATGAATGCGGTGGGCTCTGCACACCGGCGTTGCGCAGCTCGGCGGGTCTTCCGTTGAGCGGGCGCCAGCGCGAGGTGATCGAATTGGTGCTCGCAGGTTTGTCCAACCGCGAAATCGCCGAGCGGCTGATGATGTCGGTGCGCACCGTCGAGGGACATGTCTATCGGGCCTGTCAGCGCGTCGGCGTGACGACCCGCGACGAGTTGGGGAGCGTCATCCGTGGCGGGTTGGCCAAGTCCTGAGCAGCTATGCCCGGTACGTCCGCGGGGTGAAGACCCGATCGCCGTACCACTGCGTCTGCGACGAGCCGACGATCAGCAGGCAACGCATATCGACACCGGCGGGATCGAGGTCAGCCAACCGCACCACCCGCACTGCTTCGTCCGGGCCGGACACGTCGCGACCGATCACCACCGGTGTGCCCGGTTCGCGATGTGCGAGCAACAGATCTCGCATCGCCTCGACTTGCCAGGTCCGGGTCTTCGACGCCGGGTTGTACACGGCCAGCACGAGATCGGCCGCGGCTGCTGCCGAGAGTCGCGCTGCGATCACATCCCACGGCTTGAGCCGATCGGATAGCGAGATCACCGCGTAGTCGTGGCCCAGTGGGGCGCCGACCCGGCTGGCGACGGCTTGCGCTGCCGTCATCGCGGGAATCACTCGCACCGGCACCGTCGGCCACTGTTTGGCCTCTTCGAGCACTGCTGTCGCCATCGCGAACACCCCGGGGTCACCCGACGACACCACCGCCACCGCGCGCCCCTGCTCGGCCAGCGCGCACGCCAACTGCGCCCGCGCCGGTTCGTCGGTGTTGTCGCTGGGATGACGGCGCTGACCGTTACGGACCGGGATGCGCTGCAGATACGGGCCGTAACCGATCAGATCCGATGCGGCGGCCAGCTCGCGACGAGTTTCCGGCGTCATCCAGTCCGTGTGCCCGGGGCCCAGCCCGACCACAGCGACCCCACCCGGGCGCGAACGGCGCTGCCGCGCACCGGGAACCATCGCCAGCGAGAAGTAGGGCACGGTGGACTCTTCGACGTCGGCGGCCGGCAGCACCCGCTGCTCGACGGTGCTCGCGCGCTCTACGTAGAGGGCATCGTCGAGCTGGCCGGCTAACGAAAGAGCCTCTCGCACAGCAGGATACGATCGGCCCAGCTTCAACACCACGGCGGCGTCGGCGTCGGAAAGCCGACGCGCCAGCTCGGCGACCGGCAGCGTGCCGGGTAGCACCGACAGCACCTCGTCGCCGGCGACCAACGGCGTTGCGATCGCCGCCGCGGCCGCGCTGACCGACGTCACCCCCGGCACGATTACCGCGGAGAACTGCCGCGTCAGCCGGGTGTGCAGATGCATGTAGGAGCTGTAGAACAGCGGATCACCCTCGGCCAGCAGCGCCACGTCGCGCCCGGCGTCCAGATGCGTGGCGATGCGTTCGGTGGCTGCAGTGTAAAAGTCCTCCAGCGCCCCGGCGTAGCCGCCGGGATGGTCGGTGGTCTCGGTGGTGACCGGATAAACCAAGTGCTCCTCGATCTGACCCGGCCGCAGATAGGGTTCGGCGATACCGCGGGCGATGCTGTGACCGTGCCGGGCACTGTGATAGGCCACCACGTCCGCGTCACCGATCACCCGGGCGGCTTTGACTGTCACCAGCTCCGGGTCGCCCGGCCCCAGACCGACGCCGAATAGCGTGCCGCGGGCCGTCATTGCGCGCCGGCGATCGCGTTAACGGCGGCGGCGGCCATCGCGCTGCCGCCGCGGCGGCCCTGCACCAGCAGGTACGACATGCCGCGCGGCCGGTCGATGAGTTCCTGCTTGGACTGCGCCGATCCAACGAATCCCACCGGCCCACCGAGCACCGCGGCCGGCGTCGGCGCCCCGTCGTCGAGGAGTTCGAGCAGGCGGAACAACGCGGTGGGCGCGTTGCCGATCGCCAGCACCGCCCCGGACAGCTGATCCGCCCACAGCTCGACCCCGGCCGCCGAGCGGGTGGTGTTTTGGCGCGCAGCCAGCTCCGCGGCGCGCGGGTCCGCCACCAGCGACACCACCTCGTTGTCCGCCGGGAGCCGGGCGCGGGTGACGCCGGCGGCCACCATCGACGAATCGCAGAGCACCGGAGCACCGCCGGCCAGGGCGGCGCCGGCCCTGGCGACGACGTCGTCGGTGTAGGCGACATGCTCGGGAAGGTCGACCTGGCCGCAGGTGTGAATCAGCCGCACCACCACGTCCTCGACGTCGGCCGGGAAGCGGGCCAGATCCGCCTCGGCGCGGATGGTCGCAAACGACCGCCGGTAGATTTCGGCGGCGTCGCGAAGGTAGTCGAGCACGCGCTCACCCTACGGGCGTGCCCGCAGCGTTCGGTACCCGTCTTCGGTGGCGACCAGCACTTCACCCACCGGCGGGCTGCCGCAGGCCCGCTCGCAGCCGACAAAGTGGCGGCGGACGTGCGGATCGGCCGTCTGCGCCGCGAAAGCCGCGGCATCGGCCCGTACATCGGCGGCCGAATATGCGCATCCCGGGCTGCCGACGCAGGCGCTGATCGACAGCCAGGGCGAGTTCTCGTCGAAAACCAGGCCCAGTGGCGCCAGCACCCGCAGCGCCGCGTCGGCGACCGCGTCGTCGAGATCGCAGACCAGCACCGACCGCCACGGCGTGATGACCAGTGGCGCCTCGATCGCAGCCAGATAGTCGGCGGTACGGGACGGCACAATGCCCAGGGGCGCCGCGGCGCCCAGCGCTATGCGGCCGTCATCCTGTGAGATCCACCCAACCGGCGGAGCGGCGACCCGGCGCATCCGGACGCCAACGCGAGCGCCGGGCACCAACAGATTTGGATCGGCCAATTCGCAAATGCGCCAGGCGTTTCCACGTGTCTCGACGAACCGTTTCGCGACCCCAACCAGCGCGTCCACCGCCTCGTCGGCTGCCAGCCGCACGCCGGTGTCCCGGCCGGCCAAGAGCAGCGCGATGCCGTTGTCGAGCCGATGTAGGCCGGCATCAGCGCCCAACCCCGACACGTCGCCGCGACCGTCGTCGATGCTGAACCAGAATCGGCCGGGCAGCAAAGTCAACGCGGCCTCGGCTTGAATCGCCGTGTCGAGCTCACCAACCCACCTGCGCACATCGACGCTGCCACCCACCCGACCCGACAACGGGGAGGCGACGATGTTGCGGACCCGCTCATGTGTTGCCGACGGCAACAGACCCGCGCTGCTCAGCAGATCGGCGACGCGCACCGGGTCGGTGATCGCGCGGATCTGCACGTTGCCGCGCGCCGTCAACTCGAGCGTTCCCGAGCCGAACTGGCGCGAAGCCTGCGCCAGGGTGGCCAACTGGGCCGCGGCGACCATTCCTCCGGGCAGCCGCACTCGAACCAACGGTCCGTCGGCGGCCTGATGCAGCTGCAGGGCGCCGGGGCAGGCGTCCTGGTCGCGGGTGCGCATTACCGCTAACGCTACGGCCTATCGCAACCGGGACGTCAAAAACAGGTAGTCCACTACTCGTGCGTGCCACGCGTTGCCGGTCGTACGTTGCTGGCATAGCCACCAACTCAGCGCGCGACACGCTCCTAGGTAGGAAGAACGACCCGCTATGACCGGTCTACTGGAGGTTTTCACAGGTGTTTTGCTGGCGCTGATTCTGTTCGGTCTCTACCGGCTGCAGCCCTGGCTCGAACAATGGGACACCGAGCGGCACTTCGAGGACTGAGCGCCGCTGTCTCACGGCCCGGCGGTCGGGTAGAACCGTTTTGCACTCTGGCCTCGAATACAGGCAGTAAAGTCGCACCAGCACGCGCGTTAGCAGCCGGGAGGTTCCACGGCCGGTGCACATCGAGGACAGATCGAAGTGGCCCATCGTGGCCCGCGACGAGGAGTTCCGCCAAGCATTGGCGGCACTCGATGACGGCGCGGAATTCGAAGGCGTGGCGTTGGTCGGCGCCAGCGGGGTGGGCAAATCGACGCTTGCTCGCGCCCTCGCCCAAAGCCTCGAGTCGAGTGGGCGGACCGTGCGATTTGTGCTCGGCACCGAAACCGGTTGCGCCGTGCCATTGGGGGCGTTCTCCCGGGCGATCACGGTTGCTGCCGCACAAGAACCGGCCACCATGCTGGCCGCGGCCCAAGAGACCCTGGAGCAGGAAGAAAACCTGGTAGTCGTCGTCGACGACGCGCAGCTGCTCGACCCACTTTCGGCCACCTTGGTCTATCAGCTTGCGGCTTCCCGCAGTGCCCGGTTGATCGTGACGATCCGGTCGGGGGAAGCGGTGCTCGACGCGGTGACAGCGCTGTTGAAAGAGCGGTTGCTGCTGAATCTGCACGTCGATGCATTCACCGCCGAGCAGACCGGCGAACTCGCCCGTCGCGTGCTCGGCGGCGCCGTCGAGTCTCAACTGGTCGGCGAACTCCACGGCCGCAGCGGGGGGAACTTGCTGCTGCTGCGGGGCTTGCTCGGCGCCGGCCGGGAAAACGGTGTCCTGGTCCGCAGTGACGACGGCTGGCAACTGAAGGGTCCGCTGCGTGCGGACCGCGAACTCTACGACCTGCTGGAGTTCCGGCTGAGATCCCTTACTCCAGGCGAGCTGGAAGCAGTCGAGATTTTGGCCATCGGCGAGCTGCTGGACTGGGAGATTGTGCGCGAGCTTTGCGATGCCGGGGCGTTGGCGAGTCTGGAGCGCCGAGGCCTCATTCAATTGCTTGCCGACGGGCGGGAAACAGTAGCGCAGTTGAACCACCCCGTCATCGGTGACGCCGCGATTCGACTCGGCGGAGTGGTGCGTTCACGACAGCTCAATGGCCTGCTGGCCCAAGCGCTGCAAAAGCACCTGCGAGCCGGAGGGCGCCGCTCGAGGCTGCCCGACCTGCGCGGCCAGATCCGACTCGCTCAATTCATGATGCGAAGCGATTTGGAGCCGGATCTGGAGGTGATCATCACCGCGGCTGCGAGCGCGGTCGCGATGTCGAACCACGGCTACGGCGAAGAGCTGGCCCGATACGCGTTCGACTACGGCGGCGGTCTGCCGGCCGCGCTCGTACTCGCCGATGCGCTGAGCTGGCAGGGCCAAGGCGAGGCAGCCGAGGCGGTGCTCGCCGAAGTCGATCCCGATGGAGCGGCTGAATTGCTGACCATTCGATGGGGATGTCTGCGCGCGGCCAATCTGTTCTGGGTCTGTGGTCGCGCCGATGCGGCGCGGCAGGCACTCGCCGACGTCAGATATCGGGTGGATTCTGCGTTGGGCCTCGACCTGGTTGCGGCCCTGGAGCTGTCGTTTGCCTTCTTCTCCGGCGACGTCGCAACGGCAGCCAAGGCCGGCCCGGCGCTGTGCGCACCGGAGGTGCTGCCGTTGGCGACGGTGTGGGCGGCGGTACCGACGATTTGTGCGCAGGCGCTTGTCGGCCGGCATGGCCAGGTTCACCGCCTCGCGGAGGCCGGGTTGCGAGCCGCGGCGCTCAGCGAGTCGGGACCGCAGCGGTTCGCCATCGGCGTCGCTGAGGTCATGGCGTTGACGGCCGTCGGTGATCACCGGGGGGCTGAGCGGGCTGCCGAACGCTATGCCGAGATGGCTGCCGGTGTGCCTGCAGCAGACGCCATGGTGGGTGCAATATCCGGGTTCGTGCACCTTACCGGCGGTGCGCTGCAGGCCGCGTGTTCGGAGTTCTGCACGGCGATATCGGGGTTGTCGCAAGGCTTTCCGTCGCCCTGGGTGATGTTGGTGAGCGCCTGGCACGCGCAGGCAGAAGGCGCCCGGGGAAACGCTGACGCTGCGGCCGCTGCGTTGCAAAGCTCAGAATCCGCCTATGGCCCGCAGGTGACGGTGTTTTTGCCGGAGCTCGAGCTTGCTCGGGCCTGGGAGAGGGCAGCCGCCGGTCAGACATCGGCCGCCCAGACGCATGCAGTGCATGCCGCGCAGCACGCGCAGCGGTCCGGAATGTCAGCGGTAGAGATGCGTGCACTGCACACCGCTGCCCGGTTCGGTGACCGTGCGCACACCGCGAGGCTGGCGGAGCTTGCCAAGAAATTGCGAACTCCGATGGCAGAAGCGGTCGCCGCGCATGCTGCCGGCCTGGTCAACCACGACGGTGATGCGCTGGATAGCGCGGCAGGTCGGTTCGCAGAGCTGGGCGCAGTGGCGCTTGCCGCCGATGCGGCCGCCCAGGCGGCACGCGAGCATGCCCGCAGCGGTCATCACGGCAGGGAATTGGAGTCGTCAACCCACGCATACTGGCTCGCCAGCCAAGGCGGCATCCGCACACCGGCAGTCAATGCTGCCGCGCAGCCGCTGCCGATCACCGATCGCGAGCGCGAGATTGCGATGCTGGTGGCAGCGGGCTTGTCGAACCGCCAGATCGCCGACCGACTGTGCGTATCGGTGCGCACTATCGATGGACACCTCTACCGCATCTACGTGAAACTTCACATCGAGCGCCGTGACCAACTGGTGGACTTGATCAGTGGTTCGAGGGCCACCCGTAATCGCCGCTCGAGAGGATATCCGGCCGCGAACTCAGACTGAGGCCGCCCGCCGTCCAACAATGCCCACTGCCGAATGGGGTAGCCGCCTACTCTAGGCGCCCACCCTGGTCGTCCCGCACACTCCAGTTGAGATATCGGTGCGATCCACGGCCTCCCCGCCGGGGTGTAACGACAAGGTAGAGAAGGGGTTCGGAATGTCCAATCAGAATATTGAGACGACCAAAAAGGGCTACGCCGCGTTCAGCGCCGGCGATCTCGAGTCGGCCCTGGGCATTTTCGATGACGCCGCGGAGTGGACGCTCACCGGCGAAAGCGCGATCAGCGGGACCTACCGCGGCAAAGACGAACTCACCGAATTGTTCAGGCAACTAGGGGAGAAGTCCACCACAGTTGAAATCAAGAATATTGTTGCCGACGGCGACGTCGTGGTGGTGCTGACCGAGGTTACGGTGGGCGGAGCGCCCTACCAGGAAGCCGACGTTTACACATTCCGCGAGGGCGCCATCATCAAGGCCCAATCATTCGGCGACACTGCCGCACAAGAACGGATCTTCGGTTCCAAGCGGGTGGTCGCCGGTTAGCCGGCGGAATCCCGCAATCGGTCGACTTGGCCGGCGTAGGTTGAGGCCTACGCCGGCAACGGGAGGTTGCATGTACCAGAAGCGCCCACTGAAGATCGCGATCATCGGCGCCGGGATGTCGGGGCTGTGCATGGCCGTCAAGCTGCAACAGGCGGGCATCGACTCGTACACCATCTTCGAGAAGGCCGATGAGGTCGGCGGTACTTGGCGCGACAACACCTATCCGGGTCTGACCTGTGACGTCCCGTCGCGGTACTACTCGTATTCGTTTCGGCCCAACCCGAACTGGTCGCATCTGCTGCCGCCCGGTCCGGAAATCCAGGCATATTTCCGGCAGGTGGCCGACGAACGAGCCATTCGGCCGCACATCCGGTTCGGCACCGACGTCACGTCGGCCCGTTACGACGACGGGCGCTGGTGGCTGACCACCGCCGGGGGCGAGGAATCTTTCGACGTGCTGATCACCGCAACCGGTGTCTTGCGCGTACCCCGGTACCCGGAGATATCCGGACTGGAGACCTTCGCGGGCCCGGCGTTTCATTCCTCGCGGTGGGATCATTCGATTACGTTGCCCGACAAACGCATTGGGTTGATCGGCACCGGTTCCACCGGCGTGCAGATCACCGCGGAACTCGGCGGGCACGTCCGCCAATTGACGGTCTTCCAGCGCACCGCGCAGTGGGTCTGCCCAATGCCCAACTTGCGCTACTCACCGCTGACGCGGGCGGCGCTGGGCCGGTGGCCGAAGCTGAATGAGGTCGGCTACCGCTTCTGGGGCTGGTACACGCGGTTTATGTTCGGCCGGGCGCCGATCCGTCCCGGCTTCCAGCGCCGGCTGTTTACGGCTCAGTGCCGGTGGAATTTGCGACTCTCGGTACGCGACCGGCATTTGCGAGCGAAGCTCACGCCCCGAGACCAGCCAATGTGCAAGCGGCTGATCTTCGCGGGTCATTTCTACCGCTCCGTGCAGAAGCCGGGCGTCGACGTCGTGACCGACTCGATCGACCACATCGAGCCGCGTGGCGTCGTCACCTCCGATGGCACATTGCACGAGCTTGATCTGCTGGTCTACGCAACGGGTTTCGACGCCCGCGCCTACGTGCGCCCGCTCCTTGTCATCGGCGAGGGCGGGCTGACCCTCGACGAGGCCTGGGCCGACGGCCCCAGGGCCTATCGATCGGTCGCGGTACCGGGTTTTCCCAACCTGTTCATGCTGATGGGGCCGCATTCGCCCATCGGCAACCAATCGTTGATACCGATCGCCGAGGATCAAGCCGACTACGCAATGTGGTGGATCAACCAGATCCGCGATGGCCGTGTCGTAGCTGCCGCACCGACCGAAGTGGCCACCAAGGAATACAACGAGGACATGAAACAGGCGATGCCACAGACCATCTGGGTTACCGGATGCAACAGTTGGTACCTTGGTAAAGACGGCCTGCCCGAATTGTTCCCGTGGACACCAGAGCGGCACCGCGAACTGCTGCGGCAGCCGCCCGAGCTCGCCGACTTCGACATCCGCACTGCCTGACCGACCATGTCAAGGACTCAGCGCAAGCAGCAGCCGCACGAGTTCAGCTTGACGGTGGGTGTCGGTTTTGTCGAAGACGTGTTGCAGATGCGTGCGAACTGTGGTCATGGAGACCGATAGCTCTTCGGAGATCTGCTTCAGGTCCGCGCCGCGCGTCATGCGCACCGCCACTTCGGCTTCGGCTTCCGTGAGCTGGTAAAGCCGCCGTAACAGTGCGGCGGTGGGTTCAGGTTCGTCCTCGGGGTCGACGATTAAGACCAGGGCCATTGGCTGCCTGAGTGGCTCATCGGCGTCCCGGCGGTGCGAGGGCAGCACGTGAATGATGTAGGGCCGCCGACCGGAGGGCCGCACGCAGACGAGTGACCGGCTCCCGCGAACGGCGGAGGTTCCGCCGGCCAGGGCTTCGTGTACGGCGCGTTGCAGCCCGTGCTCGGCGTGCCTATTGGTCGCGACGATACGTCCTGACCGCGTGCAAAGGCCATCCTCGGCGCGGAAGATCCGCTCTGCCGCGGAATTGAGGTTGATCACCAGTTGGTCACGGGCGACGATGATCATTCCGTGCCGGACAACCTCAAGCGCTCCGGCCAGCTCAATTGCGCTGTCGGCCAACGCAGCCAGCTTGTCCTGGGTGCGCACCGCCTGCTGCAGGTGTTCGACGAGCCCATTCATCAACTGCACCCGTTCGGGGGTGTCGAAGGACTGTCGCGCTGACGTCACAAGGAAGGTCGTGGGGCGGTCGCTGCCGCCGGTCAACCTGACGAATAGCCCGTCTTCGAATTGGTTGGTGCGCATCCAGTCGGCGTAAAACTCATCGTTCCGATTGGGAACCAGAATTTCTGGGCCCGTCCGCACAGCCCCGACCGGTCCTTTCTTTACGGCGGCGACCACATAGTCCAGTCGGTGGTAGTAGTTCGCATAACTTTCAAGTGCCGCGACGGGGATGGTCGAATTGCGGAAAGACCAGGAGTCATCGCCCAGCAGAAGCGAGCCGCCTGTGGCGCCGAGCGCGCGATGAATGTCGCGTATCGCCGGCTCCCAATGTTGCGGAGTGACCGCTGCCGCGTAGATGCCCGAAACTAGGCGCGAGAAGTCCTCGACCGTGACCATCGCCTGGTCTCCGAGCCGCCGGTCAGCATCTGCATGTGCGGTCCCCTGGATGGAAGCCTGCCGCGAAAAGACGCTGAATCTCCGTCATTTGAATGAGGTATCGGACCTCCCATGGTGGTTGTCTTGCGATGTACTGATTGAGCATGAAGGGATCCGCACATGCTGCACGTATTACCGCGATCCCCGGGGAGACCCGATGTCGGGGCGCTGCGTCCCGCGGAAAGCTCCCGGAAGCGTTCTCCTACAACGGTCGTCGTTACCGAACAGGAAGTTGTCTTCAGCAGCGCGGCAGCACTGTCGTTGCCGCCGACGGTAACTGGCCGTCGCCGGCTCAACGAAAGGCTGATTGCTGCGATTGGCCGCATGCTCACCCCGCTGCCCGAGCCACGACTGCACTACCCGCCGCGTGAGCCGAATTATTTCGAGGCCGCGCGGATGTCTCGCGAGATGGACCGCCTGTAGAGCCGGGCCAGCGCGGGCTGGCACCACCGCCTCGCAACTTCTCGTACCGCGTCTGTGTTAATCACTCGACTATTCCGCTGCCGCGCCAAGGTGGATAGGGTAATTGGCTACCCCAATCGAGTGACCAGTCAGGACGTCCCGGTCCGGTCGGCATACGATTTGCGCTTCGTGACGTCGACGTCCGAGCTGAAGACACGCTCGGTGCCCAGCGCACGGCCGAGTGCCTCGGATACCCGCTGCGGCACGAATCGCTGAGACTGCAGCACGACGGCCATCGACCGCGGAACCACCACGCGGCGTTTTGGTTTGCCGATCAGCCCCGCGACCGCGTTGGCAACCTCCTCGGGCTCGGCGTTCCTGAGTCCCTTGGCGTGCCCGATGCCGGCGATCATCTCGGTGTTGGTCAACGTCGGTAGAACCGCCGAGAAATGAACGCCGCTACCACGGTTCTCCATGCGGACCGTGTCGGTGAATCCGAGCACCGCGTGTTTGGTCGCGCAATAGGTCGCGATGCCCGCCGTCGGTTGCAGGCCGCCCACCGACGCGATGTTGATGATGTGACCGTGGCCGCGGGGCACCATGCGTTCGGTGGCCAGTTTGGTGCCCAGGATCACGCCGTAGATGTTCACATCGAGCAGCCTCTTGGTGACGGCGTCGGCCTCGTCGACCGCGTTGCCCACCGCGATGACCCCGGCGTTATTGACCAACACGTCGATAGGACCGAGTTGTTCTTCCACGGTGTCGAGAAAATTGCTGAAGGAACGGCGTTGCGTCACGTCCAATCTGCCGTGAATCTCGAGGCCCAACCGGCTGGCGGCCTCCTTGGCAGCGGGTTTGTCGACGTCGCCGATGGCGACCTTGGCGCCGAGGCCGTGCAGTACGCCGGCGGTTGCCAAGCCGATCCCGCGAGCCCCGCCGGTGATGACAACGATCTTTCCCGCGACAGACATAGGTCGCATCCTGTCATGCGCACCGTGCGCCGACACCCGAGTCGTGCTGCGGTAGGAATGACGGGTGTCCGATCCGACCGTGCTGTTGCTCTCGACGTCCGACACCGACCTGATCACCGCCCGTGCCAGCGGGGCGAACTATCGGTGGGCCAACCCCGCGCGACTGCTGCCCGATGAATTGCCTGAGTTGCTCGACGGCGCCGACATCGCCGTGGTCCGCATCCTTGGCGGCTACCGCGCCTGGCAGGACGGCATCGACGCGGTGCTGGCCAGCGGCGTCCCCGCCGTCGTGGTCAGCGGCGAGCAGGCACCGGACGCCGATTTGACCGAGCGGTCCACCGCACCGGCTGGTATCGCCCTGCAAGCGCATCTCTACCTGGCCCAGGGTGGGATGGCCAATCTGCGCCAACTGCACGCCTTTTTGTCCGACACGCTGTTGATGACCGGCTTCGGATTCAACCCGCCGGCGAGCACGCCGACCTGGGGCTTACTGGAACGCACGCAGGCAGAAACCGACGGCCCGACCATTGCGGTGCTGTACTACCGCGCGCAGCAGCTCGCCGGCAACACCGCGTATGTCGAAGCGCTGTGCGGGGCGATCGAGGCCGCCGGTGGACAGGCGCTGCCGGTCTACTGCGCGTCGCTGCGCACCGCCGAATCCGACATGCTGCAAATCCTCCGTAGGGCCGACGCGATGGTGGTCACCGTGCTGGCCGCCGGGGGAGCCACACCCGCGAAGGCGGCCGCCGGCGGGATGGATGACAGCTGGAACGTCGAACACCTCGCCGCGCTGGACGTCCCGATCCTGCAGGGTCTGTGCCTGACCAGTTCCCGCCAGCAGTGGCACGACAACGACGACGGGCTCAGCCCACTGGATGTGGCCAGCCAGGTCGCCGTCCCCGAGTTCGACGGGCGCATCATCACAGTCCCGTTCTCGTTCAAGGAGATCGACGACGAGGGGCTGATCTCTTACGTCGCCGACCCTGAACGTTGCGCACGGGTGGCCGGCCTGGCAGTCCGCCACGCACGGCTGCGGCACTTGCCGCCCGGCGAAAAGCGGGTGGCCGTCGTGTTCTCCGCCTACCCGACCAAACATGCCCGCATCGGCAATGCGGTCGGCTTGGACACACCGGCCAGCGCCGTGAAGTTGTTACAGGCCATGCGCGAGCACGGGTATCACATCGGCGAGCTGCCCGGCGTCGATGCGCAAGACGGTGACGCGCTGGTGCATGCGCTGATCGAACGCGGCGGTCAGGACCCCGATTGGCTCACCGAGGGCCAGCTGGCGGGTAACCCGATCCGGGTGTCTGCCAACGATTACCGCGCCTGGTTCGCGACTCTGCCCGCCGACTTCACCGATGCGGTGCAAAAGCATTGGGGGCCACCGCCGGGTGAGATGTTCGTCGACCGGGCTAACGACCCGGACGGCGAAATCGTCATCGCCGCAATGCAAGCCGGCAACGTCGTGCTGATGGTGCAGCCACCGCGCGGATTCGGCGAGAACCCGGTGGCGATCTACCATGACCCCGACCTGCCGCCCAGCCACCACTATCTGGCCGCCTATCGCTGGCTCAACACCGGGTTCGGCGCCGACGCCGTCGTGCATTTGGGCAAGCATGGCAACCTGGAGTGGCTGCCGGGCAAGACATTGGGGATGTCGGCCGGCTGTGCATCCGATGCCGCTTTGGCCGATCTGCCGCTCGTGTACCCGTTTCTGGTGAACGACCCGGGTGAGGGCACCCAGGCCAAGCGCCGGGCGCACGCCGTGCTAATCGACCACCTGATCCCGCCAATGGCCCGTGCCGAAACCTACGGCGACATCGCCCGGTTGGAGCAGTTGCTCGACGAGCACGCCACCATCGCCGCGCTGGATCCCGGCAAGCTGCCCGCGATCCGTCAGCAGATCTGGACGCTGATCCGCGCGGCCAAGATGGACCACGACCTGGGGTTGGCCGAGCGCCCCGAAGATGACTCGTTCGACGACATGTTGCTGGATGTCGACGGTTGGCTCTGCGAGATCAAAGACGTCCAAATCCGCGACGGATTGCACATTCTCGGCCAACCACCGCAGGGCGAGGCCGAACTCGACCTGGTGCTGGTGATCCTGCGGGCCCGCCAGCTGTTCGGCGGTGAGCACTCGGTGCCCGGGCTGCGCCAGGCGCTGGGCCTCGCCGAGGACGGCACCGACGAGCGGTTGTCCGTGGACGAAGCCGAAGCGCAAGCTCGGCAGCTGGTCCAAGCGCTGCAGGACACCGGGTGGGACCACGACGCCGTGCAGCACCTCACCGACGACGCCGACGTCGCGGCGGTGTTGCGATTCGCCGCCACCGAGGTGGTTCCGCGACTAGCCGAGACCGGGGGCGAGATCGGCCAGGTGTTGAAGGCGCTGGACGGCCGGTTCATCCCGGCCGGGCCGTCGGGCTCGCCGCTGCGCGGGCTGGTCAACGTGCTGCCCACCGGTCGCAACTTCTACTCGGTTGACCCCAAAGCGGTGCCATCGCGGTTGGCCTGGGAAACCGGTGTGGCCATGGCGGATTCGCTGCTGGCCCGCTATCGCGACGACCACGGGCAGTGGCCGCGGTCGGTCGGCCTGTCGGTGTGGGGCACCTCGGCGATGCGCACGGCCGGCGACGATATCGCCGAAGTGCTTGCGCTGCTGGGGGTTCGGCCGGTCTGGGACGACGCGTCGCGGCGAGTCGTCGGACTCACCCCGATCCCGCTGGCCGAGCTGGGACGGCCACGGATCGACGTGACGGTGCGGATCTCCGGGTTCTTTCGGGACGCCTTCCCGCATGTGGTGACGATGCTCGACGACGCGGTGCGCTTGGTTGCCGACCTCGATGAGCCCGACGACGAGAACTATGTGCGCGCCCACGCAGAGGTCGACTTGGCGCAGCACGGTGACCAACGCCGGGCCACCATACGCATTTTCGGGTCGAAACCGGGAACCTATGGCGCCGGCCTGCTGCAGCTGATCGACAGCCGCAACTGGCGTGACGACGCCGACCTGGCGCAGGTGTACACCGCATGGGGCGGATTCGCCTACGGCCGCGAGTTGGATGGCCGCGCCGCCACCGACGACATGAACCGGGCCTACCGGCGGATCACCGTGGCCGCCAAGAACACCGACACCCGCGAGCACGACATCGCCGATTCCGACGACTATTTCCAGTATCACGGCGGCATGGTGGCCACCGTGCGGGCGCTGACCGGTCAGGCGCCGGCCGCCTACATCGGCGACAACACCCGACCCGACGCGGTTCGCACCCGCACTCTCTCGGAGGAAACCACCCGGGTGTTCCGCGCCCGCGTCGTCAACCCGCGCTGGATGACCGCGATGCGACGGCACGGCTACAAGGGCGCTTTCGAGATGGCGGCGACCGTCGACTACCTGTTCGGCTATGACGCCACCGCGGGCGTTATGGCCGACTGGATGTACGAGCAGCTCACCGAGGCCTACGTGTTGGACAGCCAGAACCGCAAATTCATGGCCGAGTCCAACCCGTGGGCGCTGCACGGAATGGCCGAACGACTACTGGAGGCGGTCAGCCGCGGAATGTGGGCGGACCCGCAATCCGACACCCTCGACAGCCTGCGCCAGGTGCTGTTGGAATCCGAAGGCGACCTGGAGGGCTGACCGCCCGCCCCCTTGGCGCGAGCGTGCGTGTTCCCGGCCGACACGCCGGGCGTGCGGCCGGGAACACGCACCCTCGCGGCAGTTAAGGCGCCGGACGCGCCGGTAGGTTCAAGGCCATGGCCCTCACCTTTGCCGACCTTGCCAAGTCGCAGTACGTCTTGTTGACCACCTTCACCAAGGACGGCCGGCCCAAGCCGACCCCGGTCTGGGCCGCCCCGGACGGTGACCGGCTGCTGGTCATCAGCCAAGAGGCGTCCTGGAAGGTCAAACGGATCCGCAACACGCCGCGGGTGACGCTGGCGATCTGCGATATGCGCGGCCGCCCGAAAAGCGAGGCCATCGACGCGACGGCAACCATTCTCGAGAAGACCTACAACGGCGCCGTCTACGAGGCCATCGGCAAGCGGTACGGCCTGGTCGGGGCGGTGTTCAACTTCTTCAGCAAAATGCGCGGCGGCATGGAGAACAACGTCGGTCTCGAGCTGAGAGCAGCCAGCTAACGCTGTTATCCGGACGCTTCTGTTTGAAGGTGTTCGCCGAAGAAGGCGAAGACACGGGCCCAGGCGTCTTCGGTGGCCGCCTCGTTGTAGCCGAATCCGGTGATACGCAGCAACGGCTGGGCGGGAAGTTTGTTCGCGAAGCTGTGGCCGGCCCGCGGATACACCTTGACGTCGTTGGTGATGGCTTTCCGCTCAAGGACGCGTTGCAGCTTTTTGGGTGCTCCGATGCCCAGCGGATCGCGCGCGCCGAAGCTGGCCACGATCGGGCACGCGCCCTCGAGCGCTTCGCTGAGGTCTCGCGGCAGCGGCGTGCCATAGAACGGTGCAGAGGCGCCAAAGCCCTTGGGCGACATCACTAATGCAAACTGCCCACCCATGCAGAAGCCGGCAATACCGACCCGGCCTGAGCATTGCGGCAAGGACTGCAGATGATCACGGGCGGCCAGGACATCGTCGAGCGAACGGCCCCGCTTGGTCAGCAGCTCCCGCATAACGCGGGTGATGCAGCGCGCCCGGCCACCGCGAGCGAACAGATTCGGCGTCAGCGCGATGTATCCAGCTGCGGCGATGTGCGCTGAAATCAATTCTTTATCGGGTCCGTAGCCAATCGCGTCGTGGACCACCACAACGCCGGGAAACGGAGCTTGCCCGTCGGGAATGTCCAGCAGCGCATCGATCGGCCCGGCAGGAGTGTCCATCTGGATGGTCGTCACATCAAGCATCTAACCGCGCACCGCACGCCGACGGAACTCCCGCGCCGGATGGAAACGTTGGCATGACATGGTGTCGCGACTGTTTCTGGTCTATGCCGTCGTCGAGCTTGCGGTGGTGGTGGCGTTGGCGTCCACGATCGGGCTCGGCTGGACGCTGCTGGTGCTGTTGGGCACCTTCGTCATCGGCACGGCATTGGCCGGCAGGCAGGTGAAGCGCCAACTCACCCGGTTGCGATCCGCCCCGGGCGGGGCCGTCACCGACAGCGCAGTGATTGCCCTGGGCACGATGCTGGTCGTGGTACCGGGCCTGGTCACGACCGTGGCGGGGGTCCTGCTCCTCCTGCCGCCGACGCGGGCCGCCGCCCGGCCGCTCTTGACCGCGCTGGCCGCCCGCCGCATCGGCCGGCCGCTGATCACCGTCACCACTCTCGGCGGCGAACGATTCGCACCCGACCGGAGCGCCCGCGACGACGTCATCGACGGTGAGGTCATCGACGTCACCGATGTGCAGCCGCCCGCCTTCCCGTCCCGCCCCGACTGACGGCCCCATAGGTTTGCAGTGTGACGACGCTGCTGTTCAACGGGCGCATCCACAGCCCGAGCCATCCCGATGCCACGGCCATGGCGGTTCGCGACGGCGTCGTCGCCTGGCTGGGCAGCGACGACGTCGGCCGCGACCAGTTCGCCGATGCTGACGTCGTCGATCTTGACGGCGCCTTCGTCGCCCCGGCGTTCGTGGACAGCCACATCCACCTCACCGCCACCGGACTGACGCTCAGCGGACTGGACCTGCGCGCGGCCACCTCCCGGCAGCACTGCCTGCAGCTCATCGCCGACCATGCCGCCGCCCGCCCCGACCACATGGTGTGGGGCGACGGCTGGGACGAATCCACCTGGCCCGATAGCACCCCGCCGACCACGGCCGACCTCGATGAGCTGCTCGGCGACCGGCCCGCCTACCTGGCCCGGGTCGACGTGCACTCGGCGCTGGCTTCGACCGCCCTGCGCCGCCAGGTCCCCGATCTGCGAGAGGCAGCCGGGTTCGCCGAACAGCTGCCGCTGTCGGGCGAGGCTCACAACCTGGCCCGCGCCGTGGCCCGTGACCAGCTGGCCGGCACCCAGCGGACCGAGGCTCGCGCCGCGGCCCTGGATGCCGCCGCCGCAGCCGGCATCGTCGCGGTACACGAATGTGCCGGTCCCGACATCGGTGGCCTGGCCGACTGGCAGGAGTTGCGCGCCACCGAGCACGGTGTCGACGTGATCGGCTACTGGGGCGAAGCCGTGACCAGTGCCACGCGGGCCCGCGAACTGCTGGCCGAGACCGGCGCCCATGGCCTGGCCGGCGACTTGTTCATCGACGGCTCGGTGGGCTCGCGCACTGCCTGGCTGCACCGGCCCTATACCGACGCCCCGCACACCGTCGGCGACTGCCATCTCGAGCCGGACGCCGTCGCCGCGCACCTCCGCGCCTGCACCCAGGCAGGCGTGACGGCGGGTTTTCATGTCATCGGCGACGCCGCCGTGGCAACAGCGGTCGACGCCTTCGAGCAGGTGGTCGATGAGGTCGGCGTCGTCGCCGTCGCGCGGTGCGGGCACCGGCTGGAGCATCTGGAGATGGTGACAGCCGACCAGGCGGCGAAATTGGGCGCCTGGGGCGTGATCGCGAGCATGCAGCCCAACTTCGACGCGCTGTGGGGCGGCGACGAGGGCATGTACGCTCGTCGGCTCGGCGCCGACCGAGGTAGACAGCTCAATCAATTCGCGCTGTTAGCATCCCAAGGCGTGCCCCTGGCGTTTGGATCCGACGCACCGGTAACGGGCCTCGATCCGTGGGCAACCGTGCGCGCGGCCGCCCAGCACCACAACCCGGACAGCGCGGTGTCCATCCGCGCTGCGTTCGCCGCTGCCACCCGCGGTGGTTGGCGAGCCGCCGGAGTGCGCGACGGGCTGACCGGGACCTTGACACCGGGCGCGCCCGCCTCGTACGCCGTCTGGGACGTCGGCGAACTCGAGGTCACCGCGCCACCCAACGCCGTCCAGCGCTGGTCGACCGATCCGAGGTCCCGAGTGCCCGCCTTGCCGCGGCTGAGCCACACCGAGGCGTTGCCGCGCTGCCGGCAAACCGTGCATCGGGGCGCGGTCCTTTATGGCTAGGGGAAAGCGGCGCCGCCATGACACCACCGAAGTCATCCCGGCGATCGGTGACGACTACGACGACGACCCCGGCGACGCCGACGAGACCACGGTCGCTGAGGCGGACGATCCCGAACCGTCGAACCGGGCCAGCCGTTTCAACGCGGTATTGCAGCAACGCCTCCCGGCGTTGAGCATCGCGGCGCGGACGCGATTGGCCGGCGCGGGTGCGGCGCTGCTGGCCCGGCTGCCTGGCGTCGGCCGTGCGCTCAAGCCGCGGCTCACCCGGCTGGCCGCCACGATCGCCGCCGCTCTGCTGCTCTACGCCAGCTTTCCGCCGATCAATTGGTGGTGGGCCGCGGTCGTCGCATTTGCGCTGCTGGCCTGGGTACTGACACGGCCCGCCACCACACCGGTGGGCGGATTCGGTTACGGGTTTCTGTTCGGGCTGACGTTCTACCTGCCGCTGCTGCCATGGATCAGCACGCTCGTCGGCGTGACGCCGTGGATAGCGCTGGCGACGGTGTCCGCCCTGTTTCCGGGCCTCTTCGGCCTGCTGGCCGTCGTGGTGCGTGGTTTGCCCGGCTGGCCGATCTGGTTCGCGACGGTGTGGGCGGCGCAGGAGTGGCTGAAATCGACCGTCCCGTTCGGCGGATTTCCCTTCGGTGTGGTCGCCTTCGGTCAGACCGAGGGACCATTCCTGCCGTTGGTCCGGCTCGGAGGGCCTCCGCTGCTGTCGCTGGCGATCGTGCTGATCGGTTGCAGCTTGACTGCGATCGTCCGGGAAATCGCGTTGTGGTGGCAAAGCACTAGGGCGGCCGGCCCGGAAGCCAGTGCCGTCGAAAGACCGCCGGCGGTGGTGCTGCCGGCGGTCTGCATCTGCCTGGTGTTCTTCGCGACCGTCGTCATCTGGCCGCAAGTCCGGCACTCCGGAACCGGGTCGGGCAACGAGCCCGCCGTGACGGTCGCGGCGGTGCAGGGCAATGTGCCCAGACTCGGCCTCGACTTCAACGCGCAACGCCGGGCGGTGCTCGACAACCATGTCCGGGAGACCCTGCTGCTGGCCGGCGATGTGCGCGCCGGTCGCGCGCCGCAGCCACAATTCGTCATCTGGCCCGAGAATGCGTCGGACATCGATCCGCTGGCCAATCCCGACGCGGCGCAGCAAATCACAGTGGCAGCGGACGCGATCGGGGCGCCGATCCTGGTCGGCACCGTGCTCGATGTCCCGAATCGGCCGCCGGGTGATTCGGCGTACACCAACACCGTGATCGTCTGGAATCCGGCCACTGGACCCGCCGAACGCCACGACAAACAGATCGTTCAGCCGTTCGGTGAGTACCTGCCCTGGCCGTGGCTGTTCCGGCATCTGTCGGGATACGCCGCGTGGGCCGGCCACATGGTGGCGGGCCACGGCACCGGGGTCGTACACGCCGCCGGCATTCCGATCGGGGTGGCCACCTGCTGGGAAGTGATCTTCGACCGCGCCACCCGTGAATCAGTACGCAACGGCGCGCAGCTACTGGCGATCCCCAGCAACAACGCCACGTTCAACCAGGCCATGAGCGAGCAGCAACTGGCCTTCAACAAGGTGCGCGCGGTGGAACACGACCGCTACGTCGTCGTCGCGGGCACCGTCGGGATCAGCGCCGTTATCGCTCCGGATGGCCGCGAACTGGCCCGAACCGACTTTTTCGAGCCGGCCTACCTCGACACCCAGGTGCGCCTCAAGACGGCGCTGGCTCCGGCCACCCGCTGGGAGCCGATCGTGCAGTGGATTCTGGTGCTGGCAGGCGTCGGGGCGGTTCTGGGCGCAATACTGCACAATGGATGGTTCCCGCGTCCGGGTCGTCGCCGATTCCGGCCGGCGAAGTCGGACGTGTCTACGGAAGACGCCGACGACAGTCCGTCCGACCACCGCGACGAGGATCCGCTCGAAGACGACGACCCGCTCGACCAGGGCGGCCGACATTCCGCCCGGTGAGGGCCAGACAGAGGAGCCATATGACGGGCGACCGTCCCACCCAGCACACGCTGGTGATCATTCCCACGTTCAACGAGCGAGAGAACCTTCCGCTGATCCTGCAACGGCTGCACCAAGCACGTCCCGATGTCCACGTACTTGTCGTCGACGACAGCAGTCCCGATGGCACCGGAGAGCTTGCCGACGAGCTGGCGTCAGCCGATTCCGAGCACATCCACGTGATGCATCGCACCACCAAGGACGGTCTGGGCGCCGCCTACCTGGCAGGTTTCGCCTGGGGTCTGAGCCGCGGCTACTCGACACTGGTCGAGATGGACGCTGACGGCAGCCACGCGCCCGAGCAGCTGCACCGGCTGCTGGAGGCCGTGGACGCCGGAGCCGATCTGGCCATCGGTTCGCGCTACGTCGACGGCGGAACCGTCCGCAACTGGCCGTGGCGGCGCATCGTGCTGTCCAAGGTGGCCAACACCTACTCGCGGCTGCTGCTTGGGATCGGCGTGCACGACATCACCGCCGGCTACCGCGCCTACCGGCGCGAGGTGCTGGAGAAAATCGACTTGAACGCCGTCGACTCCAAGGGCTACTGCTTCCAGATCGATCTGACGTGGCGCACGGTCCGCAACGGCTTCTCGGTCGTCGAAGTGCCCATCACCTTCACCGAGCGTGAACTGGGCGTGTCGAAGATGAGCGGATCCAACATCCGCGAAGCGCTGGTCAAGGTTGCCCAGTGGGGGATCAGCGGCCGGCTCCACCGGCCGCGAGCGGGCGTGTCCCCGGTCGACACGCCGCACTAATTCCCGGGTTTGTGCACGTTCGCGGCGCAGGAGGCGATCAGCTGCCGCGACGGCGCGTCTTGATCAAATCGAGGCGCTCCTTGAGCAGCTCCTCGAGTTCCTCCACCGAACGGCGCTCTAGCAGCATGTCCCAGTGAGTGCGAGGCGGCTTGACCTTCTTGGGCTCGGGCAGATCACCCTCGATCAGGGTGCCTTCCATACCGTTGCGGCACAGCCAGGTGCCGGGAATCTCCGCGTCGTCGGCGAACGGGACGTCGAACTCTTCACCGTTTTCGGTGCGGTACCGCGCGACCCGCCGCGGCGCGAGGTCGTGGTTGCGGTCGGTCTCGTAGCTCACGGCTCCGAGGCGACTACCCCTCAGGACACGATCAGCCATGGACCCACTCCTTAAATCTCTGCGCTAAATCTCTTCGGGCTGAGAACGCTACGACGAACTATGTAGTTCCCAGGTGCGATTGCCCATTATCGACGGGCGATCGCGACGCGACCTTCCATGATACCGGGAGGGCTACGTCGACCGGGCTAAAGTCGGGCGCGTGACCCGTCGTACGCGACCGCAACCGTGCCGCTGGTGCGGTCGTGACGTCACCGACACCGGGATGGGCCGACGCAGGCAGTACTGTCGCCAGTCCTGTCGACAACGCGCCTACGAGCAGCGGGCCTCGATAAATGGCGGGCCGGGCTCGGCGCTGCCGCTCGATTCCGTGGTGTTGTCCGCGGACGAGGCCGCCGACCTGTCCGACCGCGTCTACCAGGTGCGATGCGCAGCCGAAGATGTCGCGACAGCGCTCGACGAAGGAGCTGGCGCTACCGAGTTGCGTGGACTCTGCGACACGCTGATGCGAGCGGCCAGGGCAGCCGACGGCTGGCGCTGACCGCGATAGTCCGAGACCAACCGCAGAACAGGTACAGTCGCGCCATGGATCGCTGGGCTAGGCCGGAATAGGGGAGGACCGAGCCCGCGGAACTGTCGTGACGTGGCTCGTCACGTCAGAGGTCGCGTCCCGCGTTCGGCGGCGACCGGCGTTAAGCGAGAGGTAAACAATATGGCTGACCAACTCCAGCATGCGACCGAGGCGCTGCGCAAAGCGCTGGTCCAGGTGGAGCGGCTGAAGCGCAAGAACCGCGCACTGCTGGAACGGTCCGGCGAACCGATCGCGATCGTCGGGATGTCCTGCCGCTTTCCCGGCGGAGTTCAAAGCCCTGACGACTTATGGGACATGGTGGCCGACGGCCGCGACGTGATGTCCGAGTTTCCCACCGACCGCGGCTGGGATCTGGCCGGTCTGTTTGATCCCGATCCCGATGCGCCGCACAAGTCGTACGCGCGAGCCGGGGGATTCGTCGACGATGTCGCCGGTTTCGACGCCGGCTTCTTCGGAGTGTCGCCCAGTGAGGCGCTGGCGACCGACCCCCAGCATCGAATGCTGCTGGAGTTGTCGTGGGAGGCGTTGGAGCGGGCCGGGATTGACCCGACCGGGCTGCGGGGCAGCGCCACCGGTGTGTTCGCCGGGATCATCGTGCAGGGCTACGGCATGCTCGCCGAAGAGATCGAGGGCTACCGGCTGACCGGCATGACATCCAGTGTCGCCACCGGGCGGGTGGCCTATGTGCTGGGGCTGGAAGGGCCGGCGGTGTCGGTGGATACCGCGTGCTCGTCATCGTTGGTGGCGTTGCACATGGCGGTGCAGTCGCTGCGCTCGGGGGAGTGCGACCTGGCGCTGGCCGGCGGAGCGACGGTCAACGCAACGCCGACGGTGTTCGTCGAGTTCTCCCGACATCGGGGACTGTCGCCCGATGGCCGCTGCAAGCCCTACGCGGGCGCCGCCGACGGGGTCGGCTGGTCCGAGGGTGGCGGCATGTTGGTGGTGGAGCGGCTCTCGGATGCGGTGCGGTTGGGGCATCCGGTGTTGGCGGTGGTGCGGGGTTCGGCGGTCAACCAGGACGGTGCTTCTAATGGGTTGACGGCGCCCAATGGTCCGTCGCAGCAGCGGGTGGTGCGTGCGGCGTTGGCCAATGCCGGGTTGAGTGCGGCCGAGGTGGATGTGGTGGAGGGCCATGGCACCGGTACCACGTTGGGTGATCCGATTGAGGCGCAGGCGCTTTTGGCGACTTATGGTCAGGATCGCAGTGAGCCGTTGTGGTTGGGGTCGATCAAGTCGAATATGGGTCACACTCAGGCGGCGGCCGGGGTGGCGGGTGTGATCAAGATGGTGCAGGCGATGCGCCACGAAATGCTTCCCGCGACGTTGCATGTGGATGCGCCGAGTCCGCATGTGGATTGGTCGGCGGGTGCGGTGGAGTTGTTGGCCCACGCGCGCCCGTGGCCGGTTGATGGGAGGGTGCGTCGTGCCGGGGTCTCGTCGTTTGGGATTTCGGGGACCAATGCGCATGTGATTGTGGAGGCGGCTCCGGTGGTGGCGGCGCCGGTGCAGCAGCCGCGGTCGATGCCGCCGGTGGTGCCGTGGGTGATCTCGGCCAAAAGCGCTGTGGCGCTGGAGAAGCAGGCCGCACGGCTGGCGGGATACGTTGAGGACCGCGGTGAGCTGGACGCGGTTGATGTGGGGTGGTCGCTGGCGGGACGGTCGACCTTTGAGCATCGGGCGGTGGTCCTCGGCTCTGATCGCGAGCAGTTGCTTTCCGGGCTGGGCGAGTTGGTCGATGGCCTACCGGGTGGCGGTGTGGTGTCGGGGCGGGCGACCCCGGCGGGCAAGACCGTGTTCGTTTTCCCCGGCCAAGGCTCCCAATGGCTCGGCATGGGAATCGAGTTGCTGGACACCGCACCGGTTTTCGCTCAACACATACACGCTTGCTCGGAGGCCTTCGCCGAGTTCGTCGACTGGTCACTGATCGACGTCCTGCGCGGTGCGCCGGACGCCCCCGGGCTGGACCGAGTCGACGTCGTCCAGCCGGCCCTGTTCGCGGTCATGGTGTCGCTGGCAGAGCTGTGGCGGTCCATCGGCGTTCGGCCCGATGCGGTGATCGGCCATTCCCAGGGTGAAATCGCCGCCGCCTACGTCGCGGGCGCGTTGTCGCTACGCGACGCCGCACAGGTAGTGACGCTGCGCAGCAAGGCGTTACTGGCACTGTCCGGCCGCGGCGGCATGGTATCGCTGGCATGCGATATCGAGCACGCGCGAGAGTTGCTGTCGCCCTTCGGCAGTCGGATCGGCATCGCGGCCATCAACGGCCGAACCGCTGTGGTCGTTTCCGGTGACGCCGAGGCACTGGACGAGCTCATTGCCCACTGCACCGAGCGGGAGCTGCGAGCACGTCGCATCGACGTCGACTACGCGTCGCATTCCGTCGACGTCGAAGCGATCCGTGACGAGTTGGCCGAGGTCTTGGCCGGCATCGAACCGCAGTCGTCGCGCACCGCGTTCTTCTCCACGGTCACCGGCAGCCTTTACGACACCGCCGGCCTGGACGCCGACTACTGGTATCGAAACATCCGGCAGACCGTCGAATTCGACCAGGCAGTACGCAGTGCGTGCCAACAGGGCTACCGAACTTTTATCGAATCAAGCCCGCATCCGGCGTTGATCGCCGGCATCGAAGACACCGTGACCGATCACGGTGCCGCCGAACCGATCGTCCTGCCCACCCTCGGCCGTGAGGAAGGCGGGTTGGGGCGGTTCCTGGCCTCGGCCGCGCAGGCCTTCGTATCGGGTGTCGGGGTGGACTGGCGCGCGCTGTTGCCGGGCGGTGAATTCGTCGAGTTGCCGACATATGCCTTTGAGCGACGCCGGTTTTGGCTCTCCGGTGACGGCGCCGCAGTCGATGCCGCCGGGTTGGGGCTGGGTTCCAGCGAGCATCCGCTGCTGGGTGCGGTGGTTGAACTGCCGGACTCCGGTGGGGTGGTGCTGACCGGCCGGCTGTCGCCGGCATCGCAGTCCTGGCTCGTCGACCATGCGGTATCCGGGATGGTGGTGTTCCCCGGCGCCGGATTTGTCGAGCTTGCCATCCGCGCCGGCGACGAAGCCGGCTGTTCGGTTGTCGACGAATTGACGTTGCAGGCACCGCTGATGTTGCCGCCGTCGGGGTCGGTGGCGGTCCAGGTCGTTGTGGGAGCCGCCGAGCAGGCCGGCCAGCGCAATGTGTCGGTGTTTTCCAGGGCGACCGCGGACTCGGACTGGGTGTGCCACGCCGAGGGCGTCCTGAGTGCGGAATCGACTCAACCGACAGCGGACTTGTCGGTATGGCCGCCGGCAGGGGCTACCGCGGTGGACGTCGCCGACGGCTACCAGCGGCTGGCGGCTCACGGCTATGGATACGGTCCGGCGTTTCGCGGGCTGACTGCGATGTGGCGCCGCGGCGACGAGATCTTCGCCGAAGTAACGGTGCCGGAAGCCGCCGGAGGCGTCGCCGGGTTCGGTGTTCATCCGGTGCTGTTAGATGGCGCGCTGCACGGGGCGGCGATGGCCGCCGATGCCGAGGACGTGGCGTTGCCGTTTTCCTGGCAGGGCGTCTCGCTGCACGCCGCCGGCGCCTCGTCGGTGCGGGCCCGGATCGCCCCAGCGGGCCCGTCGGCGGTGTCGGTCGAACTCGCCGATGGGCTGGGCCTGCCCGTGTTGTCGGTGGCTTCGATGGCGGTCCGTCCAGTCTCGCAGCAGCAGTTGACGGCGGCCGCGTCGAGTTCGGCAGCGGAACGACTCTTCGAGGTGGCGTGGTCGCCGGCCTCGCCGGGCACCGGCGCTGTTCCCTCGCATGAGGTGTTCGAATTCCGTTCCGCCGGCGACGACCCCGTCGCGGAAGTCTACGAGCGCACGCACGCGGCGTTGGGCGCGGTGCAGTCCTGGCTTGCCGACCACGACTCGGGTGTGTTGGTCGTCATCACCGGCGGTGCGATGGCGCTACCCGGAAACGACGTCACCGATCTGGCCGGCGCTGCGGTGTGGGGGCTGGTGCGGTCGGCGCAAACCGAGCACCCGGGCCGATTGGTGTTGGCCGACGTCGATACCCCGGTCGGGGAAGCCGACGTTCCCGCGATCCTTGCGACCGGCGAACCGCAGGTGTTGGTGCGCGACGGGGTGGCCTACACCGCCCGGGTGCACGCCAGCCGGTCCGTCGACGGCTTGTTGACCCCGCCGGATGGAGATGGGCCGTGGCGGCTGGGTCTTTCGGCTGCCGGCACGTTCGAGAATTTGCAGCTCGAACCGGTGCCCAACGCAGACGCGCCACTGGAACCCGGCCAGGTCAGGGTTGCCATTCGCGCCATCGCGACCAACTTCCGCGACGTGATGATCACTCTGGGCATGTTCACCCACGACGCGCTGCTAGGCGGCGAAGCCGCCGGTGTGGTGGTCGAAACCGGACCGGGAGTCACCGAATTCAACGTCGGCGATGCCGTGATGGGGTTCTTCCCGGACAGCAGCGGAACCCTGGTCGCCGGCGATGTCCGGCTGCTGCTGCCCATGCCCACGGACTGGTCATACGCTGAAGCTGCCGGTGTCTCAGCAGTTTTCACCACCGCCTACTACGCCTTCCTGTACCTGGCCGATGTACAGCCAGGGCAGCGAGTGTTGGTGCACGCCGCCACGGGCGGGGTGGGGATGGCCGCCGTCCAACTGGCACGGCATCTGGGCTTGGAGGTATTTGCCACCGCCAGCCGCGGCAAGTGGGACACGTTGCGGTCCATGGGCTTTGACGAAGACCACATCTCCGATTCGCGCACTTTGGAATTCGAGGACAAGTTCCGGGCGGTCACCGACGGCCGCGGGATGGATGTCGTACTGGATTCGCTGGCCGGTGAGTTCGTCGACGCCTCACTGCGACTGGTGACTCCGGGCGGGGTTTTCCTGGAGATGGGCAAGACCGACATCCGTGACCCGGGCGTGGTCGCCGACAACCATCCCGGCGTGCGCTACCGCGCCTTCGACCTCTTCGAACCCGGCCGGGTACGCATGCACGAATACATGCTCGAACTGGCCAAGCTGTTCGATGCCGGCGTACTGAATCCGTTGCCGGTGACCACCTTCGACATCCGGCGGGCACCGGCGGCGCTGCGCTATCTGAGTCAGGCCCGCCACACCGGCAAGGTCGTGCTGACAATGCCCGATGCCTGGACGTCTGGCACGGTGATGATCACCGGTGGCACCGGAATGGCCGGGTCGACGCTGGCCCGGCATGTGGTGACGCAACACGGGGTGCGCCATCTGGTGCTGCTCAGCCGGCGGGGCATCGAAGCCCCGGACGCCGCCGAGTTGGCCGGAGAATTGACCGCCGCCGGCGCCGAGGTCCAGGTGGTGGCCTGCGACGCGGCCGATCGCGCCGCGTTGGCCAAAGTGATTTCCGACATCCCGCGACAGCACCCACTTTCGGCCGTGATTCACGCGGCGGGAGTCCTCGACGACGCGGTGGTGACGTCGCTGACGCCGGACCGCATCGATGCGGTGTTGCGTGCCAAAGTGGACGCCGCCTGGAATCTGCATGAGCTGACTCGAGACCTGAATCTCTCAGTGTTTGTGATGTTCTCGTCGATGGCCGGTCTGGTCGGCTCGTCGGGCCAGGCTAACTACGCAGCGGCCAACTCGTTCCTGGATGCGCTGGCAGCGCACCGGCGGGCCCACGATTTGCCGGCGATGTCATTGGCTTGGGGCTTGTGGGAGCAGGCCAGCGACATGACCGGCTCGCTCGACGCGGCGGACCGGGCCCGACTGGGCCGCAGCGGCGTCGTCGGCCTTTCCTCGGCCGAAGCCGTGCAACTGTTCGACACGGCGTTGGCCATCGACGAGCCGTATCTGGCACCGGCGCGTATCGACACCGCAGCGCTGCGTAGCCACGCCGCCGTGGTGCCGCCGATGTTCACCGACCTGATCAACGCGCCGACTCGCCGTCGGGTCGACGACTCGCTTGCCGCTGCCAAGTCGAAATCAGCGCTGGCACAACGGCTACACGGACTCAACGATGACGATCAGCACACCTTGTTGCTGAATTTGGTGCGGTCACACATTGCGACAGTCCTGGGCAACACCACACCGGAGGCGGTCGATGCCGACAAGGCCTTCCAGGACCTCGGGTTCGACTCGCTGACCGCGGTCGAGATGCGTAACCGGCTCAAAGCCGCCACCGGGTTGGCGCTTTCGCCCACGCTGATCTTCGACTACCCGACGCCCAACGCCCTTGCCACCTATATCCGCACCGAGCTTGCCGGTGTCCCGCAAGAAACCAAGCACATCCCAGCGGTTCGTGCGACCGGCGACGATCCGATCGCGATTGTCGGCATGTCCTGCCGCTTTCCCGGCGGAGTCAATTCGCCAGAAGACCTGTGGGACATGGTGCTCCAGGGTCGCGATGTGCTTACCGAGTTCCCACCCGACCGTGGCTGGGATCTGGCCGGGCTGTTCAACCCCGATCCCGACGTATCCGGTGCCTGCTACACCCGCACCGGCGGCTTCGTCGACGGCGTCGCGGACTTCGACCCCGGGTTCTTCGGGGTGGCGCCCAGTGAGGCGCTGGCGATGGACCCTCAACAACGCATGTTCCTCGAGTTGTCGTGGGAGGCGTTGGAGCGGGCCGGGATTGACCCAACCGGGCTGCGGGGCAGCGCCACCGGCGTGTTCGCCGGGGTGATGACGCAGGGCTACGGCATGTTCGCCGCCGAACCGGTCGAGGGCTTCCGGTTGACCGGCCAGTTGTCGAGCGTGGCTTCCGGCCGGGTGGCTTATGTGCTGGGGCTGGAAGGGCCGGCGCTGTCGGTGGATACCGCGTGCTCGTCATCGTTGGTGACGTTGCACATGGCGGTGCAGTCGCTGCGCTCGGGAGAGTGCGACCTGGCGCTGGCCGGCGGCGTCACCATCAACGCCACACCCGACATTTTCGTGGAATTCAGCCGCTGGCGCGGACTCTCACCGGACGGCCGCTGCAAAGCCTTCGCCGGTGCCGCCGACGGCACCGGATTCTCCGAGGGTGGCGGCATGTTGGTGGTGGAGCGGCTCTCGGATGCGGTGCGGTTGGGGCATCCGGTGTTGGCGGTGGTGCGGGGTTCGGCGGTCAACCAGGACGGTGCTTCTAATGGGTTGACGGCGCCCAATGGTCCGTCGCAGCAGCGGGTGGTGCGTGCGGCGTTGGCTAATGCTGGGTTGAGTGCGGCCGAGGTGGATGTGGTGGAGGGCCATGGCACCGGTACCACGTTGGGTGATCCGATTGAGGCGCAGGCGCTTTTGGCGACTTATGGCCAGGGCCGCAGTGAGCCGTTGTGGTTGGGGTCGATCAAGTCGAATATGGGTCACACTCAGGCGGCGGCCGGGGTGGCGGGTGTGATCAAGATGGTGCAGGCGATGCGCCACGAAATTCTTCCCGCGACGTTGCATGTGGATGCGCCGAGTCCGCATGTGGATTGGTCGGCGGGTGCGGTGGAGTTGTTGGCCCACGCGCGCCCGTGGCCGGTTGATGGGAGGGTGCGTCGTGCCGGGGTCTCGTCGTTTGGGATTTCGGGGACCAATGCGCATGTGATTGTGGAGGCGGCTCCGCCGGTAGAGGCGCCAACCGAGGAATCGGCCAAGCCGCCGGTAATGGCGTGGGTGCTTTCGGCGAAAACCGCTGGCGCACTAGGTAAGCAAACTTCCCAGTTGGCCGGGTACCTCCAAGACCACAGCGAGCTGGACGCGGTTGATGTGGGGTGGTCGCTGGCGGGACGGTCGACCTTTGAGCATCGGGCGGTGGTCCTCGGCTCTGATCGCGAGCAGTTGCTTTCCGGGCTGGGCGAGTTGGTCGATGGCCTACCGGGTGGCCGTGTGGTGTCGGGGCGGGCGACCCCGGCGGGCAAGACCGTGTTCGTTTTCCCCGGCCAAGGCTCCCAATGGCTCGGTATGGGCATGGGACTGCACGCCGCATACCCGGTATTCGCCGAAGCGTTCAACACCGTCGTCGGCGAATTGGACCGGCATCTGTTGCGACCACTGCGCGAGGTGATGTGGGGTCACGACGAAGAACTCTTGAACACAACCGAGTTCGCCCAACCCGCGTTGTTCGCCGTGGAAGTGGCCATGTTCCGGCTGCTGGAGTCGTGGGGCATGCGGCCCGATTACCTGATGGGGCACTCGGTCGGCGAGCTGACCGCCGCGCACGTCGCCGGTGTCCTCTCGCTGGAGAACGCTGCCGTTCTGGTGGCCGCACGCGGCCGATTCATGCAGGCGCTGCCCGCCGGCGGCGCCATGTTCGCGGTGCAGGCGACCGAAGAGGAAGTGCGGCCGATGCTCGGCGACGACGCCGGCATCGCGGCAGTGAACGGTCCGTCTTCGGTCGTAATCTCCGGGGGCGGGGACGCGGTGACCACGATCGCCGAACAACTGCGCGCCCAGGGCCGCAGAACGCACAAGCTCGCGGTGTCGCATGCCTTCCACTCGCCATTGATGGAACCAATGATCACCGAGTTCGCCACGGTGGCAGCCGGACTCACCGTTGCGCAGCCCACCATCCCGATCATCTCCAACGTCACCGGCCAGCTGGCCGGCGACGACTTCGGCTCCGCGCAGTACTGGACTCAGCATGTCCGGGCAGCGGTGCGATTTGCCGACAGCATTCGCTTCGCCCAATCCGCCGGAGCCACCCGCTTCCTGGAAGTCGGGCCCAGCGGCGGCCTGACGGCATCGATCGACGAGTCGCTGCCCGACGCTGACGTGGTGTCGGTGCCCATGCTG
Organism: Mycobacterium sp. NGS62; assembly: GCF_059812285.1. NCBI lineage: Bacteria > Bacillati > Actinomycetota > Actinomycetes > Mycobacteriales > Mycobacteriaceae > Mycobacterium > Mycobacterium sp. NGS62. The sequence goes on along the minus strand of NZ_JCALCK010000001.1, from coordinate 303,430 downwards.
CGCAAAGACCGCCCCGAGCCGGTCACGCTGGCCAATGCGACCGCCCAGGGTTTCGTGTCGGGCGCCGCAGTCGATTGGCGTGCTGTGCTGTCCGGCGGGCGATTCGTCGAGCTCCCGACCTATGCCTTCGAACGTCGCCGGTTTTGGCTCTCCGGTGACGGCGCCGCGGTCGATGCCGCAGGTTTGGGCTTGGCCCCCAGTGAACATCCGCTGCTGGGCGCCGTGGTCGAACTGCCCACCTCCGGCGGGGTGGTGCTGACTGGCCGGCTGTCGCCGGCGTCGCAGCGGTGGTTGGCCGACCACGCCGTCGGCGGGGTGGTCTTGTTCCCCGGGGCCGGGTTCGTCGAATTGGTGATCCGGGCCGGCGACGAAGTCGGTTGCGGCGTCATCGAGGAATTGATGCTGGCCGCGCCGCTGGTGCTGCCGGCCTCCGGTTCGGTCGCCGTGCAGGTCGTGGTGGGCGCCGCCGACGAGGCGGGTTCCCGTGCCGTGTCGGTGTTTTCCCGCGCCGAGGCCGGCTCCGGCTGGGTGCTGCACGCCGAGGGAACGGTGGCCGCCGGCGCTGTCGAGCCGAGCGCGAATTTGTCGGCCTGGCCGCCAATCGGCGCCGACGCAGTGGACGTGGCCGGAATTTACGACCAGCTGGCCGCACGCGGATACGGATATGGTCCGGCGTTCCAGGGCCTGACTGCGATGTGGCGCCGCGGCGACGAGGTGTTCGTCGAGGTGTCGCTGCCGGCCGATGCGGGTACGTCGCCCGCCGGGTTCGGTGTGCATCCGGCGGTCCTGGATGCGGCGCTGCACGCGGTGATCGTTGCCACCAACGGCACGGATTCCGATGGTGGTGTGCTGGTGCCGTTCTCGTGGCAGCGGGTGTGCCTGCATGCGGCCGGCGCATCGGCGCTGCGGGCCCGGATCGCGCCGACAGGACCGTCCGCGGTGTCAATCGAGCTGGCGGACGCGTTGGGTCTGCCGGTGTTGTCGGTGGCGGCGATGGTGGCCCGGCCGGTGTCCCAGCAGCAGTTGATGGCGGCGGTATCGGGCTCGGGCCCGGATCGACTGTTCGAGGTGATCTGGTCACCGCAGCCGTCGGTGGTCAACGCCGATGCCATTGCCTCCCACGAGGTGTTCGAATCTCTGCCGGTGGCCGGCAATCCCGTCACCGAAGCACACCAACGCACGCATGCGGCGTTGAGTGCAGTGCAGTCCTGGCTTACCGAACACGATTCGGGAATGTTGGTGGTGACGACCCGCGGTGCGGTGGCGTTGCCGGGGGAGGCCATCACGGATCTGGCCGGTGCGGCGGTGTGGGGGCTGGTGCGCTCGGCGCAGACCGAGCATCCCGGCCGGCTGGTGCTTGCCGACGTCGACGCGCCGGTCGACGATTCCACCGCGGCCGCGATATTGGCGGTCGGTGAGCCGCAGGTGGTGCTGCGCGACGGCGTCCTCCATATCGCGCGGGTGCACGGCAGCCGGGCGGTAGACGGGCTGTTGGTCCCTCCGTCCGGCGAAACTCCTTGGCGGGTCGGGCTTTCGGCGGCAGGAACTTTTGAGAACCTGCTGCTGGAGCCGCTGCCCGACGCCGATGCGCCGCTTGAGTCCGGGCATGTCCGTATTGCCGTGGACGCCATGGCGGCCAACTTCCGCGATGTGATGATCACGCTGGGTCTGTACCCCGACGACGCAGCGGCGATGGGCGTCGAAGCGTCCGGCGTCGTCGTCGAGACCGGGCCCGCAGTTACCCAATTCGCGGTCGGCGACCGGGTAACCGGGTTGTTCCCGGAAGGCACCGGCACGATCGCGACCACCGACCAGCGCCTGCTGATCGAAATCCCGCCAGGGTGGTCGCACACCGAGGCCGCCACGGTGCCAGTGGTCTTCGCGACCGCGTATTACGCCCTGTCGGCGCTGGCCGAAGTCAAGCCGGGCCAGCGGATCCTCATCCATGCCGCCGCCGGCGGTGTCGGGATGGCCGCCGTGCAGTTGGCGCGGCACTGGGGCCTGGAGGTGTTCGCCACGGCCAGTCGCGGCAAGTGGGACACCCTGCGGTCGATGGGCTTCGACGACGACCACATCGCCGATTCGCGCAGCCTGGACTTCGAGGACAAGTTCCGGGCGGCCACCGATGGCCGCGGGGTAGATGTCGTACTTGACTCGCTGTCCGGTGACTTCGTCGATGCCTCGCTACGACTGGTGGCTCCCGGCGGGATCTTCCTGGAAATGGGCAAGACCGATATGCGCGATCCCGCGGTCGTCGCCGACGGCCATCCCGGGGTGCGTTACCGTGCCTTCGACCTTTTCGAGGCCGGGCCAGATCACATCCGGCGGATCCTCAGTGATTTGGCGGCGATGTTCGCGGACAAGGTTTTACGCCCGCTGCCGGTCACCACGTTCGACATTCGGCGGGCGCCGGCGGCGTTGCGGTATTTGAGTCAGGCGCGCCACGTCGGCAAGGTTGTGATGACGATGCCTGACGCGTGGACGGCGGGCACGGTGATGATCACCGGTGCTACCGGAATGGCGGGCTCTGCCCTGGCCCGGCATGTGGTGGCCCGACACGGTGTGCACCACCTGATCCTGGTCAGCCGCCGCGGACTCGATGCGCCGGGCGCCGGCGAGTTGGCTGCCGAACTCACCGCAGCCGGTGCCGACGTGCGCGTGGTGGCTTGCGACGCGGCGGATCGGGATGCATTGGCCGCGGTGATTTCCGATGTCCCCGCTCAGCAACCGCTGTCGGCGGTGTTTCAGGCTGCGGGGGTCCTCGATGACGCGGTGATCACGTCGTTGACACCTGAGCGCATCGACACGGTGATGCGGGCCAAGGTGGACGCGGCCTGGAATTTGCACGAGTTGACTCGCGATCTGAGTCTGTCGGCGTTTGTGATGTTCTCGTCGATGGCCGCTCTGGTGGGATCGTCGGGTCAGGCCAACTACGCGGCGGCCAACTCGTTCCTCGATGCGCTGGCAGTGCACCGGCGTGCGGCGGGCCTGCCGGCGACCTCGCTGGGCTGGGGTTTGTGGGATCAGGCCAGCGACATGACCGGGGGACTCGAGGCAGTCGATTTCGCCCGGTTCGCCCGCGACGGCATTGTGGCGATGTCCGCCCACGAGGCGCTCGGATTGCTCGACACCGCAATGATTGTCGACGAGCCGTTCCTGCTGCCGGCCCGCATCGACCTCACGGCGTTGCGCGCCAAGTTCGACGGTGGCACGCTGCCGCCGATGTTCGTCGATCTGATCAGTGCGCCGGCGCGGCGTCAGGTAGACGACTCGCTGGCCGCCGCCAAGTCGAAAACCGCTCTGCTGCAGCGTTTGGAAGGGTTGCCCGAGGACGAGCAGCACGCCGTACTGCTGGATCTGGTTCGTTCGCACATCGCGACTGTGCTGGGCAACACGACGACGGAGGCTATCGACCCGGACAAGGCCTTCCAGGAGCTGGGATTCGACTCGCTGACCGCGGTCGAGATGCGCAACCGGCTCAAAGCGGCCACTGGATTGGCCCTTTCACCCACACTCATCTTCGACTATCCGAACTCGGCTGCGCTGGCCGGGTACTTCCACCAAGAACTGCTCGGCGCCGCCGATCAGCCTGCGCCAAAGGCCGCGCCCGGGGAAGCGGAGATTCAGCGGGTGGTCGCGTCGATTCCAGTCAAGCGCCTGCGGCAGGCCGGGGTGTTGGACCTGCTGCTCGGTTTGGCCAATGAAGTCGACGGCGGCGGCGCCGGGGAGACCAGAGAAAAAGACCTCGCCGACATGGATCTCGATGATCTGGTCAATGCGGCGCTGCTCGATGACGACGAGTAGCGAGTTGAAATTCCGGGTCGTTCAGTGAAGATCGCCGTCACCGGAGCCAGCGGCGTGATCGGTCGCGGCGTCGTGGGACGACTGCTCTCTGCGGGGCACGAGGTTGTCGGGCTGGCACGCCATCGCCCCGAAAGCTGGCCCAGCGCAGCCACCTTCGTCGAAGGCGACATTCGCGATGCAGCGGCGGTCCGGCACGCCATCACCGGGGCCGATGTCGTCGCGCACTGCGCGTGGGTGGCCGACCCCGGCGCCGATGAACAGCTCGCGCACGACATCAACCTCGGCGGGACCGCCAACGTGCTGGACGCGATCACCCGGGCCGGCACCCGGCGGACGGTGTTCGCGTCCTCGGCATACGCATACGGTGCGCGCGAGCGCGGAACGCCGCCGTGCAGCGAAGACCATCAACTCAGCCCGGTAACCGCCGAAGCCCGCGCCGAAGAAATGCTGGCGGCCGCCGGCACGGAATGGGTGGCGGTCCGCTCCGCGGTCATCCTCGGCCGAAACGTCGACAACTGGGTGCTCCGGTTCTGGGCGTCGCTGTTCTTTCCGGACATCGACAGGTCCACGAACCAGGCGCTGCAGGTTGTGCATGCCGACGACGCACATCGGGTGTTCGTTCGAGCGATTCTCGACACCGGCATCGACAGCGGGCCGGTCAACCTTGCTGCGGCGGGGGAGCCGACGTTCGCTGAGATCGCCGACGCGGTGGGGCGCCCGACAGCGCGGGTGGGAAAGCGGCTGGGCGTACTGCTTCGGCGGATGAGTGCAGCCGCCGAGCTCGATCACCTACTAACTGCCCCCTTGATGGAAACCGCACGGCTGCACGACACCTGGAAGTTCACCCCGGCCTGGAGCGCCGCTGAAAGCGTCGCGGATTTCGCGTTGGCGGTACGCGGGCGGGTGAGCCTGGGCCCGCGGGTGATGTCGCTGCCGTGGCAGCTGACCAATGTCCAGGACATCCCGGCGGTTGACGCGCCGGCCGCTGACGGCACGGTTCCCGCCTTGGCCGGCCCGGACGGCTGCAACGGGGAGTTCGACACTCCGATCGACGGGCGCTTCCCGACCTTTTTGGCCACCAATCTGTCGGAGGCGCTGCCCGGACCGTTTTCGCCGTCGTCGGTCTCGGTCGCCGTGCGCGGCCTGCGGGCCGGCGGTGTCGGCATCGCCGAGCGGCTGCGGCCGGGCGGGTTGATCCAGCGCGAAATCGCCATGCGCACTGTCGCGGTGTTCGCCCACCGGCTGTATGGCGCCATAACCGCCGCGCATTTCATGGCCGAAACCGTGCCGTTCGTCAAACCGGCGACGGTCGTCAGTAACAGCGGATTCTTCGGCCCCAGCGCCGGCAGCCTGCCGATCTTCGGTGAGCAGCGTTTGCCGAGCCAATCCGGCCGCGCCGCAAAACAATTGCGGACCCTTCGCAATATCGGGGTATTCGGGGTCAATCTGGTCGGCCTCAGCGCCGGATCGGGGCGGGATACCCGCGACTACATCGCCGATATCGACCGGTTGGAGCGTCTGGTGGGCGACGACCCCACCCAACTGGACGACCATCGCCTGCTCAGCGTGATCTTGCTGGCACGCGATCACGTCGTGCATGGTTGGGTGCTGGCATCGGGGTCTTTCATGCTCTCGGCAGCGTTCAGTGTGATCCTGCGGGGGCTGGGCGGACGTAACATCGCGCCGTCGGCCGGGCCGGACTTGGCCAGTGCGCGATTGCTGGGCGCGCTGCACCGGCTGGTGGCCGCGGCGCAGAACGATCCGGATGCGGCTGGGGTGCTTGCCGGTCCGGGCAACCGGCTCGCGGCGCTGGCCGAGAAGGCGCCGCAATTCCACGCCGCGGTTCTCGACGAGCTGGCGCAGATCGGTCACCGCGGCCCGGCCGAAGTCGAGATGTTGTCGACCACCTATGCCGACGATCCCGAACTGCTGCTCCGGATGGTGGCGAAATCGTTGGATGCCCCGGCGCCGGCACAACCCCGTCATCCGCGAATCCCGGTCCAGGCTCGACCGGTCGCGCAATTGGCCGTGCACCAGATTCGCGACCGCGAGGTACGGCGCGACAAAATGGTGCGAGCCATCTGGATCTTGCGAAAGCTATTACGGGAGCATGGACGTCGGCTTACCGACGGCGGAGTTCTCGACACTCCCGACGACGTGTTCTATTTGTTGGTTGATGAGCTCGACGCGCTGCCCGCCGACGCGGCGGAAATTGTGGCGCGCCGCCGCGCCGAACAGCGCGACCTCGCAGACGTCATTCCACCGGCAGTGTTCAGCGGCGGCTGGCAGCCGGCCCCTGCGCCGAAAAGCGTCCTCACCGCCGGACAGACCCTGCATGGCCTCGGTGTCTGCGGTGGACGGGTCAGCGGCCGCGTTCGAATCGTCCGGCCGGAAACCATCGATGACCTGGAACCCGGTGAGATCCTAGTCGCGGAGGTCACCGATGTCGGCTACACCGCCGCGTTCTCCTATGCCGCCGCCGTCGTGACCGAACTGGGTGGCCCGATGTCGCATGCCGCGGTAGTGGCGCGCGAGTTCGGGTTTCCCTGCGTGGTTGACGTCGAGGGCGCCACTCGACGCCTCACACCCGGGGCGCTCATCGAGGTCGACGGCAGTACCGGAGAGATCCGCGTCCTCTAACTTGCCCGCCGAGTGGCCAGTTATCACACGCCGTTTCGCGAAAAGCGTGCAATAACTGGACGTTCGGCAACGGCTCGGCCCTCAGCAGCTGAACTTCTGCCCGCCCTCAGGCGCCGGAGCGGGCTGCAGACACCCGAACGGCTCGATACCGGTGGCGGCGAGCGCAGCCGCCGACCGGTGCGCATAGTTCACGCAATACACGCCGACTTGATCTGCGCGACAACGATAGTCACCGAACGCCAACGATTTCCCCACTGGCAGATCGGCCCCATCGCCGCGGGCGAACGGCCCGGGATCGGCATGGGCCGACCCCACCTGCAGGCTGGCGCCGTCGAAGTCGACCCAACCGCCCTGCCACTGCCCATAGGCGGTCGCCGGTCGCGGCGGCGGATGGGCCAAGCTGACCAGGCAGGCCAGCGCGCCGCCGGTGTGTTGGGTGTCGGTCATGCAGCGGACTTTGGCAACGGTGAACGCAATGTCAGTACCGAGGTCGGCGGCCGCCCCGTCGCGCGTTGCGCGGTGATACCGGTCGGCGTTCGCCGGGGCGCCGGCTTCCACCCACGCGATGACATCGGAGATCGGCGCGCCAGCACTCGGCGCGACGGCCGCGGCCGGCGGCGGGCGGTTCGAGGGCGCGGTGGAGGTTGCGCGCGAAGGTGTGGATGCAGAGGTCGTGGGCTGCGTGCCGCGGCTATCGGTCGCGTGCGAGCACCCGACGACCAGCAACGACGCTGCGACCAGCGCGGCAATCCGCATTGTGCCAGGCTAACTGTCGTCGCCCGATTCTGCGGACCTGCCCCACCCGCCATGGGCGCATTCGCTAACGTCGGCTTATGCACGAGCACACCGTCCGCGCAACCACCGCCACCGGCATGGTCGAAGGGTTCACCCGCGACGGTGTGCACCGGTGGCGATCCATTCCCTATGCCCGCCCGCCGGTCGGGCCGCTGCGGTTTCGCGCACCGCAACCGGCGCAGCCCTGGTCCGGTGTGCGGCATTGCCACGGGTTTACCAACTGCGCTCCGCAGCAGCGTCGCTACACCATGCTGGGTATCGGAAAGTACCAGCCGAGGGGCGAAGACTGCCTGACGCTCAACGTCGTGGCGCCCGCAGCGGCGCCCGTCCAGCCGCTGCCTGTGATGGTTTTCGTCCACGGCGGCGGATACCTGCTCGGCAGTTCGGCCACCCCACTGTACGACGGCGCCGCACTGGCGAGGCGCGGCTGTGTGTACGTGTCGGTCAACTACCGGCTCGGCGCGCTGGGCTGCCTGGACCTGTCGTCGCTCTCGACTGCCGATATCACCATCGACAGCAACCTGTTCCTGCGTGACCTGGTGATGGCGCTGCGGTGGGTGCGGGACAACATCGCCGAGTTCGGCGGCGATCCCGACAAGGTCACGTTGTTCGGGGAAAGCGCCGGCGCGCATGCGGTCGCCACTATGTTGGCGGTGCCGGCGGCCGACGGGTTGTTCGCCCAGGTGATTTCGGAAAGCCCGGCATCCGGGATGGTGCGCTCCAGTGCGATGGCAGCCGACTTCGCAACCCGGTTCGCCGCACTACTCGGCATGCGCAAACACGACGCCGCTCATGCGCTGATGCAGGCTTCGCCTGCCGAGTTGGTCGCAGCCCAGGACCGTCTGATCGACGAAGGAGTGCGAGACATTCTGGGCGCCTTCCCGCTCGGGCCGGCCTGCGGCGACGACGTGCTGCCGCTGGATCCCATCGATGCGATGCGACAGGGCAAGGCCCACCGGGTGCCGCTGATCGTGGGCACCAACGCCGACGAGGGCCGGTTGTTCACCCGATTCCTGCGGCTGCTGCCCACCACCGAGCCGATGATCGAAGCGCTGCTGGCGGAAACGGAACCGGCTGCGCGGGAACGCATTACCAGCGCCTATCCTGACTACCCCGATTCGGCGGCGTGTATCCGGCTCGGCGGGGATTTCGCCTTCGGCTCGGCCGCGTGGGAGATCGCCGAGGCGCACGGCGGTCACGCGCCGGCCTATCTCTATCGATATGACTACTCGCCGCGCACGTTGCGCTGGTCGGGGCTGGGCGCCACTCACGCCACCGAACTGCTCGCGGTGTTCGATGTCTATCGCAGCAGGTTCGGCGCCCTGCTCAGCGCGGCCGGCGACCGCCGCTCTGCGCTGCGGGTCAGCAACGAGATACAGGGGCGTTGGCGCGCATTCAGCCGCACCGGCGTGCCGGGCGATGACTGGCCCGCCTACACCGACGCAGACCGCGCGGTGATGGTGTTCGACCGCAAGTCGCACGTCGAATTCGATCCGCACCCCGAGCGGCGGATCGCGTGGCAGGGCTTCTCGATGGCACGCTGAGCCGGTGAACCCAACAGTGCCTCCGCAGACCGACACCGTCATCGAACGACCGGACGACCTCACCGCCGGTTGGCTCGCCACGGTGCTGGGGTCGGGAACCGTCAGCGATTTCACCGTCGAGCGCATCGGTACCGGACAGATGAGCGAGTGCTACCGCGTCGAGCTCAGCTACGCCGACACGGAAGACGCTCAGCCGGGCCTGGATTCGGTGGTGCTCAAGGTCGCCGCCAGCGACCCGGTGAGCCGGCAGACCGGATTGAGCCTGGGCCTCTATGAACGTGAAGTGCGCTTCTACCGTGAGGTCGCGCCACACCTGACCGGACCGGTTGCGCCGTGCTACCACGCCGCGTTCGACGCGTCGACCGGAGTCTTCGACCTGCTGCTCGGCGATGCGACTCCGGCCGTGGTCGGCGATGAAATCCGCGGCGCCACAGTCGCACAGGCCCGGCTCGCCGTCACCGAACTGGCCCGGCTGCAAGGCCCGTTGCTGGGCGATACCGCACTCGCGGATGCGCCGTGGCTCAACCGCGACGCACCGATCAACCAAGCGCTGATCAGCCAGCTCTACGCCGCCTTCGTCGACCGCTACCGCGACCAGATCGAACCGTCGTACCGCGCGGTGTGCGAACGGCTGGTGGCGGGATTCGACGCTTACCTGGCCGAAGAGGCGGCGGCCGGCCGCATTCAGGGGCTGGTGCATGGCGACTACCGACTGGACAACATGTTGTTCGGCGCGGTCGGCGCCGACCGGCTGCTGACCGTCGTCGATTGGCAGACCGTCACCCGGGGCCCGGCCATGACCGACCTGGCCTATTGCCTGGGATGTGCGCTGTCGGTTGCCGATCGGCGCGCGAATTATGACGAGCTGCTGCACGCCTACCACGAGGCGCTCGGGCCCGACACGCCCATCAGCCTGACCGACGTCCGCGACGGTGTGCGGCGGCAGAGCTTCTTCGGGGTGATGATGGCCATTGTCTCGTCGATGCTCGTCGAGCGCACCGATCGCGGCGACGCAATGTTCATGACGATGCTGCAGCGCCATTGTGAGCATGTCCTCGACACCGATGCGCTCGCGACGCTGCCGGCGCCGGCGCCGGTCGAGCCGTTGGTTCCGGCCGGCGACGACGAGTGGGCGCACACCCCGACCAACGAACCGCTGTGGAATGAGAGCTGGTACGCCGATTTCACCGACCCCACACAGGAATTCGGCGGCTGGATACGGCTTGGCCTGATGCCCAACGAGCACACGGCGTGGCTGAACGCTGTACTGTGCGGGCCCGGTATGCCCACTGTCGCAGTCGTCGACTTCGACGTCCCGCTACCCGATGATCCGTGGCAGGTGTGCACCGACGCCATCGAATTCAACCACTCCGTCGCCGAACCGCTGCGCAGCTATCGTGTTGTCCTGCATGGCCGCGGTCAGTCCTACGCCGACCCGGCCGCGCTGCTGCGAGGCGAAGACGGAGTGCCGGTCGAGGTGGCGATGGACTTGGTGTGGGCCACCGATGGCACGCCGTACCAGTACCGGCTCACCACTCGCTACGAGATCCCGTGCACCGTTTCAGGCAGTGTCACCATCGGCGGCACCGAATACAACGTCGACTCGGTGCCCGGTCAGCGTGATCACTCCTGGGGGGTGCGGGATTGGTGGGGCATGGACTGGGTTTGGAGCGCACTGCATTTCGATGACGGCAGCCACCTGCACGCGGTGGACATCCGGATTCCCGGCGCCCCGGCGATCGGCGTGGGCTACCTCCAAGACCGCGACGGTGCATTGACCGAGGTGTGTACCGTTGCGGCCCGGGAAGTGTTCGACGCCAACGGCTTACCGACCGAAGCGACGCTGGCCGTTGATCCCGGCGGCATCACCGCAACGGTTGAGGTCCGCGGCCATGCACCGCTGCGTCTGGTGGCCCCGGACGGACGGGTAAGCCAGTTTCCGCGAATCTGGGCTGCGGTGAACACCGCCGACGGCCGGCGAGGCCTGGGCTGGCTGGAATGGAACCGCAACCGATTAAGCCCGTGACTGACCAGTTTCCGCCGATCGTGGTCATGGGAGTCTCGGGCTCGGGCAAATCAACGGTGGGCGCGGCGCTGGCGCAACGGCTGCGGGTGCCGTTCGCCGACGCCGACGCCTTCCACCCGAGCGCCAACATCGCCAAAATGGCTGCGGGGGACCCACTCAACGATGACGACCGCTATCCGTGGCTAGAAGCCGTCGGGGCCTGGCTGGGCGACCACCGCAACGGCGGTGTGATGGGTTGCTCAGCGCTCAAACGCAAATACCGCGACCAATTGCGCGCACGCTGTCCCGATATCGAGTTCCTGCACCTGAGCGGGTCGCCGGAATTGATCGGCCGGCGACAATCCGGCAGGCACGGGCATTTCATGCCGCTGGCGCTGCTGCAATCGCAATTCGACACGTTGGAGCCACTGGGATCCGACGAAAATGGTGTCGCCATCGACGTCGGCCAAACCGCCGATGAGATCGTCGAGGACTTTCTGGCGCAACGTGTCCGGCGGTCCCGGTAGCATAGTTAGCCGTTAGGACGGGCGACAATGTATGAAATCGTGGTCGCGTTCGCGGTGGCGTTCCATTTCGCCTTCATCGCGTATCTGATGGTCGGTGGGTTTCTCGCACTGCGCTGGTCCCGCACGATCTGGCTGCACGCGGTAGCGGTGTTCTGGGGAGTGGCCAGCGCAGCCGGACACGTCGGGTGTCCACTGACCGGGTTGGAGCGTTGGGCGCGCGCCGAGGCCGGGATGGCGCCGTTACCGTCGGAGGGATTCATCGCCCACTACATCACCGGAGCGCTCTACCCGGCGAGTTGGTTGGGCGCAATGGAACTCGCCCTGTTCGCGGTGGTGATGACATCCTGGACTCTGTACTTCTGGCGCACGCGAAACCGTGACCTCGCTCGCGCCGGACGTCGACCACCCAGTTAACGCATACGACGGATTTTCGTCCGCCCGCGGTCAGCCAGATCACCGCCACGGTCGCGGGCGGTTTCGGCGAGTTCAGCGCCGCGTTCGCGGGCAGATTCCGCGAGCTCAGGGCCGCGTTCGCGGGCCACATCCGCGAGTTTGGCGCCGCGTTCGCGGGCAGTTTCGGCGAGTTCAGGGCCGCGTTCGCGGGCCACATCCGCGAGTTTGGCGCCGCGCTCGCGGGCGGCCTCGGCCAGTTCGGCGCCGTGCTCACGTGCGCTGGCCGCGAGCTGTGCGCGACGCTTGCGTGCCTTCTTGCGGGCGGCTTTGACCAGCGGAGCACTCTTTTCCTCCGCGGTACTGGCCAGTTCGCTTCCGCGTTTGCGCGCCGACTCGATCAACGGTCCGCTTTTCTCAGCCGCGGTACTGGCCAGCTCGCGACCGCGCTCGACGCTCACCTGCAAGCCATGTTCGATTCGTTCACCCAGCTCAGAGTCGAGAAGCGCGCCGTTGGAGGCTCCGGCCGGCAGCGCTGCGGTGACCGCCGCCGAGACCCGCCCCGCGGCCCGCCGGCCACGCCATCCCAACGACGGCTTTCCTTCGGTGTCGGCCGAGGCGATGATCAGCCCGCCCAGCAGGCTCAGGTCGGTCAGGAATTCGCGGCGTTTCTGCGCCTTGCGTTCGGGATCGGATTCATTCCAAAACAGGTGTCCGGCAAGGCTACCGGGGACCACAGTGCACGCCAGCGCCACCGAGGCGACCCGGGGCATTTTGCCGATGGCAAGCATGAGGCCGCCGCCGATTTGTACTGCCGCGTTGATCCGCGCTGCGGTCTCGGGGTCGGCCGGAACCTTCGTTCCGACGGGATCCGGCAGGGTCCGCAATGCCGCCACGGTGGGTTCGGCAGCATCGACGCTGGTCTTGGGGTTGCGCAGGGTCTCGACGCCTTGGCCGATGAACACCGCTGACAACAGGGGCCGGGCGATTCTACGAAGCAACATGGCCGGTGTGTTCCCGGGCTGACCGGTCCGCAAACCGGTCGGATCATCGCTCAGCGGGCCCGGTCCCAACCCTGGTCGCGTTCGGGATGGTCGATGTCCATATGCGGTGATCATGCCAGCCCTGAGCGCCGCCCGGCCGCAACCGCAGCTATGTCAACAGCAGACGCGCCGAGGACTCGAGCCGGTCGGCGATCTGCGCATACGACGCGTATCCCATGCCGGCGCGGACCAGCGCGCCCGCATACAGCAACTCCAACGATTCGACCACGTCCGGGTTGCAGTCGGGCCCCAGCGCGGTGACCAGACGGTGGTGGATCTCCCGGCCGATACACAACCGCAGATGCTTGACTTCCGGGTCCCTGCCCAGCAAAGCGTTGGTGACCGCGCCGGCCAGCTCTGGTTCGTCGGCAATCAGCAGCGCGATGTGGCGCAGCACCGCGATGACGCGGGCAGCGGGGTCGGGGGAGTCGTTTGGCGGAACCGGGCTGGAGGCCAACCGCCGCCAGAAAACCTCGGCGACGAGGTGCTCCTTGGACGCGAAATATGTGTAGGCCGTGGCCGCGCCGACACCAGCCTCAGCGGCAACCATACGAATCGTCAACCCGGCGAAGCCTTCTCGGCTCAGGACCCCGATCGCGGCGTGACCCAGCCGGTCAACTGTGTCGGCTTGCTTGGCGGTCAGTCGGCGTCTGGTCGACTCCCGAGCTACCGGGTCGGACACGTGTCTGGACACTACTACACCGTAATATGGGCGGCAACCATCGGCCGTTGCCGATTCGATAGTTAGGTTCTGGTGATGACAACCCCCGCCGAGCGCACCCGCCAGCTGTTTGACCTCGCCGATCAGGTGACCGGATTCATGCCTGCCGACGAGGGGCGGGCGCTCTACGACGCCGCATTGCGCTACTTCGATCACGGTGTGGGAGTAGAGATCGGGACCTACTGCGGCAAATCAACGGTGCTGCTGGGCGCGGCGGCGGTCGCAGGCGACAGCGTGCTGTACACCATCGATCACCACCACGGCTCCGAAGAGCACCAGCCGGGCTGGGAGTACCACGACACGTCGATGGTCAACGACTCCGGACGCTTCGACACCCTGCCGGCTTTCCGCCGCACCCTCGATGACGCCGATCTCGGCGACAATGTCGTCGCGGTCGTAGGCAAATCCGCCGTCGTAGCACGGGCCTGGCGCACGCCGCTGCAGCTACTGTTCATCGACGGCGGGCACAGTGAAGCCGCTGCTCACCAGGACTACGACGGCTGGGCACGATGGGTCAGCCTCGGCGGCGCCCTGATCATTCACGACGTGTTTCCCGATCCGCGCGACGGCGGCCAAGCGCCGTACCAGATCTATTGCCGTGCAGTGCAAAGCGGCGAGTTCACCGAGAGATCCGTCACCGGAACACTGCGCGTTCTGGAGCGGACAGCGGAACAGGCCGCCGATCGGGTCTAGCGATCCGTTGGACTGATCGCGCACTCGCAGTCGTAATCGCCCTCCAGACCGCGGGGCAGGTCGGCGCCGCGGAAGATGCCGTTTCCCGGCGTGGTGGCCGACAGCGCGTCGGCCGCCAGGATGACCGCAGCGCCCGTCCACGTGGTCCGCTCGACCGGCCAGCGCTTGCCGTCGCTGAACACCAAGCCGGTCCAATAGGATCCGTCGCTTTCGCGCAGATGCTGCATGGCTGCGAACTGGCGCAGCGCTACGTTGCGGCTGCCCATCGCGTCAAGCGCCAAGACCAGCTCGCAGGTTTCGGCGCCGGTGACCCACGGCCGGTCATCCACACAGCGAACCCCAAGTCCGTCCACCACGAAATCGCCCCACCGCTCGGCGATTCGGGCGGTCGCGGCTGGACCGCGCAGCGCGCCGCCCAGGATGGGGTAGTACCAGTCCATCGAGTGATGCGGCTTCTCGGTGAACACCGAGGGGTGTGCGGCGATGGCATGGCCTAATCGGCCGAGTGCGATCTCCCACTCCGGTTGTGGCTCGTCGAGGTAATTCGCCAAGGCCAGGGCGCAGCGCAGGCTATGGAATATGCTCGCGCATCCGGTTAACAGTGCCTCGGTAACCGGACCCGAAGAGCTGCGGGCCCAGCAGATTTCGCCGCGTTCGAGTTGCAGTCCGAGTACGAATTCGATGGCCGCACGTACCGTCGGCCACATCTCGCTGGCGAAAGCGCTGTCACCGGTGACCAGCACGTGGTGCCAGACCCCGACCGCAATGTAGGCGCAGAAGTTGCTGTCGCTGTTGGCATCCTCGACGACACCGGCCCGAAATTGGATGGGCCAGGAACCATCCGCGCGCTGTTGGCGCCGGCTCCAGTCGAACGCGTGGCGGGCCGGGTCGATCAGTCCCGCTACGGTGAGTGCCATCGCGCATTCCACGTGGTCCCACGGATCGGTATGACCGTCCTCCGACCATGGGATCGCGCCTGACGACTCCTGAACCGCAGCAATCGATTCCGCAGTTTGTCGGCATTGCTCGGGGGTCAGCACGTCCATAACACCCGGCGCGTCATACCAATTCAACAGCAGGCACCGGTTTCTCGAAGTACAACGCGACGCTCTTGCCGACAAACGGGTTGAGCGTCGATTCGGCCAGTCGGGTGATCCATGGCCGGCGCATCATGTCCCACACCAGCATTCGGTGATACGCGGCAACAGCAGGGTGATCGGAGTTAGAAACTCCGACGAGGCATTTCAACCACCAGAAGGGCGCATGCAGAGCATGAGCATGGTGAGTATGAGTGAAGTTCAGGCCGCCGGCGGCGATTTTGTCACGCAGCTGGCTTGCCCGGTAGATCCGGATGTGACCGCCGTCGTTGTTGTGGTAGTCGTCGGACAGGAGCCAACACACCTGTTCGGGCAACCATCGGGGCACGGTGACCACCAGGGCGCCGCCGACTTTGAGGACGCGAACCAGCTCGGCGATTACCGTGTCGTCGGCCGGGACATGCTCGAGAATCTCCGATGCGATGACGCAGTCGAAGGTGGCATCGGGATAGGGCAGTCGCAGCGCGTCGCCGACGACCGTCTCGGCGGTGGCCGACGCCGGTGCTTCACCGGCCTCCGCCATCGCACGCAAGATAGTGCCGACGTTCGCCAATTCATCGGAATCCTGATCGAAAGCGACCACGTCTGCACCGCGGCGGTAAGCCTCGAAGCTGTGCCGGCCCGCTCCGCACCCAACATCGATGAGCTTGGTTCCGGGCCCGACGCCGAGCCGGTCGAAGTCCACCGTCAGCACGGCTCACCCACCGGCTCGGTGGCATCGCCAATCTGGGTGTTGCGTTCGATCGCCCGTTCGTAGACGCGAACGGTCTGCGCGGCCACCGATTCCCAGCTGTAGACGTCAAGTGCGCGGCGGCGTCCGGCCACGCCGAGTTGACGGCACTGTTCGGGAGAGCTCAGCAGCTCACCCACGACCCGGATCAACTCGGCGGTGTCGCCGGGCCGCACCAGTCGGGCGCAGGTGCCGTCCGGCCCGAGCACTTCGGGTAAGGCGCCGGCGCGGCTGGCCACAATCGGTGTGCCGCTGGCCATCGCTTCCACCGCCGGCAACGAGAAGCCCTCGTAAAGCGATGGGATACAGGCAATTTCAGCAGAAGCAAATAAACCGGCAAGCTCCGCGTCGGACACGCCGCTGGAGGTGTGAACGATATCGGAGATGCCGAGCTCGGCGATCAGTTTCTCCGTGGGCCCGTTCGGCTCGAGCTTGGCAACCAGTTGCAGTTCCAGATCGTGGTCGGTGCGCAGCTTGGCCACCGCCTGCAATAAATGCGCGACGCCCTTAAGGGGAGTGTCTGCGCTGGCGATCGCGATGATGCGCCCGGGAATTCGCGGTCGCGTCGACGGGGCGAACACCCTGGTGTCGACTCCCAGCGGCACCACGTGCAGTTGGTCTGGATTGACTCCGAAGTCAGTGGTGATGTCGGTGGCCGACGATGACGAGACCGTCAGCAGGTCCGGAATGTTGCGCGCGACGCGCTCCTGCATCCCCAAGAAGCCATACCAGCGGCGGACCAACGGTTTACGCCACCATTGCGCTGCCGCCAGGTCCAGTAGCCGGTCGCGGGTGATCGGGTGGTGAACCGTCGCCACGACCGGCAGTCCAGTTGCCGCGATCTCGAGCAGTCCGTCTCCCAGGCTCTGGTTGTCGTGCACCACATCGAAGTCATTGCGCCGCCCGGCCAGCAGCCGCGCTGCCCGCAGGCTGAAAGTGCGCGGTTCGGGGAAGCCCGCCGTCCACACGGTGGCAAGCTCCAGCAAGTCGATCCGGTCGCGGATCTCGCGGGGATGCGGAATGCGGAATGGATCGGGTTCCCGGTACATGTCTAGGCTGGACACCTCGCGCAGCACCACCCGCGGATCGAGACCCTCGGGATACGGCTGCCCGGAAAACACCTCGACGTGATGTCCCAACTCGACGAGGCCGCGGCTAAGGTAACGAACGTAGACGCCTTGCCCTCCGCAATGGGTCTTGCTGCGGTAGGACAGCAGAGCAATCCGCATGCTCACACCGGTCCCGCTATGGCGGCGCGGCCATAGGTCACGGTTGGGGGATCGGCGAGGAAGTCAGCGAACTGTCTGGACACGTGTCTGGACTATAATTTGACAAGCTACATGATGCAACGCGCAGCCTTCCCCGTGGCGCGACCGGTGCGTTCGATAAGTGTGACCGAGGTCAACACCGCTCTGTGACGCAGCTCATTGCCCGAGCCGCTTATTTTAGGGCAGCCTAACCTGCATTTGCCCCGAATGCTGGGAGTGGCTGATGCCAACCAACTCAACCGCGCTGGAATTCGCCTACGACCTCACCCTTGACGAGGTCCGGCGTCGCAGTGCTGTCCTCGAAGCGATCGGCCCCGATTGGGATCCGGTCCGGGCGCTCGCCGAAGAGGAGCGGGCCTACGCCATGCTCTACTCGAACCTCGACCCCGAGCAGCAGCGCCATTACGACGCGCTGGTAGCGGCCGGGGTGTTGCCGGACCGGGCGGTGGACCGTGCTGCCGATTGATCCGGACGCCGACAAGAGCCGACGCGCCTGGCTGGCCTGCCCGAACTGTGACCACGGCGCCGCTTGCCAGGTGTGCCGAGACGGGCGCAATTGCCACATGCATTGGCAGTACCTGATCAGCAATCGCGCCGCGGTGGTCCACCTGCAGTGCCCGACTTGTGCTCATCTGTGGTCGCTGGACACCGGTGCGCACCGCCGCGGCCGGCGCCGCCCCGCAGCCTGACCTGACGCGGGACCGCCAGCGATACGGTGGGTGTATGCGAGCGTTGATCATCGTCGACGTCCAAAACGACTTTTGTGAAGGCGGCTCGCTGGAAGTGACCGGCGGCGCCGCCGTGGCCCGCGCCATCACCGACTACCTGGCCGATGCCGGCGGCTACCAGCATGTGGTGGCCACCCAGGACTTCCACATCGATCCCGGTGACCATTTCTCCGACCATCCCGACTACTCGTCGAGCTGGCCGTCGCACTGCCTCGCCGGTAGCCCCGGGGCGGATTTCTGTCCCGACCTCGACACCACACGCATCGAGGCGGTGTTCCGCAAAGGCGCGTACAGCGCCGGATACAGCGGCTTCGACGGAGCCGACGATTCGGGCACCAGCCTGGCGGATTGGCTGCGCGACCGCGGCGTCGACGAGGTCGACGTGGTCGGCTTGGCCACCGACCAGTGCGTCCGCGCGACCGCCCACGATGCCGTCCAGGCGGGCTTTGCGACGCGCGTGTTGCTGGATCTGACCGCGGGAGTGGCGGAGGAGTCGAGCGCACAAGCCGTCGAGGCACTGCGAACCGCCGGAGTCGCCGTGCAGCAGAGCAGCTCATGAGCACCGCGCAGTCGGATCTGCTGACGGCGGTGGAGCAGTCGCCGCGAGCCGCCGCGGCCCACGACCGTGCTCGCTGGGTCGGGCTGTTCACCGCTGACGGCCGCGTCGAAGATCCCGTCGGTTCTTGGCCGCACGTGGGCCACGCGCAGATCGGCCGCTTCTACGACACCTTCATCGGGCCGCGCGACATCACCTTCCACCGCGACCTCGACATCGTGACCGGCTCGGCCGTCGTCCGCGATCTCGAGCTCGAGGTGGCGATGAGTTCGTCGGTGACGATGCGGATTCCCGCCTACCTCTGCTACGACCTGCGCGAGGTCGACGGCGAGTGGAAGATCGCGGTGTTGCAGGCCTACTGGGAACTGCCGGGCATGATGGTGCAGTTCCTGCGCAACGGCACGCCGGCGCTGCCGGCTACCGTCCAGCTGACGCGCGGGTTGTTACGCAACCAGAGGTTGCGCGGCACAGTGGGTTTCGGAGTCGGTTTCCGCCGCGTCGGTTCGCGGCATAAGCGGCTGGTGGACACTTTCCTCAATGCTGTCGCCCGCGGGGACAGGTTCACGGCGCTGCGAACACTGTCGTCCACTGCCACAGTGGCTGTCGGCGAAGACGACCGCGCGGACGTCGCCGATCTGATCCAGCGACTCGACGGCGCCACCTGGACGAAGGTGCTCGGCGCGGGCCCCACAGTCGCGGTCTCGATCACGTCGGGACACCGGCGCGGCGTCATGTTCGCCGACGTGGCCCGGCGTGGCAACGAAATCCGCCGGATCCGTTACTTTTCCGACTGACCGGGCGCAGTTGTCACTGCGCGGCCAGCAGCGCCAACGACGCCGCCGACAACACCAGATAACCGCCCGGAAAGGCGATGTTGTACAACACGCCGGCCCGAATATGGGTGATGATCGCACCGGTGAAGAACAGCACCAGCCCGGTCGCCGCCGCAATCCCGATAGCAGGCAGCACCAGGCCGGCGACCAGCCCGATGGCTCCGGCAAGCTTGAGCGTGCCCAGCATGGGGAGCCATGACGATGGCACGCCAACCTGAGCCGAGTTCGCCAGTACGAATTTGGCGGGGACGTAGTCGGCCACGGCGATTGCCGCGGTGACGGCCACGGTGACTGCGGTGACGACAAAATATGCGATGCTCATGAGATTGGTCTCCTTCACACAAGGACGTTGAGCGGATTTCGTCACCTGCTTGACGGCTCCCATACCGGAAAGGTGACCATGACGACGCTCGACGATCTCGCCCACCGGTTTGACGCAGACCGGCGGCACCTGCGCTCAGTCGCGTTTCATCTGTTGGGCTCGGCGGCCGACGCCGAGGATGCGGTGCAGTCCGCCTGGCTCAAGGCCAGCCGCGCAGACTTCGGCGCCGTCGAGAACCCGACCGGGTGGTTCACCACGATCACCGCACGCGAGGCGATCGACCAATTGCGCACCCGCAAACGGCGCGCCGAACTGCCGCTGGACGGTGTCGACCGTGTTCCGGCCAACCCGGCGCCGCCGGCGGACGAGGACGCTCTGCTCGCCGACTCGGTCAGCCGGGCCCTGCTGGTGGTCATCGACCGGCTCTCACCGACGCAGCGTGTCGCCTTCGTGCTGCACGACGTGTTCGCGGTGCCATTCGAGACGATCGGCGAGCTGTTGGGCCGCTCGCCCGACGCGGCCAAGAAGCTGGCCAGCCGTGCCCGAGCGCAACTTTCCGGCGCACCGTCTGGGGCAACCCGCCGCACCGGCGAACACGTCAAGATCGTGGACGCCTTCCTGACGGCATCCCGCGGCGGCGATATCGCCGCCCTCATGAATCTGTTGGCTCCGGACGTGGTGCGCCGAGTGGATCCCCGGCTGGTGCCAGCCGATGTGCCGAGCGAAATCCGCGGTGCCGAGCAGGTCGCCGAGGAAACCCGACGGTTCACTCAACGCTCCCGGGCCGGCGTCGTGGTGCTTGTCAACGGAGCGCCGGGCATTGCGGTCGCGCCGGGCGGCCATCTCCAGGCGCTGCTGGTCATCGGCATCGAGGATGATCGCATTCACACCATCGACATCATCGGCGATGACGATCGGTTGAGCAACGCCGTCCTGACACTTGCCGCGGCCGACGACAACCTGGATGGCAATGGCCGATAAGCCATTTGGACGGCGGGCACTGTTGCGCGGTGCCGGTGTGCTCGGCGCGACGTCGCTGACGTGGTGGCAATCGGGATGCGCATCCGACGACGACGCACTCACCTTTTTCTTCGCGGCCAATCCCGAAGAAGCGGACGCGCGGATGCGGATCGTCGACGCCTTCCAACATCGGCATCCCGACATCAAAGTGCGGGCGTTGCTGTCGGGTCCAGACCCCATGCAGCAGATGTCGACGTTTTGCGCAGGCGGCAAATGCCCGGACGTGCTGATGGCGTGGGAATTCAGCTATGCCGGCTTGGCCGACCGGGGGGTGCTGCTGGACCTGAATACCATGTTGGCCCAAGACCGGGCATTCGCCGCCGAACTGAAGGCCGACAGTATCGGCGTGTTGTACGACACCTTCACGTTCAACGGGGGCCAGTACGCCTTTCCGGAGCAGTGGTCCGGCAACTTTCTGTTCTACAACAAGCAGCTGTTCGCCGCGGCCGGCGTTCCGGCGCCGCCGACACAATGGGACCGGCCCTGGAGCTTCGCCGAGTTCCTTGCCACGGCCAGCGCTCTCACCAAGCGCGACCGCTCCGGACGCGTGACCCAGTGGGGGTTCGTCGACACCTGGGTGGCCGCCTACTCGGCGGGGCTGTTCGGCATGAATAACGGCGTCGCGTGGTCTGATCCGCGAATGAACCCCTCGCACCTCAATTTTGGCAACGAGGCATTCATCGAGGGTGTGCAGTTCTACGCTGACCTGGCCAATAAACACAACGTCGCACCTACCGCGTCTGAGCAGCAGTCGATGTCCACCATGGATCTATTCACTTCGGGCAAGGCCGCGATGGCCTTGGGCGGGCACTGGCGCTACCAGACATTCGACCGGGCCCGCGGCCTGGATTTCGATGTCACCGTGTTGCCCACCGGTCCGCGATCCCGCGCGGCCCAGTCGAATATCGGTACGACGGGTCTCGCGATCGCAGCCGACAGCGGCCGTAAACACCAAGCATGGGAGTTCGTGAAGTTCGCCGCCGGGCCCGTCGGGCAAGCCTTGATCGGCGAAACGGGGCTTTTCGTGCCGGTACTGAAGCCTGCGATCAATTCCGTCGGGTTCGCTCAAGCCCATCGCAGAGTCGGCAATCTCGCGGTGCTGACCGGCGGCCCCGCGCACTCCGAGGGTTTGCCGATCACCCCTGGGTGGGAAAAGATCAACGCGTTGATGGACCGCAATTTCGGGCCGGTTCTGCGTGGCACTCGGCCGGCGACATCGTTGGCAGGCGCACTGACGCAGGAGGTCGACGAGGTGCTACGCAACCCATGACATCGATCGATCCGCGAGTTGGGCGACGCAGAATTTCCCAGCGGCGCGCCTGGGCCGGACGCCTTTTCGTCGCACCAAACCTGGCGGCGGTAGCCGTGTTCATGCTGTTTCCGCTCGGTTTTTCGTTGTACATGAGCGTGCAGGAGTGGGATCTGTTCAGGCCCGCCAAGCCCGTCGGACTGGCGAATTTTCGTCAGTTGTTCACCGCCGACCCGCTCTTTCTCATCGCGATGCGCAATACGGTGATATTCACCGTTGGAACCATCGTGCCGACCGTCCTGATCAGCCTGGCCGTGGCGGGTCTTTTGAACCGAAAAATCAAGGGCATCGGTATCTTTCGGACCGTTGTCTTTCTACCGTTGGCGATGTCGTCAGTGGTGATGGCGGTGGTGTGGCAGTTCGTGTTCAACACCGACAATGGCTTGCTCAACATCATGCTCGGCTGGATCGGGATCGGGCCGGTCCCGTGGTTGGTCGATCCCAACTGGGCCATGGTGTCGCTGTGTTTGGTCAGCGTATGGAAGAGCGTACCGTTTGCCACCGTCATCCTGCTGGCATCGATGCAGGGCGTTCCCGAAACGGTCTACGAGGCCGCCCGAATCGACGGCGCCGGCGAGATACGCCAGTTTGTCTCCATCACCGTCCCGTTGATCCGCGGCGCACTGTCATTCGTGGTGGTCATCTCGATCATTCACGCGTTCCAGGCATTTGACCTCGTCTATGTGCTCACCGGCCGCAACGGTGGTCCGGAGACTGGTACATATGTGTTGGGCATCATGCTGTTTCAGCATGCCTTCGCCTTCCTGGAGTTCGGGTACGCATCCGCACTGGCCTGGGTGATGTTCGCCATTCTGCTGGTGTTGACGGTGCTACAGCTACGGTTGGCGCGTCGGCGCACTTGGGAAGACTGACCATGGGCCACCTGACCAAACACAGCATCGTGCGCGGCCTGGTGCTCTATACGGCGCTGATCGGCGTCGCGTGGTGTGCCCTGTTTCCGATTCTGTGGGCGGTGTCGGGCTCGTTGAAAAGCGAAGGCGAGGTGAGCCAGCCGACGTTGTTTCCGTCGCGCCCGCAGTGGTCGAACTATGCCGAAGTGTTTGTGTTGATGCCGTTTTGGCGGATGTTCGTCAACACGGTGCTCTACGCCGGATGTATCACGGCCGGTCAGGTGTTCTTCTGCTCGCTGGCCGGCTACGCCTTCGCCAGGCTGCCGTTCCGGGGCCGAGAGATCGTCTTCGTCCTGTACCTGGGCACGCTGATGGTGCCGCTGACCGTGACCGTCATCCCGCAATTCATTCTGATGCGCGTCGCCGGTTGGACGGACACGCCGTGGGCGATGATCGTCCCGGGCTTGTTCGGTACGGCATTCGGCACCTATCTGATGCGGCAGTTCTTCCGTACGCTGCCGGACGAACTCGAGGAGGCCGCCATCCTCGACGGCTGCTCGCCGTGGCAGGTCTATTGGCGGATCCTGCTGCCGCACGCCAAGCCTGCGGTCATGGTGCTTGCGGTGCTCACTTGGGTCAACGTGTGGAATGACTTCCTGTGGCCGTTGTTGATGCTGCAACGCAAGAGCATCGCCACACTCACGCTCGGGCTGGTTCGGATGCAGGGCGAATACGTGTCGCGGTGGCCGGTGCTGATGGCTGCGTCCATGCTCATCCTGCTGCCGTTGGTCCTCGTCTATGCGGTGGCACAACGAGCCTTCGTCCGCGGTATCGCCATGTCCGGATTCGGTGGCTAGCCAATGGCATCGGTGAGCTTCGAACAGGCGACACGGCGCTATGCCGGAGCGCAGCGCCCCGCGTTGGACAAGTTGGATCTGGCGGTCGACGACGGCGAATTCGTCGTGCTGGTCGGCCCTTCCGGATGTGGCAAAACAACGGCGCTGCGGATGATCGCAGGTTTGGAACCGGTGGACACCGGGCGCATCCGCATCGGCGACCGCGATGTCACCGACGACGATCCCAAAGATCGGGATGTCGCGATGGTGTTCCAGAATTACGCGCTGTATCCGCACATGACGGTGGCGCAGAACATGGGTTTTGCGTTGAAGATCGCCAAAATTCGCAAAGCTGAGATCCACGACCGGATCCTGGATGCGGCGCGCTTGCTCGACTTAGAGCCGTACCTCGACCGCAAACCCGGAGCGCTGTCCGGTGGGCAGCGCCAACGGGTCGCGATGGGCCGCGCGATCGTGCGCCGCCCACAAGTCTTCTTGATGGACGAACCGCTGTCCAACCTGGACGCGAAGTTGCGGGTGCAAACGCGTAACCAGATCGCTGGATTGCAGCGGCGGCTGGGCACTACCACCGTGTACGTCACCCATGATCAGGTCGAGGCGATGACCATGGGGGACCGGGTTGCGGTCCTGCGAGACGGCGTGCTGCAGCAATACGCACCGCCGCGAGAGCTCTACCGCAGCCCGGTCAACGTCTTCGTCGCGGAGTTCATCGGCTCCCCGGCGATGAATGTATTCACCTTGCCGATTGCTGATCGGTCAGTGACGTTGGGGGACTGGCTGATTCCCTTGCCCCGTGAGCTCGGCGACGTGGCGGGCGAGATCACTGTCGGGATCCGGCCCGAAGACTTCGAGGTCGGTGGTCTGGGTGTCGAGATGGAGGTCGATGTCGTCGAGGAGCTCGGCGCCGACGCCTACCTGTACGGCAGGATCTCGACGAGTGGCGATGCGACTGACCACCCGGTGATCGCCCGCGCGGACAGTCGCAATCCGCCGCAGCGAGGCAGCCGGGTACGGCTGCGCCCTCGATCCGACCATCTGCACTTCTTCGGCGCCGATGGCCGGCGACTGCCTCTCAGGTCGTGAGCACCGTTGCCGCGGCAGTGCCGGGCGCGCCGTACAACTGAGTGAAACCGACCTTCGGTTCGCCGGGAACTTGACGATCACCCGCCTCGCCGCGCAGTTGCCGCACGACCTCATGGATCTGCCGCAACCCTGATGCCCCAATCGGCTCGCCGTTGGCGATCAGGCCACCATCGGTGTTAATCGGAAGCCGGCCGTGAATTTCGGTGGCACCGTCGGCCAGCAGCTTCTCCTGATCGCCGTCGGCGCAAAATCCGCACTCGGCCATGTGAATGATCTCCGCGCCGGCATCGGTGTCCTGGAGTTGGACGACATCGACGTCTTCGGGTGCCACACCGGCCTTTTCGAATGCGGCGCGCGCCGCGTAGACGGTGGGCGCGACGTCCTGCTCGACGGGCGCGAACGTGGTGTTGACCTCGTAGGCGCCGTAGCGGCGGGTCCGGACCTCGACCGCGCGCAGATACACCGGCTTGTCGGTGTAGCGATGCGCGATGTCGGCTCGACACATCACCACGGCCGCGGCGCCTTCGTCAGGTGCACAGAACATGTACTGGGTCAGTGGGTAGTTCAGCATCGTCGAGTTGAGGATCTCGTCCTCGGTGATCGCTTTGCGCCGAAAAGCGTTGGGGTTCAACGCACCGTTGCGAAAGTTCTTGGCGGCAACCTTGGCCAGTGTTCGCTGCGAGACGCCGTAATCATGCAGGTACCGGTTGGCCTTCATCCCGAAGAACTGCGTGGTCAGGTACTGCCCGTTCTCGGCGTACCAGCCCGGCATGCCGACCAAGGCGGGATCTTCGGTGAACGCACCGCGCGGATGCTTGTCCAGGCCGACGGCAAGGCCGATGTCGTAGTCACCCAGCCGGATGCCGTCGGCGCACGCCTTGACGGCGCTGGCGGCGGTCGCGCACGCATTGAAGACGTTGGTGAACGGGATGCCCGATAGGCCCACCATGCCAACGATGGCGTCCGGGTTCGCAACGGTCCAACTGCCGCCGGTAGCGGCCTGCACGTCTTTCCAGTCCACACCGGCGTCGTCGACTGCGGCGAAGATGGCGTCCACACCCATCTCCATCGCCGACTTGCCCTCGAAGCGGCCGAACGGATGCAGACCTACCCCGATGACGGCGACGTCGTTCATTCCGCGAATCCTCTCTCAGCGGCCGCTGGCGCAAAGCCAACTGTAAACGTTACAGTAGCTGTGCTGATACGTTAACGGCGGCGCACCAGTTGGGCCTGCTGTATTGCAGCGACCGCTCCTTGCTGGTCGAAAAGCGTTCCGCGTGAGACGCCCACTCCGTCTCGGCCGTAATGGGTTTCGGCTCGCACTCCGACCCATTCGCCGTCGGGGACGCGGTGGATGTGCACGACGATGTCGGTATTGAGGAACAGCCACTCGGACACCGCGAGTCGGCTTCCCATGCCGTTGGCGATGTCCGCTATGGTGAACAGACGCTCCATGGGGGTCATCGTTTCGCCGGCGACGAGGTCGACGACGGGCCTGGCCCAACATTCCGCCGGCACGCTGTTCAGGATGTCGTTCAGCCACCGCCAGTCCAGGCTCTGGATGTAGGTCTGATTGGTGTCGTCGTCGGGGTACCGCGGCCGCCCGTCGGTCACCGGCCGAAGCGGGGGAGCGGGGGTGAAGAACAATTCGTCAGTGTCGCTCTCTTGGAAGCGCCAGGCGGTGGCTTGTGCGACCGGTCGAGGCGTTCCGGTTGGACCGGGTGCCAGCATCTCCGCGTCGAGCAGTTCGATTTTCGTGCCGGGGCGTGTGACTCGGGCGCGCACCCACAGTTGATCGGTGACCGGAACCGGTCCGAGCAGATCGACCGAGACTCGGCTCAACCGGGTGTCGCCGCGGGGTGCGCAACGCTCGAGCGCCCGGACCAACAAGGCCGACACCGGGGCAGCATTCTGCATAGTCGATGCCCAACTGCTGATCACGTGATCGGATGCGCTGAACTTCTCACCGAGCGGGTCATCTGGATCGACCAGTTCGTAGTAGGCGTCGGTCACCGGTCCTGCCTTGTCTCGGCTGCGTCTTCAACGGAGGATATGGCTGCAATTACCGAAAGCGCAACCGGACGCCTTACCGGAAGTATTGGGATCCGCTTCACGGCAGGTGATGTTGGTCGGCTCGGTGTTATCGTGTAATTCGGTCGGGGTGCTATCCATCCATGCGGAGGGCGATAGCCGATGGCGAACTCGGTGATGGGTGACTTCCACAGTCAGCTGCGCGTAGCTTTTCACCGGCTCCAGGACTGGGCCTACCCGGACGAGATTGATCACGAGCTCTTCCGGGCTTATATGAAGACGGCGCACGACGTCGGCGGTGAACCCGATGCGCCGGCCACCTTCGAAGAAAAAGAAGAAGAGCAGTGGGAACTCAACGCGTTTGTCACGTGTGAGGTTTTGGGCTGGCGAGGCATCTGGACGTCTGAGGAGCGCAGAAGGCTCGGCAACGTCGACCTCGGGAGGATGCTGTATCTCGGTTTTCCGTACTACGGCCGTTGGGTGCTGGCCCTCGCGCGCTGCCTGATCGATAAGCGCCACATCACGCTCAACGAACTGATCGAACGGGCTAGCGAGGTGGGTGAGCGCTGCGCCGCCGGTGGCGAGGATGCGTTGGAAGCCGCACCCCGCAGCACCGGCGACACGAAGACGGTTGCCCGGAACCACCATCATCAGGAGGCGTTGGGCAAGGGCGATCCGCAGTGCTTCGCCGGCACGGCCGGCGCGGCCCGGTTCGCGGTAGGCGATTCGGTGTGGGTGCGTGACTTGCCGATGCTCTTCTACACCCGCACCCAGGACTATCTGCGGGACAAGCCGGGAACGGTGGTCAAAGTCTCCTACGAGAGCCTGACGCCGGAGGACGAGGCGTTCGACCGCGAAGATCAGAAACCCGAATGGTTCTACATCGTGCGCTTCAAGATGACCGACCTGTGGCAGCCGTATGCGGGGTGCCCAAGCGACACGCTGCAGGCGGAGATTTCGGAACGCTGGCTGCAGCCAGCGCATTAGATCGCAGTCCACGATCAGAGCCAGTCAGGAGTACCGGGATGGCGAAGAAAGCCGAGACCCACGACACCGGCGAGCGGCATGCGGCGCCGATGGTCGAGGAGGTCACCGACTTCGAGGTCCTCGAGATCGCGTTGCGGGAGCTGGCGATTGAAAAGGGTTTGTTCACCGCCGAGGATCACCGGCGCTACACCGAGTACGTCGAACAGCTGGGGCCTACGCCCGCCGCGCGGCTCGTCGCCAAGGCCTGGCTCGATCCGGATTTCAAACAGTTGGTGCTCGAGGATGCTATCGCGGCATGTCGGGAAGTTGGGATCGACTGGATGCAACCGACCGGCTTCGGGACTCCCAGCGACTTCACGGCGCTGCATGTACTCGAGGACACCCCGACGCTGCATCACGTGATTTGTTGCAGCCTTTGCTCGTGCTATCCGCGCCCGGTTCTTGGACAGTCACCCGAGTGGTACCGGACACCCAACTACCGGCGCCGCATCGTGCGCTGGCCGCGCCAGGTCCTTGCGGAATTCGGTCTCTACTGTCCGTTGTCGTTCTATCTGAGGCAGGTGCGGGCGTCTGACCTGCGGTGCCTCAGATCAAATGGCGATCCTGTTGCGGGTGGTTTGTCATCTGATCTGAGGTAAATAGGCCGGATCCTGGCCGCCTACGGGGAGGCGTGTTCGTCGGCGGCTCGCTGGCGTGGGGTATGGCCCTCGAGGGGTTCCGACCCGGCCGCTGGGACGTGCTTGGCGCCCCTGGTTTTCCTGGCCGGCGTTGCCGTGAACATGTACGCTCCTCGCGGCCACTAGCTTTCGGCCGCAATCGCCCGTCGCAGCGCGGTCAGTATGACGTCACGGCTGGGCAGATCCAACCGACAGACGTCACCCGTCGGCGGCCGATCGGGACGCATCACATCGGTGCCGTCAATCAGTATCGACGGTGACGGAAAGGGTCCGACCCGCTCAACGATCGCCGTGTTGATCCCGACCACGGCCAAACAGTCGACCAGCATTTCATGGGCCGTTGCCGCGTTCGGACAGCCCGGGCTGCTCAGAATCTCAATCCGCATCCCACGGTCTCCCAACACCCGTCATTAGCATCTCAGGTGGGTCAATTTTCGCGACCCGGTGACAGTTGCAGCCGGAGTTCGACGCGCCCGGTAGCTCGGCGATTTCGGGTACGCCGTGGCAGGCGCACTCCCTTGCGGCGAGTTCAAGCCGCGGCTCGCCGCTGCTGCGGTCGCAAAGTGTGCCGAGACGCGTCTATGCCGGCCATTTCTTGCGCCTGCTCGGCTGCGGTCTGCCCTAGCCGGACCAAATCCGCTCGCTCCTGGACCGAAAGCGGCTGTTCGCCAGCGACATCTGGCCGCTGGCCGTCACCGCTGCGGGCCTGGGACATCAGCCACCGCTCATCGCGCACCCATGTATGCAGCAGGCTCGTGTCCACGTTTAGCTGGCGGGCTACCTCAGCGACTCGCCGCTGCCCGTCGATCACCATGTGCGCGGCCGTGACTCGATACTGCGGGGTGAATGAGCGCCGATGTTGTGGCATACCTACTGGCTTCACGAATCCCACGTCGCGCTATCTGGGATGTCCACCATGTGGGCGGTCTGGGGCGATCCTTGTCGGGTGTGGCGGCCGAAGCGGCGTAGCCGCAGCGAGTTGGTGACCACGCTGACCGAGGAGAGCCCCATCGCCGCTCCCGCGATGATCGGGTTGAGCAGACCGAGTGCGGCTAGGGGGATCGCGGCGGTGTTGTAGCCGAAGGCCCAGCCAAGGTTCTGGTGGATGGTGCGCAGGGTCTGCCGGGAGAGCGCGATCGCCTCCACAACACCGTCGAGCCGGTCGGACATCAGCGTGATGTCGGAGGCCTCGATGGCCACGTCGGTGCCGGTGCCGATCGCGATGCCCAGATCGGCCTGCACCAGCGCGGGGGCGTCGTTGACGCCGTCGCCCACCATCGCGACCACCCGCCCCTGGTCTTGTAGCCGCTCGATTTCGGTGACCTTGTCCTGCGGCAGCACCTCAGCCAGGACGTGATCGATGCCGACCTGCGTGGCGATCGCGGCGGCCGTGCGGGCGTTGTCGCCGGTGATCATGGCGACCTGCAGGCCCATGGCTTGCAGTTGAGCGACCACGTCGGCGGCGTCGTCCTTGACCGTGTCAGCGACGGCGAGCACGCCCACAACGTGGTCGTCGCGGCCGACGAACACCGCGGTGCGGCCTTGCTCTTCGAGTTCGGCGGCCGCCGCAGAAAGGTGCTCAGGCAGAACCAAATCGTGATCGTCGACAAGTGTGCGACGTCCGACCAGCACGGTGCGGCCGTCGATCTGGGCCCGCACCCCGTGGCCGGCGAGGCTGGTGAACGCCGTCGTGGCCGGAATCTGCAACCCCAGCTCGCGCGCGGCCGCGACGATCGCTGTGCCGATGGGGTGCTCGGAGCCCGACTCGACCGCGGCGGCGATTCGCAGCACCAGATTGGGCTGGCGCCGCTTGCCGGCAATCACATCGGTGACCCGCATCTGGGCGCGGGTCAGCGTGCCGGTTTTGTCGAAGACCACGGTGTCGATCTTCTTCGAGGCTTCCATTACCTCGCCGCCTTTGACCAGGATCCCCAGTTCCGCGCCGCGGCCGGTGCCGACCGTGATCGCCGTCGGGGTGGCCAGGCCCAGCGCACAGGGGCATGCGATGATCAGCACCGCGACCGCGGCGGTCATACCGGCGACCGGGTTGGCGGCGATCAGCGTCCACCCGGCAAATGTCACCGCGGCAACCCCGACGACGGCCGGGACGAACACCGCCGAGACGCGGTCAGCCAGTCGCTGCACGGGGGCCTTGCCGCCCTGTGCCTGCTCGACCAGGCGCACAATCTGCGCCAGTGCGGTATCGGCGCCGACGGCGGTGGCGCGCACGGTCAGCAGCCCGTCGATGTTGACCGTCGCACCGGCAACACGGTCGCCCACCGATTTTTCGACCGGGACGGACTCGCCGGTCAGCATTGACTCATCGACGGCGGCGCGCCCGTCGGTGATCTCGCCGTCGACCGGGATCTTCTCCCCAGGCCGTACCCGTACCAGGTCTCCGACTTGTACCTGATCAACCGGCACGAGAATTTCTTGCCCGTCGACGAGCAGGCAGGCTTCCTTGGCGCCCATCTCCAAAAGCTTGCCGATCGCCTCCGACGCCTTGCTCGTGGATCTGGCCTCGAAGTAGCGACCCAGCACCACGAACGCAATGATCAGCGCCGCCGTCTCGAAGAACAGTGCGCCACCGGCGAACAACTCATACGTGGAGTAGCCGAATGCGGTCAATGTGCCCAGTGTGATCAGCGTGTCCATGTTGGCGCTTCCCGCCCGCGCCTGTTGCACCGCGCCGCGCAGGAACGGCCACCCGGCGACGAATTGCACCGGTACCGTCGCCGCGAACGCCAACCACCCCGCCCACGGATAGGCGCCGAACACCATCGTCGACACCGACGCCAGCAGCGCCAACGGCATGGCCAGCCGCAACCGCCGCAACCAGTTCCGCTGCTCACGCCTGTTCAGCTCGCCCGAGGACGCCGTGCCGCACGCACCGCCCTGTCCCTGCCCGCAACCGCCACTACCCTCGGTGTCGCGCGGCGCGTCGCTATCGGCCCGGGCGCCCAGCAATCGGCGGAGTCCACCGATGGCCTTGCGAACCACCCCGGGGGTGCGGGCATCGCCGGAATGCGAGGCGCGGGTGGGCACCAACTCTGCAGGGATGTGCTCGGCTTGCCCGATCGCCGACAGCACGGCCGCGGTGTCGCAGCGCTGCGGCGAATACTGGATCACCACCGATGCCGTGCGCGGATAGGCCGTCACCGCCTGCACACCGGGCACCGTGGCCAGAGTCTCCTCGATCGCGACGGCCCGGACCGCATCGACATGAAATCCGGTGATGCGCAGCCGCATCCGCCCGGACGCGTCCGATACGACCGTCGCCGTGGCGTCGGCGGCCGGCAGGACCTCAGTCGTCATGGCCGTCGCCCGGGCTCGTCACGATCGCCGGTTCGGTGTCCTCTCCGGCGCGCTCTCGTGCCTCGGCAACCACGTCGGCGACCGTCAATCGGATCTGTTCCGTGTTCGTTTCGGCCGTGCGCTGCGCTTCGCGGGCGGCCCGGATGCCCCACGCGGTCACAGCAACGGTTGCCGTGCGCAACGGAACCTTCGCCACGGCCGTGCGCACTGCCTCATACGCCGCAACCCCCACCACCCCGGTTACCACCGTGGGCGCCGCCTTCATCAAGAACCCATGCCACGCCATACCAAGCACTCCCTTCCCGTCGTTGCACCGCCAAACGGTGACCAGTCGGCCACGGTCGCTGCGGAGCGACACGAACCCATCCTTGACCTTCCAGTACAGTGGAAGGTCAAGGATGGGTTCCATGCAGATCGGCGAACTAGCGAAACTCAGCAATACCAGCGCGAAAACCATTCGCTTCTACGAGAACGCGGGGCTGCTCCCGCCACCGGCACGCACGGCGTCGGGGTACCGCGACTACGGGCCCGAGGTCGTGGATCGGCTGCGGTTCATCCATCGGGGCCAAGCCGCCGGGCTGACCTTGCAGAAGGTGCGCCAAATCCTGGCGATCCACGACCGCGGTGAGGTGCCGTGCGGGCACGTGCAACAGGTCCTGCACACCCGTCTGGACCAAGTCCGCGCGCAGATCGCCGAACTGGTCGCCCTCGAAGGCCACCTGCAGACCCTTCTCGACCACGCGGCGCACGCCGCGCCCACCGAACATGACCAGTCCACGGTGTGCTGGATTCTGGAAAGCGACCTGGATGCCGACGCCACCGTCGGTCCCGGCCACTAGACCATGAACAGCACCGAAATGCGTGAGTGGTCATGGACTGATGCGTGGTTGCCGGCCGCCCTGCTGGGTGTGGCGGGGGTGGGCTGGTGGTGGTCAGTGGTCAGCATGACCGGCGACGCCATGTCTATGGACACCGAGCCAGGAATGCCCATGGAGACCGCGCCAATGATGTCGTTCGCCGGTTTCCTCATCGCGTGGGTGGCCATGATGGCCGCGATGATGCTTCCTGCGGTCCTGCCCGTCGTTCGCGCCTACGCCCGCGCCGCCACCGGCAGCGCCGCTCCAGCGATCGTCTTCGTCGCCGGATACCTGGCCCTGTGGAGCGCCACCGGGATCCCCGCCTTCTGGGCGTGGAGCCACCTCAACGGGCCACTGGCACACGGATCACCGTGGGTCGGCCGCCTGGCCGGCGCCATAGCGCTGGCCGCCGGGATCTATCAGCTCACGCCGCTGAAAGCAGCGTGCCTGCGGCACTGCTACTGGCCATTGTCGGTTTCCCCGCCGTGCGGCAAGTACCACGACAGCCCGGCCCGGGCGCTTCGTGCCGGTGGGCGCTACGGCGTCTTTTGTCTGGGCAGCTGCTGGATGCTGTTCGTAGTCATGATCGCCTTCGGCACCATGCAATTGGCGTGGATGCTGGCGCTCTCGGTGGTGATCTGGCTGGAGCGAGTCGCCTCCTTCGGCGATTGGCTCACGCGCGTCACGGGGGCGGTGCTCGTAATCCTTGGCGTTGTGCTGCTGGTGCACCCCGCGTTGGTCATCAACCTTGTCTAGCGAGGAGTTAAGTCATGACGACGACGACACAACCACGCACCCGCCCCTGCGCTTTAGCCTGAATCCACGGATGAGTCCTGATTGCTTGGTGGTTGTTGTTTGATTTTGACTAGCGGGGATGTGGGCGTGGGCGGGCCGCTGGTCTGCCCAGCTTTTCCTGTTGATCGGGTCGGGCCTTGCGGCGAGTGGTTAGGCAGGGGCGGCCAATGGTGGTGGACGTTGTCTGAACAGGTTGTGCCACAGTCGTAGCCAGGCATCAGCCCAGGGCCAGTGGCTGGGCAGGTGCAGTACGGGTCGCCGTTGGGGGCGGGTCAGGCGGGCGGGAATGTTGACGATCTTGCGGCGCAGGGTGGCGCCGCGCGCCACAGCGTGGGGCCCGCCGGCCAGGGTTGCCGCGGCGCGCAGCAGGTTGTGGGCGATCCCGGCGCACAGCACCCAGGCCGAGTTCGCGCCGAAGCGCCCTGAGGGCATGCGTGCCAACGGGCCGTCGATCAGGTCGGCGAAGGTGGTCTCGACGATGGCGTGGCGGCGGTGGGTGATGTCGGCGTCGGCGGTGGACTCATCAGAGTTGGTGAAAAATGGGTGATACCGCCATACCGGGAACAACGCGTCGCGGTGGCGGGCGTCTTTGACTCGGCGCACGATCAGTCGTGCGGTGATGGCGTCTTTGGTGGACGCGAAGGCGGTGTAGCCGATTTCGGCGACCTCGGCATCAGAGATCCACTCGCCGGTGTCGGGGTCTTGCACCGCGCCGGGGTAGCGCACCGGGATCCACGCGTCCTGGTTGATCGTCGCAATCGCTGTGCGCACCGCGGTGCTTTTGGTCCACACCAGGGAGAATCGGGCGCCGGCTCGGCGGGCGGCGGATACGACCGCGCGACTGCCATAGGCGGAGTCGCCGCGCACCAGGATCTGCCCGGTGACCCCGGCCGCGCGGGTGGTGGCGATCGCCTGGGCGACCATGCGTCCAGCGCCCTTGCCCGAACCGGTCTTACCTGCCCGTAGTCGCATCCCGGCGATCACCGGCGCAGCGGTATCGGTGCTGATCGTGGTCGCCAGCGGGGACAGGCCCTTGCGCAGGACCTGTTTACCGGCGATCTTGGTGTGCCCGTAGGAGGCGCCCTGTTTGGCGTGTCCGTAGACCGGACGCAACAGCGAGTCGATGTCGACGAATGCGCGCACGTCGGCGCCAGGCAACAACTCGACCCGTTCACACAATGCGGACAAGTGCTGGCGCAGTACCGACTCGAGCTGGCGGGCATGGCCGAAGGTGAACTCCCGCAACAGGGTCCCGATCGTCGAGGGCGCGTACACGCCGCCGAACAGGGTCTTCATCCCACCGCTGCGCAGCACGTCGACGTCGTCGATACAGTCCGCCCCCGCGCACATCGCGGCGATCAGAGTGGCCAATTTGGGAGCGGGGTTGGCCGCCCCCGACTTGATCCTCGTCTCGGTGATATGCACGTGCTGGGCCAACAGATCTGACAGGCCGGTCTGCTCAGCCAGACCCATCACCGGCACCAGCCCGGCACACGACACGAGATGGTCATCGTCGAACACCGCAGACTCTGCGGTGAATCTGTGAGAAACTTGCACCGGAAGTGCCTTTCGGAGCCGGGTCCGATTAATGCGTGAGAACATCAATCATCCCAGTTCAGAGGGCACTTTCCTCATTCCGACACTCGATGAACAGCTAATTCATCCGTGGATTCAGGTTTAGCGGCGACATTTTGATCTGGCTGTCCGCTGTCGTTTGATCTGAGGCGCTGCTGGCCGTTTGACCTGCGGCGCCTCAGATCCGTGCGCTTGAGCACAGTATTGCGGGGTTGATCGAGGATGCCGGTGCTGCCTGCGTGAGCGGGTCCAGTGCCGAGTGCCCAGTTCTCGAAGAACTGACTGAACCGGCAGTGCGGCATTCGATTTGAACGCCAACGCATTGCCGTGTTCACGTCGGTTCCCGTGGGTTGGCTCTCTGAGTATGGTGTGCGGGGCAGGTGTCTGTCACGGGTACGCGCACGGGTCGACGATCGGGTTGTGGGGCTGCCGCGTCCGGAAGCCGGGGACGCCCCGATGCCCCGGCACGGTCTCCTAAGATCAGCAATCATGGTGGCGCGTTCAATCCTGTTATTCGTCCTGGCTGCGGTCGCCGAAATCGGCGGTGCCTGGCTTGTCTGGCAAGGCGTCCGCGAGCAACGTGGTTGGCTCTGGGCGGGACTCGGCGTCATCGCGCTAGGAATGTACGGGTTCGTCGCCACCCTGCAGCCCGATGCCCATTTCGGCCGGATCTTGGCCGCCTACGGCGGCGTATTCGTCGCCGGCTCGCTGGCGTGGGGCATGGCCCTCGACGGGTTCCGACCCGACCGTTGGGATGTGATCGGCGCCCTGGCCTGCCTGGTAGGCGTTGCCGTGATCATGTACGCCCCTCGCGGCCACTAGCTCAGCATCACGTGGCGGCCGGGCAGGCCCAAACCGACCCATCGGGGGCGGATCGGGACGCATCACCTCGGCCCCGCCGATCAGTATCGACGGTGACGGAGACGGGCCGGCACGCTCAGCGATCGCCGTATCGATCCCGGGTACGGCCAGACAGTCGACCAGCATTTCATGGGCCGTTGCCGCGTTGGATAACCCGGGGGGATCTCAGTGGCGCAACAGGTTTCGGTGACTGTGGGTTTGGGTTATGTAGTGGTGCCAGGTAGCAGTTCGGCGATCAGGGTCTGGACGCGGTTGGCGATGTCGTCGCGGATGGAGCGGACGACCTCAAGGGCTTGGCCGGCGGGGTCGGGCAGTTTCCAGTCCCGGTAGGTGACTCCCGGGAAGTATGGGCAGGTGTCTCCGCAGCCCATGGTGATCACGACGTCGCTGGCTTGCACCGTGTCGGCGGTGAGCACCGCGGGGCTGTTGGCTGTGATGTCGATGCCCAGTTCGGCCATCGCGGCAACGGCCGCCGGGTTGACTTGGTCGGCGGGTTCGGTGCCCGCGGAACGGACCTCGATGCGGCCACCGGACTGGTGGATCAGCAGTGCGGCCGCCATCTGGGAGCGACCGGCGTTGTGCACGCAGACGAACAGGACGCTGGGTTTGTCGGCCATCAGCGGGCACTGCGTGATTGGGACTCGGGTCCGAAGAGGCGGGTACGCAGCGCCAGGGACACGTAGACGAGTCCGACCAGCACCGGTACTTCGATGAGCGGGCCCACGACCCCGGCCAGGGCCTGCCCGGAGGTGGCGCCGTAGGTGGCGATCGCGACGGCAATCGCGAGTTCGAAGTTATTGCCGGCAGCGGTGAACGCCAACGTGGTGGTGCGCTCGTACCCGACGTTGAGGAGGGCGCCGAGCAGGTAGCCGCCGGCCCACATGATCGCGAAGTAGGCCAGCAGCGGCACCGCGATGCGGGCGACATCGAAAGGCCGGGAGGTGATCTGATCACCTTGAAGGGCAAACAGGATGACGATGGTGAACAGCAGTCCATAGAGTGCCCAGGGGCCGATGCGGGGCAGGAATTGCGACTCGTACCAGGTGCGGCCTTTGGCGCGTTCGCCTAGGCGGCGGGACAGGTACCCGGCCAACAGTGGGACGCCGAGGAAGATCAACACCGATTTGGCGATCTGCCACGGGGAGACCTCGATCCCGGTCTGGGACAGGCCCAGCCAGCCCGGCAGCACCGACAGGTAAAACCAGCCCAGCGCGGCGAACATGAGAACCTGAAAGATCGAGTTCAACGCGACCAGCACTGCGGCGGCCTCGCGGTCCCCGCAGGCCAGGTCGTTCCAGATGATGACCATGGCGATGCAGCGGGCCAGCCCGACGATGATCAACCCGGTGCGGTATTCGGGCAGATCGGGAAGTAGCAGCCACGCCAGGGCAAACATCACCGCCGGCCCGATCAGCCAGTTCAACACCAGCGAGGACGCCAGCAGTTTGCGGTCGGCGGTGACCTCGCCGAGCTGGTCGTAGCGGACTTTGGCCAGCACCGGATACATCATCACCAACAGCCCAAGGGCGATGGGCAGCGAGACTCCGTCGACCTCAATGGCACTTAGGCCCGCGCCCAGGCCGGGCACCAGCCGCCCCAGCAGCAGGCCGGCGGCCATCGCTACCCCGATCCATACCGGCAAGAGCCGGTCCAGGGTGGACAGCTTGGCGGCCACTGCGGGTGCAGCAGTCGATATGGCGGTGTCACTCATGAGGTTTCTCTCCCGTGGCGCGAGCGGCGTACCGCTTCACTGGCAGCTGTCAACGTGAGGTGGGTCGGGGCGCGGTGGCGCGGTCGTTCGCTGCGGCTGTCTCAATCAGACGATGCGGCGGGTTTGGTGGCGTGGATGATCGCGCCGTGCATCCCTTCGGCCACCTGGTGGGTGAACGTGACCGTGGCATCGGTGAACCCGGCCGCGGCCAGTCCGTCGAGGTACTCCTGGCGGGACAGCGCTCCGGCGATGCAGCCGACGTAGGAGCCGCGTTCGGCGCGCTCGGCCGAACTGAGGTGGTCTTCGGCGACGACGTCGGAGATCCCGATCCGCCCGCCGGGGACCAGCACCCGGAACATCTCGGCGATCACGGCCGGTTTGTCGGCGGACAGGTTGATCACGCAGTTGGAGATCACCACATCGACGGCGGCATCGGGCAGCGGGATGTCTTCGATGGTGCCCTTGCGGAACTCGACGTTGGTGACACCGGCCTTGGCTCGGAATTCTTCGGCGTTCCGCCTCGCCAAGGCCAGCATCTCGTCGGTCATGTCGACGCCGTAAGCAAACCCGTCCGGGCCGACCCGGCGCGCCGACAACAAAACGTCGATCCCGCCGCCAGAACCCAGGTCAAGCACCCGCTCTCCGGGGTGCAAGTCAGCGACCGCGGTCGGGTTACCGCAACCCAGGCTGGCCGCAACCGCTTCAGCGGGAATCTCGGAGTGCTCGTCGTCGCCGTAGAGACCGGCGCCGAAGATGGTCCCGATATCGGCTGAGTCGCTGGACCCGCAGCAGCTCGCGGCGGTCAGCACATCGCTGTTGGTAGCGCCCCCGCTGATCGCGGTGGCGGCGGCGCCGTAGCTGGCCCGGACCTGATCACGCAGCTCATTGTGTTCGGCGGTCATCGCACCTACTCTTTCCATCGACAGACATCTATGTGAGCAGTGTGCGGGAAACATCGATGACTGTCAATGCGTGTGTCATACTGGGGCCATGCCCGCCGCGATCGCCTCCCCGACCGAACGCGATGACTCGTTGCTGGTCGCTGACGTTGCGGCGTGCTGCAGCCCGATCACCGACGGCGTACTCGACGCGGCCGCCGCCGAGCGGCTGGCCGGCGTGCTCAAGGCGCTGGCCGAACCGACCCGGCTACGGCTTGTGTCAATGATCGCGGGCCATGAGGGCGCCGAGGCGTGTGTATGCGACCTGACCGCTACTGTGGGGCTATCCCAGCCGACGGTGTCGCATCACCTCAAGATCCTGGTCGAGGCCGGCCTGCTCGACCGAACCCAGCGCGGCAAGTGGGCGTACTACCGGCTGGTGCCCGCGGCCCTGGATGCGCTCGGCGGGGTGTTTGTTGTCCGTTGTCGTTGTGGCTGAGGCAGCGCTTGAGGGCCTGACCTGCGATGCCTCGGATTCAGTGACGGCCGCCGCTACCTTGAGTTGTCCTGCCGCCGGGTGTCTCGTGCTGGCCCCGCAAGAGGCGTTATGCGTCCGGCGCGTACGCCGTTGGCGATGACGACGACTTCGGCAAGCTCGTGCACCAGTACGACCGTGGCCAGGCCGAGGGTTCCGAACATCGCCAGCGGCATGAGCACGGTGATGATGCCCAGGGAGAGTCCGACGTTTTGCACCATGATCTGCCGGGAGCGTCGAGCATGTGCTAGTGCGTGGGGCAGGTGCCGCAGGTCTTGGCCCATCAGGGCGACGTCGGCGGTTTCGATCGCGACATCGGTTCCCATGGCGCCCATCGCGATTCCCAGGTCGGCGGCGGCCAGGGCCGGAGCATCGTTGACGCCGTCGCCGACCATCGCGGTGGGCCGGTGAGCGCCCAGTTCTGCGATCAGGTGAGCCTTGTCCTCGGGGCGCAGTTCGGCATAGACGTGCTCGATGCCGGCTTGGGCGGCGAGCGCCGCCGCGGTGGCGTGATTGTCGCCGGTGAGCATCGTCACCTGGTAGCCGCCGGCACGTAGCGCGGTGATGACCTCGGGAGCTTCTGGGCGTAGTTCGTCGCGCACGGCGATGGCACCGAGCAGCCGGTCATCGCGTTCTACGAGCACCGCTGTGGCCCCGGCTTGTTGCATGTGCGCTACGTGATCGGCGAGGTCGGCGGGGTCGATCCAGCCGGGCCGGCCCAGCCGGATGGCTTGCCCGTCGAGGTGGCCGGTCAGCCCAGCTCCGGCAACGGCGTGCACGTCACTCGCGGCGGCCACCGGCGCTTGGGTAGCGGCCAGGACGGCCGCGGCCAGCGGGTGTTCACTGCGGGTTTCCAGCGCGGCCGCGACCGCCAGCACCTCTTCGCGGGTGGCGTCGTTGGTGGTGGCGATGTCGATGACGGTGGGCCGGTTGGCGGTCAAAGTTCCGGTTTTGTCCAGCGCGATCCCACTGATGGTGCCCAGGGCTTCCAGCGCGGCACCGCCCTTGATCAGTACCCCGATCTTCGAGGCGGCACCGACTGCCGCCACGACGGTCACCGGCACGGCGATGGCGAGCGCGCACGGGGACGCGGCGACGAGCACCACCAGAGCGCGTTCGATCCACACCAGCGGGTTACCGAAGATGCTGCCCGTCCCGGCGATCAGCGCCCCGGCGATCATGATGCCCGGCACCAACGGCTGCGCGATCCGATCGGCCAGGCGCTGGCTGGCGCCCTTGCGGGCCTGTTCGGCTTCCACGATCTGCACGATTCGCGCCAACGAGTTGTCCTCAACGGTCGCGGTGACCTCCACCTGCAGCACTCCGGACCCGTTGATCGACCCGGCGAACACCTCATCACCGGGTCCGGCCTCTACCGGCACCGATTCGCCGGTAATCGCCGAGACGTCCAGGGCGGTGCGCCCGGCAACAATGATGCCGTCGGTGGCCAGGCGTTCCCCGGGTTTGACAATCATCTGATCACCGACGCGCAGTTCGGCTGCGGCCACCACGGTTTCGACACCTGCGCGCAAGACCGTGGCCTGATCCGGCACCAGCGCCAGCAGAGCACGCAGGCCGCGGCGGGTACGGGCCACCGCGTATTCCTCCAAACCCTCGCTGATGGAGAACAAAAACGCCAGCATCGCGGCCTCGCCGACCTGACCGAGTCCAACAGCGCCGAGCGCGGCGATCGTCATCAACGTGCCGACACCGACACGGCCCTCGGTCAGTCGCCTAACGGTTGAGGGCACGAACGTCGAAGCGCCCACCGCGAGCGCCACGACTTTCAATCCCAACGCCACCGGCCCGAATGGAGTCAGCCACGCCGTCACCAGTGAGGCTGTCAGCACCACCCCGGAGAACGCGGCCCGCCGCAGCTTGACAACGCCCCACAGCCGCTCCGACTCAGGGTGGCTGTCGTCGTGGTCGCAGCAGCCATCGCTTCGTTGCACTGGTCGTTGTGAAACCCTGTCAGCTTGCTCGCCGGATAGCGTCCGCTCGCTCCAGTCGAGGATTCTCTGCACCACACCGGGGTTGCCTCCCTCGACCGAGTGCGGCGCCCGGGCGGGCACCGACTCGGCAGGGATGTGCTCGGCGGCGGCGATCGCCGACAAAATGGCAGCGGTGTCGCAGCGCTCGGGTGAATACCAGACCACCACGGAAGCCGTGCGCGGATACGCGCGGACCGCATCCACACCAGCCACCGTGGCGACCGAGTCCTCGATCGCGACAGCCCGCACCGCGTCGAACCGAAACCAGTTAGCACGCACCCGTATTCGTCGCGCACCCGCAGACACGACAACCAGCGCGGCCCCGTGATCGGAGGAAACCTCAGCAGTAGGCACAATCGACCTTTCCCCGTGAAAACGGCTAACCCATCACTTGGCAGCAGTCGTCATCGTCAGCCTTGGCGGCGGGCGGCCGAGGGGCATCGTCGCCGATGCGTCCGCGGGCTTCGGCGACCACGTCGGCGACTTTCAGCCGGGCCGACTCCGCTGCTACCTCTGCGCTCCGAGTTCCGCGCAGTCCCCACTCCGTCACGGTCACCGCTGCCCGGTGAACCGGCGCCGTGCCCACCGCCTTGCGCAGCACCTCGTAGGCGCTCACCCCGACCAGCCCGGTGAACACTGTCCCGGCTGCTTTGGCCACGAACCCATGTATAGCCACTGCTTATCCCTTCTGTTCTGCCAACTCACTACGATTGAGCGACCGCGATCTTCAAGGTCACCGGATCGCTGCCACTGATGGTCATCGACCAACGGTGGCCTCGGCTGCGCCCGATGCGGCGTCCTCGCCGACACAGGGCTGGTCGGTATCCACCGCCAAAACAACCTGGACCAGCTCGCCCAGAGCACGGGCGAGGTGAGGGTCGGCCAGCGCGTAGCGAACCTGCCGGCCCTCATAGGTCGCGATGACCAGCCCGCAGCCCCGCAAACACGACAAATGATTGGACACATTCGACCGTGTCAACCCCAGCTGCGCAGCCAACTGGCCCGGGTAGCACACCCCATCGAGCAGTGCCACCAGAATCCGACACCGCGTCGGATCCGCCAGCGCTCGGCCCAGCCGAGCCAGCGCCGATTCCCGCGTCTCACACGTCAGCATGCACCAAACAGTACAGCCGATACTGATATGTCAGCAAGGGCTGAATTGTGCCATGGCTCCACACGCCGCCGTCAGCCCTGACGCCGCCCAGCTGGCCCAGCCGGGCACGGTGATCGCGGGGATTGACCTGGTCGTGGTTTCCACGCGTCGAAGTGGTGTGCGCGGCGGGTGGCGCTGAGTTGTTGATCGTGGATCCACTGTTCGATGGGGCGGGTTTGGTCGCGGTGCTGGGGAAACCGGGCGCTGACGTTGACGTAGACCGCATCGACGGCGCGGGCACGGGCGGGTGTGGCTGGCGCGGTGCCCCAGATCCGGCGATGAGCGCCGGCCAGGATGGCGGCCAAGGCGATCAGGTCCGGGTAGGCGCCGATGTGCGTGTCGGCGTCGGCGCGGGCAGGCGGCAGCGTAAACGGGCTGGTGCTGCGTGCCCAGCAGCGGTGAATCCGCGCGGCATCCCTGACCGCGAAGCGCGCAGCGTCGCCGTGACACCGATCCAGTCGGGCATGGCGCTGCGCTGCGGCGATCACCGCGGGGGCGCAGCGCAGATCGCGTTGATCGTCGAGGGTGGAGGTGCCTGCACCGATCCATCGGCGGTGGCGGCAGCAGACGGTCGCGTAGTCGGGCAACCAGCAGTAGACCGGCTCATAGACACCGCGGCGTGCCATGCACAGGCGGCATGCGGGCCGGGCGTGGCGGCGTTGGCGGGTGGTGTCGCGGTCGGGGGCGGCCAGCCCGATGAGCCGGGCGTGAAGGATGCCCACGGGCTGGCCGCTGGCGGTTGCCAACCAGTCCGGCCGGGGACGGCAGATCGCTGGACCGTCGGCCAGGTAGCGCCGCAGACCTCGGGGTTCTAGGTGGTTGGCGTGCGCGAGCCGATCAAGATAGGACTGCACCGTTTCGCCACGAAACGGTGTGACGGTGCGCGGTAGTGGCGCGGCAGGCCCCTGCGGCCACGCCGGTGGGGTTGATACGTCAGCTGGCATGGCGTTGCGCCGATGTTTGGGCTGCGTAGTCGATGAGCACCGTGTCCATCAGATCCCTGGTGAGGTTCTCGGTTTCGTCGAGCATGCTGCGGATCGCAGCCGAGCGGATCAGGTGCGCCAGGCTGCCGATCATTCCGCCGGTGCGTCGATGCAGGTATTTGGCTTCGGCGACCAGCGTTCCCGCGGTGTGATGGTGCAACCGCAGGGTGCCTTCCATCGCGGCCACCAGCGACTTCCATTCCCCGGCGTACGGGAACGGGCTGGTGTTGATCACACCGCAGCGCCCGGCGAGCTGGCGTCCGCGGGTGCCGGTGAACACACCGGAGCGCTCGACGTCGATGCCGGCGTAGACGAACGTGGCGGGCAGGTGTTCGGTGAAGTACTTCAGGTGATCGGACAGTTCCTCGCCGGCCCGGGTATCGAGGTTGAGGTTGTGGATCTCGTCGACGATCACGATGTCGGTTCGGGCGTCGATGAGGACCTGGCAGACAGCGTCGGCGATATCGGTGACATTCATCCGCGGTTGCATCGGCGGAAGGCCCAGGAATCGCGCGAACTCCATCGCGAGTTTGCGCGCCGAGCCTTTCGGGGGCGCGGTCACGTATACGATCGGGATCCGGGACTTGTCGGCGAATCGTGTCCTGATACGCAGTTCGTGGAATCGGCCGAGTTGTTTGACCGCGGTGGTCTTGCCGGTCGCGGCCGCCCCGGAAATGATCAGCCCGCGCCGGGCGCCGATCTCGCGTTGGTTGAGCAGGGTCAGCAGCCGGCCTTCGTTGGTGATGCGCTGGA
This sequence comes from Mycobacterium sp. NGS62, assembly GCF_059812285.1. Taxonomy (NCBI): domain Bacteria; kingdom Bacillati; phylum Actinomycetota; class Actinomycetes; order Mycobacteriales; family Mycobacteriaceae; genus Mycobacterium; species Mycobacterium sp. NGS62. Next base: position 259,512 of record NZ_JCALCK010000001.1, on the reverse strand, counting down.
TCGCCGACGTGGTGACCACGACCAGTTCACTGTGATGCGCTACCCGGGCTTCGTTGTAGTTGGTCCGTTCGGTCTCCGACAGGGTGCTCCACTGCTCATCGGGTAACAGGGTGAACTCGGGTGGATCGGCATCGACGAAACGGCGCCAACCCTCGAGCGTGGTGGTGGGTTGGCGCCGGTCCTCGAGTTGGCTCACCGGGGCAAAAGTGTTCACAGCCGCCACGATTCAGCCTCCTTGCGTGCATCGAACACCGGTAGTGGAATGACTTGGGCGATCTCGATGTCGTCGGCGTCCTCGTCACCGCCTGGCGGCGGCTCCTCATCGCAGGGTTCTGCGGTATCCGGCGGGCGGGGCCAGGCCGGTGTCGCGGTGGCTCGCGTTCGACCCGCCACCCTGCGATCCTTGGATTCCTGTCGGGTGGGGGCGGGGCCTTGCGCGGCCCGGTCGAGCAGGTCATCGGCCGCGCGGGCGATCTCGGCTTCGGTGGCCTGATCGCATCCGCGCTGGGCCAGCACGGACCGCGCATGCTGCCATACCAATTCGCCGAACGGTACCGGGTGGCTGCGCAAATGCGTCCAGGTCGCGGCCAGCCAGCCCTCGTCGTGATGGTTGCGCACCCAGATCCGCGACACGTCGTAGGGGTCGTAGTGCACCTCCCACTGGCCCTTCTTGGATTCCACCCCCGAGTGCTGGCGGCGGTAGGGGTTGAGTGCCTTAGCGTCGTAGCTGCGGTTGTTGACCCGGATCCCGTAGGAATTGATGCGCCGCCAGCACGACGGCAGTAACTCGATGTAGTCCTCGGCCGACAGCGGCACCGGAACATACCCGGCGACCTCGACCAAGGCGGCGTACTTTTCGTTGGGCGTCAACGCCTTGCCCGGGGTGACGGGGTCACGCAGGCCGTCGTGGGGCCGGTTTTGCCATACCGCGACGATCCACTCATCCAGCAGGGCTTGCAGCTCCACGATCGACCACACTGCGTCCTGTTCGGCGTTCTTGCCGCGCCGCTCGACGCTGGAGCCGACATACCCGGCGACATGCTGGGCGAACAAGGTGGCCACCGACTGCAGGGTCCGCTCGATCTTGGGTTTGTCGGTCGGCGTATCCGGGTGGGCGGGCTGCAGATTGATCCCCAACGTGCAACACGCCTGCCGGAAGGTTTGCGACAGATACGCCTTCCCGTGGTCGCACACTACGGTCTCCGGGGCGATCACCGGCCGGGCGGCCGCATCGGCCAACCGTTGATCCACGCCGGTCAAACAGCGATACGGCAGCACCGACCGCGACATCCGCAGCGCATCGGACCACTCCGGCCGCATCGGTTCTGGCGTCAACGCTCGGGCCAGCAGCAGCGCCGCGTCGACCGCTTTGGTCGTGGGCCGCAACACCGCGGCCGGAATCGAGCAGGTCGCGTCGTCAACCATGCCGGTCAGCTCGACCCGGTCCACCGTGCCGTCATCGAGGACCACCCGCACATCCAGGGGGGTCGAATCGATCTCGACCACCTCGCCGGGGCGCGCCACCGTCAGCGCACCGAACGGGCCGTCGGGCTGTTTGGACAACGAACGCCGGGTGCGCGCGGACCCGAACGTGTGCCGGCCCTCCGACAGCCTCTTCACCAGACGATAGAACGTCCGCTGAGACGGCATCGCCGGTGCGTCCTGGGCACCGTATTGAGCCACCAGCGATTTGGTCACCCGTCGCTGCAGGCGGCTCACCGTCCCGGTCGACACGTCGGTCTCGTCATCGATGGCCTGCCGCACTGCGGCCACCAGCCGCTCGTCGACGCGGCCGAACATCGCCCGCCGGGGAATGTGCCGGCGATCCACAACCCCCAGCAGGCCGTCTCGTTCGTAGGCATAGCGTTGCCGCTGCAACGTGTACAAGCTGATCTCGTGGCCAGCCGAGCGCAGCTCGGCGAGCTTGGCCAATTCGCGCTGCCGCAACGAACGCGACGCCGGATCGAACTCCGGCCGCGGCCGGCTACCCGCCTCGGAATCAACCCGTCGACCCGTCAACACCTCGATCAAGTGCCGTTCCCACCAGCGGGCCCGCTCGGCGGCAGCCTCGGGCACCCCGGCCAACGCTTCTTCGGAACACAAAGCCGGTCGCGATCCTGACACCAACTCCAACGCCGGGTCGCCCAGCAGCCGAGACAGCGGTACCACCGACTGCCCGCCGACCGCATCGGTCAGCCTGGCTGAACTGCCCGAAAGTGTGACAACCGTGAATACGCCGTCGGATAACCGGATTTCATCGCCCTCGCGGATGACACCCGACCGCATACCCGTCATCGTGACAACGCGGGCCCGACGATCGACTCCTCGGTCAAGACAGCCGCGGAAAGATCCACGCCCAGTCGCCGGTGCCACAACAGGTGAAACAGCACCGGCAACACCATGATCGCTTCACCGACCGGTCTCACCCCGGTCATCAGCGGCCGCGCCGAGTCGAACACCGCCTCCAACGCTGCGGCGACCGCCGGGCGGTACACCCGTGGATGCCGATACCCAGACAACCAGCGCAAATTCGCCGTCACGACCGGATCCGCAACGCCCGCTCGCCGATAGGCCCATCCCAGGGAACGGCACGCCTGCTCGGACCGGTCGAACAACTCAGCATCAGCATCCGATATTCGGTCATCGGCCCGCACGTCAAGAACCGTCGCCGTTCCGTCGGACAACCGCACGAAGTAATCAGGCACGTGGTGCCTGCCGTCACCCCAATGGAGCCGGAACGGCTGCGACGCAACACCAACCACCGCGGGATCGGCGTCCAGCGCGATCAAATGGTCACGCTCCGACCACGACTCGTACCCAACGTGCTCACGAGTCGTCGAAAACCACCACAGGCCTGGATAATTGCCCTGCCCGCGAAACGCTGGGAAACCACGCACGGGTGAGCAGTCCAACTCAAAGGCCACTGCGGCACACTCCGCCAGCGGCAAGCGCGAAGAACCCCCGGAGGAGTTGAATTCCACCTCAACGCCACCGTTGACCTGCGGCCATAGCGCCGCCGGCGCCACACTCACCTAAACAACGCTACCGGCGGTACCTCGGATAGATTGGCAAAGACACGCCGATACCGCAGATACGGTGGCAATACATCACATCGGATGTCAACGGACATCTACCTTTCCGAGGACGTCGAGATCCGCGTCGAGGACTCCAATTCCAAGCACCGGTTCATGGTGCTTCCTGTGCGACCCGACGGAACGGAGGGCTGGGATGAGCAGGAGCTCGTGGACATTGTGACCCGTGACTGCTTGATTGGCGTCGCCCTGCCGAAGCCCGGCGTCACATCCACTGCAAACCGCCCGGTGCATCCTGCGGTTCGCCCAGCCGAAGGCTACTGAGGGCCAAAAGATGTCAACCGAAGAGAACATACCGACGCTGGAACGGATTGTTGGGCGCCGACAGGAGTGGGCGCGGATGGCGGAGAAGTACGGTGTCAACAATTCACTGCCGCCCTGGAAGTCAAGTCTGGACGGGATGTGCGACGCGCTCGATCGAGAAGGGACCGTGTTGCCGCTCTTGACGCGTCGCTCCGATGAGGACCGTCTCAGCCAAGAGGTGTACGCGACACTGTCGTTCCCGGAAAATCAGCTCGTCGCGCTGGCGCATTCCCTCATCACACGAAACATCATCGACGAAGCGGCACTGGCCGATCGCATGACAGCGGTGCGGGCGCGACTCGAAGCAGGCGACGCGTAAATCCGCTCGCTACCCGCCTTGAATCCACTCCTGGTAGAACGGCGGCATCTCGGATGCTTTTCCGGAAAAGCGCGGGTCGCGCTTCTCGAGAAAGGCGCGCACGCCGTCGTCGCCGTCGCCGATGCTCGTGTAGAACATCGCCAGCGAGTCGATCCGATGAGCGTCGACGGGATGCGGTTGGGCCGAGTTGCGGTAGAGCATCTGTCGCATGAGGGCGACAGACACCGGTGAGCGGTCGCGCGTCCACGCGTCCGCGAGTGTCCGCGCCTCGGTGAGCAGCGCATCGGGTTCGTAGACGGCCTGTGCCAGCCCCAATTCACGCGCGGTGTCGGCGTCGAGAATGTCGGCGCGGTACATCAGGTCCAAAGCTGTTGGCATGCCGACGATTCGGGGCAGGAACCACGTCGAACACGCCTCTGGGACGATACCGAGTTTGCCGAAGACGAGGCCGAACCGTGCCCTGGTGGACAGCAAGCGTGCGTCCATGGCCAGCGTCATTGTTGCGCCGATGCCGACGGCGGCCCCGTTGATCGCCGCGATCACCGGCTTGCGGCAGGCGTAGATTGCGAGCGTCACCCGGCCACCCGTGTCACGGACCCGGCGTAACTCGATGTCGTCGAGGTCGGCCATGTCGGTCAGCGTCGGAGACTTCGTCCCGTCGAGTCCGAACACATTGCCCTGGCTGGAAAGATCCATGCCAGCGCAGAATGCGCGACCCTCGCCGGTGACGATCACCGCCCGCACCGCGTCGTCGTCGTTGACGGCGACGAAGGTGCGTTCCAGCTCTTCGGCCATCTCGACAGTGAAGGCGTTGAGGTTGTCTGGGCGATCGAGGACGACGGTGAGGATCCCATCGTCGACGTCGTGTCGGATCGTGGTGAACTCCATAGCTACTTCCTTCGCAGGCTCGTTTCAGGCGACGTTACTGGTTAACTTGTCGATCGCGGCCTCCGCGTCCGTAACTGGGAAATGATTCACTATCGAAACGGGCACGCTCGCTTAACCTGAACCGTCACTGTGACGTATCAAGGGTCGAAGCCCCTCTATGTCGTGGGGGATGGGGTGAGCCGCCAAACTGAACTCCGCGCAACGTAATCCGACTACCCGCGACCGTGACTATGTGGTGAACACGTCATGATTGCGAACCCCATGGCTATTACCAAAATAGTGGTAAAGTAATGGTATGCGTGTCACCATCGATAAGGTCGGACGGTTGGTGATCCCGAAGGCACTTCGCGAGCGGGCGGGGATCACCGCGGGCGAGGTGGAGATTTCCCTCGACGGCGCCGCCATCCGCATCGAAACCGTGGCCGCCGACGACCTCGTCGATGAGGACGGCCTTCTCTTGCTGCCCAGCGGCGGACCAGAACTTGACGCCGATGCGGTGAGAGAGTTGCGGCTTGCCGACCAACGCTGAGCATGTGCTGGTCGACACCAGCGCGGCGCTTGCATTAGCGCAGCGCGAGAACCCATTTCACTTGGCGGCTAAGGCCAGACTGCTCGCGCGCCGCCGCGGGATGTCGGGGCATGCCGCAGTGGAGCTGTTATCGGTGCTCACGCGACTGCCGCCGCCACATCGCCTCAGCCCAACTGCGGCGCTTCGCCTCGAGCAGACGAATTTTCCGGAGTCCCGCTTCCTGTCGGCAACGGATACCAAAGGACTGCTGCGGGAGTTTGCCGAAGCGCGCTTGGCTGGCGGCGCGCTTTACGACGGGCTCGTTGGTGCGGCTGCCCGCAAGCACAAGCTGCTGCTCGTCACTTGCGATCGGCGGGCCGAACCGACGTATCGTGCACTCGGCGTCACCTACGAGCTGTTATCGCCGGATTCGAATCACCCGTCTGCGATTAGCCGTTGATCGCAACCGCCAGCCCAACAACGTAAGGCTGCACGACCCGCAAATCGTCACAGTGACGTAATGCAGTCGTGCAGCGGGGATGGATAGGGACGAGAGTCGGCCCGCAGTTAGTGGCTCCGACTGACCGACGCGAGTACCGACGGGTGTATCCGAGCCGGCGACGGGCCGCGACCGGGTCCTTGGTCGCGCGGCCGGCGCGCCGCGGCGCTTATGGGGCTTGCACATCGCGCAACCACGCCATGAGCGCGACGGATGATGATTGGGCATTGGACGCCACTGCCAGTGCCGATCTAATTACCGATAAGCGACACTATGTCAAGTAATGTACGCCCTATTGCACTGCACCCCAATTGTTTTCATTCCACGACGCGCTATCCCGAGAGCTGGGCATCAAAGATCTACGGAGACCACCCGCAGTTGGTCGCAGCGCGCGTACGAAGTGTGGCTCAACCCGCTGCCCCATTTCGCCGAAGACGCTCGGAGTGACACCGGCACCGTCGCGGAACGAGTAGGCGAGCTCCCACCGGGGAAGCGATCGGGCACCAACTGGGACTCGGTACGCGGCCGTTTTTGTGGTGTTACCGACCGCGCGCATGGCCGGTATGGACTTATCAGCATCGCCGGGTGGTGAGGTTCTGGTCCGGTGACAGCGGCCTTGATTCGTCTGCGATTGCGGCCCTTAAGTCACGGCGGCCTTGAGGGCCTGGCTGCCATAGAACCGTCCGACGACGAGCTGATGACACAGCTGCGGACTGAGCTCATCGTCTCGCGGCAGCACCTTCGATCGGTGCTCGAGGGCTACTGGGACCGCGACTGGCGTCGGCGTCACAAAAGTTATGACAGCTCGACCGAGGATCGCCTGTGGCGCGCAGCGACCGCGGTGTCAGAGATGCTGGACGTCGTTGGCAGTATGGCGAACTAACCAGCTGCACAACCCTCGTAGCGCCGGCAGCGCTGCAACTGACAGATTTGTTGCATAGCTTGAGGGTAGTTTTGGCTGTTGGGCAAGCGCCGTTCCCCCGCCGGTGAATTGTTGAGCGCGCAGCCGTCTCTAGGTGCAACGAAATTGCCGGTTGAGCACACAATTCGAGGGTGGCGAGTAGGAGCCGGTCAACACCCCTCTTAGACCACCTGTGGCTGAACCACCGGGTGCAATGACGCGATTCCAATTCGCGGGCGTGACGACAAAGTGGGTGCCGGATTGGGTAACGGTGCTATTCCACGCGTGCGAGACGGATTGTCCCACCGGCATGTCGAATTCAAGCTTCCAATCGCTGAGCGGCACCATGCTCGTGTTGGTGATGGCGAAGCGGGCGATGAAGCCGGTCTGCCACGTATGTTCCACCGACAACTTCGCCGTGACCGCAGCCGCGTGAGCTACCGGGGCGATGGCGAGTCCGAGGATAACCACTAATACGGACGCGGTAACGTGAAGCGCTGTGCGCCAGCGCTTCACGTAGTTGTCCAGTCCCGCCATAGTAGCCAACATTAAAGCCAGACAGGCCTTATCGACCTTCGCATCGCAGGTAGGCTGCAATACCTTTGCGCAACTGAAACCATCATGAAATCTGGGTGCGATGTGCGCTGACCCATGTATCAGCCCGGCCGAACGCTAACTTGCGGACGGGAAAATCGAGAGCGCCAGCCTCATCCGCGGCGCGGAGTCGTTCAGCCGCCAGGCAACGAGCGGTCTCGCACACCACCTCTTGGGGGTCTCTTGTTCAGTCTTCAGTTACGCGGATGATCGTCTTGCCGGGCGTGCGTTTGCCGGGGGCGAATGCGGCCGGTGCTTCGACGAGCGGCCGCACCGCACCGACGACCGGCTGCAGGCGTCCGTCACGCAGCCGCGCGGCGAGGTCGACGAGTCGGGCACGGTCGGGTTCTACGACGAAGAAGACCGCCTGCCCGTCCCTCGGCTGGATTTGGGGCGGCTCGGCGATGGTGACGAGCGTTCCGCCGGCCCGCACTAAGGCCGCCGAGCGGGCGAGGATGTCTCCGCCGATCACATCGAACACCACGTCGACTTCCCCAACGTCTTCCAGCTTTTCGGCATGCAGGTCGATGAAGGCGTCGACGCCAAGTTTGAGCGCCAGATCCCGGTTGGAGGCCCGTCCGGTGCCGATGACGCGGGCGCCGACTTCGCGAGCGAGCTGCACCGCGATCGACCCGACCCCGCCGGCGGCGCCGTGGATCAGGACCGTCTGGCCGGTGGTGAGCCGTCCGTGATCGAAGAGGCCCTGCCATGCGGTCAAGCCGGAGATCGGCACCGCGGCGGCCACAGTGTGGTCGACGTCTGCTGGCAGCGGCACGAGGTTGCGGGCTTCCACAGCGGTGTACTCCGCGAGCGAGCCGTTGCGGGCCCAGTCGGTCAGGCCGAACACCCGTTGGCCGACGCTCAAGCCAGTGGTGCCGTACCCCAACTCAACCACGACGCCCGACAGCTCGTGCCCGGGCACGCTTGGCGTCCGGTCACGGCCCGCGCGATCGGTCCACGTGGCCGGCCAGTCCAGCTCTCCGGGGGTGAAACCCGCGGCGTGTACCCGCACGACGACATCGTTCTCGGCCACATGGGGGTAGGGCAGATCCGCCAGCGACAGGCCAGCAATACCGGTGTCACGGTCGCGAACAGCGATGGCGTGCATGACAGGTCCTTCCTAAGCAGTGGCAGGGGTGGCCATCTGCGCAAAGGTTAGCCGTATGCGGTGAGCTGAACGAGCACACCCTCGACCAGGCGGCCCGCAGCCGCCCTGGTCAGCGGTGAGTTGCCGAAAATCAATCGGTACCACAACAAGCCGAATACTTGGTCGACAACGAGATCGAGCATGTTGCGTTGCATGATCTCTCCTCGCTCGACTGCGGCCTCAATGATTTCGCGCAATGCAACGCGCCGCGACGCCGCGAACTCGTCGAGTTCAGCGGCGGTGCCCGGATCGCCCAGCGCTTCCCGCAAGACCCCCAGCAGTAAGCTCCGGTGCTTAGTGGCAGCTGTAAACGTCGCGCGAACAAATGACGTCAGATCAGCTCTCAGGTCACTTGTTTCGGTGCCGGCGACCTCTGATTCGGCCAGCACCACCATCGCCTCCAGCAGCAGCGCGCCCTTCGTGGGCCACCAGCGATACAGGGTTTGCTTTCCCGCTCCTGCACGCTGAGCGATGGATGCCATCGTGATTTTGGCGCTGCCCTGGCTTTCAAGCAGTTCGGCGGCTGCGGTCAAGATCGCATACCTGGCCGCGTCATTTCGGCGTCGTCCGGTGTGAGCACGCACCCGTATAGCGAAGCACGATAGCGCCACCTTGACAAGACGTAGAGTCTCGACAAATACTGAGTTCATGCGAAAGTCTTTAGACCGCAAGCGCCGTCGAGTCACGTTCTTCCACAAGTGGATCGCCAACCCGATTAATCGGTTACTGCCGACCCAGGTCGTGTTGGAAACAATTGGCCGCAAGAGTGGTAAGCCACGACGCACTCCGATCGGAGGTCGGCTGATCGGTAACCAGTTCTGGTTTGTCTCCGACCACGGCGAAACATCGAACTACGTGCGGAACATCCTCAGAGACAATAATGTCCGGCTGCGGATCCGTGGCCGGTGGCTGCCCGGTACGGCCCACCTGATGCCTTCCGATGACGCCCACGCTCGGCTGGCTGCCCTCCCCCGGTTCAATAGCGCACTCGTCCGAGCGTTGGGAACTAATCTGATGACCATCCGGATCGATCTCGCCTGAGCGGTACGAGTCTTGGAACACAAGGCATGCGCGCTATGCCCGTGCCGCCGGTCCAGCAGATTGCGGCAGTGGAAATAGATGTCGGAATCTTTCGACGAGGGCGCGGTCGCCCGCGAGGCGCAGCGATCCATCAGCAAGGATTTCGTCGAGATCACCGTCGGTGCGTAGCAACGTCAGCAGCGTGGTCTGATCGGTTTCCAATGTGGCGTCCGGCCGTTCGTGCTCGCCCCGCGTGACGGTGAGCTCACCCCCGGTGATGCGGAGCCGGAACGACTGGTCACCTAGGCGGATGGCCATAGTCGCCTCAAGACCCGCCGCGGCCTCGCGGTCGAAAAGCGCTGTCAGCGACAGCATCACGGAATCGACGCCAATTGGCGCGTCATAGGGCATTGTCGGCGAGCGGCTGGCCCAGCGGGCCAGGTCGAGAACGATCGGCGCCAATTCGGCCCCCCAAGGCGTCAATTCGTACACCCATGACGCGCTAGGCGGGCTGAGCCGACGACGACGGACCACTTCTGCGTCGGTGAGCTCGCGCAGCCGCTGGGTCAGCATGTCCGGGCCGGCGCCCGGCAGGCCGGCCAGCAGATCGGTGAAGCGTTTGGGGCCCAGCAGTAGTTCGCGAACCACCAATAACGCCCAGCGCTCCCCGATCAGATCTAGCGCGTGGGCCACGGCGCAGCCGGTGTCGTATCTGCGTTTTCCTGCCATGAACCCTATGTTACCAGCGATAATCCAATAATCAAATTAATTACTTGGTTTTTCCAACTAACGCTGCTAGCGTCGGAATCGTCCCACCCGGGACGGACCACGAAGGAGATGAAAACCATGCCTGTGTTCACCGTCGACGCGCCCAACGGGGCGACGCAGAACGCCAAGCAGACGATGTTGAAGGAGATCACCGACGCGCTCGATGAGGCCTACCACTTTCCCGACACGCGTGGCTGGCTGCGCGAGTACTCGGGTGAAAACGTATCCCAAGACGGCCGCGTGCAAGCCGAGCCAGTGCGGCCTGTGGTGTCCTTGGAAGCCCCGGAACTGGCCAGTCTGGACGCCAAACGTAAGCTGGTGCAAAAGATCGAGTCGGCGGTCGGCGCGGCGTATGACGGGATCGCCAATATCGACGAAGTCCTCGTGCTGATCAACCACTACCCATTACGGAACGTCGGCTGGAGAGGCAGCCTGCAATCCGATAAGCCAGAGATTGTTGCCGCCGTTACCGCGCTGAATCGCTGAGATTCCCGCTCCGAAGCACGCTCGCTGTCCGACTCGGACCGCGGTGCTGACACGGCATCCCGGTCCGAGGCGGTAGTAAGCAATCTTGTACCGCTTACAAGGTCAATGTCCCCCACCTCCCGCTGACAACCGCCTCGAGCACGCAGTTCAAACTTGTTGCTCATGACGATTGCGGAAGACGTCGAGGCCGAACGGGCGGCATTAACGGAGTCGTTGATCGAAGCTGGCGCGTCGGCCCGCACCGCGTGTGGTGAGTGGACTGCGCTGGATCTCGCGGCCCACCTCGCAGCGGAAGAACGCATCGGTGGTGTGCCAACCTTCGCCGCTCGATCCCTAGTGGTGCGTGGCATTTCCGTGGCGGGACCGCCGCAGCTCGTCGACAGCGCCATCCGTCTTGAGCGACGCCACGGCTTCGCGGCACTGATCGACCGGTTGCGTCGGCCCATTCCACGGCTGCTGTTGCGGCCGCGGGTGGCCCCGCTGGCCCTGTTCGAATATTGGACGCATCACGACGATCTCATCGCGCTCAACGACCTTGCCCATGCGGTGCCGGCGACACTGGCGGAGGTCATTCCGCTGCTGCTGCGCTATCAGGTCAAGAAGCTGCCCGCCGGTATCCGGTTGACAGTCGGTACCAGCGACAGCAACTGTCGGTGGTCTGTCGGCCCGGAGTCGAGTCCCGAGGTGATTCTCGACGGCACGTCCGCGGATCTAGTGCGGTGGCTTGCGGGACGTGGCGCGTTAGCCGAAATCGCCGTGGCGGGCCCCGATGTCCACGTGCAGGCCTTACGTGCGTTCGACGGTCATGTATGACGTCGGCATCATCGCAGCTTCTGCGCGAATTCGATGATGTTGCCGTCCGGGTCGGCGATGTGAAGCGTCCGTTCATGCCACGGTCGATCCACCGGTCTGCTGAGGATCTCAACGCTGAGCCCTCTCAACCGCTCCGCTTCGGCATCCGCGTCTTCGATCCGGAAGCCGATCTCGCCGCAGGGCGGGTTGCCGCCTTCGCGACCGATGAGTTCGGGTAGCTTCGACCCTTCGAAAAGCGAGAACTTAGTGTTATCCATGTCGAACTCGATGTAGCCGTCGCCCTCGGTCCGTACCTTGAGCCCGAGCACTTCCCGGTAGAACGTCACCGACCGTGTGAGCGACTCGACATATTGGATGACGTAGTCCACGCGAGGCATGAAATACACCGTATCGGCTTCCAGGCGCCTCGATCGTCTCCCGCAAAATACCTGCTGCCCGCGCTACAACCGCGTTAGGCTCTTCGATGTCCGGCCACATCGTGCATCAGGAGTCCACTATGAAGTCCGGTGCAAAGGGGCTTAGCGAAGACGCCCGTCGGCTCCGCGAGTTCGCCGCATTCGACAAGTTCTCGGATGATGAGTTGGAGCGTCTCGTGCGAGCAGCAAATCGCACATCGACGAGGGGGCCATCGCCGCTGATTCATGAGCAGACTCCGTCGGATGCCTGCTACATCCTGCTCAGCGGGGAGGCCGGGGTGTACGTCGGCCAGGACCGCATTGCCGTGGTGGGGCCCGGCGAGATGATCGGGGAATCTGTGCTGCGCCGGGGGACGCTGCGTTCTGCGACCGTAACGACGACCGGCCCGGCCGATGTTCTGCGCATCGGGCGCGATGATCTCGTCGGATTGCTCGACGACATTCCCGCGCTGCGTGAAGCCATGGACGCGACTGTCGCGCGCCACGTGCCCGTAGCTCCGCCGCCGAAGCCAAAACCGCAACGCTCCAAGGTAAACGCCTCGGTCGCGACGGACTTGATCGAGCGGTTCGAGCAGGCCGCCAACGCCGCCGGTGTGAGTCTCGCGACCGCGCTCGGGGATGCGCTCACCCAATGGATCGAACGGAGCAGCACAGCCGTTTCCCCGTAGGACTCTGGCAGGCCGCGTCCGGTACGGTGCGCTCATGTCCGATCGAAACCGCCGCTTCCTCCTCCGCGAACGTCCCACCGGACGCATTGGCCCTGACACGTTCGAACTCACCGAGGAGGCGGTCCCCGAGATCGCCGACGGTGAGGCGCTGGTCCGCGTCGACTGGATCTCGCTCGATCCGACGAACCGCGCGTGGATCAACGACATGCCGTCGTATCTGCCGCCGGTCGGCATCGGCGAGGTGATGCGCGCAGGCGGGCTGGGCGAAGTGATCGCATCGAAGAACCCGAACTATGCGGTCGGCCAGATCGTGCAGGGCCTTGTCGGCTGGCAGGAGTATGCGGTGGTCTCGGACGCGATGCCGCTGCTGCCGGTGGAGGTCGCCGAGGGCGTCTCCCCCAGCGCATATCTCGGCGCGCTCGGCATGACGGGGCTCACCGCGTGGATCGGGATCCGCGACATCGGTAAGCCTCAGCCGGGTGAGACGGTCGTCATCTCGGCCGCGGCCGGCGCGGTCGGCTCGGTTGCCGGCCAACTTGCCAAGGCCGATGGCGCGCGTGTTGTCGGAATCGCCGGCGGCCCCGAGAAGTGTGCGCTGCTGACCGAACAACTGGGGTTTGATGCGGCCGTCGACCACCGCGCAAACGACTGGGCCGCCCAGCTGGCCGCGGCGACGCCTAACGGCATCGACGTCGACTTCGAGAACGTCGGCGGTGAAATCATGGATGCGATCTTCGCGCGCCTCAACCTTCGCGCACGCGTTGCGCTATGCGGGCTGATCTCCGGCTACAACTCGGCTGACCCGCCGCCTGGACCGCGCGCGTTCGGCAACCTGCTCGTCCAGCGTGCCACGTTGCAGGGGTTCATTGTTCTCGACCACTTCGGTCAGGCGTCAGAAGCAACCGCCGAGATCGCCGGCCTGATCGGCGAGGGCAGGCTCACGCCGCTCGAGACGGTCGTCGAGGGCTTTGAGCAGCTGCCGACGGCCATCAATATGCTGTTCGACGGCAAGAATGTCGGCAAGCTCGTCGTCAAAACAACCGGCTAGTAAAGGCGCCGTTGTCATCTGACGCACGCACGCCGCGCCACGAGAAGTTACTGCGGGTGGGTGGCCAGATAGGCGTCGACCGGAATCCGTGACGGCGCAGCGTAACCGACGGGTAGCAACACGTCTCCCGCCGTCGTGTAGTAATAGATGTCCCAACGGTAAAAGCCGGTAAATGCGATGGGATCGGCTGCGAGCACCGCAGCGTATTGGTTGACCGCCTGCACGTATTCGTTCGCGTGGTTGTACCGGTAGAGGGCGTGATCACGGTCGGTGGCAAAGCCATTGCCCGCGAGGTAGCGGCCCGCTGCCAAGATGCTGTCGCGCGGTGACTGGATATCGCCGCCCTCGCCGTAGGCGCCGAACGTCGAGGGCAAGAACTGCATGGGGCCCTGCGCGCCGGCGCTGCTCGGCCCGACGATGCGCCCAAAGCCGGTTTCGATGAGGTTGATCGCGGCAAGGCAGGTCCAGTCGACGCCGGACTCCGACTCCGCCTGGTGGTAGTAGCTCAGCAGCTCGTCGGCTGGGGCGGGCGGCTCGATGCGCCACGCGGGCAGCGTGTCCTTCACCTCTGCCATCGCCCTGAGCTGACGGCGGGCGTCGATATTGCGGTCGTAGACCTCGAGTAGCGACGGCGGGATGCGCGGTCGCGTGATCGCATCCCATTCGGGGTGCCGCCCGATCGCCCGATAGGCCGCCTGCTGGCGGCGCGCCGCCGTCACCAGGGTTGCCTCCGCCGTCGACACATCACGCAGCGCGAGCTCGTCGGCGACGAGGTCGTCCGCCAGTTGCGCGGGGTCTGACGCCAGCAGGGGCTGCGCTCCCTCGGGCCTGCTCGGCGCCGCCGCCACCGTTGTGGTTGACACGAACGTTGCGGCGGTTACTTCTGTTGGCGGCGCAGTTGGCTTTGTACACCCGACGAGTGCGAACATGATCGTGCCGAGGACAAGCGGAGCAACGGCTACACGGATACGGCTCACTGTGTTCGCTTCCATCGAATCCACGCTGCGACAATAGGTCTCGGGTCAGTCGGCCAAGGCGCGTCCCACTATCAGCGGATCGGCCTGACCCACTGCGCCGCGATCTTTGTCATCGTAGTCAAACTTGTCGAGGAAGTGCCTCATCGCGTTGATCCGGGCACGCTTCTTATCGTTGCTTTTGACCACAATCCACGGCGCGAAATCGGTGTCGGTCGCCTCGAACATCTCCTCCTTAGCCGCGGTGTACGTGTCCCATCTGTTGATTGACTCGATGTCCATCGGCGAAAACTTCCACTGCCGGACCGGGTCAACCATGCGGATGGCGAACCGCGTGCGCTGCTCGGCTCGTGATACCGAGCACCAGAACTTGGTCAGGCTGATCCCGTCGTCGACAAGCAACTGCTCGAAAATGGGTGCCTGCCGGATGAATTCGGCATGTTGTTCGGGGGTGCAGAACCCCATCACCTTTTCCACGCCGGCGCGGTTGTACCACGACCGGTCGAACAGCACTATCTCACCGCCTGCAGGCAGGTGGGCAATGTAGCGCTGAAAGTACCACTGGGTGCTTTCGCGTTCGCTGGGCTTATCCAGCGCCACTACCTTCGCACCCCGCGGGTTCAGATGCTCCATGAATCGCTGGATCGTTCCACCCTTACCAGCGGCATCGCGGCCCTCGAACAAGATCACATGGCGAGCGCCAGTGCGTTTGGACCATTTCTGCAGCTTCAGCAGCTCGATCTGCAGCCGTCGCTTCAGCGGCTCATACTCGTCGCGCGGCATCCGCTCGTCATAGGGGTAATTTTCGCGCCAGGTGTCGACCGGATTGCCGTCCCGGTCGAGCAGGACGGGAGCGTCGTCGTCCGCGTCGTCCACGGTGTACCCGTGTTCGCTGGTCGAAAGGTCATCCAGGTCAATGTCAGTCATCGGCAGACGCTGTCCACAAAAATTATGGTGTCACTCCCGACGCTGAAACGCCCGGGTAATTGGTTGAGGCGCTCAGGCGGTGAGCAGTCCTATGCCGAGTGAAGCCAGGCCTACCGCGAGCGTCAACCCCCCGGCATAAACAAGAGCGATCAGCGCATTGGGGCGCTCGCGACCCGCGCCCATCGATGAGAAGAAGAAGCCGCCGGGCATCAGCAACGCCGCGATCGGCACCCCGATGCGCGATACCCAACCCCAGAAGCCGGCCATGTCCACGACCTCGGCGTAGAGCAACGCCGTTAACGACAGAATCAGCAACACCCCCGCGTGGGCATGCCCGGCACGCGCGAACGACATCTGAAACGGTGTGGCCGGGGCAGATCCACGCACCAACTTCACCAAGTAGAGGCCGCCAGTCTCCACGGTGACCAGGGACAGTAGCAAGATCCCGGCAAGGATCCGGGTGACGTCAGACATCGAGTCGCCTCTCAATCGGATACTGTTGGTATCCAATTATTGGATACCTTCGCTACCTGATATGTCAAGATGGACTCATGCGACTGGCTGAGCTGTCCTCACGGAGCGGGGTCGCCGCTTCGACCATCAAGTACTACCTGCGGCTCGGGCTGCTTCAACGCGGTGAGCATCAGAGCAGCACCTGGGCGACGTACAACGATTCGCACCTGCGTCGGCTCGCTCTCATCCGCGCTTTGGTTGAGGTGGCCGGGCTGCCGCTCGAGGCGGTGCAGCGGGTCGTCGAGGTGGTCGACGACGAGTCGGTGCCGTTACACCGCGCGCTCGGAACCGCGCAGTGGCTGCTGTCTCCCATTCCCGCCGAGGCGCCAAGCGCCGGGTCGACGGAGCGTGTTGATGCCCTGCTTGCCCGGCACGGCTGGGACTTGGCGGTCGACAGCCCGCACCGCACCGTGCTCGCCGGCGCGCTCGACCGGCTCGACAACCTTGCCTTCCCGGCCAGCGATGCGCGGCTCGACCGGTACGCAGAGGCACTCGGCGCACTCGCGCCGAGCGAGGTGGAAGCGGTCACCGCCGAGGCCGAGCGCGCAACCGCGATCGAGCACCTGGTGATCGGAACCTTGCTCTACGAGCCGCTATTGGCCACGATGCGCCGGATGGCTCAGGAGGCCGAGTCGGCCCGCCGCGCCGGCCGCCAGTGACGTGATCAGTGGCTAGAGATCGCCGGTGAAATCAGCGCTGAGCCACCGGTCCGGTCGGATGGTGAATAACACATTGTCCGCCGACTCGATGCTACGAACGAATGCGCGCCCACCCTCCTCGCCGAGGTAACGGATGGCGATGGTTTCCCGCGCCTCGATTGGGCTAGGCGTGGCGCTGTCGACGACGGTGCCCTCGACGACCACGTACTGATAGGGCGGCTCTTCGCGTTGGACGACCAGAGTTACCGTGCCCGCGCGCTCGATGAGCCGAGCCTTGCGAGTAGCTGGCGAGGTGCTTATCCGGATGTCTCCTCCGGGCGTGTAGTCATACCAGATCGGGACACTGGCCGGCGGCCGGCCGTCGGCGGCTGCGACCGACAGCACGGCGACGTGCTTGGCTGCGAGGAACTCCTGGCGTTCGGTTTCGCTGAAGCGTTTCACGCCGACTGAGAACGCACAGCCCGACGTTCTATTCCCCGCCGTTGACCTGGCGTTGGCAGTATCTGGCAGCTCGCCACATGGATCTGGCAGCACCATTGAACTTCGATTTCGGCTAGAGCCTGATACCGACTATTCGAGGAGGAACGACCGACATGGCAAAGCTCGCACTCAAGCAGGCCACGATCGAATATCAGGAATTCGGGCCGCGGGATTCGGCGCACACCGTGCTGTTCGTTCACGGCATCTTGGTCGACGGGCGACTATGGCGCGACGTCGTCGACGGATTGGCGCTGCGCGGTTTTCGCTGCATTGTGCCCACGTGGCCGCTGGGCTCACACACCATCCCGGTTAACGATGCCGCCGCACTCTCGCTATCCGGCGTCGCGGAGATGATCAACGACGTGATCGTCGCGCTTGACTTGTCCGATGTGACGCTGGTCGGCAGCGACACCGGAGGAGGGTTGTGTCAGCTGGTGGTCGACGACTATCCGGACCGAATCGGCCGCCTAGTGCTCACCAACTGCGACGCCTTCGACAAGTGCCCGCCCTACCCCTTCGATATCGCATTCGGCTTACTTCGCGGACCGATGTCGATCAAGTCGCTCTTCGGACTGATGCGGTTGCAGGCGCTGCGCCAATCGCCACTCGGCTTCGGCCTGCTGGCCAACCGGCCCGATCCACACCTCACCTCCGCATGGCTGCAACCCTGCCTGCGGGACTCACGCATCTGCCACGACCTTGCGGCGCTGCTGCGTCAGGTGGCCACCGCCGATCTCACCGACGTGGCGACCCGCCTCCCCCGGTTTACCGAGCCGGTGACGCTGGTGTGGGGCCAGCGGGACCGCTGCTTCACCCCGGACCTGGGTCGACGCCTGGCCGGGCTATTCAGCAATGGCAAGCTGATCGAGGTTTCCGATGCGAAAACCTTTGTTGCCCTCGATGATCCGTCCGCAGTCATCGAGGCGATTGCCGCGAGCGCTGCCTAGAAATCCGACTGCTCAACAAAACGCCACAGCAGACCCGGCAAAGAGTCGGCCCCATTCATCACGAGCCGCTGACTGGGCATCGATGAAGCTGTGAGACGATTTTCCGCCGCCGCCCGCGAGATGGACGAGCGCCCATGCCATCGCGAACACCGGCATCTGGTGACGTTGTGCCGCGCCGAGCAGTTCGTGCAGTGCCGTCTCCGAAGTGCACCGGCGAAGGCCGATCAGAATCCCCTGCGCCGTGTCGAGGATACGACCGCTCTGCAGATCAGAAGACATTTGGGGGTGAGCCCAGTTCGTCATCATGCCGTGCTTACCTCCTGTTGATCCGTTCTGATGTCTGCCACCCGCATTGCGGAAGAAGAATCCCCGTGCACGCGTATACCTCGCGCGCATGCCGCTATTGCACCCTGTGCCATGATTTGGGCATCGATGCCGTTGCGCCAGATCGCCGTACGCATCGGTATGGACCTGTGATCCTCTTGAGACGTACCGGCAGCATCAGATAGGCCACACCTCGCGCCGCCAGGCGGCGTCCCAGAACATCCACTCATAGCGGGCGGTGGTGGCGAAATGTGCTCGGGCGCGGGCTTCTTCGGTAGCGCACAGGGTCTGACCGACGTCGTCGGCCAGCGCCAGCACCTCGGCGACGGTGGTCCGATACTCGTCGTCGGCATAGGTGTCGATCCAGCGCTGGTAGCGCGGATCGGGCGAGCCGCGCTTGACCAACTCGGCCCCCACCTCGGCATAGATCCAGTAACACGGCAGCACTGCGGCGAACCCATCGGCGAAGGTGCCGCCGTACGCGGTGGCCAGTAAATAGCTGGTGTAGGCGCGCGTCGTCGGTGCGACCGGCATGGCGTCGAGGCTTTGGAGGCCCAGCTCGGGCAACAGCGATTCGTGCAGGGCGAGCTCGACGTCGACGATGCCTGCGGCGTGTCGCGCAAACATGCCGACACGATCGTGGGTGGGCGCCTTGCTGCCCACGATGGTCAGCGCGCGGGCGAAGTCGTGCAGGTAGTACGCATCCTGGGCGACGTAGTGGGCGAAGATGTCCGGGTGCAGGCGGCCGTCGGTAAGCCCCGTTAGGAACGGGTGCTCCAGGATCGCCGCATAGGTACCGGCCGCCTCGGCCCACAACCTTTCCGTCCAACCATTCCGCATCACGGCCCCGCTTCGGGCGGGTCAATGAGTCTCCGGAAATTCGCCGCCGGGTAGACGGATGCGCCTGAGTTTCGGACTCGATCGGCCAACGCGATGTCCGATGTCACGACGGTGATTTCCTGGGGTTGACCGTCGGCTCGGACCAGCCGGACGATCTCGTCGTCACCGGAGTTCGCGGCCGCTTTGGGTGCGTGGGCTACCTCGATCACCGATGAGCGAATCGGCGGTGTGGTCGGGCGCTCGAAGACCACCGTCACCTGGTGGTCTTCCGCCGAGGCCCATCGCTCGACCTGCTCGACGAGCCGGGCCATCGCTCGACGGCGGTCCTTCCACCACCCGTCCGGGCGACTCCCGATCACGTTCATGGCGTCGACGATCCACCGCACCTGTCCGACGGTACGGGCAAAGGCCTTAACGCACACCCAATGCGCCGCTGAGATATTCAGCGCGGCACGCTCGTCGAGCCAGCTTGCCGCTGGTCGTGCGCGGGATGGTACCTGCCGGAAGTAACCGCACATCGGCGGCGGCTAGCCCATGGCGGTCCGATACCGCCGCCCTGATCGCGTCGATCGCCGGCCGCGGATCAGCGCGGCTGGTTCCCACCGCGCGTTCGGCGATGATGACCAGGCGCGGGCCGGTGTCGCCGGTATCGGCTCCCGGCAATTCATTGGCCGGCGCGGAAAACGCCGCGACATAGCCACGTCGCACCATCGGTGCAGCCTCCGCGGTAGTGGCTTCGATGTCCTGCGGATAGTGGTTACGGCCGTCAACGGTCACCTGGTCCACAATTCGGCCGGTGACGTAGAGCTGCCCGTCGAGATACATCCCCAGGTCCCCGGTCCGCAGCCAGGTGCCTTCGATCGGTGAGCCGTCGGCGTGGCTGCCTTCCCTGAGCCGCAACTGCAGCTTGGCGCCGAACGCTTGCCGGGTGTCGTTCGGACGCCCCCAGTAACCACGACCAATGTTGTTGCCTTGCAGCCAGATTTCGCCAACCTGACCGTCAGGCAATTCCTCGTCGGTGTCACGGTCGACGATCACAGCCCACTGGCTGCGAGCGACCCGACCGCACGAGACCTGTGGCACGGCGTTCTGGGCGTCCGCCGGCACACGCGTGGCGTGCCCGGCGGCCAGTTGCTCGCGGTCGAAGTAGGCAACGGTCGCCTCGGCAGTGGGGTCGATAGTCGAGACGAACAAGGTCGCCTCGGCCATGCCGTAGGAGGGTTTGATCGCCGTGGGTGGCAACCCGTAGGGAGCGAACGCGTCGCGGAATGTGGTTATTGCATCGATGCTGACCGGCTCGGATCCGATGATCATCACGACATTGCTCAGGTCGACATTCTCCCCCGGTGCGGGCAGACCGCGCTGCGCCGTCCACTCGTAGGCGAAGTTCGGTGCGGCGGTGACCACACGCCCCCGGCGCGATTCAGCGGCCAACGCGTGAATCCACCGCTGCGGGCGTCGGACAAAGGCAGCTGGTGACATCAAGGTGGAATGTCCGCCATATACCGCCGGGAAGCCGATCATCGACAGACCCATGTCGTGGTAGAGCGGTAACCAACTGACGCCATGGGTGTTTCGGTCAAGCAGGTCGATCGACAGGATCATCTGCAGCAGGTTGGTGCCAACCGCGCGGTGGGTGATTTCCACGCCCACCGGGGGCCGCGTCGAGCCCGATGTGTACTGCAAGTGGGAGATATCGTCGAGGCCCAACTCGACATCCACGAACGCATGCCCCGCGGAGTCGGGAACCTCGTCGATGACGATGACTTCGGGCCTTCGAAGATGCGAGAGCTTCTGCAGAAACGTCTGGACGGCTTCGATCGCCGCCGCTGTCGTGAGGACCACCGCCGGTTCTGAGTCACGCAGCGCTGTCTCGAGCCGTTCGGCGTGGCCGGGTAATTCCGGCGCGAATAACGGCACCGCAATGGTGCCCGCCTTGACCGCTGCGAAGAACCCGGCGACATAATCGATGCCCTGCGGTGCCAGGACCGCTACCCGGTCACCGCACGCCGCCACTTGTTGCAGGTGTGCACTGATGGCTTGCAGTCGGACGCCGAATTGGGACCAGGTCAGTTCGACGGCATGCCCGTCGACAGCGCCGGTGTAGTCCAAGTAGCGATATGCCACCGAATCGCCGACGTGGGCGATGTTGCGGTCGATCAGAGAGATCAGCGTGACGCCTGGCGGCAACACAATGCCGCCTTGGGCATCCAGGCAGTCCTCGATCTGTAGCAGCCCCATGACCCGCAGTCTAGGAGCCCGAGCCGTCAGCCCCTGCTAGCTGCGAGGACCATGTGGCGCTTCACAGCGCCGACTCGTGGAGGACCAGACTGATGAAGACATAAGCCATGCACATGAGCAGGTTCATCGAGGCGAGCACCAGGCCGGCGACGATGAGCCACTGAATAGCGCTGCGCCGGCCCCGCGTGACCTTGGCGTGGCGCTGCTGGCGCTCTATCTCTGTTGCGGCCAGCGCGAAGTTCACATCGACGTACTCATCAGAAACCAATGGCGCACCGGCCGCGATTTCCAGCAGGCGCGTCGCTGGGATTCCAACTCCCACACCGGCGAAGCTCCGGCTCATTCGCCGTGCTTGTCTGCGGCTGAGCATTCGGTGTCGTGCGACGTGGCGTTGCGGCGGACTATCCCATTCGTCACCCCAGAGGTTCGACGGGACCGTCATGAGGGATGACTTTAACCGGGTTGGTCCGCAACGGGCTCGTTCACGGAGGACAAGTCGGGAAAACTGTCGGATCGGTCGACACATCCGCCACTTTGGCGTCCTTCTGTCTAATGCCGCCCCTCGCGAACCTTGTATGTGGCAGGCCACGACTTTCGAGAGTCATCTCCCACCAGCGGGGTTCCCAGTCCGCCGACCTTGACGTCGTAGGCCTCCTTACCGGAACCGACTTCGCGGTTGGCGTGCTGTTGAGCCAGGTAATACAGCTCATCGATGGTGGCTTCGTCGTAGGCGACGAAGGTCGTTTTACGGGGCGCGTTGTCGACTTCGGCGCCGAGTCGGTCGGTCAAGATTCTCGACGTCAGCGCTCCCAGCGCCAACAGCGAGAACGGGACCACCCAGTAGCAGGTGAACACTCCAGGCGTCGTCGCGTCGAGAATCGTGGCGTCGCCGTGCACGACGGGCGGGATCAATGACGACACCGTCATGGCGCCGAAAATCGCGATCCAAATCCAAGTCAGCAGCGTCGTTACCCGAACGAAGGGTTCGCTTTTGACTGCGTCGGCAGGCTGGTCAATTGCGGCCAACTCGCGCGCGAAGGGCTTGCCGACCAGCGCCCCGGCAAGGGCCACCAGGAAGATCCCGGCGCTGCTCAGCGGCTGAATCCACCGCTCCAGGAACGGCTGACTGGATGTGAACGTCACAACCGCTAACACCAGAAATATGGTGACAGTGCCGATTTCGAACGTGCGCACCGGCATGCGTCGTCCCCATCCGGCCAGGACAGCGACAAGCGCAATGGCCAACGCAACCAGTGCGGCCGTACCGAAAGGGACGTTGCCGACAAGCACCCAATAGACGATCCACGGCGCAAAGCCATACAGAATGCCCACGAGGGGTCAGTGTATGGCCAGGCGTGAGCGCCCTCATCGGGTGCGCCGGATATGGTTGGTCGGAGACGAATCAACTGTGGGGCGGTGACTGTCCATGCGCTACAACCCTCCGCCGAACTGGCCCAAGCCGCCTGAGGGTTGGGTACCGGCACCTGACTGGTCGCCGGACCCATCCTGGCCGTCTCCCCCGCCCGGTTGGAAACTCTGGATCGACGATGCCGGCGGCCCACAGCGAACGAAGTCCGCGTTGAATCGGATTGAGCGGAGCGGCGACGATGTGGAGTATTTCGGCGATGACCGCGCCTGGTCGGAGGCTGCTGAGTCCGAGGCTTCGGAGCAGTCACTGTCGGCCGAGCAACTGGACGTTGAGCAGCCATCGCCGTCGTCGCGTCCTGTCGAGGTCGCGCCAGAGGACTTATCCGCGCATCACCTCGGCTGTCACACCGCGATCAGGTGGGACGATGAGCACCGGTACGACATCGGGACGATAATGGCCATATCGGCAACTTCAGACGCGATCAGCGTCAAACTGGCCGGACTCGACTCGCCGGTGTCGTTCGTACGAGACGCGCAGCGCCGTGACTCCGCCAATCCCCGCCTGTACGTATGGCTTTGAATGTGACCCGGTACTAGCACGGGCCATGATGGCATCATCGCCATATGGGCTTGCTGTTCCGGCTGGCGGAGCTTCTCATCGTGATATTGCCGTTGGCCGGTGTGGTCATCGCTGCAGTCAAAGCGTTCTCAGCCAACCAGCGGCGCGCCCGAACCAGATCGCCTGAGACCGGCGCCGCCGTCGAGCCTGCGGGTAACAGGGCCGGCAGCAAAGCCGCCCAGTGGGCGTCGATCAAACGCGTCATCGATGAGCACAGCCGAACCGATGAGCGCTGGCTGGACTACGAACTCGACTTGAGCAAGCTGCTGGACTTCCCGCTCATGACCGACATGCGCAATCCGCTTACGGCGGGCTTCCACAAGGCCAAGTTGAAAGCAGACTTCCTGCGGCCGGCAAAGGCCGAGGATCTCCTCGAAGATCGAGAAGCTGCAACGCAGTACCTCGCCGCCGTCCAAGAGTACGTAACCGCGTTCGACGTTGCCGAGTCCGAGGCCGTCCGCCGGCGACGCAACGACTTCTCCCAAGCTGCACAGCAGCGGATCGCCCGCGCGCAGAGCCTGTTTCGGGTGGCGTCGGACTCCGCCGCCACTGCGCAGGAGCGGCAACAGGCCTATGATGTTGCCCGCAAAGAGCTCGACGGCCTGATCGTGTTACCGGCCGTGGCGCAGAAAGCGATCGAGCGCAGAATCTCCGGCGAGATCGACGGCTAGGTTTCAACCCGCTCGGGTTCGCTGATCTTGACCAGCATCTTGCCGATGTTGGCGCCGGTGAACAGCCCGTTGAGCGCGTCGACGCACGACTCGACGCCTTGGCACACCGTCTCGCGGTGCGCGAGGCGGCCCTCCTGCTCCCAGCGGCGAAGGTCAGCGAAGGCGTCGTCGAAGCGGCCCCACATGTCGAGGGCGTTGAACCCTTGCATGCGGGCGGTTTTGGCCAGCAGGTTCACGTAGTTGGCCGGCCCGGGATGCTCGCCCGTCAGGTAGCTGGAGATGACGCCGCACAGCACCACCCGCGCCTTGGGTGCCAGCCGGCCCAGCACTGCGTCGAGGATCCAGCCACCGACGTTGTCGAAATAGACGTTCACCCCGTGCGGACAGTGCTGTTTGAGGGCGGCCGGTAACTCGCCGTCCTTGTAGTCGATGCACGCGTCGAACCCGAAATCCTCGACCACCGCACGGCACTTCACCGGACCGCCCGCGATACCGACCACGCGGGCACCCGCGATTTTGGCGATCTGGCCGGCCACCGAGCCGGTGGCACCTGCCGCCGCCGAGACCACCACCGTCTCACCCGGCTGGGGCTGGCCGATGTCGGTCATCCCGAAGTAAGCGGTGGCCCCTGTCGGGCCATAGACCGACATCACCGCCAACTGGTCGACCGCCGGCCCGGGAACCGGTGTGGTGAACACATCGTCTCGGACGATGACATATTCCTGGAAGCCCGACAGCGTAGTGACCACATCGCCGACCGCGTACGCGTCGCAGCGTGTTGCCACCACCTCGCCGATCCCGGCTGCCCGGATGACCTCACCCACCTGCACCGGCGGCAGGTAGCCCGGCTGGTCGTTCAGCCAGGTCCGTACGGCCGCGTCGATTCCAATGTAGGTATTGCGGACCAGCGCTTCACCCTCGGCGGGCTCGGGCGCCGGCGTGGTGACCAATTCGGTGTCACCGGGCTGCACCAGCCCGCTCGGGCGACGACGCAGCAGGATCTGGCGGTTGGTGAGGTCGGGCACGGTGTGAACCTACCCAAGGCGGCGGTCGCCTCGGCACCCGAACCGCGATCAGCAAGCCAGAATTTCGTCGTTTTGCTGCAGTGACAGCGGGGTACTGCGATCTCGTCGGATCGATGGGACGGGACAGTGAGCAGAAATGAACGACATGGAACCAACGAACCGCTCGTTTCCTCGATGCTAACCGCCTGTCTGCCAAGGACTTACGCATCGAGCACGAGTGTGGTCGATCCCGCCGCTTCCGCCGTGACCACTGCGCACAGGCGTCTATCACCGAAACAATCGCACCACAATCCGACCGGGATAGACTTCAATCGTCGGGGGGAATCGCGCTGGACAGGAGCGTCAAACCATGGCCACCACAATCGAGACGGACACCGAGACCCGCACACCGTTCGAGCAGGATATCGCTGCTACGCAGCGATACTTCGACAGTCCGCGCTTTGAGGGGATCATTCGGCTCTACACGGCTCGTCAGATCGTAGAGCAGCGCGGCACGATCCCCGCCGACTACATCGTGGCACGAGAGGCCGCGACGGCGTTTTACCAGCGCCTGCGCGAGCTGTTCGCCGAGCGCAAGAGCATCACCACCTTCGGTCCCTACTCCCCGGGGCAAGCGGTGACCATGAAACGGATGGGCATCGAAGGGATCTACCTCGGTGGGTGGGCGACCTCGGCGAAGGGCTCGACGACTGAGGATCCCGGGCCTGACCTGGCCAGCTACCCACTGAGCCAGGTGCCAGAGGAGGCTGCCGGCTTGGTGCGTGCCCTGCTCACTGCCGACCGCAATCAGGAGTACCTGCGTCAACGCATGAGCGAGGCGGAGCGTGCGGCCTCTCGGGCTGTCGACTTCCGGCCGTTCATCATTGCCGACGCCGATACCGGCCATGGTGGGGATCCGCACGTGCGCAACCTGATTCGCCGCTTCGTCGAGGCCGGTGTGCCCGGATACCACATTGAAGATCAGCGTCCCGGCACCAAGAAGTGCGGCCATCAGGGCGGTAAGGTTTTGGTTCCGTCGGATGAACAGATCAAGCGGCTCAACAGTGCCCGGTTCCAGCTTGACGTGATGGGTGTGCCCGGGATCATCGTCGCTCGCACGGATGCCGAAGCCGGCAACCTCATCGACAGCCGCGCCGACGAGCGCGACCAGCCGTTCCTGCTCGGCGCCACCAACTTGAAGATTCCGTCGTATAAATCTTGCTTCCTGGCGATGATGCGGCGGTTCTACGAGTTGGGCGTCACGGCGATCAACGGTCACCTGCTCTACTCGCTTCCCGACGGCGAGTACGCCGTCGCGGACACCTGGCTGGAGCGCTATGGCATCTTCGATTTGATCGGCGAGGCAGCCGCGTCCTGGCGGGACGACGGGGACCAATTGATCGACGCGCTCTACGACAAAGTCGAGGCGCGGTTCGTCGATGCCTGGGAAGACGCCGCCGGGCTGATGACCTACGGCGAAGCCGTCGCGGAGGTGCTCGAATTCGGCGAGAGCGAGGACGAACCGCGCGACATGAGCGCCACGGAGTGGCGCCAGTTCGCCGAGCGGGCGTCGCTGTATACCGCCCGGGCCAAGGCCAAAGAGCTGGGCGCTGATGCCAAATGGGATTGCGAGCTGGCCAAGACGCCCGAAGGGTATTACCAGGTTCGCGGCGGCATCCCCTACGCGATCGCCAAGTCACTGGCGGCGGCACCGTTCGCCGATCTGCTCTGGATGGAGACCAAGACCGCCGATCTCGCCGATGCCCGCCAGTTCGCCGAGGCCATTCACGCCGAATTCCCCGACCAGATGTTGGCCTACAACCTCTCCCCCTCGTTCAACTGGGACACCACCGGCATGACCGACGAGGAGATGCAGGCCTTCCCCGCGGAACTCGGCAAAATGGGCTTCGTCTTCAACTTCATCACCTACGGCGGCCACCAGATCGACGGCCTGGCCGCCGAAGAGTTCGCCACCGCGTTGCAACAGGACGGCATGTTGGCGCTGGCTCGTCTGCAGCGCCAGCTGCGTCTGGTCGAGTCGCCTTACCGCACGCCGCAAACCCTGGTCGGCGGCCCGCGCAGCGATGCCGCGCTGCTTGCCTCTTCCGGGCGCACGGCCACCACCAAGGCGATGGGCAAGGGCTCCACCCAGCACCAGCACCTCGTGCAGACAGAGGTGCCGCGCAAGCTGCTCGAGGAGTGGCTGTCGATGTGGAGCGAGCATTACCAGCTCGGCGAGAAGCTGCGCGTGCAGCTACGGCCGCAACGCGCCGGCTCGGAATTGCTCGAGCTCATCATCTATCGCGATGGCGGCGACGCCGAGGACAAGCTCGCCAACGTGATCTTCGGCCAGTTCCAAGACCGTCACGAAACCACCATCCTCACGGTCCGCGACCAGAACACCTTCGAAGAGAAGTTGCGTCAGAAGCGCCTGATGACCCTGATTCACCTCTGGCTGGTGCACCGCTTCAAAGCCGACTGGGTGCACTACGTCAGCCCCACTGAGGACAACCTGTATCAGACCGAGAAGATGAAGTCGCACGGCATCTTCAGCGACGTCCATCAAGAAGTCGGTGAGATCATTGTCGCCGAGGTGAACCGTCCGCGCATCGAGGAGCTCCTCGCGCCCGACCACGAGGCGCTGCGGCGACTGATCAGCAAGGACGACTAGCGGCGATCAAAGTCGGTTAGCCGGAACCGATTTCGCCCTGATATTTCTTGGTCATGTGGTCGATGGCCTGAAGTTGGGTCTGCGCGAGGTCATCTCGTACTTCGGTGGCGCGCGCAGCGGCGGCAAGTGTTGGTTGCGCCTGGCCTTGGAAGTGGGGCATCACCTCGGCAGCGAACAGTTCGGCGGACCGCTTGGTCGCCGCCGGGTTCGCCCACTCGTGGCCCATCTGCAGCATGCAGCCGAAGCCGCCGGACTGATCCCACAACCGCTGCACCTGCGCGCGCGCCCGCTCGGGCGTGCCGATCACGCCGGCTCCGTTGTCGTTGATCATGTCGATCATCTCGTCGAGCCGATCCCCCGGCATGGTCATCTGCGGGAAGGCCGCCACCTTCTGGAAATAGTGGAACCACGGCTCGATACCGAATTTCACGTCGGCGCGGGCCTGCTCGTCGGTCTCGGCGATATGCATCGGCCCAACGAGACTCCAGTTGGTGCGGTCGACGCGGGTGCCGAAGGCCGCGGCACGCTCTTCGACGATGCCCCAGTGATAGGCGAGCGCGTCGAAGCCTTCGATTGTCAGCGTCGCACCGATCGACAGCAGGCCGATGCCGTGCTTGCCGGCCAGCCGCGCGCCGGTGGGTGAGGCGACCGCAGCCACGGCCAGTGGGATCCCGCGATCGGAGTACGGCGCCAGCTGCAACCGGGCATCGAACAACTCGTGGGTCGCGGTTTTTGCCGTCACTGTCTCCCCCGCCAGCAGGCGTACGACGATGTCGAGGTTGGTCTCCAGCAGCTCGCGGGTGTCGGTCGGATTGAGTCCGATCATCGCCGAATCGGTGGGCAGCGAGCCCGGCCCCATTCCGCCGATCACCCGGCCGTGCGTGAGGTGATCGAGCAGCATCAGCCGGTCGGCGACCCATAGTGGGTTGTGATACGCCAGCGAGATGACGCCTGTGCCGAACCGGATCCGTTTCGCCCGTTGCGCGGCGGCGGCGATGAAGATTTCCGGCGAACTGATGATCTCGCTGCCCGCCGAGTGGTGCTCGCCGAGCCATACTTCGTCAAACCCAAGGGCGTCGAGATGATCGACGAACTCCAGGTCGCGCTGCAATGCCAGGGTCGGGTTGGTGCCGGCGCGGTGAAACGGTGCGATGAAGTATCCGAATCTCAGCTTGGCCATGACGAGTCCCCTTGCAGTGGAGTTGCCCGAACCTTAGACCGAGCGTCCAATGCAAGGGGACGTTTCGCCGGTAGCTCAATTCACTTGCGGCGTGCGATCACGGCCACCCGCCGCAAACGTTGCCAACGCACCCACCGCCGCCGCCGGGGCCGCCGCCACCGCCGCCGACGCCGGGAATTTGGCCACCACCGCCGCCCGGTCCGCCGCCGCCGCTAGGTCCGCCGGGAATTTGGCCACCGCCGCCACCCGGTCCGCCACCGCCGCTTGGCCCGCCGGGGACACCGCCCCCGCCGCCACCAGGGCCGCCACCCCCGCCTGGTCCGCCGGGGACACCGCCGCCGCCGCCGGGGCCGCCACCGCCGCCCGGTTCGCCAGGGGGCGGTGCGGGCGCCACGCTCGTCGTAGTCGTCGTGGTGGTTGTGGTGGTCGTCGTCGGACCGCCTTTTTCGCCCCCGCCACATCCGACCGCGAACGAAAGCATGGCCGCACCGCCGACGAGTGCGATCGCGATTCTAGGTTGGGATTTCATCAGACCCTCACTTTCATCTCAGCTGCGCACTGCCACTTCAAAAACTCGCGTGTTTGTACCCAGGATGTGTTACCGCAAAACCTGTGTCGTCAGCGGCCGGCAACCGCATCCGGGCAGCCCATAGCGCTCAAGGCAATTCGCGCCGCTGAACAATCAGTGCCGGCGTAGTCTCGCCCAGCCAATCGCCAGCGCCATGCCAGGCGAACCCAACAACAGTTGCAAGGCCTGTAACGGATGTACTGCGGACCTTACTTTGAGGTAGCCGTAGAGGCGCTGGTCGATAACTCTGCCGTCACAGTCGAAACGCCAGATCTCGATGCCGCAACCGTCGCGACGCCCTGCTGGTCCACCGCGCCACTCGTTGACGATGGTGTCGTCGGTTGCGGCGACCAGGCGCTTCTCGACTGTGAACCGGCGGGCTCGAAACGCCGCGCATGTCCTCGCCCATGAGTCGTGGATTGCCTCGACTCCAACAGATTCCTCGCGTGCACCGTCGCTGATCATCACCGAGCGTGCATTGGGAGCGAAAATCTCGTAGACCGCTTCGCTAACGTGCTCGTTGGTGGCACGCTCCACGGATTCGACAAATGCACGCGCATCCGTTGGTCGCGTCATCGCCCGACACCACGTCGTGCCGAACGAACGGCGGCCCATAGCAGGGCGGCTAATCCTCGGGGCCGCAACACCGCCCGCGCCATCGGGAGCGCATCGCAATACAGGATTCGCCGTTGCACTCGTCCGGTGGGATCGAGGTCGTATCGGTCGATTGCCGGCCAGGAAACCGGCTTGCCGCCGAGCGTTCCGTTGATTCGGAACTCGATGTAGACGACTTCACCCGATGACGCGGCCCAATTCACGACATCGATGTGTAAGTCGGGCACCAGGGCGAAGATGCGGCGCCAGTAGGTGCTGGCACGCTCACGACCGTGCACGTCGGGATGCAGGGGTTGGATGTAGCAGACGTCCGGGTGCGTCAAGGCATCCAGTCGTTCGACGCTGGGTGCTGCCCACACCTCCCGAAATTGCTGCACGAAGGCTGCTGCAGTATCTGCAGCAGAAGTCGTGAGTTTGCTTGTCATGTGTCCCCTTTTTCCGTGAATCAATCTGCCACTCAAGTTTTTTCGGCGGTCGTAATCGCGAGCCAGTCATCACCGGCCAGGCTGCTCAGATGCGCCGGGTCATAGCGCTGCAAAAGCGTGGAGACGGTGTCGTGTCCGCGACGAGCGAAGCCATGGGCGGTTAGCAGCGCCTCCAGACCGGCTTCGGTGAAGCCGCTTCGGTACGGTTCGCCGCGACGCGCGACTGCTCGGGCCACCCGACGTGCGCTTTTCCACGGGGTCTTTGCGTTGACGACGTCGGCATCGATGTAGTCGACGATCAGTCTGCTGCCGGGAGCGCTTAGTGCCGCCAGGTCGGTCAGCACGTTGTCGATCGCCTTGCGGGTTAGGTAAGGGGTGACACCGAGCCAGACGACAACGCTTGGCCGGGTGGAGTCGAAACCGCTGCTGATCAGCTCCTTTTGGAGGCGGCCCTCTTCGAAATCGCATGGCACCCAGATGGTTTGACTACAGCGAGGGGACGGCAGTAGTCGCTCGGTGACCGGGCGCTTGTCGCGCTGCGTCGCCGGCGCGTCGACCTCGAAAATCGCCGCCGTGTTCGTGGCCCTACGTAGGCTGGTGGTATCGAATCCCGCACCGAGCAGCACGATCTGGTCGATGCCATCGCAAATGGCGGCATCGCAGGCGTCGTCGGTGTAGCGCACCCGCAACACAATGTGGGCGTGCAGTCCGCCCCAGAAGCGGTCGAAGACTCGGACAGCAGTGCCAGCGGATAACCGGTGCGCCAGTATCGCCCGCAGCAACGGCTGGCGGACGAAATACCGCGAATGCGGGTCGTCGAGAAGTCGGCGGTTCGGTCGTTGCATCGATTCCGCGGCCCGCTGGGCCGCGTTGAGTTGCGCGGTCAAGCTCGCTGTGTGATCAAGGCGCCGGCTGGTCACTCATGTGACGCTAAGACGCAACCGGTTCGGATGTAAGGTCCAGTTTCATGCCAGATTCTTGGACCAGTGAAGCGGGTGGAGTCGACTTGCACCTGGACCTTCCGCCGGTCCGGGGTCGACGTGTGGCATTGGAGCAGGCATTGCGGCAAGCCATCCGGGACGGGCGTTTGGCGCCGGCCCAGCGGTTGCCGTCGTCGCGCGCGCTTGCTGCTCAACTCGGTTTCGCCCGCGGCACGGTCGTCGAGGCCTATGCACAGCTGGCGGCCGAGGGGTACCTGCGCAGCCGCCCGGGCGCTGTTACCGAAGTGGCTCAGGCCCAGGGCGTCCAGCCGCGACTGGGCTCGGAATGGGCCCCGACGCAGATCGACGCAGATTTCCGGCTGGGGCGCCCCGACCTGAGTATGTTTCCGCGCACAGACTGGCTGCGTGCGCTGCGGCGAGCCTTCCAGGTAACCCCGCATTCGGAGCTGGGCCCGCTGGATCCGCGCGGATCGCTGCGTTTGCGCACAGTGCTGGCCGACTACCTGGGCCGCGTGCGCGGAGTACTGACGACTGCCGAGCACATTGTGATCTGCAGTGGATTCACGCAGGGTCTGCGGCTCGTGTGCGACGCGCTGGCTGCCGCGGGAGCACAGTCCGTCGCGTTGGAAAATCCGTGCCTCCCCGACCACCAGGCGACAGTTCTCGCAAGCGGGCTCGAGGTCGTCGCGCTCGATGTCGACCACAGCGGTGCGCAGCCGGACGGGTTCACTGCGAAAGCCGTTGCGGCGGTGGTGCTTACCCCCGCTCACCAGGCCCCGTTGGGAGTGACCCTGGCCGCGCACCGGCGTGCCGAGTTCGTGCGGATCGCCGCCCAGCGGGGCGCCTATGTGGTCGAAGACGATTACGACGGGGAGTTCCGCTATGACCGCCACCCCGTCGGCGCGCTGCAAGGACTCGCCCCCAAGCAGGTCGTCTACGCCGGCAGCGCCAGCAAGAGCCTGGCGCCCGGGGTCCGGCTGGGCTGGCTTGCGGTTCCAGACGACCTGCTCGACGCGGTCATCGAAGCCAAGCGCCGCGCCGATCGCGGCACCGACATCCTGGCTCAATTAGCGTTCGCAGAATTGATCGAGTCGGGGGCTCTCGACCGGCACATCCGCCGGATGCGGCGGCGCTATCGGCACCGCCGAGACGCGTTGATCGCCACCGTCGAACGCTATGCGCCTGCGATACCAGTGCATGGCGTTGCTGCGGGTCTTCATGCCGTCGTGACGTTGCCTGAACGGGTTTCGGAGGTCGATGTCCTAGCCGCCGCCCGCAAACAACGCGTTGCCCTTACCGGGTTGGCGCCGTTTTGGCATCCCCAACATCCATGTCGCGCAGAAGGTCTCGTGCTCGGCTACGGAACACCGCCAGAGCCGGAGTATCCGACGGCGCTCGACCGCCTCGGCCAGCTGCTGCGTCACTTCTAGCGCCGTCGCTCAGGGGGTGTTGATTTCCGACTTGAGCATCCACGCGTGCTTTTCCAGCGCATCGATGACCGCGTGCAGCAAGTCGGCGGTCGAGGGATCCGCGGCGTCGACGCCGTCATGCACGCTGCGCATGGTATCGACGGCGGCATAGATCCGGTTGGTGATCATCTCGACCGCTTCCGCGCTGCCCAGTAGGCCGGGCGCTGCGGCGGGAATGGACGTTGTCGCCACGACCGTGTCGGAGCGGCCGTCTGGGACGGCGTCAAGCGCCCGCATGCGCTCAGCAATCGTGTCGCTGGCTTCGCGGGCGGTGTCCACGATGGTGTCAAGTTGCAGATGCAGGTCTCGGAAGTTCGTCCCGACGACGTTCCAGTGCGCCTGCTTCCCTTGTAGCTGCAACTCGATCAAGTCGACGAGTACCTTCTGCAAATCTTCCAGCAAGCTGGCCGGAGCTTGGAATGCCCGCACCTCGTGGATATTTCGACGGTTGACCGACAGCGAAGTTGTCATCGCGGATTCCCTTTCGTTGAGTTATTCGGGCCAGGTGTTGTTGAGGATCATCTCGACCAGATCGTCGCGGACGAACGACTCGTCGTAGTGTTCGAGGACGTCGGCGTTCATGGTGCCGAAGGTGGTGCGAGGGCGGTCCTTCATGCCGTCGGTGAAAGCGGCCAGGATGCGGCGCTTGAAATCGGGCCGCGGGTGTGCGGCGGTGACGGCCGCCAGCGCCTCAGGTGAAAGATCATCCCGACCGATGCCGACCACGTCGGTTTCGACTCCCGCGGTGACCAACGCGATCTCGGGTTCCAGGAATTCAGTCACACCGGGCGTGGTGTGTAATGCGATGCCCAGCCATACTGTGCGAGCATCGCTTTCATCGACGCCATGCCGCAGTAAAAAGTCGCGTGCTGCATTCGCGCCGTCTACCTCGAAGCGCAGAGTGGAAGAACGGTAGCGCGCAGTGAGGCCGAGGTCATGGAACATCGCGGCGACGTAAAGCAATTCCAGATCGGGCTGTATCCCCCGACGGCGACCCTGTAGCGCCCCGAAGAGGAACACTCGCCGGGAATGGTCGAACAGCAAGTCGTCTTCGGCATCGCGAATGAAGTCGGTGGCGTCGCGTACCAGTGCGGTATCGGGGATCGCGATGCCGGCAATTCTTTCAATCGACTGAGTGTCCACGATGAACCTCCTTGGTTGGGTGCAGCCAGTTTGCCTGCTCGGCGGCCGTTCCGACCGTGGCCATTGAGCCGTGCTTCCCACAAAAAGCGACACAATGAGGTCTGTGAACGAAGCCAATTCGCGGGTGGTGGTGATCGTCGTCTTTGACGAGGTGACGCTGTTGGATGTCGCGGGCGCGGCCGAAGTCTTTGCCGAAGCCAACCGGTTCGGAGCCGACTACCGGCTCAAGATCGCATCGGTGGACGGGCGCGACGTGACGACCTCCATCGGGACCCGGCTGGGCGTCACGGACCGCGTTTCCTCCATCGAT
This sequence comes from Mycobacterium sp. NGS62, assembly GCF_059812285.1. NCBI lineage: Bacteria > Bacillati > Actinomycetota > Actinomycetes > Mycobacteriales > Mycobacteriaceae > Mycobacterium > Mycobacterium sp. NGS62. The sequence continues at coordinate 225,153 of NZ_JCALCK010000001.1, read as the reverse complement.
GCGGCCGACACCGTCATGATCGCCGGCAGCGACGACCTGGCTAGGCGGGCCGTCGATCCCACGCTCGTCGACGCCGTCAGATCAATGGCGAGCCGGACGCGGCGGCTGGCGTCCATTTGCACCGGGTCTTTCATCTTGGCCCAGGCCGGTCTGCTCAGCGGCCGGCGCGCCACCACGCACTGGCGAGACACCCGGCTGCTCGCCCGGGCCTTTCCTGATGTCACCGTTGAGCCAGACGCGATTTTCGTCCGCGACGGTGACGTCTTCACGTCGGCCGGGATCTCCTCGGGCATCGACCTTGCGCTGGCGTTAGTCGAATTGGATTACGGCACCGAGCTGGTCCGCGACGTGGCTCGGTGGTTGGTGGTCTACCTCAAACGGGCGGGCGGCCAATCACAATTCTCGGTGTTGGTCGAGGCGGACCCACCGCCGCAGTCGGCGCTACGCCCGGTCACCGATGCGATCGCAGCCGACCCGGCCGCCGACCACAGCATGAAAGCCCTTGCGGCACGGGCATCCTTAAGCACCCGGCAGCTGACCAGACTGTTTCAGTCCCAACTCGGCACGACGCCGGCCCGCTACGTCGAAATGGTTCGCATTGACGCTGCCCGCGGCGCACTCGATGCCGGCCGCAGTATCACCGACGCCGCGCACTTGGCCGGCTTTGGCAGCACCGAAACGCTCAGGCGCGCATTCGTCACCCACCTCGGCGTGTCACCGAAGGCCTACCGGGACAGATTTCGTACCGCATCCCGCGGCTGACCGCAGGTCAATTCCGCTTGGGCAGTTGGGCGCGGATCAACGGTGCAATCTTGTCCGCCATGTAGGCGTGCCCGGCGTCGGTGGGGTGTACACCGTCGGCGCCGATCAGATCGGGTCTGTCAACGAACCAGTGATCGTTGATCGGGTCCACGAATGTCGCCCCGACGGCTCGCGCCTGGCCGGCGACCACGTCGCGCACTTCCAGAACCCCGTCGGGCGGGTCGGTCGTCGGCCACGGTGGCCCGATCACCAAAAGTTTTGCGGACGGTGCGATGTGGCGGGCCATATCGAAAGCGTCACGGGTCAATTGGGCCAACAACTCGGGGTTGACCCCCTGGTCATTGCGGGACCCGAAGAACACCACCAGCACATCGTTGGGGTGGACGGCCCGGGCAGTGAGATCCCGAAAAAGGCTGCCATGGTCGCCGGGCACGCCATAGCCCGCTCGGCCTTCGGATGCCACGTCGGGAGCGACCTGCATACCCTGGCGACCAAGTGTCAGCCAGGTGCGAGCGGTCCATGCCTTGGAGCCAAGGCCGCCCTCGTCGGTTCCGTTGGTGTAGGAATCGCCGATCACCGCGACGTGGTTCACCGGCGAACCGATACTGCGTGTCTGGTAGCGCGGCGGCGCGCCCTGTGCAGTGAGAATGCCGAACGCGAATGCGAGTGCGACGACCAACGAGGTCAGACGACCCACTGCTACCTCCACTGTTCACAAACGCCGTCTTAGCGGCATCGTACGAGCAAACGCAAAGAATTGCGGCCCGGGTGGCCGCGAATCCGTTCGGCATCCAGCAGCAATGACTCCTAGCCCGCGCGTACCGAAAGCGGGGCGCTGAGCTCTTCCCTCGGGCCGCCGACTGGTTGGAGCCGCGCCTTCGCCGGGTCGGCACGTAGGTCGACTCGCGTTCCGGCGCTCGGCTCCCCCACGTCGATCATCCTGCGCATCCACCGCCGAGCCGGCTCCTCCACGAAGTGGAACAGCACCGCGGCGATACCCGTGGCGAGCACGAGCAGACCGATGACGGTCAGTTTTCCGCCATAACCGTGCAAGGTGAGCTCAAACTGCTGGGTGGCCCATATCCAGGCCGTGTGCACCAGTTCGTGCACCATGTACAGGCAAAACGAGATTTGGCCGCCATAAACCATGGCCCGGACCGACAGCAGACTCGGCAGACTGCCGGCGCCCATTGCCAGTGTCATCACCAGCGGCACGAACAAAATGTCGACCAGCCCGCCGCTGTCGATGACCCCGGGCACCGGGTGGGTGTCGAGCAGGTACAACAGCCCGACGATGGCCGCGATCAGCAAGCCGGAGAGGTAGCCGGCGCCGCGGCGCGCACGATCGGTCGGACGCAGCCTGATCACCGCGGCGGCAACGAGTGCGCCTGCCGTGAATTGCATGACGATGCGGGGCAGCCAGCTCCACGGCGTATAGAACTGGCCGCTGGCCAACAACAGCAGCACCGGCGGCAGTGATGCGCCGAACGCCAGCCAGATCAGGTTTCGTGCTCTCGTCGCATGCGCCATCCGGAAGATCACCAGTATCAACGCACCGAACATCAGGTAGGCGAGCCACTCAGCGCTGATCGACCACGCCGGACCATCCCAGCTCGATCCGTCGAAGAACGGCTGAAACCACAGCTGCACCAGCAGGACTTGGCGCACATAGCTGACCGCGGTGAGCTGATTCACCGCCTCCGACGGCACATGGCCGACGTGCAGCGTGAAGATCAGCCACGCGGCGGCCAGGTGCAAGGTGACCAGGTAGACGGGCCACACCCGGGCCAGTCGCAGCCACAGGAAATTGAGGGTGGCGCGGGTGGACCATGACCAGCCCATCCGATCGAGGTAGTTCCAGGTCAGCACGAAGCCGCTGAGGATGAAGAACAGATCGACGCCCTGGGCGCCGCAGTTGAGGACCGGAGCCATTGCGTCGCTGAAGCCAGGCGCCGCATCTCGCAACAACGGCCGGAAATGGAACAGCACTACCCAAACGGCGGCGATGATGCGAAGACCGGTAAGGGCCTTGATGTCTCCGCTGCGCACAACACTCTTTCCGGGAAGCCACTGCTGTTTCGGTCGCGCCACTGCGTCGATTGGCCGTGCGGGCCGCCTTCACGCGGCAGCGTTCGGAGGGTACCAGTGCAAGCCCCCCAATGGCCTGTCGGCAAGGCGGTGTGGCTGCGGAAAACTACCGGGCGACACGGCCAACCAAACTATTGACTCATTCCAGAAAATGGGGTCATAGTGCTTGCGTGTCCTCGACGGCAGAGTTCGCGGAGCAACTGCGGATGGCCGATCTACGCGTCACACGTCCTCGCGTCGCGGTGCTGGAGGCGGTGCATGCACACCCGCACGCCGACACCGACACGATTTTCTCGGCCGTGCGGTCCGGCCTGCCCACGGTTTCCCGGCAAGCCGTGTACGACGTTTTGCATGCGCTGACCACCGTCGGTCTGGTGCGGCGCATTCAGCCGTCCGGCTTCGTCGCCCGCTACGAGTCTCGGGTCGCTGACAACCACCATCACGTGGTCTGCCGATCGTGTGGGGCCATCGCGGACGTCGACTGCGCGGTTGGCGAGGCACCCTGTTTAGCCCCGTCTGACGACAGTGGGTTCGTTCTCGACGAGGCCGAGGTCATCTATTGGGGTCAATGCCCCGACTGCTCGACTGCAGATTGAAGGATCACAGCCGTGATCGCAGCCCGATTCACTACCTGGAAGGAATATTGTGTCATCCGATACATCTCAAAGCCGCCCGCCGCACGCCGACACCAAGACGGCTAGCACCAGCGAGAGCGAAAACCCGGCAATCCCATCGCCGAAACCAAAGACGCATGCTCCTCTCACCAACCGGGATTGGTGGCCTGACCAGGTCGACGTCTCGAGGTTGCATCCGCACTCGGCCCAGGCCAACCCGCTCGGCGAGGACTTCGACTACGCCGAGGAGTTCGCCAAGCTCGACGTGGAGGCGCTCAAAGCCGACATGGTCTCACTGATGACCACGTCGCAGGACTGGTGGCCGGCCGACTACGGCCACTACGGTGGCCTGTTCATCCGGATGAGCTGGCACTCGGCGGGCACGTACCGCATTCACGACGGCCGGGGCGGCGGCGGCCAGGGCCTGCAGCGTTTCGCCCCGCTCAACAGTTGGCCGGACAACGCGAGCCTGGACAAGGCCCGCCGGCTGCTGTGGCCGGTCAAGAAGAAGTACGGCAACAAGATCTCCTGGGCGGACCTGATTGTCTTCGCCGGAAACGTGGCCATGGAGTCGATGGGGTTCCAGACGTTCGGCTTCGGTTTCGGCCGCGAAGACGTCTGGGAGCCCGAGGAGATCCTGTGGGGAGAAGAGGACGAATGGTTGGGCACCGACAAGCGCTACTCCGGCAAGCGCGACCTCGCGCAGCCCTACGGCGCGACCACCATGGGTCTGATCTACGTCAACCCGGAAGGTCCAGAGGGCAAGCCGGATCCGATCGCCGCAGCGATCGACATCCGCGAGACGTTCGGCCGGATGGCGATGAACGACGAAGAAACTGCCGCACTCATCGTCGGCGGCCACACCTTCGGCAAGACCCATGGCGCCGGCGACGCCGATCTGGTCGGTCCCGAGCCGGAAGGTGCTCCGATCGAACAACAGGGGCTGGGCTGGAAGAGCTCGTTCGCCAGCGGTTCGGGCAAGGACGCCATCACCAGTGGCCTCGAAGTGGTCTGGACGCCGACCCCGACCAAGTGGGACAACAGTTACCTGGAGACCCTCTACGGCTACGAGTGGGAGCTGACCAAGAGCCCCGCCGGGGCATGGCAGTTCACCGCCAAGGACGGGGCCGGCGCCGGCACGATTCCCGATCCGTTCGGAGGTAAGGGGCGCGCCCCGACGATGCTGGTCACCGACCTCTCGATGCGGGAGTCGCCGATCTACGCCGACATCACCCGGCGCTGGCTCGAGCACCCCGAGGAGCTGGCCGAGGCATTCGCCAAGGCGTGGTACAAGCTGCTGCACCGCGACATGGGACCGATCACGCGTTACCTCGGGCCCTGGATTGCCGAGCCGCAGCTGTGGCAGGACCCGGTTCCGGAGGTGGACCACAAGCTGGTCGACGAGAAAGACGTCGCGGCCCTGAAGAGCAAGGTGCTGGATTCCGGCCTCTCGGTTCCCCAGCTGGTCAAGACGGCCTGGTCAGCGGCGAGCAGTTTCCGCAGGACCGACAAGCGGGGTGGCGCCAACGGAGCCCGGCTGCGCCTCGAACCACAGAAGAACTGGGAGGTCAACGAGCCCGCGGAGTTGGACAAGGTGCTGCCGGTTCTCGAGCAGATCCAGCAGGACTTCAACGGCTCGGCGTCCGGTGGCAAGAAGATCTCGCTTGCTGACCTGATCGTGTTGGCCGGTTCTGCGGGGGTGGAGAAGGCGGCCAAGGACGCCGGCTATGAGATCTCGGTGCATTTCGCGCCGGGGCGGACCGACGCGTCGCAGGAGAGCACCGACGTGGAGTCCTTCGCGGTGCTCGAGCCGCGCGCCGACGGGTTCCGCAACTACGTGCGCCCCGGCGAGAAGGCACCGTTGGAGCAGCTACTGGTCGAGCGGGCCTACCTGCTGGGTGTGACGGCTCCGGAGATGGCGGTGCTCGTCGGTGGCCTGCGTGCGCTTGGCGCCAACCATGGCGGTAGCAAGCACGGGGTGTTCACCGACAGGCCCGGCACGTTGACCAACGAGTTCTTCGTCAACTTGGTGGACATGGGTAACGAGTGGAAGGCCTCGGAGTCGGCGGAGAACGTCTATGAGGTTGTCGACCGCTCGACCGGGCAGCTCAAGTGGACGGCCACCGCCAACGATCTGGTGTTCGGCTCCAATTCGGTGCTGCGCGGGCTGGCTGAGGTCTACGCCCAGGACGACAACCAAGGGAAGTTTGTGGAGGACTTCGTCGCGGCGTGGGTCAAGGTGATGAACCAGGATCGGTTCGACCTCGTTTGATCAACATCCACAACGGCGCATCGGCACCCCGCAGCCCAACACGGACTGCGGGGTGCCGTGCGTTGCAATACCCGAAAGCGACTGGAGGAGTGCGGTATTCATGGCTGACCGTCCCGATGTTTCGATGAACTCTGCGATCATCGACGAATTTCGCGCCAACGGCGGCAAGGTCGGTGGACCGTTCGAGGGCGCGACGTTGCTCCTGCTGCACACGACGGGCGCAAAGTCGGGCAAGACTCGGATCAATCCGGTGATGTACTTCCGCATCGACGGCACGCTGAGCGTTGTCGGTTCCTATGCCGGAGCCGACGTCGACCCCGCGTGGGTGCACAACTTGCGCGCCCATCCGAGGGCGCACATCGAGATCGGCACCGAGTCCTACGAGGTCGAGGCCCGCGAGATGGCGCGCGACGAACGCGACGCAGCGTTTCGGCACGTGGTGACGGCGGCACCGGGCTTCGGCGACTACCAATCCAAGACCGACCGCGTCATCCCCATTTTCGAGTTGCGGAAGGTATAGAGCTCAGCTCGCCGGCGAGGGCTGGTCGGCCGGTGAATCCCAGTCCCTGGTGTCGATCGCGCGTGCGTATCGGCTGAGCAGTGCGGCGATCTCGAGTTCATCGCTGATCCGCTGGGTGTCCATGCACGCTCCAAAATTGTTTCTTAGCAAAGTATTAAACGCTGCTCCCGGTGACCTTAGAGTAGCCAATTACCGTCGTGAGCAGGTTGAGGTAAACCCTGACCCGCAATGTCAGCAACGTGATCGAGAAATGAGGCCGACGTGACCGAATCGATCGACACCGCAGCTTCGTTCGCGAGCCCGCGCCGCGCGACTGCCACCTTCGACTGCGTTGGTGCCCATGTCAGGGCCCAGTGGCGCCACCTGGCGACCGTGGTCACGATCAGTGGGGCAATCGATGCGCTGAACATCGACCGGGTCAGCGAGTACAGCAGGCATTTCGTGCTGCCGGACCAGCCCATTGTCCTGGACATGAGTGGCGTCGATTGCCTGGGAGCTCAGGGTATTCGCCTCTTGTTCCGCATCGACGAAGACTGCCGCGCCGCGGGAGTGGAGTGGGTGCTGATCGCCAGCCCCGCAGTCAGCCGTCTGCTGGGCGTCACCGGTGACGAGGACACGTTCCCCGTCGTCGGTTCTGTGCCTGAGGCGCTGCACTACTTCGCCGACGCGATCTCGGCACGCCGCCGGATGCTGATGCCGCTACTGACTAAGACGGCCTAACTACCCGGTACGCCAGTTACCCGTATGCTGCTTCTCATGAGGTCGAAGCCACTAGCAATCGCCGCGGCGACGCTGCTTTGTGCCGGCTTGGGTGCGTTCTCCGGAGTCGCGAGCGCCGATCCCCCGGCCCCTCCCGCCCCGCATACCCCAGGGCCGGCGCCGGGGCCCGGGCAGACCGCACCTGCGCCGGCACGGACCGCACCTGCGCCGGGGCAGACCGCACCTGCGCCGCAAGCGGCGTCGGGACAACCCAAGACGACCATCGACGCCGACGGCACCTATGCGGTCGGAACCGACATCGTCCCGGGGATTTATACCTCGGCCGGCCCCACCGCAAAGACCACGTGTTACTGGAAGCGGGTCGGCGGCATCGAGGGCAAAGAGATCCTCGACAATGCGATGACCAAGAAGCCGCAGGTCGTGGAGATCCAGCCGACCGACAAATCCTTCAAGACGGACGGTTGTCAGCCGTGGCAGAAGAACGACTCGGCAACCGTCGATCCGGGCAAGTCGATGGCGGAAGCCAAGCTGCAGCTGGGCATCCTGAACGGGATAGTCGAGCAGCATCGCAACGAGCAACCGCCCACGCCGTAGAGCATCCCGGTCACTGCCTAGCCGGTGCCGGCTTCGCCGAGCAGTTGTTCCGCCGGCCGGTCCCAACGATCGAGGTTCACCTTTTCGCCGAGTGGCCGGCGGCGCACCGGCCCATGCCGGCCCTTGGGCCAACCGACAACCACGTGTCCGGCCAGCATCCAATCCGCGGGTACGCCCACCGCGTCGCGCAGCAATTGCTCACCCCCATAGGACGCCCAGCTGGTAAGGCACGCACCGAGCCCTTGGGACCGCGCGGCCAGCAGGAAGTTCTGCATTGCCGGGAAGATCGAGCCGCCAAGCAGGAGTTCCGAGGCCGTCGGGTAATGCTGCTGGGCGAAAAAGACTGACGTGAATTCTCCTGCCCGATCGTGCAATTCGTACGTTGCGCGGTGTGTACGGGCTCGCCTGCTGTGGTCGTCGTCGGCCGGACGGGTCATGCCGTAGACCGGCTCGATGACCGCCAGAGCCTGGGCGGCGGCTTTGGCAACGACGGTCCGTTGTTCGGGTGACTGCAACACAATGAACCGCCAGCCCTGCGCATTGGCACCCGACGGCGCCCAGGTCGCAGCTTGCAGGCATCGGGTGAGCGTCACGTCATCGACCGGCTCACTGGTGAACCGCCGGATTGTCCGAGCGGTCGACATCACCTCCCAGACATCGCTGCTTGCGCTCATGGGGCTCCTTCCCGGCGTGTTCACCGCAAAACCTACTGCGTTACAACCCGCGTCGCTCGGGCACACTTGCGGTATGCAGACCGTTGAATACGCCCCCGGTCGGCTGGTCGACCTGGTCGGTGAGCCGGCACCACGAACCGTGCTGCTGTGGCACGGTCAGCAGAGCAACGCCCGCACCGCCGTGCGGCCCCTCGCCGAGCTGGTGGCCGGCCACGGGCTGGCCGTTGTCGCGCCGGATTGGAATTCCCACGCTGACGACGGTGGGCGCGAGGATCTGTTGCGATCGGTGGATTTCGCGCGGGAGCACACCGACGACCCCGACAAGCTGGTGCTCGTCGGCTGGTCGTTGGGCGGTGCGGCAGCGGCGGGGTTGACGACGCAGGCAAGCCAGTACGGTCTCCGGTTCGCTCATACCGTGTGTCTGGCCGGAGCATTCATGGCACCGGACCCGATATCAGGGAAGCCTCCGACTGCGGGGCTGCACGATGCGGAGCATCGCACGCCATTCACGCTGCTCCACGGCGTTGCCGACGGCGCCGTTCCGGTCGCATGGAGCCGCGAATTTGCGTCGGCGCTCGACCAGAACGGCTGGCCGGTGGAGTTGGTTGAGCTCGGCGCCGACCACGGCTCGATCGCCGGCGCAACGTACGACCCGGTCGCCGACCGCTACTCAGCCGCCGACGATGGCGCGGCCTTGAGCATCGCCGCCGACGTGGCTGCCCGCATCGCCACCGATCCATGATTTGAAGATCAGTATACAAGTGTTTACTGTGCTCATGACGCGCCCACCCAGACACGGCCGACAGGAGCAGTAATGGACGCATTCTCATTGACGTTGCCCGAGGAAGTCGCCCACGTCCGCGACTGGGTGCACGAGTTCTCCGAGTCCGTCATCCGGCCGGCGGCGGCCGAATGGGACGAGCGTGAAGAAACGCCGTGGCCGATCATTCAAGAGGCCGCCAAGGTCGGGCTGTACACACCCGACCTCTTCGCGCAGATGGCGGGCGAACCCAGCGGGCTGGGTCTGCCGGTGGTGTTCGAGGAAATGTTTTGGGGCGACGCCGGCATAGCACTGTCCATCCTGGCCACCGGACTTGCCGCGGCCGCCTTGGCGGCCAACGGCACTCCCGAGCAACTCGGCGAGTGGCTGCCGCAGATGTTCGGTACTCCGGACGACCCGAAACTCGCAGCCTTCTGCTCATCTGAACCCGGCGCCGGCTCGGACGTCGGAGCAGTGCGCACCCGGGCGAAGTACGACGAGGCCACCGACGAATGGGTGCTGAACGGAACCAAGACGTGGGCCACCAACGGCGGCATCGCCAACGTGCATGTGGTGGTGGCGTCGGTCGACCCGGACCTGGGCACTCGCGGGCAGGCGACGTTCATTGTGCCGCCCGGAACCAAAGGTCTGACGCAGGGACAGAAGTTCAAAAAGCACGGTATCCGCGCATCGCACACCGCCGAAGTGGTGCTCGACGGCGTTCGCCTCCCCGGCGAAATGATTCTGGGTGGCAGAGAGCGTTTCGAGCGTCGACTCGCCAAAATCCGGGCGGGCGAACGGACATCCAGCCAGGCGGCGATGATGACGTTCGAACGCACCCGACCCGTGGTCGGTGCGATGGCACTGGGCATTGCCCGCGCTGCCTACGAATACGCGCTGGATTACTCGTGTCAACGCGAGCAGTTCGGGCGGAAGATCGCCGAATTCCAGGCCATCGCGTTCAAGCTGGCGGATATGAAGAGCCGCATCGACGCCTCCCGGCTGCTGGTCTGGCGGGCCGGCTGGATGCAACGCAACGATCAGCAGTTCACCTCGGCCGAAGGCTCGATGGCCAAACTGTTCGCCAGTGAAACCGCGGTGTATGTCACCGATGAGGCAATCCAGATTCTCGGCGGCAACGGCTATACGCGGGACTATCCCGTCGAGCGCATGCATCGAGATGCCAAGATTTTCACTATTTTTGAAGGCACCAGCGAGATTCAACGGCTCGTCATCGGCAGGGCACTGACCGGGCTGACCATCCGCTGACTTCGTCGGGCCGGCACTGGGGTTGATAGCTAGTGATCGGCGGTATGAACATGGGGGGCCATCGCGCCGGGATCCACCGGTGTGTGGTTGCCGCTGCTGTGGGCGGCGTGAATCTTGCGCACCCACGCGCACAGCGCATCGATGGTGTCCTGGCGCGTTTTGGACAGAGCAAGCACTGGTGATCCGGCACGGGCGGCCATGGCGTCGGCGACCATCCGGTCGACGTCGACGTCGACGTGCGGCGCCAGATCGGTCTTGTTGATCACCAGCAGATCGGCGCGGGCAATGCCCGGGCCGCCTTTGCGAGCGACGTCTCCTCCTCCGGCTACGTCGAGGACAAAGATCTGCGCATCGACGAGTCCCGGCGAGAAGGTAGCGGTGAGATTGTCGCCGCCGCTCTCGATCAACACGAGATCCAATGGGGCATAGTCTTTCTCCAGGTCTTCGATTGCGATGAGGTTCATTGTGATGTCATCGCGGATCGCGGTGTGCGGGCAGGCGCCGGTCTCGACGGCGCGAATCCGTTCGGCGGGCAGCACTCCGGCAGCGCGCAGGAACCGCGCGTCTTCATCGGTGTAGATGTCGTTGGTGATCACTCCGATGTTGAACTCCGCGGCCATGTTCCGGCACAACGTGGCAATGATGGAGCTCTTGCCGGTTCCCACCGGCCCTGCCACGCCAAGCCGCAAGGACCGCGTCGAGTTTGCGTCGTCAGTCATTGGTTCCTCCTTGTTGAGCCCAGGAAATCAGCTGCGAAGCCGCGTCATTCAGTCCGCGCCGCAGTTCCAGGGTGTCGGCTGCCAGCGCCGTGACCACCACGGCCGGCCCGGTGAGCGGCAGGATCGCGAGGGTATCTCCCAGCGGACCGCCCGCCGGAAGATCATCCACCCACGCGGGATCGACGACGAGCATCGAGCCGAGGGTTTGATGCTCACCGACCACCGCGGGCGTGTCCCAGCCGGCCGAAGCCGGGCCGACGCCCAGTTGCTGGTGATAAAGCGGCGCACCGTCGCGCCGCACTCGAATGTTTTGGCGGACGTCGCCCGCTGGTTCGCCGTGACGACCGAGCAGCAGCTCCTCGCGCATCAGCAGCCGGGCGCCCGCTTCGAGTTCGACACGCACGTCGTGGCGGTGATGGCACCCGGCTGCGGCGATGATCGGTTCGGGCAGCCAGATCAGCGTGGCGCCCTCGGCGACGCGGATATCGATCGCCATGACGGATTGTTCGCCGCGCGGTCCGGGCAGTAGCACCGTCGACGAGATATCTGCCAGGACCAGCGTGCTGTGTGCGCCGACATCGACGCTGAGGCTAAGACGATCGCCGCCGACCGGGCCGGCGGCTCCGGCGGCGATACAGACGTAAACCGCATCAGGGTTTTCGCTGGCGCACTGCTCGCGATCCTTCGGCATGGTGAGTCGAAGACTCAATGGTGCCTCGCAACATAATTCGGAGACGAAGCTACCGCTCGCCTTGCGTTCGGTGGCGAGGCGAGCGTGGGCAACCATTCCGCTGCAGTGATATCGGTCAAGAAGCAAACAGCCGCACCGCCTCTCGGGCATGGTGCTCCGCGGCGATGTCAAGCAGCGGTGCATTGGCCGCCGGCAAGTCGGACACCGGAGCGCCGACGTATCGGATTGCCTGATCGGCTAAATCGTCGAGCAGCCCGGTGAGGTTTGCCAATACGGCATGCACGTGAAATGGGTCGAGGCTTAACAGGCGCACCGCCGCAGTGGCCGGACCGACCACACTTTCATGCAGCGCCCACAGCCCCGCCTGGCGTGGATCCAGCGCGAACATTGTTGCGGCAACGCCCATCACGATGGGTTGATGGGCGTTGTCGTCGAGTCCGGCGAGCCCGGAATGCGGTCGGACTCGATGGACGGCGCGGGCGAGTTGACGGCCGAGTGCGCGCGAAACTGTGCGCACCGCCGGCGACGGTAAGCGGGCATCGAGTTCGAGGTCCAGGGCGTGTAGACGGCTGGGGTCGGTAGTCCCGCAGGCCGCCGCGGCGAAGGCGGCGGCCACCACACCTGAGGTCGCGGCTCGGCCGCGCAAGAATGCTTCCAGGCTCGAAATATCGTGTACGCGTCCGGCCAGAATGCTCGGTTCCACACCGCCGGAATGCGCGTATCCCCCGGACGGGAACCGGCCGTCGGCCAGCAGCAGAAGCGCCGCGGAACTCGTCGGCATGGTCAGTAGAGGAAGTAGCGCTGGGTCATCGGCAGTTCGGTGAGCGGCGGGTGGTTGGCGGGTTGACCGTCGATGCGGACCTCAAACGTGTTGGGGTTGACCTCGATTGTGGGCAAGGCATCGTTGAGGGGCAGGTCGGCTTTGGACAGGTCGCGCATGTTCTTGACCGGCACCAGTTTTCGGTCGATGTTCAGCCGGTCAGCCAGTCCGTCCTCCAGCGCGGCCGGCGCGACGAACGCGACGCTGGTGGCCGCCGCGGCGCGGGTATGGGCGTTGTAACCCAGCCGCGGCAACACCGGCTGAGGTGTCGGCACCGATGCGCTCGGGTCGCCGAGCAATGCCATCGCCGCCATTCCACCCTTGAACACCACGGTCGGCTTGACTCCGAACAGCGCCGGTGTCCACAACACGAAGTCCGCCAGTTTGCCCGGCGCGATCGACCCGATCTCGTCATCGAGGCCGTGGATCACCGCCGGACAGATGGTGGTCTTGGCGACGTAGCGGCGGGCGCGATCGTTGTCGGCCAGTTCATTTGGCGACAGCGGGCCGCGCAGCTGTTTCATCGCGTGCGCCGTCTGCCAAGTACGCAACACCGTCTCACCGAGCCGTCCCATAGCCTGGGCGTCCGACTGCATCGCGGAGATCGCACCAATGTCTTGCAAAATGTCTTCGGCAGCGATGGTGCCGGCGCGTACCCGGCTCTCGGCGAACTGCAACTCTGCGGGGATCTTCGGATTGAGTTGATGTGCGACGAGGACCATGTCGAGTTGCTCGTCGACGGTGTTGACGGTGAACGGGCGGGTCGGTGTCGTCGACGACGGCAGCGCGTTGGACTCGCCGGCGAGCCGGATGATGTCGGGCGCGTGTCCGCCCCCAGCGCCCTCGGTGTGGAAACTGTGAAAAGACCGCCCAGCCACGGTGTCGATGAGTGTCTCGACGAACCCAGTCTCGTTGAGGGTGTCACTGTGGATGGCCACCTGCACGCCGGCGTCGTCGGCGACGCGCAGTGCAGCGTCGATCACGGCCGGGGTGGCGCCCCAGTCTTCGTGGACCTTGAAGCCTGCCGCCCCGGCGCGCAGCTGTTCCCACAGCGACTCTTCCGAGATTGTGGTGCCGCGACCCAGGAACGCCACATTGACCGGCCATGGGTCGAAGCCCTCGAACATCCGTGCCAGCCACCAGGCCCCCGGGGTGGCCAGGGTCGCCTTGGATCCGTCGGTGGGTCCGCTGCCGCCACCGACGAACGTGGTGATCCCGGCCTGCAGCCCGACCAAACACATGTCGGGGGAAACGGTGTGCACGTGGCTATCGATTGCGCCGGCTGTCATGATCATGCCGGTGCCGTTCATGATTTCGGTGGACGGACCGATGACCAGATCAGGATGGACATCATCCATGATGTCGGGGTTGCCCGACTTGCCGATCGCGGTGAAGCGGCCGTCGCGAACGCCGACATCGGCCTTGATGATCCCCCAGTGGTCCAGAATCACCACGTTGGTGATTACCAGGTCGGGGGTGCCCTGCGAACGCGGTGTGTGCGATTGGCCCTGAGATTCCCGGCCGGATTTGCCACCACCGAAGACGATCTCGTTGCCGCCGACGCAGCGGTCTTCTTCGATTTCGATGAACAGGTCGGTATCGGCCAGGCGAAGCCGGTCCCCTGCGGTGGGGCCGACCATTGATTCATAGAGCGGCCGCGGAACTTCAGCCATCCAGCGGTCCCCCGCATTCGTTGCGGAAGCCGGCAGCAATTCGCCTGCCGCCGAAGGGAATCAGCTCGATTTCCTGGGTGATGCCCGGATCGAAGCGGGTCATGCCGCTGGAGATGATGTTCTGCCGTTTACCCCAGGCCGCCTTGCGGTCGAATTCGAGCGCGGGGTTTGCCTCGGCGAAGTGATAGTGCGACCCGACCGAGATCGGGCGATCGCCTGTGTTGACCACTTTGATCGTGGTCACCTCGCATCCAACGTTGATCGGTACCGGTTCGCGGCCGAAGATGATGCAACCGGGCGCACCGGGTTTCATGCTGGAGTCCGCCCCGGGCTGCACGAGGGCGATCGCGCCGCCTTTGCCCGACCCCAGCGGAACCGTCTTGCCGGTGCCCGGACGCTTGCGGCTTGGCGGCGGGGTATGCCGATCCACGGTCTCAACGACTCTGTCCAGAATCGGAGTGCGCGCAAGTATCCGTTGGCCGGCGGCAACCGCTTTGGTCGCCACCCCTTGCCCCTTCCCGGCGGCCAAGGCTCGTTGCATCTGGTTGGTGACGGTGTCTTTGATCTTGTCGGTGAAGCGGCTCATCGCGTCAACTCCAGGTGCTGGGCGGCGCTCAGTGGATGGGCTCGGGAACGGTGATCAATTTGGTGCCGTCGGGGAAGGTTGCTTCCAAATGGAGTTGCTGGAGCATCTCCGGCACGCCGTCCATGACGTCTTCGCGCTTGAGCACACTGCGCGCGGCGTCCTGCAAATCGGCCTTTGTCCGCCCATCGCGGGCGCCTTCGAGCAAATACTGGGTGATCACCGCGGTGGCTTCAGGCAGGTTGAGCTTGAGGCCGCGCTTGCGCCGTTTCAATGCCACCTCAGCCGCGACGTGAATCAGCAGGCGTTCCTGCTCCCTGAGTGTCAACAGCATGACGAGCTTTACCCGTTCCGGCGACCGCCCAACCGCCACGTCGAGCAGGGTCGGTCTGGTGTCAGAGGGTGATGGATTCGCCGCGGCCCACCTCGACGATGCGGTCGGCCAGTCCGCGTTGCTTCATTTCGTCGATGAAATCCGTGAGAGGTGAAGCAAATACTGTGTAGTCGTCGAAGTGAATCGGAACCACCTTGGGCAGCTTCAGCCGGTCAACCACCTCGGTGCCTTGGCGTCCGTCCATGGTCACTGTCAGCCCGGGCAGTCGGGGGCCGGCCGGCAATCGAGTACCGCCGAGGTGCAGCACCCCGGCATCGATGGCGTCGAATCGCACCGGGATCTCGTTGAGTTCTTCGATCAGCAGCGTGTCGCCCGAGATGTAGAGCCGCCTGCGCGCCGAACCGTCCACCGATTCGAACTCCAGCATGCTGCCCATCACCGGCGGCAGCAGCCGATTGAGCGGCGTCGGGGCATGGCGGCCCGGCAGCGCGGTCAGTGTCAGCTTGATGTCGCCCTTGATGACGGTGTGGGCCTGCCAAGTGGACAACCCCAGCGCGCGGCTGAACCCGCGCCGGCGCAGCCGCTTGGCCGCGTGCGGCGTCGTCACCACGGGCAGGCCGTGGTTAAGCCCTTTTTGGGCAACGCGATCCCAGTGGTCGCCGTGCATATGCGACAGCACGATCGCATCCAGCAGCGGCAGCTCCTCGATCTCGAGGGCCGGGTTATGCCTGCGCTTGGAGACCAGACCGTATCCCAGATAGGCATGCTGACCCTGGTGCAGAAAATTTGGGTCGGTCAACAGCGTGATCTCGCCGGCCGAGATCAGCGTGGTCGCATTGCCGATGAAGGTGATGCTGATATCCACCCAACGCGACTACCCGCATCACCTGGGTTCAATCAATCGATTGGTCAGGGCGCTGCTGCTGCCTCGGGCTCATGCTCTGCGCCGTTAGTGGCCGCCGCATCATCCCAACCGTTGACATGCGGCTCGGTCGGCTGAGCGAGGTCTTCCGAGCTGGTCACCTCGCGAAGCGCGGCGATCAGCTGGTGGACTTTGACCACCTCTTCCTCGGTCGGAATGGCCCCGGCCTCGAGTTCGTCGGGCAACTCGGCCCGAAGGCCCACTCCGTTGGCCGCCTCTGCCGCCGACAACTTGGCGCGGATGCGCGCGGTGTACAGCTGCTGGCCCAGTGTCGATCCGGGGGCGGCGGCAGCGCGCTCCATCAGGTCGTCATAGCGTCGCCGGACATCGCTGAGCGCCACGATGACGGTGGAGGTGGATCGGCTCTGTGTTGCCGCGTTACTCAGCGCCGCGCGGAGTTTACGCAGACCGGAGAGAACCACTTCGGCCCGCTTCTGGAACTTCTTGTCTTCGGGGAACGGCAACGAATCAATGGCGGCTCCGTACATGTGCATGGCCGCCTCGGCGAGACTGACAATGACTTGCGCTTCGCCTTCATTCTGATCGAATTCGCCCATGGCCCCTCAATTCTGTGCTGGTTCAACTTTCGTCGCTTCGACTGCACCGAAGAGAGTATCGGTAAGAGGCGCATAACAATAGCGGTGCTGCAGGCGGGGCTGGTCTCGTCAGCTGTTAGCCGCGCGAAACTCTGCGGACCTCGATCCGGCCGTCGTTTTCGCGCACCTCCAGTGCCGGCTGGCTGACGATCGCGGGCCCCTGCAGCAAAGTGCCGTCGCGGATGTCGAACCGCGAGCCGTGGCAGGAGCAGGTGATGACGTGGCCATCGAGGTCGCCCTCGCTGAGCAGGCAGCCGCGATGGCTGCAGCGGTCGTGGATCGCATAGATGCGTCCGTCGCGACGAACCAGCAGGACCGGCGTGTCGTCGACGTCGGCGGAATGCGGTTGCCCATCAGCCAGATCCGCGCCTGAATCGACCGCCGTCCAGTCCTCAGGACCGGGATCAAAGGCAGTCTGGTTGACGCCGACACCGCGTACGTAGGCCATATGCCCACCCAGGTAGCCGCTGCCGCCGAGCACCCCTGCGCCGGCGAGTGCCAGGAATGCGCCCCGAATCCGGGCTCCCCGTCGACGGGCCATCAACGACGCGCCGTAGAGCAGCAACGCGACGGAGTTAGCTTCGGCATGGATCAACCCGACCCGGCGGACGCCCTCGTCGGACAGCTCGGTGTCGGCCCAGTCGCTGAGCCCGGTGACCGCGGTGGGTACCGCTGCGGCAATGCCGATCGTGATCAACCGCTGCGCCGCTCGGGCGCCGGCGCGTGGGGCGAACAGATCCAGCAGGGATGCCGACAGGAATGATCCGATCACCAGGTCGGTCATTGGCGGGTGCGCCGGGTGACCTAGCCACGTTCCGCTGATCGCGTCTTTGAGCGGTTCGGCGCTCAGCAACCCGCGGGCCTTTTTGGCGATCCACTGTGCCGGAACGTCGAGGAAGCTGGCGCGCTCGAGCGCATCGATCAGCGGTCGGCCTGGCGTGGAGACGGACACGGCGGGACCTCCCTTGAGCGGCGATCCCCCTGCAGTACCCGGCTGCTGCTGGCTCTACACGCGCTTCTGAGCGTGCGAACCCAGAAATGGAGTAGTTCGCCTACTCTAGGTGCCCGTCTGCTTCGCGCCCGAGACTGCGCACAGCCGTTGTCACGTCAATCGCGCGAAGGGACCCGAGTCCGATGAAATATCCGTCGACTCTGAGCACCGCAGACAAACTGGAAGTAATCGACAAGGGTGTTTGCACGCCCGCGCATCCGGTGCCGCTGCTGTTCGTGCACGGCGCCTGGCATGGCGCGTGGTGCTGGGATAGCAATTTTTTAGATTACTTCGCGGACAACGGCTTTCGGGCTCTCGCAGTGAGCCTGCGCGGACATGGAAAGAGCCCGGTAGCCAAGCCGCTTCGCAGTTGTTCGTGCGCAGACTATGTCGACGATGTCCGTTCGGTCGCCGACGACTTGCCGATCCGGCCGGTGGTCATCGGCCATTCGATGGGCGGTTATGTGGTGCAGAAGTATCTGGAGTCATTCTCCGCGCCGGCCGGCGTTCTGGTCGCGCCCATGTCCCCACGGGGTACGTACGGTTTAATGCTCCGGCTGGCGCGACGACACCCGTGGCTCTTGACGAAAGCCCTGCTCCTCGGCAAATCGTTGCCGTGTGCCAACACTCCTGCCCGTGCGCGTGAACTGTTGTTCTCAGCGCAGACTGCCGACTCCCACGTGGTGGGTTACGTGACACGGCTGGTGGAAGAAAGCCAACGAGCCATATTCGACGGGTTGCTGTTCAATCCGCCCAGGCCTAAGCGGGTGACCACGCCGCTGCTCGTCGTGGGCGCCGAAGATGACGGTTGTTTCATCGTCGACGACGTACGCGCACTGGCGCGCGCGTATCGCACCGAAGCAGAGATCATCCCCGGTATGGGCCACGACATGATGCTGGAACCCGAGTGGGTGGCCGTCGCCGAACGGATCCATACGTGGCTGAGCACCCGTGGACTGTGACGCTAATAGTCGGTCGTCAGTTCAATCGGTAGAAGCGTTGCGCGTTCAATCCCGCGATCTTGGCGCGGACCTCGTCGCTGATGTCGGGACGCGAGCGTAGGTGCTTGGTGCTCTCCGGCCACTCGCCATCCCAGTGCGGATAATCGCTGGCGAACATGATGAAGTCGGCGCCGAGCACATCGATGACGCCCGGCAGAATCGGCTCCTCGGGTTCACAGGTCACCCAGATGTTGCCGGCCTGGACATACTCCTGCGGATCCCGCTGCCAGCCACCCTCGATCCAATCGCCGCGCTTCTCGTAATGCTCGTGCAGCCGGTCGATGAAGAACGGCACCCAGCCGACCCCAGCCTCCAGGAAGGCCACCCGCAAGTCTGGGTGGCGATCGAAAACGCCGCCCGACACCAGTGCCGTCATTGCCGTCATCTGGTCGAACGGAAAACTGATGCAGTGCACCTGGATGTAGTTGGTGAACCGGTCGACGCCGATTTTCGGTAGATGGAAGCCGGGAACGCCGTGGATGCCCAGCGGCATCTCGAGTTCGACCGCCGCGGCATAAAACGGGTCGAGGTCGGGGTGATCGAGGTTGCGAGTCTTCAGTGCCGGTGGAAGCAGTGTGGCGGCCAGCCCCAGATCCTTCGCCTCGCGCATGATGTCGATCGCGACCTGCCCGTGCTCGATCGGCGTTACCGCCACGCCGCGCAGCCGGCCGGCCGTCGGTTCGCAGTAGTCAGCGATCCATTGGTTGTACAGCCGTGCGAACCCTGCGGCGAACTCGGGATCCTCCAGAGTTGGGGCGCACAGCCCGAGACTGGGATAAAGCACCATCGTGTCGATGTGATCACGATCCGCGTCGCCCAGCACACCGTCGGCAGAGGAGCAATTGATCCCGACAGCTCTGGTCAGACCGTGCTCGACCGGCACACCGGCGCCGGGACCGTGGTCCTCCGGGTAGTGGCGGCCCTCGATCAGCAGCCTCGGGCGGCCGTCGGTACTGGGGGTGACGTGCTGCGGCCAGCGCTTCATTGCCTCGATCGCCAGGGTGGGGCTCTCGGCGACGTGGCCGTCGGCGTCGATGATGCGCATGTCCCGAACCGTAACCGCTCGTGAAACACTCTCGTCATGGTTATCGCGATTGCTCGGCCCAAGCTGGAAGGCAACATCGCCGTCGGCGATGATCGTCAGCTCGGCTTCGCCGAGTTCGGCGACCCGCAGGGACGTGCCGTCTTCTGGCTGCATGGCACCCCCGGCGCTCGCCGGCAGATCCCGACCGAGGCCCGCGTCTACGCCGAGGAGAACCACATTCGGTTGATCGGCGTAGACCGGCCCGGGATCGGGTCGTCCACGCCCTACCAGTACGACACCGTCGTCGCATTCGCCGAAGACCTGCGCACCATGGCCGACACGCTCGGCATCGACAAAATGACCGTCATCGGCTTGTCCGGCGGCGGCCCGTACACCCTGGGGTGTGCGGCGGCGATGCCGGATCGTGTCGTAGCGGTCGGAGTGCTCGGCGGCGTCGCCCCGACGCGCGGCACCGACGCGATCGGCGGCGGAGTGATGGCGCTGGGTTCGCTGGTGGCGCCGCTGCTCACCGTGGCCGGCTGGCCGATCCGGATGGCGGCGATCGGTTTCATTCGGATGATCCGTCCGGTAGCGGAACCGGCGTTGTACGTCTACGCCCACGTTTCGCCGGAGGGCGACCGGCGGCTGCTGGTGCGACCCGAATTCAAGGCCATGTTCCTTGACGACCTGCTCAATGGCAGTCGCAAGCAACTGGCCGCCCCATTTGCCGATGTGGTGGTCTTCGCCCGGGACTGGGGTTTTCGGCTCGATCAGGTCAAGGTGCCGGTGCACTGGTGGCACGGCGACCGCGACCACATCGTCCCGTTCTCCCACGGTCAGCACGTGGTCGAAAGACTGCCCGATGCCAAGCTGCACCCGATACCCGGTGAAAGCCACCTGGCCGGGCTGGGCCGCGCAGAGGAGATTTTGCGGACCATGATCAAGGTCTGGGACCGCGCCGAGCAGAAGTGACTCGACAACGGCTCACCGGCGATCAGCGAGATTCTTTCGTCGCGGCGCTACTGGGCTGGACGATGGATGCCTTCGATTACTTCCTCGTTGTCCTGGTCTACGCCGATATCGCAGAAACCTTTCACCGCACCAAGACCGAAGTCGCGTTTCTCACCACCGCCACTTTGATGATGCGCCCGGTGGGGGCGCTGCTGTTCGGTCTGTGGGCTGACCGGGTGGGACGGCGACTACCACTGATGGTGGACGTGACGTTCTACTCCGTGGTCGGGTTTCTTTGCGCCTTTGCCCCCAATTTCACCGTGTTGGTGATCCTGCGGCTGTTGTACGGCATTGGGATGGGTGGCGAATGGGGACTGGGTGCCGCACTCGCGATGGAGAAGGTTCCGGGCGAACGCCGCGGCTTTTTCTCCGGCCTGCTGCAGGAGGGCTACGCCTTTGGCTATCTGCTGGCGACCGTGGCGTCGCTGCTGGTGATCGACTGGCTGGGGTTGTCGTGGCGCTGGCTGTTCGGTCTGTCCATCATCCCGGCCCTGGTCAGCCTGATCATCCGGTACCGGGTGAAGGAGTCCGAGGTATGGGAGTCGGCGCAGCAACGAATGCGCCTGACGAACACCAGGATTCGCGATATTCTGCGCGACGCCAAGGTCATCCGTCGGTTCATCTATTTGGTGGTGCTGATGACTGCGTTCAACTGGATGAGCCACGGCACTCAAGACGTCTATCCCACGTTCCTGTCAGCTTCCGACGACGGCGGCGCTGCGTTATCGGGCGGGACAGCGAAGTCGATCGTGGTGATCTACAACGTCGGCGCCATACTCGGCGGCCTCGTGTTCGGCACGCTCTCCCAGCGGTTCGGCCGCCGCCACACCGTCGTCTTCTGCGCAATCCTCGGGCTGCCGATCGTGCCGCTCTTCGCCTACTCGCGCAGCGCGGCGATGCTGTGCCTTGGTGCTTTTCTGATGCAGGTCGTCGTGCAGGGCGCCTGGGGCGTCATCCCCGCGCATTTGACCGAGATGTCGCCGGACGCGATCCGAGGCCTCTACCCCGGCGTCACCTATCAGTTGGGCAACCTGCTGGCTGCGTTCAATCTGCCGCTGCAGGAGGCGTTGGCCGTTTCCCATGGCTACCCCTTTGCGTTGGCCGCCACGATCACGCCGGTGCTGATTGCGGTCGCGCTGCTCACGGCGATCGGCAAAGATGCCACCGGAATCAGGTTCGGCACGGAGCGGACTCTTGTCGGTGGCGTGAACTAACCTGTGGCCGTGGCGCAGGTTCCGCGAACTCGCTACGCCAGCACCGGCGGCATCGACATCGCCTACCAGGTCTTCGGCGACGGCCCGACAGATCTCCTTGTGCTGCCCGGGCCGTCGATTCCGGTCGACACCATCGACTCCGAGCCGTCGATGTACCGCTTCCATCGGCGCTTGGCATCGTTCAGCAGACTGATCCGGTTCGACCTGCGCGGGATGGGGCTATCGTCACGTGCCCCATCGGTGGATGCGCTCGGGCCGCAGTTTTGGGCCGAGGATGCCATCGCAGTCATGGACGCGGTGGGGTGCGCCCAGGCGTCGATTCTCGCCCCTAGTTTCAACGCAATGATCGGCTTGGTTTTGGCCGCCCGTTATCCCGAGCGGGTGCGCAGTCTGGTCATCGTCAACGGCGCAGCGCGCGTGCTGCAGGCGGCCGACTATCCGGTGGGCGCGACGCTGAGTACCGCCGAATCCTTCATGACCGTCGGCATCGAGGCCGACGCCGTCGAGCAGGGTTTCGACATGCTGGGCATCGTCGCGCCCAGCGTTGCCCGCGATGACGCGTTCCGCGCGTGGTGGGATCTCGCCGGCAACCGGGCGGCGTCGCCGAGCATGGCCCGTATCGCCACCAAAGCCGTGATCGATGCTGATGTTCGCGACACTCTGGCATGTATCGCCGCGCCGACGCTGATCCTGCATCGCAGCGGGGTGGACTTCATTCCAGTCGGTCACGGCCGCTACCTTGCCGAGCACATCGCGGGATCCCGCTTCGTGGAGTTACCCGGAGCCGATTCGCTGTATTGGGTCGGCGACGCCGCGCCGATGCTCGATGAGATCGAAGAATTCATCACCGGCGTGCGGGGCGGCTTCGAGGCCGAACGGGTGCTGCTCACCGTCGTATTCACCGACATCGTCGGTTCCACCGAGCATGCCGCTGCGCTCGGCGACGATCGTTGGCGCGACCTGCTCGACAATCACGACAACATCGTCCGCCACGAACTCGAGCGGTTCGGCGGCCGTGAGGCCAACACGGCCGGCGACGGATTCGTCGCGACGTTCACCAGTCCGAGCGCTGGACTTGCCTGTGCGGCCGCCCTTGTCGACGCAGTGCGGACGCTCGGTATCGAGGTGCGGATCGGCATTCACGCCGGCGAGGTGGAGGCGCGCGGTACCGACGTCGCCGGGATGGCCGTGCACATCGGTGCGCGGGTAGCTGCGCTCGCCGGACCAAGCGAAGTGTTGGTGTCCTCGACGGTGCGCGACATCGTCGCCGGCTCGCGTCGCAGATTCGTCGACCGCGGCGAGCACGAACTCAGAGGCGTGCCCGGCCGCTGGCAACTGTGTGCGTTGGTGCGCGACGAGGCGGCGATCCGGCAGTAGCGCTAGCTCTGGCGTGCCGCTTCCTGTGCGAGTTGCACGCGCGACGTGAGGCCTAACTTGGTGTAGACGTGCGTGAGATGAGTTTGCACGGTGCGCGGCGAGACGAAAAGCCGTGTGGCGATGTCCTTGTTGGGAAGTCCGTCGCTGACGAGCCTGACGACGTCGAGTTCGGTGGGAGTCAACGACGCCCACCCGTTCGACGGCCGTTTGCGTTCACCGAGTCCGCGCCGGGCGTAAGCAATCACCTCCTCGGTGGACAGCGCAGCGCCGTCGCTCCACGCGGTGTCGAAGTCTTGCTGCCCC
The DNA here is from genome assembly GCF_059812285.1 of Mycobacterium sp. NGS62. Lineage (NCBI taxonomy): Bacteria > Bacillati > Actinomycetota > Actinomycetes > Mycobacteriales > Mycobacteriaceae > Mycobacterium > Mycobacterium sp. NGS62. Next base: position 201,621 of record NZ_JCALCK010000001.1, on the reverse strand, counting down.
AAGGCATCTCGTACGGTCGCGACCGCGGCTTCGTACCCTGCCTCATGGACCGGGAACCGCACTTCTCCACTGCGCTGGCGGATGGCTTCCGCGGCGCCGAGAAGGCGCGTCGCATACTGGTGACTGCCGCCGTCGGCCGCGGTGCGGGCGAGGCATTCCAGGGTGTCGGGCAGGCGCACATAGCCACCAGTTCGAGCGACGATAGCCAGTGCCTCATGCGAGTCACGCTCGGCTTGTTCCGGCTCACCTTGCGCGAGCGCGACAAAGGCGCGCACGGTCAGTGCCATCACCTGGAACCAACCGGGCACCACTGCGACGGTGTCCTCGGCCCAGCGGCGAGCCAGGGCAAGGTCACCACATGCCAGCGCGGCTTCAGCCATCGGATTCGTACTTCTACCGAAGATTTCACGCAGCGGGAGGGTTTGCCGCCACGACGTCTCGCATGCCAGCTTCGCTGCGTCACCGTCCCCTTCGGCCAGTGCGGCGTAGGCGAACACGGTGTAGACCGAGTCGCCGTAGAATCCGCCCATCGCGGCGGCGGTCTCTTCGGCGGATTCGGCTGCGGCGCGAGCAGCGGCTGCCTGACCCTGGTAGGCGAGCACTACGCCATGCGCCACGAGACCGTTCACGCTGTTGCCCAGTTCAGCCGCCGTCGCCGCTTCGTCGGTTATCGAGGCGAGCACTCGGCCGGCGTCGCCGAGTTCGCCCTGCATCCAGAGCGCTAAGCCAAGCCATATTCGGGAGTTCCGTGAGTAGAACCGATCGCCCAGGGTGTCGGCGATGTCTCGTGCTTCTTCGGCCGCATCTCGCCCACTGATCGGGTCACCCGCGAAACAGGCCGTGATTGCCTGCAGATTCCGGATCTGGCAGAGCTGCGACCGGTCGTTAGCGGCCTGGGCGTGCTCGATCGCCTCGGTGAAGAACCCTTGCGCGTCTTGGGCGTTGTAGAGCGCCAACATGCCACACGCCTTGAGCGCGTGTGCGATCAATGCCGGATCGCCGAGTTGACGTGCAGTCGTAAGAGCGTCCTGCGCCCGGTTTGCGCTGGCGGGGGTGCCCGTCGACGCCGTCAACAAGCTGTGGTCGGCGACTGCACGCACCCACACGTCCGGTTCGACTTCCGAGGCGCGCTCGTCGGTCAAGATGGCGTCGAACCCGGCCAGTCCTTCCGCTAACCGCCCTCGCCTGACCCAGAACTGCAGCAGCGTCGAGACCAATCGCAATGCCCCATTGACGTCGGACCTCTCCCGGCTCCACGTGTACGCGGCCCGCAGATTGTCGATCTCGGCTTCGGCCCACTCCACGAGCCGCTCGTACGCCTGTTGAGGCGTCGATTCCAAATAGGCTGCAGTAGACGTGTAGTAGTCACGGTGCCGGGTGCGCACGTCGTCCGCCTCGCCCGACTCACCGAGCTTTTCCAACGCGTATTGACGCACCGTCTCCAACAGCCGGTAACGCATTGCGCCCCTGGCCTCTTCGGCGACCACAAGCGACTTGTCGACCAACAAGCCGAGTTGGTCGAGGATCTGGTAGCCCTCCACGTCGGTGCTGGCACCCACGGCTCGGGCGGCATCGAAGTCGAATCCGCCCATGAAGACCGCCAGCCGGCGCAACAGGATCTGTTCAGGCTCAGTGAGCAGCGCGTGCGACCAGTCCACTGATGCCCGCAGTGTCTGCTGGCGGCGCACCGCTGTGCGCGCACCACCGGTCAATAGCCTGAAGCGGTCGTGGAGACTGTCGACGATCTGGGTAAGCGACAGCGCCCGTACCCGAGCCGCTGCCAGTTCGATAGCCAACGGCATGCCGTCGAGACGGTGGCAGATCTCCGCCACAAGGGCACGATTGTCGTCGGTGATATGGAAGTCGGGCCGGGCACGGCGGGCCCGGTCGGTAAAGAGCTCGATGGCCTCGTCCGCGAGCGACAGCGACGGCACCCGCCAAATCACCTCGCCGGCAATGCCGAGCGGTTCGCGACTGGTGGCAAGAATCGTCAACTGCGGACAGGCATTTAGTAGCCCAACAATTATGGCGCCACACGCGTCGAGCAGGTGTTCACAGTTGTCCAGCAGCAGCAGCATTCTGCGGTCGTCGACGAATCGCAGCAGGGTGTCCATTGTCGAGCGGCCCGGCTGGTCGGGCAGTCCGAGCGTGCGCGCCACGGCAATCTGCACCAAGGCCGGGATCGTGATCGGCGCCAGATCGACGTACCACGCACCATCCCCGAACTCGGGTGAGAGTTGGGCGGCGACCTCGACGGCGAGTCGTGTTTTACCGGCGCCGCCGGCGCCCGTGAGCGTGACAAACCGGTTATCAACGACGATCTGGCGCATCTCTGTCATTTCGGCCTGGCGTCCAACGAAACTCGTCAGCTGCGTTGGAAGATTCTGCGAGACAGTCGTTGTCGATGTCCGTAGTGGCGGGAACTCGTTGTGCAACTCGGGATGGCAGAGCTGTACAACTCGCTCGGGTCTGGGCACGCCACGTAGCGGGAAGCTGCCCAGATCGGCCAGCCAAGCATCGGGCGGGAGCCGATCGATGACTAGGGCCTCGGTGATGCCCGAGAGTACGGTTTGGCCGCCGTGGGCCAAATCGCGGATGCGCGCGGTTCGGTTGATGGTGGGGCCGATGTAGTTGTTCTCGTCGCGCAGCTGAATTTCGCCGCTGTGCAGCCCGATGCGTAATCGGATGGGAGCCAATGGTGCTTGCTGTAATGCGAGGGCACACGCGACTGCGTCGCTGGCGCGGGAGAATGCGACCACGAAGCTATCGCCCTCGCCCTGCTCGACGGGCCGTACGCCGGCATGCGCGGCGGTGAGTTCCGCAAGCGTGCGGTCCAGCCGGGCCACGGCATCGGTCATCTGGTCGGGCTGGCTTTCCCAGAGTTGAGTGGAGCCCTCGACGTCAGCAAGCAGCAACGTAACCGTTCCGGTCGGCAGCTCACTCACGCCCAACTCACCCCAGTTCAGCGGCAGTTCGCTCATGGTAGCCAGCATGCAGTCACCGGGTAGGGCAAAACATCAGCGAAACCGCGTATTAAAAGGGTGGCGCCTCGTAGTTGGCAGCTCTCCAGGCGGCGCGTTTTCGACGTTCTTCGGCAAGACGTTCTTCGTTGATGCGTCGCTCGGCAGCGATACGGGCGGCGCGTTCGTCGGCGCGGGTCCGTTTCCGGGTGGGCATCATCAGCCCCCGGTTCTCGTCCGGCGGCTCTGTCGCGGTCGGCAACGCTAATTCCCCTGTGGGATCCGCCAATATCGGGAAGAACACGGCACCGCCGGGCGTGGTGGTGTACGTGTGGCCGGTGGGCGCCGTCCAGATCACCGTGCCGTCGCTGAGTTGCCGATCGGCCCAGCCGGGGTAGAAGGTCTTCAACAGGTGATGGTATCGACAGAGCAGCTTGAGATTCGACGGATGCGTAGGGCCAAACGGAAACGGGACCGTGTGGTCGATATCGCAACATTCGGCGGGCAAATCGCAGCCGGGGAACCGGCAAGTCAAATCCCGCAGCCGTACGAACTCGGCCAGCGCCGCCGACGGGCGATACCCAGCCTGCGGATCTGCCGATGGCTTGACGAAGGGCTTGAGTTTGGCGGTAGCTGCGAGGTTGCGCAGTACAGCGGCGGGAACAGGCCCAAACCCCGGCAGAAAGCCCGGCGCCTGCGAGTCGCCTTTTACAGAAGCCTGATCGGCGAACACGTAAATCAGCACATCTGTGCCCGGGTTCCGCGCTGCCGCAGCACAATCCGTTGAGCCGCATTCGCACCGCATCACGTCCAATCCGGCGGCCAGAGCGCCCAGCGCGTCCGCACGTCGCTGCGCCTTGGTGCGCGGATCATTACGGCACACCGTGGCGGCCAGTGCATCCAGCGTGCGATCCAACGCGGCGCCGTCATGAGCCTGAACCTGTCCCCAGATTCCGGCCAATCCGGTTTCGACGGGTCCGATCTCGACATAACGATCCTGGTTGCGCTCCCCCGGCACCCGCTGCGCGGCTGGATCAAATCGGACCACCCACATGTCGATACGCTCGAACAGCTTGGGCTCCGATAGCCGCTTCCACTTGTGCCCATGCCGAGCGATCGCGGCATCGATCTTCGCGATCAACACTGGATCCTTGACCAACTCGGTGCGGCACACCACTGCAGCCATCACCCGAAAATCGATAGCCCCCGACGCGAAAGTCTCGGCCACCAGAGGCAGCCGCTCCCGCAACGCAATCGCATACCCCAGCCGCCCCCGGGCGCGGCCCCGGCTGATCCCCAACGCCGCCGCCACTTCGGCCACCACATTTTCATGGCCGTCGATGGCCCAATTTTCCCGGTCGACATCGTCCTCAGGCGCCCGCCGCGCGTACAACTCACCGATCGCGGCCAATTCTCGCCCACACATCGCGTTCTGCGCCTGCGCCGCCGCGGTGATCGCATCGACCACAGCACCGTCATCTGCATCAGCTAAACAGCCGCTGACCTGAGCCGATGCACCGGTATCGAACATAGGTTCGATGGTAGTCGGACCCCCCGACAGGATTAGTCGCTGAGCACGTGCCGCAACAGATGCATCGCCACCGTCGTCGAGCGCTCCCGAATGTCGGCGCGGCTGCCGGGCAGCTGTACCGTGCGGGTCAGCGACCGGCCGTCGGCCAGCGCGACCCTAAAGCAGACCGTGCCGACCGGCTTGTCCTCGGTTCCGCCGCCCGGGCCGGCGATCCCGGTGATCGCGACCGCAGTGTCGGCCCCGAAACGGCGCAGCGCACCTGCGGCCATCGCTTCGGCCACCGGCTCGGACACCGCCCCGTGCGCGTCGATCAGCGCCGAATCCACGCCCAGCAGCTCCGTCTTGGCATCGTTGGAGTAGGCGACTACCCCACCGGCGACATAGGCCGACGAACCGGCCAGATCCGTCAGCCGTGCAGCAAGAAGCCCCGCGGTACACGACTCTGCCGTCGCGATCCGCCGGTCTGCCAGTAGCTGGGCGACCTGATCGTCCACCCGCGAGCCATCTTCGGAAAAGATTTGCTGCCCATGCTTTTCGCGCAGCACCTCGAGCAGTTGCCGGTACACGCCGGCGGCGTCGGGCTCGTAGCGAGTGACCATTTCGACCTCCCCGCGCCGCAGGCAGGTGGTGATCTCCAGCGAGCCGAAACCGGGAAGGCGCTCCTCGGCGTCGCGCAGCGTCTCGGCCAAGCCCGATTCCGGTAACCCGAACATCCGCACGGTGTCCTGGCGATACACCGTCCGCCCCGCGAGGGCCTCCTGCACAGCGGACGTCTGCACCGCGGTCCGCCACATCGGCTGCAGTTCGCGCGGCGGCCCGGGCAGCACCACCACGGTCGGCGCGCCGGGTACGACGACGCCCGGCGCGGTCCCCACTGGGTCCATCACCACCGCCCCGGCCGGGATCATTGCCTGCTTGCGGTTGGCTGCGCGCACCGCGTCGAAATCCCCGCCGCCGACACGCTTCATCAGCGATTTCAGGATCGCCGCGATCTTGCCCTCCAGCTCGGCGTCCAACACCAGCTCACGCCCGCAGAACCCGGCCACCGTCGCCACGGTCATATCGTCGGCCGTCGGACCCAATCCCCCGCTGGTCACGATCAGGTCCACGCCTTGATCGGCCAGGAACCGCAACTGGGCCTCGATGTCGTGCTGCCGGTCCCCGCAGATCGTGATGTGCGCCAGTTCGACACCCAATTCGAGCAGCCGATCGGCGATCCATGGACCGTTGCGGTCCTGTACCCGCCCGGTCAAGACCTCAGTTCCGGTGACGACAATGCCCGCACGTGCGCTCACTGGTATGACCTTAAAGCGTGGAACTAGAGGTACTTCAAGCCGACGTGACCAAGCTCGAGGTTGACGCAATCACCAATGCGGCCAATACCCAACTGCGTCACGGCGGCGGCGTGGCCGCGGCCATCTCCCGCGCCGGCGGACCGCAGGTGCAACGCGAGTCGAACGAAAAGGCGCCGATCGGGCTGGGCGAAGCCGTCGAAACTACCGCCGGCGACATGCCGGCACGCTTCGTCATCCACGCGGCCACGATGGAACTCGGCGGGCCGACATCGGCGGCGATCATCACCAACGCCACCCGCTCGACGCTACGCAAGGCCGACGAGCTCGGCTGCCGCTCGGTGGCGCTGGTGGCTTTCGGCACCGGAGTCGGCGGGTTTCCGCTCGCCGAGGCGGCTCGGGTGATGGTCGCCGCGGTTCGGGAGCACACGCCGAGCTCACTGCAGCGGGTGGTGTTCGCGGTCCACGGCGACGAGGCCGAGCAGGCCTTTCGCGCGGCGGCGCAGGCCTAAGCCTCCCGCGACAGGTACCGCTGCACCGATTCGGTCTTGTGGGTCATCGCATCCGCGGCGCCGGAGCGCCAGTCCGCCTTGATTACCACACTGACCCGGGGCGCGCGGGCTTTCACTGCCTCGACGGCGCGCTGGACGACCGTCATCACCTCATCCCAGGAATCTCCTTCGATCACGGTGAACATCGCGTCGGTCTTATTCGGCAACCCGGACTCGCGGACTACCCGCACCGCTTCAGCGACCAGCTCACCCACGCCCTCGCCGACGCCCATCGGGGTAACGGAGAACGCGACGAGCACTGACACAACTCAAGCTTAAAGCGCGGCACGTGGCAGCATCGGCCTCATGCGGGTTCTGGTGCAACGGGTCTCGTCGGCATCGGTGACGGTGGACCGCCAGGTTGTGGGCGCGATCCGGCCCGAGGGTCAGGGACTGCTCGCCTTCGTCGGTGTCACCCACGACGACGACGTCGATAAGGCGCAGCGACTTGCTGAAAAGGTTTGGCAACTCCGCATCCTCGACGAGGAACGCTCCGCCGCTGACATCGACGCACCGATCCTGGTGGTCAGCCAGTTCACGCTGTACGCCGACACCGCCAAGGGCCGACGGCCGTCGTGGAACGCCGCCGCGCCGGGGACTGTCGCCGAACCGCTGATGACGGCATTCGTGGAACAGTTGCGGAGATTGGGCGCCTCGGTGCAGACCGGGACCTTCGGAGCGCACATGGAAGTCGAACTGGTCAACGATGGCCCGGTGACCGTCTTGCTGGAATTGTGATGCCGGTTTTCCGCGGCGGCGGTGAAGCGTAGCGTGAATTGACGTAACCAACGCACCGATCGATCATCATGCCTTCGCGCACCCGGCGCTGTTTTATCGCACCGCCGGGGAGTACCGCGACTGCTTGCTGCCGTTCGTGTCGGATGGGCTCGACGCCGAGCAACCCGTGTTGGCCGCGGTTCCTGAGCCCAATATGAGCCTGCTGCGGGACGGGTTGGGGCCAGCTGCTGCGAAGGTGACGATGGTCGACATGACCGAAGCGGGACGCAATCCCGGCCGGATCCTGGGCGAAGTATTGAGCGGCTTCCTCGAACGGCATCCGGATCAGCCGGTCCGAATGATCGGTGAACCGGTCTGGCCCAGCCGATCTGAGCTGGAGTATCCGGCATGTGTACAACACGAGGCGTTGATCAACCAGGCGTTCACCGGTCGTGCTGTCACGCTGGTATGCCCATACGACGTGGCGCGTCTGGAGCCCCAAGCTCTCACTGACGCCCGCGCCACCCACCCGGTGCTCTGGCAGGCTGGATCGCCCGCCGAAGCCAGCGCCACATTCGCGCCCGACGCGGCATGGGCGCATTACAACCAACCGCTGTCGAGCCACGACGCCGCGGTCAGATACACCGCCCGCCGACTCGCTGACCTCAGCGGGGCGCGTGCTTTCGCGGCCAGCTACGGCGAATGGTTCGGGCTACCTCCCGAGCGAATCGCAGACCTGCAATTGATCATCAATGAGTTGGCCACCTCCAGCCTGATGCAAGCCGGCGCCTGCCGGCTTGCCCTTTGGCAGAGCGACGGTCATCTGGTCTGCGAAGCCCGCGACAGTACATATCTGGACGACCCGCTCGCCGGTCGCCGCCCGTATGACCGCGACACCAGCCGGGGGCGCGGCCTTTATGTGGTCAATGCGCTCGCCGATCTGGTGCGCACCCACACCACCTCCGACGCGACCACGATCCAGGCCTACCTTCGGATGGAAGGGGCGGCGTAATGCGCGGGAACGCTGCGCTGCATTCCGCCGCCGGGTTGACGCCGTTCGGGCACTTGGCGTGGAGCTATACCGAACGCACCGAGTTTCTGCACCGCGCCGCCGAGTACATCGCTGACGGGCTGCGGCACAACCAATACATCGCCTACGCGGGTGAGGGAACGCGCGACGCACTGCTGTCCGAGTTGGCCACAGTCCCGGGGATCGCCGAACATCTCGATTCCGGCCGCATCGAGGCGATTCCGGCGGACGACTACTACACCTTCTGTCCCGGCACCGACGTCATCGACGGCGATGCGGCGGTGGCTAAATATCTCAGCGCCGCCCACCAGGCAATCGCCAACGGCTACAGCGGATTCCGGGCGGTATCCGATGTCACACCGGTGGCGCGCACCCAAGCACAGCGCGACGGGCTGGCCCGGCTGGAGTATCTCGTCGACCAGCAGATGGCGGTGCTGCCGTTTTCAGCCATGTGCGCCTACAACGCCCGTGAACTCGGTTCAGCCGCAGACGAGTTGATGTGCCTGCACCCATTCGTCAACGCAGGGACCGTGATGTTCCGGCTCTACGCCGACCCTGATACCGGCACGGACTTCACGCTGGCCGGCGAAATCGACGCCCAAACCAACGACTTGTTCGACACCACGCTGCATCGTGTGTGGCCCCTGGTGCCAGGTCATAGCATGCGAATTGCTGCCGACGAGTTGCAGTTCATCAGCCACCAGCAGTTGTGTCTGCTGGAAAGCCGGGCCCGTCAGCACAACCGCAACGTCATCCTGTCGACGACCCAACCCACCATCAGTCGGCTCGTCGATCTGCTTGGCCTCAGTCATGTGCAGGTCGCTGTCGCGTGATGACCCGCTGCGATGACGACGAGTGGGACATCGTCAGCAGCGTGGGCTACACCGCCCTGCTGGTGGCCGGGTGGCGCGCTCTACACGCCGCCGACCGGCAACCGTTGGTCCGCGACGACTACGCGAAGCATTTCATCACCGCGTCAGGCGATCCGTATCTGACGAGATTGCTGGCCGACCCGGGGACGTCGGTGGGCGCGACGGCGTTTCCGCGCCTGTACGGCGTGCAGACCCGGTACTTCGACGAATTCTTCCTGAGCTCTACCGGTGAGGGCATCCGACAAGCGGTGATCGTCGCGGCCGGTCTCGACTCCCGGGCCTATCGCCTCGAATGGCTCAGTGGCACAACCGTGTTCGAGCTCGACCGGAGCCAAGTCCTCGAATTCAAAGCCGGTGTCCTCGCTGGCCACGCAGCCGAACCCACCGCACGCCGCACAGCGGTTGCGGCGGATCTGCGCGAAGACTGGTCGATACCGTTGCGTGAAGCCGGTTTCGATCCGCGACAACGCACGGCCTGGTCGGTCGAGGGGGTGCTGCCATACCTGACCGGCGAGGCGCAAGACGCGCTGTTCACCCATATCGATCGACTCTCGGCACCGGGCAGCCGGATCGCGATCGGTGCGCTCGGGTCGCGTCTGGACCAAAGCCGGCTCGCTGACTTGGAAGCGACGTATCCCGGGCTCAACAGGTCGGGCGATGTGGACTTCTCAGCCCTGACCTACGACGACGAGGACAAGACCGATCCGGCGGAGTGGCTCGCCGATCACGGATGGACGGTCGAACCCGTCCGCACCAACCCGCAGTTACAAGCGGACTATGGGCGCACCCCGCCACACGTCGACACACAGATCGACAGCATCATGCGCTCCCGGTATATCGCGGCAACGCGCTGAGCCCGCGACGCCCGCGAATGGCCACTTATTGCACGCGATTCCGCAAAAGGTGTGTAATAACTGGCCGCTCGCCAAGGGCGTTCAGAGCTTGTGCGGAACGTCGAGGATCAGGCCACCGTCCATGACGTATTCGCTGCCGGTCGAGTAGGACGACTCGTCGCTGGCCAGAAACAGCACAAACGTCGACACCTCACTCGACGCGGCGGGGCGGCCGAGCGGGATGGTGAGCATGTTGTCGGGAAAGTGTTTGGTCATCGGGGTGCGGATGAAGCCCGGATGAATCGAGTTGACCCGGATGTTGTGCGGCGCCAGCTCCAATGCCGCGGATTTGGACAGGCCGCGCACCGCCCACTTGGAGGCGACATAGGGGTGGACCATTTGGGCGCCGCGTAGCCCTTCGATCGACGAGACGTTGATGATCGAGCCGCCGCCCGCGGCGATCATCGGCTCGACAGCCACCCGCATGCCCAGAAACGTGCCGGTGAGGTTGACGTCGATGACCTTCTGCCACTTGGCCATATCGAATTTGTGAATCTGGCCCAGCGCGACGATGCCGGCGTTGTTGACGAGGACGTTCAGCGTGCCGAAGTCCTGCACCGCGGTGGCAGCGGCGGCTTCCCATTGTTCGAGTTCGGTGACGTCGAGGTGCACGTAACGCGCAGCCTCGCCGATCTCATCGGCGAGCGCCTTGCCCTCGTCGTCGAGGATGTCGCCGATCACCACTTTGGCGCCCTCGTCGACGAGCATCCGGGCGTGGGCAGCGCCCATGCCGCGGGCGCCGCCGCTGATCAGTGCAACTTTTCCGTCTACGCGTCCCATGACGGGTCAGGCTACCTCAGCGGCATAGACGCCGTTTCCGGTGATCAGCGGCAGGTCCAACGTGGTGCGGATGCCCGGATCGGCGGCGACCACCGCCGGGATGGCATTCACGATCCGGCCCGCGGCCGCGACAATCGCGGCGTGGTTGTGGTCGCCCCTGCGGCTGGACGGGCAGATGTCCACCGCGTAGGACGGCTCGCCGGTGATCTCGACGCGATACGACCCGCCGGGCTGTGCCGGCCGCGGCCAGTCGGGACGCAGGTCGTCGCGCAATCGGGTGACGTGCTCGATGACGATCGCGGGCCGGCCGTTGACCATCCCGCTGATCTCGAAGCGCATCGCCGCGACACTGCCCTTGGGCACATGGCCGACCGCGATGTCGAAGGCCTCCGGCGCCGGCTCGCGTTCGTAGGTTTCGGTGATGTCGTCGACCTCGATGCCCAGCCCGGCCGCCAACTGCCGGATGGCCGTGCCCCAGGCGATGCTCAGCACGCCCGGTTGCAACAGGATCGGCAGTTCGTCGAACGGCTTGCCGAAACCCATCACGTCGAACATGACGATCGCGCCGTCGTAGGTGGCGTAGTCGGCGATTTCCATGCAGCGCACCTGCTCGATCCGCTGACAGGTGCCGGCGAACGCGAACGGGATCAGGTCGGTGGCGAAACCGGGGTCGACTCCGGTGATGAACAAGCTCGAATTAGCTTGTCGGGCAGTATCTTCCATCCGCGCGATGTATTTGTCGGGCATCACCTGCCACGGGTACTGCAGCAGACCCGGCGCCGAGCCCACGACGTTGACGCCGGCGGCCAGCAGACGTCGGACGTCACCGATCGCCTCCACCAGGCGGTCGTCGCCCATCGCGCAGTACGCCGCGCACTGCGGCTCGGTGGCCAGCAACGCGTCCAGGTCGTTGACGGCGGTGACGCCGCTGGCGACGTCAAGCCCGGCCAACTCCCCGGCGTCCTTGCCGATCTTGGCATCCGACGAGACGCACACGGCGGTCAGCTCGAACCGGGGGTCGGTGACGAGCTGGCGCAGTGCCAGCCGACCAACGTTTCCGGTGCCGATGTGAGCGACGCGGATTGCCATGCTGCCTCCCTAAACGATGGGGTCTCGCCGGGCGAAACCGTACCGCGTAGTGGCTGCCGGTGTAATCCGTACTAAACTAGAACACGTTCCAGTTCGCCTACCGTCCCCCGAGGAGCAGGCATGCACACTCCCATCTGCGACGAACTCGGCATCGAGTTCCCGATCTTCGCCTTCACGCACTGCCGCGATGTCGTCGTCGCCGTGAGCAAAGCCGGCGGTTTCGGGGTGCTCGGCGCGGTCGGCTTCACCCCGGAGCAGCTCGAGATCGAGCTCAAGTGGATCGACGAGAACATCGGCGACCACCCTTACGGGGTCGACATCGTGATCCCGAACAAGTACGAAGGCATGGATTCGCACCTGTCGGCGGAGGAGCTGGCCGACACCTTGCGCAAGATGGTGCCGCAGGAGCACCTCGACTTCGGAAAGAAGATTCTCGCCGATCACGGGGTGCCGGTCGAGGACAGCGACGGCGACAGCCTGCAGCTCCTCGGTTGGACCGAGGCGACGGCCACGCCCCAGGTCGAGGTGGCGCTCAAGCACCCGAAAGTGAAGATGATCGCCAACGCGCTCGGCACCCCGCCGGCCGACATGATCAAGCACATCCACGACGCGGGACTCAAGGTGGCCGCACTATGCGGCTCCCCCTCGCAGGCGCGCAAGCACGCCGACGCGGGCGTCGACATCATCATTGCCCAGGGCGGCGAGGCGGGCGGACACTGCGGCGAGGTGGGCTCGATCGTGCTGTGGCCGCAGGTCGTCAAGGAGGTCGCCCCGGTTCCGGTGCTGGCCGCGGGCGGTATCGGCAGCGGCGAGCAGATCGCGGCGGCACTGGCGCTCGGCGCACAGGGCGCGTGGACCGGATCGCAGTGGTTGATGGTCGAGGAATCCTCGAACACCCCGGTTCAGCAGGAGGCCTACGTCAAGGCCGGCAGTCGCGACACCGTCCGCAGTCGCTCGTTCACCGGCAAGCCGGCCCGCATGCTACGCAACGACTGGACCGAGGCATGGGAGGCGCCGGACAACCCGAAGCCGCTCGGTATGCCGTTGCAGTACATGGTGTCCGGCATGGCCGTCCGGGCCACGAACCGGTACCCCAACGAATCGGTCGACGTGGCATTCAACCCCGTCGGTCAGGTGGTCGGACAGTTCACCAAGGTGGAGAAAACGGCGACGGTCATCGAGCGCTGGGTGCAGGAGTACCTGGAGGCGACGAACCGCCTCGACGAACTCAACGCCGCCGCCGGCGCCTGATCGCCGGCGGCGCGTTACTCGCCGTCAGCGCTCGGACCGGTGAAAACCTCCTTGGTCCGGCCGACGGCGTACGTCGCGATGTCCAGCGAATTGTGGACGATGTCGCCGGTGCCGCCGGCGATGTCGCCGCGGATGATGTCGCCGGCATTGTCGACGATGTCCGAAACCCGCTCGACGGCGTTGGTGGTGATGTCTCGTGCGGCGGTCAGCGCGTCTTTCGGGTTGAAAGCCATCAGAACCTCCATGTGATCTGGATCGGCATTATGGGTTCGGGTTATCGGTGGTGATACTTGTGTCTGAGGGGAACCCTCCGCTTTGAAGCGGGAACCCGCCGTTGGTCAGCTGCCCGATCTGCCAGCCGTGCTCGGTGCACATCATTGGATACCCATCGGGCGACTGGGCCGCCGATCCGCGCGGGTTAGCGCACGGTGCGCCGACCTCCTGGACTCCGTTCAACGGGTAGGAAATCACCCAGTAGCCGGTCTGGGCGGCTGGGAACTGATGGGTGATGAAGTGGCATGCCTCGACCTGGCCGCCGGAAGTCCGGCCGAAGATGAAGCGCTCGTAGTTGTCGCACGGTGCGCCCATCGACGCGTCGTAGCTCATTCCCGGCACGTCACCGTCGTAGTGCGGCGGGTCGGCAGCGGCGGTCGGAGCCATGCTGATCGCGGTACCACTGATGACAGCAGCGAGGAACAGTTGACGATTCATGATCCACCTCGGGTCCCGGTTTGGACCAAAGCATAACGAGTGGACACCGGGCCACAAGGCCGATTGCCCGCGGCCGATAGCGAGAACACGTTGCAATTCGGAACCGGCAATCCCGCGAGAAGACGTTCCATCTCCGCGGTTCCGATGCTTTACTGAGCCAGACGCGCTCGTATCAGGTCGTATCAGGTCGTATCCAAGGAGTGCATGGTGCCTTCTCTTCACACGCACGCTCCGAATCTGCCACCCGGGTTCGATTTCACCGATCCAGACATTTACGCCGAGCGGTTGCCGGTCGATGAGTTGGCCGAAATGCGCCGTGTCGCACCGATTTGGTGGAACGAGCAGCCGCTGGGCAAGGGCGGCTTCGACGACGGTGGCTTCTGGGTGGTCACCAAGCACAAGGATGTCAAAGAGATCTCGCTGCGCAGCGACGTCTTTTCCAGCCTGAAGAAGACCGCGTTGCCGCGGTATAAAGACGGCACGGTCGGTGAGCAGGTCGAACGCGGCAAGTTCGTCCTACTCAACATGGACGCGCCCCAGCACACCCGGCTGCGAAAGATCATCTCGCGGGCCTTCACGCCCCGAGCGGTGGAACGCCTGCGCGACGACCTCAACGAGCGTGCCCAGCGCATCGTCGAGGCGGCGGCCGCACAGGGTTCCGGCGACTTCGTCGAACAGGTTTCCTGTGAGCTGCCACTGCAGGCCATTGCCGGGCTGATGGGCGTGCCGCAGGAAGACCGCAAGAAGCTGTTCCACTGGTCGAATCAGATGGTGGGCGACCAGGATCCGGAGTTCGCCTCCAACGACGCCATCACCGCGTCGGTGGAGCTGATCATGTACGGCATGCAGATGGCCGCCGAAAAGGCCAAGAACCCCGGGCAAGATCTTGTCACCACGCTGATCCAGGCCGACGTCGACGGCCACAAACTCTCCGAGGACGAGTTCGGGTTTTTCGTCATCCTGCTGGCGGTCGCCGGTAACGAGACCACCCGGAACTCCATCACCCAGGGCATGATGGCCTTCGCCGACCATCCGGATCAGTGGGACCTGTTCAAACGTGAACGTCCGGTGACCGCTGCCGACGAGATCGTCCGGTGGGCCACTCCCGTCACGTCGTTCCAGCGCACCGCGCTGGAGGACTACGAACTGTCCGGTGTGCAGATCGAGAAGGATCAGCGGGTGGTGATGTTCTATCGGTCCGCCAACTTTGACGAGGACGTGTTCGACGACCCGTTCACCTTCGACATTTTGCGTAATCCCAACCCGCACGTCGGATTCGGTGGCACCGGCGCTCATTACTGCATCGGTGCCAATTTGGCCCGGATGACGATCGACCTGATGTTCAATGCGATCGCCGACCAGATGCCCGATCTGGAATCCGCGGGCATACCCGAGCGGCTGCGGTCGGGTTGGCTCAACGGTATCAAGCATTGGCAAGTCGATTATCACAGCGATGCTGCGGCGAAATGCCCTGTCGCGCATTGACTCTGATATACATAACGCATGGCGACTCATCGCGCAGTCCACGTCAACACCGTTGGCGGCCCCCTGGAAGTAGTCGACGCTGAGACGATCCCGCCGGGCCGCGACGAGGTACGAATTGCGGTGTCCGCGTGCGGCGTATGCGGCACGGATCGTGCGTTCGTCAATGGCGGCTTTCCGGACATGTCGTGGCCACTCACGCCGGGCCATGAAATAGCCGGAACCATCAGCGAACTGGGTGAGGCAGTCACCGAGTTCGCCGTGGGTGATCGCGTCGCAGTCGGCTGGTTCGGCGGAAACTGCAACCACTGCGTCCCATGCCGGCAAGGCATCTTCATTCATTGCGAGGACATCAAGGTGCCCAGCTGGCAGTACCCCGGTGGCTATGCGGAGACGGTGACGGTACCCGCCAACGCGCTGGCCCGAATACCGGCTGAGCTTTCCTTCGCCGAAGCGGCCCCGATGGGATGTGCCGGCGTCACCACCTACAACGCGCTTCGGCACACAAAGGCCCGGCCCGGTGACCGGGTCGCCGTCCTCGGCGTCGGCGGCCTCGGACATCTGGGAGTGCAGTTCTGTCGAGCAATGGGTTTCGAGACCATCGCGATCGCCCGCGGCACCGATAAGGCAGAAGATGCTCGCAAACTGGGTGCCCACCACTACATCGATTCCACCAGCAACGACGTCAGCGATGCGCTGCGGGCGCTGGGCGGGGTATCGGTCGTCCTTGCCACAGCAGGAAACTCGAATGCCATGGCCGACACAGTGGGCGGGCTGCTCCCCCGCGGTGAGCTGATCACCATCGGCGTCACCGCCGATCCATTGCCGATCAGTCCGGCCCAGCTGATCCTCCCGGGCGTCAGCATCACTGGGCACCCCTCCGGCACCGCGCGTGACGTGGAGGAAACCATGGCCTTTGCGGTGCTGTCCGGCGTGCGGGCATGGATCGAGGAACGCCCCCTTGCCGAGGCCGCCGACGCGTACGCCGCCATGGAGCAGGGCCGGCCGCGTTACCGTATGGTCCTCACCACCTGACCGCACCCGGTCGATACGGTGAGGTGTGACCGCCGAAACCTGGACCCTGACCGCCGCCGACGGCGAACTGCTGGTCCACACCGGGGTCACCGGCCGGGCCGCGAAAATGGGTCACCGTCTCACCATCGCGATGCGGCATTGGCAGGCCGCCGTGAAGTGGACCGACGGCGAACCCACGGCGGCAGAAATTGTGATCGACGTGCGCTCGCTCGACGTATTGCGAGGCGACGGAGGCGTCACACCGCTGTCCGCGCCGGAGAAGACGCTGGTGCGGTCGAATGCCTTGAAGTCGTTGCACGCTGAGCGATTCGCCGACATCGGCTTTGCCGCCGATGCAATCGAGAAAAGCGACGCCGGCTACCGATTGCGCGGAAGGCTGCGGATCCACGGCAAGACGCGCGAGCAGGTAATCGACCTTTGCACAGCGGATCTCGGCGAGTCGTGGCGAATGTCGAGTAATACCACCGTTCGCCAATCCGACTTCGGCGTCAAGCCGTACTCACTGCTGCTGGGTTCGATGAAAGTCGCCGACGAGGTGACCGTGTCGTTTACCGCGCAGCGCGCCAAGAAGACGCCCAAGGAATAGGAGCCGCCATGCGCATTGGAGTGGTATTCCCCCAGACCGAGATCGGTGCCGACGCCGGTGCGGTGCGGGCCTACGCCGAGCATGTCGAAGGGCTCGGATTTGCCCATCTGCTCGCCTACGACCACGTGGTGGGCGCCGACCCGCAAATCCATCAGGGTTGGAACGGGCCGTATGACCTACACAGCACCTTCCACGAGCCGTTGGTGACCTTCGGCTACCTCGCGGCGGTCACCACCTCGCTCGAGCTGGTGACCGGCATCGTGATCTTGCCCCAGCGGCAGACCGTTCTGGTGGCCAAACAGGCCGCGGAGGTCGACCTGCTCAGCGGCGGCCGGTTGCGGCTCGGCGTCGGCCTGGGTTGGAACGCGGTGGAATACGAGGCGCTCGGCCAAGACTTCTCCAACCGAGGCAAGCGCTCCGAAGAGCAGGTGGAGTTGATGCGCCGACTTTGGACCGAGGAGACCGTTACCTACCGCGGCACCTTTCACCAGGTCACCGGAGCCGGATTGGCCCCGCTGCCGATACAACGGCCGATCCCGGTGTGGTTCGGCGCATCCTCGCAGCGCGCCTGCCGGCGTGCCGGACGCCTCGCCGATGGTTGGTTTCCCATGGTTGGGCCCGGACCGAAACTTGACCAGGCGTTGCAGGCGGTACAGGAAGCGGCGACCGAGGCTGGCCGCGACCCCGCCCAGATCGCCATGGAGGGCCGGGTCTCCTGGCAGGGCAACCCCGACGAATTCGTTGCCGCACTGCGCAGTTGGGTCGTCGCCGGCGCCTCACACGTGTCCGTCAATACGATGGGCGCCGGGTTCGCATCGGTCGACGACCACCTGACCGCGTTGACGACTGCTGCTCAAGCCGCCAAAGCAGTCGCCCCCTAGACCCTTACGGAGACGGGATCGGTGCCGGCGCACGCTCTTCCGGTGGAACGTCGTCATGGTGGCCGTGCAGGCGCTCGAGCACCCTGGTCAGAAGCGGATGCGGGTTCGGTTCCGGAGGCGGCGGAGGAGGCAACGGTTCCGGTGGCGGCGCGGGAGCCGCGGCAGCGACGGGCAGGTCGTTTGACGGCTCTGCGGTAAAGGCGTTTTGCGGCTCGACCGGTGCCGCGATGACAGCCGGTTCTTCTGGCGGCGCCGGCTCGGGTGCTGCCTGCGGTGGCGGCGCCTCGACCCTGGCCGGCGGCGGAGCAGGCGCTTGCGCGACCGGCGCCGACTTGTGCACCATGTGCCGGACCGGTTCGGTTGGCCTGTCGGGAAGCAGACGCGGGCCCACGGCCAGCGACACCGACGCTACGAACGTCGCCGCGCCGGCGACCAGCATCGTCAACGCCCCGGCGTAGGCCGGCGGTCGTGACCGCACCGTCCGCCGGGTGGGCGTGCCGACCGACTCCAGGCTCGAAGAGTCCGCGAATTTCGTGCTGTCAGCCGCCGCCAGCGCGGCACCCCGGGCCAGGGCCGGCGCCACTCCGCTTTGGGTGAACACCGGCACCGGCAACGCCTCGTCGAGTTGCCAGGACAGCGCATCGACGACGTGATCGGCGCCGACGACGATCACACCGTCCGGCTGCCAAGTACTCCGCTCGAACATCGTGGCCAGCCACCGGGCCAGCCGGTCCGCGCCGCCGTCGAGGTGTTTGACGGCGGTTTGTGCCCGACCGTCGCCGGCATCGACCATCACCACGGTGGTCGAATCGCCTTCCACCACGCACACTGCGGCCTTCTGATAGCCGACAACGGGCGCGATACCCTGCGCCAACGTCTCGGCGGCCCGCAGCGACCGGATCGGTACCACGTTGTCGAAACCGGCGTCGGTCAGCGACTCCAACAGCACAGCGGCCTCGGCGGACGCGTCGTCGCTCCATGTCACGCCGAACACGTGCAGGCGGTGATCCCGTTGTGTCGCTGCCGACACGGCATCCAACACCGCGGCAGTCACTCGCTCGGAGATGCTGGCCGCCCGCGTCCCGCCGCCGGTATGCACCTCGAAATCGTCATGGTCCAGGATGGCGCCGTCAGCGTCCCGACCGTCGACAAGTACCCAGCCGACGGCGGTCGACGTCAGCGACAGCCCTAGTACCGTATCCAAATTCGCACCTCAATCATGCCGCTCCGTCGTGGCCCCAAGCCGAGATGACGCCGTTCACGCGCACTCAAAAGTCGTCATGCTGTGGTGCGGTGGTTCACAGCGCCGAACGGACCGGGGGCAGTGTCTCTTCGTCGGCGTACCCCGGGAGAGCCTACGCGGCCGACAGCACGGCCGCCGGTTGGGTATCGACAGCCCAGGTGTGGTGCGTACCGGATTTGGGTAGCCACGGGTGTCGATACGGTCGCGATCACCGGCGCCGAGCAGGTGGTAGCGGCCGATATAAATGTGAGACACGTTTGCGCTCTCATCGACATATGGACTACCAGAAGGTAAGTTCTGCCACGGGCGCACGACGGCATACGACAAGGGGCCAGGTATGACAGACGTGAGCAAACGGATGCGCGGCTGGGTGCGGCGATTGACAGTCGCCGCCATCGGGGCCGCCGCACTGCCAGGGCTGGTCGGCCTTGCAGGTGGTGCCGCGACCGCGGGAGCGTTCTCCCGGCCCGGTCTGCCGGTCGAGTACCTGCAAGTGCCGTCTGCGGCGATGGGCCGTGACATCAAGGTCCAGTTCCAGAGCGGCGGAGCCAACTCCCCGGCGGTCTATTTGCTTGATGGCCTGCGTGCCCAAGACGACTACAACGGCTGGGACATCAACACCCCCGCCTTTGAGTGGTACTACCAGTCCGGTCTGTCGGTTGTCATGCCCGTCGGTGGGCAGTCCAGCTTCTACACCGACTGGTACAGCCCGGCGTGCGGCAAGGCCGGCTGCTCGACCTACAAGTGGGAGACCTTCCTGACCAGCGAGCTGCCCGGGTATCTGGCCTCCAACCAGTCGGTCAAGTCGACCGGCAGTGCTGCGGTCGGAATCTCCATGGCCGGTGCGTCGGCAATGAATCTGGCGATCTACCACCCTGGCCAGTTCGTCTACGCTGGTTCGCTTTCCGGCTACCTGAGCCCGTCCACTGGGCAAAGCTGGATCGGCCTGGCGATGAATGATGCCGGGGGCTACAAGAAGGAAGACATGTGGGGGCCGGACAGCGACCCGGCGTGGGTGCGCAATGACCCCACGGTCAACGTCGGGCAACTCGTCGCCAACAACACCCGGCTCTGGGTGTACTGCGGCAATGGGACGCCAAACGAATTGGGCGGCGCGAACCTGCCGGCCACGTTCCTCGAGAGCAATTTCATGATCGGCGGCAACAAGAAGTTCGAAGAGGCCTACAACGCCGCGGGCGGCCACAACGCCGTGTTCAACTTCCCGGCCTACGGCACTCACAGCTGGGAGTACTGGGGTGCTCAGCTGCAGGCCATGAAGCCCGATCTGCAGAGCAGCCTGGGCGCCGCCTAGTACCGCAGCAATCGGCAGCCGGCCTTACTGGATCTGGTCGGTGACATCGACCCACGCCGTCGTGTCGTTACGGTGGTCGGTCATGTTCCGGCATTGACCGTAGAGCCGCGCGATTCCGAGGTTCGGGTCGTCGTCGTCTCGATACAGGATCGCGGTGACGCCGTCTTGGTGCAGCGTCTTGCCGAACAGGTAGCGGTTCGACGCCACACCTTCCTGCCAACCGCGAGCCACCATCGCCGTCGCGATCTCGTCGAAGTACGCGTCGGCTCGAGCATCGCCGGGCACGGTGAAGTTCAGATATACCGCGCCTTGATACGGCGGGCTTTCCCGGTCCTTGCAGGACATCAGAAGATAGCCCGCCGTCGGCTGCTGTAGTCGGGCGATCGCGACGAGATGTTTTGCCTGCTGCACGACTTCGGCTTGGGATTGATCGTCGGTGCTCAGATGAGCGGGATGGTCCAGCATGTCGTCCGCGGACGAACGCAGTTTGTCGATCGCCAGAAATGAGCCGCCCAGCACCAGCGAGAGTGACAACGTGGCACCAAGCAGCACCCGAGCGGCCGGCGAGCGAAGCCTGTTGCCGCCACCGGACACGTCGAGCCCCTGGCTAGCCGCCGAGTGCGGCAATGAGCTCCTTGATCCGGGCGGCCTCGTCGTCGGTCGGGGTCTCGTCGGCCTCGATGGCGTCGAGAAGGTCTGCCCGCAGGCCGGCGCCATTGGCGGTTTCCTGCGCGGAGAGTTTGGCACGTCGCCGGGTGACGTACAGCTGCTGGCCCAATGTTGCGCCGGGCGATTCGGCGGCCATTTCCATCAGGTCGTCGTATTGGGTCCGGACCCCGCTGAGCGACACGATGACCGACGGCGTCGCGCGGCCACGAGACGCCGCTTCGGTCAGCGCGGTTTGCAATTTGCGCAAGCCGGCGAGTATCACCGTGGCGCGTCCGGAGAACTCCGGATCGCTGGAATCCGGCAGGGCTTCAATCGATGCGGTGAACATCTGCATTGCCGCTTCGACCAGGCTGACAATGACAGGTGCCTCACCATCATCCAGCGCGGCATCAGACTTGAACCGATTCATGTTGTGCAGGGCCTCACTGATCTCCGAGTCGACGATGATCACTCCGTGTTGATCGTGGCGGAGGACGTCGAAACGCTAGCGCGTCTGCTGCGGCGATACAAGGGTCGCGGCGCGGGTGATGCTGTCGCCGTATAGCCAACGGCGGCATAACAATCCATTCTGCGCGATTCTTTCATCGCCATTTCCTCATTTTCGGCTCTTGTGCACGTGACTTATAGCGGCCAGAGTAAATACATGACCGAACAGAAATTGATCGAGCACTGGATCCAGGGCTGTGCGGTACAGCGGATCATGTTCCGTGACGGCCTCGTGTTGAACTTTGACGACGACAACGAACTGGTGATCTCGGCACCGATCCGCCTGACCCTGCCGGCCACGGCCAGCGCACCCGCCGAGGTGGTTTCCATCGATCCGAACGACCCGGCGTTGCAAGAGCGGCCGTTGTTTGATTTCTCCGGGGCGACGTGCACCGAGGTGGCTTGGGGTGACAGCGGAGATTTGCACCTGGAGTTTTCCGACGGGCATCAGATTGACGTATCGCCGGACGAGAAAGTAACGGCATGGGAGCTGTACGGCAAATATCACGGGTATGCCGCATGCCTGGCGCACGGCAAAGTACGAGTGGTACGCCATGACATGCCGGAAAATGGCGTCGAAAACTAGGGTCGCCCAATAGCACGTGGCCTGCCCGCCGAGGAATGTCCCTCTTCCGCTCACCGTCTACGGCCGGACATGCTTGGATCAGCGACATGCAAGGGTCGGCGACAGTACATATGGCAGCGCCCGCGGAGAAGATCTGGGATCTGATTGCGGATATCCGCAATACCGGGCGGTTCTCCCCGGAGACATTTGAAGCGGAGTGGCTTGACGGTGCCACCGGGCCCGCGCTGGGCGCGCGGTTCCGCGGCCACGTCAAACGCAACGAAATCGGCCCGGTTTACTGGACCACGTGTCAGGTCACCGCCTGTGAGCCCGGCCGGGAGTTCGGCTTCGACGTGCTCATCGGGGATCGAGCGGTGAACAATTGGCACTATCGGTTGGCCCCCAACGCCGACGGCACCGACGTGACGGAGTCGTTTCGGCTCGCCTCGTCGCCGCTGACCAGCGTGTATTACTGGGTATTCGGCGGATTCCTGCGGCAACGCCGAAACATTCGCGATATGACGAAGACGCTGCACCGCATCAAAGAGGAAGCCGAGGCATGAAATCGATCTTCATCACCGGGGCCGGCAGCGGAATGGGCCGCGAGGGCGCCAAGCTTTTCCACGCCAACGGCTGGCGGGTCGCCGCGGTCGACCGCGATGGCGACGGCCTTGCCGCACTGGCCGAAGAACTCGCCAGCCAGCGGTTGTGGACACGCACGGTCGACGTGACCGACAAGCCTGCTCTGGACGCCGCCCTGGCCGACTTCTGCGGGGACCGCGACGGGCTGGACATGATGTGGAACAACGCCGGGATCGGTGAGTCGGGCTGGTTCGAGGACGTCCCCTACGAGGCCGCGATGCGCGTGGTGGACGTCAAC
The DNA here is from genome assembly GCF_059812285.1 of Mycobacterium sp. NGS62. NCBI lineage: Bacteria > Bacillati > Actinomycetota > Actinomycetes > Mycobacteriales > Mycobacteriaceae > Mycobacterium > Mycobacterium sp. NGS62. Next base: position 178,805 of record NZ_JCALCK010000001.1, on the reverse strand, counting down.
TTCAAGGCGGTGCTCACCGGCGCCTACGGCGCACTGCCCTACCTCAAGAAGGCGTCGGGCAGCCTGATGTTCTCCACATCGTCATCGGCGGGCACGTATGGCATGCCCCGCCTGGCGGTTTATTCGGCCACCAAGCACGCCATCAAAGGGCTGACGGAAGCGTTGAGTGTGGAATGGCGGCGCCACGACGTGCGGGTGGCTGACGTGCTGCCGGGCATGATTGACACCGCAATCCTCACCAACACACCCGAGCACTCCGAGAGCGGCGTTTCGACCCGCACGGCCGAAGACATCAGGGCCGCTGCCCCGAAGCGGGGCATGATGCGGTTGATGCCGGCCAGCAGCGTCGCCGAGGCGGCCTGGCAGGCCTACCATCACCCCACCCGAATGCACTGGTATGTGCCCAAGGGCATTCGGATGATCGACCGGATCAAAGGGATCAGTCCAGAGATGGTGCGCGACCGCATCGTCAAGTCGCTGCCGGCGCTGCTGCCCGACCAGGAGCTGGGTTGAGGCAACGATTGCACTGGCTTGCGCTGCACGGGTACGTCCGTGGCATCGCATCACTCGGCGCCCGGCGCGGCGACCCGCAGGGCCGGCTGGTCGCCGACCCCGCCGTCAAAGCGAACCCGGCGCCCTTCTACGACGAATTGCGGCCGCAGGGACCGCTGGTGCGCTGCCGCCTCGGTTATCTCGCCGTCGGCCATGCAGTTGCCCACGAACTGCTGCGGTCCGACGACTTCCGCGTGGTCTGCCTCGGCGGGAACCTGCCCGCGCCGGTGCGGTGGCTGGAGAGTCGCGTCCGCGACGACCTCCTCCATCCGTTAAGGCCACCCTCGCTACTGGCGGTCGAACCGCCGGAGCACACCCGCTACCGCAAGACAGTGTCGTCGGTGTTCACGCCCAAAGCAGTAGCGGCGTTGCGGGACCGGGTCGAGCAGACGGCGACGGCATTGTTGGATCGCCTTGCCGAACAGCCGGGTGTCGTCGACATCGTCGACAAGTACTGCGCGCAGCTTCCGGTGGCCATCATCAGCGACATCCTGGGCGTGCCTGACCGGGATCGCGGCAATGTCCTGGAGTTCGGCGAGCTGGCCGCACCCAGTTTGGACGTCGGGGTGTCGTGGCGGCAGTACCGGCGCGTGCAGCACGGCATCGCGGGATTCAACCTCTGGCTCGGTGAGCATCTGCGCCAGTTGCGACGCGCGCCCGGTGACGACTTGCTCAGCCAATTGATCGTGGCATCCGAAAACGGCTCGCCCGACGAGTGTTTGGATGAGACAGAGCTACAGGCTCTTGCCGGGCTGGTGTTGGCGGCCGGCTTCGAAACCACAGTGAACCTGTTGGGCAACGGGATCCGGATGCTGCTGGACACACCCGAGCATCTGCGCACGCTCAGCGCGCAACCGCAGTTATGGCCCAACGCTGTCGAGGAGATCTTGCGGCTGGATTCGCCGGTTCAGCTCACCGTACGGGTGGCGCTGCGCGACACCGAAGTAGCGGGCCGGCCCGTCAAGCGCGACGAGATGGTGGTGATTTATCTGGGCGCCGCCAACCGCGACCCTGAGGTGTTCGCCGACCCGAACCGCTTCGACATCCAACGTGGCAACGCCGGCCGACATTTGGCGTTCTCCGGCGGCCGGCACTTTTGTCTGGGCGCGGCGTTGGCCCGTGCTGAAGGGGAGGTGGGGTTGCGGACCTTCTTCGACCGCTTCCCCGAGGCGCGGTCGGCGGGTGCGGGCAGCCGCCGTGACACCCGGGTGCTGCGCGGGTGGTCGCAGCTGCCGGTGGCGCTGGGACCGTCGCGGTCGATGGCCGCCCGCTGAACCCCGCTATCGTTCGGCGGCGCCGGGCGCCCGGCGGCCGAAGTACCCTTCCAGAGTCGTGGTGCAGACCAGGTGCCCGCCGCGGTTGAACATGGCGCCGCTGGCCAGCGCCCGGCCGCCGATACCGTTAGGCGATTGCTGGTCGTAGAGCAGCCAATCCGACAGGTCCGGCGCCTGGTGAAACCACACTGCGTGATCGATCAACGCCGAGATTCCGGGTCCCAGCGGTGTCGTGCGCCGGGCGATCATGGCCGGTTCGAGTAGCGTCCGGCCCGAGACATAGACCACCAGGCAGGTTGCCAGCAATGGATCGGCGGGTGGAATACCATTGGGACGCCACCAGATTCGCGTCCTCGCCGACGGCGTACCGGTGAGGTCGAGTGCGAGTCTGGCCGGGGCGTCCACGTAGCGCAGCTCGACGGGCTGCGGCCGGACCCACCAGCCGTCGAACTCGTCGGCGTAAGCGCTGAGCTGAACATCTAGCGGCGCAAGGGATTCGGGGCCGGGCACATCCGGGTGCTGCTGTTGGTACACCTCGTTGTCGACGGGCACGCTGAACGACGCGGTGCCCTCCAGCAGCACTGCGCCGAATTGCCGCGCAGTGACCCGGCGGGCGGAGAAGGTGCCGCCGTCATGTAGTGCGGTCACCTCGAAATCCACCGGGTGCCTGGCGTCGCCGCGCCGCAGGAAATACACGTGCATGCTGTGCGGGGCGCGGCCGGACACGGTTCGGCTGGCCGCCATCAGCGCCTGCGCGGCAATGTGGCCGCCGACGATGTGATCGCCGATTTCTTCGAGCTGGGTTCCGACGAAGGAGCCGTCGCTGACCTGCTCGAGCTCGAGCGTGTCGAGTACCTGGCTCAGTGTCAGGGTCGACATCGGCGGCATGGTCACGTCAGCGTGTCTGGATCAGCCAGCGGGATCAGGATGTGCGACGGGGTGGGGCCGCCCTGGTGCACCTGGTAGCTGCCGCCGGCCAACGCTTTTCGCGCAGGCTTGGTGGGAACCAGGTTCGGAAAGTCATAAGTGGTCAGGGTGAGGCGCAGTTGGTGGTCGGGGGCGATCAGTGCGGCGGTGGGAAAGATCTCGATGTCATAGCGGGTCACTTCGCCCGGGGCGACGGGCCGGCTGGCCGAGCGGGTGCTGACGTGGTGTGGTCGCAGCACCGTGCCATCGGGTAGATACCACGTGCGATCCGGATCGAGCGCGCGATGCGAGCCGAGCAACGCACCCTGCGAGAGTGGCCGGCTGGCGCCGTCGGGTGCAACGTCGTCGAGGTGGGCAACCCATACCGTCTCGGTGGTGTTGGCTGTCGCGTGCACGGTGAGGCTGATCGGTCCGACGACCAGCGTGGCCGCGGTGAACGGCTCGGTGGTGTAGGTCAGTGCTCCGCGCTGCAGCCGCCGGTTATCCAGGTCGTAGCGGATCCGCGCGCCCCGCTGGGTGGCCATGAAGCTGTTCATGCCCAGGCTCCACTGCTCCATGCTCCGACCGGCCACCGGCCCCCGCGGCTTGTAATTGAGGGTGACCGTGCATTCATCCTGGCCTGCGTCGCGGGTCAGGTTTCCGTCCGGCGACAGGTAGAAGCAGGTGGGTTCCGCCTCGGCAACGGGATAGTCGCGTGCGTGGAACCACTGCGAGCTTCCGACGGCCTGGAAGGTGAACGGCGATCCGGATACCGCGGCGGTGTGGTCATCCTTGAGCCAGTGGTCGAACCAGCGCAACTGCAGGGCACCCAGATGCAGTCCGCCGAAGTTCGACACGTGATACCAGGGACCCATCATCAGCTGGAACCGGTCGGACACCGGTTGGTCCGGTTCCATCGGCGCGCCGTTGGGTCGCCCGGCGAAGGCGTTCTGCAGTCCGGCGTAGTTGAGCGGCTCCCCCCGCTGGAACGCGTCGTGCCAGCCGCCGACCAGGAAGACCGCCACACCGTTGGCGGCGATGTCCGCAAGGACGTCGCCCGGGCGCAGCGTGTCCCAGAACGGTTCGTCGTAGGCCACTTCACCGCCGCTCATGGCATCGGCGACGAGCGGCCCGAAATAGCGTCGCTGGTCACGTCCACGCTGTCGTACGGCGGTCAGCCCTCCCGCGCGCGGCCGCGGATGCCCACCGCGAGCGAGCAGCTCCAGCGTCGGATTGACGACGTTGAGCAGCGAGTAGATCGCTCCGTACGCCCGGATGGTCCGCAGGTGCGGCACCCCGCCCATCGCCGCTGCATCGCGGTAAAAGTCGTGGGCCGCCATCACCGGAAAGATTGCCTTCAGCGGCGAATCCGGACCGACGGCGGCGGCGGTGAAGAGCTGGTTGATCGCCAGGTAGGAGATACCGAACATGCCGACGCGACCGTTGGCATTCGGCAGTGTCGCCGCCCAGTTGACCAGATCTACCCCGTCCTGGGTCTGTTCGACGCCGAGCATCTCGAAGGAGCCGCCCGAGGCCCCGGTGCCGCGAACATCGACCATCACCTCGATGTAGCCGCGCTTGATCAGGTAGGGCGTTGCGCCACCGCCGATCTGGGCGGCCGGCGGCGGCGCCTTTTTGCCGTACGGCGTCACCGACACCAGCACGGGGAACGGCCCGGCCGCGGGTTGTCCGGTCTCCGGTTCGACGGGGTAATGAATGTCAGCCCGCAGCACCACGCCGTCGCTCATCGGAACCTCGACGTTGTGGCGAACCCCGACCTTGTAACGGGCGGGCCCTGGTTCCCAGGTCGAGTACGGCGACGGGCTGACGTCGCGGGCACGTGCCGCCACCGCCCGGCCCGCCGCCGCTGTCACCCCGACGGCCGCCAACGCCAACCCGGCGCGGCGTGCCACCCGCAGTCCCGCCCTTCTGGCCATCACTGCCCTCCCGCATCGTCGACTGCTCAGACTCTAGGCAATGGGTTTGCGGCGCCGTTGCTGGGCGTCCGCCATGCTGGACACCTGTCCAACAACGCCGTTATATTCACCGCTGTGACCTATGACGCAATCATCCGGAATGGACGCTGGTTCGACGGCACCGGCGGTCCGTCGGCGATCAGGAACATCGGTATCCGCGACGGGCGCGTCAGCGCTGTCACCGCAGCAGACCTCGATTCCACGGGTTGTCCGCAGGTGGTCGACGCGACCGGTAAATGGGTGCTGCCGGGTCTGCTCGACATTCACACCCACTACGACGTGGAGGTGCTCGATGGACCTTCGCTGGCCGAATCGCTTCGTCACGGGGTCACGACGGTGTTCGTCGGCTCCTGCTCACTGTCGACCATCCACGTCGACGGGGTGAATGCCGGCGACCTGTTCGGCCGCGTGGAGGCTATCCCACGTGAGCATGTGATCGCCGCTGTCGACAAGCACAAGACGTGGCGCAGTTGCGAAGAGTATGTGTCCGCACTCGAGGCGCGGCCGCTGGGCCCCAATGTGGCCGCATTCATCGGGCACTCCGATATGCGCACGGCCACAATGGGTCTCGACAGCGCTACCCGTAAGTCCGTGCGGCCCAACAAGGCTCAGCTGGCGCGCATGGAGCAGATGCTGACCGAGGCGTTGGCGGCCGGTTTTGTCGGGATGTCGTCACAGCAACTGCTGTTCGACAAACTCGATGGCGACACGTGTCGCTCCCGCACCTTGCCGTCGACCTACGCCAAGCCGCGGGAGCTGCGCCGGCTGAAGTCGTTGCTGCGCCGCAGCGGCCGAGTCTTTCAGTCCGGGCCCGATATCACCAACCCGCTCAATCTCGGCTCACAGGTGGCTCAGTCACTGGGCCTGTTCCGCAAACCGCTCAAGACCAGTCTGCTCTCCGCCGCCGACGTCAAAGCCAACCCGTTCGCGATCCATGTCCTGGGCCCGCTGGCGCGGCTGGCCAACCGGTTCGGGGCCGATTTCCGCTGGCAACATCTGCCGGTTCCGTTCGAGGTGTACGCAGACGGCATCGACCTGGTGGTCTTCGAGGAATTCGGCGCCGGCGCAGCGGCTTTGCATCTTCGCGACGAGCTCGAGCGCAACGCGTTGATGCGCGACGAAAGCTACCGCCGCCGGTTCCGCAAGGACTACGAGAGCAAGTTCGCCGTGCGGGTATGGCAGCGCGACTTCTTCGATGCCGAGATTGTCGGATGCCCGGATGCCGCGGTGGTCGGCAAGTCGTTCGGGCAAGTCGGTCTCGAGCGCGGCGGGCTGCATCCCGTCGACGCATTCCTGGACCTGGTGCTCGAACACGGCACCGCGCTGCGCTGGCGGACCACGATCTCCAACCATCGGCCCGAGGTGCTGAAAAAGCTGGCCGCCGAACCCGGTGTGCAGATGGGCTTTTCCGATGCCGGCGCGCACCTGCGCAATATGGCGTTCTACAACTCCGGGCTTCGCCTGTTGCGTCATGTCCACGACGCCGAGAAGGCGGGCCGGCCATTCACCACGATCGAGCATGCAGTGCACCGCCTCACCGGGGAACTCGCCGACTGGTTCCAACTCGATGCCGGTCACCTTCGCGAGGGTGACCGCGCCGATCTGGTCGTGGTGGATCCCGAGCACCTCGACGCGTCGCTCGACGAGTACGCCGAGGCCGACGTCGACCAGTTCGGCCAGATGTCGCGGATGGTCAACCGCAACGACGACACGGTGAACGCCGTCTTCGTCGGCGGGCGCGCGGTATTCCTCGACGGGGCGCCGACCGAGGTGCTCGGCGTGCAGCGCACCGGCCGCTTCCTGCGCGCGAAGACCGTTACTTCGCCCGTGAAAGGTGAACTGGCCCATGTCGGTTGACGAGGCAGTACTGAAGCTGTGGCAGGCGCTGTCGCAGCGGGACTGGGAATCGGTCAAGACGTTTCTGTCGGCAGACTGCATCTATGTCGACATGCCGGTGGGGCCGACAGCCGCCGCGCGCGGTCCCGACGACATCGTCAAGCGTCTCAAGGTCGGCCTGGAGTCGCTGGCGCACTACGAAAATCACGACGGTGTGCTGGTATCCAACGGCGCCGACGTGATGTACGAACACTCCGAGACATGGCGCTGGCACACCGGCGAGACGGCCCTGCTCAAGTTCGTCAGCGTGCATCAGGTCCACGATGGCAAAGTGACGCTGTGGAAGGACTATTGGGACATGGGCTCGATGGTCAGCCAGGCTCCCGCCACCTGGATGGAAGACCTGGCCGGTACCGACACGTCGTGGATCTTCGATGCGACGGGGCTGATCTAGCGGCGATCGCAAGCGCGGCGGAGCCGGGCGCAGCGGATCGCCGCCATTGATCTAGGACTCGACGAGTCCTTTGAGCCGTTTCAGGGTTTCGGCCAACGTGCGACCCACTTGGCGTACGGCGACGCGATCGGCGATGTAGCCCAGGATTCCGCCGGGTACCTGGTATGACAGCCGGAATGTCGCCTTCGTCCGGCCCTCCCCCGCGTCGCGCAGCCGGATCCGGCCGCGCTGGTTGACACCGCCGGTGATGCTGACCCAAGCCAAGTCGCGGGCCTCGTCGAACTCGACCACCTCGATCAGCCCACCAACGGGCACCGAGCCGATCTTCCAGTGCACGGTATAGCGGGCCCCGATACCCGCGGGCTGCTCGTTCGCGTTTTCCCAGCGCTCCAGGCTGGTCATGAACGACGGGTAGCAGTCCGGATCGCTGACGAACTTCCACACCTCGCCGCGGTCGGCGTCGATCACGCACCGGCGTTCGACGCGCATCAGCCGATCACCGGGAATCGACGCTCGGCGGCCAGTCGGTCCACGCCGCCCTGCAAACTGGCCATTACCTTGTCGTGCACTGCCTGGTCATCGCCGTCGACGTCGATGGGCTCTTGCACCTCGATCGTGATCTTTGCCGGCAGCGGAAGGTGTCCGGCGAGATCGCTGATATTCAGCCCCCACGGCAGCGCCAGCGATATCGGAATGCTCTTGAGCCGCAGCAACTTATCCGCCATCAGCAGCTTGGCCAGCCATTGGCCGCGGTTGAGGAACAACGCGGTTTCCTGGCCGCCGACACTGGCGACGGGCACGATCGGCACACCGGCTTCGCGGGCCAGCCGCACATAGCCCATCCGGCCGCCGAAATCGACGCTGTGCCGCTCCCACGACGGTCGGAAGACCTCGTAGTCGCCACCGGGATAGACCAACAGCGCCGCGCCAGTTTCCAAGGCCAGTCGCGCGTTTTCGTGATTGGCGGCGACGGTGCCGAACTTGCGCAGCCAACCCAACGGGGGCGCGGAAACGACGAGGTTGTGCGCCAGCTGGTAAAACGGCCGCTCGACGCCGAAGTAGGAGCAAAACGCCAGGGTGAACACGAACGTGTCGGGTGGCACGTTGCCGCCGCTGTGATTGCCGACCAGCAGCACCGGTCCCTCCGCGGGAATCCGATCCAGGCCCCGCACGTCGGCGCGAAAGTACAGCGATGCCAGCAGCCACGTCCCGGGCAGCTGGTCGCGGATGTAATCAGGGTCGCGCTGGTCGAGGTCGGCCTTGGGCACCCGCGACGCCACTTGCGTGCGGGCCCACTCCAGCACCTCGCCTAGGCCGGCCACCTCGGGTTTATACCCCGGGTCGCGGATTCTTATACCTCGACAGGATCAAGCTGGTAGATGCGGGCGGCGTTGGCGTGTGCGATCACATCGACCACCCGGGTGGCATCGGACTCGCTCCAGTCGTCGTCGGATACAAAACGGCTGAGTACCCGATGAATACCGTTGCGCCACAGCATCGCGCCGAGAAAATGCAGCTCTGCCGGCCCGAAGGCATCCGAGGAATAGACGATCTTGCGGAATGGCGCCAACTCCAGCAGCCGGGCGATGAACGCCGGGCCCCGGGCACCCAGATGATTGATGCTCAGCCCGCCGTCGAGGTACACGTTGTTGAAGGCCTGTGCGAGATAGCCGGCTTCTCGCTCGTAGGGATAGCAGTGCAGCAGCACGACCGGTGTGTCACCGGACTGGCGGAGGAAGTCGAGCAGATACAGCGGATTGGCTTTGTGCAGATCACAGTCGCGGTCGCCGAGGCCGACGTGGAACTGCAACGGCTTACCCAGCCGCAGCGCCTGGTGCAGCCCGAAGCGCAGCAGCACCCGGTCAGACAGCCGAACACCGCCGCTGTCCCGCCACCGGGCGGCGGCCTCGGCGACCTGTGCCGCCGTCGGCTCAGTCAGGTCCCCGTCGAATCCGCCGCGGTAAGCCAGCACGGACTTGGTGCCGACGGCGTTCGCTGCGCGTCGAAGCAGAATCTCCTCGAATGCCGTCGCATAGTCACCCGGTGCCTGCGCTGCCTGCTCGGCTACCTGCTCGAGGCGAACCACCTCACGTGCGCGACCCGCGGACAGCTCGGCGAGTTCCTCGACGCCGGCTACTCCCCGATCCAACCCGGTGTCTACCAGCCAGTGGGTGACCCCGGCGGCGGGTAGGAAAAGCCGGGCCAGGTCGAGTTCGCCGAAGCGGCTGCGGCGCCGCCAATAGTCTTCTGCCTCAGCATGTTTGGCCAAGCCAAGAAGCGGCGCGCAGTGGGCGCGGACAGCAAATCCGAGTTGCGAGTCGAATCCCGAATCGAACTCGGCAAGCGGTTCGGTGTTGGCCTCGTTGAGACCGTTCTCAAATCGCCGCCGGTCCCCTGCCGCCAGCCAGCAGCCATGGACATGCTGATCGATCAACGGCACCTCGGCGATATGACGTGCCAGCGCAGAGTCGCCGGCAGCTGGCATTGTCAGACGCTCCAGGCCATGCGGAACTTGGCCGTCAGCTCTTCGGGACCCAGGTCGGCGTAGCGTTGGTCCTCCAAGCGGCGCACCGCAACAATCAGGTCCACGGCCAGATCGCCGAGAATTTTCCGTAAGCGAGATGAACTATCAAGTGCTGCAATCGCTTCCGTCTGTGATTCGGGCAGCCGAACGATACCCGCGTGGTCGCGGTACGCCTCGGACAGCGTCGCCGGGTCCACGGTCGTTTCCGCCGGCAGTGCAGCCTTTTTTCTGATTCCGTTCAGTGCCAACCCGAGGATCGCGGCCGAGGCAAAGTACGGGTTGGCCGACGGGTCGACGACCTTCACCTCCACGTTGCCGCCGGACGGGTTGGCCGGGCCGCCGCTGATGAATCGAACAGCCGCTTCCCGGTTCTCGGCGCCCCAGCACGCGTACGCGCCGGCCCAGTTCCCTGGCCGCATCCGCAGCCCGGACACGATCGATCCGCACAGGATGGCCTGGGCATCCGGTAGGCCACGAAGCAGGCCTGCCAACGCGTTTTCGCCCGTCGGCGTCATGCCGTGGGCAGCAGAACCGTCGGAGAACAGCGGCCCGTCGGAGTTGGTTAACGAGAAATGTTGGTGGGCACCAGATCCCACGCTGTCGGCGAATGGTGCCGGCGACAGGCTGACCCGAAGTCCGTGTCGGCGCGCCACCCGGCCAATGATGATGCGGCACAGCGCCAGTTGGTCGGCCGCTTCCACCGGCGATTGCGGAGCCAGCGAAATCTCGAACTGGTTCACCCCGTACTCGGGGTGAAACTGCTCGATTCCGACACCGGCCGTCGTCGCGGTCGCGATGACGTCGTGAACGAATGCCTCGAACTCGAGCACACCGGCAAGCCCGTACTGTGCCCACAGCGTCGACGGCAGCCGGTTGCCGTCGGGCGTGACCAGAACGAATTCGATTTCATGGCCCACGGCCGCCTCGATACCGGCCTCGGCAAGCGCGGCCTCGACCCGGCCCAGCGTGCCGCGGCTGCACCCGGGAAACGGTGTGCCGTCCTGCTCGAAAAACCCCGCGGGTGCCCACGCCAACCCGTCGCCGATGACGCGTAAGGCGGAGAGGTCGATTCTGACGCGGTGATCACCGACCACCCCGATGTTTTCGCTGAATGCGATGCCGCTGTGGTCGATAGCGAATGCATGCCAGACCAGGCTGGCGCCCAAGCCAGGGTCGGCGAAGGCGTTGGACCGCCGGATCGGCACCGCCTTGGCCTGCATCAGCCCGGCCGGGTTGACGGCGGTGCCGATCACGACGTCCACCCCTTTGGCCTCCAATTGGGCGATCGCCGCGGCGGCAAGCGGGGTGGTGGGCACGTCTTGGGTCAAGCCCGACTGGGCAAGGTGAACTTGCAAGTCTGGCCGATGTCCAAGGTGCGCAGCACCCGTCCCATACCGACCCACAGCGCGCACGACAGCGCCAGGTCGGCCAGCAGCTCCTCGGAGAAGTGCTCGCTGGCGCGGGCCCAGAAGTCTTCGTCGTCGCGCAGCACGGTGTGCTCGGTGGCGAATCGGTGCGCGAATTCGGCCGCCAGTCGCTCCTGTTCGCTGTAGCCCGGCCAGGTGCGCCACTCCAGCGCGTGGTCGTAGAGCTCTTCGTCCACACCGGCGGTCGGCCCGTCGCCGTCGCGGGTGTTGAGGCACACCGCGCATTCGTTGTCATGGGCGATCACGACGCGCGCGAGCTCGCGGGTGCGCATGGGCAGGCGATTGCGGTTGTAGACAGCGTCGCTGAACGCGCCGATGGCGCCGCCGAGTTCGGGGGATTTCACGAACCAGCCGGCCAGGTCGTCGTCAGCGAATTCTCCGATTCGGCTCATGGCGAGATCCTAGCGCCAATAGCGGGCTGCCCCCGACCTTCGTGCCAATCACGTTGAGCGACAACCCAGTGGGTGATCCGGTCGAGGGCCGCCTCGACCTGGGCCCGGTCGGGTCGGCCCTGGAACCCGGGAGCCCGGGTCAGTTTGTCGATGATCCAGTCGCGGATCAGATTGGACACGAAGTCGACCTGCCGGACACCAGACGCGGTCAGCCACAAGCGGTCGATGTTGCGCGCCGCGTAGCCGGCGCGGACCACACCGTCGAAGACGGGTTCGAGGACTTCGTATGGCACCCCCACGTCGTCGCCGATATCGGTCAACCGTGCCGACCCGAACAGTCGCGTGTAGCGGTGGATCCGCAGCACGGCCCACAGCCCGGCCGCATCCAGCGGGCAATCGGGCCGCATGGCGATGCTGCGCAGTCGCATTCCGGGAGCGCCCTGCAGCATGCGCCCGATGGCTGCCTCCAGTAGCTCGTCGGGTGACTGCGCGGTCGGCATCGCAAAGCCGTCGCCGAGGTCGGCGGCGTTATTTCCGATGTCCCGCAACGGAATCTCACGTAGGAAAAGCGCCAGCACAAACCCCACCACCGCGACCGGCGCCGCCCACAAAAAGACCATGGACAGTGAATCGGAATAGGCCGCCACGATCGGCGCAGCGACCTCAGGCGGCAGACGATGCAGAACCTCCGGGGAACTGGCCGCCACAGCGGGTGCCCCGCTCGCCGCCAGCGCCGGGCCTAACCGGCTGTCCAGGAAGTTCATGAACAGCGAGCCGAAGATGGCAGCGCCGAACGAACTGCCGATCGTGCGGAAGAATGTCACACCCGAGGTGGCGACGCCGAGGTCGTCGAAACTCGAGGTGTTCTGCACGATGAGCGTCAGCACCTGCATACACAATCCGATACCGGCTCCCAGGATGACCAGGTAAAGCGACTGCAGCAGAGTCGATGTCGACGGGCCCATCCGGGACAGCAACACGAATGCCACCGCCATCACCGCCGTGCCGGCGATCGGAAACACCTTGTACCGCCCGGTGCGGCCGACCAGGATGCCGCTGGTCATCGACGTGGTCAACATGCCTACCACCATCGGCAGCGTACGAAGCCCCGATTCCGTCGCGGAGACGCCGTTCACGAACTGCATATAAGTAGGAAGGAAGGTCAGCGCGCCCAGCATCGCGAACCCGACGACGAACGACAGGATGCAGCACACCGTGAAGACCGGACTGGCGAAGAGCCGGGCCGGCAGGATCGGCGCGGCGGTCCGGCTTTCCACCCACACGAAAACGCCCAGCGCGACCGCGGAGCCAACGAACAGGCCGATGATCGTCGCGGACCCCCACGGGTAAGTGGTGCCGCCCCAACTGGTGGCCAGCGTCAACCCCGCGGCGCCGAGACCGACGAAAACGATGCCGATGTAGTCGATAACGGGTTTGGCGCGTTCGACCAGCGCGGGGATGGTTGCGGCTGCCACGAAGAACACCACCACCGATACCGGCACGTTGATCCAAAATGCCCATCGCCAGGTCAGGTGGTCGGTGAAATAGCCGCCGAGCAACGGTCCGACGACGGTGGTGACACCGAATACCGCCCCCAGTGCGCCCTGGTAGCGGCCGCGTTCGCGCAGCGGGATGACTTCACCGATGAGCGCGGTGGCGGTGACGGTCAGACCGCCGCCCCCGATGCCCTGCAGCGCCCTTGAGAGCACCAGCATCACCATCGTGTGCGACAGGCCGCACAACACCGAGCCGACGACGAAAAACACCACGGCGGCTTGGAACACCGCTTTGCGGCCGAACAGGTCGCCCAGTTTGCCCACCAGCGCGGTGACGATGGTGGAGGCCAGCAGATAGCTGGTGACCACCCACGACTGGTGGCCGGCTCCGCCGAGATCGGCGACGATAGTCGGCAGCGCGGTCGCCACGATGGTCTGGTCGAGCGCTGCCAGCAGCATCCCGAGCACGATCGCCAAAAAGATCAGATTGCGTCGTTGCGGGCTGATCAGACTGCTGCCCTGCGCCGCTTCCGCGGCCGGCGTCGCCGTCGCTGCGGTCATACCCGCTTTCTTACCTCAGGTGGTGGGCGGGCGGGCGACGCACTGCGCGGCGTAAAGCGCCTCGCCGAGCTTATCCATCAACTCCAGCTGCGTTTGCAGGTAGTCGATGTGGTCTTCTTCGTCGGCGACGATCTTCTCCAGAATTTGCGCGCTGGTGCTGTCTTGACGCTCGCGGCACATGATGATGCCCGGCTTGAGACGGTTCAGCACATCGAATTCGATTGCCAAGTCACTCTCGAATTGCTCGCGCAGCGTCTGGCCGACCCGCAGCGACCCGATGCGCTGGTAGTTCGGTAAACCGTCGAGCAGCAGAATGCGATCCGTCACCATTTCCGCATGGCGCATTTCGTCGAACGACTCTTCGCGGGTGTGGGCCGCCAGCTCGGTAAAGCCCCAGTTTTCCTGCATCTTCGAATGCAGAAAGTACTGGTTTATCGCGGTGAGCTCACTGGTCAATTGTTCGTTGAGCAGGCGCAAAACGTCGGGATCACCTTGCATGATCGCTCCTCATTTCAAGCTGTCAGGTGTCGGACTGCGGGATGCTGTCAGGGGTTGGGCTGTAACCCCCGACGTGTCATGCCGGATTCAATCTAATGCAGCGCGGAGCCGCCGGTGCGATGATTCGTCCGGCGTCGGCGCGTCGCGGTGGGCCACCGGCGGCGACGGCGTTTCCGGGGGCAAAAGCGCAGCTCAACACGCCTGCAGGTTAGGTTAGACTCCACTAACCAAGTTAGGTTAGACTTCACTAACATGAGGCCTGTTCAGTCCGGTCCTTCCGTCGGTTCGGCGGGGGTTGGTTGATGTACGTGTGCCTGTGCGTCGGGGCCACCAGCCAAACCGTGGCCGACGCCGTCGCGTGCGGCGCGTCGACCTCCAAAGAAGTTGCCGCCGCCTGCGGGGCCGGCGCGGACTGCGGGCGTTGCCGACACAACTTACGGGCGATCATCGAGTCCGCCACGCAGTTCGAAACCAGCGCCGCGCGGTAACTCAGCCGCTTCGGCGACCGGTGAAATCCGCCAGCGCCGCGGCGTTGGCCTGGGTACCCATCAGCTCGGCGAAGTGAGCGTTCTCCCGGGCGCTTGCCGCTGCGATCTCCGGACGGACCGGTTCGACGATGGTGTGCTTGACCGCCATCAGACTCGAAATCGGCCGCGACGCAAGGATTTGCGCGTGCCGACGCGCATCCGCGAGCAGATCTGACGGCTCGCACACTTTCCAGACCAGGCCCATCCGCAGCGCCTCCTGGGCGTCCACCCATTCCGAGGACATCAGTAGCCAGGCCGCGTTCTGCCGGCCGACCAACTGCGGCAGCAGATACGACGAGGCGGCCTCTGGTGCCACGCCTAGGCTGGTGAACGGGCATTTCAGCCGCGCAGTTGAGGACATGAACGCCAGGTCGGCGTAGCCCAGGATGGTGGCGCCGATCCCGACCCCGACGCCGTTGACCGCGCAGATCAGTGGTTTGGGGAACGCGCTCAGCGCGTCGATCAGCCCGGTGAAGCCGTGCTTTCCCGGCACGAAGTCCGGGTCGGTGACCCGTGCCTGCATCTCCCCCAGATCGGTCCCGGCGCTGAAGGCGCGCCCCACCCCGGTCAGCAGAACCACCGCGACTTCCGGGTCGTCGGCGGCGGCTAACAGCGCCTCGGCAGTGGCGTCGTAGAGCGCCTCGTTGAAGGCGTTGAGCGCCTCGGGCCGGTTCAAGGTCAGCGTGCGGACCTTGTTCTCGTCGTCGATCTGCAATGTCACGGCTGCAGCGTAACCGGGGAGCATCCGCGAGACAGAAGCCATGGTTGTGGCATCGCCGTCGGCGACAGCCCTGGCTTCTGTTTCGCGGTCAAACAAATGGCGATCGGAGCACATACCGACTCGTCGGCACGGTGTCGATGTTCTCGTTGGCCCCGAACGCCGAGGTGCTGGCGATCATCCGGGTCAACCGGTCCTGCAAATCGCTGTCATCGACGGCGCCGAAGAAGGCCGTCAGATCGGTGACCGCCTCGATCGGGAACAACTCCTCGACGATGCCCGAGATGGGCGGCGCGTCTGGGGTCAGGGCACGCACCACCGCATTCTGGGTATAGCCGAAAGTGGCCTGCGTCTCGATCGCGACCGGTGTGTGGTCGCGCTGCCAGCGAGCCAGCCAGCTGTCCTGATCCAGCCCGGCCGGTCTGCGCAGTAGCGCAAGGTTGGCCAAACCCGTTGTGCGAGAGCCGAGCTCCAGTGGCGACGCCAACGGGACCGACTCGGTGACCAGATACCCGGCAAGCTCTTCACATTCGGCCTCCAGCCGCGCCAGCGCGGCGGTGATCTGGTCGCCGTAGCACTGCTGGGCCCAGATGCTCACGACTGCGGCCACCGGCGGGTCGAATGTCGTGAGCGTCATCAGTGAGTCACGCACCACGCTGTCCCGCACATTGACGGCCAGACCGGCAACACCAAGACCCAGGATGGCGTCAGCGACCGATCCCCGCTGCCGGGCGCACCAGTCGTCGTCGCGATCGGCAGCCCGCAGCACCGCCACTACCTTTTCCATCGCTACGACTCCTGCGCCCACCGCGGCTGGATGAACACACCCTCGGCTTGCACGGTGACACCCTCGTCGTCGGCGAGGAAGCCCGCCGCGAAAGTCTTGACACCCTCTACGCGGGTGGCGGTCGCCTCGGCGTGCAATCGGCCCAGCCGGGTGGCCCGCACATAGCGCAAGGTGATGGTCCCGGTGAGCCGCGGGTTGGTGCCGTCGCTGGCGGCTTCGCCCAAAACATGATCGAGAACCAGGGCCGCGACGCCGCCGTGTACATGGCCGGGCGGCCCCTCGTAGGCGGCGCCGAGATCGAAGTCGCACCACGCCCGACCCGACGGGTCGTGCTGGATCTGCAGTGGCGGGGCGATCGGGTTGCGCGTCCCGATGACGACGTTTCCCCACGCCATCTGCTCACCGCTGGACAGGTAGCGCACACCGAAGGGGCCGTCCACCTGTTTGCTACGTAAACGCGCGGTGGCCGAATCGATTTCGTCCTTCGCCGCGGCGACGGCATCGGCGTCGACTTCGGTGCGGATAGTGGCGTCGATCAGCTCCCGTACCGACTGGGTCAGCGGCTCATAGATTGCCCGCAGCCGTTCGAGGTCCTCGACGCTGATGTTCTCCAGGGTGAAGTCCAGCATGACTGCAACTAGAACATGTTCCTGCTACGTCGTGGCGGCGGGGTGCCGAACGAGACGCACCGCGCTGTCGGCGCTGACCAACTCCCCGATGACCTGAGCCAGCTGCCGGTAGGGCGCTTCGCGACCGCTGGACGACCGGAACACCAGCCCGATCCGCCGTCCCGGGCGGGGATTTGCGAACTGTGCCAGTCCGAGCTGACTGCGGCTGGCCTCGACCGACACCGCGCTCTGCGGGATCAGAGTCACGCCCAATCCGCCGGTTACACACTGCACTGCCGTGGCCAGCGACGCGGCGCGGGTATTGGCCAACTCAGCGCGCACTCCGGCTTTGCGGCATACGTCGAGGGCCTGGTCACGCAGGCAGTGGCCCTCGTCGAGGAGCAGCAGCGGCAGTTGCGCCAGCGCCGTGGGCGGCACCCGCCGCTTGCCCGCCAACGGGTGACTCGGCGGCAGGGCGAGCACGAAGTCCTCGTCGTAGATTGGGATTTCGGTGACACCGCTGGTCTCGGCCGGCAACGCGATCAGCGCCGCATCCAGTGCGCCCTCGCGCAGTGACATCAGCAGTCGCTCGGTCTGGTCCTCGATCACTCGCAGGGACAGCGCGGGCAACCGCTCGGTCAATCCGGCCAGCACCGTCGGCAGCACGTACGGTGCCACCGTGGGGATCAGGCCCAGGCGCATGGTGCCCTGCAGCGGATCCACGGTGCCTGCCGCCGCTGCAGTGAACGCGGTCACCGCTTCGATCACGCTTTGAGCTTGCGGCAGCAGGTGCCGGCCCTCGGTTGTCAAGAAGACACGGCGGGTTGATCGCTCGACCAGCTGGACGCCGAGGCCGGCTTCCAGTGCCGACAAGGACTGTGACAGCGTCGACTGGCTGACACCGAGAGTGCCTGCGGCAGTGCCGAAGTGTTGCTTTTCCGCCACCGCGACGAAGGCCCGCAGGCCGGCGATGGTGGGTTGATAACTCTTATCGGTCATACCTATCAGTATAGTGGGAAATATCACCTTTACTTTAAGGTTTAATTAGGTCAAAATTGGATTGAGTCCAAAAAGTTGGAGAGTAAATCCGATCTTGATCAAAGAAGGAGTGACCATGGCACTGCTGACAATCGGCGATCAGTTTCCCGCCTACGAGCTCACCGCGCTGATCGGTGGCGATCTGTCGAAGGTCAACGCCAAGCAGCCGGAAGACTATTTCACCACGATCACCAACGAAGACGACCCGGGCAAGTGGCGAGTGATCTTCTTCTGGCCGAAGGACTTCACCTTCGTGTGCCCAACCGAGATCGCTGCGTTCGGCAAGCTGAACGACGAGTTCGAGGACCGCGACACCAAGGTACTGGGTGTGTCGGTGGACAGCGAGTTCGTCCACTTCCAGTGGCGCGCCCAGCACGAAGATCTCAAGAAGCTGCCGTTCCCGATGCTGTCGGACATCAAGCGTGAACTTGTCGAGGCCACCGGGGCGCTCAACGACGAGGGTGTCGCCGACCGGGTGACGTTCATCGTCGACCCCAACAACGAGATCCAGTTCGTCTCAGTGACCGCCGGCTCGGTGGGACGCAACGTCGACGAGGTGCTGCGGGTGCTCGATGCCTTGCAGTCCGACGAGCTGTGCGCCTGCAACTGGCGCAAGGGTGACCCCACCATCGACGCCGGCGAAGAGCTGAAGAAGTCTGCCTAAAGGAGGCACCATGGGCATCGAGAACCTCAAAACCGCGCTGCCGGAGTACGCCAAAGACCTCAAACTGAACCTGGGGTCGATCACCCGCACCACCGCGCTCACCGAAGAGCAGTTGTGGGGCACGCTGTTGGCCAGCGCGGCGGCAACACGGAATGCCGAGGTGCTGGGCGAGATCGGTGCTGAAGCCGCGGATTACCTGTCGGCCGAGGCCTACCAGGCGGCGTTGGGCGCCGCGTCGATCATGGGCATGAACAACGTCTTCTATCGTGGCCGCGGCTTCCTCGGCGGCGACTACGACGACCTGCGCCCCGGGCTGCGGATGAACATCATCGGCAATCCGGGCGTGGACAAAGCCAGCTTCGAGCTGTGGTCGTTCGCGGTCTCGTCGATCAACGGGTGTTCGCACTGCGTCACCGCGCACGAGCACACGCTGCGAGAGGCCGGGGTGGACCGAGAGGCGATTTTCGAGGCATTGAAGGCGGCTTCCATCGTCGCGGGCGTGGCTCAGGCGATCACTACCGCCCAGACGTTGGCCGCGGCCGGGTAGCTTTAACGACGTGGCCGACTGGGTCGAGCATGTGATCTGGTGGCAGCTCTACCCGCTGGGCTTCGTCGGCGCATTCCCGGGTGAGCAGCCGCCATTGCCGGACGAGCACCGGCTGCGACGGATCACCGAGTGGTTCGACCACGCCATCGAGCTGGGCGCGTCCGGGATTGCCCTGGGCCCGATTTTCGCCTCGTGTACCCACGGCTACGACACGACCGATCATTACCGCATCGATCCGCGCCTGGGCGACGACGACGATTTCGACGTCCTTGTCGCCGAGGCGCATCGGCGTGGTTTGCGGGTCCTGCTCGACGGGGTGTTCAACCACGTCGGGCCGGACTTCCCGCGCGATCACCAGGATTGGTTTCGTGACTACAGCTTCGAGGGCCACCGCGATCTCACCACGCTGAACCACGACAACCCCGATGTCGCCGACTACGTCGTCGATGTCATGTCGCACTGGCTGGAGCGCGGCGCCGACGGCTGGCGACTGGATGCGGCTTATGCTGTGCCGCCCGAGTTTTGGGCTGCTGTGCTCCCGCGAGTACGCCGGCGGCATCCGGAGGCGTGGTTCGTCGGAGAGCTCATTCACGGCGACTATGCCGCGGTGGTCGCCGAGGCCGGCTTTGACTCGGCCACCCAATACGAGCTGTGGAAAGCGATCTGGAGCAGCCTCAACGACGGCAACTTCTACGAGTTGGACTGGGCGCTACAGCGGCACAACGAGTTCCTGGGCAGTTTCGCGCCGCTGACCTTCATCGGCAACCACGACGTGACTCGGATTGCCAGTCAACTCGAGCATTCTGCTCACGTGGCCCAGGCGCTGGTGCTGCAGATGACCGTCGGCGGCATTCCCAGTGTGTACGCCGGTGACGAACTCGGCTACCGCGGGGTCAAAGAGGAGCGGTTCGGCGGCGACGACGCGGTGCGACCCGAATTCGCTTCTCCCCCAGTACCTCTGGATGATGATGGCGCGAGGTTGTGGGCGCTGCACCAGTACCTGATCGGGCTGCGACGCCGCCATGCGTGGCTGCACGCCGCAACCACGACCGCGCTATTGCTGGACAACCGGCACTACGTCTATCGGACCCAGCACGGTGACGACGCCCTGATCGTCGTGCTCAACATCGATGATGCGCCGCTGGAGGCGAGGGTGCCGCGCGCACAGGTGGTCGCCGGATCCGGAGCTCCGCCGGAAGAGATCGTCGACGTCGTGGTGGTCGAACCACAGGGCTGGCGAATCCTGCAGCCTATGTGAGCCGCTTGAGCGTCAGTGGATCCTGTTCCCCGCCGTAGTACTTCTCCAGCACCGCGACGAAATCCCGGCTGTCGTCGGTGGCGTGGGCGAACAGCGTCATCGACGAGCGGACTTTCAGATCGTCGGGTGATCCGAAAATCTCGGCGATCGAACGGCCGGCGATGCCGTTGACCAGCTGCGTGCATTCGCGCAGCCGCGGGCCGAGCACTTCGTGATGCAGGTAGGCCTGTGCTTCGTCCAGCGAAGAGATCGCATACCTTGCGGCCGTCGGGCTGCTGCCGAGTCCGGCCAGCTGCGGAAAGATGAACCAGATCCAGTGACTGCGTTTGCGGCCGGCACGCAGCTCCTCGACGACGGTGTGATAGACCCGAGCTTGCGCGTCGACGAAGCGCTGCAGATCGAAGGGATCACTTGCGGACGTCATCTAACCACCGTCGCACAGTTCAACGACGGGTGCCGAAGATCGGCGACCTCGCGCCGCTGATCCGGTTTCGCAAGCCCCGGCTCGACCGTGTTCAACGCCGACTCGACGCGGCAATGACCATCCACGATCTACGGCGTATCGCCCAGCGGCGTACCCCCAGGGCCGCGTTCGACTACACCGACGGCGCTGCCGAAGATGAGTTGTCGATCGAGCGCGCGCGGCAAGCCTTCCGCGACATCGAATTTCACCCGGCGATCCTGCGCGACGTCAGCAAGGTGCGCACCGGCTGGCCGGTGCTCGGTGCGCCGGTGGCGCTACCGTTCGGTATCGCGCCGACGGGGTTCACCCGGTTGATGCATACCTCGGGCGAGATCGCCGGTGCTCGCGCCGCGGCGCGGGTTGGTGTTCCGTTCTCACTGTCCACTCTGGGTACCGCCGCGATCGAAGATGTAGCCGCAGCCATCCCGCAGGGCCGCAAATGGTTTCAGCTCTACATGTGGCGGGATCGGGACCGGTCGATGGCGTTGGTGGACCGGGCCGCTCAGGCGGGTTTCGACACCCTGCTCGTCACCGTCGACGTTCCGGTTGCCGGTGCGCGGTTGCGCGACACCCGCAACGGAATGACGATCCCGCCAACCTTGACGCTGCGGACCGTGCTTGACGTGCTGCCGCGCCCGCACTGGTGGTTCGATCTGCTGACGACCGAGCCGCTGGCGTTCGCGTCGCTGGATCGGTGGTCGGGCACCGTCGGCGAATACCTGGACACCATGTTCGATCCCAGCGTCACCTTCGCGGATCTGGCATGGATCAAGACCCAGTGGCCGGGCAAGCTCGTCGTGAAAGGTATTCAGACGTTGGCCGACGCCCGTGCTGTCGTCGACGTCGGCGCCGACGGCATCGTGTTGTCCAATCACGGTGGCCGCCAACTTGATCGAGCACCAGTGCCGTTTCATCTATTGCCCGTGGTCGCGCGAGAGCTTGGCCGCGACACCGAAATTCTGCTGGACACCGGGATCATGTCCGGCGCGGACATCGTGGCCGCGGTGGCATTGGGTGCGCGCTGCACGCTGATCGGGCGGGCCTATTTGTATGGGCTGATGGCCGGTGGCGAAGCCGGCGTCGAGCGCGCCATCGAAATCCTGTCCGGCCAGTTGTTCCGGACCATGCGGCTCCTAGGCGTCACCTGCCTGGAGGAGCTATCCCCGTCCCATGTGACGCAATTGCGGCGGCTGGTCCCAGTTCGGCCACCGACGGTGTCGGAGTAGTCTGCTATACTCGAACGTATGTTCGATGAAGCGGCGCGGTTGGCGGTGATCGCCCGGTTTGATGAGCTGTTTGAGCGGCGCCATCCCTCGACCACACCAGAGTCGACCGCGCTGGTGGACCGGATCTGTGCGTCGGCGCGGGCGGAGAATCAGGCGGCGGCTGCCCAGCTGGTCGCGATTGGGGAGCTGTTCGGCTACCGGTTGTCGCGTTGTTCCAACACCGAAGAATGGGCCATCGATACCGAAGAGGCGGTGACTGCGGAGGTGGCCGCGGCGCTGCGGATCAGTCAGGGGTTGGCGGGAAGCCGGTTGCGGTATGCGCGGGCCATGCGCGAGCGGCTGCCGAAGCTGGCAGAGGTGTTCAAGGCCGGTGATATCGACTATCGGGTGTTTCAGACGATCGTGTTTCGCACCGATTTGATTACCGATCGCGACGTGTTGGCGACGGTGGATGGGCAACTTGCCGTCAATGTGCCGCGCTGGCCGTCGATGACCCAGGGGCGGCTGGCTGGGCAGATCGACAAGATCGTGGCGCGCGCCGACGCCGATGCTGTCCGGCGGCGCAATAAGCGTCAGGGTGATCGCGAGATTTGGATCGGCGACGCCGACTCGGGTATCTCCGAGATTCATGGCAGCCTGCTGACCTCCGATGCGCATGCGCTCGACAAGCAGCTGGATGCGATGGCGGCCACGGTGTGTGAGCATGATCCGCGTAGCCGCGATCAGCGTCGTGCTGATGCGTTGGGTGCGCTGGCGGCACACGCTGATCGACTGGGCTGTCGGTGTGGGCGATCTGATTGTGCTGCGGGAAAGCGGCCTGCTGCCACGCCGGTCGTGATCCACGTGATCGCCGAGCAGGCCGCGATCTGCGGCAGCGGCTCAGCGGTGGCGTCGGAGGTCGGTGCTGACGGGCTGATCCCGCCTGAATTGGTGGCGGAGTTGGCCACAACGGCCAAGCTGGTGCCGTTGGTTCATCCGGGCGATGCTTTACCCGAGTCGGGGTATGTGGCTTCGAAGGCGCTGGCGGATTTTGTGCGGTGCCGGGATTTGACGTGTCGCTGGCCGGGCTGCGACCGGCCGGCAGTCGACTGCGATCTTGATCATACGATCCCGTTCGCCGTTGGCGGGCCGACGCATGCGTCGAATCTCAAATGTTATTGCCGCACACATCATTTGGTGAAGACGTTCTGGGGTTGGCGTGATCAGCAGTTGCCCGACGGCACACTGATCTTGACCTCGCCTTCGGGGCAGACCTATGTCACCACGCCGGGCAGTGCGCTGCTGTTTCCCAGCTTGTGCCACTCCACCGGCGGCGTCCCGGCCATCGAAGCCGATCTCCCGGATGATTATTGCGGCGAGCGCACCGCGATGATGCCCAAACGCCGCCGCACCCGCGCCCAAAACCGAGCCCACCGCATCGCCGCCGAACGCCGAGCCAACCACGACGCCCGCGCCACACGGCGGAACGAGCGTATGAGCTACTTCGACCTGGCCCCGCGCGACGGCGACGACGAGCCGCCACCGTTCTGATTGCCGGGCAGCGCACGCCTAAGGTGCTGGTGTTCCGGGCGGTACCGGACACCAGAAGAGCCCGCAATTCACGGGAAGCAGCCTGCCCTCGACAACTGAGTTGGTTTTGGTCCCGTCCCCGTTGTCAACCATCTTGTGGTACCAGTCGTGGCAAACCGTCATATCCCAGTTGACGGCGCCCGGGACTGGGCCGGTCATGGATAGGCCACCATCCGGCGTGATTTGGAAGTTGTAGGCCTGCGGCAATGGTTGCCCGGGACACCAGGTACCACCGCCGTTGTCGGCGTCAGCGGGATTTGCTGCCAGTCCCACCGCCGCACCGCCGGCCAGTAGCGCCGACGTCATCAGTCGGGTGACCATGCGGGTGAAGTCCATCGGGCATTCCTTCCCATTCCCGCGGTCCCCGCAGGGCTTTCGCGGCCCTAACCGGAATGCGCTTATTGAACTCGGCGGATGCCCTACGTACACCGTTTTGAACGCCCGGGAACAAACCCCGAACCACCGAGGTTGAGCGCATCAGGCTTAACTTTGGAGGATTGATGGCTGAAGCCAAAACAGTTCCGGTCTTATTCGTCAGGGACCCGATCGTGCTGCCCGGCATGGTGGTGCCCGTCGCGCTGGACGAGGCCGCTCGCACGGCCGTCGACGTGGCCCGGGCCAGCGAGTCGGGCAAGTTGCTGATTGCGCCGCGGCTCGACGACCGCTACCCCTCCTACGGGGTGCTGGCGTCGATCCTGCAGGTCGGGCGCATCGCCGGCGGCGGCACCGCCGCGGTGGTGCGCGGCGAGCAACGGGCCCACATCGGTGCCGGGGCCACCGGCCCGGGTGCGGCGCTGTGGGTCGAGGTGACGGAGGTCGCCGAGGCCGAACCCGATGACGAGACCCGCGCCCTGGCCGCCGACTACAAGAAGCTGCTGCTGGGAATGCTGCAGCGCCGCGAGGCCTGGGAAATCGTGGACATGGTCAACCGGTTGACCGACGCGTCGGCGCTGGCAGACATGGCTGGTTACGCCTCGTATTTAACCGAGGTGCAGAAGCGCCAGCTGCTGGAGACCGAAGATGTCGCCGAGCGGCTGCGACTGCTGATCGATTGGACCGGCGATCACCTCGCTGAGGTCGAGGTCAACGACAAGATCGCCGAGGACGTGCGGTCCGGCATGGAAAAGCAGCAGAAGGAGTTTCTGTTGCGCCAGCAGCTGGCCGCGATTCGCAAGGAGCTCGGCGAAGGCGAACCGGACGGTTCCGATGACTATCGGGTCCGCGTCGAGGCCGCCGAGCTGCCCGACAAGGTGCGCGAAGCCGCGCTGCGTGAGGTCGGCAAACTGGAACGCGCTAGCGAGCAAAGCCCCGAGGGCGGCTGGATCCGCACGTGGCTGGACGCAGTGCTCGAGCTGCCGTGGAACACCACGACCGAAGACTCCGCCGATCTGAAGGCCGCCCGCCAGATCCTGGACGACGATCACCACGGCCTGGACGACGTCAAGGACCGCATCGTCGAATACCTGGCGGTGCGGGCCCGTCGCGCCCAGCGTGGGTTGCACGTTGTCGGTGGTCGCGGCTCCGGTGCGGTGATGGTGCTGGCCGGCCCGCCCGGCGTCGGCAAAACCTCGCTGGGCGAAAGCGTCGCCCGCGCCCTGGGCCGCAAGTTCGTCCGGGTTGCACTGGGTGGGGTGCGCGACGAGGCCGAGATCCGCGGCCACCGGCGCACCTACGTCGGCGCGCTGCCCGGCCGCATCGTGCGCGCCATCGGCGAAGCCGGCTCGATGAACCCCGTGGTGCTGCTCGACGAGATCGATAAGGTCGGCTCGGACTACCGGGGCGACCCGTCGGCGGCCTTGCTCGAGGTGCTCGACCCCGCGCAGAACCACACCTTCCGCGATCACTACCTGGATTTGGATCTGGACCTGTCCGACGTGGTGTTCCTCGCGACGGCCAACGTCATCGAGAACATCCCGTCGGCGCTGCTGGACCGCATGGAATTGGTGCAGATCGACGGCTACACCGAGGACGACAAGGTGGCCATCGCCCGCGACTTCCTGCTGCCCCGACAGCGTGACCGCGCCGGGCTGACCACCGACGAGGTCAGCGTGACCGAGGCCGCGCTGCGCAAGATCGCCGCCGACTACACCCGCGAACCCGGTGTGCGGCAGTTCGAACGGCTGCTGGCCAAGGCGTTACGCAAGGTCACCACCAAGCTCAGCGACGAAACTGAGCCGATGACCATCGACGAGCCGGATCTAGTCGGCTACCTGGGCCGGCCGCGGTTCACCCCGGAGTCGGCCGAACGCACCGCGGTGCCGGGCGTGGCAACCGGATTGGCGGTCACGGGGCTCGGTGGTGATGTGCTCTACATCGAGGCCGGCGCCAACGAGGGTGAGCCGGGCCTACAGCTGACCGGTCAGCTCGGTGACGTGATGAAGGAGTCGGCGCAGATCGCGCTGTCCTATGTGCGCTCGCACGCCACGGCGTTGGGTGTCGACCCGAAGACCCTGGACCGGCGCATCCACGTCCACGTGCCCGCCGGGGCGGTGCCCAAGGACGGCCCATCGGCCGGCGTCACGATGGTGACCGCGCTGGTGTCGATGGCCACCGGACGGCAGGTGCGCGCCGACGTCGGGATGACCGGCGAAGTGACGCTGAACGGCCGGGTCCTGCCGATCGGAGGCGTCAAGCAGAAGCTGCTCGCCGCCCAGCGCGCGGGTCTGTCGACCGTGTTCATCCCGCAGCGCAACGAGCCGGATCTCGACGATGTGCCCGCCGAGGTGCTCGACGCGCTGGATGTCAGGCCGATGACCGACGTCGCCGAAATCGTCGCGCTGGCGCTGGAACCGGCCGAGAAGGCGGTGGCCTCGGCGGCGTAACGTTCGCGGGCGTGAGCAACCTCAAACGGCGCATCGTCCACACTGCCCAGCGCCTGCTGGTCAACCCGGTTGGCCGGCAACTGCCGGTGACGATGCTGGAAACCATTGGACGAAAGTCCGGTCAACCGCGCCGCACCGCGGTCGGGGGCCGGGTGATCGACAACCAATTCTGGATGGTGTCCGAACACGGCGACCATTCCCACTACGTGCACAACATCAAGGCCAATCCCGCGGTGCGGGTGCGCGTTCACGGCCGCTGGCGCAGCGGAACCGCCCACCTGCTGCCCGAAGACGACCCGATCGAGCGACTGCGTGGCCTGCCCGGGCTCAACAGCGCCGTGGTCCGGCTGATGGGAAGCGACCTGCTGACCATCCGGGTGGACCTGGACTGACGTGGCCTAACGGCACCCTGTCACGGCGCCAGGATGTACGACATCCCCGGCATGTCCTTGGCATCACGGGTCCACCAGTGGAATGGACCGCCGTGTTGCGCATTGTTCATCTCGGTGAGGTTGATGTAGAGGCCGTCAGGCCGTCGCGAAGTCGAATTGACCCAGGCCACATGGCCAGTCACGGGATCGGCACCTTCCACGCCCGGCTGAAACACCACGATCGACCGCGGCTGCGCCTCATCAACGACTGTCCACCCTGCGGCGCTTGCCGAACTCGCCCAGTCTTTGGCGTCGCCATGGACGTCGGGATATCCGCCGGTGGCCTCGTGCCATTTCTGCATTGCCCCGTCGGTGCATTGGCCCGGCGCAGCCGTGTTGGAAGGCTGCGTTTGGCCCATCGCGCGGCCATCAGTCGATGAAGTCTGAACAGGTGGCGGGGGCTGATCGCTGCATGCTCCGGTGACCGTGTTCCGGGTGCCCGTCTGGATATCGACATCGGCGACGAAATGACTGTCGGATACCCGGTACCAAAGATTGTCCCAGCCGCCATTTGGGATGTTGGAACTGAAGTACCCTTTCACGGCTTCCCCGCGCTGGAAACACTCGAGTGTCAACGTGTCGTGCTTGTGGTACCAACCATCCTGTTGCGAATTCCGGCTGGGCTCAGACATGCGCTGGGTTTTCGCCATGACAACGGCGGTCGGATCCGCGTGCGCGGGCGCTGCGAACACCAGGGGCTGCAGGCCACTGCCGCTCAGCAGCGCCGCGATCGCCAATCTGGCTAAGCGGCTGCGATGGGTAATCATCCCCGTCCCCCATTACCCGTGGTCGTGCCGAAGAACTGATGGCGCAAATTAACACAATTTGACGGACATTGGTGGGAGTAATTGCACAATGGCAGTTCAGGCCGGTCTGAATGCCGGCCGAATTCGTGCTTGCCGGCGCCGAAGAAATGAACGACGGTTGCCGACCGAGACGCGCGGGTAATCGGTGCGCTATGGATGAGTCCAAGGAACGGGTGAAGCGACTGCTGAAGGTTGCCGGCACCACATACGCCACCGAGGCGGGAGTTCGCATCAGCGACAAACCCATGCCGCTGTTTCAACTACTGGTGCTGTGCATGCTGGCCAGCAAGCCGATCGACGCGTCGATCGCCATGC
Organism: Mycobacterium sp. NGS62; assembly: GCF_059812285.1. NCBI lineage: Bacteria > Bacillati > Actinomycetota > Actinomycetes > Mycobacteriales > Mycobacteriaceae > Mycobacterium > Mycobacterium sp. NGS62. Next base: position 151,130 of record NZ_JCALCK010000001.1, on the reverse strand, counting down.
AGGCCGGGCGCGAACTTTTCAGAGCGGGCTTGCGCACCCCCAAAGCCGTGCTGGGCTCCGATCGCCGGACCATGATCGAGGCTATTCGGTCGCGCCCATTACGTGCGCTATGACGAAAGTTCGGCCACTCGGCTCACCGACATGGCGCGGCGGGCGAACGACGACTACTCGGGCGATCTGCGCGGAATCGCTTCGCGAAGCGGACAGGATGTCGGCGCAGCCGCACGAATGCTCAAGCAGTTCAAGGGTATCGGCGACACGGGCGCCGACATCTTCTTGCGGGAGGTGCAAGACGTGTGGACGTGGGTGCGGCCCTATTTCGACAAACGGGTCACTGCTGAAGCAAACCGGTTAGGACTGCCCACCGACCCCAAGAAACTCGGTTCCCTGGCGCCGCGCACCAACGCACGCCTGGCCGCCGCGCTCATGCGCTCATCGCTGGACCGCGATGTGCATGCGCAGGCGGCTGGTTGAGGCGGCGTGACCGCGCGAATCGGCACGTCCGGGTGGTCCTACGATCATTGGACCGACGTGCTGTACCGGCCCGGCCTGCCATCCGCACGCCGGTTGGCCCGCTACATCGAGGAATTCGACACCGTCGAACTCAACGCCAGCTTCTATCGGTGGCCCAAGGATTCAACGTTCGCGGGGTGGCGCGCGCAGTTGCCGGACGGCTTCACGATGTCGGTGAAGGCGCATCGCGGCTTGACGCACTACCGCCGACTGGGCACGCCGCAGCCCTGGATTGAGCGTTTCGAACAGTGCTGGCACACGCTGGGCGACCGCCACGGCGTGCTGCTGGTTCAACTGCATCCCGAACAGCGCCGCGACGACGACCGGTTGGACAGTTTCCTCGCCGCCATGCCGGATTGGCTACGGGTAGCCGTCGAATTGCGACATCCGTCCTGGAACGATCCGGTGGTGTATGGGCTGCTGGAACGCCGCCACGCCGCCTACGTGGTGATGAGCGGGGCCGGCCTGCCGTGTATCCCTCGCGCCACGACCGATTTGGTGTACATCCGGATGCACGGCCCGGATCCGGAGGCGATGTACGCCGGCTCCTACCCGCCCGACGAACTGGAGCAGTGGGCGGAGCGGATCGCCGAATGGGGCGGCGAAGGCCGCGACGTCTGGATGTACTTCAACAACGACCCACACGGTCACGCGGTACGCAATGCGCGTTTCCTGAAGGCACTTTTGAGCTGAACCCAGCACAGTAGGCTGGACTTATGGGCAGCTCAAATACATTTGTCATCGTCGGCGGTGGACTCGCCGGCGCCAAAGCGGCAGAAGCATTGCGCGACAAGAACTTCGATGGGCAGATCGTGCTCGTCGCCGAGGAGGAGCACCTCCCCTACGAGCGTCCGCCGCTGTCCAAGGAGTTTTTGGCCGGCAAGAAGACGCTGACCGATTTCACTGTGCACGACTCGGCCTGGTACAGCGACCACGACGTCGATTTGCGACTGGGAGTCCGGGCCGCCGCTGTGGACCCGGCCGGTCACCATGTCGCTCTGCCCGACGGCACCACCCTCGACTACGACAAGCTACTGCTGGCCACCGGATCCCGGTCCCGGCACCTGCCGATACCGGGATCCGATGCCGCCGGCGTCCATTATCTGCGGACCTTCGAGGACGCGTCGGCGCTCAATTCGGTGCTGTCCGAAGGCTCCTCGCTGGCAGTAGTGGGCGCCGGGTGGATCGGCCTGGAAGTGGCGGCCAGCGCCCGTCAGCGCGGGGTCGACGTCGCCGTTGTCGAGACCGCCAAACTGCCGCTGATGGCCGCGCTGGGCGAAGAGGTCGGCACGGTGTTCGCCAACCTGCACCGCGAGCATGGTGTCGACCTGCGCCTGCAGTCCCAGGTCCAAGAGATCACTACCGATGGCGGGAAGGCCACCGGCCTCAAGCTGCAGGACGGGTCCACGGTCACCGCGGACGCAGTGCTGGTGGCAGTCGGTGCCCAACCCAACATCGAACTCGCCGAGCAAGCCGGACTGTCGATGGGCGACGGCGGGGTGCTGGTCGACGCGTCACTGCGTACCAGCGATGCCGACATCTACGCGGTCGGCGATATCGCCGCCGCTGACCATCCGCTCTACAGCACCCGCATCCGCACCGAACACTGGGCCAATGCGCTCAAGCAGCCCGCAGTGGCGGTGGCCGGCATGCTCGGCGAACCCACCCAATACGCCGAGTTGCCGTACTTCTTCACCGACCAGTACGACCTGGGCATGGAGTACGCCGGCCACGCGCCCAGATACGACCGCGTGGTGTTCCGCGGCGACGTCGACGGCCGCGAGTTCGTCGCGTTCTGGCTCGATGCCGAAAAACGCGTACTGGCCGGAATGAACGTCAACATCTGGGATGTGCTCGACGACGTCAAGGAACTGATCCGGTCTCAGAGCCCGGTGGATCCCGACCGACTGGCCGACCCGCAGGTGCCGTTGGGTGATTTGCTGACCTGACCCGCGCTATCCGCCGATCGCCTCGAGCGGGTGCCAACTGTGGTCGATGACGTCTGGCATACACACACCCTGCAACCGTTCTCGTTCGGCGCGCCGACGTTTGATCCGCAGCCGGGCGTCGCTGGGCCAGCTGAGCAGTTCCTCGCAGGTCAGGTAATACACGTCGGCGACGACGTCGACGAGCTCTGCGGCAACCAGCCGAGTCCCCGACTCGCGCAAGGCCATTCGCAATTCATGGGTGAACCGCATGGTGGTGTTGTGTGCCAGTTCGCGAGACACGCGAGCGTTGGTCGCGATCCGCTCGAAAACGGTCTCCGGTGGTGAGGCGGGGGCGGTCGACGTCGCCGACGCGGCGGCCACCAGCAACGCTGCCGGATCGTCGCTGAACACGCAGTGGGCCAGTTCGGCCTCACCGACGCCGCGGTGGCCGATCCGGGCCACCGTCGCGTCGAGTTCCGCAGCGACACCCGGGCACACGTCGCGGATGCCAGGCAGGTCACCGTCGGCGGCTAGCGCACCAGCCCGCGGATCACGTCGCAGCAACGCCGCCAGCGCAGCAATCTCAGCCGCGACGTGGCCACTGTCCAGCAGCGTGCCGATTCCCGAGATCGGCGCACACGCGCCGGTGCGCTCCAGTGTCGCGGCGGTGACGCCGGTGTCGATCACCCAGAGCGCCGTCAGGCTCCACCCCTGGTGTATCCGGTCGCGTAACAGTCGGATCCGCACCTGCAGACCGGCCTCCGACAGCGAGCCCAACTGCGCCGCGTCAAGGTGCTCAGCGGTCGCGGCAGCGCGGTAGGACTGCGTGTCGGTTTTCAGGTGGCGCAGCATGGCCAGTGCTCGCGTCAGCACGGCAGCTTTTGCCGCCTTGGCACCCAGCGGCGGACGGCCCAGCGGCAACAGCTCGACGACCGGCGAGTTGCCCACTGCCTGCTCGACGACGGCTTGCCCGTCCCAGCCGGGCAGCCGACTGGCGGCGATCACGCCGGCCGACACCCCGACATAGGGGCGATGACCGAACACCGCGATGGCCCGGTCTTCCCACTCCTCGGCCGCCGCACCTCCCAACGCCATCGCTTGGCCCAGGATTCGGCTGGCGCCGCGTAAGCCACCCAGCTGAACGTCGAGGGTCATCGGAGTCAACGGGCCCGGCAGCGCCGCAGCAAACGTGCCCGTGCCGAAGACCGGGAATCGCGGATCGATCCGGTCGTCGAACTCGCCCTCCAATCCGTCCGGGGCCGCACAGCGCAACCCCGGGCTGCCCAGCGGCCCGAAGCGCGGCATGGTCTCCCGCGGCAACGGCGAACGCCCGGACAGGTCGATCGCGCCGCCGGTGCCGAGCTTGCGACCGGCGACCCCCCGCGCGGTGTCGGCCACCGCGCCCGTCGCGGACCAACCGAACTCGAAGTGCCAATCCTCTTGCAGCGCAGAGGTGTCCATCGGCGGTGTCAGCTCTGCCCACGTGCCGAGTCGATAAGGTCGCGACCGCTGGCCCGCGGAGCGCAGCAGCTGCCGCGCGGTGGCCGCATCGGCGGTATCCGGTGTCGCCAGATCCACCGCACCGGTGGTGTCGGTTGCGACGGCCAAAGTCAGGAAGCGGACCAAATCCTCGAGATGCACCAGGCGCACCGACGGCTGTGTCGACGTGGCGTGCAGCAGGGTGGCCACCGTGCGGCATACCGACCAGTCGAGCTGACGGCCCACCGGCGGTGCGGTCCGGATGATCAGGCTGGGCGCCCACCCCGTGGCGACCAGCGTCTCGGCCTGGCCATACAGCCTGGGTGCTCCGGCCGCCTGGGACACGAAAACCAGCCGTGCGCCGGCGCATGCCGCAGCGTGGGCGACGTGCACCACGCCGTTGATGCCGGCGTTGCCGGGTGCCGGCTCGATGGGCGCCAGATGTACCACCACATGCGATTCGTCGGCCATTTGCTGTAGAACAGGCCCGCCGAGCGGCCCGCACACGAATTCGACCTCGGGATCCAGACAGGCATGCGGATACCGGGCGATGCCGCTGACCGTGTGGCCGGCGGCCACCAGTTGGCGGGCCAGCGCACGTCCCACGACTCCGGTGACGCCGGTTAGCAGGATCCGCATGCGGTGCTCCCCTCCCCCGGTGCCTTCCCCGACAATAGGCGCGCCGAGGCAGTCCTCAAGAGGCTTTTGACCCGAACGTAAGAATTGGCTCGCTAGCGCAGGGTGGCGGTGCCGTCCGGGCGGATCGCGACCTTGGCGCCGGCGATGTCCTCTCGCGCGGTGACCGCAGCCGACGAGGCGTCGGGGATTACGGCCAAGGTGCGTGAGTCGTCAGGTGTGCGCACCGCCAGGAACGCCTTCTCGGGCTCGCCGTCCCGGTTGAACGGCGTTGTCCAGGACTCGACGGTGCCGACGCCCTCCCATTCGACCACCGCCGGCCGGGTCGGCTCCTGATCGACGGCCGATTGCACGTCCTCCCAACGGAATTGCGATGTCGGTGGCTCGGTGCCGTACACACCGAAACTGTGCTTGGTCAGGTACCCGCCGTTGGCGCTGATCAGCCCACGCCGACCCGGATCGGCGGTCAGCAGCTCGGCCATCGTCGCGATCGAGTGGGTCACGTAGTTGCTCCACGGTCCGCCGGCGAAGGTCAGCCCGCCGGTGACGGTGAGCGGCCGACTGGGGTCGGCGACCGGCAGCCCCAGTTCGGTGGCGGCGATCTGAACCGCCGACGGAAAGCACGAGTACAGGTCGACGTGGTCGACATCATCGATACCCAGGCCGGCCAGCTCCAGCACGCGCGCGCCGGCGATTCGGATGGCCGGTGAGCGATGCAGTTCGGCACGCTCGCTGATCGCATAAGTGTCGTGTGCGTCGGTGCCGGCATACGGGTAAACCCAGCGGTCGGCCGGGATCTGCAGGCGCGTCGCGGTCTGTACCGATGTCAGCACCAGTGCGGCGCCCTGGTCGACCATGTTGTTGGAGTTCATCAACTTGGTGTAGGGCCAGCTGACCATCCGGTTAGTCGGTCCAGGGCGCCAGATCTCTTCCGCTTCAATAGGTTTGCGAATCCACGCGTGCGGGTTGGTCACCGCGACGGCGTTGAACCGCGCCCACAGTTCGCCCAGGCGCTTGCGGTGGTCGTCGATCGACTCGCCGGTGCTGATGCGCAGCGCCTGCTCGAACATCGGATAGACATGGGCCGGCCTTGCGAGCTCGATGCGTTCCTCGGCCGGCCCGGCCATCGGGACGTTGTCCTCGCCGCCCGGCGCTATCGGAACCGATTCGTCCTGTTCGGTCCAGGTGAGCTTGTTGCCTTGGGCCTTTAGCTGCATGCGTGTCCGCCAGGTTTCCGCGCCGGCCACCAGGACCACGTCCGCGCGGCCGCGCTGGATGTCCAGGCACGCCTGGTTCACCAGCGTCTGCGGCACGTTGCCGCCCACACCGCTGTAGCGGGTGGCCGGATTGTCGATACCCAGCCGCTGGCCGAGCAGCAGGCCGGGGTCGCGGTAACGCGCCGAGAGCAGGTTCACCACCCGGATGGAGTCGACCGCCGCGAGCACCTGCGCGTCGGCGGCCTCGCGGGCGGCCGCCGTCATCAGGTCGACCGGCTCGATGCCGGGGGTGTCTTCGCGGTGGTTGACCTGGCCGTAGCCGATCAGCACCGGTGTCCGTGGGTCGACGGGCATGCAGGAGACCTTTCGCGATCGACGGTGGCTTAGACGTTGTCAGTGAACAGCACGCCGTCGCTGATCAGTTGCTCGACTTCCTCACTGGCCATTCCAAGGATCTTGCGGCAGATCTCGCGGGTGTGCTGGCCAGGCAGCGGTGCGGGCCGCTGCGGCGCCGGCGGGATATTGCGAAACGGCGCCGGGCCGGTTTCGGACGGCAGCGGGTGGTCGAACAGCGGATGGTTCATGTCGCTGAACAACTTTCGGTGCACAAGCTGCGGGTCTTCGAGGATGTCGGGCGGGCGGTTCATCTGGCCGGCGGGGACTCCGGCCGATTGCAGCGCCTCGGCAACCTGCGCCGGTGAGCGGGTGACCGTCCACGCCGAGACGATCGCCGCCAACTCGTCGGCATGGGGCATTTCCGCTTCGGGGTGTCCGAAAACCGTTGTGGCAGAGCGCCAATCCTCATCGTCGCGGATTGAGACCGCGCACCATTCGTCGTCGCCGGCGCATGGGTAGACGGCGTGCACGCTGGTGTCATCGCGCAGCTCTGTCCGGCCGGCATCCCGTGCGGCCTCGACGACGTAAAGGGTGTCGAGTTGGTTGACGACGGCCTCGGCCTGGGAGACGTGGACTCGGGCTCCCGCACCGGTCCGGTCACGGTGGATGAGCGCGGCCAGCGCCCCGATGGCGGTGATCCGCCCGACCACATGGTCGGGGAAGACCGTCGTCGCGTCGTAGAACGGGTGCCGTGAGCTGTCGGCGGCGGCCTCCTCGGAGGTCCACAGTTTGGTCACCCCGGTGGTAGCGCGGACCAACGGCCCATACCCCATCCGGGTGCTCCAGGGACCGGTGTCGCCGAACGCGCTGCTTTCGGCGAGCACGATCCGCGGATTGAGGGCATGCAAGGCTTCGTATGGAAAGCCCAGCGCGGCAAGCGTTCCCGGTTTGAAGTTGGCGAAAACCGCGTCGGCGTCGGCGACCAGGCGGCTGAAGATGCGTTTGCCTTCCGCGGTGCGCAAATCGACGCCGAATGCCAGATTGTTGCGATGTGTCCAGGCGAATGACTCGCTCATCGCATCGCCGGCGCGGGCTTGCCGCAATCCATCGGGGTAGGCGGCACTTTCGACCTTGATGACCTCGGCGCCCAGGTCGGCGAACAGCCGGCTGCATTCGCCACCGGCGACGATGATGCCCAGGTCGACGATCCGCAGTCCGTCGAACGGGCGTTGCCCGACGGCGTCAGCTGCTGGCGGAGTCGCCGGATCCGCGACCCAGGAAGCCGCGTGGTGTCCCGCCGCCGGCGCCGGCGTGCGAAAACCGATGTGCTGCCCGTCGACGGAGAAATAGCCGACCGGGACGGTGGCATGCACACCGGCGACCAGCTCGGCATCGGCAACGGCGTCCGCTGCACTGAAATGCTCCGAGGTTAGGAGCTGCGACGGGGACAGCACCGCGGCGATCGGCACCCCGTTGGCTTGTCCGGCTGACACCAGTTCCGTCATGGTCTGCCCGGCGAACAAGTCCGCGATCAGCATGCTGATCTGCGGCCAGGCCGCGAACCGGGCGGCGATCACGTCGTAGCGCGGGTCTTGGAGTTCCTCCGGCTCGCCCAACCAGCGGCGCAGGCCGCGCCACTGCCGGGGCGACATCACGCAGATCCGGACATGACCGTCGTGGCAGCGGTAGATCGGGTAGGCGTCCTGGTTCTTCGGACGCCCGCGCCATCGGTTGGGCTTGCGGACGCCGGCCGCGGCCTGCCCGTGCGCGCCGAAAGCGGGATCCAGTGCCATCACCACAGCGTCGAACCGGGAGAAGTCAATGTAATCGCCGGTGCCGCAACGTAGCCGGTGGTAATAGGCGACAAGCGCTGACCAGGCGGCTTGGACTGCGGCGGTGGCCGAGGCAATGCCGTCCGGTGGCAACACCGGCGTTCCGGTGGTGGGGCCGGAGCGCGCCAGAGAACCGGACAACGCGTAGAGCACCGGATCGGTGGCGCGCCAGGACGACCGCGGTCCCGTCGTTCCGAAATCGGTGATCGACATTGCGACCAGCTGCGGATACCGATCGGCGAGCTCGGCGCACGACGTTCCGTATGCGGCGGCGCGCCCCGGTACCCCGCTGTCCACGACGATGTCAGCGCTGCCCGCGAGCTCGTCGAACCGAATCCGATCCTGGTCGTCGGCCGGGTCGAGCACCGTGCTGCGCTTATTGGCGTTGTGCAGCGCAAACGGCAGGCTGGCCCCGCCCAGCGCGGGCAACCGGCGCCGCGCGGGGCTGCCACCGGGCGGTTCCACCTTGAGCACGTCGGCGCCAAGATCGGCGAGCAGCCGGCCGACCGCGTCGCCGTCATCGTCGGACAGGTCAAGCACCCGCACCGACGCCAGCAACTCACTGCCGTCGACACCGACCATGGCGTTGAGCGTAGTTGGCGGGTGCGCGGCGGTCGGATACCCAGGTCAATCCGCAATAACGACGGCAGCGGTTAATTACGGTTTAGCGCATGTCTTCCCTTTTCGGCCCTGCCGGGTTAGTGGACTTGGCAGAGCAGACGGTGCGCACGTCCATCAAGGTCGCAAGCTGGGGCGAAAGGCGCCTCTTCGAGCTCATTCGGTCGGGGATGCGCGCGCCGGCTGCGGCCCCAACGGCACCGCCCCTCTCCAACGGCGAGATCGAGAAGCGTTCCGATGCCGACTCCGAAACTCTTGACGTCAAGATGCACGGCCTGCTCGACCGCGCAATCGAGCAGAACACGGCGTCGAGCCGCCACGAGCTGTTCCACAAGATCCTCGACCAGATCGTGCCGGACGAGGCACGCATTATCAGCGCACTCTCCGACGGCTCCACGTCCCCGTTGCTCAACGTCCACGCCCGCACCCGTGCCGGACTGGCAAGTGACGTGGTGCTGGAAAACATGTCGCTGATCGGCAAGAGCGCTAACCTCGCGCTGCCGCAGTTGACCCCGATGTACGTCAGTCACCTTCTGTCGCTCGGGCTCGTCGAGTCCGGCCCCGAGGACTCCGCTTTGAAAGACGAGTACGAGATCCTCGCCGCCGACACCGCCGTGCTCGAAGCCGTCAAGCGCGCGACCCGCGGACCGATCCCGGCGCGCGTCGAAAAGTACATCCTGCGATTGTCGGGGCTCGGGCTGGAACTGTGGGCTGCGGCGAGCATGCCGCAGGAGCGGGAGTGACGACGTCGGCCATAGCCTCGATTCAATCCTGGGGCGAGATCACCGCCGACATCAAGCTGAACTGGTTCATTTACCTGTCGATGCCACTGGTCGCGGCCTTCGTCGGCTACACCACAAAGCTTGTCGCGCTGCAGATGCTCTACCGCCCAATCGAATTCGTGGGCATCGGGCCGATCGGATGGCAGGGCGTAGTTCCGCGCCGCGCAGGCAAAACGGCAGCGCTGACCATCCAGATGCTCACTGACAAACTGCTACGACCGGAGGAGATCCTCGACAAGATCGACGCCAGGCAAGCCGTGGACGATCTCCGCGAGCCGCTTACTCGGACCATCGACGCGATGGCTCGCGAGCTCGCCGAGCAGGTGCGCCCCGGCCTGTGGGACTCGATCCCGGCCGCCGGCCGCATAGCCGTGCTGTCGCGGATGCAGGCCGCCGCCCCGGAAGTTGTCGACAACCTGCTTACGGAAATGAAGACCGACTTGCCGCGGTTCGTCGATCTGCAATACCTCGCCGTCACGATCCTGGTGAAAAACAAGACCCAGCTCAACGAGCTGATGCAGGGCATGGGTGGGGCGGCAATGAAGTTCATCCGCCGCAGCGGCATCTACTTCGGCTTCGCGATCGGCCTCGTGCAGATGGTCGCCTGGGGTCTGCTCCACAATCCCTGGATCATGCCCGGGTTCGGGTTCGTGACCGGGTTCGCCAGCGACTGGCTGGCTCTGAACCTCATCTTCATCCCCCGCGAGCCGAAGAAGCTGCTCGGCGTCATCCCGGCGCATGGCGTGCTGCACGCGGAACGGGACAACGTGACCCGCGACTACGCCCGCATTTTGGCGAACGACCTCTTCTCCCCCGATGTGCTCCTCGAAGCGATCCTGCACGGACCCACTGCCGAACGGCTGTTCGCGGCCATCGAAAAAGAAGTCTCGGCAGCAGTCGACGCCCAGGTCGGGATGGCGCAACCACTCATCACGCTTGCGATCGGGACCCAGCGGTATCGCCAGGCCAAAGACGCCATCATCCAGATGCTCCTCGAGCGGCTACCGGGAACGATGCAGGAGGCCAAGGACTACACCGCCAAGACGCTCGACATCGAAAATCTCATCGTCGACAAGATGAACAAGCTGTCGCCGGATCAGTACGAAGCCATCCTCCGCCCCGTCTTCAAAGACGACGAGATGCTCATGGTGATGGTCGGCGCCGTACTCGGCTTCCTGGTAGGCGAGCTGCAAGTGGTCCTCGTCGAGCAGTTCGCCCGCTAGCCGCTCGGGCAGGGAACAATCGGAGTGATGAGCGTGCAAACCGCAACCCCAGCAGCCTTATCCGATGACGAACGTGACCGCATCCACGCCTACTGGCGCGCCGCCAACTATTTATCGGTCGGCCAGATCTATCTGCTGGACAACCCGCTGCTGCGCGAGCCGTTGACACCCGAGCACGTCAAGCCGCGGCTGCTGGGGCACTGGGGCACCACCCCGGGACTCAACCTCGTCTATGCACACCTGAACCGGATCATCCGCAACCGCGACGCCAACGTCATCTTCGTCACCGGGCCAGGCCATGGCGGTCCCGGACTGGTCGCCAACGCGTATCTGGAAGGTACGTACAGCGAGGTGTACACCGGGATCGAAGAAGACACCGAGGGGCTGCGAAAACTGTTCCGCCAGTTCTCGTTTCCCGGCGGTATCCCCAGCCATGTCGCGGCGCAGACTCCGGGCTCCATCCACGAGGGCGGCGAGTTGGGCTACGCCCTGGTACACGCCTACGGTGCGGCGTTCGACAACCCCGACCTGGTGGTGGCCTGCGTGATCGGCGACGGCGAAGCCGAAACTGGGCCGCTGGCCGCCAGCTGGCACTCCAACAAGTTCCTCAACCCTGCCAGCGACGGCGCGGTGCTACCGATCCTGCACCTCAACGGCTACAAGATCGCCAATCCGACTGTGCTGGCCCGTATTCCGCACACCGAACTCGAGTCGTTACTGCGCGGCTACGGGTATCGGCCGATCACCGTGGCCGGCGACGACCCGGCCAATGTGCACCAGCAGCTGGCCGCTGCGCTCGATGACGCCTTCGACGACATTGCGGCCATTCAGCGCGCCGCCCGCAGCAGCGAGACGGTCGAACGGCCGGTGTGGCCGATGATCGTGCTGCGCACCCCGAAGGGCTGGACCGGACCCAAGATGGTGGAAGGCAAACGTGTGGAGGGCACCTGGCGCTCGCATCAGGTTCCACTGGCCGAGACCCACGACAACCCGTCTCACCGCACCCAATTGGAGGAGTGGCTGCGCAGCTACCGTCCCGAGGAATTGTTCGACGACGACGGCAGGTTGCGGCCCGAGCTACGCGCAGAGGCGCCCGACGGTGACCGTCGGATGAGCGCCAACCCGCACGCCAACGGCGGCCTGTTGCTCCACGACCTGGACGTGCCGGACTTCCGCGACTATGCGGTGGAGGTCCCGCAGCCCGGCGCCGTCGTCCATGAAGCCACCCGACTGCTGGGCACCTTCCTGTGTGACGTGATCGCCCGCAACTCCGACCGGTTCCGGTTGATGGGTCCCGACGAGACCGCCTCCAACCGGTTGTCTGCGGTCTACGAGTCCACCGACAAGGTGTGGCTGTCGGAAACGACGCCCGACGACGAGAACCTGGCACCCGACGGCCGGGTGATGGAAGTGCTCTCCGAGCATCTGTGCCAGGGCTGGCTGGAGGGCTATCTGCTGACCGGCCGGCACGGGCTGTTCAACTGCTACGAGGCGTTCGTGCACATCGTCGACTCGATGTTCAACCAGCACGCCAAGTGGCTGGCCACCAGCCGTGAGCTGCCGTGGCGGCGGCCGATCGCGTCGCTGAACTACCTGCTGACCTCGCATGTGTGGCGCCAGGACCACAACGGCGCGTCGCACCAGGACCCGGGATTCATCGACCTGGTCGCAAACAAGCGTGCCGAAATCGTGCGGGTCTACCTGCCCCCGGACGGCAATACGCTGCTGTCGGTGGCCGATCACTGCCTGCGCAGCCGCGACTACGTCAACGTGATCGTCGCCGGCAAGCAGCCCGCGCTGGCCTACCTCGACATGGAGCAGGCGATCGCGCACTGCACCCGCGGCCTGGGCATCTGGCAATGGGCGAGCACCGCCACGGCCGATCCCGATGTGGTGCTGGCCTGCGCCGGCGACATCCCGACACTGGAGACGCTGGCCGCCGCCGACATCTTGCGCAAAGAGCTGCCCGACCTGGCTGTGCGGGTGATCAACGTCGTCGACATCATGCGGCTGCAGCCCGAATCCGAGCATCCGCATGGCATGCACGACCGCGAGTTCGATGCGTTGTTCGGCACCGACACCCCGGTGATCTTCGCCTACCACGGCTATCCCTGGCTGATTCACCGGCTGACGTATCGGCGCGCCAACCACGACCACATGCACGTGCGCGGCTACGACGAGCGCGGCACCACGACGACGCCGTTCGACATGGTGATGCTCAATGACCTCGACCGCTTCCATCTGGTGATGGATGTCGTCGACCGGGTCGACGGGCTGGGTAGTCGCGCCGCCGAGCTGCGCCAACGGATGGCCGACGCCCGGCTGGCTGCCCGCCGCTATACGCGCGAGCACGGGGAGGACGACCCGCAGATCTCTGGCTGGACCTGGGAGCCGAGTGGGTAACCTAGGAAAATGGCCGGTCAAGAGGCGGTGATTCAACCGCACCCGTTGGCGTCGCAGCTCTCGGCGCTGCACCGGTTCCGGGTCTACGTCGACGTCGCCGTCGTCGTCGTGGTGTTGGCGCTGACCAACCTGATCGCGCATTTCACCACTACGTGGGCGGGTATTGCCACCGTTCCCGCGGCGGCTGTCGGCCTGCTGATCCTGCTGCGCTGCAACGGCCTTGGTTGGGCCGAACTCGGCCTCGGCCGCGAGCACTGGAAATCCGGCATCGGGTATGCGCTGGCTGCGGTGCTGCTGGTGGTGTCGGTGGTTGCGGTCGGAGCGCTGCTGCCGGTGACTCGGCCGATGTTTTTGAACAACCACTACGCGACCATCTCGGGTGCGCTGGTGGCGTCGATGATCATCATTCCGCTGCAAACCGTCATCCCCGAGGAACTGGCGTTTCGCGGCGTGCTGCACGGCGCGCTGAACCGGGCCTGGGGCTTCCGCGGTGTCGCGGTGGCGGGCTCGCTGCTGTTCGGCCTCTGGCACATCGCGACATCGTTAGGTCTGACCAGCAGCAATGTCGGCTTCACCCGGTTGTTCGGCGGTGGCGTGGTCGGCATGCTGGCCGGTGTCACCCTGGCCGTGTTCGCCACCGGGATGGCCGGGTTCGTGTTCAGCTGGCTGCGCCGGCGCAGCGGCAGCCTGATCGCTCCGATCGCCTTGCACTGGTCGCTGAACGGGTTGGGGGCGCTGGCCGCCGCGTTGGTGTGGCAGCTGTCCACCTGACGGGCGATCACACCAGCAGCACGGCGGCGCCGGCGATGCGGCCCTCGGCGAGGTCACTGAGGGCCCGATCGGCTTGTGCCAGCGGGTATTCGGGGCTGGTGACTTGAATGTGGTGCTGCCCGGCGAAGTCGAGGAAGGCCCTCGCGTCGGCGCGGGTGTTCGACGTCACTGACCGGATCTGGCGTTCCTGGAAGAGGTGCCGCTGGTAGTTCAGGCCGGGGATATCGCTCAGATGGATGCCGGCGACCGCCAGTGTGCCGCCACGATCCAGCGCTTCCAGCGCGGGCAGCACCAACTCGCCGACCGGAGCGAACAGAATCGCGGCGTCCAACCGTATCGGCGGCGGCTCGGCGGCGCCTTGGGCTGAGGCGGCGCCCAGATCCAGGGCCAGCTTTTGGGCGCGTTCGCCGCGGGTCATCACATGCAGCTCGGCCCCTTGCGCCAGCGCGACCTGGGCGGTGATGTGGGCGCTACCGCCGAAGCCGTATAGCCCCAGTCGGCCCCCGGGCGGCAGCTCGGCGCGCAGCAAAGAGCGGTAGCCGATTATGCCGGCGCACAACAATGGAGCCAGCTCGCTGTCGCGGTAACCGCTGGGCAGGTGATGCGCGAACGCCGCAGGAACCGTGGCGAATTCCGCGTAGCCGCCGTCGGCGTCCCAACCGGTGTAGCGCGACTGCGGGCACAGGTTCTCGTCGCCGCGGCGACAGTACTGACACACGCCGCAGGTATGCCGCAGCCACGCGATTCCGACTCGGTCGCCGACAGCGAACTCATCGCCGGCATCGGGACCGGCTTCGACGACCTCCCCCACCACCTCATGCCCCGGCGTCACCCGCTCACGGTGCACGGGCAGGTCGCCTTCAGCGACGTGCAGATCGGTACGGCACACCCCGCACGCTTGCACCGCGACCAGCAACTCGGACGGGCCCGGACGCGGGACCGCGGCGGTAACCCGTTCCAGCGGCCCGGTGTTCATCGGGCCGGGTTGGCGCACCCGCCATGCGATCATCGCGGTGTCAGCGTGTCGGTTCCCCACGGCTGCAACGGGTTTACCGCGCTAGCTCCCTCGGCGGACCAGTCCGACGATCCACAGCAGGATCACTGAACCCAGGATGGCGGTGAATAACGTGAACCACCAGCCGCCCGACGCGGTGTCGACGAAGAAGCTCAACACAAAGCCGCCGATCAACGCTCCGACGACGCCGATCACGATGTTCATCAGGATGCCTGCGCCGCCGCCCCGCATGATCTTGCCGGCGATCCAGCCGGCGATGGCGCCGATGATGATGTAGCCGATCCATCCGACGCTGGTCAGCGTCGATGAGCGAGCCAGAATTTCGGTAGCTGCCGTGACGTCCATCCGGATCTCCTTGCCTCAGCTCGGTCAAGCCCTCTGCTGGACTGTCAATTCGGTATACCGCGCCAGCGTAACGATTCGGACGCCCTAACGGACACGGTCGTTTAACTCAGGAAACCACCTGGTGAACTGCTGCTCAGGTCGAGACCGTGCCCCCCGTCGACGCGGCAGTGACGGGACCCGGTCCGGCGGCGGGCGCAGGAGCCGGTTGCGCCGGAGCGGGCGCAGGTGCGGGCGCTGGTGCTGGCGCTCCCGGAGCCGGTGCCGGTGCCGGCGCCGGTGCGGGAGCTGGTGCGGGTGCGGGTGCTCCTGGAGCGGGCGCGGGCGCCGGGGCTCCCGGGGCGGGTGCCGGAGCCGGAGCTGCCGGAGGCGGCGCCAGCGGGCGGATCGATTCGGCCAGGATCTTCGCCGCGTTCTGGTCCACCGGGTTGTTGGCAGTCCCCAGCCACACCACAAACCACCGCTGGCTCTGGGTGCCCTGCGCTGCGTTCGCGGGCGCACCGACCACGCCGGTCCAGATCTGGCCGTTGGGCTTGGCCGCGTCGCTGAACTTGACCTCGTAGTAGGACGCGCTGCCGGCCACACCATTGGCGTTCAGCGGAGTGGTTGCCTGGTTGATCCGGGTACCGGGATATGGCATGAAGAACTCGCCCATATCGGATGCCAGGCGTGTCGCGGCCTTGGTGTTGTCGGCTTCGGAACTGGCATAAAGCTTTTGGTCCAACCGGCCCAAAACGATGCGGGTGTCATTGGCCACTGCGGGCGGCTGGTCCGGTGCGGGGGGCGGGGCGGTCTCCTTGCTGAGCAGCGCCGACCCGTAGTCGAGGTGGGTGGCATCCGACTCCACCCAGCCGGCCGGAATGACGTAGCTGAACCCGCCGGCCGGGTTGTCGACCCGCCCCGGTTGGGGCGCGTTCGGGTCGGCCACCGGCGGCGGCGCGTTCGGATCGGTTCCGGGCGGCGCCGCTACCGGGTCGGCGGCCGGCGGCGCCGCTACCGGCCCAGCCGGGCCCGGTGCTGCATCCGCCGGCGGGTTAGCCCCGGCCGGGGGCGGCACCGGCTGCCCGGGCCCCGGCGGCGGCTGCACTGGATCGGCGCTTGCTGTGAACGTCGGCATCGCGAGGGCCACCGCGCTGGCGCCGGTCACCGCAGCGATCGCCAGCTTTGCCCAGAACCCCCTAGGCCGAGTCGGAGTTGAATCCACCTGCCTCATGGCGACGAACCTACCGTGTTACAGCCGTGACGCAAGTGTGGATTGCTGACATTGTGATTTGTTTGCCAGCCGTTATGAACGCGGCCGGCCATGCGGGGCGGCGTGCAGCGCCAATTCCTGGGCCTTGACGATGAACCACACGCGCTGCCCAGGGGTCAAGCGAAGCTCAGCGGCAGCGTCGACCGTGATGTCGGCGGCCAATCCTGGCGCGCCGTCTGATTGCTCCTCGCCGCGCACCCGGACCACCGGACCGCGGATATCCAGCTCGGCGACCGTCACTGCAACGCTGTTGCGCGGGCTACCATGCGGCGACTCGCTAAACACCGCGACCGCAGCCGGGTTGAACACCGCCACCGCGTGCTGTCCGGTGGCCAGATCGTCGACCGCGTTGCCGTGCCACTGCGAGCCCGAGCGGTCCAGCAGCGTTCCTTCGGCGCAGATCGTTCCGTTGACCAAATTCACGCCGGCGATGCGGGCGCCGAAGTGGCTGCGTGGCGCGGCCAGCACCTCGGCCGCCGGGCCGATTTCGGCAACATGGCCCGATTCGAGCACCAATACCCGATCGGCCAGCGTGACCACATCGAGCAGGTCGTGAGTCACCAAGATGGTGGCACGCCGGTTTCGAGCGACCACTTTGCGAAGCAGCACGCGGATCCCGGCGGCCGCCGCGACGTCGAGCCCGGACAGCGGCTCGTCGAGAAGCAGCACATCGGGTTCGGCGGCCAGCGCCCGCGCGATCGCCACCCGCTGACCCTGACCGCCGGAAAGCTGGCTCGGCCGACGATCAGCCAGGTGCTCGGCATCCACCTCGCCTAGCCAGTGCAACGCCGCCGCGCGTCCACTGCGGCGGCCGGCCCACAACGTGCGATGACGGCTGCGCGGTCCGAACGCCACATTGGCGGCCACGCTCATGTGCGGGAACAGCAGTGGATCCTGAAGCAGCAATCCGACGTGGCGTTGATACGTCGCCACATGCACATCGGCCGCGGTGTCGGTAAGCACACGGTCACCCAGGCGTACCGCACCCTGATCGGGCCGCACCAGCCCCGCGATCACGTGCAGCGCGGTCGACTTGCCCGCTCCGTTGGGCCCCAACACCGCCAGGACCTCGCCTGCGGCCACCGAGAACTGCACGTCCAACTGGCGGTCGGCGACGACGGCGCGGAGCTGCAGTTCGCTCATGCTCAACTAACCGGCGCCCACTGAGGACAACCTGCGCGTTCCCACGCCGAGCACGACGACAGCCGCGACCGCCACCAACAGGATCGACAGCGCCACCGCTGCGTCGGCGTCGGCGACTCGTTGTAAATAAATCTCCAACGGCAGCGTGCGGGTGATGCCCTGGCGCGAACCGGCGAATGTCAGCGTCGCCCCGAACTCCCCCAGCGAACGCGCAAACGCCAGTACAGCACCGGAAACCAAGCCGGGCACCAACAGCGGCAAGCTCACCCGCCACCACACCGTGCTCGGCCGTGCCCCCAACGTCGCTGCCACAATTTCGTAGTCGGCGCCCGCGGTGCGAGCCGCGCCCTCAAGCGCGATGACCAGAAACGGCAACGACACGAAGGTCTGCGCCAAAACCACTGCGGCGGTAGTGAATGCGATGTTGAGACCCGCGGCGTCCAGATACCGTCCGATCAGTCCGAGCCGGCCGAATGCGTACAGCAGCGCGATGCCACCGACCACCGGCGGCAGCACCAGCGGCAGCAGGATGACCGGTCGCAGCCATCGCACCAGTCGCATGCGGCTGCGCGCGAGCACCAACGCCATCGGCACACCGAGCACTACGCACAAGCCGGTGCTGGCGGCCGCGGTCTTCACGCTCAGCAGCAGCGCAGTGCGCGACGACGTGCTGGTGATCAGCGACCAGAAGTGCGGCCAATCGACTTTGACCGCAACCGCCACCAGCGGCGTCAGCACGAAAATCGTGCCAACCGCAGCGGGCACGTAAACCCAGCGCGGCAGCCCGGATGGCGTTTTCAACGCTGCTCGTCAGGGCTTCTTGAAGCCCGCCTGATCCAAGATCTTCTGGCCGGGCTCACCTGTTACCAGATCCACGAACTTCTGCGCCAACGAAGGCTGCGGCGCCTTCTTGAGCACCGCAATGGGATAGACGTTCACGGCGTCCGCAGCCTCAGGAAAGTCGACGGTGGTGACCTTGTCGGCGGCATTGGCCGCGTCAGTGAGGTAGACCAGGCCGGCGTCGGCCTGGCCGGCGGTGACTTTGTTCAGCACGTCGGTCACATTCGGTTCCTCGCTGACCGGGTTGAGCCGCACGCCCGTTTTGTCTTCGATGCGCCGGGCCGCGGCTCCGCAGGGCACCGGTTGCTGGCACACCACCACGTTCAATCCCGGCTTGGTGAGGTCGGCGAACGACATCACACCCTTCGGATTGCCCGGAGCCGTGACGATCACCAGGGTGTTGGATGCGAAATTGACCGGTGTGCCGGCGGTCAATCCGGCTCCGGCGACAGTATCCATTTGCGCGGTGTCTGCCGACGCGAAAACGTCTGCGCTGGCCCCCTGCGTCAATTGGGTGGCCAGATCCGAGGACCCGGCGAAATTGAAATCGACGTTCGCGTCGGGATTGTCGGTCTTGAAGCGCTCGCCGATCTCAGTGAACGTCGGCTTCAGCGAGGCTGCGGCGAACACCACGATCGATTGAGTTGCCGGAGCCGGCGACTTCGACTCCGACGGCGCCGGCGATGGGGTTCTCGAGCCACAGCCGGTCAGGCTCGCTACCAGGGTCAGCACAACACAACAGGCCATCAGCCATATCCGACGCATGCGTCAAACCCTAACCCGGCCTGCCGGGAAGAACCGGGGTGCGACGGGGCGACGCGCAACCGTTACCCAAATGGTGTGCGAGTTGTTCCGCGTCTGGAGTTCCACCGCTAGCTACCGTCCAGTAACATCGACTGAAATCGAGGCGGAGTGCCCGCAAGCCGGGCTCAGCGTTGAACACAAGGAGGTCATGGCAGTGGAGGTGCTAGTCACCGGAGGCGACACCGAACTGGGTCGCGTCGTTGCCGAGGGCTTTCGGGATGCTGGCCACCAGGTCACGATCGCCGGTGCACGGCGCGACGACCTCGAGGTGGCCGCCAAGGAGCTCGATGTCGACGCGATCGTCTGTGACACCACCGATCCGGCCAGTCTGACCGAGGTTCGCGGGTTGTTCCCCCATCACCTCGACACGATTGTCAACGTGCCGGCGCCGAGCTGGGACGCCGGTGACCCCCGCACCTACTCAATTGCCGATCTGGCCGCAGCCTGGCGCAACGCGCTGGACGCCACCGTGCTCTCGGCGGTGCTGACCGTGCAGGCGGTGGGCGATCATCTGCGCTCCGGCGGCTCGATTGTCAGCGTGGTGCCGGAGAACCCGCCGGCCGGCAGCGCCGACGCCGCCATCAAGGCGGCACTGGCCAACTGGGCCGCCGGCCAGGCGACCGTTTTCGGCACGCGCGGAATCACCGTCAACGCTGTCGCGGCCGGCCGCGGCGCCCAAGCGGGGTATGAGGGCCTGACCAGCATGCCGCCGACGGTTGCCGCTGAGGTCGCCCGGATGGCGTTGTTCTTGACCACGCCGGCGGCTCGGCACATCACCGGTCAACTGCTGCACGTCAGCCACGGCGCGCTGGCTCACTTCGGGTAGGCGATTCGCCCGCCTTTAGCTCGACTTCTTGCCGCCTTTTCGGCCGGCGGCCTTTTTCTGAGACTGGTTTCCGCCGCTGCCGCTACCGCTGCTGCGTTTGCTTTGACTGCTGCCAGAACTTTTACCGCCGCGACTGGATGAACCCGGGGAATTCGAAATCGCCGCGGCCCGCGACTTGCTCATCCCCTTCTTGCGCAAACCCTCGTATTGTTTGTCGTTCTTGACGCTGGAACCGTGATCCTTTGCCACTGTGTCCTCCTCTGGCTTCCTTTGCTGCGATTACCCGATTGCGGTCCCGGGCACACCAGCAAGTGCGGCCGCCAGGGCGGCGCGTCACACCAGATGGTTGCGGTGTGGCTGATCACACAGCGTCGGCGTCGATCAGCGCCCGGGCGGGCGACTACCGTGTTAATGAACGCAGCCGCCGTCGAGGAGCGACCCAAACCCATGAGTGCCCAACCCGAAGACACTGCTGCATCAGGTCGTCGCCACCAGGTCGTCGTCATCGGATCAGGATTCGGCGGGCTCAACGCGGTCAAGAAACTGAAAAGGGCCGACGTCGACATCAAGCTGATCGCCCGCACTACCCATCATCTGTTCCAGCCGATGCTGTACCAGGTGGCGACGGGCATCATCGCCGAGGGAGCAATCGCCCCGCCCACCCGCGTGGTGCTGCGCAAGCAGCGCAATGCGCAGGTGCTGCTCGGGGACGTCACGCACATCGACTTGGCCGGCAAGTTCGTCGTCTCGGAATTGTTCGGCCACACCTACCAGACGCCCTACGACAGCCTGATCATCGCCGCCGGCGCCGGTCAGTCCTATTTCGGCAATGACCATTTCGCCGAATTCGCGCCTGGCATGAAATCGATCGACGATGCCTTGGAGTTGCGGGGACGGATCCTGAGTGCGTTCGAGCAGGCCGAGCGGTCGAACGACCCGGAGCGGCGGAAGAAGCTGCTGACCTTCACCGTCGTCGGGGCGGGCCCGACGGGCGTGGAAATGGCCGGGCAGATCGCCGAGCTGGCCGAGTACACGCTCAAGGGCGCCTATCGCCACATCGACCCGACCACGGCGCGGGTGATTCTGCTCGACGCCGCCCCAGCGGTGTTGCCGCCGATGGGCGACAAGCTGGGCAAGAAGGCGGCGGCGCGACTGGAGAAGATGGGTGTCGAGATTCAGCTCGGCGCAATGGTCACCGATGTCGACCGCAACGGCATCACCGTGAAGGACTCCGACGGCACCATCCGACGCATCGAATCGGCCTGCAAGGTGTGGTCGGCCGGTGTCTCGGCCAGTCCTCTGGGCAGAGACTTGGCCCGGCAGTCGACGGTCGAACTCGACCGGGCAGGCCGGGTGAAGGTGTTGCCCGATCTGTCGGTTCCCGGACATCCGAACGTGTTCGTGGTCGGCGACATGGCAGCTGTCGACGGTGTGCCGGGTGTGGCGCAGGGCGCCATCCAGGGCGCCAAGTACGCGGCGAGCACGATCAAAGCCGAACTCGCCGGTGCCGATCCGGCAGAACGCGAGCCGTTTCAGTACTTCGACAAGGGTTCGATGGCCGCGGTGTCGCGGTTTTCCGCCGTGGCCAAGATCGGCCCGCTGGAGTTCGGCGGCCTGATCGCCTGGTTGGCTTGGTTGATGCTGCACTTGGTGTATCTGATCGGATTCAAGACCAAGCTCACCACGGTGCTCTCCTGGACGGTCACCTTCCTGAGTGGCCGTCGCGGGCAGCTGACCATTACCGAGCAGCAGGCCTTCGCGCGCACCCGCCTCGAACAGCTGGCCGTATTGGCCGCCGAGGCCCACCAGGGCGAGGCCGCCAAGGCGGCCAGTTAACCCTTACTCCGCGTAGCTGATGACACGCCGCGAGTCCGCTAATGGCTGGTCCATTAGCAAAGCGGATGGGATTTTGTGAAATCAGATCGGTTGTATTGGCGTTAAATTCACGTTACATATCTTTCACCGCTCGGTGCGGCCGCAAGGTTAACTCTGGTTGCCCCACGGCGCCTTTCGCTGTGACGCAAGGTGCTTGAGTGCACGTTGTGTACTCGTGCCACAACGGCGGCCACCCGTGGAATTTCGCATGTCATATCGCGTGTCTTGGCTCGTCAGAGACCCCTCGGCGCTTCGGGCGACATCGCCACAGCGGTGGGGGCTGCGGTCAGCTGCGCCGCTGACGACCTCTCGCACAGCGACGTTAAAACGCCGTTAACCAAGTTAAGAAACGGTTAACGCACTTTCACAACTGCCGTCCGGCTAGGTAGTTATTGGAGCCGTTGTCTGTAGTCGGCGCCATATGACCCGGCTTGTTTTCGTAAGGAGAAGTCATTGTCTTTCGTAACCACACAGCCCGAGGCGCTGATGGCGGCAGCCGGCAACTTAAGCGGTATCGCGTCCGGGCTGGCGGCCCGGAATGCGGCGGCAGCTGCGCCGACGACCGGGGTGGTTCCGGCAGCCGCCGACGAAGTATCGGTGCTGACCGCGGCACGGTTCGCCGCGCAAGCCCAGATGTACCAGTCCGTCGGTGCTCACGCTGCGGCCATCCAGCAGATGTTCGCGGAAAACCTCAATGGCAGTGCGGCCACCTACGCGGCCACCGAGGCAGCCAACGCAATCGCTGCCGGCTGACGTAGAGACGGCACAGGCATGGATTTCGCAGCGTTGCCACCGGAGATCAACTCCGGCCGCATGTATGCCGGTCCCGGCTCGGCGCCGATGTTGGCCGCCGCGGTCGCCTGGGACGAATTGGCCAACGACCTCTACGCCACCGCGGCGAACTACGAGTCGGTGGTCTCGGGGCTGACCAGCGGACCGTGGGTGGGTGCCTCATCCGCGTCGATGGCCGCAGCGGCCGCACCGCACACGGCGTGGCTGAGCGCTACCGCCGCACAGGCTCAACAAACCGGCGTCCAAGCCAAGGCCGCGGCGGCCGCGCACGCGGCCGCGTTTGCCATGACGGTGCCCCCGCCGGTGATTGCCACCAACCGGACTGAGCTGGTGACGTTGGTAGCCACCAACATCCTCGGGCAAAACGCCCCGGCCATCGCGGCCAACGAGGCTGATTACGCCGAGATGTGGGCCCAGGATGCTGCCGCGATGTATGGCTACGCCGCCGCCTCTCAGACCGCTTCACAGGTGACACCGTTCACGGCACCTCAGCAAACCACCAATCCCGGTGGGATGGCTGCGCAGAACGCGGCGGTCGCCCAGGCTACCGGTACGTCGGCCGGGCACGCCTCGGTCTCGCAGGCGCTGCAGGCAGCAGCGCCCGCGGCGCCAACGGGGTCGATTCCGGGTCTCGATACTTTGGGGTCACTCTCGGATATTTGGGCGCTGCCTCAGGACGCGCTTTTCGATACCGCGATCATTGCCGCGTTCTTTCCCGAATATGCGATTGCCGGCACCGCGCTGCCGTCTCCCTTTGGTCTGGGGGCAGCGGCGCCCGCCGCGATAGCGGCGGCTCAGCCATTGGGCCTGGCGCCGGTCATGGAGGCGCCCGTCGGCTTGGCAGGGGCGTCGGTGTCCGCCGGTGTGGGCCAGGCGACCTCCCTGAGCGGCATGTCGGTGCCGCAGGGCTGGGCCACCGCGGCCCCGGAGATGCGGCTGGCCGCCGCCGAGTTACCCATTGCCAATGTGGTTGCGACAGAAGGGGGCATGGTCGGCGGCATGCCGCTGTTCGGCGGGGCGCCGCTGATGACGATGTCCGGGCGTGGCATGGCTGACTCCCGCCGCCGGGACCCGGAGGACGCCAAACGCAAGGCCAAGGGACGACGATCAACCATGCGGTGACTCGATCACCGCAACAATCTCATTCACTGACATTTGAAGGAGGAGACTTCAATGACCACTCGGTTCATGACCGACCCGCACGCCATGCGCGACATGGCCGGCCGCTTTGACGTGCACGCCCAGACCGTCGAAGACGAAGCCCGCAAAATGTGGGCCTCGTCCCAAAACATCGCCGGAGCCGGCTGGAGCGGAACCGCCCAGCTGACCTCGCACGACACCATGGGCCAGATGAACACCGCGTTTCGCAACATCGTCAACATGCTGCACGGCGTGCGCGACGGACTGATCCGCGACGCCAACAACTACGAGCAGCAAGAACAAGCATCCCAGCAGATCCTGAGCAGCTAGGAGAACCCGCGATGACCATCAACTACCAATTCGGTGACGTCGATGCCCACGGCGCGCTGATCCGCGCCCAGGCTGCCTCCCTAGAAGCCGAGCACCAGGCCATCATCCGCGATGTGCTTGCCGCCGGCGACTTTTGGGGCGGCGCGGGCTCGGTGGCCTGCCAGGAATTCATCACCCAGTTGGGCCGCAACTTCCAAGTCATCTACGAACAAGCCAACACCCACGGCCAAAAAGTCCAAACCGCCGGCAACAACATGGCCTCCACCGACTCCGCCGTCGGCTCCAGCTGGGCCTGACCGCGCGGAGCCGCTCGGACTCAACTCGGCGGTGCCGCCAGGTTCTGCAGCCGCACCTGACCCCGGGCGACCACCCGGCCATCGTCGCCGGTCACGGTGACCACCCATAGTTGCTGAAGCCGGCCGCGGTGCAGCGGCTCGGCAACCCCGTACACCGTGCCGCTGCCGATGGCCCGCAGGAAGTCGGTGTTGTTGTTGACGCCGACGACAGCACCGCCGCCGTGGGCGGCCAGCCAGGTGTAGGCGGCCACACTGGCCATGCTCTCGACCATCGAGCAGTAGACGCCGCCGTGCACGATTCCGAACGGCTGCAACAGCTTTGGCTGAACTTCTAGCTGCGCGCGAGCACCATCGGGGCTCAGCTCGGTGAACACCAGCCCGATTTCCTTATCGAACGGTGCGTCGGCGTCGGTGAGGCCTGGCACGGGTTCCACGTCCTTGTGTCTACACCATTCGATGCTCGACTCCCGGAAACGGGCGAGCCCCGCGCACCAGGCACGGGGCTCGCCGATCGAGTAGACCGGGGGTCACTGCAGCCCTCAGGACTCTGCCGCGGTCATCATCGCTCGATGAAAGTCAGCATAGGCAAGGCTGCCCTAATTTTGCAAGGGCTCCACGCCGGCGGTTGGAATGGCCACGCACCGGTAGGCCGAAACCAAGGAGTGCGTCGAGCACCGCTTGGCCGCGCCGCATCCCGGTCATCTCGCTGCCCGCGGCCAGTCGGGGCACCTGTGTCGCTGCCGTCACCACGGTCGTTCCGACGATGTGCCACATTGCCGCCACCGACAGCACCCCGTCGCTGACCGTGTGCAGCTTGGCGAACAGCGGCGCCAGTGTGCGGTGGCAGCGATGTGCGACCCAGGTGGCCAACGCAGCCTCGCTGGGAAACTGCACCACCGTGTCTCGTTGCCGGCATTGGTCAGCCCGGGTGAAGCAGGCGTCGTCGGACAGCGCCCGCACCGTCGGGTCGACCACGGCCACCCAGTCGATAGCGCCCTCGGCGTCGCTGTGGACCCACAAGTTCTCCAGGCCGATGTCCCACGCCCGCCCCTCGAGCACCAGCAGCGCGACTACCCGCCCGATCACGGTATGAACCAGCGCAGCGGCCAGGTCGCGAGCGGCGGAGTGGCCGTCCATCTCGGACGCGGCACCGTCGAACATCACCTGCAGCCGATCGGTGGTGACGGCCGACTCCAATGGCCACCACCGGCGCAGCGAGATGTCGGCAAGCACTGCGACGCCGTACACCCGTGGCGAGTGCGGATACAGTTCCCGAAGCCGCCGGCTGGACTCATGCAGCGGCAGCGTCCGGCGGATGGCCATCCTCGCGATCAGTGGGTCGTCTACCGCAATGGCCACCCGCGCCCTCCTGTTAGTTTGGTTAGGCTAACCATACTAATCCGCGACCAGCCGAGGTGAGACCCTGTGATGACACTCACATACCCAAAATGCCGGCGATTCCGCGGCCGTTCCCGCCGGTCGATAGGTCGGGTCACGATAAATCCGGCTGGCGCCGGGCGTTCTCTCAGCGGTTCGGTACGACAGCCGGTAGTAAGCGGGGGTACGCTTACGTCATTGCTCAGGAGATGAACCTATATGGCTAAGCAAACGCGTTTAGGTGACCTCGAACGTGCGGTGATGGACCATCTGTGGTCCGCGCCCGAACCCCAAACCGTTCGCCAGGTACATGAAGCGTTGTCTGTCCGCCGCGACCTGGCCTACACCACGGTCATGACGGTGCTGCAACGGTTGGCCAAGAAGAACTTGGTGTCCCAAATCCGCGACGACCGCGCGCACCGCTATGCACCGGTGCACAGTCGCGATGAACTTGTCGCCGGACTCATGGTCGATGCGCTCGACCAAGCCGCGGACTCCGGCAGTCGTCAAGCCGCGTTGGTGCATTTCGTTGAACGTGTCGGTGCCGACGAGGCAGACGCGCTGCGGCGGGCGCTCGACGAGTTGGAGTCCAGTCACCGTTCCGCGTCCCCATCTGGCCGATCGGCTGGCATTCCACCCGAGAACTGAGGGACACTGGCAGCGTGTCCGCGCTGGCCTTCACTCTCCTCGCGCTGCTGCTGGTCGGCCCCATACCGGCCCTGCTGGCGCGAGCGACCTGGCCATTGCGCGCGCCCCGGGCCGCCGTCGTGCTCTGGCAAGCCATCGCCGTGGCAGGTGTGCTCTCGGCGTTCAGCGCGGGTATCGCGATTGCCAGCCGGCTGCTGGTGCCCGGACCCGACGGGTGGCCGACGGCTACCTTGGCCGGTGACATCGGGCGATTCGGCTGGCCGCTGTGGGTGCTGGACGTTGCCGTTCTCGCCCTCACACTGTTGATCGGCGCCCGATTGGTGGTCGCCGTAATCCGAGTGGCGGTGACCACCCGTCGTCGGCGGTCCCATCACCGCATGCTTGTCGACCTGCTCGGCGTCGCACCCGACACGGTTTCCGCGCCGGCCTGCACCCGGGCCCACGGGCTGCGCATCCTGGAGGTCGCCCAACCGTTGGCCTATTGCCTGCCCGGCGTCCGCAGTCGCGTGGTGGTCAGCGAGGGAGCGCTGGATTCGCTGACCGAGACCGAAGTGGCCGCCATCATCAGCCACGAGCGGGCCCACCTGCGCGCCCGCCATGACCTGGTGCTCGAGGCGTTCACCGCTGTGCACGCCGCCTTTCCGCGCTTTGTCCGCAGTGCCAGCGCGCTGGACGCGGTGCAGCTGCTGGTGGAGCTGCTGGCAGACGACGCCGCGGTACGCGCAGCGGGTCGCACTCCCCTGGCCCGGGCCTTGGTGACCTGCGCGGCGGGCCGCACACCACTGGGTGCATTGGCCGCCGGAGGCCCGCACACCGTGCTGCGGGTACGCCGGTTGTGCGGGCGAGGCAACAGCCTGTTGCTGGCGACGAGCGCCTATCTGGCCGCAGCCGCGCTGCTGGTGGTGCCCACCGTGGCCCTGGCCGTACCGTGGCTCACCGAACTGCACCGGCTGTTCGCCTAGCCCGAACCCCCGCCTTCGGCGAATACGCTGCGGCTACCCGAATCCTGCTGTGCCACAGTGTGTGATGAAACACTTGGACAGGGTCCCGACTTGAGAGGCGAACACATGAGCTCGTCACCATCGAACGCTGCTGCCGGCACTGCGCAGATCGGAGTCACCGGCTTGGCGGTGATGGGTTCGAACATCGCCCGCAACTTCGCCCGGCACGGCTACACCGTGGCGCTGCACAACCGCTCGATCGCCAAGACCGACGCGCTGCTGGCCGAGCACGGCGCCGACGGCAACTTTGTGCGCAGCGAATCGATTCCGGAGTTTCTGGCCGCGCTGGAAAGACCGCGTCGGGTGCTGATCATGGTCAAGGCCGGTGAGGCCACCGACGCCGTCATCAACGAGCTCGCCGACGCCATGGCGGAAGGCGACATCATCATCGACGGCGGCAACGCGCTCTACACCGACACCATTCGTCGCGAGCACGCGATGGCCGAGCGCGGATTGCACTTCGTCGGGGCCGGCATCTCCGGCGGCGAAGAAGGTGCGCTCAACGGGCCGTCGATCATGCCGGGTGGGCCGGCCGAGTCCTACACATCGCTGGGCCCGCTGCTCGAGGAGATCTCCGCCCATGTCGACGGCGTGCCGTGCTGCACCCACATCGGCCCCGACGGGTCCGGGCACTTCGTCAAGATGGTGCACAACGGCATCGAATACTCCGATATGCAGCTCATCGGCGAGGCCTACCAGCTGCTGCGCGACGGGCTGGGCCTGGCGGCACCGCAGATCGCCGACATTTTCACCGACTGGAACGGTGGCGACCTGGACAGCTACCTGGTGGAGATCACCGCCGAGGTGCTGCGACAAAAGGACGCCAAGAGCGGCAAAGCGCTGGTGGACGTCATCCTCGACGAGGCCGAGCAGAAGGGCACTGGCCGCTGGACCGTCAAATCCGCTCTGGATCTCGGTGTTCCGGTAACCGGTATTGCCGAGGCGGTGTTCGCCCGCGCCCTGTCGGGTTCGGTGGCTCAGCGCAAGGCCGCCGTCGGTCTGGCGTCGGGCCGGCTCGGCGAGCGACCCGCTGACCCGGACACCTTCACCGAAGATGTCCGTCAAGCGCTGTACGCGTCCAAGATCATCGCGTATTCGCAGGGCTTCAACCAGATTCAGGCCGGCAGCGCCGAGTACGACTGGAATATCACCCCCGGCGATCTGGCGACCATCTGGCGTGGCGGCTGCATCATCCGGGCGAAGTTCCTCAACCGCATCAAGGAAGCCTTCGACGCCGAACCCGATCTGGCCAGTCTGGTTGTCGCGCCGTATTTCCGTAGTGCCATCGAGTCGGCGATCGACAGCTGGCGCCGGGTGGTGTCCACGGCAACCCAGTTGGGTATTCCGATTCCGGGCTTTTCCTCGGCACTGTCGTATTACGACGCGCTGCGCACCGAACGGCTGCCGGCCGCACTCACCCAGGCCCAGCGTGACTTTTTCGGCGCGCACACCTACGGACGAATCGATGAGCCGGGCAAGTTCCACACGCTGTGGAGCGGCGACCGCAACGAAGTAACCGCCTAAATTAAGCGAAAGCAGCAATGAGGTTTCTGGACGGGCACCGACCCGCGTATGACCTGACCTACGACGACGTCTTCATCGTGCCGAACCGTTCGGACGTGGCGTCGCGGTTCGACGTCGATCTGTCCACCGACGACGGCTCGGGTACCACGATCCCGGTGGTGGTGGCCAACATGACCGCGGTGGCCGGCCGGCGGATGGCCGAAACGGTGGCCCGCCGGGGCGGGATTGTGGTGCTGCCGCAGGATCTTCCGATTACCGCCGTGCAACAGACGGTTGCGTTCGTCAAAAGCCGCGACTTGATCGTCGACACCCCGGTGATGCTGGGCCCCGATGATTCGGTGTCGGATGCGACTGCGCTGATCCACAAGCGGGCTCACGGCGCGGCGGTGGTCGTCTTCGAGGGCCGCCCGATCGGCCTGGTCACCGAATCCTCTTGCGAGGGCGTGGATCGGTTCACCCGGGTGCGCGACGTGGTCACCACCGACTTCGTCAGCGCCCCGGTGGGCACCGACCCCCGCAAGGTCTTCGATCTGCTCGAGCACGCGCCGGTCGGCGTCGCGGTGCTGACCGGCGCGGACGGCACGCTGGCGGGTGTCTTGACCCGTACCGGCGCGATCAGGGCCGGTATCTACACGCCGGCCACCGATGCTGCGAACCGGCTGCGCATCGGCGCAGCGGTGGGCATTACCGGCGACGTGGCCACCAAGGCGCAGGCGCTCGCCGAGGCCGGTGTGGACCTGTTGGTCATCGACACCGCGCACGGCCATCAGCTCAAGGCGGTGGACGCCATCAAGGCGGTGTCGTCGCTGGAACTGGGTGTGCCGCTGGTTGCCGGCAACGTGGTGTCGGCCGAGGGCACCCGGGATCTGCTCAGCGCGGGTGCGGCCATCGTCAAGGTCGGGGTGGGTCCGGGCGCCATGTGCACCACGCGGATGATGACCGGCGTCGGCCGTCCCCAATTCTCGGCTGTGCTCGAATGTGCTTCGGCGGCAAGACAACTCGGAGGTCATGTGTGGGCCGATGGCGGGGTGCGGCACCCGCGGGACGTGGCGTTGGCGCTGGCGGCCGGTGCGTCGAACGTGATGATCGGATCTTGGTTCGCCGGCACTTACGAATCGCCCGGCGACCTGATGCGTGACCGCGACGACCAGGCCTACAAGGAGAGCTACGGAATGGCCTCCAAGCGGGCGGTGGTCGCCCGCAGCGCCGCCGACACCGCGTTCGACCGGGCCCGCAAGGCGCTGTTCGAGGAAGGGATATCGACGTCGCGCATGGGCTTGGACCCGCATCGCGGCGGCGTCGAGGATCTCATCGACCACATCACCTCCGGGGTGCGCAGCACGTGCACCTACGTCGGCGCGTCGACGCTGGCGGAGTTGCACGAACGTGCGGTCGTCGGGGTGCAGTCGGCGGCAGGATTTGCCGAGGGCCATCCGCTGCCGTTCGGCTGGTGACCGAAAGTGATTACCACTTTCGCTACCATGTGAACTTCAAACACGCAGCTACATCGAGGGAAAGGTACGACGTGCCGCAGGCACCCGTCGAGGCCGTTGGCTTCCGGGCCGAGCCGTCGTGTGCCGACTCCGAAGAGCCCGTTTCTAGCCGGCCGGGCACCGCGCCCGGCGCCCTGCGACGGCAGCACCGCCGATGAACCATCTCGTCGTGACCCTGCTCAGCCTGCTGGCCATCGTGGTCCTCACCGTAGGCACTGCGCTGTTCGTGGCCGCGGAGTTCTCGCTGACCACACTCGAGCGCAGCACCGTGGAGGCCCACGCGCGCAAGGGGACCCGCCGCGATCGCTACGTGCAGCGCGCCCACCACACGTTGTCGTTCCAGCTGTCCGGAGCTCAGCTGGGCATCTCGATCACCACGCTGGGCACCGGTTACCTGACCGAACCGCTGGTGGCGGATTTGCCGCACCCCGCGTTGGATGCCCTCGGGGTGCCGGATCGGATCGCCCACGGAATCACCGTGTTCGTGTCGCTGGTGATCGTGACGTCGGTGTCGATGGTGTTCGGCGAGTTGGTGCCCAAATACCTCGCGATAGCGCGTCCGCTGGCCACCGCGCGCGCGGTCGCCGGCCCGCAGCTGTTGTTCTCGCTGGTGTTCACCCTGGCCATCCGGCTGACCAACGGCACGGCGAACTGGATCCTGCGCCAGCTGGGCATCGAGCCGGCCCAGGAATTGCGCTCGGCACGCTCACCGGCCGAACTGGTGTCGCTGGTCCGCACCTCGGCGCGCAGCGGCTCACTGGACCCGGCCACCGCTGCGCTGGTGCATCGATCGCTGCAGTTCGGCACGCTGACCGCCGAGGAGTTGATGACCCCGCGCTCGAAAATCGTTGCGCTGCAGAAGGACGACACCGTGGCCGACCTGGTCGCTACCGCCACCGAGACAGGATTTTCCCGGTTCCCGATCGTCGACGGCGACCTCGACGAGACCGTCGGCATCGTGCACGTCAAGCAGGTCTTCGAGGTGCCCTCCGCCGAACGGGCGAACACCCTGCTGACCGCTGTCACCCAGCCGGTTGCCGTGGTGCCGTCGACGCTGGACGGCGACGCGGTGATGGCCCAGATCCGCGCCAACGGGCTGCAGACCGCGCTGGTCGTCGACGAATACGGCGGCACCGCGGGCATGGTCACCGTTGAAGACCTGATCGAGGAGATCGTCGGTGACGTGCGCGATGAACATGACGACGCCACCCCGCACGTGGTGGCCGCCGGTAACGGGTGGCGGGTGTCCGGGCTGCTGCGCATCGACGAGGTGGCCAGCGCGACGGGATACCGTGCTCCGGAGGGCGAATACGAGACGATCGGCGGCCTGGTGCTCCAGGAGCTTGGCCACATTCCGGTTGCCGGTGAAGCGGTCGAACTGGCCGCGTTCGAGCCCGAGGGCCTGTCGCGAGGGTCGACTCGCTGGCAGGCCCGAGTGGTGGGCATGGACGGCCGCCGCATCGACGTGCTGGAGTTGACCGAGGTGGCCGGAGGTAGCGACCCGACCCCCGGCGGGGGCAGCGATGGTTGATCTCCTGTGGGTACTGGCGACCCTGTTTCTGATCGGTGCCAATGCGTTCTTCGTGGGCGCCGAGTTTTCGCTCATCTCAGCGCGCCGCGACCGGCTCGAAGCGTTGGCCGAGCAGGGCAGGTCCAGTGCGGTCACCGTGATCCGGGCCGGCGAGCGGCTGCCGCTGATGTTCGCCGGCGCCCAGCTGGGCATCACCGTGTCGTCGATCCTGCTCGGCCGAATCGGCGAGCCGGCCGTCGCCGACCTGCTGCGGGCGCCGTTGGACCTGCTGGGCATCTCCCATGCCGTGTTGCACACCGTGTCGTTCGTGGTCGCGCTGGGGATCGTGGTGACGCTGCACGTGCTGCTCGGCGAGATGGTGCCGAAAAACATCGCGATCGCAGGGCCGGAACGGGCGGCAATGCTGCTGGTCCCGCCGTATCTGGTGTACGTGCGGGCGGCGCGGCCATTCATCGCGTTGTACAACTGGTGCGCCGGCGTGATTCTGCGGATGCTGCGAGTGCCGCTGCGCGACGAACTCGACGTCACAGTGTCCACCGTCGAGCTGAGCGAGATGATCGCCGAATCGGTGTCGGAAGGTCTGCTGGACCGCGAAGAGCACACCCGGCTGACCCGGGCGCTGCAGATTCGCACCCGCGTCGTCGCCGACGTCGCGGTGCCCGTCGCCGCCATCCGCGCTGTGCCGGTCGCCGAGAAGGGTTGCGGGCCAACGATTCAGGCGGTTGAACAAGCCCTGGCCGACACCGGTTACTCCCGGTTTCCGGTCGCCGATGTGGACGGCGGCTTCATCGGCTACCTGCACATCAAAGACCTGCTGTCGCTCGGCGACGATCCGCGGGCGGTGATCGACCTGGCGGTAGTGCGCCCGCTGCCGGAGTTTCCCGCGTCGATGCCGCTGCCCGAGGCGCTGTCGCGAATGCGCCGCAGCAACAGCCACCTCGCGCTGGCCACCGCCGAGGACGGAGCCGTGGCGGCGATGGTGGCGCTGGAGGATCTGGTCGAAGATCTGGTCGGCACCGTGCGCGACGGGACACATCGTGTCTGAGGTCCTCGATCCCCAGCAGTGGCGGGAACGGGCCGATGCCTATCGCGACCGCGTCGGAGGCTTCCTGGGCTCCCACCGCGCCGGCGAGCCGCACCCGGTGTGGGACTTCTTGTTCAGCTACTACAACTTGCGGCCCAGACAACTGCGGTGTTGGCATCCCGGCTACGGCGTGGTGCTGGCCGGCGCAGACGCGATTCGCCACTACCGCGGCCGGCGCGGCTACACCGTCGGCACCGACGGTGTCACGGTCAGCGACGCCCATCTGCGCAGCCGTTTGGACACGCTTGGGTTTGTGGCGCGGCTGCTGCGGGCGACCGCGCAGCGGCCGGCCCGGCTGAACTGCTTCGGGCTGCACGAATGGGCGATGGTCTACCGGAGCGACGCCGTCCGCCATGACCGGGTACCGCTGCGGCTGGGCGCCGAGGGCACCGACGCCGTTGTCGATTCCGAGATCGCCGGGCCGCTGCGCTGCAGTCATTTCGACGCGTTCCGCTTCTTCACCAGCGACGCGGCGCCGCGAAACGCCGGGGCGCCCAGCCGCGCGACGCAGCAGGACACCGAACAGCCCGGTTGCCTCCACACCAACATGGATTTGTATAAATGGTGCTACAAGCTGAGCCCGTTGATCGACTCCGAGCTGCTGCTGGACTGCCTGGAACTGGCCGCCGCCGCCCGCGAAGTCGATATGCGGGCCAGCCCGTATGACTTGCACAGTTACGGGTACACACCTATCGCCGTCGAGCAACCCACCGGCCGTGCCGAGTATGTGCGTTGCCAGAGCGCCATTGCGCAACGCGCCGCGCCGCTGCGGTCCGCGCTGCTGGGGCGGTGTGACCTGCTGCTGCGAGTCGCCGGGTGTCGGTAACCAGGGTGCAGGCCGGTAGGCTGAGCACGAATTTAATTTAGCCAGTGCGGAGGAGAATGATGACAGATCGCGTGCCGGTGGGGAACCTGCGCGTCGCCCGGGTGCTGTACGACTTCATCAACACCGAGGCTTTGCCCGGCACCGATATCGACCCGGACAGCTTCTGGACCGGTGTCGACAAGGTGGTCGCGGACCTGACCCCGCAGAACCGGGAGCTGCTGGCGCGCCGGGACGACCTGCAGGCCCAGATCGACAAATGGCACCGTCATCGTGTCATCGAGCCGCACGACGCCGAGGCGTATCGCCAGTTCCTCACCGACATCGGCTACCTGCTTCCCGAACCGGACGATTTCAGGATTACGACCGCGGATGTCGATCCCGAAATCACCACCACCGCGGGGCCGCAGTTGGTGGTGCCGGTGACCAACGCGCGCTTTGCGCTGAACGCCGCCAACGCCCGGTGGGGTTCGCTCTACGACGCGCTCTACGGCACTGACGTCATCCCGGAGTCCGACGGCGCCGAACAGGGCACCAGTTACAACAAAGTGCGCGGTGACAAGGTGATCGCGTTTGCCCGCAAGTTCCTCGACGACGCGGTGCCGCTGTCATCCGGCTCGTATACCGACGCCACCGCGTTCAAGGTCGACGACGGCCGGCTGCTGGTGAGTCTGCAGGGCGAGGATCATGATCGTGGCCTGGCCGACCCCGGCCAGTTCGCCGGCTACACCGGCGACGCCGAGTCGCCGACGTCGGTGTTGCTGGTCAACAACGGGCTGCACGTCGAGATCCTGATCGACCCGGATTCGCCGATCGGCAAGACCGACGCCGCCGGTGTCAAGGATGTCGTCCTGGAGTCGGCCGTCACCACGATCATCGACTTCGAGGACGCGGTGTCCGCCGTCGACGCAGACGACAAAACCGCCGCCTACCGCAACTGGCTGGGCCTGAACAGGGGCGACTTGTCCGCCGAGGTGAACAAGGACGGCGACACCTTCACCCGGGTGCTCAACGAGGACCGCAACTACACCGCTCCCGACGGCAGCGAGTTCACCCTGCCCGGCCGCAGCCTGCTCTTCGTCCGCAACGTCGGCCATCTGATGACCAACGACGCGATCGTCGACGCCGATGGCAACGAGATCTTCGAAGGCATTCAAGACGCGCTGTTTACCGGCCTGTGCGCCGTGCACGGAATGAAGACCGGCGACGCGAACGGGCCGCTGCCCAACAGTCGCACCGGCTCGACCTACATCGTCAAGCCGAAGATGCATGGCCCCGACGAGGTCGCCTTCACCGCCGAGTTGTTCAGCCGGGTCGAGGATGTGCTCGGGCTGCCGCAGGCCACCCTCAAGGTCGGTGTGATGGACGAGGAACGGCGCACCACCCTCAATTTGAAAGCCTGCATCAAGGCGGCAAGGGATCGTATCGTCTTTATTAACACCGGCTTTTTGGACCGCACCGGTGACGAGATCCACACCTCGATGGAGGCCGGCCCGATGGTGCGCAAAGGCACCATGAAGTCCCAGCCGTGGATCTTGGGCTACGAGGACAACAACGTCGACACCGGCCTGGCCGCCGGATTCGCCGGGCACGCTCAGATCGGCAAGGGCATGTGGACGATGACCGAACTGATGGCCGACATGGTCGAGCAGAAGATCGCCCAGCCGCGCGCCGGCGCCAGCACCGCCTGGGTGCCCTCACCGACCGCGGCCACCCTGCACGCGATGCACTACCACAAGGTCGACGTGGTGGCAGTGCAGAAGGAACTGGCCGGCGAGCAACGCACCAGCATCGACCAGTTGCTGACGATCCCGTTGGCCAAGGAGCTGGCCTGGGCTCCCGAGGAGATCCGCGAAGAGGTCGACAACAACTGCCAGTCCATCCTCGGCTATGTGGTGCGCTGGATCGACCAAGGTGTCGGATCCTCGAAAGTGCCCGACATCCACGACGTCGCGCTGATGGAAGACCGTGCCACACTGCGCATTTCCAGCCAGTTGCTGGCCAACTGGCTGCGGCACGGCGTGATCACAGCTGAGGATGTGCGGGCCAGCTTGGAGCGGATGGCGCCGATGGTGGACCAGCAGAACGCCGAAGATTCGGCGTACCTGCCGATGGCGCCTAACTTCGACGACAGCATCGCGTTCCTGGCTGCCGAGGAGCTGATCCTGTCCGGTGGGCAGCAGCCCAACGGTTACACCGAGCCGATTCTGCACCGGCGGCGTCGCGAGTTTAAGGCCCGCTCGAGTGGCTGATGGGTAGACACAGCATTCCGGATCCCGACGAGTCCGCGGGTGAGCCGCCCGAGGACCGATCGGACGACTACTTCGGCGGCGGGGCGCATTCCGATGCCGACGACTATCCCGACGAGTTCGTGGACGACCCCGGCTTCGCCGACTACGGCGAGGACTCCTCCGAGGACCAGAACTTTGAGGACTATCCCGATTTCGGGCGACGCGGAGAGCGGGCGGCGGCTGCGGCGCCGGCCGGTGGCGGCCACAGCGCCCGGGAATGGGTGCGGCGTCATCGCAGCGACGGCGGACCGCGCGGGGTCAGCATCGGCGTGATCGCGGCGCTGGTCGCGGTCGTGGTGGTGGTCGCCACCGTCATCCTGTGGCGCTTTTTCGGTGACGCGCTCTCCAACCGCTCACACACCGCCGCCGGGCGCTGTGTCGACGGCAAACAGACCGTCGCCGTCGTCGCCGATCCGTCGATCGCCGAGCCGGTGCGGCAGTTGGCCGACCGGTACAACGCGTCGGCGACGCCGGTCGGTGACCGCTGCGTGGCCGTCGACGTGAAGCCGGCCGGATCCGATGCCGTCGTCAACGGTTTCGTCGGAGACTGGCCGGCCGACCTCGGTGAGCGACCGGCGCTGTGGATTCCGGCCAGCTCGGTGTCAGCGGCGCGGCTGGTGGCCACCGCCGGGCAGCAAACCATCAGCGACAGCCGCTCGCTGGTCACCTCGCCGGTGCTGCTGGCTGTCCGACCCGAACTCCAACGTGCACTGGGCAACCAGAACTGGTCGACGCTGCCCGACTTGCAGACCAAACCCGACGCGTTGGCCGGCGTGAAACTGCCGGCTTGGGGCTCATTGCGACTGGCTCTGCCGATCGGCGGCAACAGCGACGCGGCGTATCTGGCGGCCGAGGCGGTGGCGGCCGCAGCCGCGCCAGCCGGCGCGCCGCCCACCGCGGGCGTCGGTGCCGTACGCACCCTGGTCGGCGGTCAGCCCAAACTCGCCGACAACTCGCTGACCGAGGCGATGAACTCGCTGCTCAAGCCCGGCGATCCGGCGACGGCCCCGGTGCATGCGGTGGTCACCACGGAGCAGCAATTGTTTCAGCGTGGGCAGTCGCTTTCCGACGCGGCCAGTGTGCTGGGTTCGTGGCTGCCGCCCGGACCGGCCGCCGTCGCCGACTATCCGACGGTGTTGCTGAGCGGTTCATGGTTGTCCCAGGAGCAGATGGCAGCAGCCAGTGCGTTCGCCCGGTTCATGCACAAACCCGACCAGCTGACCGAGTTGGCCAAGGCTGGCTTTCGCGCCGAGGGCGCCAAACCGCCGAGCAGCGACGTCACCAGTTTCACGGCGCTGCCGTCGACGCTGTCGGTGGGTGACGACGCGATGCGGGCCACCCTGGCCGGTGCGCTGACCACCCCGTCGAACGGACCGGCGGCCATCATCATGCTCGACCAGTCGATGGTCACCGACGAGGGTGGCAAATCGCGGCTGGCCAATGTTGTTGCCGCGCTGAACGACCGGATTCGGGGGCTGCCGCCGGCCTCGGTGGTCGGTTTGTGGACGTTCGACGGCAAGGAAGGCCGCGCCGAAGTGTCGCCGGGCCCGCTCGGCGACTCGGTGGACGGTCAGCCTCGGTCGGCAGCGCTGACGACGACCCTGGACAAGCAATATTCGTCGGCCGGTGGTGCCGTGTCGTTCACCACGCTGCGGTTGGTCTACCAGGCGGCGCAGGCGAATTTCCAGGATGGGCATACCAATTCGGTTTTGGTGATCACGGCCGGACCGCACACCGACCAAACGCTTGACGGCGCGGGTCTGCAGGACTTCATCCGGGCAAGCAGCGATCCGGCCAAGCCGGTTGCGGTCAACGTCATCGACTTCGGCGGCGACCCGGACCGGTCGACGTGGGAAGCCGTCGCGCAACTGTCCGGTGGCAGCTATCGCAATCTGGCGACCTCGGCATCGCCCGAATTGGCCAGCGCGGTCAGCACGTTACTGGGCTGAAATCGCTGTCGGTCAGGCGAATGCCTCCACCGGCGGGCAGGAGCAGACCAGGTTGCGGTCGCCGTAGGCGCCGTCGATGCGACGTACCGGCGGCCACACCTTGGGCCGGAATGCCTTGCCGAGCGGATAGGCGGCCTCTTCGCGGGTGTAGGGGTGATCCCACTCGGCCACCAGCAGGCATTCGGCGGTGTGCGGTGCGCCGCGCAGCGGGTTGTCGTCCACCGGCCACTCCCCTGCGCCGACCCGGTCGATCTCTGCGCGGATGGCGATCATCGCCTCGCAGAATGCATCCACCTCGGCCAGGCTTTCGCTTTCGGTGGGCTCGACCATCAGCGTGCCGGCCACCGGGAAACTCATGGTGGGTGCATGAAAACCATAGTCCGCCAAGCGTTTTGCGACATCGTCGACGGTGACGCCAGTGGCCTTGGTCAGCGGTCGCAAATCAAGGATGCATTCGTGGGCGACCATGCCGTTCTCGCCGGTGTAGAGCACCGGGTAGTACTCGTCGAGCCGGCGGGCGATGTAGTTGGCCGAGGCAGTCGCGGTGAGCGACGCCGCGCGCAGCCCCGCCGCGCCCATCATCCGGATATAGGCCCAGGTGATCGGCAGGATGGACGCCGACCCATAGGGCGCCGACGACACCGGCGGGCCTGGCGGTAGTTCCGGCGCCAGCGGATGGCCCGGCAGGAAGGGCGCCAGGTGTGAGCGGGCCACTACCGGTCCGACGCCGGGACCGCCGCCGCCGTGCGGGATGCAGAACGTCTTGTGCAGGTTCAGGTGGCTGACGTCGCCGCCGAATTGGCCGGGCCGCGCCAACCCCACCAGCGCGTTGAGGTTGGCGCCGTCGACGTACACCTGCCCGCCGGCGTCGTGCACAACCGCGCAGATGTCGGCGATGTCGTGCTCGTACACCCCGTGGGTGGACGGGTAGGTGATCATCAGCGTGGAGAGCCGCTCGGCGTGCTCGCTGACTTTGGCGCGCAGGTCGTCGAGGTCGACGTCACCGTTGGGCCGGCAGGCCACCACCGCCACCCGCAGTCCGGCCAGCGCGGCCGACGCGGCGTTGGTGCCGTGCGCGCTGGACGGAATCAGGCAGATGTCGCGGTGCGGTTCTCCGCGGCTGGCGTGGTAGGCGTGGATCGCCAACAGGCCCGCGTATTCGCCCTGCGAACCGGCGTTGGGTTGCAGCGAAGCTGCGTCGTAGCCGGTGAGCTGCACCAGCCAGGTCTCCAACTGGTCGATGAGTTGACGGATTCCGGCGGTGTCGGCGGGCGGGGCGAACGGATGCAGGCGCGCGAATTCCGGCCAGGTGATC
The DNA here is from genome assembly GCF_059812285.1 of Mycobacterium sp. NGS62. NCBI lineage: Bacteria > Bacillati > Actinomycetota > Actinomycetes > Mycobacteriales > Mycobacteriaceae > Mycobacterium > Mycobacterium sp. NGS62. Next base: position 111,701 of record NZ_JCALCK010000001.1, on the reverse strand, counting down.
GGCTCCATCTCGGCGGCGGCGTTGAGTTTCATCGTGCAGGAACCCAGCGGAATCATGCTGCGGTCCAAGGCCACATCCTTATCCGCCAGCGCGCGCAGATATCGCATCATCGACGTCTCGGTGCGGTACCGGGTGAAGGCCGGATGCGTCAAGAACTCCGAGGTGCGGGTCACGATGCCGGCGCAGACCGGCTCGGCGGCCTCGACGCCGAAGGCCTCGAGCACCGCGGCCACGTGGTCATCGGTGGTGACTTCGTCGCAGGACACCGAGACGTGGTCGTCGTCGACGCGCCACACGTTGATGCCGTTGGCCTTCGCCGCGGTGATCACATCGTCGGCGCGGCCTGGAACCCGCGCCAGCACGGTGTCGAAGTACTTGTCGTGCACCAACGCATCGCCCAGTGCGGCGGCGATCTTTTCGGCGTGGCCGTGCACGCGGCGGGCGATCCCGGTCAGCCCATCGGCGCCGTGGTAGCTGGCATACATCGCGGCCATCACCGCCAGCAGCACCTGGGCGGTGCAGATGTTGCTGGTCGCTTTGTCGCGGCGGATGTGTTGTTCGCGGGTCTGCAGCGCCAAGCGGTAGGCCGGCGCTCCGTCGGCGTCTTTCGACACGCCGACCAGTCGGCCGGGCAGCTGACGGGCATGCTGGCCATGCACGGCCAGATATCCGGCATGCGGGCCGCCGAAACCCATTGGCACACCGAAGCGTTGACTGCTGCCGAAGGCGACGTCGGCGCCGATATCGCCGGGCGGAGTGATCAGGGTCAAGGCCAGTAGGTCAGCGCCGACGGCGACCAGCGCGCCGCGCTCGTGCGCCTCGGTGATCAGCGCGGCCCAGTCGGTGACCCGGCCGCTGGCGCCCGGTAACTGGGCGATCACTCCGAAGAACTCACCTTCGGGCAACCCGTCGCGCAGGTCGGCCGTGACGATCTCGATGCCCAGCGGTTGGGCGCGGGTGGCCAGCACGGCGGCGGTCTGGCCGAACAGGTCGATGTCGACTGCCAACCGGTTGACGTTGCCTTTTGCCGCTCGGTGCATCAGCGTCATTGCCTCGGCGGCCGCGGTGCCTTCGTCGAGCATCGAGGCGTTGGCCAGTTCCAGGCCGGTCAGATCGGCGACCATGGTCTGGAAATTCAGCAGCGCCTCCAGCCGGCCCTGGCTGATCTCCGGCTGATAGGGCGTGTACGCGGTGTACCAGGCCGGGTTCTCCATGATGTTGCGCAGCAGCACCGGCGGGGTGTGCGTGTCGTAGTAGCCCTGGCCGATCATCGACACCGCGACGGTGTTGGCGTCGGCCATCGTGCGCAGCTCGGCCAACGCTTCGGCCTCGGTGGCCGGGGGCGGTAGCCGGTGCAGGCCCGGGGCGGCACCGGAGTCGGTGAGCGCGTCGAGAATGTCGGTCGGCACCGCTTTGGTGGCCAGCTCGTCGAGTGACCCGACGCCGATGACGTCGAGCATCGTGGCGATCGCCGCGCTGTCGGGACCGATGTGCCGGTCGGCGAAACGCGGATTCGTGTAGTCGGACACTCGGGACTCCTGACATGGGCAGAGGACGGTGTTCCTCTCCCTCTGTCGCTACCCGCATCGGGCGCCTGAGAGATTCAGCGCTGCCTGCTGGCGGCGCCTTTCCCCATCGGCGGGTGATCACCCGCTACGGGTCTTCACCGCTTTCCAGAGGCATCGTTGTCTCGCGCGGTCCGGGTGCCTGAGAGGTTGACGGAGAGGTATTGCTCCTTCGGCGTCCGTGGCTGGCCGTCACGGAACTCTCCCGCATGAGGGGCGATGCGGGGCCCAGTTTACCGGGGCGGTCACGCCCGGCGCGAGGGTGCGCAAACCCGGCTTTCGGCGCGGCGTGTCGACCGGGGACACGCACGGTCGCGAAGAAGGGGGGTGTTAGCCGATTTTGCGGTCGCGGTGTTTGCGCCGGGACGCCAACTCGTCCTCCGGCGCGGCGATGGACTCGCCGCCGTCGGCGCGCTCGCCGGGGAAGTCGGCGATAGCGCCGGTCAGCTCACGCATCGCACCGGACACGGCGATGCCGAACACGCCCTGGCCGCCCTGCAACAGGTCGACGACCTCTTCGGCCGACGTGCACTCGTAGACGGTGGTGCCGTCGGAGAACAGCGTGATGTTGGCCAGATCTTGGACACCACGCTGACGCAGATGGTCCACCGCGACGCGGATGTTGTGCAGCGAGATTCCGGTGTCGAGCAGTCGTTTGACGATCTTGAGAACCAGGATGTCCTTGAACGAGTAGAGCCGCTGGCTGCCGGATCCGGCCGCGCTGCGAATCGAGGGCACCACCAGCGAGGTGCGGGCCCAGTAGTCCAGCTGGCGGTAGGTGATGCCGGCGATCTGGCAGGCGCTCGGGCCGCGATAGCCCACTAGCTCGTCGGGCACCGAGTCATCGGGAAACAGGCCGCCTTGCACTGGTTCGCTCGGCGCGTCGGGATGCGTTGTGGCGTCGTCTCCGATCGTGAGGCCAGACCCGAGGTCCAACTGGTCCTGACGCGGTTGATCGCCCACGATGCTTCCTCTCGCCGATCGCGCTCGTTCGGTGGCTGCCTGGCAGCCGCGTTTGCTCAGGCCGAGTGCTTGTGAGCATACGCGTTTGGACGCGCTGTCGTCTTCGCCCTCGACATCAAAGTATGGCCGCCGCGACAGTCGCTCCCCGCTATCCACCGGGCGTGTCGACGTCGAACTCCCAGATGAGACGCATCCGTGATGTTGATGCGGCCGGCAACGGCCAGCGGCTAAGTCGCCTTGAAATCGTCGGGCGACACGCTGTCCAAAAATTCCTTGAACTTCTCCACCTCGTCCTCACGGACAGCAGTGGCGGGCTCGTCGTCGTTCTCGTCCGGTATCAGCAGACCCGCCTCGGCGAGCACCGCCTCCTCGACGTAGATCGGCACCCCGACCCGCAGCGCGATGGCCACCGAGTCGGACGGCCGCGCCGACACGGTGATGTTGCGGTCGAAAATCAGGTCGGCGTAAAAGGTGCCCTCCTGCAGGTCCACGATCCGCACTTCTTTGAGTGAATGCCCAAGCGCAGCAATCAGATCCCGGATCAGATCGTGAGTCAGTGGACGTGGCGGCTCGACACCCTGCTGCTCCAGGGCAATCGCGGCAGCTTCGGACTGGCCTATCCAGATCGGCAGGTAGCGGTCACCGCTGGCCTCCCGCAGCAACAGCACTGGCTGGTTCTGCGGCTGCTCGACGCGAATGCCGACGACGCGAACTTCACCCATCTGTGACTGCCCTCCGCAACCTACCGCCGTGTCCGACTCAGACCTGGCTCGACGCCGCGGTGGAAGACCAAGCCGCCGAACACAAGCTGTCGTGGAAAGTCTAGTCCTTCAGCGGTGCAGAACGTCGCGCACGGCCGACTTGATCAACGAGGTGTGCAAGGTGATCGCCAGGGCGGCGACCTCGCGCGCCAGGTCGTCGGCACGGTCCCGGGCGCCGGCCTTGCCGGCTTTCACCAGGGGGCCGGCGATCTGCGCGATCAGATCGGATTGGCGGTCTGCCGCCGAGCGGAACGCCCGCAAGTGACGAGGTTCGACACCGTAGTCGGAAAGCGCCCGGGCGCATTGCAGAATCACGACGGCGTGCTCATCGAAGAACCCGCCGGGGCCGGTCGTGACCACTCCCGCCTTGAGCAGCGCCGTCAACAGCTCCTCGTCCACGGCGGAGCGCTGCAGCAGGTCTTCCCTGCTCAGCCGAACGCTGGTCGGCCCGACCGCCGCCGGGTCTGCTCCGGTACCGGCCGCCCCGTTGCCGGCCACCGGCACCAATCGCGGTACGCCATAAGGCGATCCGGAGAGCGGCAACTCACCGTCCGGCTGAGCGTCCAGCTGCGCCTTGATCACCTTCAGCGGTAGATAGTGATCGCGCTGCGCGGTCAGGATGAAGCGCAACCGCGCGCAGTCGTAGGCGGTGAACCTGCGATACCCCGAGGCGGCCCGCTGCGGCGTGACCAGGCCCTCGGCCTCCAGGAAGCGAATCTTGGAGATCGTCACATCCGGAAAGTCCGGCCGGAGCAGATCCAGGACCGCCCCGATCGACATCCCGGCCAGGGCGGGGGTATCGGGTGCGGTCACTAGCTTCCCGGACTCCCGTCGTCGTCACCGGCCTTGGGGCCGGTCAAAAACACCAGGCGAAACTTGCCGATCTGGACTTCGTCGCCGTTTGCCAGCACGGCCGAGTCCACTGGTTCGCGGTTGACGTAGGTGCCGTTGAGGCTGCCGACGTCGACGACGTGGAACTCGTCGCTTTCCAACCGGAACTCGGCGTGCCGCCGGCTCACCGTGACGTCGTCGAGGAAGATGTCGCTGTCGGGATGCCGGCCCGCCGAAGTCGTTGCCTGGTCGAGCAGGAAGCGGGACCCGGCGTTGGGTCCGCGTTTGACGACCAGCAAGGCCGAGCCGACCGGCAGTCCTTCGACGCCGGAAACCGCGCTCTCGCCGCCCGCTTGTGCGGGAGCGTCCAGTTCATTGAGGAAGTCGGCGCGGAAGACCGATGTCGTCTCCACGGTGACTTCGTCAGAAGTCTGGTCGTTGTCCTTTTCCGTCACCCGCTGCTCCTCACTGGCCGCTGTGGCGTTGTCTGATCGGGCCCGTTCGACCGGTTTCCCGCCGGCATGACGGTCGATGTGTCGACCGTACCGCGCACGGGTCCGCAATGTGCCCACCACCGCCGGATCGGCGGCTGAGTCGGACGATAACAAGGCCTCATTCGGTCAGTGAGCCGCGGTAGGCCTCGGCGTCCAGCAGTTCGGCGAAACCCTGCTCGAGGGCCGCGCCGTCGAGCTCGAGGTCCAACAGCCAGCCGGCGCCGTACGGGTCGGAGTTCACCAGCTGCGGACTGGACTCCAGATCGCCGTTGACCGCAACGACTTTCGCTGAAACAGGCGCGTAGAGATCCGACACCGACTTGGTCGATTCCACCTCGCCGAATGATTCGCCCGCGGCCACATCCGTACCGACGTCGGGTAACTGCACGAACACCACGTCGCCAAGGGCCGACTGCGCGAAGTCGGTGATTCCCACCCGCACGGTGTTATCGCCGGTGCGGCGAATCCACTCGTGTTCGGCGGTGTAGTGCAGGTCGGGCGGGATTTCGCTCACGGTTGTCCTGTTCTTTCTCGGGTGCTCACTTGACAGGCTGAGCGTATTGGCGGGGTTTCGGCTGCCGCAAGGCGGTGACGTCCAGGTGGTCGGCCTGCTGCACCGACATGGTGCCGCCGACCCGTTTGACGCTGTCGACGGCGCCGCCCGGGATATTCATCGCCGCGGCCAGCGTCGGTGGATCACCAATGGCCAGAACGGAATACGGCGGCGTCAGGGTTTTTCCGTCGACGGTCAGCGCACCCGGGGCGCCGATCACCCAAGTGTCGACGCCGACCCGCACAGCCTGCGCAGCGTTGCGGATCTCGATGGCTTCAGCGCCGGCGGCGCGCAATTCGTTGATCACGTCGAGCATCGCTTCCGGAGCGACGCCCGGCCCGGGGTCGTCGATCGTCACTGTCACCCCGGGGCCGGTGGCGCCGACGGTGCCGATCAGGATCGACAACGCGGCCAGTCTGGCCTGCGCGTTTTCGATGGCGGCCTGGTCGCTGCTGCCCGAGGCTTGCAGTGCGCTCAGGGTGCGCTGGAGTTCGGCCACCTCGGTGTTCAGCGTGGCTTCGCGTTGCCGCAGCGAGTCCAGCAGCACGAGCAGATCGGCCGGTCGGGCGGTGTCCAGCGCGTCGCCGGATTCGTTCTGGCGCACCTGGGTGACGATGGCGACACCGAGCAGCAGGCACAGCAGCACCGCCAACGCGCCGAACACCGTACGGCCGCGCCGCAGCATCCCCGTCAGGCCGCGCGGCTGCAGGTTGCCGATCTCAGGGCGGGGACGATGCGGCGGCAGTTCGTGCCGGCCGTGCTGGGCCGCGTCGCCGGATTCGGCGTCGCTGCCCTGAGGTGCTGATTGGTCGCTCATCTCGGTCCGCTACCTATCAGGCTCCGAACAAGCGGCGTCGCAGCGCGGCGGCGTTACCGAAGATGCGGATGCCCAGCACCACGATGATCGCCGTGGATAACTGTGTCCCGACGCCCAATTGGTCGCCGACGTAGACAATCAGCGCGGCCACCAAGACGTTGAACACGAACGACACCACGAACACCTTCGGATCGAAGATTCGCTCCAGATAGGCGCGCAGCCCGCCGAACACGGCGTCCAGCGCGGCGACGACGGCGATCGGCAGATACGGCTGGATCACGTCGGGGACGCTGGGATGAAATACCAAACCCAGCGCGATGCCGACGATCAACGCCGCGATGCCGATCATCGCAGTCTCTCTTCGGTCCCGGAATCGTTCGTAACACGAAATTCTGCCACTAAGACCCAATCTGTTTGGCGAACTTGACATCTCGGACCGCCCCGGCGGGCAGCTTCAGCTCGTCGCGAGCACTCACGTCGACGCCAACGCGGTAGGAGGTCTCCAGCAACCGTAGGCGGTGCAGTCCGGGGCTGCGGCTGAAGACATCCTGCATCGCGCGCGGCGGCCCCACGGCGAGGATCGGGTACGGGCTGGCGATCGGATTGTTGTCAACCAAGATCGCGCCGCCGGCCTGCCGGATGGTCACGTTTGGCCCGATCCGGACGCCGCCGACCGCAATCGCCTCGGCGCCACTCGCCCACAACGAGTTGACCACGAGCTGTAAGTCGCGGTCGAGGATGATCTGCCGGCTGCCGGCCACCCGCTGCTTGGACACGTCGGAGAGATTCGGGCCGACGCCCGGGTCGGTCACCGTCACGCTCAGACCGGGGCCGGTGACCGCGGTGGTGGCGGCGGCCAGGCTGAGCGCGTCGAGGCTGGCCAGTAGGCGGCGGCCCTCGGCGTCGTCGACGAGCGCGCGGTGCTGAACGTCGTCGACTTGTGCCGCCAGCGCATTGCGGCGCGCGGCCAGCCCGTTGGTGGAGGCTTCTTCGGTACGCACGTTGCGCAACAGCACCTGCTGGGCGGCGCTGACACCGGGCGCGACCGATCGGGCTTGGGCGACCGCGGCGGCGAACACCAGCGCCACCAGCAACGCCGCCAACGCTTGCCACAGCCAGTCGGCGGCGCGGGCCCGGCCGCCGGAGCGTTCACGCGCGGCGGCCGCCGCGGCATAGCCAGGGTCCAGATGCTCCGAGAGCAGGGCACGCAGCAGCGACGGCACCGGAATGAGGCGCGGTCGGCCCGCCTCGTGGACGTTGCGACCGGCATTGGGGTCGTAGCCGCCGAGCGTCTGGTCAGCCACTGGCACCTCGAGACTCCACCCGGGGCATTCGGCGCATCACCACCACAATCTGGGCCGCGTACAACACGAACGACCACAGGTACATGTACAGGCCCCAGATCAAAAAGGCCCACCCGCACGCCAGTACGATCCGGCTCCACTGCGCGTCCCACTGGCCCAACAGGATCAGCGGAAAGGCGGACATCAGCGCAAATGTCGCGGCCTTGCCGACGTAAAGCACCGGGAGCGCGGTAAAGCCCCGGCTGCGCAGCAGAGGCAGTTCCAGCGCCAGCAGTACGTCGCGTGCCAATAGCGCGGCGATGATCCACCACGGCACCAGTCCACGCAGCCCGAACGCGATCGGAACCGTCACCATGTAGAGCCGATCGACCGCCGGATCCAGCAGCTCCCCCAACTTGGAGGACTGGTCCAGCAGCCGGGCGATTTTGCCGTCGGCCCAGTCAGACCCGCCGGTGAACATCAGGATGGCCACCGCCCAGGCGTCGGCGTGGGTAGCCAGCAGCAGATAGACGAAGACCGGCAGCAGCGCCAGCCGGATGGCGCTCAGTGCGTTGGGTACCGTCAGCACCCGGTCATGCGCCGGCCCGGGGGTCATGAGGGGTGACCTTAGCTCAGCGGCGATCGCAAGGGCGGCGAAGCCGGACGCCGCGGGTCGCCGCCATCCGACTCAGCGGAATATCCCGGGCAGGCTGAGTGCGGACAGTGTCTCGTCGGCCAACGGGTTGTCGTGGACCATGTAGGTCCAGGTCGAGGTGGGCCGCGCCAACTTCGACAGGTCGATTCCCGGCTCGTCCTCGATGGTCGGCGAGGTCTCCAAGGTCTGCTGGGCGGCTTCGATCGCATCGGCCGCCAGCGACGCGAACGCGTCGACGGCCATCCGGTGAAATTCGTCGAGCGGATTTTGCCGGCCCAGCGCCCGCAAGTGGATGCTCTCGCGGATGTCGGCCAGATACGCCAGATGGTCGGCCCAGCCGCGGTCCAGGTGATAGAGCATGATCAGCCGGCAGATCTTCTCCAAGCGCTCCTCGGAGAGCGTCTCGGACAACTCCTGGTAGCGCTTGGGCGCCAGCTCGGCCAGCTCCTCGCGCGCAGTTGCGGTGGACAGCAACGTGTTTCGGCGCTCGACGATGATGGCGCGCTGCTGGGCGGTCAACTGGTTGTAGCGCCAGGTGTTGGCGTGCACATCCAGCATCCGGCCCTCGGCAACCCGTTGGGCGTGGTCCAGCAAGCCGGCCGCCTTGGAGCTGGTGATGCGCCCGTCGTCGTCGGTATCCATCGGCAGCTTGTTGGACTCGAGGTTGGCGGCGACGACATCGTCCTCCCAGCTGGAGAAGAACACCGACGACCCCGGGTCGCCCTGCCGTCCGGCGCGACCACGCAGCTGATTGTCCAGACGTTGGGTGTTGTGCCGGCCGGTGCCGATCACGTGCAGCCCGCCCAGCTCGACGACCTTTTCGTGGTCGGACTCGTCGGAGCCGCCCAACCGGATGTCGGTGCCGCGCCCGGCCATCTGGGTGGACACCGTGACCGTGCCCAGCTTGCCGGCCTCGGCGATCACCCGGGCTTCCTCCGCGTCGTTTTTCGCGTTGAGCACCACCGCGGGCACGCCGCGACGCAGCAACCGCTCGTGCAGCTCCTCGGATTCGGCCACATCGCGGGTGCCGACCAGCACCGGCTGCCCGGTCTCGTGCACCTCGGTGATGTGCGCGATGACTGCGTCGTTCTTGGCCGCCGCGGTGATATAGACCCGATCAGCTTCGTCTTCGCGGATGTTCGGGGTGTTCGGTGGAATCGGTGAGACCCCGAGCTTGTAGAACTGGCGCAGCTGCTCACCGGCAGCCAGCGCGGTGCCGGTCATGCCGCACACCGTCGGATACCGGTTGATCAGCGCCTGCACGGTGATGGTGTCGAGCACCTCGCCGGTTTCGGTGGTCTCGATGCCCTCCTTGGCTTCCACCGCCGCCTGCAGGCCGTCCGGCCAGCGCTGCAGCTGCGCGATGCGCCCCCGGGAGGCGTTGATCAGGTGTACCGCGTTGTCGCGGACGATGTAGTGCACGTCGCGGTGCAGCAGCACGTGCGCGTGCAGTGCGACGTTGACCTCGGTGAGTGTGGTGCCGACATGTTCCTCGGAGTACAGGTCGATACCGCCGAGCGCCTTTTCGACTTTGCGCGCCCCGGCATCGGTCAAATGCACGTTGCGGCTGTCGGCGTCGGTGTCGAAGTCGTCGCCCGCCCGCAGTTCGCCAACCAGTTGGATGATCTCCACCCGCGGAGTTTCGCGGTGGGTGGTTCCGGCCAGCACCAGCGGTACCAGCGCCTCGTCGACCAGCACCGAGTCGGCCTCGTCGATCAGCGCAACGTCGGGGTTCGGCGACACCAGGTCGTCGACGTCGGTGACCAGCTGGTCGCGCAGCACGTCGAAGCCGATCTCGTTGACCGAGGCGTAGGTGATGTTGCAGGTATAGGCCGCCCGGCGTTGTTCGGCCGTCGATTCGGCGGTGACCCAGCCGACGGTCAAGCCCAGCGCATCGAGCAGCGGACCCATCCATTCGGCGTCGCGGCGAGCCAGGTAGTCGTTGATCGTGACGACGTGAACGTGCCGCCCGGCCAGCGCATATCCGGCTGCGGCGATCGCCCCGGCCAGGGTTTTGCCCTCACCGGTGGCCATTTCGATCACGTCACCGGCCAACATGCGCAGCGCGCCCAGCAACTGCACGTCGAAAGGCCGCAGCCCGGTGGACCGTTCGGCGGCTTCGCGGGCGATCGCCAGAAACTGCGGGATGTCGGCGGAGGCGGCGAGGTCGTCAAGCTTGAGCAGGCCGGCGGCTTTGCGCAGCTGCTCGTCGTCGAGATCGGCGGCCTTCTTGTCGTACTCCGAGGAGGCGGTGACCTCGGCAAGCGATCGGCTCTGGTTCTTTTCCGTGCTGGCACCCAGCAGCCGCCAGAATCGGCTGCTCAGGCGGCTCGGCTGGGCGCTGGTCGTCTTGGGCACAGATCAACGGTACGCGGACGACTCCCGCGCGGCGCGAGCGTGCGTGTTTGTCCGCGACACGCCGGTCGTTGGCGTACAAATGCGCACCTTCGCCGCCGGCGGTTAGGCCAAGTTGGAGCGGCGGGGGTAGGCGACGTCGGGGTCGGTGAGCACGTTGACGACGGCAGGTAGCCCGCAGGCGAACGCCCGCTCCAGTGCGGGCCGCAGCTCGCCGGGCGCCGACACCAGCTCACCGTGCCCGCCCAGCGCACGCACGACCTCGTCGTAGCGGGTTTCCGGGCGCAACTCGGCCACCACCGAATAGCCGTACAGCGCTTCCATCGGATGCTTCTCCAGAGCCCAGATCCCGTTGTTGCCGACGACTGACACCACCTGCACGCCGTGCCGGACCAGGGTGTCCCACTCCATGCCGGAAAACCCGAACGCGCCATCGCCCTGCAGCAGCACTACCTGGCGGTCGGGCCGGGCCAGCTTGGCCGCCAGTGCATAACCTGGACCCGAGCCGAGGCAGCCGAACGGGCCGCTGTCGAGCCAGGCGCCCGGAACATGGCTGTCGATCACCCGGCCCGCATAGGAACCGAAGTCACCGGCGTCGACGACGACAATCGCGTCGCGGTCCAGCAGCGGCGCCAGTTCGGCGTATACCCGCATCGGGTGCAGCGGGGCTCGGTCGTCGGCCAAGTCGGCTTGCTCCCGGCCGCGTGCCGCCGTCTCGGCCGCACGCAAATCGGTGATCCAGTCGTCGTCGCTCGCTGCGCCCTCGCTCAACGCCGACAACGTCGCCGTCAGGTCGCCGTACAGCGCGGCCGCGACGGGTCGGGGATGCTTGCGGTCCGGTGCGGCCCGGTCCGCCACGATCAGCTGCGTCTTCTCGCCGAACACCGCGCCGAAGCCCAACCGGAAATCCATCGGCACACCGACGACCAGGGCAACGTCGGCCTCCCCCAGGGCTTTTGAGCGCGCTCGCGAGAACGCCAGGTCATGGTCGGCCGGTACGGTGCCGCGGGCCATTCCGTTCATCAGCACCGGGATCCGCCGCTGCTCCACCAGCTGCAGCAACGCTTCTTCGGCGTGACCCCACCACACGTTGGTGCCGGCCATGATGACCGGACGCTGCGCTTCGGCCAGCAGGCCGACGGCCCGCTCGAGCGCGTCGCCGTCGGGCGGCGGTGAGGCCGGCAGGTCGGTCAGCGCGCCCGGCCGGGTGTCGTCGGCGGCTTCGGAAAACACGTGATCCATTGGGAAATCGAGGAACGCGACTCCCGACGGCGCCGCGACCGTAGCCCGCAGCGCGTCGTCGATGAGCCCGCATACCGTGTCGGCCGACTGTGCAGTGGCCGCGTACCGGGCCAACGGCGCGACGAACGGGACATGATCGATTTCCTGCAGAGATCCCATGCCCCACCGCAGCGCTGGTGCCCGACCGCCAAGAACCAACAGCGGGGATGCGTTTTGTTGCGCGGCGGCCATTGCGCTCATTCCGTTGGTCACGCCGGGACCTGCGGTCAGCGCGGCGACCCCGGGCTGCCGGGTCACCTTCGACCAGCCTTCGGCGGCAAAGGTCGCGGTCTGCTCGTGGCGGGTGTCGATCAGCCGGATGTCCTCGCTGCGGCAGCCGTCGTATATGGAGAACAGGTGGCCACCTGACAAGGTGAAGATCGTGTCGATCCCGCTGGCTTTCAGCCGGCGCGCGATGAGTCGGCCGGCAGGCAGGGTGGTGGCAGCGTCGATGCTCACCCGGCGAGCCTAGCGGCGAACGCAAGCTCGGCGGAGCCGAGTGCAGCGGGTCGTCGCCAACAGACCTGGCCGCGGCTGCGGTAGCTTCGCCGGGAAAGTTTCGTCAGGCCGGCGTTCGACGGACGCTGGGCAGGGATCCAAGAGACAGGCACACACCGTGGAGCTGTTCAAGCCGTCCATCGACTGGGGGCGTGCCCTGGTCGATTCGTTGTCATGGGTGGGGCTGGCGTGGGTGATCAGCGCGGCGTGCGTGGTCGTCGTGCTTGTGGCGCTGCGGTTTGTCACGCCGTGGGGCCACCAATTCTGGCGGATTACCGGCGGCTATTTCACCGGCCGCCACAGCATCCCCGTGTGGCTGATGCTGGGCATCCTGCTGCTCTCGGTGGTGATTGCCGTGCGGCTCAATGTGTTGTTCAGCTACCAGGCCAATGATCTGAACTCGTCCATACAAACCGCCGTGCAAGGCATGGCCACCCACGACGATGACGTGAAACAGTCTGGGGTGCATGGCTTTTGGATGTCGATCCTGATTTTCAGCATCATGGCGGTGCTACATGTGATGCGGGTGATGCTCGACATCTATCTAACCCAGCGCTTCATGGTCGCGTGGCGGATCTGGCTGACCGACCGGCTCTCCGGTGACTGGCTGAACGGGCGGTCTTACTACCGTGGCCGATTCATTGATGCCACGATCGACAATCCCGACCAGCGTATCCAGCAGGACATCGACGTATTCACGGCCGGGGTGGGAGCCACGCCTAACGTGCCGTCCAACAGCACCGGGAGCACGTTGCTGTTCGGCGGGGTCCAGTCGATGCTGTCGGTCGTTTCCTTTACGGCCATTCTGTGGAACCTGTCCGGCACGCTGACCGTGTTCGGTGTGAGCATGCCCAGGGCCATGTTCTGGATCGTCATCCTCTACGTGTTGGTGGTTAGCGTCATTGCGTTCTGGGTCGGCCGGCCGCTGATCTGGCTCAGTTTCCGCAACGAGCTCACCAACGCCGCCTTCCGCTACGCGCTGGTGCGCGTGCGCGATGCCGCCGAAGCCGTCGGCTTTTATCGCGGCGAGCGGGCCGAGCGCGGGCAGCTGTCCCACCGGTTCCGGCTGATCATCGACAACTACCTGCGATTCGTGAACCGGACGATCGGCTTCACGGGGTGGAATCTGTCGGTGAGCCAGGCCATCGTTCCATTGCCCTGGGTGCTCCAGGCGCCCCGGCTGTTCGCCGGACAGATCAAGTTCGGCGACGTCATCCAGACCGCAACAGCGTTCGGCAGCATTCACGACGGGCTGTCCTTCTTCCGCAACGCCTATGACCAGTTCGCCAGCTACCGGGCGGCGATCATTCGGTTGCACGGCCTGGTCGACGCCGACGAGAAAGCACGTGAGTTGCCTGAGATTCTCACCACACCGAGTGTCGATGCTTCGGTCGACATCGAGGGCGTCGAGGTGCGAACGCCGGACGGCAGCCAGCTCATCGATTCCCTCGACGTGCACCTGTCGGTGGGTGACGCGTTGGTGATCACCGGTCCGTCGGGCAGTGGGAAGACAACTCTGCTGCGCAGTCTTGCGGAGTTGTGGCCTTACGCATCCGGGACTTTGCGACGGCCGGATGGCGCGAACGACACGATGTTTCTGTCCCAGCTGCCGTATGTGCCGCTGGGCGATCTGCGGGCGGTGGTGTCCTACCCCGCCTCGGCAAACGAGATCCCGGACGACGCGCTGCGCGACGTGTTGGTCAAAGTGGTGCTGCCGCACCTGGTGGATCGCCTCGACGAGGACCAGGACTGGGCCAAGGTGCTCTCACCCGGCGAGCAGCAGCGGGTTGCATTCGCGCGCGTTCTGTTGACCAAGCCCAAGGCAGTGTTTCTCGACGAGGCCACGTCGGCGATGGACGAGGGGCTCGAGCTGGCAATGTATCAGTTGTTGCGTCAAGAGTTGCCGGACACCATCGTCGTCAGCGTCAGCCACCGCAGCACGGTTGAGCCGCATCACGATCAGCGCCTGCAACTGCTCGGCGAAGGCCAGTGGCGGCTGGGCCCGGTCGACGAAGAGCCGGCGCGCGTGTAGCGCGGCCCTGCCGCGAGGGTGCGCAAAAACGGGTTTCGACGCGGCGTGTCGACCTGGGACACGCACGCTCGCGCCCCAAAGATTTAGCTCGCCGCGTGCGCTCCGGCGCGGCGGCCGAAGAACGACCCCTCGCCCAACTGGGTGCCGCTGGCATAGCCTTTGCCGTCCTGGGCGATATTGGACGCGCAGGCTCCGGCCGCATACAAGCCGGCCACGACCGTGCCGTCCTCCCGCAGCACCTGGCCGTCGGCTGAGGTCGCCAGCCCGCCGATGGTGAAGCCGGCATACATGGCTTTGCCCAGCGACAGGTCGAACGCGCCCCACGGCCCGTTGTCTTGCGGCGCAAGGAATTCCGGCTGCTTGTGAAAGTCGGGATCTTCGCCGCGGGCGGCGAACTCGTTGTAGCGATCCAGCGTCGCGACCAGATTGCCCTGCGGAATACCCAGCGCCGCTTCCATTTCCGATACCGTCTCCCAGCCGTCGATCAACGGGACCAGGGGCACCTGGGGATGCCGTAGGTGGGCCTCGTCGACGATCAAAAACGCAGCGCTGTCGGGTTGGTCCATGACGAAACCCGATGTGCGCGAATGGTAGGAGTCTTCGGCAACAAACCGCTTGCCGAGCTTGTTGACGATGAGTCCGGTAAGCAGGATCGACGGCGGATACGCCGGAGCGGTGATGAAAATCTGGTCCATGTGCTGAGTGGCGCCACCGGCCGAGACCCCCAACCGGATGCCCAACCCGTCGTCGTAGGTGTTGCCCAGCACGAACGGCTTCTCGGCCAACTTGGGCGTGTAGGTGGCCACCATCTCCGGATTCATCACGAAGCCACCGGCGGCCAGGATCACCGACTTGGCCCGGATGGCACCGGTTTCGGCGAACTGCTTCCACAGCACCCCGGACACCGCGCCCGATTCGTCTACCGCTAACGCCGTGGCGCCGGTTTCGTAACGGATTTGCACACCGAGGTTTTCGGCCCGCTTGAGCAGCAGGTCGATCACCAGCTTGGCGCCTTCGGTGTCGCCGGGCACTGGCACCTTGTGTCCGCGCGGCGCGGGTACGGCCTGATTCTTGAACGGCCAGACCTTTTCGTTGCCGGTGTACATCAAGCCTTCGGTGTTGGGCTGAATCACCGCTTTTTCCGGGTAATAACTGCGCTCGAACTGAAAACCCAAGTCCTCCAGCCAGTTGAAGTGCTCGACACTGCCATCGCAGTAGCAGCGGATCTTGGCGTGGTCGGGCTGACGTGACACCGAGACCAGATACTTGAACATCTCGTCGGCCGAGTCGGGGTGTCCGGTTGCTTGCTGAACCGCGGTTCCGCCGCCGAGGTAGAAGTGTCCGCCGGCCATTGCGGTGGTGCCGCCCGCCGCTGCGGCGCGCTCCAGCACCAGCACCCGGGCACCGGCGGCCGCCGCGCTGACTGCCGCACAGCCGCCGGCGATCCCGAAACCCACCACCACGACGTCGACGTCATCCGACCAGGAGGTCACGTCGTTCGTGTTGACCGTTGCTGGTATCTGCGTGCTCACTGCTGCTCCTGTTTCATGTAGTCAAAGAACTGCCGGATCTCGTCACTGATGTACGCGATCTCCACGAACGGCACTCCGGACTGCGGTGCGGACAGGTACGCGAACCGCATGCCGCCCGGCATCGTGCCCTGTTGAACGACGGACACGCCCTGCGCGTCGGCTTCGGCGATCATCGCGGTAAAGCTTTCCGTGCTGTCGGCCTCGACGCAGATGTGGTGCAGGCCTGGCCCGCACTCCCGCAAAAAGTCACTATAGATATTCGGTCCGCGGACCGGCGCGATCAGCTCCAGCTGCATGTCGCCGAGGTAGCTCAACGAGATGCTGGCGACGAAATCGGCGGGCTCGCCGTGGTAGCTGCAGGTGTCCGGGGCGAAATGCACCTCGGGCATCCGGAACCACTTCTTGACGCCTAATAGGCCGGTGAGAGCTGTTTCGGTGGCGTCCAGGTCGTGGGTCACCCAAGCGATCTGGACCGGCGATTGCACGGGAAAGCTCATCGCTTCGCAGAATAGCCCAGCGTCGCCGCTCGCAAGAAAGATGTTGCCACCGCCCGCGCTGCCACGGCTGGGCAAGCGCGTGTGAACGCGTTCTAATTCTGCTGTTTCAGCAGACCGGCCAGCAGCCGGACCTGGGAGTCGAACACCGCCTCGGGATCGGTGAGCGTGTCCGAGCCGTACTGTCCGAACACTTCAAGGCTGATCGCGCCCACCAGGCCGGCCCAGATCGCGAAGCATTTGGCGACGACGGGATCGTCGCCGGGAAAACCGAACTCGTGCCGGAGACGGTCAAAGTCAGCCGATACAGGTTGCGGTGCAGCGCCATTCCTCAAAACGATGTCGCCGGTCGTTATCCCTGCGGCGACCGCGTCGAACAACGCGCCGACCACCCGGGTACCTGGACCAACCGTTCGCTCGGCCGGGGCGTGATAGCCGGGCACCGGACTGCCGTACAGCAGCGCCCAGCTGGCAGGGTGAGCGATCGCCCATCGGCGGGCGGCGTGCGCGATCGCCAGCACATCGTCGCTCCACACCTCGGGGTCGGCGACGCGGGCGCGGTCGACGGCATCGGCCAACGTGGAATAGGCGTCGACGAGCAGCCGCGTCAGTAGCTCGTCGCGACTGGACACATATCGGTACACCGCCGAGGACACCATGCCCAGGTCACGCGCGATGGCGCGCAGCGACAAACCGGCCGCGCCGTAATCCACCAGATGTCGGCGGCCCAGTTCGAGGATTTGCGCCTCGATACGTTCGCGCGCTTCGCGCCTTTTGCCCATTCGGGCAAGTCTGACACAACAGAGATCACCGCTCTTGCTTTTTCAGACCCGGTACGGCAAAGTCAGCTAAGAGAGCGGTGCTCTCAAAGTAAATCGAGGCAGGAGGACAGGTCATGTCGGTGCGCTACGACGAACCGAACCGGGCGGCCCGCGCCGCCAACGGGCTTATTCGCGGACTGGCTGACCTGGGCGTCAGCATTGCCGGCACCCGTGCCCTACGGGTCCGGGGACGCACAAGCGGAAAACCCCGCAGCGTGGTGGTCAATGTGCTGACCGTCGATGGAGTCGACTATCTGGTGTCGCCGCGCGGCAACACCCAGTGGGTCCGTAACGTGCGCGCCGCGGGCGCACTCGACATCGGGCCGCGCTGGCATCGGCGGCGCGCCCGGGCAACCGAGCTGGCCGACGTCGACAAGCCCGAGCTCCTGCGGCGCTATCTGGACAGGTGGTACTGGGAGGTCAAGGGGCACATGGCCGGGCTCACTCCGGAGTCCGATGAACAGCAGTTACGCGCCGCGGCGCCGGAGATCCCGGTCTTCGCCCTGGCGCGTCACTGACTGGCGAGCTTGGCAAGCGCTGCCGCCGCCGGGTGTCCCTTGACGTCCTCGAGGACCTGCTGCGAGGTGGCCCGCCAGGACACCGCAGTGGGAAAGTCGCCCCAGGTGCTGTTGAAGATCCCGGCGATCCGGGCCGGCCCGGCGGCATTGTTCACATACACCGGCCCGCCGGAGTCGCCCTTCTGGCTGACCACACCATGCGCCATGGTGAACCATCCGTTGTTGACGCTTTCGACCGTCCCGCAGCTCTCGCCGGTGACGACACCGAAATGGCACACCGCGTCACCGGGCTTGATGGCCAATCCCGGATCCGACTCCAGCGGGCGCCCGCTCGGCAGGACATTGTTCGCCATGACGTCGGGGGCCAACACGATCGATTCGTAGTCGGTGATCGGCTGATCGGTGGCGACCGTCGCGCCGTTGGGGGTGTTGTCCCGGAACGTCGCCAGGCTGCCGATGACACGGTTGTCCTTATCGGTCACCGGGCCATCGCCGCGGCAATGACCGGCGGTAAAGGCGACCCGCAGCGCGGGGTCGACGTAGCCCAACGTGCAGAGCTGACCGCCCTGGTGAATCTCCATGCCCGGAAAAACCGGCACAGGGTCGGCGTGGACCACCGTCGACGGCAGCCCGGCCGCCAGCGCTGTGGCAGCGACGGCCGCGGTGAACACGCGGGTGGCTTGGCGGCGCACCATAGACTCCGATCCGTCAGGGCCCGCTTGGTGCTGGCCGCTGGTGAGGTTATCGGCGTAGTGCTGTCAAACGTTAGCGCAGTCGAATCGCCTCTGACGGCGGTATCGTCAACCAGCCTGATATCAGGGAATCGTCAGCACCTGGCCGGGTTGAATCAGGTCGGGATTGGAGATACCGCTGGCGTCGGCGATGACCTGGTATTTGCTGCCGTCGCCGTAGAAGCGCTCCGCGATGGCCCACAGGGTGTCCCCGGCCACGACGGTGTAGGTCTGCGGCTCGGGTTGCGGCGCCGGCGGCGTCGGCTCGGGTTCCGGTGCGGGAACCGGTTCTTCAGGAGCGGTCGTCACCTCCGGTGCGGGCGGCTCATCCGCCGGCGATGGTGTCGGCTGCTCGGCGGTTTCGGTTTTGGTCGACCACGCCGGGCCGTCGGCAGCATAGAGCACCAGATTGCGGTCGTCTTGCAGCACCAGCCGGACGTTCTTCTTGCCCTTGGTGTCGCTGTGCCACACGGGCTTGTCGGCGGTGTAGAGGACAAAGTTGCCATCGCGTTGCACCTCGGCGCGCACGGCGTCCTGGCCGCTGGTACCCGTCGACCACAGTGCCTCGCCGCCAGCCACCAGCACCAAATTGCCGTCGTCTTGCAACGTCAGGGTGTAGGCCCCATTCCGGGAAGTGAGCGACTCCCCTTTGACCAGCTTTTGCCCCTCGGTCAGCGTGTCTCCCACTGCATTTCCCTTCTCGCCGGGCCAGGGCCGGCTCCCGGTCAGGTGAGCGCCGGCGACCCGACATCGCTTGGGCGCGCGGTGCGCGGTGCCCACCCAGGCGGCCCGAACAGGTAGCCCAACCGGTCACGCACCCCTGTCGCGGAGCGCAGATCGCGGACGATCGCCAAATATTCGTGGGCCTGCAACGTCCAGATGTTGTAGGTGTCGACTTGTTTGGTGAGCCCGTAATGCGGACGGAACGTTTCCTGCCGGAACGTGCCGAACAGCCGGTCCCAGATGATCAGGATCCCGCCGTAGTTCTTGTCGAGGTATTCGGGGTCCATGCCGTGGTGCACCCGGTGATGTGACGGCGTGTTGAAGAGGAATTCGATAGGCCGCCACATCGTGTGGATCCGCTCGGTGTGCACCCAGAACTGGTAGATCAGGCTGACCGAAAAGCTGACGAAAACCATCCACGGTGGAATTCCCAACAGCGGCAACGGTATCCACATCAGAATCTCGCCGCTGTTGTTCCACTTCTGGCGCAGGGCGGTCGCGAAATTGAAATACTGGCTGGAGTGGTGGGCCTGGTGGGTGGCCCAGATCAGCCGGACCCGGTGGGCGACGCGGTGATAGCAGTAATACAGCAGATCAACACCGAGGATCGCGATGACCCAGGTGTACCACCGGGTCGCGGGCAGGTGCCATGGCGCCAGGTAGGCATAGATCGCCGCATAGCCCAGCAGAGCCAGGAACTTCCAGCCGGCGGTGGTGGCGACCGAGACGAGCCCCATCGAGATGCTGGCCCACGAATCGCGGGCCAGGTAGGCCCCGGATGCCGGCCGAGCGGACCGCTCGATGTGTTCGAGCTTGCGCGCCGCCGTCCATTCCAGGATCAACAGCAACAGGAAAAACGGGATGGCGAACAACACCGGGTCGCGCATTTGCTCCGGCAGCATGGCCAGGAAATCCGCGATCGCATCCACAGCAGACACCATATGCCTTGCCGCCGGCACCGCGCGGCTGGTCTAACCTGCGCGCAGCGTTCAGACTGTCGCTGATGAAGGCGATCGACCGTACGACGCTCACCCCCGGCCTGGCTCAGCGGCTGCTGCGCTCCACCGGCGTCCGCAACCGGCTGTTTCCCGCCGCGAAGCTCGACCAGTGGGCTGCTCACCCGAGACCGCCGTACGCCGGTCAGCCGTCCAAGCGGGTGCTCAAGCGGATCCGGGTCGAGCGGGTGGACCTCGGCGGCCGCCCGGTGTACGAGGTCAGCCCGCGGCTGGTCGACCAAGACGCGCTGGCCGGTCATCTGTTGTATCTGCACGGGGGCGCCTACGTGCTCGACCTGCTCCCCCATTTCCACTGGCCGGCCATCGCCAAGCTGGCCAACACCTTGCGGCGCACGATAACCGTGCCGATCTACCCGATCGCTCCCGAACACAGCTACCGCGAGGTGTTTCCATTTCTGTTGCAGACCTACCGGCGCCTGCTCGACGGCCGTGAGCCGAATTCAATTGCCTTCATGGGTGATTCGGCCGGCGGCGGGATGGCGTTCGCGCTGTGTCACGCAGTACGCGACGCGGGGCTGGCGCAGCCGAGCGACGCGGTGCTGCTTTCGCCCTGGATGCACGTCGCGCTGCCCGACCCTGGTGTGACCGCCGTAGCCAAGATCGACCCGTTGCTGAATCTGGACGATCTGCGTGCCGCGGGAATCCGCTATGCGGGCGGCGATCCGCTGGACACCTCGTTGGTCAGCCCGAGTGTCGGCCCGCTGACCGGACTCCCGCGGCTGACGGTGTTCACCGGAACCCACGATGTGCTCAACCCGGACGCCCGCGCCTTCCATGAGCGCGCGACGGCGCACGGACTCGACATCGGCTGGTACGAACGGCCGGGCGGGATGCACGTGTGGATGCTGCTGCCCGGTCGGCACGGCGGTGAGGCGCTCACCCAGATCCAGCAGGTGCTGAGCCCTTGAGCGACATCCTCGTCATTGGTTCGGGTTTTGCGGGCTTGTGGGCCGCGCTGGGCGCGGGTCGCCGCCTCGATGAACTAGGCGTGCCCGACGGTGATGTCGGCATTACAGTGTTGAGCCGCGAGCCCTTCCACGATATCCGGGTCCGTAACTACGAGGCGGACCTGAGCGCGTGCCGTATCCCGCTCGCCGACGTGCTCGACCCCGCCGGTATCACCCATCTCGCCGCCGAAGTGACCGCGATCGACACCGATGCACGGGTCGTCACTACCTCGACGGGAACAGCACACCGCTACGACGGACTGGTGTTGGCCTCGGGTAGTCAGGTCGTCAAGCCCGGTATCCCTGGCTTGCGAGACTTCGGGTTTGACGTCGACACCTACGACGGCGCCATGGCGTTGGCGCAACATCTATGCACGCTGGCGAGCGGTCCGTCGACGCGCGCAGCGGCCACCGCCGTCGTGGTCGGCGGCGGGCTGACCGGCATCGAAACCGCCTGTGAGCTACCCGGGCGGCTGGCCGAAGTGACCGACGCAATCGCGCCGCGAGTGCTACTCGTCGACCGGAATCCGTGGGTGGGGTCCGATATGGGCCCGTCGGCGCGCCCGGTGATCGAACAGGCTTTGTCCGAAAACGGTGTTGAGACCAGGTTGGGGACGGGAGTCACCGAAGTAACCCGGCGGGGCGTGTCCTTCTCGTCGGGAGAGCAGATCGACGCGGCGACAGTGGTCTGGTGCGCCGGCATGCGGGCCAGCCCGTTGACCGCGCAGCTGCCGGTCGCGGGTGATCGCCTCGGGCGGGTGCGGGTCGACGACTATCTTCAGGTGATCGGAGTCCCGGCGCTGTTCGCGGCCGGTGATGTCGCCGCCGCCACGATGGACGACGACCACCTGTCGGTGATGTCATGCCAGCACGGTCGACCAATGGGCCGCTACGCCGGTTACAACGTCGTCAGCGATCTGCTCGGCGAACCGATGCTGCCCCTTCGAATCCCTTGGTATGTCACAGTTCTCGACCTCGGCGCGGCCGGTGCCGTGTACACCGAAGGTTGGGACCGCCAGGTGGTGGCCTGTGGCAGTGAGGCCAAGTCGACGAAGCGGACCATCAATACCCAGCGGATCTATCCGCCCACAAGCGGTGGCCGCGCGGCATTGCTGGCCGCTGCCGCACCAGATTTGCAGGGCCGGCCTGAAATCGGCGGCTAATCGGACTGCGGAGCGGGCGGCATTGGGCTGGCCTGGTCGCCGGCATACCAGTGCACCGCGTGCACACCCGGCTGCAACGACAGTTCGGCGACGAGCCGCTCGAGCCGGGCCGGGGCGTGGCCGTCGCTGAGTAGATACGCGGTCAAGGCGACGTTGTCGTCGGGGGCCCGCCCGGTGTGGATGCCGCGCAGCACGAAGTCGTTCCCGCTGGTGCGCTGCACGATCTGGGCGCGAGCGTATTTCTCGGACTTGGGGCGACAGATCAGCTGCAGTTGATAGGGCTGCTGGTCTTCGTCCTCCTCGACGATGTTGTCGTGGTCGATGAGGTGTCCCAGTGGGCGTCCCAAAAGGTGGGTGGCCACGACCGTTCCGGTGGCGATCAGCGCGAACAGCAAGTGTCCGGCGGCGGCCAACACCCCAACCGCCGCCGAACACCATAGGGTGGCAGCGGTGTTGAGCCCGCGCACGTTGAAACCCTCGCGCAGGATGACCCCGCCACCGAGGAAACCCACACCGGAGACCACATAGGACGCGACCCTGGTAGGGCTGGTGTCGTTGGCGGCGACGGCGTAGAGCACGAACAAGGTGGCGCCGGCTGCCACCAGGGCGTTGGTGCGCAGCCCGGCCATCCGTGCCCGCCATTGGCGCTCCAGCCCGATCATTGCTCCACAGCCCAAGCCCACGGCCAACCGCAGCGCGAAGTCGGCGGTGCTCAGCGTCTGCATCACACTCCCCTGTCGTCCCAACGTGTCGTTCTCAGTGTGGACGACGTTGATGACCACCGCGCGCCAGGGCGACTACGACTAGAGCGACTGCGGTTTGGCGGGCTTGTCCTTGTTGGACACGTGCACGGCGTGGACGCCCGGCTTCTTCGACAATTGCGCGAGCAAGCTCTCGAGCTGAGCGTGGTCAGTGTGCCAGTGCTGCACCGATTCCGGATTCTGCGACATCTCCGCGAGCACACGCTTGAGCTTGTCCGGCGTCTGGGCGTCGTTGCCGGCAGTGGGCCGGCCGACCTTGGCGGCTGGTCCGCCCAGAACCCTGGCGGGAGCAGCGCTCCCCAGCGCGCTGCCGGCCATGCCGGCCAGGGCCAGCGAGCCGAACAAACCGGCCGGGCCCTCCGCGATCACCGTTGGGGCGGCGCCCACACCGGTGCCCTGTAAAACGCTGGCCGCCAGACGGATTGTCGGGGTGGCCGCGGCCCAGCTGGGTGGCACGGTCAGTGCTCCGACCATGCCCGCGTTGCCCATCCCCGCCGAGACCGCCGACGCTGCTGAGCCCGCGACGCCGGCAACGCCGGCGACATGTGTTGCCGTTCCGAGTCCCGCTGCCAGCGCTCCGGTTCCGGCGCTGGCGGATGCCGAGGTGATCGCCCGCACCGCTGCGGCGAGCCCGAATATCACGGTGATCAACACGTCGTTAGCCGGCAGGATCAGCTTCGGAATTGCTTCGATGTACGCGCTGATTTGGGACAGCGTGGGCGGATCGGCCAGCGGTGCTTGCAGGGCTTGCAGGGCTTGCGGTGTCGTGGACATCAGCTGCGACAGCGTGGTGTGCGTGCTGGCGCCGGTCGATTGCGCGGTCCCAGCGAGTTGGGTCAGCGCGCCGCCGGATTTCGCGACTTCCGGCGCCGCGGCAAACGGGGTCACTCTCGAGGCGGCCGCCGACTGACCGGCGTAGCTGTACATCGCCGCGGCGTCTTGGGCCCACATTTCGCCGTACTGGCCCTCGGTGGCCGCGATCGCCACCGTGTTCTGCCCCAAAATGTTTGTCGCTACCAGCGACGCGAGTTGGCTACGGTTGGCCGCGATCACGGGCGGAGGCACCATTGCGGCGAACGCGGTCTCGTAGGCGACCGCGGCCATCCGGGCCTGGATGGCGGTCTGCTCGGCTTGGGCCGCCGTGCTGTTCATCCACGCCGCATAAGGGGCTGCCGCGGTCATCATTGCGGCCGAGGACGGGCCTTGCCATGATTCTGCCGTCAGCCCGGAGACCGTGGCGCTGTATGCGGCCGCCGATGAACGCAGCTCTGCGGCCAGCCCGTCCCAGGCCGCTGCTGCGGTGACCATCGATCCCGAACCCGGGCCGGCGTAGATGCGAGCGGAATTGATCTCCGGTGGGAATGCCCCGAAATCCATTGCTAGTCCCCTTGCTTTGTGACGAGCATTGTCATTCGTCCGCCGGTATCACGATGATGGTTGCCGTCGTGGCGACATCAGCTCCGCCCATGGAGGCCGCAGCGGTGCCCCCCACCGAGCGGGCAACGCTGCCACCGGTGCCGGCGACGGCACGGCCGGCCAGACTCGACAACGCCATCTGGCTGAAGAGACCTTCCGAGCCCTCGGCCATGACAGCCGGGGCGGCTGAAAGGCCACTGCCCGGCAGTACAAAGGCCGCCGGTCTGATCGCCGGCGCGGCGGCGGCCCAGCTTTGCGGCACCGACAGCTTGCCGACCATGCTGGCGTTGCCCATCCCGGCCGATACCGCCGACCCGACGCCCGTGGCCCCGAGTGCATGCGTCCACGAACCGAGCTCGCCGCCCAGCAACGCGCCGGTGGCCACGGGTGACCCGAGCGCGGTCGCCAAATTCTGCCCCACCATCGGCAGCAGGACGTTCTGAAACGCCAACAGGTAGGGAACGCCGGCGACCGGGAAGTAGGAGATCGGCGATGTGGGGCCGGTGATGAAATCCAAGAACGAGGTGAGCGGTGATGCGGCAGGGTCCGCGGCAGGCGCCAACGGTGAGGCGAAGTTCTGCAGCGTATTGGGTACCGCAGTGACCAGCTGCGACAGGCTCGTCTGGGTGTTTGCGCCCGCTGACCTGCCGACCGCTTGGGCGACCGTCGCACCCTGTGTGCTCAACCCGTCTGCCCTGGTGGTTTCCGGCGGTGGGGTGAACGGTGTCAACTCGGTGGCGCTTGCCGAAGCAGCGGCATAGCCGTACATCATGGCCGCGTCCTGCGCCCACATTTCGGAATAGTGGAATTCAGTGGCTGCAATCGCCGCAGTGTTCTGTCCCAGCAGGTTGGTGGCGATCAGCGTCATCAGCAGGCTGCGGTTGGCGGCAATCACCTGCGGCGGAACGGTGGCCGCGAATGCGGTCTCATATGCGGCCGCCGCCGCTTTGGCCTGACTGGCGGTCTGCTCGGCCTGCGCCGCACTGGCACTCATCCACGCCACATATGGCGCTGCGGCCGCTGCCATCGCCAGCGCGGTCGGGCCCTGCCACGCTCCGCCGGTGAGACCTTCGATCACCGATTGATAGGAGGAGGCCGTGGTGCCCAACTCGGTGGCCAGCCCGTCCCAGGCGGCCGCGGCGGCGATCATCGGCCCCGCTCCGGGACCGAGGTACATGCGGCCGGAGATGATTTCCGGCGGTAACGCTCCGAAGTACATGTCTACTACCTTTCGGCCTTAGCTGGCGCAATCCCGGCCGGTGGTTGCGTGTCTCTGGTGAAACGTTGGCGGTCCTGTCGTTGAAGTATGTGCCGAGTCGATTGCTGCGGCTGGCTTTTCGTAGCCGGGGCCGTCGCTCTGCTTTATCGCCGATGATCAGCGATCATTGTTCGGTTGAGGTTGCGGCAAAGTGACCGAACAATAAACCTATTGGCAGGCGCCGGGTTGTGTGACGATGGCACGCCGAAACCGTTGTGTAAATGTCTGCATTAGGAAAAGCGTCGCCGGTCAACTTCCCCGGAATCCGCCCCGGAACGGCTATGAGCCTCTGGTGCGCCATTGCCGATGCATGCGCCGTTGAAGATACCCGTCGACGTAGCTGTTTCGGCGAAGTACGCCGAGTTCCCAAGTACGCCAGGGAATTTCGGCTGAGACAGGCAGCGCTGACTTCACCGGAGGCGCATAGCCGCCGCCGAAGCGGAATTCGAATTCATCGGCAGGGCATGCCATCTGCCGCACCCTCCGTGGTGCAGCAGTGGACGTTTTCGTCGCAGGCGTCCCGGACACGACGCGACGATCGGGACCTGCCATGAGCCGGTGTCAGACCCAGCTGGAGCCGACGGCGGAGTCGGTGGAGGCCATGTTGTTGCCGGCCGTTTGGACTTTTTGGCCGTGAGCGTTGGCCTGTTCGTAGATCACTTGGAAGTTGCGGCCCAACTGGGTGATGAATTCCTGGCAGGCCACTGAGCCCGCGCCGCCCCAAAAGTCGCCGGCGGCAAGCACATCGCGGATGATGGCCTGGTGTTCGGCTTCTAGGGAGGCGGCTTGGGCGCGGATCAGCGCGCCGTGGGCATCCACGTCCCCGAATTGGTAGTTAATAGTCATCTACGTCTCCTAACGTGAGGAAAAGCGTACGCAGCCGTCGCTGGCATGTGGCTGGTTAGCTGCTGAGGATTTGCTGTGAGGTCTGCTCTTGTTGTTCGTAGTTGTTGGCGTCGCGGATCAGCCCGTCGCGCACGCCGTGGAGCATGTTGACGATGTTGCGAAACGCGGTGTTCATCTGGCCCATGGTGTCGTGCGAGGTCAGCTGGGCGGTCCCGGTCCAGCCGGCTCCGGCGATGTTTTGGGACGAGGCCCACATCTTGCGGGCCTCGTCTTCGACGGTCTGAGCGTGCACGTCGAAACGGCCCGCCATATCCCGCATCGCGTGCGGGTCAGTCATAAAACGCGTAGGCATCTCAATGTCTCCTTTATGTGCGTATCTGGCAGTGTGAATTTGGTCGCCGCTGTGTCAACCGGCGATCACCGGTCGAGCCATCACCGTCGGCTTGAAGCCGTACCGGGGTGCGGCAAAGCCGTAGCCGCGTGCGCCTGCACCCGCCATCGGCATGCCAGGCATGCCAGGCATGCCGCCCGGCTCGGCCGCCGGAACGGCGCCGGTCCAGCCGCTGGCCGGGAACCGCGCAAGGGCTGAGTTGGCCACCGGGGTAGCGGCAGTCCAGCCTTGCGGCACCGACAAGGAGCCGACCATCTTCGCCTGACCGATCCCCGCCGAAACGGCGCCGCCGCCCAAGCCGGCTGGTCCGATCGCCGATATCCCGGCACCCGGTGCCACGGCTGGGAGTCCGTCCAGCCCGCCCAGAGCCAGCGGGTCGAAGGGCGCTATCGCCGCGCCGCGGATGACGGCGGCATCCGCCCCGATCTGGGTGATACCAGCTATGCCCATCGGGCTGAAAGAACTGCTCATGAGGTTTGTCCCGGCGTTCAGGAAATCTCCGGGCTGGATACCCGTCCCGCCGAGAAGGCCCCCGAGCCCGGACCCGGACCCGGTGCCTGCCATCGGTGATGCCAGCCCCTGCAGCGTCGTCGGCATCGCGGTCACCAGCTGGGACAGCTGGGACTGCGTGCTGGCACCGGCGGCTTGAGCACTTGCTGCCTGTTGCGCGACCAAGCCCGCAGGGTTGGTGTTGTGCCGCGGCGCGCGGAAGGGGGTGACCTTCGAGGCGGCTGCCGACGATCCGGCATACCCGTACATCGCGGTCGCGTCCTGAGCCCACATTTCGCCGTAGTGGGCCTCGGTGGCCGCGATCGCGGGGGTGTTCTGCCCCAAAACGTTGGTCGCAACCAGCGAAGCCAGTTGTGTCCGGTTGGCCGCGACCACTGGCGGCGGCACCGTCATCGCGAATGCCGCCTCGTAGGCGCCGGCCGCTGCCTTGGCTTGCGCGGCGGTCTGTTCCGCTTGCGCGGCAGTCGTGCTCATCCACGTCGCGTACGGCGCGGCGGCGGCCGCCATCGATGCGGACGCCGGCCCCATCCACCCTTCGCTCGTCAGCCCGGCGATCACCGACTCATAGGCGGCGGCCGTCGAACGCAATTCGGCGGCCAGTCCTTGCCACGCCGATGCCGCGGCAAGCAGCGGGGCCGAGCCAGCCCCTGCATACATGCGCGCAGAGTTGAATTCTGGTGGGAATGCTCCGAAATCCATTGCTACACCCCTCCTTAACCGGCCGCGATCGCGTTGGCGGCTTCAGTGACCGCGTATGACCCGGCGCTGGCGCGCATGGTGGACACAAACATTTCGTGAATCGCCGCAGCCTGTGCGCTGACGACTTGGTACAGCTGTGCGTGCGCAGCGAACTGCGCCGCGGTCAGCGCCGAGACCTCGTCAGCGGCGGCGGGAAACACCGCGCTTGTCGGGCCGGCCACGGCCGCGTTCTGCGCCGACATCGCAGAACCAATGCCCTGCAGGTTGCCGGCGGCCGCCGTCAACATCTCGGGCTGTGTGGTCAAAAAAGTCATCGGACTTCTCCTTCGGGGAGCAGGCCGAATCCAGCCGCCACGGTGGCATCAGGGCATGCCGAAACCACCCACGCCTAACGCGAAGACGTGCCTATCAGCTCATTCAGGGCGAGCCGAATCAGATGGAGTAAACCGTGCCGGGGACGGATTCGAACGAAACGGTCATCGATCTCGGATAGGGACTATCACTGGGACTCAATCTCGCTCTCACCTCCTCGCGGCCAGGGCACACGGGGGTGCCGACACGGATGCACACAGGGATGAGGCGACCCGGCAATCGATACCGGACGCGGCACCCCTCTCGTCAGAGCTTTGGCACTACACGGCGTATCCGGTTGTCCCGGAAGCCACTTGGGCTCAACCCTTAAGCCGGGAGGAGCTGTCCTGACCCTGGGCGTCTTTCGACGTTCGAGGTCAGTGGCCTATATCCGTGCAGACGCCTCACCTAGCGAGGTGCTTGCAGAGGCCATGGTGGCACCGGAATCGAGGCACGTCAACTTGCCTCGCCTGGAACCGCATGCAATAACGTCGGCGGTGGCTCGGTCAGAAGTTGCTGTGCAGTACCGATACCGGGTGCGGTGTTGAGTCGGTGCTCGCCCCGGTGGTGGCGCTGAGCACCGCGTTCACCGTGCCGTCGACGACGGTGGTTACTCGTCAGGCTTGCCGTGAGCCGCTAGAAGTGTTTGCGAGCTGCTGAATAGCTGGGAGCGCTCCCGGGCCATGTCGCCGGCTTGCCTGGCCCACGACACCCGCGGCGGCGGGATACAACCGGCTCCGGCCAGCTCAACGGCGGCAATCGCCGGGCAGCGCGATCAGCTCTGCCTGCGCAGCAGAAACTCGTTCGGGCACTAGTGTTTTCGATCAGCCTCCACTATCCGGCAGCCGGTGGATGTGCCATCACCACGGGACGGAACCCGTACCGGGGCGCCGCGAAACCGAACCCGCGTCCGGACGACCCCACCATCGGCATCCCCGGCATGCCCGGCGTCCCGGCCATCTCCCCCGCTACGGCCTGGGGGGCGGCAGTCCAGTTAGAAACCAACGAGGCCGTCGCCAAGGGGGTCGTCGCCGGGGCGCCGGCCCAGCTCTGCGGGACCGATAACGCCCCGACGAAGCTCGCCCGGCCCAGACCGGCGGCCACTGCGCCGGTCCCGCCTACCGGCGTGATCGCAGCTACGCCGGAACCCGGCACCACGGGCAAGAGTCCCGGTCCGAGCTCACTTAAACCGTCGATGCCGAGCCCGCCGGATGCGGCAGCGTGCATCACGGCGATGTCCGCGCCGGCCTGGGTGATACCGGCCAGCCCCATCGGGCTAAGCGAGCTGCTCATCAGGTTTGTCCCAGCGTTCATGAAATCCCCGGGGCCTAGGCCCCCCGAAACTCCCGGTACACCGGCGCCGGCGCCAGCGGTTGCCATCGGCGAGGAGAGGCTCTGCAGAGCGTGAGGCGTCATCGAAACCACTTGGGACAGCGACGATTGCACGCCGGAGCCGGATGCAGATCCAATGGATTGACCGACGGCCACGCCCTGTGCGGCCAGGCCCGCCTGGTTTGTATTCTGCTGCGGCGGCGTGAACGGGTCCACCTTCGTGGCAACGGCCGAGGCGGCGGCATAGCCGTACATTGCTCCAGCGTCCTGGGCCCACATTTCGCCGTAATGTGCTTCGGTCGCTGCAATGGCCGGGGTGTTTTGGCCCAGCACGTTGGTCGCGACCAGCGACATCAACAAGCTGCGGTTGGCGGCGATCACCGGCGGCGGAACCGTCATCGCAAATGCCGCTTCATAAGCGGCCGCGGCCGCCCTGGCTTGGCCGGCCGTGGACTCGGCCTGCGCGGCAGTGGTACTCATCCATGCCGCATACGGCGCGGCAGCCGCCGCCATCGACGCCGAGCCGGCGCCCAGCCAGGCGTTGCCGGCAAGGCCGGAAATCACCGACGAGTAGGAAGCCGCGGCCGAACTGAGTTCGGTGGCCAAGCCATCCCAGGCCGATGCTGCCGCCATCAACGACCCGACACCACCGCCGGCATACATGCGGGCGGAGTTGAATTCTGGTGGGAATGCTCCGTAATCCATGGTGCCGCCCCCCTAACCCGCAGCGACCGCGTTGGCGGCCTCGGTCGCGGCATACGAGCCGGCGCTGACGCACAGCGTGCTCACGAACATCTCGTGAACCGCCGCTGCCTGGGAACTGACGGCTTGGTACAACTGGGCGTGCGTCGCGAATTGCGCTGCGGTCAGCGCTGATACCTCGTCGGCCGCCGCGGGCACCACTGCCGTCGTCGGTCCGGCTGCAGCCGCGTTCTGCGCGGCGAGGCCCGTACCGATCCCCTGCAAATTGCCGGCCGCTGCAGACAGCATTTCCGGCTGTGTCGTCACGAAAGACATTTGGACTTCTCCTTACGGATAAGTCCGACCCGGTTGCGGGCTTCGGTCGCTGTGCTGCTGGCGGTCTGCGTCAACGCCGATGTGCTCCGAAGACGGAGAGATGGCCTGGCGCAAGCAGATTCAGCCGGCGAATACGGTGCCGTGACCGGATCGGAGCGAAACGGTCATCGATTTCTGATGGTTGCGACAAGGACTATCAAGAGAATTGACTCTCGCCCACCTCCTCACCCCCAACGCACAGCAGTGCCACCACAGCTGCACAAGAGTGAGTGAGCCCTCCGACGACATCGTGCGCCGGAGGGCACCCCTCTCGTCAGAGCTTTGGCACCACACGGCGTATCCGGTTGTCCCGGAAGCCACTTGGGCTCAACCCTTAAGCCGGGAAGAGCTGTCCTGACCCTGGGCGTCTTTCGACGTTCGAGGTCAGTGGCCTATATCCGTGCAGACGCCTCACCTAGCGAGGTGCATGCAGCGTCATGGTGACACCGCGGCGGGAAGGGGTCAATCGGTTTGGCAACCGCTGTGCAGCGCCGGGAGGACTCATCAGCCTGGATTGCTGCAGCCAGCCACGGCGCGGTACTGCAGGTAGTGCAGACCGCGAGGAGAAAATCGCGTTGTCCTGCGGATATCTTCCTGAGAGCATACTTTAGCGACGTGCAGCGGAGACCGTCTGCCAGTTGCGTCACAGTTAGCTGTCGACTTGCTGTGTGACAGCCGAACGTCAGCGACTATGTGCTCTTCTTCTCGGCCACGGCGGCACCGAGTCCCTCGGCGAGATCGTCGCGGGTCAACTCCTTGAACCGGCGCAGCTGGTCCTCGCTGAACTCGTCGAGCTCACTTGACAGCACCGCGTCCAGGTCTTCGTCGTCGAGGCGGAAACTGCGGTGATCGCGAGCCTTTTCCACCACATTCCGTACGAAGCCCGCATTGCCGAGGACGTCAATACCCCGGATCAGATCGCCGTCCTCGGAGAGGTTTTCGTCGTCGTAGAACTTTGTGTACGACGGCAACAACACCTCGACCGCGTCGTCGGTGATCACGTCCTCGTTTTCCCGGCCCATCAGCTGGGTGAGCGCGATCAACTCCGGCGGTGTGTAACTGTAGAACTCGATCACCGTCGAAAACCGCCGCCGCAGACCCTGGTTCACCTCCAGCATCCGCTCCATCGCTTTGGCGTAGCCAGCCCCGAACACCACCAGCTCGTCGCGGTGATTCTCCATGTAAAGCAGCAATGTGTTGATGATCGCGTTGCCGTAAGCGTCACCCTGCGAGTAGCCACGCTCATGCAGGTTATGCATCTCATCGAAGAAGACGGCCCCGCCCAACGCCTCTTCGAGCATCTCCTCGGTGTTCTTCTCAGCGTCGGCCATATAGCGACCGAGCAGCTTGGAGCGGCTCGTCTCCACCACCAACGGCTTACGCAGCACGGTCAGCCCGCACAGCTGCTTGGTGAACGCTCGCGCCACCGTGGTTTTGCCGGTGCCGGGCGGACCTAAAAGCAACGTGTGCCGCGACGAGATAGGCACGGGCAGACCCATTTTCGCGCGCGCCAGATTCACTTTGGTCGTCGACTTGATCAGTTTGATTTCGCGTTTGGCCTGTCCCATGCCCAACATCGCATTGAGCTCCGCATCGCCTTCAGCCAAGTACTTCTTGGCCATCTCGGCGTGTCGGGCCGCTTCGGCCTGCTCGCGGGTCGGCGCGCTGTCGGGATCCCACGGGTCTGTCCGCGCCTCGATGGTTTCCGGGTCGGTCAGCACCAGCCGATAGTTGGGGTTGTCCAATGCTTCACGGGCCGGGGCGAACTTGGCGTCACGCGAATAGACGCGCCGCAGCATCTCGACGGCCTCGTCCTCGCGGCCCAAGTGCCGCAGGCACATTCCCTTGGTGTACATGGCGACGTTGGCCGCGTTGGGCACCCGGTCGCCCTCGATCGCTTCTTGGGCACGGTGGGTGGCTTCCTCGAAGACCCCCAGCGACGCCAACGCCGTCGTAGCCATCGCCGCTCCGGCGGCCTTCAACTCGGGATGACGCCACTGCCTGGACGGCGGAAACTGAGTCAGCACATCGGGCCAACGGCCGGTGCGGAAAAACAGCACGCCACGGACATAGGCGATCAGCTCGGCGTCGAAGGCATGCCGTGGTTCCGTCTGATCGAGCAGCCGTGCTGCGTCCGCATAGCGTTTCGCATCGACCAGGGCGGCGGCATAGGCAGCCGCCAGTGATTCCACGCTGGTGACGGCCAGTCGCAGAAACAGCCCGTCGGACACCTCGGGGCGAAACTCCAAGTCCGACAGACCCAGGCGGCGGATCTCCCAGCCGAACGTCTTCGCGGTTTCCCAGGCATTGGTGAGCACTTCGAGATCCTGTTCACCGGCCAGTACCCGGGCCAGCCAGGCATCGCACATGTCGGGGTCGAGGCGGCTGGCGGTGGTGAACATCTGCAGCGCCACCTGCGGATTGTTGCTGGGCTGTAGGCCGTTTACGGAGACGCCAGACGCCAGCAGGCCAGCGACCATCGCGTTACGGGCATCCGTCGCGGCGGCCTGCGGCCTGGTCATTGCGGCGTCCCGGCGCCGCTCACCGGGTACGGCGGAGCGACCGAGTCAATCGCGACCGTGACGGATTCGTCGTCGCTCAGCACCCGGCTTGACATCATCAGCGCCGCACCTGCCATAGGGGCCGGCAAGCTGGCGCGCACCGCGTGCAATTGACGTCCGGTGAGTCGATTCAGCCCGCTCCACATACTTTTTGGTAGGCGTTTGTCGCTGTGATAGCGCACGAATGCCGACACGTCGATGCCGCCGCGTCGCGGGGTGAGCCGGACCGTCACCACGGTGACGTCGGTGTCGGTGAGCCACAGCTCGTCCAGCATGGTCTCGGTGATGTCGGCCGGCGACACCCAAAAGCTCGTCACATACACGTCAGCGCACTTGAGGAAGCGCCAGTACGGCCGAATCTGGCCGGGGTCCAGGCCCGCCAACACCGCGTCGTCGACATCGGCGATCTCGGCGGCGGTAAGGATGCGGGCCATGCAGCGCCGCCCGTCGAGATCTTGAGTGAGCCGCTCGGTGGCAGCCGCGAGCGTCGAGGCCAGCGAATCGCGCGCGGCCACCGCCGCCACGTTGTGCTGCGGGTCCATCCGCAGCACGATCCAGGTCCTGCGATCCTCCAGCGGGCGTTGGTTCTCCCCGGCCTCGAGATCGTCTTGACTGGCCGACGCCCATTCGCCGGGGCCCGTGGGTCCCTGCCGTTCGCCCACCGAGACGATGTCGACGCCGTCCAACCGAACGTCGAACTGCCGCAAGGCCGAAGCGACGGCCTCCACCGGTAGCGCGCCGGGTGAGCCGGCCCGCTGGCGATGCCGGCCCGATGGTGCGTCGGCGGGCCCTTCCACCGCGATCACCGTCACCAGCCGGCCGTCGTATTCACGAATTCCGACCACGTCCCGGCCAAACCGGCGCTGGTGATCGATTGCCGGCGTGCATCCAGCCACCAGGGCTTCCGGATCGGCATACCAATTACGCACCCGCGCAACAGGTGCCGCGGCGAGCGGGATGCCCCGGTACGTCACGATCGCGACGATTGTGACCAGCACCGCGACACCGACGCCCACCCACCACGCGACATGGTTTTTCTGCCAAGCGTCCGGGCAATGACTGGCGATCGCCAGCACCGCGACGTCGATGAGAAACACCGCGGTGATCCGCGCCCACGACAGGGCCAGCCCGAACCGTCGCTCCGCCTTCATCGCTCCCTCGCCGACCGTCGCATCAATTTCGCACTCCCGAATATCGCTCCCACCAGCAGCACCGCCGCAGCCAATCCGCCAGCGGCCACCCAAACCGGCGTCATGTTGCGCTCGGGGGGCGGTGGCGGCAGTTTCAGCGGCGACGACAACTCCTTGGGCTTCACCGGACCATCTGGAACGTCCCAGGTCAGTGCCGCGACCGGGTCCACCACACCATGTCCGATCTGATTGTCGACGCCCCGCGCCGGCGCCCTGGCCGTGCGGACCAACCGGTTGATGATCTGATGCGACGACAGCTCGGGATACTTGGCCCGGACCAGCGCGGCCACTCCGGAGACGATCGCGGTCGAAAAGCTGGTGCCGGTCGGCACCAACAGCGTGTTATCCGGACCGTCGATCGCATTGACCAAGCTGTCCTGACGCGGCGAGAGCCCGACGATGTCGGTGCCGGGTGCTGCGATGGACACCCACGGCCCGGCCACGCTCGTTTTGTCCAGCGGCGCGCCGGCCGCATCGACGGCGCCGACGGTCAGGACATACTCGTCGAACCAGGCCGGCGTCACTACGGTTGTCACGCCGTTCCAATCCCGGGGATCCTTGGGCTGCAAGGGATCATAGAGCGGATTCTGTTTGCAGTCCTTCTGACTGGTGTCGCCGGCGGCAGCGACGATGACCGCATCCTTGTCAACCGCCGCATAGCGCACAGCGGCGCCCAGGTCGGCCTGATCGAGGACGCTGCGCGCGCTCATGCACAGCACCTGAGAGATGTTGATCACCGAGGCACCCATGTCGGCCGCATGCACGATCGCTCGGGCCATGGTCCGGATGTTGTCCATCTTCTGCCGGGTCTGCGGATCCTCATCCCCGGTAAACGCATCCTTGAGACCGAACGCCTGGCTGGACTGCCGGATCGAGATCAAGTCGACGTCGGGAGCGATGCCGCTGAACGCGTCGGTCGGTTGACCCGGCGGCGGTTGGTTGGGGGCAGCCGGGCGCGGCCGGTCGATGGCGCGGAAACGCCCGCCGCCGGTATAGCCCGGCGCGACGAACTTTCCGTGCTGCCGGTTGACCGCCGGAGCTTTCGGGGGTGCCGGCATCCACGGGAATGCGGGCTGCGCGGGCTCCTCGGGCGGCGGCGGAACCATAGTCACCGTCTGAGGCGGTGGAGGCGGCACCGACAACGTGATGGTTTGTGGCGGCGGCGCCGGGGGCGGCGGTTCGTTGGTGGGCACCGGAAGCGGCTTGCGCTCCGGCGGAGGTGCCGGGGCTACGCCGCTGGCCGGGGTGGCGGCGATCATCGACGCCACGAGTGTTCCGTGCGCGTCGCAGTCCGACAGCCCGTCGCCGCCGGCCATCACGTAGTCGCCACCGCCCGCTAGGCGCGGCAGTCTGGGGTGCGGCGTCACCCCGGTGTCGATGACGGCGACCTTCACCCCGCCGCCACGGCCGAACCGCCAGGCTTCGGGCAGGTTCAGCATGTCCATGTACTTCGGCTGGATCCGAAAGTCGGTGCCGGGCAACACGCCAACCTCAGTGCAGTACGCGGTTTGCCGCATCGGCTGTTCGGGGCCGGGTGGACTGTCGGGCGGCACTGCCGCGGGGTCGATCACCGGCGGAGCGATCGCGTACGCCGCTGGCGAACCTGCCAGAGCCGCCGAGGCCACGATGAGCGTGGTGGCAGCCAGCGCTGCCGTGCGGCTACCGATACCGGATCGCTGCATAGACATTCATCAACCACAATGCCAGCGGGAATATCGGCATCAGGCACAGGTACTCGATCCACTCCACGAATTTGCGGAACAGCGGGCTGTAGATCGTGTTGGGTACAACCGCCGCGGCGGTCAAGCCGGCGGCCGGCAGCAGCACCAAGATTCCCGCGCCTACCGACACCGACAGTGGTGAAGACAGCACCAGCACATACCGCCCCACCACGGCCGCCACGATGATGACGGCGGTCAAAGCCAGCGTGATCGCCTGCCAGCGGTCCACATAGGAGCGTCCACGCAACAGCAGGAAACCGGCAGTGGAGGCGGCCAGCAGTACCGGCAGCCACCGCTGCCCGGTGTGCGGGTCGCACAGTCCGGCCAGGCACACCACGACCAGCACACCCAACCCCACCAGCAGCCCGGTCAAAAACGCCCGGGCGCGCTGAGCGCGCAACACCACGTCGCGCACGGAGGACGGGCCTTCCAGGGTCGGACGTCCACTGCCGGAGAGGACCACCGTGGTCGGCAGATCGGGCCGAGCCTCGAACACCCAGCGACTGGTGGCCGAAGGAAAAACCGGCAGCCGGATACCGGACAGCCAGCGTGACAGCGATGGCGCAGCGTGATAGCCGATCACACAGGCAAGCAGCAGACACGACATCAGCGTCACCGCACCGGTCAACAGCAGCATGCGTGCCAGGCTGGCCACCGTGGCGGCAACACAGATGGTGATGATCGCGGTGTAGAGGCCCAGCCGCCGACCGGTGAACCGCAGCGCAAGCACCGACCCGACGCCGACAACCGCGAAACCCAGCACCGCATGCGGTGCCCCTACCGGTCCCGGTGGCGCCGCCGCGGCCGCCACCGCCAGCGGCGCCAGCCCGCTGACCAGGATCATGTCGCCCACCCGGCGTTCGGGCACCGACGTCGAACGCATCAGCACCAGCGTCGCCACCGTCAGCACCAGCACCGCAATCACCGCGGCGTAGCTGGCTGTCAGCCAGGAATCATCCCGCCACCGCCACCACCCCAGCGCGGCCGCGGCGAGCAGCACCCCCACCGACAACATCGCGGCGCCGACTTGCACCGCGACAACCGGATCGATGGCTGCGAACCGTTTGGACAGGTTCACCGACACCGCCGTCGAGATGTGCTCGATCACCTGCGATCGATGCTCGGTGTCCTCGATGAACCGCAGCCATAGCCGGTCGCCGTCGAAGACGTCCTGCTCGGTCAGGGATTGCGCGGACCGCAACGGGGTCCCGTCGATCAGGCACAACATCCAGCGGCCGCGTCCGGTGGCCTCCAGCGGTGCCACATCCAGCTCGCGCAGCCGGTTGTTGACGACCTTCAGCAATGGGTCGACCATGACCGACACCGGAGCATTGGCGTCCAGCAGGACGCCGATCTGCACATCGGCGGCCATGATGGCGATCACCGCCGCTTGAGGTGAGGAAACCGCCTCAGCGCCCGATTGCTGCGCTTCGGCCACCACCGCGGTCATAGTGCTGCCCCTTTGTCGACGAATTCTGAGTTCATGTGCCTTGCCTCGCTATTAAATTGCGACGCCCGTCCCAATTGTTGAGCCAATTCTAGAGCATTTCCCCGAATCTGCATCTCGAGTGATTGCTTACCCGAAAACGCTTGGTGTAGGTAGGTTTTCTGCGGGATTGTTAAACTCTGCGATGCGTTTTCCACTCGCCATACGGCAGCGTTTCTAAAACGGTCTTGACGCCGACTTGCACCAACTGCGGGGTGGCCGGACAGATCGCCAGCCACGCCTCGCCCGACCCGGCTGTGCGGGCTTGCTGGTACATCGCGATGCGCCCGCCCGATCCGTCCTTCAGCGACAGCACCGACGCGCTCGGCGCCCGGGCGTCGTCGCGGTATTGCCGCGCGTAGACCGCGGCCTCGGCCGCCGGGTCCGACAGCGCCTGTCCAAGGGCGGCCACAGTGGCCGCGCTGATGCCCAGTCGACGCAGGTCTCCGCCCGAGAAGACGTTGAACCCTGCGCCCTGCCATGCCTTCGTCGCTTCCAGCATTTCCTCGAGCGGTACGTTGACCGCGTTGATCGCCGCGGGGTCGGCATGGTGAATCGACTCCAGGCCGTCAAAGACCAGTGCGGCGATCGAGGCGGTATCGGCGATCGCCACATCGTCGACGGTGATGTCATTGGCGACACGTACCGCCGAGACCCAATGCTGGCCGCGGCGGGCCAGCACCACCCGGAATTCGTTGTCCGGGATGTCCCGGGATCCGACCGGCTGCTCTTCGCCTTCCTCGGTCGGCTCGTTGACGCCGTAGAGCAGTTTGCCCCGGGACAGCAGCACGACGATTTCCAAGTCGGGTGCGGCCAGCACCCGCAACCGGGCGGCGACCTGCTCGTCAACCGTCTCGCCGGTGACGATGCCCTCTTGGCGCATCACCGCCATCCCGGGGTGCTCGTTGAGCCAATCGTTGGAATCGGTGGAGACGTAGGGCCGGCAGCGCAGCTCGGGCGCGACGTGCCGGATGTCCAGCAGCGCCTGAAGCATCCAGAAACCCTCGACGTTGACGGTGATGTCGGTGCGGGTGCCCTGTTGGTCCATCGTTACTTTCGGGTCGCTGTGGTCGGAGACCGCAGGACGCGGCAGCACACACCGACTCGGGTGTGCTGCCGCGCCTGGGGTTGAGTACTTAGGCCCAGCTGGAGCCGACGGCGCTGTCGGTGCTGGCCATGTTGTTGCCGGCGGTTTGCACCTTTTGGCCGTGGGCGTTGGCCTGTTCGTAGATCACCTGGAAGTTGCGGCCCAACTGGGTGATGAACTCCTGGCAGGCCACCGAGCCCGCGCCGCCCCAAAAGTCGCCGGCAGCAAGCACATCGCGGATGATGGCCTGGTGCTCGGCTTCCAGGGAGGCGGCCTGGGCGCGGATCAGCGCGCCGTGGGCATCCACATCGCCGAACTGGTAATTGATCGTCATGACAAGTGTTCTCCTAACGTGTGAAAGCTTACGCAGCCACGGCTGTCGCCGCAGCGGGTCAACTGCTCAGAATCTGCTGCGACGCCTGCTCTTGCTGCTCGTAGTTGTTGGCGTCGCGGATCAGCCCGTCGCGCACGCCGTGGAGCATGTTGACGATGTTGCGGAACGCGGTGTTCATCTGGCCCATGGTGTCGTAGGACGTGGCCTGGGCCGTTCCAGTCCAGCCCGCTCCGGCGATGTTCTGCGAGGACGCCCACATCTTGCGGGCCTCGTCCTCAACGGTCTGGGCGTGCACGTCGAAACGGCCCGCCATGTCCCGCATCGCGTGCGGGTCAGTCATAAAGCGCGTGGTCACCTGAAGGTCTCCTTAGTAAGTAGTGATCTGCGATGGACGTTGTGGTAGCCGGGGCCGGCTGCGCGGTGGCGCAACCGCCGGCCTGAAACACACGGATCAGCCCCCCTTTCCCGCTAGCCGGCCGCCGGCGAGTGTGGCACGACGACAGGACGCATATCGAACCGCGGAGTAGTACCCGCGGGGGTCGCGCCGCGCGCCGCGTTGGCAAGCATCGGCATCCCACCGAGCATGCTCGGATTACCTGATCCGACCGAGGAGGCGCCGAGGCCCGCGCCCGGCAACGCGGAAGTGCCCGCGCCGATGTTGGGGGCTGCGGCGGCCCAGGTCTGGGGTACCGACAATGGCCCGATCGTGCCGGCGCGGCCCAACCCGGCCGACACCGCCGATCCGGCGTTACCAAGGCCGCTGAGGCCGCTCAGACCGCCGGTGCCCGAGCTGAGCGCCGGCGCCATGGCCGCAGCCGCACCGCTGGCGGCACTGGTCGACCCGCTGAAAGCCTTGGAGAGCCCATTCATCGAATTGCCCAGCGAGAGCAGGTAACTACTGTTCTGCGGAACCATCGTGGCGTACCCGAGCATGTCTTTGAGGGACATCGACGAGCCCGATGACGACGCAAGGTGTCCCAGGGCGTTGGCGGGCGTCGTAGCCATCGACGCCACCGTCTGCGCATTGGTGCCGGCCGAGACCGCGGAGGCATTGCCGACCGCCGCGGCTTGAGCAGCGCCCGCTCCCGGGTTGGTGTTCTGCGCCGGCGCAACGAACGGGCTGAACTTCCAGGTCGCCGCCGACGCGCCCGCGTAGACGTGCATGGCGGTGGCGTCCTGCGCCCACATTTCGGCGTAGTGCGCTTCGGTTGCCGCGATCGCCGGGGTGTTCTGCCCGAGGATGTTCGTCGCGATCAGTGACATCAACTGAGCACGGTTGGCCGCAATCACCGGCGGTGGCACGGTCGCCGCGAAGGCGGTCTCATACGCGACGGCTGCCGCCCTGGCCTGGTTGGCGGTCTGCTCAGCCTGGGTAGCGGTGGCCGTCAGCCATGTGACGTACGGTGCGGCCGCCGCCGACATCGACGTCGCGGCCGGACCGGTCCAGGGCCCGGCTGTCAACCCGGAGATCACCGAGCCGTAGGACGCTGCGCTGGAATGCAGCTCGGCCGCGACCCCGTCCCATGCCGACGCGGCGGTCAGCAGCGGTGCAGGACCCGGACCGGCGTACATCCGACCGGAGTTGATCTCCGGCGGCAGCACCCCGAAATCGAAGAACATCTCGAAACCTCGGGACGCCTAACCCGCCGCGACCGCGTTGGCCGCCTCGGTGGCCGCATACGACCCGGCGCTAGTGCCCAGCGTGTTGACGAACATCTCGTGGATCGCCTGCGCCTGAGCGCTCACCGCCTGGTACATCTGGGCGTGTGCGGCGAACTGCGCAGCCGTCAGGGCCGAGACCTCATCGGCTGCTGCGGGAATCACACCCGTTGTTGGGGCCGCTGCGGCCGCATTTTGCGCGCTCATAGCCGAACCGATGCCCGTCAGGTTGCCGGCCGCCGCTGTGAGCGCCTCCGGCTGTGTCGTCACGAACGACATTTCCTATCTCCTTCTCAGCAAGCGTCAGCAATCGCTTCCGTGCCTGAGCGTAGATGGCGTTAACCCCCGACGCCGCCCCCGACGGCCGGTGTTGGCAAGTGTTTACCTGACAGCACCAAATGTTCATCTTCAGTAACGGTCCAGTAACAGCCTGCGCTTGGAAATAGCTGGTTCACCAACCAAACGGCGGGCCGACCTGCGCGAACGCTTTGGCCCGAGTTAGCCAGCAGCTCCGGTGGCAATCGCGGCGCGTCGGCACGACGGGCCCCTGGGAAGCCGCAGCACGGCTGTCCGCCATAAAAATCTGGCCGCGAAAAAGGCGCCATCGCGAACTTCGTTGTACATGAGCCCAGCAACCAATGCGGCTCGGAAGCGAGGGGCCGCCGGGCGGGCCGCACTACCGACGCAGCCAACCCGCGTTGGACGAAGCCTCACCCCTACCGCGCAACTGATTACCGGACTGCCGCGCGCGCTGCCCGCCGCAGGACGTCATCGGCATCGTGATCGCTGTCGTCGAACACGGACCAAATCCGCAGAAAGCCGCACTTCAACGGACTAACCGTCGACTCGTGCGCTCGAGAACGGCCGGTGCGTCAGCACACGAAACTAAGCGGCGCCCTTCTGGCGCAGGATGGGCAGCACGCCCTCGGCGAACCAGTACGCCTCTTCCAAGTGGGGATAGCCCGACAGGATGAACTCGTCGAAGCCCAGCGAATGGTACTCCCAAATCAGGTTGGCGACCTCTTCGTGGCTGCCGACCAGCGCAGTCCCAGCGCCACCGCGTACCAGTCCGACCCCGGCCCACAGATTCGGGTAGATCTCCAACTGGTCGATGCGGCCGCCGTGCAGCGCGGTCATCCGGCGCTGGCCTTCCGATTCGGAGCGGGAATGCAGCGCTGTCGCGTTGGCGATCTGTTCGGGTGTGAGTTCCTTGACTAGTTCGTCAGCCACCGCCCACGCCGCCGCCGAGGTGTCGCGGCTGATGGTGTGCAGCCGGATCCCGAATCGGACGCTGCGGCCGCGGGCTTCGGCCAATGCCCGCACCTTCGCGACCTTCTCGGCAGCGGACTGCGGTGGTTCACCCCAGGTCAGGTACACGTCGACGAACTCCGCGGCGACCGGCAGCGCAGCCGCCGAAGAGCCACCGAAGTAGATCTGCGGCAGTGGATCCGGCGGCGCCGACACCCGCGCGTCTTGAACCTTGTAATAGCTGCCAGTGAAGTCAACGGACTCCTGCCGCCACATCGCGTTCACAATATGAAGGAATTCGGCGGTCCGGGCATAGCGCTCGTCGTGGCCGAGCCAGTCGCCGAAGCGGCGCTGCTCGCGGTCGTCGCCGCCGCTGACGACGTTGAGCAGCACGCGTCCCTCGGACAGCCGTTGCAGCGTCGCGGTCTGCTGCGCGGCCAAGGTGGGCGGCACCAACCCCGGACGGAACGCGACAAGAAACTTCAGCCGCTCGGTTTCGGATAGCAGCGCCGAAGCCGCCAACCAGGCGTCCTCGCACCAGGTGCCGGTCGGGGTCAGCACCCCTTCATAACCGAGCCGATCGGCCGCCCGCGCCACCTGGGCCAGATACCGACGGCTGGGCTCGCGATAGCCCTCCGGAACAGTGTGGTGTGACGAGGCGTGCGATGCCCCCACAATGGAGCGGCCGTCGCCGTTGGTGGGCAGGAACCAAAAGAATTTTGCCGGCATCTGTCTTTAACTCCTCAGTTTGTGATGGCCAGGTTTGGCCGCAGCGCCTCGTTGAATCGGCGATCTACCCAGTCGGCGAATTTCGGCGACGACTGGAGCTGACCCGACGCCGCGAAAAGGTCAGCCAGTCGCTGTTGGGAGGCGATCACGTCATCGCCGAGTTCGGTCGGCAGCTGCAGGCTGCGGCCTTGCGCTATCGCCGCAACATGCAAGTCCAGCCCGACGTCGGTGGCATAGCTGGCGGCCCATTGCTGCGGGTGGGCCCTCGCCCACTGGGCGGCTTTCTCGAAGCGGATCAACAGGTCCGTCAGCGCGGTGTTGCGCTTCGGATCGGCCAGCGCCGCATCGGAGGCGATCCCGAACCAGTCACCGTTGGTGACGCCTTGGGCCTCGGCGATACTGCGCACCGGAATCTGCTGCTCAGCCTGAGCCGTGTAGGGATCCCAAATCGCCCACGCATCGCCCTGCTTCTGCGTGAACGCGGTCAACGCGTCGGCGGGTTGCAGGAACACGAGTTTCACGTCGGTTGCCTGCAAGCGGGCCTTGTCGAGTTGGGCGAGCACGTTGCCGTGGGCTGAGCTGCCCTTGGCGACGAGGATGGTCTTACCGCGCAAGCCGGCCACCGCGGTGATCGGTGAATCGGCATGTACCAGAATGCGGTTGCCGGCTCCGCCGCCGCGGTACGCGGAGACTATTTTGATCTTGGCCTTGCTCGCGGCACCGAAAATCGGCGGCATATTGCCGCAGATCGCGAAGTCGATCTTCCCTGCGGTGGCTGCCTCGACCTGCGGCGGCCCGGATGTAAATATCGGAAACGCCACTTTGTACGGCACGTTGTCGAGCTGCCCGGCGGCGCGCAGCAGCGATTCCGTACGGCCCTTCTGATCGCCGACTTGCAATGTCAGGTCAGCCAGCTCGGACAGCGGCACGCTGGCGGGCGCCTGCCTTGACCTTGAATGGTCTTGCCGCGATACACATCCGGTAACCAGCAGGCTCAGCACTGCGGTGAGCGCGACCAACGCGCGCCACATTCTCGGCATCATGATCACGAGATCCGCACGCCGAGACGCTCGAGGAGCTCGGCGCGGTAGTGCTCGGTGTGGGCGGCTGGCCGGCTGACCGAGCGGCGCGGGCCGTTGATTGCCAACGTGTGGATGATGCGGCCCTGCTCGAGGACCAGCACGCGGTCGGCCAGTGCGACGGCCTCGTCGACGTCGTGGGTCACCAGCACAACACCAAAGCCGTGCTGACGCCACAGGTCGAGCAGCAGAGTGTGCATCGTCAACCGAGTCAATGCGTCGAGTGCGCCGAACGGCTCGTCGAGGAGCAACAGCGCAGGCTCGCCGACCAGCGCCCGGGCCAGCGAAACGCGTTGCGCCTGACCGCCCGACAACGTCAGCGGCCACGCGGAGGCGCGATCGCCCAGCCCGACGTCGGCCAGCGCCCGCTCTGCACGTTGCCGGATCTGCGTCGCGGGCAGCCGGCTGCGGGTCAGTCCGTAGCCGACATTGCTGCGCACATCGCGCCACGGAAACAGGCGGGGCTCCTGGAAGGCCAGCGCCGGCGACCCGGCCGTCCACCGATCGCCGGTGTGGTCGCTCGACAGCCCGGCCAGCACACGCAGCACCGTCGATTTGCCTGAGCCGCTACGGCCGACCAGCGCGACGATCTCGCCGCGTCCCACCTGCATCGAGACGTCGACGAGCACATGATTGCTGCCATACCACTTGTCGACGTGATACAGCGCTCCGGCGGCTTCGCTGTCTACCGACGCCTGCGGGCCGGATTCCACGATGACTGTCACACTTGACCTTTCACTGTCTGTAGCGCAGCGCGCGTCGTTCCAGGATCCGGACCATGGCGTCGGTGACAATGCCCAGCAGCGCGTAAATAATCAGGCCAAAGATGATGATGTCGATACGCAAGAAGTCACGGGCGTTGTTGATCAAGAACCCGATGCCCTTGTCGGCGTTGATCTGCTCGGCGACGATCAACGACAGCCAGGCGATCGCCAGTGATTGGCGCAGACCGACCAGCACCTGCGGCGCCGCGCTCGGCACCATAATCCGGACAAACCGCTGCCAGAATGAAAAGCCAAGTACCTGAGCTGTTTCGAGGAGTTTCGGGTCGACCTGGCGGATTGCCGAATAGCTGTTGA
Organism: Mycobacterium sp. NGS62; assembly: GCF_059812285.1. NCBI lineage: Bacteria > Bacillati > Actinomycetota > Actinomycetes > Mycobacteriales > Mycobacteriaceae > Mycobacterium > Mycobacterium sp. NGS62. The sequence continues at coordinate 66,875 of NZ_JCALCK010000001.1, read as the reverse complement.
GGTACAGCGGGAAAATCACTCCCAAGGCAACGAGGAGCACCTTGGGCAGTTCGCCGATTCCGAACCACAAGATAAACAGCGGGATCAGACCTAGGTGTGGCAAAGCACGGATCATCTGCATCGGCGGGTCGAGGATCGATTCGACCCAGCGGGACAAGCCGATTGCGGTGCCCAGCACGACGCCGATCACTCCACCCAGCAGCAGTCCTTCGATTACCCGCGACCCGGATACCTGCAGCGCAGCGGCGAGCTGGCCGGTGCGAGTCAGCTCCACTCCGGCCTCGAGGATGAGCGACGGGGCCGGCAACACGTCTTGGGGTATCAACCCGAGAGCGCTGCCCAGTTGCCACATCGCGAGCAAAACCACGGGCGAGGTGATGCGCAGAATTTCCCACTTGCGTTGCGACCATGCGCCGGTCGCGTTGCCCACCCGGGAACTGCCTGGGTACGTGGACGCGGTGGGCAGCGAACTGGCGATGCTCACAGTGTCGGCGTCCTCACGGTTGGGGTCAGGAGAATTCGGCGCAGCGCGTCCTTGTGACTTCACACGGTAAGTGGCGCTGGCCCGCTCGGGTAAGGGTTTCGCTCCGCCTGAGGCAATGTGTGCCGTGCATGGCAGCGGATCCTCCTTAGCCGCTGATGGATTGGGCATCCAAAGAACGGCTGGGCTCTTATCGACAGCCCGCATTCAGCTCTGCATGCCATCGGAACGCTGTCGAGAGCCGGATGGTCCTTTCCGCCTTCGGATACCAGCCTTGCGATGCATGCTGGCTGGTGTGCAGATAGCACTGGACGCGTACGTCGGGGCTACCTGGAGTGAACGTCAGCAGACGGCTCATCGGTAGCGTCGTCAGGGGCATGTGATGGCGACTCAGCGATGCCGCGTTGATGAACGTGGTGCCCCAACGTTGCTCGATATGGGTCCTGTTGCCGAAGGAGTCGTCCGGGTTGGTGTGGGTGTGGCCAGCGAGCCACATCTGCACGCGGCCCGGATGCTGCTCGAGGAAGGTTTCGAATACACCCGAATCCGGCTTGCTATCAACCCAATAGAGATACGACGCGCCTTGTGGCGTTCCTCGCTGGAAGTAGCGATGGTAGTACTCCGACCACTGACCGTCGCTGCCGCGACGCAGTCCTTCCCACTCCCCCGATGCCACTGTGGTGTTCTTCAGGACGTAGTGATGCACCGAGATGATGACCGCGTCAGGGTTGCCGAGCACCATCGCCTTCCACCAATCGAAGGTTTCGCCGCTGACCACTCCGCCCGGGTTACCACCGAGTGTTCCCCTGCCGACAGCCTGTGTCGGTTCGTTTCTATCGCTCATCATCAGAAACAGCAGGTTGCCCACCTGGAATGAATACCGCTGCCATGTTCCCTCAACGGGATACCGGCGGGCATCGGGGTTGACGCCGGACGTCGCGGTGTTTTCGCCAAGCGGATCCACCCACCGTCGCCACCACCAAGCCTCTGGCTCGGCGAGACCGCTCCGGTCGTGGTTTCCGCAGACGCTGTACACGTCTTCGCGCCGGTGAGCACGAAGCGCTGAAAATTGCCTTGTGACTTCGTGGCCTTCGGCGTCGTCGGGCAGATCGTGGTGGGCGCCGGACATGTCGCCTACGTCGATGGCGATATCCCATTCGAATGGTGGGCCGCCCTCAGCGCCGCCGACCTCGGAATGCGAAATAGCCTCGGCGAGGCTGTGCCTGCCAAACCTCAGATCCGTTCCGACATGCGCATCGCCAAAGGCCCACAACCGGAAAGGCTTCAACGTTGGTTCGGTGTGCATCACGGGGTCGAAAGGACAGGCGGCCTGCACCGCACTATCCGGCAAACGGTGGTCGCGCCATCACGGTGGGACGAAAGCCATACCGAGGCCCGCTACCGGCTGCACCGGGTCCCGCGCCCGCTAATGGCATGCCGCCCAACAGGTTACCAGCTCCCGCGACCTCAGGTTCGGCGCTCACACTGCTGATCGGGAGCGGCGACGCGGGGGTCAACGTCGGGCTGGCGCCGGTCCAGATCGGCGGCACCGACAACCTGCCGACGGAGGCGGCGTTGCCCAGGCCCGCCGATATCGGCGCACCCCCGCCCAGCAGGCCACTCAGTCCCGGTAGTCCCGCGGCGGCTTTGGCTCCATCGCCGGCGGCTTTGGCGGCAGCCGGCGCCAGGGCTTTCGACAACGCGACGGAGCTGTTGATGAAACCAGTTGCGAAGTGCGGTATCGCGAAACTGCTTTGGATCGGGCCGACGTATGTCGTCCACGGCGCCAGCAAGTTCGCGATCGGAGCCCCTTCCGTGTACTTGATGCCGAACAAGCCATACAAACCGCTCAGGAAGCCATCGAGCCCCGACGTAGATGAGGCCGATGAAGATGACGATGCAGGTGATGCCAGGCTCTGCAACACGTTGGGCACCGAGGAGATCAGTCGTGATGACTGGGATTCGCCGGCACTGCTGGTGGCATGGGCAACCGCCGCAGCCTGCCCGGCCTGGCCGGCTGGATTTGTGGTCTGCTGCGGCGAGGTGAACGGTGTCACCTTTGCGGCGGCCGCCGAGTGGCCGGAATAGCCGTACATCGCAGCGGCGTCCTGAGCCCACATCTCGCCGTATTGCGCCTCGGTGGCGGCGATCACGGGCGTGTTCTGCCCCAGAACATTCGACGCCACCAGCGAGGTCAATTGACTGCGGTTCTCCGCGACCAGAGAGGGCGGCACGGTGGTGGCGAAGGCAGTCTCGTAGGCGGCCGCCGCTGCTCTGGCATGGCCGGCCGCTTGTTCGGCGTTGGCGGCGACGGAGTTCAGCCACGTCACATAGGAGGACGCCGCATTGGCCATCGACACCGATGCTGGGCCTATCCAGTCGTCACCCGCGAGCCTCGCCGCAACTCTGTCGTAGGCCGTTGCCGCCGAATTGAACTCGGCTGCGAGCCGGCTCCACGCCGACGCCGCTGCGGTCAGTGGGGCCGCACCCGCACCCGCGTACATCCGGGCGGAGTTGATTTCCGGCGGCAACGCCCCGAAATCCATTGTTACCGCCCTTAGCCCGCTGCAGCCGCGTTCGCGGCTTCGGTCGCCGCATACGATCCCGCGCTGAGCCCCAGCGTTGCTACGAATTGCTCATGTATTGCCGCAGCTTGCGCGCTGACCGCTTGAAACATCTGGCCATGGGCCGCGAATTGTGCGGCTGTCAACGCCGACACTTCGTCAGCGGCCGCCGGAACAACTCCCGTGGTCGGAGTTGCCGCAGCAGCACTCCCGGAAGTTATCGCCGAACCGATCGCCGCGAACTCGCCAGCCGCCGACGACAGTGCCTCCGGCTGTGTAATCACGAACGACATAGGTTGCCTCCTCAATAGCTTTCCGCTTCAACACCGTTCAGCAGTCACTCAGAGGCTAAAGCGCGAACTGTCACTCGGCGCCAACGCCGAGATGTTGTTTCTAGGACGACTGGTGTTCATTTACTGGCTGCAACGAGTTCAACGTGAGAGCGCTGGCGGCTCGCTCGATAGCTCCTACCTGCGGCGGTGCTCCCACCTCCCTGGTGATCGCCCGTCGATAGCAACCAGGCCACGGTTGCCGTGGCGGATAAAAATCCTGCCGCGGATAATCCCTGCGGGGCGGTGTGCCCGGCGGATTCGGTCAGGTTCTGCTGGCGCTGAATAGCTTTGGCACGGGTGCGGCTGTTTACCCGGCTGCGGGCGGGCGTGGCATCACGGTGTGACGAAACCCGTATCGGTTCATGAAGCCTGAGCTGCGCCGGCCAGCACCGGTCAGCGGTACCCCTCGGAGCAGGCCTCGCGGCTCGTCGGACGCGGTGCTTACGGCGCCGGTCTCCAAATGTGCGGCGCCGGGGCTGGCCGGTGGCGCTCCGGTCGCCCAACTCGGCGGCACCGACAGCCTGCCGATGCTGCCGGCTTTGCCCACAGCCGCCGACGCCGGCCCGCCGCCGCTCAGTCCCTTGAAACCGGCGAACCCTGGTGCCGCCCGCGCCGCGGCACCCGGCGCCGCTACTCCGGCGCTCGAAGCGGCTGGCGTTAGGGATTTCATAATGCCTGCAGTGTTCGACGGGGTCGAAAACAAGCGCTGCACAATCTGCTCGCTGGTAGCGGCAGCCTTCTGGATTTGCTGCATATAGGTCTTAAAGTCATCCCATGTTTTGGACGGCGCCGAGGATGAGGACGACGAGAGTTGTTGCAGTGCTTGCGGCATCGTGGAGGTCAGCTTCGAGCCGGCCTCCGCGTCGGTCGTTTGCGGCGGTGCGTCGAATGGCGTCACGGTGGAAGCCGTCGATGACGCGTCCGCATAGCCATACATGGCCGCCGCGTCCTGCGCCCACATCTCACCGTACTGGGCCTCAACGGCCGCGATCGCTGCCGAGTTTTGCCCCAAAATGTTCGTCGCCACCAGCAACAGCAGCTGGCCGCGGTTGGCGGCGATCACCGGCGGTGGCACCGTCATCGCGCGTGCCGCCTCATAGGCACTGGCTGCGGCTCCGGCCTGGGTAGCCGCCAATTCGGCTTGCTCGGCCGTGCCATAGAGCCACACCACATAGGGCGCAACCGCCGCCGACATCGCTGCCGAGGCGGGACCCGACCATGGCCCGCCGGTCAGCTGCGCGACCGCGGAGGCGTAAGAGACCGCGGCTGAATGGAAGTCAATGGCTAGTCCATCCCACGCCGCGGCAGCAGCCAGCAACGGCGCCGAGCCCGGCCCCGCATACATTCGCCCGGAATTGATCTCCGGTGGCAACGCGCCAAAATCCATCGCTACCTGCCTTCGCCGGCTAACGCGCTACTCGATAGCCCATCGCGTCAACGACATTGAGCAGCGGCCGGTGACCGTCGCTTGTTCGGCGACGTTAGATGACCATCCGCGGATGCGCTTCCGCGCGGACCCAATTACCGATCCCGGTAGCTGCTGCTCATGCGGGGCGGCGGTTACTGACCACACCTTCGGGAAAGGTCAGTCGAAGAGGACGACCTGCACGAACGCTCAGGATGCTGCCGTCACAGCATCGGCGCTGGCACCGCCAGCAGCCACTTTCAACTCCGATCCGCGAGTAAGAATCTCGCCGCGGATAACTCCGGGCCTCGGGGGCTGGACCGCCCTATCCGGCGAACGGGGGCCGCACCATGACCGTGGGGCGGAAGCCGTACCGCGGGCCGGCCCCAGCTGCACCACCCCCGGCACCCGCTAATGGCATGCCGCCCAACAGGTTACCGGCACCGGCCATGTCCGGTGCGGCACTGACGCTGCTCAGTGGCAGCGGCGCGGCGGCAGCGCCGTTGAGTGCTGGCGCCGCACCCGCCCACGACGAGGGCACGGACAGGCCACCGACCGAGGCTGCGTTGCCCAATCCGGCAGATACCGGGGCTCCTCCGCCGATGCCGCCCAGCAGGCCGCCCAGGCCCGGGAGCCCGGCCGCTGCCTTGGCCCCATCAGTGGCGGCCTTGGCCGCTGATGCGGCCGGCGCAAGCGCCTTGCCCACCGACAGCATCGAGTTGGCGATACCGGTGCCGAAGTACGGCAAACCCAGCGTGTTGTAGATGGGGCCAATGTATTTCGCCCACAAGTCCAAAATGTTTGACGATCCGGATCCGCCGAGCAACCCGCCCAGGATGCCACCGGCCCCGGAGGTGGACGAGCCCGACGACGCCGCGGCCTGCAGCGGCGACGCGAGTCCCTGCAGCGCCTTGGGCGTCGTGGAGATCATCTGGGACATCTGAGTTCCGGCAGCGGTGCCGGTGGCATGGGCGACCGCGGCGGCTTGCGTCGCTTGGCCGGCCGGGTTCGCGGTGGGCGGCGGCGCCATGAACGGTGTCACCTCCGCGGCGACCGCCGAGTGGCCTGCATAGCCGTACATCGCGGCGGCGTCCTGGGCCCACATCTCCCCGTACTGAGCCTCGGTGGTCGCTATCGCGGGCGTGTTCTGGCCCAAGAGGTTGGTCGAGACCAGCGACGCCAGTTGAGCGCGGTTGGCGGCGATGACCGGTGGGGGCACCGTCATCGCGTACGCGGTTTCATACGCAGCCGCCGCCGAGCTGGCCTGGGTGGCCGCCTGCTCGGCTTGGACGGCGGTCGCGCTCATCCACTGCACGTAGGGAGTGGCTGCTGTTGCCATCGACGTCGACGCGAGGCCCGTCCACTCTTCGGTGGACAGCCTGGTGATCACGCTCTCGTATCCGGTGGCGGCCGAGTTCAGCTCAGCGGCAAGCGCATTCCATGCCGAGGCGGCCGCCACCATCGGCGTCGACCCGGCACCGGCATACATCCGCGCCGAGTTGATCTCTGGCGGTAAGGCCCCAAAATCCATGTCTGTACCCCTCAGCCGGCCGCGACCGCATTGGCGGCCTCGGTCGCCGCGTAGGACCCGGCGCTGACGCCCAGGGTGTTGACGAACATCTCGTGGATCGCCTGAGCCTGGTTGCTGACGGCCTGGTACATCTGGGCGTGCGCTGCGAACTGCGCCGCCGTCAGCGCTGACACCTCGTCGGCGGCGGCGGGAATCACTCCGGTGGTGGGCATTGCCGCGGCCGCATTCTGGGCGGCCAACGCCGAGCCGATGCCCTGCAAGTTGCCGGCCGCCGCCGACAGCATCTCGGGCTGCGTCGTCACGAACGACATGAGTGGCGTCCTCCTCAAATAGCCTTCTGCGTCAACGGGCTTCATCGCTCGCTACTCGAGATTATGTGGTTGTCACCGGCGCTGTCCGCGTCGACGCGAAGTGTTCATTCCTCGACAGCCACTGTTCATCCGCGGGCATCACGAGTTCACCCAACGGTCGAATTCGCGACGCATGACAGCCATCTGGCCCACCGCCGTGCTACCCGGCCGCCGGCGGGCGCGGCACGACGGGATAGCGGAATCCGTATCGATGAATGAAACCTTCGGTCCGCCGGCCGGTGCCGGTCATCGGCAACCCCCGCAGTAGACCGGCGGGGGTGGCGTCGGGCCTCGCGGTGAGGCTGCTGATCGGTGTTGCCGCAGCGGCCGGGCTTGTTCCTGGAGCCGCTCCGGCCCAAGCCGGTGGCACCGACAACTTTCCGATCGAGCCGGCCTGACCGACGCTGGCCGACACGGGCGAGCCCCCGCCGAGGCCGGCGAAGCCCCCGAAGCTCGACACCCCGGGAGATCCCAACGTCGTCGCGGCGGCACTGGCGGCTTGAGCGGCGGGCATCATCCCCTTCGTCAGCCCACTGAGCTTTTCTCCCAACCCGCCAAAGAAATAGGGGGTGCTGATCGTGCGGAGAAACGCGTCCTGATACTTGCTCCCCTGGCCCGCCAGTATCGGCGCCGGCGACGAGGATGACGAGGTCGTCCCGGTCAGGCCCTGCAGCGTCTGCGGTACCGAGGACGTCGCCTGCGCTGTCGGCTGACCGCCGGCAGACGTGCTGGTGGCTTTGGTGACTGCGGCGGCTTGGCCGGCGAGCCCGGCCGGCTTGGTCGTCGATGGCGGCTGGGTGAACGGGTTCACCTTCGCTGCGGCCGCCGACGAACCGGCGTAGCCGTACATCGCTGTCGCATCCTGAGCCCACATTTCGGCGTAATGGGCCTCGTTGGCGGCGATCGCCGGGGTGTTTTGACCGAGAAAGTTGGTGGCGATCAGGACCAGCAATTCAGCGCGGTTGGCCGCGATCACCGGCGGCGGCACCGTCATCGCAAACGCTGTTTCATAGGCGACCACAGCCGCTTTCGCCTGCGCCGCCGCTTGTTCAGCTTGGACGGCCGTAGCACTGAGCCACGCCACGTAGGGAGCAGCCGCCGCCGACATCGAGATCGACGTCGGGCCGCGCCACACCTGGCTCGCCAGTTCGGAGACCACTGACCCGTAGCCGCTGGCCGCCGAGCTCAGCCCGGCGGCCAGTTCATCCCAGGCCACCGCAGCGGCCAACAGCGGACCCGCTCCGGGCCCGGCGTACATTCGGCCCGAGTTGATTTCGGGTGGTAAGGCCCCGAATTCAATCACTAAACCGGTTCCGCTTCCTCGTCGATAGTGCTCGGCGTCAACAACTTTGAGCGTTCGTTTAGAACTGAACAGGCGCTCGAAAGCGAGATTAGGCGGCTATGCCGAGGTTCGCCGCCTGGGACGCGAAATATTCATCACCCGACAGCTAATGTTCACTCCCGGCCGGCAGCTGTTAATGCGCAGTTGGGTTACGCCCCCGCTATCCGCCCGCTGGCGAGCGCGGCGCCGCGCAGGGCCGGGAGGTGGCTATCGGTTCAGGTCGGTGGCTGCGACCTGAACGAAGACACCGGTGTCTTCGGCCATCAGCAGGCCGCGACCACGCGGCAGCGGACCGCCCTTCATCTTGCCCCGGATGAAGCCCTCGTCGGGGTCGGCGTCCATCACCAGCAACGGCGCATTGGCCTGGTGCAGCGCTCGCAGCATCGGGTCGCTGCCCGCCGAGGACCAGCCGCCGAAGGTGCGGGTGACGATGACGTGTAGGCCGACGTCGGCCGCTCGGGTGACCCAGGGTGCGGCTTTGTGCAGCGGCGAATCGAACCCCGGCGGCAGCTGTTGCACGTCGTCGATGATCAAGAAGATCTCCGGCCCGCTCCACCACGACCGCGACAGCAGCTCCTCGGCCGATAGGCCCGGTGGCGGCTCGCGGCCCGCCAGGGTGGCCGCCAGCTGATCCATCATCGTCGCGACGCCGTCGAGGTTGTAAGCGAAATGCTCCACGTAGTCGGGACCCAGCGTGGTCAGCAGCTGGCGGCGCGGGTCCACCAGCCACACCTGAGCGGAGGGCTCTGTTGTCGGCGGGGCGGTGCTGGCGCCGGGCGCGTAGATCCGGCCGATCTCGCACATGATGGTCGCCAATGTCGTGGTGCGCCCACACTCACGCCGACCGGTCACCATCAGATGAGCGTTCTCGGCAAAGTTGAGGTAGACCGGCTGCAAATCCAATTCCGAGATCGCCCAGGCGATCCCGCCTGCGCCGACTCCGCCGCGGCGGTCAGCTGCGGCCAACGCCTGCACCTGCTCCAGCCCGAACTTCGCCGGGAGCCTGCGCACCGGGCGGGCCCGGCCGGCGGCGACCTGGCTGACGGCCGCGGCCACGCTGTCGGACTCGAATACGGCGTCCGGTGTGGTCTCCAACGCGGGTCTGGCCACCAGGGTGTGCAGACCCGACTGCGGGTCGCTGTCGAGGCGCACGTAGTTGACTGCGAGCATGCCGCGACCGGGCTTGACCGGAACGTCCTTGGCGAATCGGGACCGCACCAGTTTGGCGTCCTCCACCGCGGCCAGCCGCAGCTCCACCCGGGACCCGAAGCCGCTGCGCACCGGTGGCCGCAGCTCTGATTCCCGGTCGGCGGTGACCACCACGTGCACCCCGAACGAGGGCCCCTGGTTGATGATCAGGTTCACCTGCTCGATGAGGACCTCGTTCTCCTCGGCCAGCGCCCGGTAGTTGTCCACCACAAGGTAAACATCGCCGTAGCCGTCGTCGGGCACGCCGCCGGGCTCACCACCGAACTTGCGCCGCCTGAACATCTCCATCGACGCGATTTCGTACTCGAGGAAACTGCGTTTGCGTTCGCGCACCAATGCCAGCAACTCGGCGACTGTGCGGCGCACGCCGTAGGGATCGGTGGGGCCGACGACCTCGCCCACGTGCGGGACACGGGCCACCGTCGTCAACGCGGTGCTGCTGTAGGCCAGGCAGTAGAACTGCACCTGTTCGGGCGTGTGCGTCAGGGCTGCTGAGCAGATCAACGTCTGCAGCGCGGTGGTCTTACCGGACCCGCCCGCGCCCAGGATCAGCACGTTGGAGCCGGCCCCGGACGTGTCCACCGTCCACGGCGGCTGGTCGTGCTTGTATGGGCGGTCGATGATGCCGATCGGGAAGACGAGGTTTCTGGCGGTGCCATAGTCCTGCTGCCACGGCCGGCCCAAGAAGCGGTTCACCAGTTCGTCGATGGGCACCGGCTGGTCCAGCGGCGGTTGCCACAAGCGGTAGGGCTCGAAGGGAATCCGGCGCAGCTGATCGATGATCACCGTGCCGACTTTCGGTGTCCGGATCGCTTCCTCTTCTTCCTCCTCGTCCTCGACAACCTCGACCTCGTCGCTGTCGATAATCACCTCGCCGTTGGCGATCTCGGGCAGCGCGTCCATGTCCGGGCCGCCGCCCACGCTGACCTCGATCGGCGTAAAGGACGTGGAAAACAGTTGCGGGCGAATGAAATCGACTGAGTGCACCAGCGGCGCCTGCCCGTCCTCGTCGAGTGAGACGCCGCGGCGGTAGTCACGCCACAAGAACTCGGCCTGGAAGCGGACGATCTCCTCGAGGCTCTTACGGAAATACCCCAGCCCCGCCTGAGCCGGCAGGTTCACCGCGTTGGGTACGCCGGCGGCCTGCGCTGCGCCGGCGGTACGGGCTTTGAGCACCAAGCGGTAACCCATGTTCTCCATAAGCTTTTCGGCTCGGCTCTCGATGGTCTGGGACGCCATCATCAGATGGATCCAGTAGGCGCGGCCCTGCCGCCCGATCGAGTCGAGGACATCGACCGCCGTGGGCATGATGCGGAACCATTCGTAGAACTCGTCGATGACCACCACCAGCATGGGCAGCGGCGGCATGTCCTGGCCGCGGGCCCGCATCCGGGAGCGCATCTCGTTGTATTCCTTGGCGTCGTCCACACCGGCGTTGTCGCAGAACGCTTTCCGGCGTGCGATTTCGCCCCACAACGCATCCAGGAAGCGCTCCATCAGCGCTTGGTCTTCTTCGAGGTCGGTGATGATCCGCGACACGTGCGGTACGCCGGCGAACGGTTTGACCGCCGATCCACCTTTGAGGTCGGCCAGCACGAACTGCAGCTCATCGGGTGGATGCCCAAGCATCAGCGACTCCAGCACGGTGCGCACCAGCGTCGACTTACCTGAACCAGTCGTCCCCGACATCACGCCGTGCGGGCCGTCGCCACCCTCGTCGAGCGACTTCATATCCAAAAACAGCAACTCGCCGTTGTCGGAGCGGTTACCGAACGGCACGCGCAGCCGCGACCGGCGCTGCGAGTCGCCGCGCCCGTTCCACAGCGCTTGGAAATCGATCGCGGCCGGATTCTCAACCCCGTAGTAGGACAGGATGTCTCGCGCACCAATATGTGCCACTCGCTGCCCGATTTCCTCGTAGGCCTCGGCGAGCCGCCACTGCGCCATGCGCTGCGCGAACTGTTCGGCCTCGGGCTCGGTCAGTTGATCGGCCAGCGCGAAGAACCACTTGTTGTCGTCGATCACCATCCAGGTGTCGCGATCGCGCGGCAGCGCCTCGATCACCCCGGCGCTGTCGAATTGCAGCATCCGCTCGGGAGCAGTGGTCCACAGCGCTGACCCCGTCAAATCGAAGAACGTCACCCCGTCAACGCCTTCGGTGCTGATCACGTATTCCCATTGCGGATCGTCGACGTCGACGATGATCACGCGATGCGGTGTGGGCGTTTCCGCCGAGGAACTGGCATGTCGAGGCGTGAACGACCCACGCCCGGCGAACAAGTCGGCTTGGTCAGCGGCGAAGTCACGCACCGAGGAATAGACCATCCGTGCATTGCCTGCGGCATCGCGGCGGCGCGGATCCCCGAAGTGGGGCAGCCATTTGACCCAGTCCCACTGCGCCGCATCGGAAGTCACAACGACCATCTGGACATGGTCTGGACCGTGTGAGAACGCCAGCTGGCAGATAATTGCCCGCATCAGGCCCAGCACCTGTTCACGGTCTCCGGCCAGCGCGTACCACGGCTCGACCAGCAGCGACACCATCTTGGGCAGGTTGTAGACGACGCTTTGATAGCGCCCGAATTCCTGGAGTGCCTTACCGGTGACCGGCTCCAACTCGATATCGGTCGGCATGTTCTGCGGCTCGCCCCAGGTCACCTCGGGCCGCGTCATGCCCACCCCGACCCTGGCCACGCCGAAGTTGAAGTCCTTGCCGTCAGGCTTGCGCTCCCACATCCGGCTCGACCCCACCGCGGCCGACAACGTCGCCGGGTCCGGGTGGAACCACCGGTAGTTGGCGTCCATGCTGTCGGCGGATTCCTGCGCGGTTTCGCGCAGCATGTCCAGCATCAACATGAACTGGGCGCGCATCGCGTCCAACTTCGGGCGGCTCATCTGTTGCTGGCCGCCGCCGAAGCGACCGCCGAACATCATCATCGCGACCCCGCCGATCATGAAGATCGGGAAAATCGAACCGGCCCCCAGGAACATTCGCGAGCCATTGGCGACGGTCATACCGACCATGCCGACCAACAGGCCGAGCACCAGAACTCCGACCACGATCAGCCACCAGGGCTTGCCTTCCGGCGGCGGCACGCTCAGCGGCGTCGGCAAGACGATGTTCTCCGGCTTGACTACCGGCGCGCGCTGCGGCGTTGGCCGCGCAAAGCCACGTTTCACTTCGGTACCACCAACTCTGCAGGGTTCATATCGGTCGGGAGGGTGTCATGACGCACCAGCGCATCGGCCCGCGACAGCGTCGGACCGGACGCCAACAGCCGTAGCGCCACCCAGGGTGCCGGACTGGGCGACGACGTCAGCCCCAGCGCAGTGCGCGCGTCGCGGGTGTTGTCGACACCGAACCGCACACCGGATTTGGTCAGCCACCACAGTGATTCGGCGGTGGCAGATCCGGGGTGGTTGCCGGTGACGACGATGAAGTTCGCGTAGTCGGGACCGAAATAGACTTTGTCCGCTTCGAGGCCCGAGTTGTCGGCCTTCACCAGCGACACCACCCGGTTGGTGTCGGACGCGGCCACCGGAATCGTTGGCCCGGACACCACCTGGACGCGGGCGCGCTCCTCGCCGACGGTCTTTTCCCACCACCAGCAGGTGGCCGGATTCTCCCGGATGTCCACGACCTGCAGGGGGCCCTCGGGATACGCCGACAGATCCAGCCCTTTGACCACCGGCATTTTCGCCAGCGCTGCGGGCGCCACCGTCACCAGCTGAGCTCCCGGCGTGCTGCCGGCGTTTTGCAGGATCTGGGCGACCACCGCCGTTACGGTCTGCACACCGTCGGGCAGCACCACCGAATACTGTTGCGGGCCACTGATTTGCGGTGTGACGAACACCGTCCCTACCGGCCCCGGCGCACCGGGGAACCGTGCCGGGCTACCGGCCTCGGGCACCGTCGGGACGGACAGTTCAGGACCGACTGGCAATGCGTCATACAGTGCGCGGCTCATCGGCCGGGCTTGGGTGACTTCTTCGGGCGTAAGGCCCAGCGGCAGCAACACCGACCGGTTCGCAGCGTCGATACGTGACCGCCGGCCCTGCCGGATCACCCAGGTGTCGTTTTCGTAGCGCAGCACCACCGCGTCGGGCCCGCTCAGCACTCGCCGGCGACCTGACAGGTCGGGGGCACCGTCGATCACCGTCACGCTCACGGACGACGGTGCTCCCACGCCCGCCGTCGACGTGACCGAATCACAGACCAGCCAGGAGGACGACGCCGGCGATGTCGGCGAGAACTCCGACGGCGCGCCGGGAATCCCGACCAGCGGGCCGTGCGGTTGCTCGGCGATCTGACTCCCGCGGACCTTGTGCGGGTTGTCGGCCCGGCCGGTGATCAGCCGCGCCGACGCCAGATTCAGCGCCGGATACAGCGTGTCGCCGACACGGACATACAGCGCCCCGGAATCGCGGTCGGCGATGATCGGCGATTCGTTCATCTGGCCGGACGGGTTGATGAACGACCACAGCAGCGCGCCTAAGCAAATCACCGCCGCCGCCGACACCGATGCCACCACGGCCAGCGTCTGGCGCCGGCCGGGTTCGATCTCCATCCGGACCCGCCAGCGGGTCAGCGCCATCGCCGTTCGGCGCGCCAGGAACTGGTAGCCGGTTACCTGGGTTCGTGTCGACAGCCCAAGGCCGTATCCGGAGCCTCGCTGGCCGCCGCCCTGGTCAGAAGGCACGGTGGACCACGCCCCGAGTCGACGGAACGCCCAAATACTGCCGGTCGCCGCTATTCACACCGATAACCGTAGGGCACCCCGACCGGCCTCGCCACGCGAGAAGCGGTGTCGTGACCTGCCCGGATAGTGGTGCGCACCACAGTGTCATCACTTGCTATCTGTCCTGCTGGAATCGTGAAGTCTTCACTGGCATCGTAGCGACGCAGAGCAAAGTCGGCTCGTCAACAAGACGCCAGGTCGCAGGCGCGCCGGACCACCAAGCAAGATTGGCCGCATGACACAGACCGCGCCGTCGTTGGCTGAGCTCGCCCGGCGGCTGGGGATTGCGACCGAGTACGAGGATTGGACCGGCCGGCGGGTACCGGTTCCGGAGTCCACGGTGGTGGCGGTCCTGGCCGCCTGCGGTCTCACCGCCGGCACCGACGCGGAGCGCGCGGCGGCGCTGGACGCCCAGGACCGCGCGTATTGGTCCCGTCCGCTGCCGGCGACCATCGTCGAACGCGCCGGTGCCCAGACGTCGTTCTGGGTCCATGTGCCCCATGGCCAACCGGCCCAGGTGTGGCTGCAATTGGAGGACGGCACCATCCGGGACGGTCTTCGGCAGGTCGACAATTTCACTCCGCCGTTTGATCTCGAGGGCGGCTTGGTCGGTGAGGCCAGCTTCGAGCTGCCGTCCGACCTGCCGCTGGGCTATCACCGAGTGCACCTGCGGTCCAGGGCCGACGAGGCCAGTACGGCGCTGATCGTCACCCCGGATTGGCTGGGCTTACCCGAGCGGCTCGGCGCCCGCCGCGCCTGGGGGCTGGCCGCCCAGTTGTACAGCGTGCGCTCCCGACGGTCGTGGGGCATTGGCGACCTGACCGATCTCGCCGACCTCGCGGTGTGGTCGGCTTCGATCCACGGCGCCGATTACCTGCTGGTCAATCCCCTGCATGCGGCTGCTCCGACCGCACCGATGGAGCCGTCGCCCTACCTGCCGACGTCGCGGCGCTTCGTCAACCCCGTCTACCTTCGGGTCGAGGCCATCCCGGAATTCGCCTACCTGCGCAAGCGGGGCCGGGTGCGGCGATTGCACGACCATGTCCAAGACCGCTGCGCCCGCGCCGATTCCATCGACCGTGACGCCGCGTGGGCGGCCAAGCGGGCGGCGCTGCACGTGGTTTACCGGGTCCGGCGTTCGGCCGGCCGGGAACTGGCGTATGCGGCGTTTCGCGCCCGGGAAGGGTCGGCTCTCGACGACTTCGCCACCTGGTGCGCGCTGGCCGAGGAGTACGGCGCCGACTGGCATCGCTGGCCGGAATCGCTGCAGCATCCCGCCGCGGACGGCGTGGCCGATTTCGTCGCCCGGAATTCGGCGGCGGTGGATTTCCACCGCTGGCTGCAGTGGCAACTCGACGAGCAATTGGCTGCGGCCCAATCGCAGGCGCTGGGGGCCGGGATGTCGCTGGGCATCATGGCGGACCTGGCCGTGGGCGTGCACCCCACGGGCGCCGACGCCTGGGCGCTGCAGGACGTGCTGGCGCTTGGTGTGACCGCAGGCGCACCGCCCGACGAGTTCAACCAGCTCGGCCAGGACTGGTCGCAGCCGCCGTGGCGTCCGGATCGGCTCGAGGAGCAGGAGTACCGGCCGTTCCGGGCGCTGATCCGCAACGTGCTGCGGCATGCCGGCGGCGTACGCATCGACCACATCATCGGCCTGTTTCGGCTGTGGTGGATTCCCGATGGTGCTCCGCCCACCGACGGCACCTACGTGCGCTATGACCACGAGGCGATGATCGGCATCGTGGCGTTGGAGGCGCACCGCGCCGGTGCGGTGGTGGTGGGTGAGGATCTGGGCACCGTGCAGCCGTGGGTGCGTGACTACCTGCGGGCCCGTGGCGTGCTGGGCACCTCGATTCTGTGGTTCGAACTCGACCGCGACGGTGATGGCGGCCCGCTGCCGGCGGAGCGGTGGCGGGAATACTGCCTGTCGTCGGTCACCACGCACGACTTGCCGCCGACCGCCGGATATCTGGCCGACGAGCATGTGCGGCTGCGGGATTCGTTGGGACTGTTGACACGTCCGGTTGCCGAAGAACTGGCCGCCGCCAAGACCGAACGCGCAGCCTGGATGGGCGAACTGCGCCGGGCTGGGCTACTGGGCAAGCATGCCGACCTCGACGCGACGGTGCTGGCGCTCTACCAATATCTGGGCCGAACGCCGTCGCGGCTGTTGGGTCTCGCGCTGACCGATGCCGTCGGCGACTGGCGCACCCAAAATCAGCCCGGCACCACCGATGAATACCCCAACTGGCGTGTTCCACTGTCCGGCCCGGACGGTCATCCGATCCTGCTGGAAGACGTGTTCACCGATGGCCGCGCAAACAGGTTGGCCGAAGCGTTGCATGACCACACTGGGGCCGAGCACACCAGCCAGCCGCTGTCATGACGCTTTCACCAGCTGACCGGGCAGCCCTTGCGGACTTGGTGCACCGATACGCGGCCGGTGTTGATGATCGCCAATTCGATTCCGTGACAGCGCTTTTCACAGATAACGCCGAGCTCGCGGTGGCCGACCCGCCCGCAGAGATGACGCCGGTCCGTCGGCACCGGGGTCAGGCTGCCATCGGGGCGGCCCTGGCAACCGTCGCCGCCGCCGCACGCACCGAGCACGCCATCGTCGGCGAGGTCTACCAGGAGGGCCCCGGAGTCGGTAGTGCTCGCGGTCGTATTGCCTGCATCGCACACCACTGGATGCAGCGCGACGAGAAGATCACCGACGTGGTTTGGCATCTGCGTTATGACGACGAATATCAACGCACTGACGCCGGGTGGCGGATCCGCCGGCGGCAACTGACGGTCAACGCGATCGAACACCGCTCGGTGCGCAGCGTGCGGCCCAGCGATCCGGCGATCTGATCGAACCGGCCAACCGGCCCGCCTTTTCCGTAGACTTCCCCCCA
Source organism: Mycobacterium sp. NGS62 (assembly GCF_059812285.1). Taxonomy (NCBI): domain Bacteria; kingdom Bacillati; phylum Actinomycetota; class Actinomycetes; order Mycobacteriales; family Mycobacteriaceae; genus Mycobacterium; species Mycobacterium sp. NGS62. The sequence goes on along the minus strand of NZ_JCALCK010000001.1, from coordinate 50,019 downwards.
ATCCCCCGCGCCACGATGGGGTTAGCGCGAACGGGAGGAGCTCCCATGCTGCGACCGCGCCGGTTCGACCACGAATGTGACCCGGGCCCCGTGCAGATCCAGGCACGCAAAGTGCACTTCGACGTCACCGAGGTCCCGCTGCACTGGATCCCCGGGCATCCGGTGGCCTCGAATTTCGCCAGCCTGCTCAACGTCGTGCTGCCACCGGTCGAACGGTGGTTCGTCGCGGTGTTCAACGAGGCGCTACCGCTGGTCAAAGACGCCAAGCTGGCCGACGATATGCGCGGATTCATCGGCCAGGAGGCCACCCACGCCGATATCCACGACCAGGTGCTGCACGACTTGATGGTGGCCCACGGTGTCGATCCCCAGCCGCTGCTCGATCAGGTTGACTTCGTCTTCTCCCGCACCCTGGCGCCCTCCACGTCGTCGGACCCCAAGCGCCGACTCAACCATCTGTGTGACCGGCTGTGGCTCATCGCCGCGATCGAGCACTACACCGCGGTACTCGGTGACTTCGCTCTCAACTGCAACTGGGACGATCACGGCGCCGACGCCACGATCGTCGATCTGTTCCGCTGGCATGGCAGTGAGGAAGTCGAGCACCGCAACGTCGCCCACGACGTCGCGGTCTACTTCCACGACAGCTACCTCGATCGGATCCGTTCGATGGCGATGGCGGTGACGATGGTCTTCGTCTTCTTTCAGCGGGGTACGTGGTATCTGACGAAGACCGACCCGAATCTCGACATGGGCTGGTGGAAAATGCAGTGGCTTCGGGCGCGGGACTCCAAGGCGGGATTGCTGCCGACCTATCGAAAGTTGTTTGGCTCCAACACATTCACCTACTTCCGGCCGGGTTTTTCACCCGAGGAGATGGGTTCCACGGCGCAGGCCGTCGCCTATCTGGCGAGTTCCGCGGCGGCCCGCGCGGCGCACCAGTGAAGGCGGTGTTGCAGCGGATTCGGCAGACGCCACCGAGCGCGTTCGGCCGGTCCCGCCACGATTTGCTGATCGGACTCGCCGATGCGGCGATCTCCGGGCTGTGGGCGCTGTCGGGATCGATCCGCCGTATCGCTGCACCCGTAGAAAACGACCAGCGCATCGCGCTGACCGTGGTGGAGCGCCGGGTGGTCGCGCATGACCAGGATGTGGTCGCGCTGACGTTGGCGGCTGCCGACGGCGGAAACCTGCCGCCGTGGCGTCCGGGTGCGCACCTCGACATTCAGCTGCCCAGCGGACGGCTGCGGCAGTATTCGCTGTGCGGCGACCCCGACCGTCGCGACGTCTACCGCATCGCGGTGCGACGCATCCCCGACGGCGGCGGCGGTTCGGTCGAGGCGCACGACACACTGCACGTCGGCGCTGCGGTCGACACCCACGGACCGCGTAACGCCTTCCCGCTGACGGTGCCCGGCTATGGCTCACCGACGCAGCGTCTGCGTTTCATCGCCGGCGGTATCGGCATCACTCCGATCCTGCCGATGCTGGGCTACGCCGAGCGGCTCGGCGTCGACTGGTCGATGGTCTATGCCGGTCGCAGCCGCGACAGCTTGCCGTTTCTCGACGAAGTGGCGGTGTTCGGTGACCGGGTCGAGGTCCGTACCGATGATGTCCACGGCGTTCCGACGGCGACCGGGCTCCTCGGTGACTGCGCCGACGGGTCAGCGGTGTATGCGTGCGGTCCGGCGCCGATGTTGAGCGCGGTCCGATCCAGGCTGGTCGGCCGCGGCAATGTGGAGTTGCACTTCGAGCGATTTGCCGCGCCGCCGGTGATCGACGGAGAGGAGTTCACCGCCCGCGTCGCCTCGACGGGCGCCACGGTGTGCGTTGGCGCCGAGGAGACGCTGCTGGCGGCGTTGCGGCGGGTTGGGGTTGCAGCGCCGTATTCCTGCCAACAGGGCTTCTGCGGCACCTGCCGCACCCGCGTCCTCGAAGGGCGCGCCGAGCATCGTGACACGCTGCTCACCGATCCGGAACGCGCGGACGGCATGATGCTGGTGTGCATTTCGCGGGCGCCGAAAGGCGAACAGCTTCTGCTCGACTTGTAACGCTGCAACGTGGTTTGTGACCAATCTCACGTCGTGACTTCAGTTACCCGGCGGAACTCTCCGACCGACGCGCGCGTTCGCGCCTGCGGGGCGCAAAGCCGCAGCGCCTGAAGGGTTTTGGGACCCGAGCGAGTCCGTTCGGACCGGTTGGCCGGCGGCTGGGCCGAAGCCTGGTACTGTCTGCCGCAGACGCGTCTTAATTCCAGACGATTGACCGCAGGCGCGGAACTGTGTCCGCGCTTGCTGAGTCTTATCCAGGCGAGGTCACGTCCGGGCCCGACAACTCGGCCGCGGCGGTCTGCTTCCAGCGGGCCGATGACAGCCGCTGCGAGGCCCGTCATCACCGCGGTGAGCTGCGCGCTTCGTGTATCTTCAGGCCCGTGACGACCACCGACAGGAACAAGCCTGACAGGGACGTCGATTCGGCCGGGACCGGCGGCGCCGCGACAGATACCACGCACCAGGTCGGCTACCCGGCTGACGTGGTGGACGTCGAAATGGAGCTCGAGCAGGGTTATCGCACTGAGGTGCACGCGGCCCACGACATCGTCGACGTGGAAACCTATGGCGGCGGATTCGACCTCACCAGGCGGGCGACGGCTCCGCGGTTGCGGGTGGGCCGCGACAAGTGGTTCAACCTGCTGTGGCTGATCCCCATCGGTTTTGCTCTGCTGATCGCGGCGGTGGCGATCGGCAAAGGCCTGCGCAACATGCCGGGCATCGAGGAGTTCATTCAGCGTTACCCCGGAGCTGAAGAAGCGACCGGAAGCGCGGTCGGCATCCCGTGGTGGGCGAACTGGACGCACTTTTTCAACCTGTTCTTGATGATGTTCATCATCCGCTCGGGCATCCAGATTCTGTGTGACCACCCGCGGCTGTACTTCAGCCGCAACTCCACGCCCGGCAAGGACGAGTGGCTGCGGGTCGGTCCGCCGGTTCCCGACGACGAGTTGTGGACGGCCAACTCCGACACCGTCGCGCTGCCCCCGCAATTCGGGCTGCCCGGGTTCCGGCACTCCATCGGCCTGGCCCGCTGGTGGCACCTGGGCGTCGACGTCTTATGGCTGCTGAACGGCGCGGTGTTCTACGTGCTGCTGTTCACCACCGGCCACTGGAAGCACATCGTGCCGACCAGTTGGAGAGTTTTTCCCGACGCCGCCTCGGTGGCGATTCAGTACCTGTCGCTGGATTGGCCGAAGGACAACGGCTGGGTGGGCTACAACGGCATGCAGTTGATGGCCTACTTCACCACCGTCTTCATCGCCGCCCCGGCCGCGCTGATCACCGGCCTGGGGATGTCGCCGGCTCTCTCGCAGCGGATTACGGTGATCAGCAAGCGGTTGAACATTCAGGTCGCACGGTCACTGCATTTCCTGGTGCTGGTCTACTTCCTGTTCTTCATCCTGGTGCACGTCACGCTGGTCTTTGCCACCGACGCGTTGAGAAACCTCAACCACATGTTCGCCGCCCGCGACGACAACAGCTGGCTGGGCTTCTGGTTCTTCGCAGCGGCGATGGCCGTGACGGCCGTCGCCTGGGTGTGGGCCACCCCGTTCACCATCCGGCACCCCCGGGTGGTCCAGCGGGTCGGCTACGCGCTGATCGGCCCCTTCCAGCGGGCGCTGGAGAACTTCAACCCCAAGCCGGGCGCCTTCACCGAGAAGGACATCTCCCCGCACCACTGGCGCAACGGCCGGTTGCCCGAGACCGTCGAATACAAAGAGCTGGAGAAGAACGACTTCGTCGACTGGCGGCTCAAGGTTTACGGTCTCGTCGAAAACCCGACCGAGTTCTCACTCGAGGACTTGCAGGCGCTGCCCTACCACGACCAGATCACCCAGCACTTCTGCATCCAGGCGTGGTCGGGCGTCGCGAAATGGGGCGGCGTGACGATGGAGACGATCATGGACATCGTCAAACCGCTGCCCGAGGCGAAATGGGTGGTGTTCTATTCGATGGGCCTGGGCGCCACCGGCGGGATCTACTACAACGCACACCCGATCGACCAAATGCGCCACCACATGAGCATGCTGGCTTACAAGATGAACGACCAGCCGCTGCCCTACATGCACGGCAAGCCGTTGCGGCTGCGTAACGAGCTGCAGCACGGGTTCAAACAGGTGAAGTGGATCAAGGGTATCGAGTTCGTCGCCCATTACTCCGAGATCGGTAGCGGCTACGGCGGATACAGCGAAGATCACAAGTACTTCGGGCGCCACCAGACGCTGTAAGCAGCATCAGCCACTCTTCGGCAGCGGAATGCCTTCGCTGGTGGAAAATTCGGCGTCGCGCTGCGTCGCCAACCCCATCGACACCAGGGTGCGCGGGAACAGCGCATCGGTCAGATAAGCCAGCGACACCGCCCACCGATTGACGAACCGCGGTATGGCGTAGAGGTGATAGCCGCGGGTGACGAACTTCGCCGGATACCCGGACAGCGGCACGTTCAGCGGATTGGCGACTGCCGCGCGGGGCCCGAGATCGACGACCAGACCCATGTTTCGGTGCTTGTACTGCTTGGTCTTGCCGTGGCCGAGGCTCGCGGCGACATTGTTGGCCAGCACTTTGCCCTGCCGGATTGCGTGTTGAGCGGTCGGTGGGGTGACCTTGCCGGGCTGGGTCACGTCGGGCACCGCCGCGGCGTCGCCGGCGGCGAACACGTCTGGATGATCGGGAACACCGAAATCGGTCTGTACCTTTAGTCGGCCCTTTTCGGTTGGCAGCCCTAGCTTTTCGATCAGTGGTGCAGCGGTCACGCCGGTCACCCAGGCGACGGTGCGGGTGTTGACCCGCGAGCCGTCGGTGAGCACCACATAGTCCGGATGTACTTCACGCAGTGTCAGGCCGAGGCGAACGTCGACGCCGCGGCGTCGCAGCACCCGCATCGCTTTGTCGCCCAGCCGTTTTCCGACTTCGGGCATCACCTGCTCGGCGAGGTCCAGTAGCAAGAACTTCACGTCGCTCTTGTCGAAGTCCATGTGTTTGGCGGCGGCGTCGGTGAGCGCGCGCAGCTGCGCGGTGAGCTCGGTTCCGGAGTAGGACGCCCCCACGACGACGATCGTGCGGCGCGCCTGTGCGCTGGCGGCGTCGGTGTCCAAACACGACAGCTCGAGCTGCTCGAGAACGTGATCACGCAGGTAGAGCGCTTCGGCCACCGACTTCAAACCCCTTGCGTAGGTGGCTAATCCGGGTATATCGAACAGCCGGGTTACCGACCCGGGCGTCAGCACCAGCCGATCCCAGGACAGGTTGCAGGAGCGCTGTTCCAGGTCGGTGAACGTCAGGGTGTGCTCGTGCAGGTCGACGCTGTCGACACGTCCCCGCACCTTGCGCACGCCGTGCAGCGTTCCCGCCAGCGGGATCGTGACGAAGCGTCCGTCGACGACCCCGCCCGCCACGTCCGGCAGCAACGGCGTGTAGAGCATGTAGTCGACCGGCGAGATGATCGTGACGTCGAAGTTTCGTTTGCGAAGTCGACGTGCGCACTCGAAGCCGGTAAATCCGCTGCCTACGATCACGACCGACGTCACCGTTCCACTGTAGCGACGGCCGGCCGGATCAGCGGTCTGCGCGGCCCCGCTACGGGCTGGCCAGCAGTGTCCCGAATTTGGCTGCCAGCCATGGCTTACGTCCCCCGGCTCGGAGTCTGCCGCGGAGGATCTGCGGCCACTGCGGTACGCGCCCATAACCCAGGAGCAGGAAAGTCACCGGGTCGGCGGTGATCACACAGTCCGCCCTTTCGCCAGTGCGCTGATCGGCTGACGTGACGACGGCGGTGCCATCGTCGACCGTCATCCGATACCGGCCACCACCGCGGATCCGCAGTTCGAAGGTGATGTGCAGATCCTCGGCGCGGGAGGCCCGCAGGTAGTTCGGCGCCAGCGCCAGTGCGGCGGGTACCACGAGCAGCGCGTCGTCGCGGCTGATGGTCCACGGCCGGCGGGCGGCGCGAGCAATGTCCAACCCGTGGATCAACTGCTCCCCCAGCAGCAAGCAGGTCATCACCGCCGGTTCTAGGACCAGACTGTCGGCGGTGGCGATGGCGGTGTGCGCGGTGGGGTCAACCGCGGCGGCAGCGGCGAGGTAGTGCTCGGCGGTCTCCTCCAGCATGTTCGCCAGCCGACGCGGGTCGCGTTCGCGCACATCGCTGAGGTGACGGTCATTGGCCGCCGTCCGCAGCCGGGCCGGCGATCCGTCCGGGATCTCCGGGGCGGTGCGGTCGCCGTTCAGATGCCGGGTAAGCGCCTCGGTGTACTCGCGCATGTCGGCAACCACATGCGCCGCTGTTTGCCCGATCGCCCAGGACAGGCCCGGTACTGGTGCGCCGGCATCGTCGACGCTTCGCCACAATGCAGCGCTGCGAGTGACCGCACTGGCCAGCGCGCTTCTGGTGGTGGCATCGGCGCGCCGGAGTTGGTCGACGGGGCCGGCGGCCGCTGTGGGGACGGCGTGCATGGGCAATAACCTCCATCGTTGAAGCAGATTGCAGATAACATCACTATGTCACATAACGTTACTATGTCAATAGGCTGATGCGATCCGCCTGCACAGGAGTGAAGCCATGGCCGAGTCGACGCCGCAGCCGTCGTCGCTGCGCGCCCAGCAGGTGGCGCAGACGCGCGACTCACTGGTGCATGCGGGCCGGGAGTTGTTCGGTCAGAACGGCTTTCGCAGCACATCGGTCGAAGATCTGGCCCGCGCCGCCCGGGTTACAACCGGCGCCCTGTATCACCACTTCCCTACCAAGACGGCTCTTTTCGAGGCGGTTTTCGAACAGGCGCACACCGAATTGATGGCGGCGTCCATGGCAGCCGCACAAGGCGCTACTGACGACATCGATGAATTTGCCCGGGGCTTCGACACGTTCTTGGACGCCGTTCTGGAGCCGCACTTGCAGCGCATCTTGATTCTGGACGGACCCGCAGTGCTGGGCCTGGCCCGCTACACCGAACTCGACGAAAGGTATGCCTTTGCGGTCATCGTCGAAGCGCTTCGGGCGGCCGTCGACTCGGGCACCCTCAACGTCGACGACCCCGAGACCGTCACCCGGCTGCTGCTGGGTGCGCTCACGCGCGGCGCGATGTTGATTGCGAATTCACCAGACCCGGTGCAGACCCGGCATGCGGTAGCACGATCCATGCGTGCGCTGCTCAACGGCTTTCGGCCACCCGCCTGACCGCAGCACACGTTTTTCCGGGCCCTAGTTCGGGTAGCCGTCGGCATGCGGCGAAACGCAAGCCACACCAGAGGAGTGACCTAATGGGTGACACCGCCCGCGATCCCGTCGATCACCACCGGACCTCCCGAGCTCATGCGGGTGAGACGATGAAAAACACCGCTAAAGCGCCAGGGATTCTCCTGCTGGCGGTCGGCGTGGTGGCGTTCGTGGTCTGTCTGGCCGGATTTGCGTTCGGTCAGATTGGGGTCGGCGTCGCGAGTCTTGTCGTCGCTTTGCTGGCTGCCGGTGCGGGCCTGGCCTGGCTGGCGATGGAAGGCCGCCGAGTGCGAGACGTCGAAAGGGAATGGCTCACACAGCATCCCGACGCGCGCTAGCGCATTTCGGCGCTGGCCGTTTACTCGACCACGCGGATGTGCTCCAACTGCGGATCGGCGGCATCAGGTAACGGCATGCCCGCCGCCAGGCTTGAGCGCAGGAATTCGATGACGGCGTCGTTGAGCTTTTCGCCCGGCACCACTGCCGGTGTGCCGGGCGGATACGGGGTGATCTGCTCTGCTGCGATCCGGCCGGCCGCCTTGTCGGCCGGGACGAGTTCGGTAGGACCGAAAAACGCGTCTCGCGGCAGCATTACCGTCTCCAACTGAAGTTCATCGGGCGAGGGCAATCGAATTGCCGGCGCCCGATCCAGCGAGTCGGCGGTGTTGCGCCAGGCCGTTAATGCGTCAACAAGGCGGTCGGCGGTGTGCTCGTCGTCGGCGAACGACAGCGTCGCGAGGATGCGAGCATGATCCGCCAGCCCGATATCGACGCGGTGGCTTTCACGCAGCCAGTCGCGGGCCTGGTACCCGGTCGCGCCGGTGCCTGACACGTCCACCAGCACCTGCAGGCGGTCCAGGTCATGGGATGCCTCGACGCCGAGCAGCTGGTCGTCGAGTACCACGATGTCAGGTATGTGATTGATACGTTCGCGCACCGTGTGTGCGAGAGTGAGTGCGGCACTGAGCAATTCGTGGCCATGCTGCACCATTTGGCGGCGCCAGCCATCCATTGCGGCATAGATCATCACATTCGGGCTGGTCGTCATCAACAGATCGGCGTTGGCCTCCAGTCGATCCTGGTCCACCAAATCGCCCTGTACGTGGTACACCGAACCCTGCTCGAAACCGGCCCCCATCTTGTGCACGCTGACCACGCACACGTCGGCGCCGGCGTCCATCGCCCAGGCGGGAAGGTCGGGGTGGAACGGCAGATGTGCACCCCACGCTTCGTCAACGATCAATGGCTTGTCGCGTTCGTGACAGATGTCGGCGATCTGGGCGAGGTCCGCGCAGGTGCCGTACGGCGTCGGGCTGACGATCAACGCGCCGGCAGCATCGGGGTTCTGGTCCCAAGCGTCGCGTACCTGTTCCGGCGACGGCGGATGCGAAAGGTGACGAACGGCGTCCCAGCGTGGGGTGATCCAGTGTGGCTGGATGCCGGAAAAGATCAATCCGCCCACTATCGACTTGTGGCTGTCGCGTGGCACAAGTAGGCCACCGGACGCCGCTCCGGCCACCACCATCATCGCCGCCCGCACCGATAATGAGCTGCCGCAGGTCGAGAAGAAGGCCGAGGACGCCCCGACTGCGTCGGCCATCAGTTCCTGGGCATCCGAGAGGTACCGGCCCGTCGAGCGCCAGTCGTCCAGACCTCCGCTGGCCAAAACGTCGTCGTGGAACGGCTCGCGCCCCAGCACCGCCAATACCCGCTCGTCGGCGCCGCGTCCCTGACGATGCCCGGGTGGGCTGAACCCGTACCGCTCCAGCCGGTGATAGTCGGCCAGTGCGTCTAACAGCGGCGCTCGGCGGTGGTCCATGTCTTGTGTGGTTACTGCAACGCAGCCAGGTTGTCCACCGACTTCCGCACGTCGGATTTCAGCACCCGAGCCACCAGCCCGCCGATCGGGCCGTTGAGCAGGCCGCCCTTGAGCTCGGCGGTCATCCGAAACGTCGACCCCGGGTCGTCATCGGTGACGTTCATGGTGACGCCGATCCGGATCCCCCCGCGGCCACGGCCCTCCAACTCGATCGTGTGTGGCTCGTCGTACCGGGTGACCGTCCAGTGGATGACGTTGCGGAAGCCTTTCACCTTGACGCACGACGACACGCACGTGCCCTTCTCGAGGCGGGACGGGACCTCGCTACGCCAGCCCGCGAAGATCGTCATCCACTCCTGGAACCGGCTCAAGTCAGAGGCCAGTTTCCACGCCGCCTCGGGTTCGAGGTCGGATGACGTCGAAACATCTACTCGTGCCACGTCCCTGTCCATACCCGGGTGCGACGGCCCGATAAACCCGAATACAACCGGGTCAGATACCCGTCCAGGTCTCGCCGACCTGGGCGGCCACATCGATGACCTGAGCGGCTTGCGATTGTGGCGAATCGATTTCGTCACCGACATACTGCGCAATGAAGCGCCGAATCTCACCGTCAACGCCGGCCACGATGCGTAACACCTCGCCGCGGATGGATTTCGACGACACGTGGACGGTGATATCCGACGCACGCGGCTTGGCGACGTCGATGATCAACAGCAGCGGTTCGGCAGCGCGCGCGACCGCATGCAACGCGATGTCGCCGTCGACCAGGAACCGCTGCTTGTCCAGGCGGAGGTCCACAAGGAGGTCGATGGCCAGCGGGATGTGGATGTTGAAGGTGATCGCGTCGTCGACGTTTCGGTGGACCTGCGGCTCCTGAATCCGGACCTTGGCGCTGATTTTGGCGATCTTGCCTGGCCCCTGGGCGATCGGCGCCATCTCGAACTCCTCGCCGGCAATCGCGGCGAAGGCGGCGCCGACGCGGTCTTCGGTGACGGCTACCTCGAAGAACCGCCGGCCGAAATCCTCGTAGGTCATGTAGTCGAAGGTCTGCATAAGTTGATACCGTCTCACGTCCTGTTTCGGCTCCACGGTTGATCCGGCTGTGTCGGCTCAATCCGAATGTGGTCGTGGTGTCACCCGATACCACCGCGGGTAAACCCATGCGGTGAACACGCAGTATTCGCAGCAGCGCATCCTCCCCAGGACGGCCGCGGCATGAGGTTGCGCCGAAGCACCGTCGGTGGCCCCGGAATTCGTCGCATCGGCCGGGGCCGGGGATTCTCGTACGTCGACAGCCAGCGGGACTGCGTCGACGACCCGGAGGTGTTGGCGCGTATCGAGGCGCTGGTGATACCGCCGGCGTGGAAGAACGTCTGGATCTGTCCGCATCCGAATGGTCACATCCAGGCCGTTGGCACCGACGCCGCCGGACGTCGCCAGTACCTCTATCACGAGCGATGGCAGGCCGAGCGGGCCGAGGAGAAGTATGACCGGGCGCTGAGCCTGGCCAAGCGCTTGCCCGACTGGCGTGACCGGGTGCTGGTCGACCTGCGTGGGCGCGGCCTGAAGCGTGACCGGGTGCTGGCAATCGGCCAGCAGTTGATTGATCGTGGCTATTTCCGGGCCGGCGGCGAGGAGTACGCGCAGGAGAACGGCAGTTTCGGGCTCGCGACTCTGCTTCGCGACCACGTCCGGTTGTGCCGCGACAGCGTCGAGTTCGACTACCCGGCCAAAAGTGGAGTGCGCCGGACGATTTCGTTGGAGGACCCGTTGGTGATCCGAGCGGTGCGCTCATTGTTGCGCGCCGATACCAAGATCCCGCGACTGCTGGCCTACCAGACGTCCGACGGCTGGTGCGAAGTGCGCGCTGACGATCTCAACTCCCGGTTTCGCGAGCTCGTCGGCGACGAATTCAGCGTCAAAGATCTGCGAACGTGGCACGGCACGGTGTTGGCCGCCGAGGCGTTCGCGACCGCTCGGGAGCCGACGTCGAAGACCGCACGCCGTCGCGAAGAAGCGGCCGTGATGCGGGCTGTTGCCGACGAATTGGGCAACACGCCCGCGGTCGCGCGTGGCTCTTACGTGGATCCGCGCCTCGTGACGGCTTATGAGCAGGGCATCACAATTGGCCCGGCGCTCCGCCGAGCCAAGCGTGAGCGCACACCGCTAGGCCGACAGCATGTGCTCGAGCGGGCCACTGCGCGCATCATCAAACGCATCGAACGCAGTTGATCACCGAAACATGCGCTGCCCGACACCGGAAGCGCACATGTGAGAGAATTCGTGCCATCGCACTGCAGCGATTTGGGGCCTGCGCGATTCCGGATGCGTTGTGAACCGCACCACATGTCAACTCTGCCGGTCGGTGTCTGGCCGTGGCCCGTCAGCCGGCAAAACCTGGAGGTGTTCTCAGTCCATGTGCGCCCATAAAGCAGCCGAACCGCGCCGGGCCGGTTCGTGGACCAAGTCCGCGCTGGCCTGGCTGGGCGGTGGAGAGTGGCAGGATCTCAGTGAGCGTCATGAGCGGTCTGCTCATGCGATCACTGGCCTGGTCGTGGTGCTCACCGCTGCGCTGGCCGGACTTGTTTCGGCGCTGACCTTGTCGGAATCCGTGCGCTGGCCGATCCCGGCCATCGCGGCGCTGGCTCTGGCATGCGGAATGTTGGTCGGCTCGATCGCCCGCGCGATCGTCAGCGGCCCAGCGCGCGGCTGGCGCGGCATGGTCGGGCGTGCTGCGGTCGCGGTTGCCCTCGGCTTCGTGGTCGGCGAACTTGCTGCGCTGGCCGTCTTCTCCGGCTCGATCGACCACCGGCTCAACGCAGTGGCATCGCGCAATGCCGACTCGACAGCAGCCGTCGCGCAAGCCGCCGCCGATCTGCAGCAGACGCGCAACGCGCGTAACGCCCTCGACAAAGCCGTCGACGAGGCCCGCGCACACCGCAACGAAGCACTGGTCGTGGCCCGCTGCGAGTATCACCCCACGCCGGCTTGCCCGCAGACCAATATCACCGGCGTACCCGGTGCCGGGCCGGAGACACTCACGGCTAACGAACGTCTCGCCAACGCTCAACAGGAACTGAACACCGCCATCGGCAATCGCGATCGGCACGCCGCGGAGCTGGCTGCCCGACTCGACGCCGGCTCCGCCCAACTCGCGCAGGCACGTCACAGCGTGATCGCCGAGACCGATCGGGGCCTGGCTGCGCGGTGGACGGCCATGCACGACATCACGACGGCTGACACAGGTGCGCTGCTGTTGCGCTTCGTCACCGTCGGCTTCTTCATCCTGCTGACCCTGCTGCCGTTGATCCTGAAACTGTTGGGCGGTGAGACGACTCACGATCGGCGTGCAGCGGCCCACGCCCAACGCGATCACGCCGAGGTCGCGGCCGACACCGCGATCGCGGTCAAGCGAGCCGAAGTACGCGCGGCCGCCGAAATGCTTTGGGCCGAGCAGCAACTCGCGCAGGCCCGGCTTGCGGTTGAGGCACAGTTGGAAATCGACCGCGCGAACCATCAGCGTCGAGTCATCGAGGCGCTCGAGGACCCGCCCGCTCCCGCGCCGGTCGAAGAAGACATGTATCTGCCGATCGCCGCCGAGGCGGAAGCCGCAAGTTTGGCGGCGGCGGAACCGCCCGCCAGCGAACAGACCGTCGCCGAGCCGGAGAACCTGCCGGCAGTACCGCGGTCTACCCCGCTGCTCCCGACTATTCCTGAAGTGACCAAGACCGCGGCGCGCTGGATTCGGCCGTTGGTTCCGACGTTCGTCGCCCGCGCCATCGACACCACGACCCAGCCGCTGCGCACCGCGCGCCAGGTGTTCGAAGAGGTCGAAGAGATCACGTTCTCGTTCAAACGCACCCGCAAGGTGACCGTCGACACCGAAGAGGCGGTCCACTCACCGCACAGGCCCGCTGCGTACCGGGCAAGTGACGATGTCGGACCGCCAGGCAGTCGCGTGCCGTTAGCTGCGGCGCACCGCCACATCGGGCCGTCGCTGGCCCCGCGGGAGTTGCCGCCTGCTGAGTAAATCGGGATTGCATTGCATTGCAGTTGCTTTCCCGGGTAGTTCGGCGCCATTGGGTCTTGCGTTATCGAAACGTTAGAAGTAACTTGAATTTTCACTAGAACTTTCGAAAAAGACCATGGTGCAGCGTCTTTTGCTGGCATATGTAATGCACGTCATCTTTTAGCGCCAAACGTGAGGGCCACCACAAATTTTGGTTGTCTATCGATCTTGTTGTTAATGTCCCGGCGCATGTTTGTTTTAGCAACGGTAATGGCGTTGATCCAACAGGTTTCGGGGACGCCGTATGTCACGGGCGGGGATTCCCCTGCGGGAACGGATTGTTCGGGCCTGGCATCCTGGGTGTCCAATGCTGCAACTGACCGACCGGTTTTCGGAGACAGATTCCATACCGCCAATGAAGAATCAGCACTGCTGGCACGCGGTTTCCAGTACGGAACTGCGCCTGGTGCTTTGGTGATCGGGTGGAACGGCAACCACACTGCAGTGACACTGCCGGACGGGACTGCGGTATCCAGCGGAGAAGGCGGCGGCGTGAGAATCGGTGGCGGCGGCGCATATCAGCCCCAGTTCACTCATCACATGTTCCTGCCGGTGGACCCGGAGGCGATCGACGATGCCCCACCGCCGCCGGACGGCGCCGTGCTGGTCGACGCCGTCGAACCGGAAGCACCCGCTCCTGATCCGGCTCCGGCCGAAGAGGTGGACGCGGAAATGCCTGCGCCCGAGCCGGTCCCGGCCGGCGATGAAGTTGGCGCAGACGTCTAGGAACATCACTCCAAGAAGCGCTGAACATACGGCGTGAAGCGGGCGGTCAGGTCGCCCTCGTCGAGCCCGAACATCTCGGCCGATGTCGCGACCTGACCGAGCCGGCCGCGTCGGTGACTCGCCAAATACTCGGCCATCCCCGCGTGGGCGTTGACCGTCAGCGGCTCGCCGGCAAGCTCGAAGAGCCGTTCGGTGACGCCGAGCTCGTCGGCCATGAAGTCGTCGAAGCGGACGTCGATCGAACGCTCGGGTCCGATGACGTCCCGATCACGGATCAGCGCGGCCAGCATCAGCTCCAGACGGTCGATCCACGATGCCGCGATTTCGGTGACCGGCACCGGTGAGCGGTGCATCCGTGCCGTGTAGGTGATCATCGCGATCATCGACAACGCCACCGGCACCGGGTCGCGGTGGGTACAGACGACCACCACGCCAGGAAAGACTTTGTCGAGTACCGGCAGTTGCTCGAGGTGCTGGGGTGACTTGAGCAGCCAGCGACGCCCGCCGCGGAGAAACTGCAGCGCCTTCAACTGCAGCGCCAGGTACTCATAGGACGAGGACTGATCGTGGGCCAGGTAGTAGTCACGCCATCGCGGGACCTGGGCCAGGGTTTCGAACAGCATCGAGGAGAAGTCGTTGGCCAGCAGCTGAATCTCCTCGTGGACATGATCGGTCGTCATCTCGTGCATGAGGCGAAAGTGCGGCATGACGGCGTTCATCACCTCAACGGCGGCGTCCATCCGGGTGCGGCGCGGATCTGGCTCGAGGCCGATCTCGGCGGGTAGCGGAAATGGCTCGACGCTCTCCCAGTACGGCAGAGTGCGAAACGTCGAGGCTGCCGCGAGCAGGTTATGCAGATGTGTGGTGCCGGTCCGCGGCAGGCCGGCGATGACGATCGGCGGCTGCAACTCGATGTCGCCAATCTCGCGATGCTGCTTCAACAGGGCGCTGAGCAGGAGCCGGTTTTTCAGCCAGCCCACCAGCTGTGCGTAAAAGTTGACGATTCCCGGTCCGTGCATGCCACTGACCTCGTGTAGCGCTGCGAGGTACACGTCGAGGCGTTCGCGGTAGTCCGCGGGCCCGAAGTCGCTCAGCCCGGTATCAGCGGTGGCCCTGGCATGCAGCGCGTCGACGTCCAGGGGGCACTCGGGCGCCATCGCGGCCATCAGTTCGCGGATCTGCTCGACGTCCGGGCTGAAGCGCGGCTCGGCGAGGTCGTCAAGGTGAGTGATGTCGGTCACGCCGACTTAAGTTACTATGAGTTTCGTAATGACGACGGAAATTGGCCGGCCTCGCGACAAGCGCATCGACAGCGCGGTGCTGCGCGCGGCCGTCGAGCTGCTGGCCGAGACCGGCTATGCCGAGCTGTCAGTCGACACGATCGCCCGGCGGGCCGGCACCAGCAAGCCGGCGATCTACCGGCGTTGGCCCAGCAAGGCGCACCTGGTACACGAGGCGGTGTTTCCGATCAGCGACGCGACCGCGCTGCCGGACACCGGGTCGTTGGCCGCCGACGTGCGGGAGATGGTGCGTCGCACTGCGGCGGTACTGACCACGCCGGCCGCGCGGGCGGCGCTGCCCGGGCTGGTCGGCGAGATGGCGGCGGACCTCACTCTGCATTCCGCGCTGCTGGAGCGTTTCGGCGGCATCCTTTCGCGCGGTCTGTCCGAGCGTCTGGATGCCGCCGTCGAGCGCGGCGAGGCGCGGCCCGACATCACCGCCGCCGAGGTGGTCGAGGCCGTTGCCGGCACCACATTTTTGGCGCTGCTCACCCGAGGGGACGCGCTCGACGACACCTGGGTGGAACGCACTGCCGCCCTGATCACGAGAGGAATCAGCGTATGACGCACCAGTCGACGGCCGCGTGGCACGAGTTGCTGGAAACTCTGGGCAGTCTTGAGCATTCGTTTCTCGAGGGCGACCGCGCGGTCACCGACGACCGGCACATCGCCGACGGCTACCGCATGCTGGCGACGACGCTGGGGGTGGCTTTCGACACCTATCTCTTCGCCGAGCCCAGCCGGCCGGCGTTCGTGGAAGTCAACACGCCGTTTCGGCGCGATCGGCGTTGGGGCGGCGACAACACCGACGCCTACTACTACATCTGCCCGGTCGACCCCCAAAGGCGCTACCGGATCAGCGGCAATCGCGGTGACAGCGTGTACTTTTCGCTGACGGCCTATAACGAGCCGTCGCCGGGCGCTTGGTCGGATCGGATCGTGGCGATCGTGCGTGACGACGATCTCGACATCGACGCGGACGGCAACTTCTCGTTCGAGCTCGGCCCGTCACCGGATGCGGCGGTGTTGATGACTCGGGACTACCAGGCCGACCCGCTCACCGGCCGGCCCGTCAGCTGGCGCATCGAGGCGTTGGATGAGCCGGAGCCGGTGCGGCACGGCGACGCCGAAACGGCTGCGGCGCTGCGGGCCAGCGCCGCCTGGCTGCGCACGATGTTCGCCATTGTGCCGCTTGCCGTCGGTGTGCGGTCCGACGACGCCCATACCCTTGGGCACGAAATCTCCCAGATCGCAAACCAATTCGCAGATCCCTACCAGGTGCCCGACGCCAACTTCGGCTGGTCGGCCCGCGACGCCTGCTATGCCTACGGCAGTTTTGTGCTCGCCGACGACGAAGCGCTGGTGATCACCCACCGGCCCCCGGCTTGTCGGTTCTGGAACCTGGTGGTGTGGAACCAGTTCATGGCCACCCACAGCGTCATCGACGCGCGCAGTTCCATCAACGGTCACAGCGCGGTGTTCAACGCAGACGGCACGGTGACGATCGTCGTCTCTTGGGGCATGACTGCCCACCCGAACTCGCTCACCACACTGGAGTATCCGCGCGGCAACCTCGCCTTCCGATGGTTTCTTGCCGACGCGGTTCCGGCTCGCCCGGAGGTGCGGTTGGTGAAGGTGTCCGAGGCGCCGACCGCTATTCAGTGAACGTACGTTTTACTTCGTAAGGGCGTTAATAGTACGGCTGAACAGCGCAGTTATCGCGTTCGCTTGAACTCGGTGGACAGCTGTGTACCATCGCGATCATGGCGGAACGCGGCGCTCAGCCCCCGGTTCCACGCGGTCGGCGGTTGTTCCTGAGAGCAGTGCGGCAACTGTTCAGTCCGTTACGTCCAGACGATTACCTCGAGATGATCAACCCGCTCTGGACGACGAAGGAACTGCGCGGAAAAGTCGAGCGCGTCGAGCCGCAGGGCTCAGAAGCGGCGAGTGTGCTGATTCGGCCGGGCTATGAATGGCGAGGCCATCAACCCGGCCAGTACGTGCGGCTCGGCGTGATCATCGACGGCCGCTATCACTGGCGGGCATATTCGCTGACCTCGGATCCACAGCCAGCGGACGGGCTGATCAGTGTCACCCCCAAAAGGGTGGACAGCGGTGTGGTGTCACCGTATCTGGTCGAACGGGTCAAGCCCGGCGACATCATTCGGCTCGGTGAGATTGAGGGAGTTTTCACACTGCCCGATCCGCCGCCGTCGAAAATGCTCTTCATCAGCGCCGGTAGCGGCATCACACCGATCATGAGCATGCTGCGCAGCCTTGATCGCCGCGGCGAGCTAGGCGATGTCGTGGTTATTCACTCCGCGCGCAGCCGCGAACAAGTCATGTTTTTGTCCTTTCTGGAAGACCTCGACCGCCGTTGCGACGGGATGCGGCTCGATGTGCGGCTCACCTCCGAGCGGGGCCGGATATCGCCGGACGACCTGGACGAGCTGGTTCCCGACTGGCGCGAACGAGAGGCGTTCTGTTCTGGCCCCGGCGAGTTGCTCGATGCGCTGATCGAGCATTGGGAGAAAAACGGTGATGCAGATCGCCTGCACTTTGAGCGGTTCCAGCCGAAAATCGGCGGCGATGCGGGGGAAGGGCAAGGCGGTTGCGTCAGCTTCCTGGACAGCGACACCACTGTCGAATGCGACGGCGGCACACCGATTCTGGAAGCCGGCGAGCAGGCCGGTCTCAATCTCGCGTACGGCTGTCGGATCGGAATTTGCCATACCTGTGTCGGGACGCTGAAGTCGGGCAAACTGCGCGATCTGCGCTCCGGCGACGTCACGGAACCCATCGGAGCGGACGTGCGGATCTGCATCAACACCGCCGAAGGTGACGTCGAACTCGAACTGTGACCGGAAGGAGCCATAGTGACCACTGCTGTGGAGAGCCCGCTTGCACGCCTGAGCGAACAAGAGCTGGAAAAGCTTGCGAAGGAATTCGACGCGATTCACGACGAGGTGTTTGCCGATCTCGGTGAGCGCGACCGGCGCTACATCAAGACGGTGATCTCGGTACAGCGCCAGATCGTGGTCGTCGGACGGGTGCTGCTGCTGGCGTCAAGGTCTAAAACCGCTTGGGTGCTCGGCACAGCGTGCTTGGGCATGGCCAAGATCTTGGAGAACATGGAGATCGGCCACAATGTGATGCACGGTCAATGGGATTGGATGAATGATCCCGATATCCACTCCTCGGTGTGGGATTGGGATACCGCGTCAACCGCCGAAGCTTGGAAGCACTCGCACAATTACATCCACCACACCTTCACCAATATCCGGGGCAAGGACAAGGATCTCGGCTACGAGATCATGCGAATCGATCCGGCTCAGAAATGGCATCCGGTCTATCTGGCGCAACCGTTCTACAACGTACTGCTTACCTTGCTCTTTGAGTGGGGCGTGGCTGTGCACGACACCGACCTCAAAGCCTTGTGGGCGGGCGAGAAGTCGATGTCCGACTTGCGCAACGACTTCAAAGGCATTGCAGGCAAGGCACGCTCGCAGATTCAGAAGGATTACGTCGGCTGGCCGGTTATCAGCGCGGGCGCTTTCGGACTTGCGCAGCTAGCCCTGCGCGGGCGCATCGATCAGCCAGCGGAGTCCCGCGCCAGCAGACTGCTTCGGAGGATATCGCGCAAGGGCAGACTCGGGTCGACCGCGAGTTTTCTGGACCGGGCTTTTGCGGGCGTGGAAAGCACGTACTTGCGCACCCTGGCTGCCGATGCGCTGGCCAATGTCATCCGCAACGTGTGGGCCCACGCCATCATCTTCTGCGGACATTTCCCGGACCAGACTTATACGTTCAGCCAGAGCGAAGTGGAAGATGAGACGCGCGGCGGGTGGTACGTTCGCCAGTTGATCGGCGCGGCCAATATCGACGGCAGTCCGCTGTTTCACGTCATCAGCGGCAATTTGGGTTATCAAGTGGAGCATCACCTGTATCCCGACATGCCCAGCAGTCGATACTCGGAGATCGCCCCGAAGGTCAAGGACATCTGCGAGCGCTACCAGCTGCCGTACAACTCCGGACGATTTTCGAAGCAGTGGTACACGGTGCACCGCAGCATCTTCCGGTTGGCTTTCCCCGGGGGGAAATCCCGGCCGAAGCCTGGGCCCTACCACAGCGCGGAACGGCGTGCCGGGACGCAGGATTCGAGCGAGGCGACCCGATTTCGCGATCGTGTCCCGGCTGAACACCCGGATGCAGGGCCGGAGCACGAGTCAAGCGGTGTCGAGGTGCAGCCGCCGCCGCGTGGTAACGATTGAGTGGATTAGGCCAGGCTGACCGGGTCGCCGGTGTGGATGGTGCCGCCGGTGATGACTTCCAGGTACACGCCGGCACAGGGCACCGATCCGGAACCTGGTGACTCCACCCGGTTTTCGGCCACCAGCGTACGCAATGCGTGCAGGGCTCGTGGGAGTGTGCCGTGCTCGAGGGTGGGAACCGCGCACCGCGATGTCGGCTTGAGGACACTCAGCCGCGTCTCCCCTACGCTCAACTCCCGGCCCACCCAGGTGTTTTCCGCATAGGGCGGATAGTCGGGCGGTACCGCGATCACCAGATTGGGCCGATAGCGCAGTGCTTCGGTCCCGACACGCTCCAGAGTTGCCGTCGTGATCGCGTGCAGCGGAGCAAGGTCGGTGAACGAATCTCCCGGCGTCGCCGCGGCGATCTCGACGATGCGGGTGTCGACCTCGGCGTCCATCCCCTGCTCGAGCACCTGCTCCGGGTCGGGCCGTTCGAGCGTGGCGCCCTGCGGCCGCTTGCGCACCAGTTGGACCGGACGTCCCAACAGCCTCGACAGCAATTCGTCGATGTCCGGATCGTCAGCAGCCACCCTCGTCCCGTCCGGTATTCGAATGTGTACGTGGCCGTTATCCCGAGTGGCGCTGAACTGCAACAGCTCACGCCACAACCGGGGCTGCTTGGCGCTGGCCACCCGCCCGGTCACCGCGTCAACCAGCGCCAGCCGCCGGTCTCCGTCGGCGCCCCGCTCGTCGACGACCATGCTGGCCACCACCTCGCCCAGCATGGACTTGACCGGGTAGCGGCACAGACTTTCGACGCGCATCTGCACTGGACCGGTCATGACTTTCAGTATGCGCTTTCGCGCCTCGCCAGCAGCCACGCTTCCCCGTCGCCCTCGCCGGCTGCAATCAGGTCTAGGTCGACGAACGCGGCGGTCAGCTCGCCGCGGGCGGCGCGGAAGGGGCCCGGGGCGGCGCCGACCTCGCTGAGCGCGCTGATCGCCAATAACGCGCCTGGTGCCAGTCGCCGGATGATCGCCTGGTCGAGGCGACGGTCCCGGAACCGGTGACACACGATGACGTCTGCCGGCGGACCTGCCGGTAGGCCCTCGTCGAGATCGACGACGTCAAACTCGCACCGGTCAACGACGTCGCTGCACCGGGCAAGTTCCCGTGCTTGGGTGATGGCCACCGGAGAGACGTCGAGTCCGCGCACGTCCATGCCGCGGCGGGCAAGCCACACCGCGGCGAGCCCCTGCCCGCAGGCCACATCGAGCGCGCGCCCCGTCGTCGGGAACAGATCGGCATAGGGTTCAAACGGCGGTGGCGCGCCCACGGCACTGATGGTCGCCGGCCCGCGATTGGCATACATACCGTCCCAGCGAACGCGATCCTGGTCGGTCAGAATGCCTCCGGGTTCCGCTGGATCTCGTCAGGCACCGGATGACGATATAACCGTGACGCGTTCTGCCAACTGATTTTGCGAATCACGTCTCGCGGCAGATCGCGAATCTGTTCGTGGACCGCTTGTTGGGTGTGCGGCCAGGTCGAATCGCAATGCGGATAGTCGGCTTCCAGCATGATGTTGTCGGCACCGATTCGCTCATGCTGGATGAACGACGACTGATCCTCCACGGCGCAGAACCAGAAGTTTCGGGTGAAAACCTCTGCCGGCGTGAGGTTCTCCCCCAAGGCCCGCCAGGTGCCATACATGGCGTGATAGCTGAGCATGTGGTCGAGGCGATCCAGCAGCCCGGCCACCCAGCCGATCCCGCCTTCGGATAAACAGATCTTGAGGTTGGGAAACCTGCTGGGCAGACCGGAATACAGCCAGTCGACGGCCGCGGAAATGGCGTAGGCGAAGAACAGCACACCTTGCACGTCCGGCGGCGCGTCCTCGGTGGTCGACGGCGACGATCCCGACGATCCGATGTGTAGATTGACGACCGTCCCGGTCTCCGCGCAGGCTGCCATCATCGGATCCCAGTGACCGGAATGGATGCTGGGCAGTCCGAGCATCGCCGGATTCTCGCTGAAGGTGACGGCATGAAAGCCACGCTCGGCGTTCTCATAAATCATCCTGGCGCCCAGTTGCGGGTCCAACAACCACGGCAGTTGACAGGGAATGATCCGGCCGGGATAGCAACCCGCCCACACCTCGAGGTGCCAGTCGTTCCAGGCGCGCACCGAGGCCAGCGCCAGGTCGCGATCGTTGGTCATCTGTTGTAGTCGCTGGCCGGCGAACCCGGGCAGAAACGAGGGAAAGTTGAGCGAGGCGTAGACGCCGTTGAGGTCCATGTCTTTGATCCGCTCATGGATATCCCAAGCGCCCTTGCGCATTTCGTCGAATCGGACCGGTTCGAAGCCGTATTCGGACACCGGCCGCCCAACTACCGCATTGAACCCGACGTTGGGCAGTTCCCGATCGTCGTAGATCCAGGTTTGGCCCCCGCTCGCGGTGTCCACGACCCGTGGTGCGCGGTCGGCGAATCTGGCTGGCAGACGTCCGGTGAAGGTGTCCGGAGGTTCAACGATGTGATCGTCGACTGAGATCAGCGTGTAGCGGCGTTGGGCGCGGGGCGGATCCGGCAGAAAGGTCACTGACCGACTGGCGCCGGTCTTGGCGGTGGTGAAGTTCGGGTTGGCGGCCAGCTCGTCAATCGATTTCACTGTGTCACCTGAGCATGTCGGGGTCGGCTTTGATGGTCATCCGCGCTGCGCCTGCCCAGTACACGTCGGCTGCCCGTTCGATCAGCGACGCCTGCATGCCCGCCATGTCCGACCAGTTCATTGTCACGGGCTGTTTGCCGGTCAGCATGACGTCGTAGGCCAGCTTGCAGACTCGTTCGATCGATGCCGCCCGGTAGACGGCTTCGGCCAGGGTGCGACCGGTTGCGATCACGCCGTGGTTGGCCAGAATCGTCAGGTTGGCACCTCCGATGCGGGCCGCGAGATCAGCTGCGCGGGATGGATTGTCGATCTCGCCGTCATAGGTGCCGACCAGGCAGAGGTCGTCAAGGAACAGCGAACCCGTCTGGTGTAGGAGGTCGGGCAACCGGCCCAGCGCGGCAAACACGCTGGCGTAGTAGGGGTGATTGTGAATGACCACGCGCGCGTCGTCGCGGACGCGGTGCAGTTCGGTGTGGATATGGATCGCCGGGGTGACGTCCCACCGACCGCGAACCACCCGCGCATCGCTGTTCACCACGCAGATGTCCGACGCGGTCAGTTCTTGCCACCACAGTCCCCACGGGTTGACCAGCATCTCGGTTTGGCCGTCAGGTTGCCAGGTGATGTGTCCGGCCATGTTCTCGGCGAATCCGATAGCGGCCAGGTGGCGGAAGGCCACGGCAAGTGCCTGCTCGTCGGACAGTTCGACGCCGATCGGGGGCACCACGGACGGCGCCCACACTTCCAGACCGCCGGGCCGCGCGTTAGGAGCATTCATGATCGGCCTCCATCCTGGCTCGAATATCCTCGCGGAGCTCCCCTTTTGCAATCTTTCCCCCGGATGAGCGGGGTAGTTCGTCAACCACGATGAGTCGTTCGGGCAGCAGCTCTTTGGACACTCCCTGTGCCAGCAGATGCTCGACGAGTTCGGCCAGCTCGATGGTGTGAGAATCAGCAAGTTCGGCATAGAGGCAGACTTTTTCACCGAATACCGGATCGGGCATCGCGACCGCCGCTGCTAGCGCGATCGCGGGATGAGTCATGGCAGCGTCCTCGACCTGCGCGGCGCTGATGTTCTTGCCGCCGCGGACGATGAAATCGGAGGTTCGGCCGGTGACGGTCAGGTACCCGTCCGGATCGATCTCGCAGATGTCGCCCATGCGCATCCAGCCGTCGCGGGTAAACAACGTGTCGTGGTCGGCGCCGCCGAGGTAGCCCAGGCTGGTCGCCGGACCTCGGCAGGCGGGCTGGCCGCGGCCGGTCGAGGTGACGTCCTGATCGCCGTCGAAGAGTCGCACCGCCATTTCCGGCACAATGCGACCGCCGGTGCGCAGTCGTCGGTGGCGGGAGTCGTCGAGCGTGGTGCCGCTGAGCAGGCCGGTTTCGTTCGAGCCGTAGAACTGCAGAATCTTCGCGCTGGTGAGTTCCTCGAATTCGGCGGCCGGCCGATACGGCAACGCCTCGCCGCCGGTGAAAACCACCCGCAGCGAACTCAAGTCGTAATTCCGGCGCTCAGGATCCGCCATCAACATCGTCAATTGCGTACTGACGCAACACAACACGGTGACCTGGTGCCGAGCGATCGCTTCGCATACCGCCTTGGTCGTAAAGCGTTCCAAGATCACCGCAGTGGCAGCCAGATAGATCGGCGTCGAATGGCTGGTCCAGATTCCGAACCCGAACGGAGTGGGGATAATCGGTAAGAAGATGTCGTCAGATGCCAGTTGTCCGTTGGCGACGGCCTTTTGATGGAAGTAGTGCCACCGGTTCTGGGTGTGCATGACGCATTTGGGCAACCCCGTCGTCCCAGAGGTGGAGTTGATCAGAAAGAGGTCATCGGGCCCGAGCCGAGTCTCGGGCTTTGGCGCTTTGGGCTTGGCGTCGGTGTTGAGCGACAGTGTGTCGTTGCGGTTGAGGACGAGTGTTTCTGGGGCTACGGATGCCGCGGCGCTGCTGCGCTGCTGATCGCTGACCAGAAGCTTCGGCTGCGCGCTGCGCAATACCGCCGCAACCTCACGGGTGCCGGCGCGGGCGCCGATGCCGACGACGACAGCGCCGCAGCGCTCGACCGCGACGAGCAGCGCATGGATGGCGGCGGAATCACCGTGCCACACCCCGACCCGATCGCCCGGCACGACGCCGATGCCGGCCAGCTGCTCTGCCAGAGCAGTTGCTGCGACCTCGAATTCACGCCAACTCTGCGATGTGCCGGGATGGTCGATATATGCGGCGCGGTCGGGTGATCGTTCGGCATTGCGACGTACGGTATCGGACAGCGTCGAGTCGGACCACCAGCCGGCGGCGCGATACCGGGCGGCATCTTCAACGGTGAAGGCCGGCGATCGCATCGCTTCCAGGCCGCCGGCGCTCATCATCAAATGATAGGAACAGGGCGCGTATGCGGCCCGATGTGCTCCACGTAGCGGGCCAGCTAGGCTCCCTCAATGCAGGGAAAGCGAACTGCTATCGCCGCCGCGGCGATAGTTCTCGCGGGTTGCGGGGGGTCTGGCCACCCAGCGGCCACCGTGACCTCGACGGTGCTCGTCAAAGAAACCGTCACGGTGACCAACCCAGCACCGCCGACGCCCGCCCTCAAAACGACGATGGAAACCGACGGCACCTATCGAATCGGTACTGACATCGAGCCGGGCACCTATCATTCCGGCGGTCGCAGTGATGAAGGCGAATCCGATTGCTACTGGGCGAAGCTGCACAGCCTCAACCCAACCGACATCGTCAGTAACGGCCTCGGCAATGATCCGCAGGTAGTCGCACTCGACCCGGGTGACGTGGCGTTTTTGACGCATAGCTGCCAGCCCTGGCAGAAAGACTGATCCACCGAAGAGCGAGGCCGGCTTGCTGGCCCAGTCGCTGACGAACGGCGACATGCTGCTTTAGGCTCAGAGCATGCGCGATCGGGACACGATCGACTCCGAGTTGCGGCGCCTTGCAGCGGTGCGCCGGGAGATGCGGGAGCGCGGCGACGAACCGTCGAGTCGTCAGTTCGACGCGCTCCTCGACGAGCGCCTGGGACACCCTCCGGAGGAGTACCCGACTGAGGCGGTTCACGCGGGTAAGTCGCGGGTTCTCGTCGACACCTCACGTGACAAACCCCGCGGGATCAAGTCCTACCGACCTAACGCAGTGCTGCGCCGCTTCGGCTCCGTCGCCGCGTTGCCACTGTCGCTGGTAGCCATCGCCGCGGCATTGGTGGTGTGGTTCGCGGTTCACAACCCACGACCCACGGCGCCGCCAGCGGCAGCCCCGCCGTCGGCCGCAGCTCCACCGTCGAGTGCGCAATCGGCCCCGGTGGCGCCGCAACCGCCCGCTTCGCAGGCTGACATTGCCGACAAGGCGCTCATGGCAGCGTTGAAACAGCAGGGCGTGCCGGTTCCCAACCGCGACTACGTGGTAAGCAATGGCCACGCTGTCTGCGACTTTCTGGCCGATCAACACGACTTCGCAGAGGCGATCAGCTTCGTGCAGCAATCGACAATTTGGGACGCCGATCAAAGCGCCCAATTCGCTGCCGGTGCCATCGTCTCGTATTGCCCTCAGTACGGATCAAGCCCCCGCGAAATGCAACAGGTCCCAACGGCTCTCCCCGATCTGCCAAACATCCAGGGCGATCTGCAGAACATCCTGGACGACCTGAGGGGCATTCGAGACAATCTGCCGGCGATCCCAGGGCAGTAATCACGCGCCCAGCGCCAAAGTCATAAAACCGCGCCCATTGCGGCTCGATCGAGATGCCAGGTGACGTCGCGAAACACAGGTAGTCAATTACTCGTGCCCCGACCGAGTTATCGAAGGACGATAGCGACATATCTTCGCGGGGTTTGAGAGCTCGTGAGGCAGCTACGGCAAAGGAGCGGCCATGAAGATCGCAGTAGCGAAAGTTGGCTCCGCCCCGATGGCGCAGTACATCGACCTGGAATTCTGCTGATGTGGGGAAGCGGGAAGTCTCACGACAGGCACCAGGAATGTGGCGTCAAGACGGCTGATGGCCAGCCGTGCGTGTTGGCCACCGGCCACGACCTCACCCAGCCGTGGCAAAACCGCGTCCACAGCACCGCTAGTGGTGCTGAGTTCACTTGGCAGCAGGGCCAGATCGCTGAATTTAGCGAGAAGGCAAGGCAGGTGCCCTTCTACCCGTACTGGTGCTGAGCGACTCCGATGCTGCGGGGACGACCTACTTCAGCGACGACGGTCAGTGGCCGATCCATACCCTCAAACCGGGCGAGCACCCGTCCCGGGAAGGACGGCTCGGCGATCGCGACGAAGCGACGGCCGGAATCGACGCCGGACGTCAAGCTGCGTGAGGACGCAGTGAGAGCACGCAGTCGTCCCGCCGCAGAACGCGCCCTGCCCTAAGCTGGAGCGCCGAATGGCTGATCCGGCAATGGCTTTGCGGCTAAAGGATCGGATCCGAACCGGTTCGGTCCCTCGGTGCCCTTGGCGGCGAACCATATGTAGAGAACGATGGCGCCGATCAACGGGATTACGGCGATCAGAAGCCACCAACCAGAGCGGTCAGTATCGTGCAGGCGCCGAACGGCGACGGCCCAGCCGGGAATGAAGAGCGGGATCGCCAGAAGCAAGTTAACCAAATGCGTGTGCAGCATCGCGTTGCCGACGTTTCCCACGATGGCGACGATGACGCCGAAGAGAGTCCAATACCAGTATTCGGACCGGCGGGCCCGGTCGCTGAAATTGAAGTACTTGATGAATCCGGTCGAAATTGCTTCCCCGAAGTTCATATGGTCACCCCGCTTCACAGCAGCCGTGGAAGCGGGAGCGTACCACAGCGGCGCCTCAAAAGCACCGTCTCTCAAAAACCGCCTCTGACCTGCTTATACTTTGGCCGGGCTGACAGTGTCTGACAATCCGTGACGTCCATGCACGTGCAAGTTGTTCAGCATCGCGCGTAGCGCCTGGTCCCCGCGTGGTCCCCAGCGGTTGCCACGACCTGATAGCCTTGTACGGACAGTTACCGTACATTTGTTTGGTCGATGTCTGCGAGCAGGGGATTGCAGGAAGACAAAGGAGGTTCGCCATGGCAGTCAAGACGAAGCGCATCGAGCTTCGCGCGGAGCAAGCGACCTTGGACCGCATCCAGCGCGCCGCGAACCTTGTCCATGAGCAGACGTCGGAATTTGTGCGAAAAGCTGCGATGCAACGGGCCGAAGACATCCTGCGTCAGGAACTAGTGACGGCAATGGAGCCCGAACAGTTCGACAAACTGATGTCCTCGCTCGATGCCGCTGACGACGCGCCGCGGCTGGCGGCAGCCGCACGCAAACCAGCGGTCTTTACAAGGCGCTGAACAATGTTCGAGTCCGCGCGACTCACTGACGCCCACATGTTGCAAGGATTCGACTGCGGCAAGGAATCGCTGAATACGTGGCTCATCGCACATGCTCGTCGCGCGGACAGCAGCGGAGTCGCGCACGTCTACGTGTGGACGCCGCTCGGCGAACAGAAAGTCAGCGCCTATTTCGCCATCTGTCCCACCGAGATAGTGCGCAACGACGACGGCGTCTCGGGATCCATGGCCGGCGGCTATTCCCGCATACCCGGATACTTGATCGCCCGCCTGGCAATCGACACATCGCTGCGGGGTCAGGGATACGGCGAGCAGCTGCTCCTCGACGCGCTAGGCAAAGCCGTGGCCGCATCCGAAATCGGCGGCGGCCGACTCATCGTTGTTGACGCCATCGATGACGAAGCACGGTCCTTCTACGAGCACTACCACTTCGTTCGCGTCCACAACCGCGAGCGTCGCCTGGTCATGAAGGTATCCACAGCGGCGAAGGCACTCGGCGAGCGCTGGCGCAGCGAGTGAGGTCGCTCAGAGTCCCTTCGCCTTGAGCGCCTTCATCAGCGAGGGGCGCCTGCCGTAGTCTTGCCGGATCTTCGCGACGTACAACGCGAAATCAGCACTGCGACTGCCTCTTTCGTACAGTTTGGCCATCGTTGCCAGCGTCGCGGCAACGCCCGGGTAGAGCTTGGTGTTGGGATGCCGCAGGTCGTGCTCGAGCCTGGGCCGGTACAGATCTGCAGCAGCTATCGGCCGAGCATCGGCGCCTTGCGTAGCAAGTTCCTGCCATACCCATCCGGCACCATAACGGTCGGCGGCCTCCCAGGCGGCATCCACGTCTCCCTCACTCAGTGCGAGTTGGATCAGGACCGCCCCCTGGCGGGGTCCGCTGGCCTCTTCTCTCGCGTGGTCGAACGCCCAGGCACGTTCGGCATCGGCGCCGTCGATCGCAGCGGCAAAGTCCAGCAGTGCCCGGTAGGCGCGGACCTCGGGTTGCCGGACGAAATCGGCACGCAGCACGGCGATCGCGTCGTCGTCGCGTCCGAGTCCCCGGTACGTGTCGGCGACAGCAGATGGGCTCAGCCAGTAGTGATTACCGCCGCCGTGACTGTTGATTCGGCCTTCGGCAACCGCCCGATCGATCCAGCTCACTACTTCGTCATCACGTCCCGCTTCCCGCAAACGGGCGATGATCACACCGTACTGCGGGTGCTCACGTTCGTTCAGCAGCGCAATAGCTCGATCGACGTCGCCGTCGTGATCGGCGAGCTCCAGCAACATGGTGTCGACTTCAAACCGGCTCCAATGGCCGCGACCCGCGTGCTTGCGGTCCAAGTCCGCGACTGCAGCGCGGTAAATCTTGAGGGCTCGGTCGTCGAACGCGTCGACGAAATCTGCGAGCACCAGTGTCGGCCAACCCGGCGAGGTGGCCCGGAAAGCCACCAGCCACCGCGCCAGTTCGACGGGATCGGGCCGACCCAGTCGGCACGCCTGCGCGTACAGGTCGGCAGCGTGTTGGCATTCAGCACCGATCACTCCCGACGAGTCATCCGCCTGCTCGGTGATCGTGCGCAGCACGGTTAATGCGCACAGCAGGGCCGGCCGCACGATTTCGGCGGACCCTGCCTTCAGATGGCGCTCGAGCTCATCGAGTACTTGGCTGGCCGCTTCCGCGACCGCGTAGGACTCGCGATAGTCGACGAATCCGCGGAATTCCAGGGCGTTGCGCACATAGGCTTCAAACTCGGCCTTGGCGGTCGTGTCATCGCCGGATGCCGCTGTGGCGCGAACCTCCAGCATGCGCCGCACTTCGCCGTCGCGGTGGGCGAGGGTCATGACGAGTTCGCGAAGCTCGTCGACGTCCATCGCTTGCACGGTCGCTTGCAGCGCCGACGCCACCTGAGTGGTGTCGTCAACGCCGCCACTGTCGATCACGGCGAGTCCGACGGCGACCAGGTGCTTGCAGAAGTGACCGTCGCCGGCATACGGACACGTGCAGTAACCATCAAGTTGTGGACCGGACCAGTCGAGCCACCATGTAGACCCGCTTTGCCTGGACCGAAGCATCGGCCTTGTCGGCGGCGATCCGAAGCCCTCGGACGTAGCGGCCATAGTCTTCGCCTCGGGCATAACTCCGGTCACCGGCCGCCTCGACCAGCCCCCTCTCCGACAACGGCATACCGACATGGTGCCGGATTGACAGCGCAACAGCTCTAAGGTGAGCGCCATGAGCGCGCGCCCATACCTGCGTCTGGTGCCGGAACCGGTGTCGCGCCCGGATCTGCGTCGCGCGCGACGGCGTGATGTCGTCGTCTACCGGGTCCGGGTGCACCTCGAAGACAGCGATCCAACGATCTGGCGACGGCTGGATCTGCGCTCCAACCTGGCGCTGGAACTGCTGCACCAGGTCTTGCAGGTGGCGTTCGACTGGACCGACTCGCACCTGCATCGCTTCTCACTCGGCGGCCGTGCCTTCGACCACCACAG
The DNA here is from genome assembly GCF_059812285.1 of Mycobacterium sp. NGS62. Taxonomy (NCBI): domain Bacteria; kingdom Bacillati; phylum Actinomycetota; class Actinomycetes; order Mycobacteriales; family Mycobacteriaceae; genus Mycobacterium; species Mycobacterium sp. NGS62. The sequence goes on along the minus strand of NZ_JCALCK010000001.1, from coordinate 20,126 downwards.
CCAGCTGTTCCTGTGCCCGTACGACGTGGACAACAAGGAGTGGCCCGAACACGACGGGCTGCCCGCCGCCGACACTCGACTCGACGAAACCCTCAGTGAGCCCGGCGATGTCCTGCACTACCTCTACGATTACGGCGACAACTGGGAGCTGACGCTTCGCCTCGAAGAAATTCTTCACGCCGAGAGTGACTGTCCCGCAGCAGTTGTCATCGACGGCGAGCGCGCCGCGCCGCCAGAAGACTGCGGGCATCTAGTCGATGCCGACAGCCTCTCCGAGCTGCTCCCTGACCCCGCGCTATTCGAGCCGGAACGGCTCAACAAGGGGTTCAGCGACGCGTACTTCGTGCTGCGCGAGGCAGGCATCGATGCGCGCCTGGTCGACCTGGTTCATCAGCTCACGTACACCCCGTATGGCGACGACCTGACGAAGGCGGCACTTACGGTAGCCGGTGTGCGACCGTCGGACACGGTCGCCCTTGCCGACAATCTGCGGGCGCATCAGTGGTTTCTGGACCGCGCCAAGGACGGGGGCATTGCGTTGACGACCGCCGGATACCTCAAACCGGCTGACGTCGAGGAAGCCTCGAAAGTCGTTCCCGTAATGCAGGATTGGATTGGTAGGCGCAACCGCGAGGTCCAATGCTACGCACTGCTGCGGTTCCGCGAAGGCCTGCGGTCGTTAGGACTACTGCGCAAGTACAAGGGCACGCTGTTGCTGACCAAGGCTGGCGTGGCGGCCCAGCGTGACGCCGACAGACTCTGGGAGCATATGGCCGGTCGGTTGATTCCCAAGTCCAACACGACGTTTGAGGAGCAGGCCACCCTGATGATGCTGGCCTTTGCGGCGGCTTCGGCCGGTTCCAGACTGCCGTTCGACAAAATGACGGCGCTGCTGGCCGACCTCGGCTGGCGCTACTCCGACGGTCGGTCCATCTCCGAGTCGCCCCTGCACCAACTCCCCGCCTACCAAATCCTGATCAACGTGAGCGACCAGCCCGTCACCCGGGCGCGGCGGGATGCCGTCAGTCCAGCGGCCGCAGCATTGGCGCGTAGGGCGCTCGGCGGGAACTGAAACCCTCAGCATGCTGGAAGTCATTCGCCGGCGACTTCGCGAAGCGCGCCGTACGGCCGCCCAACCGTGCCGGGCCAAAGCCGTCAGTCGCTGACAAAATCGAAACGGGTTCCCTGACCCGCGCATGACGTTGATGGGACTTACGTGCCACCACACCACTTGACCAGCGGACAACTTCGGCACAAGGACGGCACCCGGCTGAGCCGGATAACGTGTATGGGCGTGCATGACATGCAGTCGAACTGCTCGAGACTCCCTTGAATCAGTCCGTCGAGCGCGCCGCCGGCGCTGGCATGTTCTCCAGGGCGGTCGACCCGTCAAGCGACGGTTGGGTTGAGACTCTGCGTTATCGCAGGCCAAGCCCTGTTTTTTGGTCGGGCTGACAGGATTTGAACCTGCGACCACTTGACCCCCAGTCAAGTGCGCTACCAAACTGCGCCACAGCCCGCCGCCGCCGGTGCACCCGGCAGCAGGTCGAAAGCCTACCGCAGCCGACCACGGGCGAAGAATCCACGCAGACCGCCGTATCTCAGAGGGTGAACAGGCGGTAGAGCCCGATGGCCCCGACGATGACGATCGTGACGCGCAGCGCAGTCGGGGAGAGCCGACGCCCGTAGTGCGCGCCGAGCCAACCGCCCACCAGTGAGCCGACGGCGATAAGCCCCGCCGCCGCCCAGCTGATTCGGTCGAAGGCGACCAGGGTGTAAGCCGAGGCCGCCACCAGGTTCACCACCAGCGCGAGCAGGTTCTTCGCTGCGTTCATCCGCTGCATCGACTCGGGAAGCAGCACTCCCATCACCCCGATCAGCAGGATGCCCTGCGCGGCGGCGAAGTAGCCGCCGTAGACACCCACGGCGAAGGTGCCTGCCACCAGAGCCGTCATCCGCCCTGGGCTCAGGTGATCTGCGGAGCGGCCGGCGCTCACCGCGCGTCGCCCCGCCCAGGCTTGGATCCGCGGGCCGATGACGACCAGGATCAGCGCGGCGATCAATAGTGCCGGTACCACCGCGTTGAACACTTTTTCGGGCAGGTGCAGCAGCAGCCAGGCGCCCAGCATCGCGCCGGTGAGCGATCCCGGAATCTGCCAGCGCAGCCGATGCCACTGGCCGCGCAATTCGCGACGGTATCCCCAGGTTCCCGACACACCGCCGGCCACCAGGCCGACCGCATTCGACATGGTGGCTACCACCGGTGGATAGCCCAGCGTCACCAGCGTGGGAAAGGTAATCAGGGTGCCGGATCCCACCAGGGAATTCACCGCGCCGGCCCCCAGTCCGGCCAACATGATCAACACCAGGTGCGAAACAGACACTGTGGCACCCTAATGCCAAGCTGACCGCTCAGCGGGTCTTGGCGCTCCGCTTCTCGCGCACCCGCACGTTGATCCGGATCGGACTGCCCTCGAAGCCGAACGCTTCGCGCAGCCGTCGCTCCAGGAACCGCCGGTAGCCGGCCTCCAGAAACCCCGTGGTGAACAACACGAACGTCGGCGGCCGGGCTGTCGCCTGGGTGGCGAACAGAATGCGGGGCTGCTTTCCACCGCGCACCGGCGGCGGTGTCGCGGCCACCACCTCTTTGAAAAACGTGTTGAGCCGTCCCGTCCCGATCCGGGTATCCCACGACTCCAATGCGCTTTCCAGTGCCGGCACCAGCTTCTGCACCGCCCGGCCCGTCTTGGCGGAGATGTTGACCCGCTGCGCCCAGCGCACCTGCACCAACTCGCGGTCGATTTCGCGTTCCAGCAGATAGCGGCGGTCCTCGTCGACCAAATCCCATTTGTTGAACGCCAATACCAGCGCGCGTCCGGCTTCGATGACCATCGACAGCACCCGCTGATCCTGTTCGGTCAACGGCGCCGAGCCATCGATCAGCACGATCACCACCTCGGCGGCATCGATGGCGCCATGCGTGCGCACGGAGGCGTAGTACTCGTGTCCACTGGCCTGACCCACCTTGCGGCGCAGACCGGCTGTGTCCACGAAACGCCAGATCTTGCCGTCAATTTCGATCAGCGAGTCCACCGGATCAACCGTGGTGCCGGCCACCTCGTGGACCACCGAGCGCTCATCCCCGGCCAGCCGGTTCAGCAGCGAACTCTTACCGACGTTGGGCTTGCCAACCAGCGCCACCCGTCGCGGCCCGCCGGTGACCGACGCCGACTCAGCCACTTGCGGCAGCGCGCCGACCACCTCGTCGAGCAGATCGCCCACACCGCGGCCATGCATCGCACTGATCGCATGCGGTTGCCCCAGTCCCAGCGACCACAGCGCCGCCGCGTCGGCTTCGCCCTTCTCCCCGTCAACCTTGTTGGCGGCCAAGAACACTGGCTTGCCGGAGCGTCGCAGGATCCGGGCGGCTGCCTCGTCGCCGGCGGTCGCCCCGACCACGGCGTCGACCACCAGGACCACCGCGTCGGCGGTGCGCATCGCCACCGCCGCCTGCTCAGCCACCAGCTGCTGCAACCCTTTGGCGTCGGGTTCCCATCCGCCGGTGTCCTGCACGACGAACCGCCGGCCGGTCCACAGCGCGTCGTAGGACACCCGGTCACGGGTCACGCCGGGAACGTCTTGAACGACGGCTTCACGCCGGCCCAGGATGCGGTTGACCAGCGTCGACTTGCCGACGTTGGGCCGGCCCACCACCGCCACGACCGGTGGCGGTCCCGACGATTCGTCAACTGAATCGGATTCGCCGAGCTCCCAATCGCTTTCGTCGGCCCAGGTGCCGTCCTGGCTCATCGCAGTGCCTCGCTTCGCTGCTGCACCAGTTCGAGCAGGTGCGCGATCACCTCGGTCTCGGTCATTTCACTGGTGTCGACGACGACGGCGTCCGACGCCGGCCGCAGGGGCGAGACCGTTCGGCTCGAATCCAGATGGTCGCGCCGACGCACGTCAGCCAGCACGGTGTCGTAGTTGTCGGGTAACCCGGCAGCGACGTTCTGGTCGTTGCGCCGCCGCGCCCGAGTCTCGGCCGTTGCGGTCAAAAAGATTTTCACGTCGGCGTCGGGCAGCACCACGGTTCCGATGTCGCGACCTTCCACGACGATGCTTGACTTGCCGTCCGCGAACTCGCGCTGCAACTCCACCAGCCGGGTACGCACCGCCGACACCGATGACACCGCCGACACTGCGCGGGTGACCTCGTCACCGCGGATCTCGGCCGAAACGTCTTCACCGGCAAGGTAACAGCGGTCTACGTCGGGGTCATAGCCGACCGACAACTCAACCGTGGCCGCGGTGGTGCCCACGGCTAAGTCATCCTCTGGGTCGATGCCGGCGCGTAGCACCGCCAGCGTCACGATGCGGTACATGGCACCGGTGTCGAGATAGCGCGCTTGCAGGGCGCGAGCCAATCCCTTGGATACCGAAGACTTTCCGGTCCCGGCCGGCCCGTCGACCGCGACGACTACGTTCACAGGCCGACCGCCCGGTAGAGGTCACCGATCTCCTTGCGGCCCAAGGCCCGGATGCTGCCGGGGCGCTGCTGCCCCAGCGAGACCGCGCCAATGTCGGTGCGCACCAGCTCCTGCACGGGGAAGCCGACCGCGGCCAGCAACCGTCGCACAATGCGTTTGCGGCCCTCGTGCAGCGTCACCCGCACCAGCGTCTTGCCCGGAACGGTGTCCACCACCGCGAAATCATCGACGGCAGCGGGGCCGTCGTCCAATTCGATGCCACCGCGCAGTTTTTTCCCGAGACCGCGGGGCACCGCTCCCGCGACGGTGGCGATGTATGTCTTGGGCACCTGATATGACGGGTGCATCAGCCGGTGCGCCAATTCGCCGTCGTTGGTCAACAGGATCAGTCCCTCGGTGTCGGCGTCGAGCCGCCCGACGTGAAACAGCTTCTGGTTGCCGCGCACCCGATGCTCGATCAGTTCGCCGATGCAGGGCCTCCCGCGGTCGTCGGACATCGTCGAATGCATGCCGCGCGGCTTGTTCAACGCCAGATATACCAGCGACTCGTCGAGAACCACCCGCGCCCCGTCGACCCGAATCACCGACGCGCCCGGGTCGACACGGGTGCCCAGTTCGGTCACAAGCTGCCCGTCGACCTCGACACGGCCGTCGGTGATCATCCTTTCGGCGACCCGCCGCGAAGCAATTCCGGCCTGCGACAACACTTTCTGCAGGCGTACACCTTCGGCCATCACTGGTCCACGTCGAACGACAACGGCTTATCGGCCTCATTGGTGTCGCCGGAGAGCTTGATGAAACGTGGCTCGGCGTCCAGCGATTCGCTCAAGTCGTCGATCATGTCGACATCGGGCAGCAGCGGCGCGATATCGGGCAGATCAGCCAGCGAGGAGAGCCCCAACCGTTCCAAGAACAGCTCGGTAGTAGCGAACGTGACCGCGCCGGTGTCGGGATCGGTGCCCGCCTCGGTGATCAGCCCGCGCGCCAGCAAGGTCCGCATGACCGCGTCGACATTGACCCCGCGCACCGCGCTCACCCGCGCCCGGGTCACCGGCTGGCGGTAGGCCACCACCGCCAGCGTCTCCAACGCCGCGCGGGTCAGCTTCGAGCGAGACCCGTCCAGCAGCAGCCGCTCCACATACGGCGCAAACCGGGCCCGGCTGTACATCCGCCATCCGCCGCCGGCCTCGCGCAGGTCGATCCCGCTGTCGCGTTCGGTGAGCGCCGCCGCCATCATCTGCAGCTTGGTGGCGATCCGGTACACCGGCTGTTCGGTCGCCGCGGCCAGCGCCTCCACGGTTACCGGGGTGTCGACGACCAGCAGCAGCGCCTCGAGCACGGCGCCGAGCTCGTCGTCGGGCAATTCGGGTGCGGTCGCGACGTCGATACCCAGGTCGGCATCGCCGGCGTCGTCGGTAGTCATGATCGGTCTCGCAGTTCCAAGTCGTCGGTGGTCGGCCGTTCTCCGGTCCACGAAACCTGGAGCACACCAAGCGGTTCTGACTGGTCGAATGCTACCGCCCGGGCCCGATACAGTTCGAGCAGCGCCAGGAACCGGCCGACGATCTCGATCGGCGCCTGGCAATCGGCGACCAGTTCGGAAAACGACGCCCACTGCCCCGTCCCCCGCGCCTCCAACAGCGACAATAGCCGTTCGGCCTGTTGCGGCACCGACACCATCAACTCGTGCAGATGCTCGGTGGTCACGGTCGGCACCGGGCGCGGGGTGAAGGCGGTCGCGGCGATCTCGGCGAACCGCTCAGCGTCGACGCCGAGCATCACCTCGGGCAGCAGACCTTCGAATCGGTCCTCCAGCGACACTGCCCGCGGATAGCTGCGCAGCGCCGCAGCCTCCAACTCGGCGAACATCTCCGCCACATGCTTGAACGCCCGATACTGCAGCAGCCGGGCGAACAGCAGGTCGCGCACCTCCAACAGCGCCAGGTCTTCCTCGTCGTCGATCTGGCCCGACGGGAGCAGCCGCGCGGCTTTGAGGTCGAGCAGCGTGGCCGCGATGACCAGAAACGCCGTCGTCTCCTCCAGCCCCAATTGCGGGCCGATCTCGCGGGTATAGGCGATGAAGTCATCGGTGACCTGGTGCAGCGCCACCTCGGTGACGTCGAGGCGGTGCGCGAAAATCAACTGCAGCAGCAGGTCGAACGGCCCCTCGAAATTGGTCAGCCTGACCTGGAAGCCGTTCTGGGTAGCGGTGTCGGTGCTGGTCACGCGCCGAATCGGTCGATGACCTCGCGGGCCAACGCGCGGTAGGCCTGCGCGCCGCCCGATTTGGGCGCCCAGGACGTGATCGGTTCGCCGGCGACGCTGGTCTCCGGGAAGCGGACGGTTCGGGTAATCACCGTGTCGAACACTAGGTCACCGAAGCGCTCCAGCACCCGGGCCATCACCTCGCGGGAGTTCACCGTGCGCGGGTCGTAACGGGTGATCAGGATGCCGCTGATCTCCAATTTCGGGTTGAGCCGGTCGCGGACCTTCTCGACGGTATCGGTGAGCAGCGCCAGCCCGCGCAGCGAGAAGTATTCGCACTCGGTCGGAATGATCACCCCGTCCGAGCAGGCCAGACCGTTGACGGTGAGCAGGCCCAGCGACGGTTGGCAATCGACGAGGACGTAGTCGTAGCGGTCCAGCACCGGATGCAGCGCGCGGCCCAATGACTGCTCGCGGCCAACCTCGTTGACCAACTGGATCTCGGCGGCCGACAGGTCGATGTTGGACGGCACCAGGTCCATGGTTTTCACGCGGGTGTGGATCAGCACGTCGTCGATCGACACCCGGGGCTCGACCAGCAGGTTGTGGACGGTGCGCTCCAACTCGTAGTGCGGCACACCCAGGCCCGCTGACAGCGCACCTTGCGGGTCGAGATCCACCAGCAGCACCCGGCGGCCGTACTCGGCCAGCGCCGCGCCCAGGTTGATCGTCGACGTGGTCTTGCCCACGCCGCCCTTCTGGTTGCACATCGCGACGACCTTGGCCGGGCCGTGCGAGGTCCGTGGCCTGGGCTCGGGGATCGCCCGCGGCGGGCGACCGGTCAGGCCGACCTCCGGGCTGCTGTCGGTGTTGTCGGTCATCAGCGCCGCTCCTCGATCCCGGCTACGCCGGCCCCCTCGTCGTCGGCGCGGGTCATGCCCGGCCGCTGCTCGGCGCGCACCACCGAAGGGTGCGCGGCGTTCGGGTAATGGCGGACATCGGGGGAAAGTGTAGCGGTTTTGCGCGGCTGCGCCGGGAGACTTGCAGGCGATATAACCAGCCAATACGCGACTATCGTGTCGGTCATGAGTCTGAAGCAACGCATTCCGTTTCTGCGGTGGTCGGTGTGGCGGATGGCAACCGGGGCCCGCAACATCACCACGACAGGTCAGATCGGCGACGGGCGGGAGGCCGCTGCCGTCGACTACGTCCTGCAGAACGCCCGTGCCGGCGACGTCGACGATGTGCTGGCCACCATCGATCGCTTTGCCTACGAGAAGTCGATGCTGATCAATGTCGGCGACGAGAAGGGTGCGCTGCTGGACGCCGCGGTCCGGCGGGCCGACCCGAAGCTGGCGCTGGAGCTGGGTACTTACTGTGGCTATGGCGCGCTGCGGATCGCCCGGGCCGCGCCGACCGCCAAGGTCTACTCGGTCGAGTTGGCCGAGGCCAATGCGGACAACGCTCGGCGGATCTGGGCGCACGCCGGCGTCGCGGACCGGGTGACGTGTGTGGTCGGCACGATCGGCGACGGCGGGCGCACCTTGGAGGCGCTGGCCGACGACTACGGATTCACCGCCGGCGCGCTGGACTTCGTCTTCCTCGACCACGACAAGAACGCCTATCTGACCGACCTGCAGAGCATTCTCGACCGCGGCTGGCTACATGCCGGCTCGATCGTGGTGGCCGACAACGTCAAGATGCCCGGCGCGCCGAAGTACCGCGAGTACATGCGCCGTCAGCAGGACACGCTGTGGAACACCACCGAACACAAGGCGCACGCCGAATACCAAACCCTGATCTCGGACCTGGTGCTGGAGTCGGAGTACCTGGGCTAGCTCGTCGAACGTCGACTTGTCGTCAAAATCCGGGCGAATCTGCCCATCAAGTCGACGTTCGGCGCAGAAAGTTAGTGCGCGCGGGGGTGGGCGCCGGCCCACACTTCGCGCAGCGCGTGCACGGTGACCAGCGTGTAGATCTGCGTCGTCGTTACCGAGGCATGGCCCAACAACTCTTGCACCACCCGCACATCGGCGCCGCCATCCAGCAGGTGCGTCGCAAACGAGTGCCGCAACGTGTGCGGTGACACCCCCGACGTGATCCCGGCCCGTTCGGCCGCGTCCTGAAGAACCTGCCAGGCGCTTTGGCGGGATAACCGGCCACCGCGCGCGTTGAGGAAAATCGCCGGTGTACCACGCCCACGCCGCGCCAGATCCGGTCGCCCCCGCACCAAATAGGCGTCCAGCGCCTGCACCGCGGGCCGCCCGACCGGCACCAGCCGCTGCTTGCCGCCTTTGCCGCGCAGCAGCACCGAGCGGTCATGGACGTCGACGTCGTCGACGTCGAGTCCCACGGCTTCGGAAATTCGCGCTCCGGTCGAGTACAGCAGTTCCAGCAGAGCCCGGTTGCGCAGAGCCAGCGGCCCATCCGACGGGCTGTCGCCGCCGGCACCGGCCAGCAGGGCCAGCACCTCGTCGAGAGTCAGGCTTTTGGGCAGCCGGCGTCCCGGGGTGGGCGGCTTGACGGCGCGTGACACGTCGAGTTCGGCCAACCCCTCGGCGGCGGCAAACCGATGCAAACCGCGCACCGCGACCAACGTCCGAGCCGCCGATACCGCCGACAGCGGCAACACGCCCGTCTCCGGGTTTCCGCGACGCAGTGCCACCAGGAACTCAGTGACATCGTTTTCGCTGACGCTGGCCAGATCGTCAATGCCGCGCAGCGCGAGGTACTCCGAGTAGCGGCGCAGGTCGCGGCGATACGAACTCAGCGTGTTGGCCGCCACGCCCCGCTCGATGGTCAGATGATCCAGATAACCCTGCAACTGGGCCTGCAACGGCGGCGGCGCCAGCGTGGTCACCGGGTGGCCCGCCGTTTAGCGAACGCCGCCGGCTTGTCGATCCACGGCGCATCTACCGGCCGCGGTAGCGCAACACCCTGGCGTACTGCATGCGCCGCCAAAATACCCGCCACGGCAAGCGAATTCACGATCTCGCCCGCAAATACCCGGCTGACGGCATCACTGAGGGAATACCACTGCAAGGTCATGTCGGCTTCTTCGTCATGGGCGTCGGGTCGGTCCACCTGCGTCAACCCGGTCGCCAAGTAGACGCGCACCGATTCGTCGCTGAAGCCCGGGGTGGAATCGAGGTCCACCAACACCTGCCAGCTCTCTGCTTGCAGCCCCGCCTCCTCCCGCAGTTCTCGGGCGGCCGTGTGCTGCGGGGCCTCGCCGTTGACATCGAGCAGCCCAGCCGGCAGCTCCCACAGCCGTCGCCCGAACGCGTGCCGGTACTGATACACCATCGGGAGGTTGCCGTCGTCGTCCATGGCGACGATGGCAACCGCACCGTAGTGCTCCACGACTTCGCGGGCGGCGATTTTGCCGCCCGGCATCCGGACATGGTCAGTGCGGAGTGCGAAAATCTTTCCGGTATGCAGGGTTTCGGACGACGTGGTCTCGAAAACGTGCTCAGCCACGGGCGGCAGGCTCGGGCTCGGGGTGAGTTGCCGTGGAACTGTCGCGATGGTCATTGCCGTTGGCCCGATGCTCCGGAATCTCGACTGGTAGCCGTTCGGCGGCCTTGTAGTCGATGGCGGCGCCGACGAACGCGGCGAACAGCGGGTGCGGCCGGGTGGGCCGGCTCTTCAACTCCGGATGTGCTTGAGTGCCGACAACGAACGGGTGTATCTCCGGCGGGTATTCGACGAATTCCACCAGGTGCCCGTCGGGGGAAGTGCCGGAGAACCGCAGGCCGCTCTTGGCGATCTGATCCCGGTAGGCGTTGTTGACCTCGTAGCGGTGCCGATGCCGCTCGGATACCTGCGTCGATTGGTAGGCCTGGGCGACAATGGAATTCGGTTCAAGTACCGCGGGGTAGGCCCCCAGCCGCATGGTGCCACCCAGATCTGCTTCGCCGGCGACGATCTGCTCCTGGTCGGCCATGGTCGAGATGACCGGATCCGGGGTGTCCGGATCGAATTCGGCGGAGTCGGCCTGGGCTAGGCCCGCTGAGCGCGCAGCTTCGATCACGATGCACTGCAAGCCAAGACACAGCCCTAACACTGGGAGACCCCTGGCCCGCGCATAGTGGATGGCACCGATCTTGCCTTCGATGCCGCGGATACCGAACCCGCCCGGTATCAGCACACCGTCGACTTCGCTGAGCGCCGCTGCCGCACCGGTCGCGGTTTGGCAATCGTCGGACGCTACCCACCGCATCTCGACCTTGGCGTGATGCTTGAATCCACCGGCGCGCAATGCCTCGGTGACCGACAGGTAGGCATCGGAGAGGTCGACGTACTTGCCGACCAACGCGATTCGCACCGTCTCCTGCGGTTCATGCACCCGGCGAAGCAGGTCGTCCCATTCCGTCCAGTCGACATCGCGGAACGGCAGGTTGAGCCGGCGGACGACGTATGCGTCAAGTTCCTCGCGATGCAGAACCTTCGGGATGTCGTAAATCGACGGCGCATCAGGAGTGGAGATGACGCCGTCGATGTCGACGTCGCACATCAGCGCGATCTTGTTCTTCAGCGATTCGGGAACGTCGCGATCGCAGCGCAGGATCAACGCGTCGGGCGTGATACCGATGCTGCGCAGCGCCGCGACCGAATGCTGGGTCGGCTTGGTCTTCAATTCACCCGAGGGCGCCAGGTAGGGCACCAGTGACACGTGCAGGAAGAAGACGTTCTCCCGACCGAGATCGTGGCGTACCTGTCGAGCTGCCTCCAGAAAGGGTTGCGACTCGATATCGCCTACCGTGCCACCGATTTCGGTGATCACCACATCTGGACGCTTACCGTCGGCGTCCGGCTCGGCCATTGCCAGGATGCGGCTCTTGATCTCGTCGGTGATGTGCGGAATCACCTGTACGGTGTCGCCCAGGTACTCGCCGCGGCGTTCTTTGGCGATCACCGTCGAATACACCTGGCCGGTTGTGACATTCGCCGAGCCGGACAGGTCTCGGTCCAGGAACCGCTCGTAGTGACCGACGTCGAGGTCCGTCTCGGCGCCGTCCTCGGTCACGAAGACCTCGCCGTGCTGGAACGGGTTCATGGTGCCCGGGTCGACGTTGAGATAGGGGTCGAGCTTCTGCATTGTCACCTGCAACCCGCGCGCGGTCAGCAATTGCCCCAAGCTGCTGGCAGTCAGGCCCTTGCCGAGCGAAGAAGCGACGCCGCCGCTGACGAAGAGGTGCTTGGTGGCGGTTTGCGGATGCCTACGCAATAGAGCGACCTCCGTGAAGACGGCGCAGGGCCTTCCTTTTTAGGCTGGTTCCCAGCCTGCGTTGCGCCTGCCGACCCACGGAACCCCACCCTAACACCCACACCGTCGAGCGGTTGCTAACACGCCCGGCGAGAGGATTACTGCACGACAGTCAGCGAGCTCGCGCCGTGACCGATGCCGTATTGACCAGTACGGCCGCCGTTGAGCAGGTCATGCAGACCCAGGATCGCGGTGATCTGGCCGGAGGCGGCGTCCACATCGTCGACGGTGCTGATCGCCGATGCCATGGCCGCATCGGCGCGTGCCACCGCCACGGCGGCCGTGCCCACCGAGCAGCCGTCGCGGCCGGCCAGCAGCACCCCCGAGCCGTGTGGTGCGAGCGCCGATGCGAACCGCGCCACGCTCACTCCCTGGTTGCCGGCGTCGTCGCCGAGGCCACCGCCGGAGACCACCAGCGCAGCATTGGCCGCACCGACATGCTGGTCGCCGTAGGCGATAAATCCGGTGTCGCGCAGCGCCGCCAGCACAGTGTCACGCTGGGTGTCGTCGACGGTCGGAACGGCCGGATCCCGGTTGATCAACAATGCAATCCCCAGCAGGTCGCCGGCCTGCGAGCCCTGATCGACCAGTTTGGTGCTCAACTGCGCACCCGCCGGCACGATCGACGAGTTGACCACCGACCGCAGTTTCTCCGCGGAATTGGCGTCGACGAACTCCTGGGTCAGCGACACCGTGCCGGTGAGCGCTCCGCCGGCCTGGCCAGCCATTTTCGACACCGCATCGACGTCGTCGTCGGTTGCGTCGGGAGTGCGGAAGACGACGATCGACTTGCCGTCAAGGGTGTCGTGCACCATCCGGCCGGCCATTTGCGCATCGAAGTTATTTGCCGCACTGAGTTTTTCGTTGAGTGCGTTCTTCTGGTCGTTGAGCGCATTGATCTGCGAATGTAGGTCCCGCTTTTCGTCACGTAGACCCGACAGCAACGTGTCAGACAGTAAGCCAGAACCCAGGACGACACCGACCGCAAGCGCCAGAAACACCGCAGCAAGCGAAATCGCATGTTGGCGTAAGGAAATCACGGTTCTAGCTGATCCAGCTCTGCACCCACAGCGAGAAGCGGTTCCAGTAGTCCACGATCCACTGCATCACCAACGCGTCGGTGCGTGAGACCCACAGCACGATGATGACCGCGATCAGCATCGACAGGATCAAAAAGGCGATGGCCCCGGCCGAAACGCGGTTGCGGTACAAGGTGGAAACCGCCTTGGCATCGACCAGCTTCTCTCCCACCCGCAGCCGGGTCAGAAATGTCGACGGGTTGCTGTGCTGACGGGTCCGGTCGAAGAACGTTTCGATGTTGGCGGTATGCCCGGCGGTGACCAGCAGCGCGGCCCCATGATGGTCGGCCAGCAGCAGCGCCAGATCGGTGGACGAGCCGGCGGCTGGAAAGGTCATCGCACCGACACCGAGATCCTGGATCCGCTCCAGGCCGGGGGCATGGCCGTCGGCGTCGGCGGGCAATACCACCTGCGCACCGCACTTGAGCACTTCGGTGCTGAGTTCGCTGGGGTCACCGACGATGATCTGCGGACGATATCCGCCTCTGCGCAGGACATCGGCGCCGGTGCCGACGCCGATCAAAACCGGTTGGTACTCCTTGATGAACGGCTTGAGGCGCTTGAGGTCATCCTCGGCGTGCGCTTCGTCGGCGACCACCACCACATGGCGACGGCGTAGGTCGACGTCGATGTCGGGAATACCGATCCCGTCGATCAGCAGCGGACTCTCACTTCGGATGAATTCAATCGTGTTGCCGGCGAATGCTTCCAGATGCGCGACCAGGCCGCTCTTGGCCTCCTGCATCAAGTCGGCGATGTCGTGGTCGGTGCGCTCGGTGCCGAGGATGAGTCGGCGGTCACCCGAGTACACCCCGCCGTTGTGCAGCCGGACCTTGGCACCGTCTTTGACCTTCTTGAATACCTCTGGCCCGGTCTCGTCGATCAGTGTCACGCCGTTGGCCACCAACACCTCTGGGCCCAGATTGGGGTAGCGGCCGGAGACCGACGGGGATGCGTTGACGACGGCGGCGATCTCAGCGTCGACCAGTGCGTCGGCGGTGATCCGGTCTAGATCCAGCACATCGAGGACGACGATGTCACCGGGGCACACTCGTCGCAGCAGCCGGTCGATGTCACGGTCGACCCGGGCAGTGCCGACGACGCCGGGCCGCGGCGATGCATTACGGGACAGAAGAGCAGTCATCCTCATGGGGGCGATTCTGTCGGTGAACTAGTGCTGCGACGAGGAGGCGCGCCGTAACAGCAGCATCAGAAGTTATATCTTTTCACACCTGTCACATCCTGAGAAGCGGTCAGGATGTCGCGATCCGGTCACATTGAGCGGCCTCAAGTAATTCCCGAGCGTGTGCGCGGGCGGTGTCGGTCTCGCCGAGCCCAGCCAGCATCCGGGCCAGTTCACCGACGCGTTGGTCGTCGTCGAGGCGTCGCACACCGCTGGCGCCCTTGCGTCCGGTGGGCTCCACCATCAGGTGCACATCGGCGTACGCCGCGACTTGCGGGAGATGTGTCACCACGATCACCTGATGACTGTCGGCCAACCGGGCCAGCCGCCGCCCGATTTGGACCGCCGCCCGGCCGCCCACCCCGGCGTCGACCTCGTCGAAGACCATCGTGGTGCCCGCAGACCGGTTCGATGACGTCGCCAGCACCACCTCCAAGGCGAGCATCACCCGCGACAGCTCACCGCCGGACGCACTTTTGGCCAGTGGCAGCACGACCATCCCGCGATGCGCGGCGAACCCGAACTCGACCTGGTCGACGCCGTCGCCGCCGGCATGCACCAGCGTTCCGGACGGCAACGTCAACGCAGCCGGGTCGCCGTCGCTCGCGGGCATCGGGGTCACGCTGATGGTGAATTCGGCGTCGGCCATCGCTAAACCGGACAGTTCCGCCGTGACCGCTTTGGCCAATCGCTTCGCGGCCTGGCTGCGCGTCTTGCTGACATCGACTGCGGCATCGCCCAATTGGGCTGCCAATTCGTCGACCCCGCGTTGCAGCCCGTCGAGCGCTTCCTCGGAGATATCCAAGTGCGCCAACCGGTCTCGCGATTCGCGGGCCCAGGCCAACACGCCGTCGATGTCAGCGGCGTATTTGCGGGTCAGCGTCCGCAGCTCGGCTTGCCGGGCCAGCTTGGTATCCAGCGCGCTGGCGTCTGCCGGCAGCTCGTTGAGGTAGTCACTGAGCTCCCGGGCAGCGTCGCCGATCACCGTCAATGCCTGTCCCAGTTGATCGGCCAGGCTGCGCAACGCGGTGTCGTCGGCGGCTTCCAGCGCGGTCTTCGCCCGGCCGAGGCAGTCGGCTGCTGAGATCGGCTGCAGCGCATCGACGTCGTCGGTTGCCCCGGCGAGCGCCGCGCGCGCGGCCGCGGCTGCCTCGCGCAGGGCGTCGAGTTCGGAAAGTCGGTTGATGTCGGCGACCAGTGCATCGTCCTCGCCCGGCGCCGGATCCACCGCGTCGATTTCCTGCAGCGCGAACTTGAGGCGATCGGCCTCCTGGGCCAATTCACGCGCTCTGTTGCGGCGGTCAGCCAGGTCGCGGCGGGCCGTCTGCCATGCGTCGCGCAGTTTGCGGTAACGCTCGAGGCGAGAGTCGACAGCTGCCGACCGGTCCAGCGCGGCCCGTTGCTCTTCGGGCCGCATCAACCGCAGCTGGTCGTTTTGCCCGTGCAGGGTGAGCAGCTCAGTGGTGAAACCACTCAGCGATTTGGCCGGTACGCTGCGACCGCCCAGATAGGCGCGCGACGGGCCGTCGCGGCTGACCGAGCGCAGTGCAATCACGCTGCCGTCTTCGTCACGGTCTGCGCCCGATGAGTCCAGGATGTCGTCGACGCGCGAGGCCACTGAATCCTCGAGATCTGTTGTGGTGAAACGACCTTCGACGACGGCCCGCTCTGCTCCCGAGCGTACCCGGTTGGCGTCGGCGCGGGCCCCACCCAGCAGGTGCAGTCCGGTGACCACCATGGTCTTTCCGGTCCCGGTTTCGCCGGTCAGCACCGTCAGGCCACGGCCGAACTCGGCAACGGCAACGCTGATGGCGCCCAGCGAGTCGATCCGAATTTCCGCTAGCACCGCTACTGCCCGCGCCAGCCGGTGACCGGCAGCCGGAACTTGTGCACCAAGCGGTCGGTGAACGGTGCGCTGTCCAGCCGCGCCCATTTCACCGCGGTGTCGCAGCGCGTCACCTCGAGCCGTCCGCCGGCCGGCACCAGCATCTCGCGGCGCCCGTCGCAGAACACCAGCGCGTTGTGCCCGCCCGCCTCGATTTCGATCGCAACGGTGGCGTCCGGGCTGGTCACCATTGGCCGGGCGAATAGCGCGTGAGCATTGTTGGGCACCACCAGAATTGCCTCCAGGTCCGGCCACAAGACCGGGCCGCCGGCGGAGAACGCGTAGGCCGTGGATCCGGTCGGTGTCGACACCAACACACCGTCGCAGCCGAACGTCGACACCGGCCGGCCGTCGACTTCGACCATCACCCCGAGCACACCCAGCCGCGGGCCCTTTTCCAGGCTGGCGTCGTTGAGCGCCCATCCGCGGTCGATGACCCGGCCTTCGGCACGCACCGCGACATCCAACGTCAAGCGATGCTCCACCCGGTAGCTGCGAGCCACGACGTGGTCGAGCACGATATCGATCGCCTCGGCTTCGGCCTCGGCCAAAAATCCAATCCGGCCCAGGTTGACGCCCAAGACCGGGATGCTCGCGTTGCGTGCCAGTTCTGCGGCCCGCAAAAAGGTGCCGTCACCACCGAGCACCAGCACCAGTTCGCATCCGTCGGCGGCGTGCGGATCAGCGTCGACGACCTCGATGTCGACGCCCAATGCGCGCATATCATCAGGCGCCAGATGCAACGATCCCCGATCGACTGCCTCGGCCGATAGCACACGAAGCCCAATACCGTTGTCGCCCAGTACTTTCTCCACGCGACGAGCGGTCTCGGTGGCTTCTTCGCGTCCGGTGTGGACGACCAGCAGCACGGTGCGTTCCTGCATCATTGCGGCCCCTCGCGGACGGCGTCGTGCACCGCTTGCACCAGGTCGTCACCCGAGAGTGCCGACCCGGTCTGGGTGCGCAGCCACAGGAAGTATTCGACATTGCCCGACGGGCCGGGCAGCGGGCTGGCGGTGACGCCGGCGGTATCCCATCCCAGCTCGGCGGCGTGTCGAGCGACAGTGAGCACCGATCCCGCGCGCAGTTCCGGATCGTGTACCACTCCTCCGGGCCCCACCTGACCTTTGCCCACCTCGAACTGTGGCTTCACCATGGGAACGATATCGGCCTCTGGCAAAGCGCATCGCGCCAGTGCGGGCAACACCGTCGTCAACGAGATGAACGACAGGTCAGCCACAATCACGTCGACGGGGCCACCGATCACGCCCGGTGACAGGTCCCGGACGTTGGTCCGCTCGACGACGACCACCCGCGGATCCGAGCGCAGCGACCAGGCCAGCTGGCCATACCCGACATCAGCGGCGACCACCTTGCGCGCACCCCGGTCCAGCAGGACTTCGGAGAACCCACCGGTGGACGCGCCGGCATCCAGGCAACGCCGACCCTCGACACTGATCCCGAAAGTATCCAGCGCGCCGATGAGTTTGTGAGCGCCGCGCGATACCCAGGTGCGCCCACCATCACCGGTGACGGTCAGCGAGGCGGTAGCTGTGACCGCGGTGGCGGCTTTGAGCGCCGGCATACCGTCGATGCTCACCTTGCCCGCGCCGATCAGCTCAGCAGCCTGTTGACGGGACCGCGCCAGTCCACGCCGAACCAGTTCGACATCAACACGGGCACGCCGTGGCACAGCGCACTCAACCCTTCTCCGCCGACTCCAGGGCACGCACCAACATGTCATGCGCCTCGGACAGACGGCGGGCGATCTCGTCGAGATCGGTCTCGGCGAGAGCGTTTTCGCCGTCGCCAGGATCGGGCAGCTCGGCGAGCACAGCGTCGATCTGCGCGCGAATCTCTTCAGGTTCGGTATTCATTACGCTCCTTACGCTAGTCGATTTACACCAGGGAGCAGCGCTGCAGGGCGTCGCGGGCGGTGTCATCAGCGGCCTCGATGGTGAACGGCTGACCGTCGAAGTGCGCCTTCCATACCGCGCAGGCGACCGCGCGAACAACCGACAACCCGTCGTCGGATTCCGGTTGCGCACCGCTGCTGACAGTTATCGATCCGCCGCCGGTATCGACCTGCCAACTCGCTTGCGGCGCCACGGCCAGCAGGTCGGCGTCCTGATGCAGCGAACGCAGGTCATGCCCGATGTAGGTGGGCCGCTGTTCGGGTATCGCGTGGACGGCATCACGCGCGGAATTGGCGCCGGTGAGCACCATAATGCTGGGCAGTCCGGCTGCATTGGCCCCCGCGATATCGGTGTCCAGTCGGTCACCGACCACCAGCGGGGAACGAAAATCTCCGCGCGCCAGCGCATCCTTGATCAACGTGGGTGAGGGCTTGCCGGCCACTTGCGGTTCGGCATCGGTGGCGGTTTTCAACGCGGCCACCATGGATCCGTTGCCGGGCAGCATTCCGCGCTCGGACGGCAACGTGGGGTCGACGTTGGCAGCCACCCACAGCGCTCCGGCGCGGATTGCCAGTGCGGCCTCGGCGAGATCGGACCAGCTGGTTTCAGTCGAGTGGCCCTGCACCACCGCGTCCGGCTTGTCCTGCCACAGCCGTACCGGCCGTAATCCCACCGCCACGATCTCGTTGGCCAGCGACTCGGTGCCGACGATCAATACCCGGGTGTCGGGGTCCAGTTGTTCGGCCAGCACCCGGGCGGCGCTTTGCGCACTGGTGACGACGGCGTCGCCGGTGGCGTCGAGGCCCAGATCCCGTAGGTGTTCGGCCACTTCGTCAGCGCTGCGTGATGCGTTGTTGGTGACGAACAGCTTTCGGCCGGGCACCTTGTCCAGCGACGCGACCGCACCCTCGGTGAGCTGATGGCCACGAAACACCGTGCCATCCAGATCGAGTAGTAGGCAATCGTATTGCTGTGCAATCGTTCCCACGTCAGCCGAGCTCGCTCACTCTGTCTTCGGCGTCGGTGACGCCCTCGACATCCGCGGCCGCCGAGCGCAGAAACCACTGCAATGCCTCATCACTGCGCTCGAGGGCCAGCAGCGTTTCGGCGTAGGCGTAGAACAACCGCGCCGCGGTCGGTCCGGTGCGGGCGGGATCGAGCTGCGGGGTGGACAGCACCGTCAAGGCCTGTTCGAGCTGGCCGAGGTCCGCGCGGGCGCCGGCAGCGACGATGCGCAGCTCGTCGGCGTCGTCGCCACTGAGCTGGGCCGCCTCGGACCCTCGGGCCAACTCAACCGCACGCTCTGGCCGGCCGAGACCGCGCTCACAGTCGGCGATCAGCGGAAGCAGCGCAGACTTGCTGCCCATCCGGCGGGCTGCGCGTAATTCGGCCAGCGCCTGCGCCCAGTCGCCACAGTGATAGGCCGCAATTCCGACAGCCTCACGGACGGCGGCGATGCGGCCGGACCTGGCGCGGGCCGCACGGGCATGCTCAAGTGCCGCCTCGGGCTCCTCATCGAGCAACTCACCGGCTGCCACGAGGTGACGCGCGACGAAGTCTGCGGTATTGCGGTCCAACGTGGTGAGCTCGCGACGGATCTCCGGCGAAAGCTGACGAGCCTCAATGTCGGCGGCCAGCGTTGGTCCACCTTGGCCGGTTGGTGCTTCGGTGTCTTTGTCGGGCTGGGCTCGACGAGCGCGTTGTGGCCCCGAACGCATCGGCGGCCGAGGGCGCTTCTCTTGCCGTTGCGGACCTCGTGGACCACTGCCGTTTCCGTCGCGGGACTGACGACGCTCACCACCCGCGCTGTTGCCGACCAACTGAAAACCCTTTCAATCTTTCGTCACGAAGCCTCGTGTCAGGATACGGGCCGCACCGGATAGACCGCGGTGGCGACCGATCCACCACACCGCATCCCAGCGGTGTACAGGAATGCTTGCCGGGACCAACCATGGGACGCCCGACGACCCCAGTATGGCTACATTAACGGTGGTTGTTTTCTAGTCAATTAATTTCCCGCCCCTGAATGGTGGGAGTGCCGCGCATTAGCGGCTATAGATATGCCCGTGCCCCCCAATCAAATTGGGGGGCACGGGGCTTAA